>NZ_CP080243.1:0-1365000 GCF_019431245.1 Polymorphobacter sp. PAMC 29334 | reverse complement strand
TAAGGCCACTGGCCTGGTCCGCGTTCGCTCGCCACTACTAACGGAGTCTCGGTTGATGTCCTTTCCTCCAGGTACTGAGATGTTTCAGTTCCCCGGGTTTGCCTCTCTATGACTATGTATTCATCATAGGATAACCTCACCACCAAACCCCAACGCTCGGGCGAACCCGAGCGATCGGATTTGATAGAGAGGCTGGGTTGCCCCATTCGGAAATCTGTGGGTCAAAGGTTGCTCACACCTCACCACAGCTTATCGCAGCGTGCCACGTCCTTCATCGCCTGTGCATGCCAAGGCATCCACCAAATGCCCTTACCTCACGCTTAAAAATCCACACCACCAACGACAGCACTGCGCGCTTGAATTGCAGCCTGCCGAAGTAATGCTTCTATCATCATCAGCTCGCAGCCAGATTGCGTACAGCTCAGAAGCTGCACGACACCGGGCTACGGCATCGATTTCAAAAAACCCATTCACAATGTCAAAGATGGTCGAAAGCGTAATCGCCAACGACCGGTATCGCCGCTACCCGTAGGTAACGGCAAACTGGTTGCCTCATCCTGGAAGCCATCCTCGCGCGATCCGCGGTGGATGACAGTGTATAGCTAAATGGTGGAGCCTATCGGGATCGAACCGATGACCTCAAGCTTGCAAAGCTAGCGCTCTCCCAACTGAGCTAAGGCCCCATTAGAAGAACTGGTGGGCCGAGGAGGATTTGAACCTCCGACCCCACGCTTATCAAGCGTGTGCTCTAACCAACTGAGCTACCGGCCCATGAGCTAACGACGCCCGGCGGCTCAGCACCAAAAGGCGCGAACCGCCTTGCGGCGATTTCCAGGATGAAGGGACATGAGGGCGGCGGTAATGTTCTTTGGAACGGAGAAAGCATTCCAACCGCTTCAAGACGGTCGGCGCTTTTCGCCAAATCCTTAGAAAGGAGGTGATCCAGCCGCAGGTTCCCCTACGGCTACCTTGTTACGACTTCACCCCAGTCTCTAAACCAACCGTGGTCACCTGCCTCCCTTGCGGGTTAGCTCAATGCCTTCGGGTTAATCCAAATCCCATGGTGTGACGGGCGGTGTGTACAAGGCCTGGGAACGTATTCACCGCGGCATGCTGATCCGCGATTACTAGCGATTCCACCTTCATGCTCTCGAGTTGCAGAGAACAATCCGAACTGAGACGGCTTTTGGAGATTAGCTCACCATTGCTGGTTTGCAGCCCACTGTCACCGCCATTGTAGCACGTGTGTAGCCCAGCGTGTAAGGGCCATGAGGACTTGACGTCATCCCCACCTTCCTCCGGCTTATCACCGGCGGTTTCTTTAGAGTGCCCAACTAAATGATGGCAACTAAAGACGAGGGTTGCGCTCGTTGCGGGACTTAACCCAACATCTCACGACACGAGCTGACGACAGCCATGCAGCACCTGTGTGCAGGTCTCTTACGAGAAGAAGTCCATCTCTGGAAATCGCCCTGCCATGTCAAACGCTGGTAAGGTTCTGCGCGTTGCTTCGAATTAAACCACATGCTCCACCGCTTGTGCAGGCCCCCGTCAATTCCTTTGAGTTTTAACCTTGCGGCCGTACTCCCCAGGCGGAGAACTTAATGCGTTAGCTGCGCCACCGAAGCTCTAAGAGCCCCGACAGCTAGTTCTCATCGTTTACGGCGTGGACTACCAGGGTATCTAATCCTGTTTGCTCCCCACGCTTTCGTCCCTCAGCGTCAAGAATGGTCCAGTTAGCCGCCTTCGCCACTGGTGTTCTTCCGAATATCTACGAATTTCACCTCTACACTCGGAATTCCACTAACCTCTCCCATCTTCAAGCGAACCAGTCTCAAAGGCAGTTCCACGATTGAGTCGTGGGATTTCACCTCTGACTTGGAAAGCCGCCTACGGACGCTTTACGCCCAGTAATTCCGAACAACGCTAGCCCCCTCCGTATTACCGCGGCTGCTGGCACGGAGTTAGCCGGGGCTTATTCTCCCGGTACAGTCATTATCTTCCCGGGTAAAAGAGCTTTACAACCCTAAGGCCTTCTTCACTCACGCGGCATTGCTGGATCAGGCTTTCGCCCATTGTCCAATATTCCCCACTGCTGCCTCCCGTAGGAGTCTGGGCCGTGTCTCAGTCCCAGTGTGGCTGATCATCCTCTCAGACCAGCTATGGATCGTCGCCTTGGTAGGCCTTTACCCCACCAACTAGCTAATCCAACGCGGGCTCATCCCTAGGCGATAAATCTTTGGTCCGAAGACATCATACGGTATTAGCAGTAATTTCTCACTGTTATTCCGTACCTAAGGGCAGATTCCCACGCGTTACGCACCCGTGCGCCACTAGACCCGAAGGTCTCGTTCGACTTGCATGTGTTAGGCATGCCGCCAGCGTTCGTTCTGAGCCAGGATCAAACTCTCAAGTTCATGTCCGAAATATCGCCACCAACGCTGCCCGAAAGCCGCGCTGCCAACGACACCCCGTTCAAGGAGCGTCCTAATCTGCAAAACCAGTCTGACAATTCCGACCCGAAAGTCGGTAGTGCATTGTGGTAGACATATAGGAGGCGTGTTTTAACCATGACACCCGAGCCCTTGTACGCTCGGAGCCATGGACCGCCGCCCACATGTCCCTTCATTCAACCTACAATGAGAAAGAGCGACACCACTCAGTTCCCCGTTTGATGGGGTGCCGAGCGGCCTTGAATTTTTTCGAGACCCCAAGGAGAACCCAGTGGTTCGCTTCGGCGTCGGGGGCGGCTTATGGGCCGTGTCTCAAACCCCGTCAACTTCTTTTTTTCGTTGCTTTCGATTGAAACCGAAAGGTGAAAAACCCGTTTCAGTGCAGCGGCGACGTTCAAGCTGACCTGTAAAAGGCCGCTCGAGCCGTCATCGCTGTCTGGGAAAACCGGCGCCCGGGGAAGCCCCGAACCGCCCGTCAACCGGGAGTGGTCATCTAGGCGCGGACCTCGGGGCTGGCAAGAACTTTCTTCGCTGCAGCGCAAAAAAGTGCGCTTTCGCCTGTCCCTGCCCCTCAGGACCCGCGTGAGACGCCTCGGAATCCCCCTCACGCGGTCGTAATGTACTCCTTGAGAGCACTCGCCTCGTGTTCGGCGTCATCAATCCGCCGCTTGACGAGGTCGCCGATCGACACCAGCCCGAGCAGCTCGCCGTCCAAGACGATCGGCAGGTGGCGGATTCGGCGATTGGTCATCACCTCCATGGCAGCGACGACAGTTGTGCGCGGTGTCGCGGTCACCACGGGGGAAGTCATCACTGCGCCTGCAGTCGTCTCAAGGATGGCGGGGCCGTGGACATGAAGGCCGGCGACGATATCGCGTTCGGAGACGATACCTAGGATCGCGTCATCCTCGACGACGAGCACCGCCCCGATTCGGTTTTCAAATAGCAGTGCGGCGATCTCGCGAATCGGAGTCGCGGTCGCAACGCTGATAAGCGGTTTCTTGCCGGTGAGAATCGATCCGATCGACATCGCGCCAACTCCGTCCCAAGGATGCGCAGCGTCCGGGGTGCCCCCATATCCGCTTCACGCCGACAGAGTGTCTGCCGAATCGGGCCGAAAGGAAAGACGATGAACGACGTCATCCCCGTGAGAATCGATCACTGGCGGCGCTTTCGCCGGCTGATGGCGTTTATGGTCACGATCGCAGCCATTGCGATCGCGGGCGCGCTATGGATTCTCCACCGCGACGGCGTCGTTCTCCACTGGCAGTTCATGCTCGCGCTCGGACTCGGCATCGGCGTGTCGCTGCTGCTCGCCGGCGCGCTGATGGGGTTGGTGTTCGTCAGCGCGAACAGCGGGCACGACGACGAGGTCATCGATCCGACCTCCAAGCGGCGCTAAGCTCGACGCAGCCTGGGCCGTCTTGGGGCCACTGGGCGCCACACGAGGTGAAACGAAACGGGGCGGTCCGTTGCCGGACCGCCCCGTTCGATATTGCTGAATGCGCTTAGAAGTCGATCTGGGCGCGGAACAGGAAGGTGTCGGTGCCGTACTTGCGCTGCGACGGGTTCGCCGTGCTGGTCGGGACGACGGTCGCGGCAAACGATCCGCCAGTGACTTCCGCACGCGCATACTCGGCGGTAAAGCGAACATAGTCGATCGGCCAGTAGTTGATCGCGCCGAGGTAGCCGATCTGCTTGCCGCCGTTGATCAGCCCAAGGCTGTTCGCCGCGGTGTTGCCGACGGCATCGGTCAGGTCGAGGTAATCGACCCGACCGACGATCTGGACCCCGCCGAGGCCGCCCGCGCTGACCGGGTTGAGGATCTTGGTCCGGTCGACCTTGCCGTTCTTATAGCCGCGAGTCTCGCCGGTGAGCCAAAAGCCCGCCTCGCCGTAGCCGGTGATGAAGTGCGCATCCTGCGGATACAACGTGCCGCTGAGAACCTTCGGGCTGACGACGACGGTGCCGGGGCGATAGCCGTCGACATTGACGTACTGGGCTTCACCCGCAGCGTGGAACGGACCTTCGATGAACATCGCTTCGATGCCGTAGATCTGGTCGCCCTTCGACGCGATGTTGCCGGTGCCGACGAAGCGCTGATCGGTCGTCTGGGTGAACGGACGGGCGCGATACTGGATGCCCTGCGCGTCCTGACGGAAGCGGCGATACTGCGCGCTCGCGCCGAGGTGGAGCTGGCCGCCCCAGATCTGCGGCGAGTAGACCGTGCGTGCCGAGAACTGGTAACCGGTCCGATCGTACAGGCCGTTGTTGTTCGTGGCGACAGTGGTCGTCGTCGCGACGGTCCCGGCGGGAGCGTTGAGCACCGACGTCGAGGTGCCGGTGTAGGTCAGGGCGGTGTTGCCGTTGATGCCTTCGCCGAACGCACCGACCTGGATGCGGAAGTCGCCGGCCTTGTCGGCGTAGGTTGCCGCGAGGCCGAGGCGGCGGCCGTTGCCCGTCGCGTCGTTCAACTGCGCCCGCTCGGTAAACGAGGTGAAGCGGTTGCTCATCATGTTTTCCATGGAGCTGAACGGGTAGAAGTAACCGACGGTGAAGGTGAACGGCGTCTTGTGCGGCGCGTATTCGAAGATCAGGTCTTCATAGTCGACGACGCCTTCGGCGAGGTTGAACTGGAAGTTATACGAGAAATCGCCGGGCAGCGCGCCCGAGGCACCGATCAGCAGGCGGCGCGAACGCGCGTTATAGCCGAGGTTGTTGGTGACGATCTTGTTCGGCCCGGGGTTGCCGACCTGGCCGGCGTCGAACTGCAGCTCGCCGCTGACCTTGAACTTGTAGCCGTCGGGGTTCGACAGCTGGGGCATGCCGCCCGACCATGACGGGGTGTTGATCCCGGCCGACTTCTTGACGGCGTCGAGCTGCGCCTGGAGGGCATCGACCTGCGCCTTGAGGAATTCGAGCTGGGCAGCCGCTTCTTCGGGCGATGCGGTCGCTTCGGCGGTCTGCGCGTGCAGCGGCGCGGACACCATCGTCGTCATCGCGGTCGCGGCGAGGAGCGCGAAGCCCCACTTGGTCGTCGTCATGTTCACGCAGTCCCCTGTGCTCATTGGATGAGCGGGGCCTAGACGCGGGCCATGACACTTCGGCGACTTCGATATTGCAACTTTGTGACAGCGCCGATCGTCGCGAAACGTGGCAGGATTGCAACGGTCGGTTAACTCAGGGGACGAGCCAAGTCCCGCGCCAGTCTACGCCGTCGCGGATATGGACTGCGCGCCGGTGCCCGGGAACCGAGAGGTCGAGCCACTCGAAGCGGTCGAGGACGATCGTCACGACAGCGAAGTTCGCGCGGCCGTCGTCGGGCAGTGCAACCGGTGACGGTGGTGGCTGCGCGACCGGCGTGCCGGGGGGCCGGCACGGTGGTGGCTGCGCGACCGGCGTGCCGGGGGGCCGGACGCTCTGATACGCGGTGCGACCGCCCGCCGTCAGCGCCGCCCACGCCGCATCGACAGCGTTCCCGGTGGTTGCGATCGTTGCCGCACCGTGGAGACGGAGCTGGAGCCGGGTCGGCGTGTCGTAGCCGGTGACGGCGACGCGTGGCGCGGCAACGAGGACGGCGACCTTCGCTGCGCGACTATCGGTGTAGACGGTCAGGCAATGCGCCGCGCGATCGACCGCGCGCACGACCATCACCCGGGCATCGGGCTCACCGGTAGACGCGGTCGCGACGACCGGCAGACGCAGCCCCGATCCCGGGTCGCCCGGCGCCGCTGCGAGCAGGGCCCACGCACGGTCGAAACCGGCAGCGAGCGCGGCGTCGAAGCCAGCTTTGGGGTCAGGCGTCGGCGACATCCTCGACTGCGGACGTTTCGACCGGAGCGACGACCTTGCGCGGACGACCGCGTGGGCGGCGAACCGGCTCGGCAACGCTGTCGGTATCGACGGCAGAAGTTGCGACTGCTGGCGTCGCTTCGACGGGCACTGCGGGGGCGATCGTCGCCGGACCGGGAAGACCGGCAATCATGTTCTCGACCGGGCGCTGCTCGAACGGCAACGTCGGCGTCACCTCAGCTACACGCGGCTCGGTCGCTGCCGAACTAGCCTCGGGCGTGCGGCGGGCCGAGCCACGGACGCGATCGGCGCGACCCGGTTCACGCGCTTCGGCCGGCTGCGCCTCACGTGGCTCGACCGCCTGCGTCTCACGGGGTTCGGCATCGCGGTTGCTGCTGGCGCGCTGTCCGTTGTCGCGCTGCCCGTTGTCACGCTGACTATTGTCGCGCTGCTGATAACCTTCGCGCTGCTGGCCATCACGCGACTGATAGGTCTCGCGCTGCTGCTGGCCATCACGCTGCTGATTGCTCTCACGCGGCTGCTGCCCATCGCGCTGCTGATTATTCTCACGCGACTGCTGACCGTCGCGCTGCTGGTTCCCCTCGCGCGGCTGCTGGCCTTCACGCTGCTGCTGACCGTCGCGCTGGCCGTTGTATGCGCGCTGCTGCGGCGCACTCGCACCGTTGCCATTCGCGCTGCCGTTCGCATTCCGGTTATAGTTCTGGCGGTCAGCGTTCTGGCGGTCGTAGTTCGCGCGTTCGGGCTGCGCTGCGGCCTGGCGCGCATCGTCACCCTCGTCCTCGTCGTCGCCGTCATCGGCATACGATCCGGACTGCGGCTGCGCATAATTCTGGCCGACGCCGCCCATGTTGTCGAAGCCATCGTCCTCGTCGTAATTCTGGCGCGGCGCGGGCTGCGGGTCGCGGGCACGGAATTCGTTGAGCACGCGATAATAATGGTCGGCGTACTGCATGTAGAATTCGGCCTGGACACGGTCGCCGTTCTGCGTCGCGTCGCGCGCCATCGCCTTGTATTTCTCGAGCAACTGGGTCGCGTTACCGCGCTGGCGAACGTCGATCCGGCTGCCGCCGCCGTTGTTGTTGCCGTAATTGCCCGACGGACCGCCACCGGCCTGCGGCGGACGCGCACCGCCACGCCCGCGGCGACGACCGTTCTGGTTATTGTTTCTGATCAACGATTCGATCCCCGTGCGGCATGCATCAACGGAAGGGTCTGCTTATCCGCCGGGGGCGAGCCGATCGTTGGCGCACATCGCAGCAAGGAAGTCAGAAGCGGGGAGCCGTGTCCGGTCGACCACGCTTATCACCCGTCTAGCGGTAAACCACCGCTGCTCCAAGCGCTATTTGGTGACCACGAGGCAGCGCGGCAACCCCGCGAGATCATGGCGCAATTCGACGCTCAGCCCCTGCGCGGCGAACAGCGCCGTCACCACATCGGCCTGCGTCGAGCCGATCTCGATGCAGCCGACGCCGCCCGGCGCAATATACGCCCCGAGCAGCGGTGCGAGCGCGCGGTAGTCGTCGAGCCCGTCCGCCCCGGCAAATAGCGCCGCCGCGGGTTCCCACTCGACGACATCGCGGGGCAGGACCTCGCCGGTCGCGATATATGGCGGATTGCACAGCACGAGGTCGAACCCTCCCGTCGCTGCGTCCCAGCCGCCGTGGACGAATTCCGCGCGTTCATCGACGCCGGCGGTCTCTGCGTTCGCCATCGCGATCCGCAGCGCGCCCTCCGAGGTATCGACCCCGACCCCGTGCGCCGCCGGCCATTCGGTCAGCGCGGACAGCAGCAGCGCCCCGGACCCGGTGCCGAGATCGAGCACGCGGCCCGGCCCCGGCGTCGCGGCGAAATGGTCGAGCGCCGCCTCGACCAACGTCTCCGAATCGGGACGGGGGATGAGGACGTCGGGGGTCACCTGCAGGACCAGCGACCAGAATTCGCGACGCCCGGTGATATAGGCGACTGGCTCGCCCGCTGCCCGCCGGTCGACGAGGCGATCGAACGCCACGGTGTCGACAGTCCGCCACGGCGACATCAGCAGCTTCAGACGCGGGACCCCGGCGACATAAGCGAGGAGCACCTCGGCATCGAGCCGGTCGATCCGCTTTGCCGCGGCGCGGAGCGCGGCGTCGGCACTGCTTCCCTCTCCCCTCGAGGGAGAGGGACCGGTCGCCCCTTGGCGACCAGGGTGAGGGTGAGGACCTAAGTCATTCGCACCCTGATTTTCATCCTCACGGCCCGCACCCTCACCCTGGCGCAAGCGCGCCTGTCCCTCTCCCTCGAGGGGAGAGGGAGCCAGTCCGTCAGTCATTCAGCGCCGCCAGCCGCGTCGCCTCGTCCTCCGCGATCAACGCCCCGATCAGCTCGTCCATCGCCCCCTCGATAATCTCGGGCAGGCGGTGGAGCGTCAGGTTGATGCGGTGGTCGGTCACCCGCCCTTGCGGGAAATTATACGTCCGGATGCGCTCCGACCGGTCGCCCGACCCGACCATCGACTTGCGATCGGCGGCGCGCGCGTCGTGGATCTTGGCGCGCTCGAGCTCGTACAGCCGGGTCCGCAGCACGCGCAGCGCCTTCGCCTTATTCTTGTGCTGCGATTTTTCGTCCTGCTGGATGACGACTAGCCCCGACGGGATATGCGTGATCCGCACCGCCGAGTCGGTCGTGTTGACCGACTGGCCACCCGGCCCCGACGAGCGATAGACGTCGATCCGCAGGTCCTTGTCGGCGATCTGGACGTCGACCTCCTCGGCCTCGGGCAGCACCGCCACCGTCGCCGCCGACGTGTGGATGCGCCCCTGCGTCTCGGTTGCGGGGACGCGCTGGACGCGGTGGACGCCGGATTCGAACTTTAATCGGGCGAAGACCTGCGCGCCGGTGACGCTGGCGATGATTTCCTTGTACCCGCCCATTTCGCCCGCGCTCGCCGAGATCAGCTCGACCCGCCAGCCGCGGCTGTCGGCGTAGCGCTGGTACATCCGCCACAGGTCGCCGACGAACAATGCCGCCTCGTCGCCGCCGGTCCCGGGGCGGAGTTCGAGCATCGCCGGGCGGTCGTCGGCGATGTCGCGCGGGAGCAGCTTCAATGCCAGCGCACGCTCGGCGAGCGGCAGCGCCTCGGCGATCTCGGCCGCCTCGGCCTCGGCCATCTCGCGCATCTCGGGGTCGGCGAGCATCGCCTCCAACCCCGCCGCCTCGTCACGCAACCGCCGCACCTCCGCCGCCGCCGCGACGACGGGGGTCAGCTCGGCATAGTCCTTCGACAGCGCGACGAACTTGTCCGACGGCAGATCGGGGTTGCCCATCTGCGCCGCGAGGTCGGCGTGGCGGCGTTCGATCTGGGCGATGCGTTCGGGGGGGATGGAGATCATGCGGCGCGCCCGGTTTTTGTTGGCATTGCAGCGCCGCCTACCCCCAAGGTCGTCATCCCCGCGAAGGCGGGGACCCATTTTCCAGAGACGGTATTGGTGAAGCGACGCCCGTCGTGCGGCCGGGGGCAATGCCCAGCGGCCTCTGGAAAATGGGTCCCCGCCTTCGCGGGGATGACGATCGGGAGGGAGTGAACAAAAATCATGCGCCGAGGTAGCTCATATCTTCCCCGGAAAAATTGTATCGAGCATCGAGAATGGGAGCGATCGTCCTGAAAAGGCGCTCCTGCTCATCCCGCTGATCCGTGAGATAGCGAAGATGCACGGTGAGCTTGGCGTCGCTTTCAACGGCCGCGCGAACGAACACAAGGCCGGAGCTTCCCCGCTTTCGCGCTATTTCAATTTGCCGCTTGGGCTTGTTCGCATAGCTGTTGTCGACACGAATACCCGCCTGTCTCAAGACCATAGTCAGGGCAGCAGCCTCAGGCTCGAGCTGAGCAGCGTCGGCGATAACCGTCAGGCTCGCCTCCCCCACCGGCTCAGCCACCAGCATCGCCAGCCGCTCGATCCCGGCAGCCCACCCCACCGCGGGCGTGCTCGGGCCGCCCATCGTCTCGATCAGCCCGTCATACCGCCCGCCGCCGATCACCGTCCCCTGCGCCCCCAAATGGTCCGTCACGAACTCGAACGCCGTATGCCGGTAATAATCGAACCCCCGGACCAGCGCCGGCGCGCGCTCGAACGCGACCCCCGCCGCCTGCAGACCCTTCTGCACCGCCTCGAAGAACGCCCCGGCCTCGGCGGTCATGTGCGCGTCGATGCCCGGCGCGGTCGCAACGAGCTCGCGATCGGTCGCGTCCTTGCTGTCGAGAATCCGCAGCGGGTTCTTCTCGAGCCGTTCGACGCTTTCGCGCGACAGGGCGTCGGCGTTGGCGCGGAAATGCGCGACCAGCGCCGCGCGCCATGCATGCCGCGTCTCGGCGTCGCCGAGGGTGTTGAGCTGGAGCGTGACCTTGTCGCCGATACCGAGTTCGCTCAGCAACTGCGCCCCCATCGCGATCAGCTCGACGTCGGCGGCGGGCTCGCCCGCGCCGATGATCTCGGCGTCGAGCTGATGGAACTGGCGATACCGCCCTTTCTGCGGGCGTTCGTAGCGGAACAGCGGCCCGTGCGCGGCGAGCTTCATCGGGGCGAACTGCTGCCAGCCGTTCGAGATGTACGCGCGGCAGATGCCGGCGGTGAACTCGGGGCGAAGCGTCAGCGACTCCCCGCCTCGATCGTCGAAGCTGTACATCTCCTTCGACACGACGTCGGTCGTCTCACCCAACGAGCGCGCGAAGACGCTGGTGAATTCGAAGATCGGCACGTCGACGCGGCGGAAGCCGTACAGCTTGCGGACGCGGTTAAACGCGTCGACGACGGTGTCGAACCGCGCGATCTCGTCGCCGTAAAGGTCCTGCGTTCCCCGGACCCGTTGTACTTTGTCAGCCATGATGGGGGCAGATAGGCGAACTCGCCGCCGCTGTCACTTTGTACCAGTTTGGGAAGTTCAAAATAAGTTCACATAAAAGCGTGTGTTGTTTCGTCTTCGCTCTCCGCCCCGCGGCGGCTGGAAGTTGACGAAGTTGACGCCACGTCGCGATGAAACGCGCGCCCTCCGCGACGAAGCCGGTGCCGGTCGCTTCCGGGCGCGCAGCTGCGCAATCGCGTACCGAAAGTGCTGCGGCGGCTCGTGGAGGATAATCTGTAGGATTTGGGTTTGATCTCATGCAGACGACTAACCTAATCCGCACAATTTGTCAAGGTCAGGCGGTCGCCTATGCCAGCGCCTTTAGGCCGACGATGCAGCCGATCAGCCCGGTCAGCAGGAGCAACCGGGGGAGGCTCGCCGGGTCGCCATAGACCGCGATGCCGACCAGCGCCGTCCCCGCCGCGCCGATCCCCGCCCACACCGCATACGCCGTCCCGAGCGGGATCGACCGCCCGGCATATTCGAGCAGCCCCATGCTGCACGTCACCGCGACGAGGAAGGCGGCGACCCACGGCACATTGCGGAAGCCGTCGACGTAGCGCAGCGAGGTGGTGAAGCCGACCTCGCACAGCCCGCCGATGACGAGCGCCGCCCAGGGGTTCATGCCGGCGTGGTGCCCAGCGCCGCCAGCGCATCGCCCCCAGGTCGCGCCAGCGCATCGCCCCCAAGTCGCGCCAGCGCATCGCCGTCGAGCCGGTAGACCGTCCACTCGTCCTTCGGCACCGCGCCGATCGAGCGGTAGAAACCGATCGCCGGCGCATTCCAGTCGAGCACCGACCACTCGACCCGCGCATACCCCCGCTCGACCGCAATCGCCGCGAGCCGCTGGAGCAGCGCCTTGCCGAGCCCCGCCCCGCGCGCCTCCGGCGTCACGTACAGGTCCTCGAGGTAGAGCCCGTTCTTCCCCCACCACGTCGAATAATTGGTGAAGAACAACGCCATGCCGGCGATGCTGCCGTCGTGCTCGGCAACGATCGCCTCGACGGTCGGGGCCGCGCCGAACAGCGACTCGGTCAGCCCGGCAACGGTCGCCTTCACCGCATCGGGCTGGCGCTCGTAGACCGCGAGGTCGACGATCAGTTGGAGGATCGCGGGAACGTCGGCGGGGGTGGAAGGGCGGATGCTCACAGTGTCGCTGCGAGCGCGGCGAGCTGGTCGGTCGCGATGCCCCAGCCGGTCTCGAACCCCATCGCGACATGCGCGTCGCGGTCTGCGGCGGTCCAGTGGCGGACGACCGCGGTATAGCGGGTGCCCTCCCCCTCGTCGTCGAAAGTCAGGATGCCGGTCATGAACGGCTTGGCAGACGGCTGCCAGTCGCCGGTATAGGCGTCGGTGAAGACGAGGCGGCGGTCGAGGATGACGTCGAGATACTGCCCACGATTGGGATAGTCGGTGACGTCGGGGGCGCGCATGACGATGAGGCTCGCCCCGCCGGGACGGACGTCCATCTCCGCCGAGACCGTGGTGAACGGTGGCGGGGTGAACCACTTTACGATCAGCGCTGGGTCGGTCCAGCAGCGGTACAGCTTGGCGCGAGGGACCGCGATCAGCCGGGTGATCGACAGCTCGAAGGTGTCCGCGGGTGTCGGTTGCAGCATGTCGTCCCCCCTGCCCGTCTACTCCGCAGCGACCAGCAGTCCTGCTTCTGCCAAGAGCTTCGCCGCCTTCGCCGCTTCGATCTCCGCTGCCTTCGTCTCGACCAGCCCGACGATGTGGTCGACCATTGCGGGTTCGTCGATGTGGTGGCTGGTGACGCCCGACAGGAAGACCATGTGCTTGCCATTGCCGCCGCCGGTGATGCCGATGTCGGTTTCGCGCGCTTCGCCGGGGCCGTTGACGACGCAGCCCAAGACGCTGAGCGACAGTTCGGTGGTGACGTGGGCGAGCGCGGCTTCGAGGCGTTCGACGGTCTTGACGACGTCGAAGCCCTGACGGGCGCAGCTCGGGCAGCTGACGACGCGGACGCCGCGGGCACGGATGCCGAGCGACTTGAGCATGTGGTAGCCGACCTTGACCTCCTCGACCGGGTCGGCCGAGAGTGAGACGCGGATCGTGTCGCCGATCCCCGCCCACAGCAGCATGCCGAGGCCGATCGACGACTTGACGGTGCCGCCCTGGAGCCCGCCGGCCTCGGTGATGCCGAGGTGGAGCGGATAGTCGCACGCCTCCGCCAGCCCGTTGTACGCGGCGACGGCGAGGAAGACATCGGATGCCTTCACCGAAATCTTGAACTCGCGGAAGTCGGCGTCCTCGAGCAGCTTGGCGTGCTCCAGTGCCGATTCGACGAGCGCCTCGGGGCACGGCTCGCCGTATTTCTCGAGCAGATGGCGATCCAACGACCCGGCGTTGACGCCGATCCGCATCGAGCAGCCGTTGGCCTTGGCGGCGCGGACGACTTCGCGCACACGCTCGGGCGAGCCGATGTTGCCGGGGTTGATCCGCAGGCAAGCGGCACCGGCGTCGGCGGCTTCAAGCGCGCGCTTATAGTGGAAATGGATGTCGGCGATGATCGGCACCTTCGATGCGCGAACGATTGCGGTCATCGCCGCGGTCGATTCGACGTCGGGGCAGCTGACGCGGACGAGATCGGCACCGACCTCGACGCACTGGCGGATCTGCTCGATCGTCGCCTTGGCGTCCTCGGTCGGAGTGTTGGTCATCGTCTGGATGGTGATCGGCGCGCCGCCGCCGACGGGGACGTTGCCGACCATGATCTGGCGCGACTGGCGACGCGCGATATCGCGCCAAGGTCTAACGCTCATACTCTGTGCTCCGGTGACATGCCGCCGATATAGAGGCTGGCGGCGTTCCGGCCTAGCCCCGTGCGACGAACCCCTGCGCGAAACCGCGCTCGCGCCGCCGCAGCATGACGCCGGTCAGGCCGAAACCGGCGATCATCATCAGCCAGCTCGCCGGTTCGGGAACCCACGAAGCGACGAAGCCGTGGAGCCCGGTCGGGTCGAGATAATAGCCGGTGACATCGGTCGACTGGTTGATGCCGAAGACGTTGGTGAAGAACGCGCCGGGAACCGCGATCGGCTCGTAGCCGCCGAAGGCCACGTCGAGGACATACGCCGCCGAGGCGAACCCGGTCGGGCTGCATGCGCACGGATAGAGCGAGTTATACGTCGAGTAGAAATTGTCGGTGATGTTGCCGATCGACGACGATGGCGCGCCGAATGGGTCGGTGTCGAGGGCGATGATCGCGGCACCGGCACCGGGGGCGAACACGCCGAGGAACGGGTGGCTGAAATGGTCGGCGCTGTTGTCGAGGTATGTGCCGGTGAACAGGCCGAGGTCGTTGATCGACGTCACCTGCGTACCGTAGCCGTCGAGCGGATCGACATCGACCGCGGTGTAGACCCCGCCGAACTCGATGAAGCCGTGCGCGTATTGCGCGAGCGTGCCGACCGTCGCGGCGGGGTCGGTGGTGTAATAGCCGGTCACCGCGCCGAGGTTGTTGAGTCCGATCGCCTCCGAATACAGCGAGGTGACGCCGAAGGTCGGGTCGAGGTTGGGGTCGATATCGGCATAGCTGCCGTCGGCGCCCGAGCGGACGAAGCCCGTCCCGTGGCCGAGCGAAGTGACCGAAACGCCGGTGACGTCGCCGGCGTTGTCGATCCCCGCCGCGCCGGTCTGGGCGTAGCCGGGGCGGCTGAAGCTGTAGAAACCGCTGCCGTCCTTGTTGACGGTGAAGGCGGTGTAATTGCCCGGGCCGCCGACGCCGTCGTCATTGACGTAATACCCAGCGGCGAGGCCGGCGTCGTTGATCGAGGTGACGACGGTGCCGAGGAGCGACGCACTGCTCGGGCCATCGACGGTGGTGTAATGATAGCCGGCGGTGGCAGGCGACGCGACGGCAAGCGCCACGGCCAGTGCGAATAGCATCTTCATCGTGCAGCCCCCCGCAACGTACCCCCGTCGCTGCCATACTCTATATCTTATGGGTGCGTAACGATCAACCATGATCCCCACGGCTGGCATGGTTGCACCCGAGCCGCTACATCGCGGGCGATGCTCCGCCCTTTCATCAAGATGCACGGCCTCGGCAACGACTTCGTCGTGTTCGACGCGCGCAGCCAGCCGCTGGCGCTGACCCCGGCGCAGGTCGTCGCGGTCGCCGACCGGCACACCGGGATCGGCTGTGACCAGCTGATTGTGATCGAGCCGAGCACCGTCGCGACCGCACTGATGCGGATCTGGAACGGCGACGGCGGCGAGGTCGAAGCCTGCGGCAACGCCGCGCGCTGTGTCGCGACGCTCCTCGGAACGAGCGCGACGATTGCGACCGCAGGCGGCATCCTCGATGCGACTTCGACCGCGGGGAGTGCGAGCGTGACTTACCCGCCGCCGCAATTCGACTGGGACGCGATCCCGCTCGCCTATGCGGTCGACACGCGCGACGTGCCGGTGGCGTGGGACAGCCTCGAACACGGGCAGGCGGTCAACGTCGGCAACCCGCACATCGTCTTCTTCGTCGCCGACGCGAACGCGGTGCCGCTCGCCGACCTCGGCCCTCTGATCGAGCATGACGCGCTGTTCCCCGAGCGCGTCAACGTCGGCGTCGCGCATGTCGTCGACCGGGGCCATATCGTGCTCAGGGTGTGGGAGCGCGGCGCCGGATTGACGCTGGCGTGCGGCACTGGTGCGGTGGCGTGCGCGGTCGCGGCGATGCGGCGCGGGCTGGTCGATCCGCGAGTCATGGTGACGCTGCCGGGCGGCGATCTCACGGTCGAGTGGCACGGCGCGGAGGTGACGCTGGCCGGGCCTGCCGTGACGAGTTTCACCGGGACGATCGACCTGTGAGCGTCCTCAACTTCGGCTGCCGCCTCAACGCCGCCGAGGCCGAGCATATCGAGGGCATCGCCGGATCGGGCGTGATCGTCGTCAATACCTGCGCCGTAACCGCCGAAGCGGTGCGGCAAGCGCGGCAGGCGATCCGCCGCGCCGCCCGCGCGCAGCCCGACGCGCGGATCGTCGTTACGGGCTGCGCTGCGCAGATCGACCCGGCGGGGTTTGCGGCGATGCCCGAGGTGGCGCGGGTGCTGGGAAATGTCGAGAAGCTCGAGCGAGGGAGTTATTCTTTCGCCCTCCCCTCCCCCTCGGGGGAGGGGCGAGAGACGGTGCCCTTGCACCGGCCCGGGGGTGGGGCAGTCCCGCAGCGAGGCGTTTATGGCGACACCGACGATGGACGGGAGACTCATCCGGGTGGTGCGCTCGTGGCGACTGCCCCACCCCCAGCCCCTCCCCCGAGGGGGAGGGGAGCAGTAAGCGAAGGGAGAGTGCGCGTCGCCGACATCATGCTCGCGACGAGCATCTCCCCGCGCGCGCCGACCTCATTCGCCCACCACACCCGTGCCTTCGTCGAAATCCAGACCGGGTGCGACCACCGTTGCACCTTCTGCATCATCCCGTTCGGGCGCGGAAACTCCCGCTCGCTCCCCGCGGCGGCGATCGTCGAACACATCGCCCGGCTGGTCGACGGCGGGGTCAACGAGGTCGTGCTGACCGGGGTCGACATCACCTCGTTCGGCCCCGAGCCGCTCGGCATCCTCGTCCAGCGCATCCTCCGCGAGGTCCCCGCCCTTCCCCGCCTGCGCCTGTCGTCGATCGACTCGATCGAGGTCGACGACGCGCTCGTCGAGGCTGCTGCCGACCCGCGCCTGATGCCGCAATTCCACCTGTCGCTGCAGGCCGGCGACGACCTCATCCTCAAGCGGATGAAGCGCCGTCACAGCCGCGACCAGGCCATCGCGATCTGCGACCGCCTCCGCGCTGTCCGCCCCGGCATCGCCTTCGGCGCGGACTTCATCACCGGCTTCCCGACCGAGACCGAGGCGATGTTCGATCAGACGCTCACGCTGGTCGACGAATGCGGGCTGAGCCAGCTCCACGTCTTCCCCTTCTCGCCCCGCCCCGGCACCCCCGCCGCGCGGATGCCGCAGGTCGCTCCCGCTATCGCCCGCGAGCGCGCCGCCCGGCTGCGTGCACTCGGCGACCTGCGCCGGTCGGCGGCGATGGCGACGGAGATCGGCCGCCCGCAGCGCATCCTCGTCGAGCGCGACGGGGTCGGCGGCCACAGCGAAACCTTCCTCCCCGTGCGGCTCGCCACCCCCGCCGCGCGCGGCAGCATCGTCCGCGTCACCGCGTTAAGCGTGACCGGCGGCAAACTGGATTGCGGATGACCGAAAAAACTAGCTGGCTCTCCCGCCTGACTGCCGGGCTATCGCGGTCGTCGGACAAGCTCGGCGGCAATCTGTCGGGGCTGTTCGGCGCGGTGCCGTTCGGCACGACGACGCTCGAACCGGCGCGGCTCGAAGCGATCGAGGAGGCGCTGATCGCCTCCGATCTCGGTCCGGCGCTCGCGGCGCGGATCGTCGCCGAACTCGGCTCGGGGCAATATGCCCGCGGGATCGACGAAGTGGGGGTCCGTGCGGTCGTCGCCGCCGAGATCGCCAAGGTCCTTGCCCCCGTCGCCAAGCCGCTCGAAGTCATCGCGTTCCCACGCCCGCAGGTCATCCTCGTCGTCGGCGTCAATGGGTCGGGCAAGACGACGACGATCGCCAAGCTCGCGCATCTGTTCGCCGAGCAGGACTATTCGGTGATGCTCGCAGCGGGCGACACCTTCCGCGCCGCGGCGATCGCGCAGCTCAAGATCTGGGGCGCGCGCGCCGGGGTGCCGGTCATCTCGGGCGAGCAGGGCGCCGACGCGGCGGGGCTGGCGTTCACGGCGCTCGATGCGGCGCGGGCGGCGGGGTCGGACGTGCTGATCATCGACACCGCCGGGCGGCTGCAGAACAAGAGCGGCCTGATGGACGAGCTCGCCAAGATCAAGCGCGTGCTGCGGAAGTCGATGCCCGCCGCGCCGCACGACGTCGTCCTCGTCCTCGACGCGACCACCGGGCAGAACGCGTTGAATCAGATCGAGGTGTTCCGCGATGTCGCCGGGGTGACGGGGCTAGTCATGACCAAGCTCGACGGCACCGCGCGCGGCGGCGTCCTCGTCGCCGCGGCGGAGAAGTTCGGCCTGCCGATCCACGCGGTCGGGGTCGGCGAAGGGATTGACGATCTCCGCCCATTCGATGCGACGGTGTTCGCCAAGGCGCTTGCCGGGGGCTGAACGCTGCCAGCTTGCGCGCGGGGGCTGAGCGCGTCACCTTGCGTTAAGCCCCGGGGGCCGAGCGTATCCGGCTTCGAGGAATTTCAACGATGATCCGCCACCTGACGCTCGCCGCCGTGCTCTTCGCCGCTGCGGTCCCGGCCTATGCCGGCGACGGCGCGCGCAATTCGCCGCCGCCGCGCAAGGTTGTCCAGGTCGACGTCTTTGGCACCGATCCGTGCCCGAAGGGTCCGGGCGACGAGATCGTCGTCTGTGCGCGCCTCCCCGAGTCCGAGCGCTACCGCATCCCCAAGCCGCTCCGCCAGCAGAAGGTCGAGCGCAAGGAACAGTCGTGGGTCGCGCGCACCCGCGACATCGAGGAGACCGGCCGGGCACAGCGCCCGAACAGCTGCTCAGCGGTCGGCAGCGGCGGACAGACGGGGTGCTGGGAACAGTTCATGCGCGATGCGGCCGCGCAGAAGCAGGCGGATGCGGCGGCTGCTACTGTGCCGTAAGACTGGAGCCCTCGTGCGAGTATCCGGCGTCCTGCACCTCGCGGCAGGAACGTTGACCCGCCGTAACCGTTCGCTCTCGATGACCAAGCCAAATGACCAGGACGATGACGGCGTCGCGCTGACCCCCGAGGAAAACAGGGCGGTCTCCGAGCGCCGGTCGGGATCGGCGAAGGTCGTCCACGAGGTCATCCGCATCCAAGGCGACGACGAGCTCAACCGCCCGGCGCTGTCGCTGCTGTGTTCGGCTTTCGCCGCCGGTGTCGGCATCTCCGCGTCGGTGCTCGCCGAGGCATTCCTCCACCAGCATCTGCCCGATGCGCAATGGACCCCGCTGGTGACGTCGTTCGGCTATTGCGTCGGCTTCGTCATCGTCATCCTTGGCAACCTGCAGCTGTTCACCGAGAACACGATCACCGTCGTGCTGCCCGTCGCCGTCAAGCCGAGCCTGCATAATTTCGGCCGGCTCGGGCGATTGTGGAGCCTTGCGATCGTCGCGAATCTCGCGGGGACGTTCCTCGTCGCGGCGATGCTCGCGCACCGGATGATCGTATCGCAGGATCAGCTCGACGCCGCGGTCGCGGTCTCGGCGAAGCTGCTCGACAATGATGCCGCAACGACGCTGTTACGCGGCATTCCCGCCGGCTTTCTCGTCGCGTCGATCGCGTGGATCCTACCGAACGCGCGCGGCAGCGAATTCTGGGTCGTGGTGATGGTCACCTACGTCATCGCGGTCGGCGGGTTCAGCCATGTCGTCGCCGGATCGGGCGAGGCGTGGCTGCTGTGGCTGACAGGCAAGGCGTCGTTCGGCTGGGCCGTCGGCGGCTTCATCGGCCCCGCGCTCGCGGGGAACATCATCGGCGGCACCGGACTGTTCGCGGTTCTCGCGCACGGACAGGTGCGCGACGAGATCAAGACCGACTAGCCGATCGAGACGATCTCGATTTCGCCCCCGGCGATAACCGCGGTGTCGCCGACGCTCTTGCCGAGCAGGGCGCGGGCGGCGGGGGCGATGTAAGCGATGCGGCCGGCGGCGGGGTCGGCTTCGTCTTCACCAGTGATGCGGTAGGTCGCGGACGTTCCGTCGGCGCGTTCGAAGGTGACGGTGCAGCCGAAGCGGACTTGATCGCAGTCGGCGGCCTCGATCAGCTGCGCGCTCGCCCGGCGGCTGCTCCAGTAACGCAGGTCGCGAGTGGCGCGTGCCATTGCGGTGCGGTCGGCGGAAATCCCGCCCCCGGCCTGCGCGGCATCGTAAGCGGTACGCGCGGTCGCGAGTTCGGCGTCGAGTTGCGCCAGGCCCGATGCAGTGACGAGGTTCGGGTGCGTTGAGATCGGGCGGTCGGGGAGGTCGGCGGCGACGGCCTCGGCATCGCCCTCCTTCGTGAAGGCGACGCTCATGGCACGAGGATCTGGCGGATCGCGCGGCCGCTCGCGAGTTCGTCGAGCGCGGCGTTGATGCCGGACAGCGGACCTGTCGAGGTCAGCAGCCGCTCGACGGGCAGGCGTCCGGCCTTCCAAAGCGCAATATAGCGCGGGATGTCGCGGCTCGGGATAGCTGAGCCCATGTAGCTGCCCATCAGCGTCTTGCCGTCGCCGACCAGCGACACTGCCGGGATGCTGAGCAATTCCGCGGGGTTGGGCAGGCCGACGGTGACAGTGCGGCCGCCGCGACGGGTGACCTTGTACGCCTCGGCGAGAACCGCCGCCTTGCCGACGGTCTCGATCGCGACATCGGCACCGCGTCCGGTCAGCGCCTTGACCGTTGCTGCGGCTTCGTCAGGCGCGACTGCGGCGGCGGCACCGAGTTCAAGCGCGAGAATGCGTTTCGATTCAACCGGATCGACCGCGATGACCGGCTGCGCGCCGCTCGCGAGGGCGCCGAGCAGCGCCGCCAGCCCGACCCCGCCGAGGCCGTAGACGACGACGCTTTCGCCCGGGCGGACCTTTGCCGAATTGACCACCGCGCCGACCCCGGTCAGCACCGCGCAACCGAAAAGTGCCGCGATTTCAGGGGGGATATCTCGGTCGACCTTGACCGCCGAGCGTTCGTCGACGACCGCATGGGTGGCGAAGCCCGAGACGCCGAGGTGGTGGAAGATATCGGCACCGTGGTCGTGGAGTCGGTGCCCGCCGGTCAGCATCACCCCCGCGCCGTTCGCCGCGGCGGCGGGCGCACACAGATAGCCCTCACCCGCGCCACAGTCCGCACATCGGCCGCACGCTGGGAGGAACGATAGGACAACCCGGTCGCCCACCGCGAAGGCGCTGTCCGCCGATCCGGTGGCCTCGACGATCCCTGTCGCCTCATGCCCGAGCGCCATCGGCGTCGGACGGACCCTGTCGCCGTTGACCACTGACAGGTCCGAATGACACAGGCCCGCGGCGTCGATCCGCAGCAGCAGTTCGCCGGGTCCCGGAGGCGCAAGGTCGAGCTCGGCGAGGCGAAGCGGGCGGCTCGTGGCGTAGGGTGCGGCGGCACCGATCGCGTCGAGGACGGCGGCGGTGATCTTCACGACAGCCCCACGACGAGCCCATCGGCGTCGAGGCCGATACCGTTCGCGGCGGGGACGCGCGGCAGGCCGGGCATCGTCATGATCGCGCCGCAGATCGCAACGACGAACCCCGCCCCCGCCGCGAGCCGGACTTCGCGGACGTCGACGACGTGATCCTCGGGTGCGCCGAGCCGCGCCGGATCGGTCGTAAAGCTGTACTGCGTCTTTGCCATGCACACCGGCAAATGGCCGTAGCCCGCCGCCTCCCAGCGCGCGAGCTGGGCATGGACCGCGGGCGACGCGGTGACGCCGGTCGCGCGATAGATGCCGGTGGCGATCGCCTCGATCTTCTGGAACAGCGGCAGGCCGGCGGGGTACAGCGGCGCGAACCGCGCGGTGCTGCCCTCGGCGAGCGTCGCGACTGCCTCCGCCAACTCGACCGCCCCTGCCCCGCCGTCGGCCCAGTGGCGGCAGACGATCGCCTCGACGCCGTGCGCTGCGGCGGCGGCCTGGAGCGCGGCGGTCTCGGCGTCGCTGTCGCCCTGGAAATGGTTGATCGCGACGACCGCGGGGACGCCGAAGCTGCGGACATTGTCGATGTGCCGCGCGAGGTTGACCGCGCCGCGTGTCACCGCCGCGACGTCCTCGCGACCCAAATCGGCCTTGGCGACGCCGCCGTTCATCTTTGCCGCGCGGACGGTGGCAACGATCACGACTGCCGCCGGGGCGAGGCCCGCCGCGCGGCACTTGATGTCGAAGAATTTCTCCGCGCCGAGGTCGGCCCCGAAGCCCGCCTCGGTCACCGCATAGTCGCCGAGCGCGAGTGCGGCGCGGGTCGCGATCACCGAATTGCAGCCGTGGGCGATGTTGGCGAACGGCCCGCCGTGAACGAACGCGGGATTGCCCTCGAGCGTCTGGACGAGGTTGGGCTTTATCGCATCGCGCAGCAACACCGCCATCGCGCCGTCGGCGGCGATGTCGCGCGCGGTCACCGGGCGGCGGTCGTGGGTTTCGGCGACGACGATCCGCGCGAGCCGCGCCTGCAGGTCGGCAAGATTTTCGGCGAGGCACAGGCACGCCATGACTTCGCTCGCGACGGTGATGTCGAACCCCGATTCGCGCGGAAAGCCGTTCGCTGGGCCGCCGAGCGACTGGACGATGTCGCGCAATGCTCGGTCGTTGACGTCGAGCGCGCGCCGCCACGTCACGCGGCGGACGTCGATGCCGAGCGCGTTGCCCCAGTGGATGTGGTTGTCGAGCAGCGCGGTCAGCAGGTTGTGCGCGGCGGTGATCGCGTGGAAGTCGCCGGTGAAATGAAGGTTGATGTCGACCATCGGCGCGACCTGTGCACGGCCGCCGCCGGTCGCCCCGCCCTTCGCCCCGAAGCACGGCCCCATCGACGGCTCGCGCAGCGCCAGCACCGCGCGGCGTCCGGTCCGGTTCAGCGCATCGGCGAGCCCGATCGACGTCGTCGTCTTGCCCTCCCCCGCAGGCGTCGGGTTGACCGCGGTGACGAGGATCAGCTTGCCGCGCGGCGGCTGCGTCGCCAGCCAGTCGAGGTCGATCTTCGCCTTGTCGCGGCCGTACGGCTCGACCGCGGCGGCGGGAACACCGAGCCGACCGGCGACTTCGGCGATCGGCAACAGGTCGACGGTGCGGGCGATTTCAAGATCGGTGGGCATCGCCAATCCCTAGCGGCTGCGGCGGCCCGCTGCCAAGCGTCGCGGCGATCCCGGTCGAGATGACGCGGCAGCGCGGCCGCCCGGCGGCCTGCCGTCGTGACAACGACACATGGGGTGGGTATCGCAGCATGACTCGGGTCGCGGCGGCGTGATCGACAGCAGGGGAAGATCGATGCCGGTGGCGCAATGCAGCTGTGGTGGCCTGACCGCCACGGTCGACGCCTATTCGCCGGTGGTCGCGGCGTGCCATTGCCTCGCGTGCCAGCGCCGGTCGGGGTCGCCCTTCGGCACCGCCGCTTACTTTCCGGTCGAGGCGGTGACGATCACGGGTGAGCGTCGCGAGTGGACGCGCGCGACCGCGAGCGGATCGACCGCAACGACGAGTTTCTGCCCGACGTGCGGTGGCACCATCGCGCTCGCGCTCGCGCGGCGTCCCGAAATGATCGGCATTCCGATCGGGACCTTCGCCGATCCGCACTACCCGTCGCCGATCCGGTCGGTCTGGGAAGAGGATAAGCACGACTGGGTCGAGGTCACCGCCTTCCAGCATTTTCCGCAAGGGTCCCAGTGATGCGTTCGCTTATCGTCGCCGTCGCGCTCACGATCGCAGCGCCCGCTGCTGCACGATCGCCGAGCATCCCCGTTGCCGACGCCCCTGAACTTGCCGCGCTGGGGCCGTCGGCGGTCGGGCTCGAGCATGTCACGGTAACGACGCCAGCGGGGCGCAGTCTCGATATCATGCTCTGGTATCCGGCGACGCCGGCCCCAAGCGCGAAGACCGAGACCTATGCCCGGACCCTGACCCCCGACGACTTTCCGCCGCTCGCCGTGACGACCGAGGGGATCGCGGTCCCGGGCGCACCCGCCAAGCCGGGCCGCCTGCCGCTCGTCATCATCAGCCACGGCTTCGGCGGCTGGGCCGGGGGCATGACCTACCTCGCCGAGAACATCGCGTCGAAGAACTACATCGTTGCGGCGATCGACCATGCCGACGGCCAGGGTGGCGTCAACGGCGGCGGCGCGGCGGGGCGGCTCAAGCGCGTCGCCGGCACGATCATCAACCGCGCGCGCGACCAGGAGGCGGTGCTGTCCGCCCTTGCCGCGCGCGCCGCCGACCCCAAGGACGCGATCGGCCGCCGGATCGATGCCAGCAACATCGCCGTCATCGGCTATTCGATGGGCGGCTTCGGCGTGCTCGCGACCGCGGGCGCGGCATACGACAAGAACGCCCCGACCGTCGCCCCGCTCGGCGGGCGGCTCGATGACCAGACTGTCCGCGTCGTCGATCCGCGCCTGAAGGCGATCGTCGCGATCGCGCCATGGGGCGGCCAGCCGGCGTTCCGGTCGTGGACGCCCGAAAGCGTCGCCGCGATCAAGGTGCCGTCGCTGTTCATCGCCGGGGATCACGACGACGTCGCGCAATATCCCGACGGCATCCGCTGGCTGTACGACCATGCGACCGGGTCGAACCGCTGGCTGCTCGTCTACCGCGAGGCGCGGCACAATACCGGCGGCAACCCGCCGATGCCCGAGACGCGCGACCGCCCCGACATGGCCGAAAGCTTTGCCGAGCCGGTGTGGCGGGCCGAGCGGATCAACGCGATCAACCAGCATTTCATCACCGCCTTCCTCGACCGCTTCCTCAAGGGCGACGCGAAGCACGGCGCGTATCTCGACGTCCCGACGGTCGACGGCGACGCGGCGACGTGGGCGGATGCGCCGCGCGGTTACGCCGGACCGGCGCAGACGACCTACTGGCCCGGCTTCCAGCGCCGCTGGCTCCTCGGCCTCGAACTCCACCACGACGCGGCGAAGTGACAGGGGGCGATTCACGGGCTGACAAGCGCACGTTCCACACCCTCGACGGGCTGCGTGGCATCGCGGCGCTCGCAGTGGTGTTCCGGCATATCCCCGAGAATGCGATCGGGAACCTGACGCCCGAAAGCTATCTCGCGGTCGATTTGTTTTTCATCCTCAGCGGCTTCGTCCTCGCGCACGCCTATGAGGCGCGGCTACGAGCGGGGATGGGGATCGTCGATTTCTTCGCCGCCCGGCTGATCCGGCTCTATCCGCTCTACCTCGTCGCGAGCCTGATCACGCTGCTGATCGTCTTCGTCCCGGCAATGCCCGGCCATTACCACCCGCCCGCCCCGACGCTGCGCGACATCGTCTTTGCGCTGTTCTTCGTGCCGCAGATCGATGCGGCGCAGCCCAACCTCAGCCTGTATCCGCTTGTCGGACCGGCATGGTCGCTCGCCTTCGAACTGGCGGCGAACCTCGTCTTCTCGGTCGTCGCGCCTTACCTCGGCAAGTGGCTGCTCGCCTTGATCGTTGCCGCCGGGGCGGCCTTGCTGATCGCCGCCGCGTGGTATTTCGACTCGATCGACGTCGGCTATATGCAGGCAAACGTCTGGGGCGGAATCGGACGAGTCGGCTTCGGCTTCTTCGCCGGGGTCGCCGCATACCGGCTGTGGCGCGCCGAGGCGCTGCCGTGGCTCCGGATCCCGCCGTGGGCGGCGATCGGCGTCGTCGTCGCGATCTTCGCGGTCGAGCCGGCTCAATATCAGGCCCTGCGCGATACCGTGGCGATTCTTCTAATGCCTGCGCTCGTCCTCGCCAGTGCACGAAACGAGCCGGGGCGTTGGCTCGCGCGGCCGTTCGCGATCGCGGGCGGCGCGTCGTACGGCATCTACGTCCTCCACAAACCGATCGAGTCTTGGTTCGAGACGCTGCTGCCGTGGCGGCGCGTCCTCGTCTACGACGGGCTTGGATCGTGGGGAGCAGTCGCGCTCGTCGCTTTGGTCTTCGTTACGGCGCTTTTGCTCGACCGGTTTTACGACCGCCCTGTCCGTCAACGCCTGACCGCCATGTGGCGCGGTGTGCGAGAGGACTACCACAGCGCGCCGCGAGTGCTTAGATAGGCGCACGAACACGCCCGAGGGGACCTGTGATGGCCAGCGAAGCACCGATCGTCCTGACGCCGCCTGTGCCCGTCGCACCGGTTGCCGCCTCGCGTGCCGGCGGGCTGGTCCCGGTCAGCGACAAGGCGGCGAGCGAGTTGGACGCGCGCGCCGAGGCCTTCGTCACCGACCTCGTCGCTTTGGACGCCGCCTCCCCCGAGTTCGGCCGCAAGGTCGACGAACTGACGGCATTGGGCGCGAAGCAGATCGCCGACGCCGCCGGGCAGACCAACCGCTTCCTCGACAAGCCGGTCCGCGCGATGGACAAGGACACCGGCATCGGCAGCGACCTCACCGCGCTGCGCCAGACCGTCGAGGATCTCGACCCGTCGAAGCGCGGCAAGCTGACGAGCCGCAAGAAATTGTTCGGCCTGATCCCCTTCGGCGGCGACAAGCTCCGCGACTATTTCGACAGCTACAAGTCGGCGCAGTCGCACATCTCGACGATCCTCGAGCGGCTGAAGGACGGCAAGGACGAGCTGCTGACCGATAACGCCGCGGTCGACGTCGAGCGGGCGAACCTGTGGACGACGATGGGCAAGCTCGAGCAGATGGTCCACGTCTCGAAGACGCTCGACGCCAAGCTCGAGGACAAGGCGAACGAGCTTGACTACACCGATCCGGCGAAGGCCAAGGCGATCCGCGAGAGCGCGTTGTTCTACGTCCGGCAGCGCACGACCGACCTGCTCACCCAGATGGCGGTTTCGGTGCAGGGCTATCTCGCGCTCGACCTCGTCAAGAAGAACAATGTCGAGCTGATCAAGGGTGTCGACCGCGCGTCGACGACCACCGTCGCCGCGCTGCGCACCGCGGTTACCGTCGCGCAGGCGCTAACCGCGCAGAAGCTCGTGCTCGAACAGATCGGTGCGCTCAACACGACGACGGCGAAGATGATCGACGGCACCGGCGAACTCCTCCGCACCCAGACCGGGGTCATTCACCAGCAGGCGGCCAGTTCGACGATCCCGATCGAGACGCTCCAGCGCGCGTTCCAGAACATCTACGCGACGATGGACGCGATCGACACGTTCAAGGTCCAGGCGCTTGCGTCGATGAAGACCACGGTCGATACGCTCGGGGTCGAGGTCGAGAAATCGCGCGGCTATATCGCGCGTTCGGCCGGGCAGGCGCAGTTGAGCAGCCCGGCGGCGGCAACCCAGATTTCTTCGTCGTTCGCCCCCGTCTGATGGCGAAGTTCCGCGACTTCGAGGAGCGGATGGAGCGTTTCGACGAGGTGATGTCGCGCATCCCGATGCTCCAGCCGATTAGCGATATCCTGCGCGAGGGCCGAGCCGGGCGTGATGTCCGGCGGCGGCGGGCGCAGCGCAAGGCGCAGCGCATCGGCCAGAAGGCAATGCGAATGGCGCTGACCGTCATCGCGGTGCTCGTCGGTTCGGTGATGTGGGGACTGCTCGTCGGGCCGATCGGGATCGGCGCGTTCATGGCAGTGATCCTTGCGACGATCTGTCTGCTGATCGCGCTCGGCACCTATCCGCGCGATACCGCGCCCGAACCGGTCAAGCTCGCCACCGCCAAGCCCGCCGTGCTGCCGGCGCAGGTCGATGCGTGGCTCGACGCCAAGCGCCGGTCGCTGCCGCTGCTTGCCGCGCCGAAGGTCGATGCGATCTCGGCGCAATTGGCGGCGCTCGGACCGCAACTCGCGAGCGTTCCGGCAGGCGACCCGACCGCGCTCGAGTTGAACCGCCTCCTCGGCAAGCACCTCCCCGAACTCGTCGACCGCTACGAGAAGGTCGCGCCCGCGCAGCGAAAAACGGCGACCGTCCCTGGAGGCCCGACGATCGAGCGGCAGCTGGTCGATGGCCTTGGGCTGATCGAGGCCGAACTCGTGCGGGTCAACGACCGGCTCGGCGCCGACGACCGCGACGCGTTCCTTGTCCAGGGCAAGTTCCTCGAAAACCGCTACGGCAAGGACGGCACGCTCGGATCGTGACGCTTGCATTCGACGTCATCGTCCTCGGCGCCGGAGCCGCCGGCATGATGGCCGCCGCGACCGCCGGCGCACGCGGGAAGCGCGTCCTCCTCCTCGACCACGCCGACGAGCCGGGGAAGAAGATCCTGATTTCGGGCGGCGGACGGTGCAACTTCACCAACATCGGCGCGACCCCCGACCGCTTCCTGTCGGCCAACCCGCATTTCGCCCGCTCGGCGCTCGGGCGCTACACCCCGGCGGACTTCGTCGCGCTCGTCGAGAAGCACGGCATCGCCTATCACGAGAAGACGCTCGGGCAGTTGTTCTGCGACGGGTCGGCCCGGCAGATCGTCGCGCTGCTCGTCGACGAATGCGATGCGGCGCACGTCGAGACGCGGCTCGGCCACCGCATCAGTGCGGTCGACCATGACGGCGGCGGCTTCCGCGTCGCCACCGATCACGGCGACTTCACCGCCTCCGCTTTGATCCTCGCCACCGGCGGCCCGGCGATCCCCAAGCTCGGCGCGACCGGCTTCGCCTATGACGTCGCGCGCAAGTTCGGCTTGAAGATCGTCGAGCCGCGCCCTGGCCTCGTCCCGCTGACGTTCAGCACCGACCTGCTCGACCTGTGCCGCGGCTTGAGCGGGGTCGCGGTCGACGCCGTCACCTCGATCGGCAAGACCGTATTCAAGGAGGCTCTGCTGTTCACCCACCGCGGCCTGTCGGGTCCGGCGATCCTGCAGATCTCGTCCTACTGGCACGGCGGCGCAGTGACGCTCGATCTCGCCCCCGGGGTCGACGTCGGCGCGTGGCTGCGCGACCGCCGCCGCACCCGACCGCGCGCCGAGGGAGCGACGTTGCTCGGCGAGTTGCTCCCTTCGCGGCTGGCGAGCGCGCTGAGCACGCGGCTAGGGCTCGGCGGCACGCTCGCCAATCTCAACGACCGCGCGCTCGACGCGGCGGCGGCGGGGGTGTCGGCGTTCAGCGTCGTCCCGACCGGCACCGAGGGCTTCGCCAAGGCCGAGGTCACGACGGGCGGCATCGACACCGCCGGGCTGAGTTCGAAGACAATGGGCGCGAGCGCGGTGCCGGGATTGTATGCGATTGGCGAGGCGGTCGACGTCACCGGCTGGCTGGGGGGGTATAATTTCCAGTGGGCGTGGGCGAGCGGGGTCGCGGCGGGCAACGCGGTTTGAGTTGACCGGCTAACTATGGCTTAACCCGGCAAAGGCCCGGCGAGGTCATGGGGAGTAAGCGATGCGTGTCTGGCAGAAATCGGCGGTCGGGCTGGTCGTGTTCCTCGTCCTCGTCGCGATCGGGTTGATCGTCTGGGAGCCGCTAACCGCCGCCTCCCCGGCCCCCGACACCAAGGTCGCGCACGACGCGCGCATCCGCCGCGACAGCTTCGGCGTCCCGCACATCGACGGCAAGACCGACGCCGACGTCGCCTACGGCCTCGCCTACGCCGAAGCCGAGGACGACTTCCACACGATCGAGGAGCTGCTTGCCGCGATTCGCGGGCGGTCGGCGGCGATCAGTGGGGCGGAGGGGGCGAAGATCGATTATGTCGGCGCGCTGATCGACGCGCGCGGCACCGCGGCGGCGAAGTACGACACGCTGTCGCCCGCGACCCGCGCGCTCGTCGAGGCGTATGCCGCCGGGATCAACCGCTACGCCGACACCCACGCGAGCGAGGTTCGGCTGTCGAACCTGTTCCCCGTCACCGGCCACGACGTCGTCGCGGGGTTCGCGCTGCGCTCGCCGTTCTTCTTCGGGCTCGACCGGACATTGGGCGCGCTGAGCGCCGACAAGCTGCCACCGCGCGACGCCTCCCCGGCGAGCGAGCGCGGCTCGAACGGCTTTGCGGTGACGGCGGCGCGGTCGACCGACGCCACGACGCGGCTGATCTCAAACTCGCACCAGCCGTGGACCGGCGGGGTCGCGTGGTACGAGGCGGTGGTCCATTCGGGCGAGGGCTGGGACTTCGCCGGGGCGCTGTTCCCCGGCGCGCCGTTCGTCCTGCTCGGGCACAACAAGACGCTCGGCTGGACCAACACCGTCAACCGTCCCGACCTGATCGACACCTACAAGCTCGTGATGAGCACCGACGGCACGCACTACCGCTACGACGGGCAATGGCTGCCGCTCGAGACGCACCGCGTCTGGCTCCGCGTCCGCTTCGGCCCGTTCGTCCTGCCGGTCCCCAAGACGATCGCTCGGTCGCGGCAGGGGCCGGTCGTGACCAACAAGTTGGGCAGCTTCGCGGTGCGCTACACCGGCTTCGGCGACGTCCGCCAGATCGAGCAATATTACCGGCTCAACAAGGCGCGTGATTTCGGCGAATGGCGCGCGGCAATGGCGATGCAGGCGGTTCCGGCGACCAACTTCATCTATGCCGACGCCGCGGGGCACATCGCGATGGTCTATAATGCGCTGTTCCCGCACCGCACGCCCGGGTTCGACTGGCTTGGCGTCCTGCCCGGCGACACCTCGCGTGACGTCTGGACGGGCTACGAGCCCGTCACCGCCGACCCGATCGTGGTCGACCCGAAAAGCGGCTGGGTGGCGAATTCGAACAACACGCCGTTCGTCGCCACCGGCGCGGGCGATAATCTCGACCCGAGCAGCTTCCTGCCCGCACAGGGCATCGAGACGTACATGACCAACCGCGCCTACCGCTTCCGCGACCTGTTCGCCGGGGTGGGGGCGGCGAAGATCAGCCGCGAGGACCTGCTGCGGATCAAGTTCGACAAGGGCTATTCGCGCCAGTCATGGGCGGGGACATGGCTGGCGCGGGTGCTCGCGGTCGACCCGAGGGGCGATGCCAATCTGGTGAAGGCGCAGGCGCTGCTGCGGACATGGGACTGGAAGCTCGACGGCGCGAACGCGGCCGACACGCTGGCGATGTTCGTCCTGTCGTCGGCGGCGGGACAGGGCTATCGCGGCGACCCGCTACCCGATGCGCATGAAAAGCTCGCCGCCGACGTCGCCTTCCTGATGACGCACGCGCACCGGCTCGACCCGCCACTGGGCGACATGCTGCGGGTTATTCGCGGGACGACCAACGTGCCGATCCTCGGCGGGCCGGAGGAACTGCGCGCGGTATATTCGAAGATTGACGACAAGCGCGGCAAGCGCGTTGCCGATCTCGGCGACAGCTACATCATGCTCGTCGAGTGGAAGGACGGGCAGGTCCATTCGGAGTCGATCAGCCCGTACGGGGCGGCGATCGAACGCCCCGGGTCGCGGCATTACAGCGACCAGAGCGCGATGTTCGCGGCGGAAAAGTTCAAGCCGGTGTGGTTCAGCGAGGCGGAACTGGCGGGGCACGTCGAGCGGGATTATCGGCCGTGACGTCTAACTCCTCCCCCGAAGACGGGGGAGGAGTTAGACGTGTCGCATCTCCCTTACCGACTCGCGGTCTGCGCCGCCCCGGTCACGCGCCAGACCTTGTTGCCGACGTCGTCGGCCACCAGCAGCCCGCCCTTTGCATCGATCGTCACTCCGACCGGGCGGCCCTGTGCCTTGCCGTCCGCCGTCAGGAACCCGGTCAACACATCGACCGCTGGGCCGCTCGGCTTGCCGTCGGCGAACGGCACGAAAATGACCTTGTAGCCGCTGAACGGCTTGCGGTTCCATGAGCCGTGCTGGCCGACGAACGCGCCGTCGGCATACGCCGCGGGCAGTGCCGAATCGCCCTTGGCAAAGGTCAGCCCGAGCGAGGCGGTGTGCGGCCCGAGGGCATAGTCGGGCTTGATCGCGCGGGCGACGAGGTCGGGGCGCTGGTCCTTGACGCGGACGTCGACGTGCTGGCCGTAATAGCTGAACGGCCAGCCGTAGAAGCCGCCGTCGGTAACGCTCGTCATATAGTCGGGGACGAGGTCGGAGCCGATCTCGTCGCGCTCGTTGACCGCGGTCCACAATTTGCCCGACGCCGGCTCCCAGCCCATCCCGTTCGGATTGCGCAGGCCGCTGGCGAAGATACGGTGGGTCCCGGTCTTGAGGTCGATCGCCCAGATCGCGGCGCGCCCGGTCTCGGCGGCGAGGCCGTTGTCGCCGACGTTCGAGTTCGACCCTACCGTCGCGTACAGCGTCGCGCCGTCGCGGCTGGCGAGGATGTTTTTGGTCCAGTGGTGGTTGATCAGTCCGGCGGGCAGGTCGACGACCTTGGTGCCCGGAGCCGTGATCGTGGTCGCGCCCGGCGTATAGGCGAACTTGAGCACCGCGTCGGTGTCGGCGACATAAAGGTCGTTGCCGACCAGCGCCATGCCGAACGGCGAGTTGAGCCCTTTGAGGAACACGGTCTTGACGTCGGCGACCCCGGTCCCCTTCGTGTCCCGAAGCAGGGTAATACGGTTCGGGCTCGCCACCGTCGCCCCGGCGCGGCCCATGATCAGCCCCTGGACCCAGCCCTTGATACCCTTGCTATCCTCGGGCTTCGGCGGCGAATTCGTCTCGGCGACAAGGACATCGCCGTTCGGCAGGACGTACAGCCAGCGCGGATGATCGAGTCCCTCGGCAAAGGCAGCGACCTGCAGCCCGGGACCCGCCACCGGCTTCGCGCCTGCTGCCCACCGTTGGACCGAGGCGACGTTGACCGTCGGCAGCAAGGTCGCGTTCGGCGCAGGCAGCGACGGGTTGGCCCCCATCCCCGACGCGACCGGGAGGGTCGCCTTCTCGCCGCACGCCGACAGGGCCAGCGCCGCGAGGGCGATCGGATAGAGATGGCGCATAATCGAGGGTCCCGTCGGTGTGGAGGTCAACGCCACGCCACCATCGCCGTTCCGGGCAGTTCAGGCAAAGCCGAGGATCGCATCAGCCAGTTCGGCCGTCCGATGGAGCGGGAGGAAATGGTCGACTCCGTCGAAGCGCGTGACCGTCACCCCCGGCAGCGCTGCAATCGCCGCCGCATCGGTCGGGTTGACCGTGCTGCGTTCGGTGCCGTGGAGCACGGTCAGCCCGCCGCGCCATCCGGTCACCGCCGCCTCGAGCCGGGGTGACACCGCGGCGAAGGTGGCCGACTCCCACGCCGGTGCGCAGGCAAGTTCGACCTGCCCGTCGTTGCGGTCACGCAAACCCCCGTCGAGATACGCGTCGAGCGCGCCGTCGGGCCATGAAGCAAAGACCCCGCGTCCGTCGTACGCCGCGCGAATCGCATCGCGCGACGGCCAGACGGCGCGGCGGCGGAGCGCCTGTTCGGCGAGCGGATTGCCCCCGGGCCGCGCCGGGTTCCAGTCGGCGGCGGCGGCGAACACGACGAATGCAGGTTCGGCCATGACGACCGCGCGGACGGTGCCGGGCATCCTCGCCGCGCACTCCATGCTGACCGTCGCCCCCATCGAATGCCCCGCGAGGATCAGCACCGGCGGCACCGGCAGGACCGCGAGCAGCGCGGCGAGATCGTCGGCATAAGTCGCCCAGCTCGTCATGTCCGCCGGATCGGCCGCGAGCCGCGTCGCGCCATGCCCGCGCGAATCGCTCGCGACGACGTTGACGTGGGGAGTCAGGCGATCGAACAGCGGGTGGTAGAGCGCCGCGCACATGCCGGTCGCGTGGGCGAAATGAACCAGCGGTGCCGCCGGACCGGCCGCAAACGACTCGATCGTCGCCACGGTCCCGAGGACTGTTTCACGAAATTTATGCTGCATCGGCGCGGTTATGCCAGATGCGCGGTCCGGCTCCTAGCGACTGGCCTCACGCTGAAGATAAGTGTTCGCCGTCGGATGCGCCGCGGGCGGCAAGAGCACGAGACGGCGCGCGCCGACCCACACTTCAACAGCGCTCCCGTTGCCGAAGCCGCGCGCATGAACCACGGCAGCCTCGTCGCTGGGCAGGCGAAGCACCTGCGCGGTGTCGACGACGCCACCAGCGTTCAGCTTGAAGAACCGGTAGTCCAGCATTCGATCCCCACTCAAAAAGTGGCCACGCGATTAAATTTTATAGTAAACTTCTATTTACGTTGAAGCAACAGGCAGCGTCGGCGTCGCGAACTTTCATTTCCGGCGCGATATGACATTCCGGCGAAGGACTTGCCGCCGATGCGCGCCTCCGGCATCGTACGGTTATGGCGGGACGTTGGCGTACGGCGGTGGTGGCGATGGGGGTGGCCGTGTTCGGCGCGCTGCTCACCGGGCGTGCCGGCGGCGACCCGCCACCCACAGTCGCGGCGTTTGCCCCCGCCGGATCGGTCGAACGCGTCGAGCAGATCAAGCTCCGCTTTGCCACCCTGATGGTCGCGTTCGGCGACCCGCGCCTGCCCGCCCCGGTTGCGGGAAACTGCAGCGAAGGCGCGACCGGCCGCTGGGTCGACGCGCAAAATTATGCGATCGATCTGCCCGCGCCGCTCAGCGGCGGGCGCCGCTGCACCTACGACCTGACGCCGGGGATCAAGGATGCGCGGGGCGCGGAGCTGACCGGGCAAAAGCGCTTCGTCTTCGATACCGGCGGCCCGAACATCCGCGTCGCCGTCCCCAACGACGGCGCCGGGCAGATCGAGGAGGACCAGGTCTTCCTTCTCGCACTCAATGCTGCACCGACCCCGGCGTCGGTGACCGCCGGTGCGTCGTGCATTATCGACGGCGTCGGCGAAGCCGTGCCGCTCGACATCCTGCCCGACGCGACGCGAGCAAAGATCACCGACGGCGCCGAGCAGGATTACCGGATGCGCCGCTTCCTGCTCCGGGCCGGGGCGATCGCGCCCGAAGCCGATTCGGGCGAGACGCCGCAGCCCAAGGCCGTCGTCGTCGCCGCGCAGTGCCGCCGCGCGCTGCCGTCGGGCGGTCGCGTCGCGATCGTATGGAATGCCGGCATCCGCACCGCCGACGGTCTCGCCACGCTCCGCCCGCGCCGCCTCGACTTCACCGTCCGCCCGGCGTTCAGCGCGCGCTTCGAGTGCAGCCGGGCTAACCCCGCCGCCGCGTGCTCGCCGATCGAGCCGATGACGGTGCGCTTTGCCGGGCAGGTCCCTGCCGCCATCGCCCGCGGCGTCAAGCTGGTCGACGCGAGCGGCAAGGAGCTCGCCGCGACGCCGATCAAGGACCACGTCCAGACCGTCGATTCGGTCGAGTTCAAGGGCCCGTTCGCGGAGCGCACCAAGTTCCGCGTCGTCATGCCCGCCAACCTTGCCGACGACGCCGGGCGCCCGCTGGTCAACGCCGCGCGCTTCCCGCTCGACGTCGCCACCGATGACGCCCCGCCGCTGGTCAAGTTCGCTTCGACCTTCGGCATCATCGAAGCAGCCGAGGGCGGCGTTCTGCCCGTCACAGTCCGCGCGGTCGAAAGCAGGCTCGGCGGCAGCGACGCGGGGCCACTCGGCGGGCGCGACGTCTCGGTCACCACCGATGCCGCGGTCGCCGCCTGGCTGGTGCGGCTCAACGATGCCGAGGAACGGACGCAGGACGAGGAGCCGATCGCCGGGACCGACCGGGTCAAGCGCATCGAAACCACCCGCAACACCCCGCTGATCGCTGCCGCCGCCCCCGCGCGCCATTTCACGATCGACCGTCGCGACCCGCGCGCGTTCGAGGTTGTCGGCATTCCGCTGTCGGGGCGCGGCTTCCACGTCGTCGAGCTTGCCTCCCCCCGGCTCGGCGCGGCGCTGCTCGGCCGCGGCGAGACGCGCTATGTCGCGACCGGCGCGCTCGTCACCGACATGGCGGTCCACTTCCAATGGGGCCGCGGCCGCAGCCTTGCGTGGGTCACCCACCTTGCCGACGCCAGCCCGGTTGCGGGAGCGAAGATCGCGGTGCTCGACAGCTGCACCGGCAAGCTGTTCTGGCAGGGGATGACCGACGCGAGCGGCCGCGCCGCGATCGGCGACGTCCTCCCCGAGCCCTCGTCGTACGGCAATTGCAAATACGGCCCCGCCGCGCTGATGGTCAGCGCCCGGACCGCTGACGATTACAGCTTCACCCTGACCGACTGGAACAAGGGCATCGCGCCCGGTGATTTCAGCCTCGACACCGGCTACGGCTTCGACCGCACCGCATGGCACACCGTGTTCGATCGCACGCTGTTCCGCGCCGGCGAGCGGGTGTCGATGAAGCATATCATTCGCGCGCGGACCGATGCGGGTTTCGCCCCCGCCGACCACCTCGTCGACCCGACGATCATCATCCGCCACCTCGGCTCCGACCAGACCTACGAGCTCGACACCCAGATCGGAGCCGACGGCATCGGCGAGAACGCGTGGTCGATCCCCGCCGCCGCCGCGCTCGGCGAATATTCGGTCGAGATCGGCGAGCGCGGCAGCAGCCAGCGCCACGATTCGGGGCACTTCACCGTCGAGGAATTCCGCCTGCCGACGATCCGCGCGCGGGTCGAGGGGCCGCGCACCCCGCAGGTCGCGCCGACGCAAGTCGCGATCGACCTCAGCCTCGCCTATCTGTCGGGCGGCGCGGTCAACAAGGCCCCGGTCAAGCTGCGCACCCTCGTCCAGCCACGCGACCTGACGATCGCCGACTATCCCAAATACAGTTTCACCGGCGAGGACATCGTCCCCGGCATTGTTCGCCTCGACGGCAGCGACGAGCCCGGCACCCCGACCGCGACCCGCGCCCGCGTCGACCCGGTGACGCTGTCGCCGAACGGCACCGCGCGGATCACGATCGACAAATTGACCCCGGTGACGGTGCCGTCGACCCTCGTCGCCGAGATGGACTACGACGACGCCAATGGCGAGGTCGCCACCGCCAAGGGCTCGGTCAGCCTCGACCCCGCGAGCGTCCGGATCGGCATCGCCAAGGACGGCTGGATCGCCAAGTCCGACGACGTGCGGTTGAACCTCGTCGCGCTCGACCTCGCCAACAAGCCCGTCCGCGGGCAGAAGATCAGCGTTCAATTGTTCAGCCGCGAGACCTATTCGTACCGCAAGCGGCTTATCGGCGGCTTCTACAGCTACGACAACAGCCGCGAGACGAAGAAGATCGGCGGCGGCTGCAGCGGCACCACCGACGACAAGGGGATGCTCGGCTGCAAGATCGACGCCGGGGTGTCGGGCGAGGTCATCGCCCTCGCCACCGCGACCGACGGTGCAGGCCATGTCGCCCGCGCGACGCAGTCGCTGTGGCTCGCGGGCGACGACGACTGGTGGTTCGGCGGCGACAACGGCGACCGCATGGACGTCGTCCCCGAGGCCCCCGAATATGCCGCCGGGGGAACCGCGCGGCTCCAGGTGCGGATGCCGTTCCGCGAGGCGACCGCGCTCGTCAGCGTGCTGCGCGACGGCGTGATCGACAGCTTCGTGACGACGCTGTCGGGCAAGGACGCGGTCGTCGAGGTCAAGCTCAAGCGCGGCTATGCCCCCGACGTCTATGTCTCGGTCCTCGCGGTGCGCGGGCGAGTCGCCGGCTGGCGGCTGTGGCTCGCCGACCTCGCGCGCCGCTGGAACCTGCCGTGGATCAGCCGCGAAGCCGCCTCGCCGACGAGCCTCGTCGACCTCGCCAAGCCGTCGTACCGCTTCGGCATGGCGAAGATCCGCGTCGGCTGGGACGACCATCGCCTCGCGGTCAAGGTGGCGACCGACGCCCCGAGCTACGCCGTCCGCAAGGTCGCGCAGACGGTGGTGCAGGTCACCCCGCCGAAGGGCCGCACCCTCCCCGCCGGGAGCGAGATCGCCTTCGCCGCTGTCGACGAGGCGCTGCTCCAGCTCCACGGCAACGACAGCTGGGACGTGCTGACCGCGATGATGGCCGACCGCCCGCTCGCGGTGCTGACCTCGACCGCGCAGACGCAGGTCGTCGGCAAGCGCCATTACGGCCGCAAGGCGGTCGCTGCCGGAGGCGGCGGCGGCGAGGGTGAGGGCGGCACCGTCCGGCGCGACTTCAACCCGCTGCTGCTGTGGCGCGGGCGCGTGCCGCTCGATGCGCAGGGCCGCGCCGCAATTCCGGTGACGCTCAACGACTCGCTCAGCGCCTTCCGCCTCGTCGCGATCGCCACCGGCGGCAGCGACCTGTTCGGCACCGGCAGCGCGGTGGTCCGGACGACGCAGGACCTCCAGTTGCTCGCCGGGGTGCCGCCGCTGGTCCGCGAGGGCGACCGCTACACCGCGACGGTCCTTGTGCGTAACGCGACCAACAAGCCGTTCCGCGTCACCGTCGGCGGTAGCGCCGGGGCCGCCCCTTTAGCGAACCGAATCGTCGACGTCCCCGCGGGCAATGCGACGACGGTGGCGTGGGACGTCGCCGCGCCCGCGACCAGCGGACCGGTCGCGTGGGCGATTAACGCGCAGGCAACGACCGGGGCAAAGGACGCCGTGCGCGTCGCGCAGTCGGTCATCCCCGCGGTGCCGGTCGAGACGCTGCAGGCGACATTGCTCCAGGTCGACAAGCCGCAGTCGTTCCCCGTCGCCCTCCCCGCCGGCGCGCTCCCCGGTCGCGGCGGGATCGACGTCGCGCTCAGCCGCTCGCTCGGCGGCTCGCAGCCGGGGGTCCGCGCGTACATGGCGGCGTACCCATACGACTGTATCGAGCAGCGGCTGTCGGTCGCCGTCGCCACCGGCGACCGGGCAAAGTGGGACGCGACGACGGCGTTGCTCCCCGCATATCTCGACCGCGACGGGCTCGTCCGATTCTTCCCCGCCGACTGGATCGCGGGCGACGATTCGCTAACCGGCTATATCCTGCGGCTGTCCGCCGAGAGCGGCTGGCCGCTGCCCGACGACGCGCGGGGCAAGATGATCGCCGGGCTGACCGGCTTCGTCGGCGGCAAAGTCGCGCGGTCGCATGAGAACGTCCTCGTCGTCGAGAAGGGCAAGGGCATCGTCGGCACCGCAAGCTTCGACGGCGAAGGCGCATCGCGGCGGCTCGGCGCGGTCGCGGCGCTGCTCAGCGCCGGCGCGGCGACCCCGGCTATGCTCGAGCCGCTGTCGGTCGCCCCCGATGCGTGGCCGACCGCGACGCTGATCGACTGGGTCACGGTTCTCCGTCTGCCCGGCATTCCCGACGCCCCGGGCAAGCTCCAACAGGCGCTCAACGTCCTCCGCGCCCGGCTCGACCTGCAGGGGACGCGGCTGACGATCACCCGCGCCGACGACCAGTGGCAGCTGCTCAGCTCGCCCGACCTGACTGCGGCACGGCTGCTGCAGGCGGTCGTCGGCCTGCCCGACTGGAAGGCCGACGTCCCCCGCATCGCGCGCGGGCTGATGCTCGACCAATCGCGCGGGCATTGGGATTCGACCCCGGCGAACGCGATCGGGACACTGGCGATGCGCGGCTTCGCGGCGGCGTTCGAGGGGGCGCCGGTCAGCGGCACGACGACCGCCGCGCTCGGAACCGCGTCGCACGCCTTCGCCTGGACCGCCGCCGCGCCGCCGCTCGCGACCCTGCCGTGGCCGAGCGGATCGGCGCCGTTCACGCTGACCCACGCCGGGACCGGCGCACCATGGGCGATCGTCACATCGCGCGCCGCGGTGCCGCTAACCGCGCCGCTCGCCAGCGGCTTTGCCGTCCGGCGATCGGTCGCGCCGGTGACACAAGCCGTCGCGGGACACTGGAGCCGAGGCGACGTGATGAAGGTCCGCGTCGAGGTGACCCCGCGCGCGCCGCTGCAATGGGTGGTGATCAACGACCCGGTCCCGGCGGGCGCGACGATCCTCGGCGGGTCGCTCGGCGGGCGCAGCGAGATCCTCGCGACCGAGGCGACGACCGGGGTCCAGCCGACCTTCGTCGAGCGCCGCACCGACGCGGTCCACGCGCATTACGAGAGCATGCCCAAGGCGATGGTCGCGTATGAATACACCGTCCGGCTGAACAGCGCGGGCGTGTTCCGCCTGCCGCCGACGCGGGTCGAGGCGCTGTATTCGCCCGAGATGATGGCGCTGGTCCCGAACGCCCCGGTCGAGGTGGCGGCGCGGCCTTGAACGAAGCGGGGAACGTTCCCCCTGCCCCTCCGTCATCCCGGCGAAGGCCGGGACCCATCGCGCCCCGGGCTCGACTCGTGGCGCGATGGGTCCCGGCCTTCGCCGGGATGACGGCGTTACTGGTGATCATCCTCACCACGCCCCGCACCCTCCCCGACTACCCCGCCGTCCGCGCCGGGTGGCACACCTCCGAAGCCCGTCTCCTTGCCCGCGACGGGCGCGTCCTCGATATCGTCCGCGCCGACGCTTCGACCCGCCGCCTCGGCTGGATCCCGCTCGACCGCATCGCCGCGCCGCTCGTCGCCGCCGCGGTCGGGGCCGAGGATCGGCGTTTCTGGAGCCACCACGGCGTCGACTGGCGCGGGGCGGGCGGAGCCTTGCGCGACCGATTTCGCGGGCGGACCAGCCGGGGGGCGAGCACGATCACGATGCAACTCGCGGCGATGCTCGACCCGGGGCTGGGGTCGAGCGGCAGCCGGTCGGCGTTGCAAAAGATCGCGCAGGCGCGCGCCGCCCTCGCGCTCGAACGCCGGTGGAGCAAACGCGAGATCCTCGAGGCGTGGCTCAACCTCCTCCCCTTCCGAGGCGACCTCGTCGGAATCGACGCGGCGGCGCGGGCGCTCGCGGGTAAGCCCCCGGAGTCGCTCGACGACCGCGACGCGCGTATCCTCGTCAGCCTTCTCCCCGCGCCGCGAGCGAGCCCCGCCGCCGTCGCCCGCCGCGCCTGCGCCGCGAGCACGATCCCCTGCGCGCAGATCGAGGCGCGGACCGCCGAGATGCTCGGCCCGCGCAGCCCCCTGCCCGACCCCGGCCTCGCTCCGCAAGTCGCCGCACAGCTGCTCGCACCGGGCCGCACGACCGTCCGCACGACGATCGACTTCGAGTTGCAGACATTCGTCCGCGCTACTCTCGACCGGCAGCTCGCGTCGCTGTCGGCGCGCAACGCCCGCGACGGCGCGGCAATCGTCGTCGACAACGCCAGCGGCGACATCCTCGCCTATGTCGGCTCGGGCGGCCCCGAATCGCGGTCGGGTGCGGTCGACGGCGCGCGAAGCCCGCGCCAGGCGGGATCGTCGCTCAAGCCGTTCCTGTATGAACTCGCGATCGAGCGGCGGCTGCTGACCGCGGCATCGATCCTCGACGACGCTCCCGTAGACCTCGACACCGCATCGGGGCTGTACATCCCGCAGAACTACGACCGCAATTTCCGCGGCCCGGTCAGCGTGCGGTCAGCACTCGGCAACTCGCTCAACGTGCCGGCCGTCCGCACCCTGCTGCTCGTCGGCGTCGACTCCTTCCGCGACCGGCTGTTCGATGCGGGGTATCGCGGCATCTCGCGCGACGGCGACTATTACGGCTTCAGCCTCGCGCTCGGGTCAGCCGAGGTCACGCTGGTCGAACAGGCCGCCGCCTTCCGTGCCCTCGCCCGTGGCGGACTGTGGTCGCCGCTCCGCCTCGAACCCGGCACCGCCATCGCCGACCGCCGCGTCATGGCCGCCCCCGCGATCGCGATCGTCGCCGACATCCTCAGCGATCCCGCCGCGCGGACCGCAACCTTCGGCCCCGACAACGGCCTCGCCTTGCCGTTTCCCGCCGCGGTCAAGACCGGCACGTCGAAGGCCTTGCGCGACAATTGGTGCATTGGCTTCACCAGCCGCTTCACCGTCGCGGTCTGGGTCGGCAATTTCGAAGGCGACAGCATGGCGGCGGGGGTATCGGGCGTCGTCGGCGCAGCCCCGACGTGGCGCGAGATCATGCTCCACCTCCACCGCGACGTCCCCGCCGTGCCTTTCGCCCGCACCGGCACCGTCGCCCGGGCGGTCAGCTTCGTCCCCGCAGTCGAACCGCCGCGGACCGAGCTGTTCGTCCCCGGCACCGAATTGTCGGTCGTCCGCGTCGCCGCGCAGCAACAGCGCCCGCGCATCGTCGCCCCCGCCGACGGCACGGTGATCGCGCTCGACCCCGATATCCCGCCTGCCCGCCAGCGCATCGCGATCATCGTCGCGGGAACGGGGGTTGCCGGGGCCGGCAGCGTCGCGATCGACGGCCGCGATCTGGGCAGCGCGCGCCTTTGGAGCCCCGTTCCCGGCACGCACCGCATCACGCTGAGCGACGGAACGCGGCTGCTCGACCATGCCCGGATTACGGTACGCTAGCGGAACCGCCTCCACAGCGGGCGGTTGGATGATCGACCCGAGGAGATACGTTATGCCCGCCGTCCGCTTTACCCCGTCCGTCGAGACCCCCGCTGCCGACGAAGCCGAGACGATCGCCGGGCTGACCGAGGCGATGGAGTCGATTTCGGCAACGACCTTCAAGGACGAAGCCAAGGCGATCCGCGCGGTCCACGCCAAGAGCCACGCGCTGCTCGAAGGCGAACTTACCATCTTTGGCGGGCTGGCCCCCGAACTCGCGCAGGGGCTGTTCGCCAAGCCCGGCACGTACAAGACGTCGATCCGCCTCTCGACGTCGCCCGGCGACCTGATGGACGACCACGTCTCGACCCCGCGCGGCATCGCGATCAAAATTCACGGAGTCGACGGCGACCAACTGTCGGGGAGCGCGACCGACACGACGCAGGACTTCCTGATGGTCGAAGGGCCGACGTTCGCCGCCGCGACGCCGAAGGACTTCCTCGGCACGGTCAAGATGCTCGCCGCGACAACCGACAAGGCCGAGGGGCTGAAGCGTGCGTTCTCCGCCACCGCGCGCGGGATCGAGGCGCTGCTCGAAGCGGTCGGCAGCAAGTCGGGAACGCTCGTCGCTCTCGGCGGGCACAAGCTGACCAACCCGCTCGGCGAGACTTTCTACACTCAGGTGCCGGTCCGTTACGGCGACTATATCGCCAAGCTCGCGTGCGTGCCCGTCGGCGCGCTGGCGGAGTTGAAGGATGCCAAGGTCGAGTCCGACCATCAGAACTTCCTGCGCGAGGCGATCGGCAAGACGTTCGCCAACGGCGGCGGCGAATGGGAAATCCGGGTCCAGCTATGCACCGACCTCGAGAAGATGCCGATCGAGGATGCGTCGGTCGAATGGCCCGAGGATGCCAGCCCGTACGTCACCGTCGCTCGGTTGCGCGCGGCCGCACAGCCGTCGTGGAGCATCGACCAGGTCCATGCGATAGACGACGGCCTCGCCTTCTCGCCGTGGCACGGTCTCGCCGCGCACCAGCCGCTCGGCGGCGTCATGCGCGCGCGAAAGTCGGTCTATGCCACGCTGCAGGGCGAGCGGTCGGCGCGCAGCGGCTGCCCGTTCAGCGAGGAGGCGCGCCATGCCGCAGGGTGACAAGGACGCGTACACCGACAAGCAGAAGCGCAAGGCCGAGCATATCGAGGAGAGCTACGAGGCCAAGGGCGTGCCCGACAAGGAAGCCGAGGCGCGGGCGTGGGCGACGGTGAACAAGCAGGACGGCGGCGGGAAGAAGAGCGGGTCGGGGCGGAAGGCCTAGCTTCGCTCTTTCGCGCACGCGGGGCGGATCAACTACTCATCCCTGTCCTACACCCCGGCCTTCGGCATACCCTCCTACCGTCGAGTCGCTACTGGGCGGCGGGAGCAGTGTTCTCATCGTAAGTATTGCCGGGTCGCGACACCGGCGGAAACGCGCGCGCAAAACACCCGCTTCGTGCGGACTTCGTGGACTTCCATCTTCCCGAAGGCCACCCCCTCAGTGCGCGTCGCCCCAACTGACCCCGGTCCCGATCTCCACCCCGAGCGGAATCGACAGGTCGACCGCGGGGGTGTGCGAGTGCGCCATCGTTGCGCGGATCACCGCCGTCGCCGCCCCGACCTCGGCGTCGGGAACCTCGAACACCAGTTCGTCGTGGACCTGGAGGAGCATCCGCGTACCGGTCAGCCCGGCCGCCGCAAGCGCTCCCGGCATCCGCGCCATCGCGCGCTTGATGATGTCGGCGGCGGTCCCCTGAACGCGGGCGTTGACCGCCTGGCGCTCGGCATTCTGGCGCTCGCCCATGACCTTCGACGCGATCATCGGGACGTTCGCCTTGCGCCCGAACAGCGTCGTGACGAAACCGTGGTCGCGGGCGAAGGCGATGGTTTCGGCCATGTAGTTGCGGATGCCGGGGAAGCGGCTGAAGTACAGGTCGATGTAGCGCGCCGCCTCGCCGCGATCGATGCCGAGGCGCTGCGCCAGCCCGAACGCCGAGATGCCGTAGATGATCGAGAAGTTGATCGTCTTGGCGCGGTTGCGGGTGTCGCGCGTGACCTCGCCGAAGACCTCCTGCGCGGTCAGGTTATGGACGTCGCCGCCCTCGGCATAAACCTGCTTCAGTTCGGGGACGTCGGCGATGTGCGCGACCAGCCGCAGCTCGATCTGGTTATAGTCGGCCGCCATGATGACGTGCCCCGGCTCGGCGACGAAGGCGTAGCGGATCCGCCGGCCCATCTCGGTGCGGATCGGGATGTTCTGGAGGTTGGGGTCGGTCGACGACAGCCGCCCCGTGCTCGCATTGGCGAGGCCGAAGCAGGTGTGGACGCGCCCCGTCGCGGGGTTGATCTGCGCCTGGAGCGCGTCAGTGTAGGTCGACTTGAGCTTGGTCAGCTGGCGCCAGTCGAGCACCCGCGCGGCGATGTCGACGCCGCTCGCGGCAAGGCGTTCGAGCTCGGTGACGTCAGTGGCGAAAGCGCCTGTCTTGCCCGACTTCTTGCCCGAGGCATGGCCGAGCTTGTCGAACAGCACCTCGCCAAGTTGCTTGGGCGAACCGATCGTGAACTTGTGACCCGCCATGTCGTGGATCTGCGTTTCGAGCCCGGCGATCTCGATCTCGTACGCCGCCGACAGGCCCGCGAGGGCAGCGCGGTCGACCTTGATCCCGGCCATCTCCATGTCGGCGATCACCGGAATCAGCGGCGCGTCGACGGTCCGGTAGATGGTCGTGACCTCCTCGCGCCACAGCCGCGCGGCGAACTTGCCGTGGAGCCGCAGCGTGACGTCGGCATCCTCGGCGGCGTATTCGGTGGCGCGGTCGAGCGCGACATGGTCGAAGCTGATCCGCGACTTGGCGGTCCCGGTCAGCTCCTTGACGGCGATCGGGGTGTGGCCGAGGTGGCGGGTCGACAGGTCCTCGACGCCGTGGTTCCACCGCCCAGCATCGAGCGCGAAGCTCATCAACATCGTGTCGTCATATGGTGCGATCTCGGCCGCCCCATGACGGCGGAAGACGATCATGTCGTATTTGAGGTTCTGGCCTACCTTGAGGATCGCCGGGTTGGCGAACACCGGGCCCAGCCGCTCGATCACCGTCGCGCGGTCGAGCTGGTCGACGGGTTCGGCGAGCAGGCCATCGCCGATCTTGTGGCCGACCGGGATATAGCAGGCGAGGCCGGGTTCGAGCGCGATGCTCAGCCCAACGAGGTCGGCGCGGACCGGGTCGAGGTCGGTGGTCTCGGAGTCGACCGCGACGACCCCGCGCCGCGTCGCCTCCGCGAGCCACCAGTCGAGCCGGTCGAGCGTCGTGACGCACTCGTACTTCTTGTGGTCGAACGGCGCGGCGGGGGCGTCCTCGACGACCGGGGCATGCGCCGCCTCGACCTCGCGCCCGAGCTTCGCCAGCAGGCTGCGGAAGCCGTGCTTGGCGAGGAACGCCGCGAGCGGGGCGTGCGGCGGCTCGCGCAGCGTCAGCTCGTCGAGGGGGATTTCGAGCGGCAGGTCGTCCTTCAATCGGACGAGTTCGCGCGACAGGCGGGCCATATCGGCCGACGCTGCGAGGTTGTCGCGCAGCTTGGGCTTCTTGACCTCGTCGAGCCGCGCCAGCATCGCCTCCACCGTGCCGAACTGCTGGATCAGCTCGGCCGCCCCCTTCGGCCCGACGCCGCGGACTCCGGGGATGTTGTCGACGCTGTCTCCCATCAGCGCGAGGACCTCGCCGAGCTGCTCGGGGGGAACACCGAACTTCTCGATCACATCCTCGCGGTTGACCCGGCAGTTCTTCATCGTGTCGTACAGGTCGAGCCCCGGCTGGACGAGCTGCATCAGGTCCTTGTCCGACGACACGATCGAGACGTCGAAGCCGGCGGCGATCGCGGCCAGCGCGTAGCTCGCGATGATGTCGTCGGCCTCGAAGCCCGGCTGTTCGAAGCACGGGACCGAGAAGGCGCGGACCGCGTCGCGGATCAGCGGGAACTGCGGGATGAGGTCGTCGGGCGGCGGCGGACGATGCGCCTTGTACTGGTCGTACATGTCGTTGCGGAAGGTGATGCTGCCGGCGTCGAAGATCACCGCGAGGTGGGTCGGGGCCTCCGCCTTATTGAGTTCCTCGATTAGCTTCCACAGCATCGTCGTGAAGCCATAGACCGCGTTGACCATCGTCCCGTCGGGGTTGGTCAGCGGCGGGAGCCGATGATAGGCGCGGAAGATATAGCCCGAGCCGTCGACGAGGTAGAGGTGCTGCTTTGCCATCGCCGACTATGTAGGCCGGGAGCGCCGCGCGGGCTAGCGGGTGCGGTACCGTTGGCGGCCGAACTGGGTATTGTCATACGAGAACGACGCGGTGCTGTCGCCGCCGAGCGAGGTGTTGACGGTACCGAATACCTCACGCTCGCCGTTCGAGCCGAACGCGACACCGGCCTCGCCGTGGAGCTTCTTGTCGCGCGGCCGGTCCTCGCCGGGGAGCTGGAGCGCAGGGTCGAGCCGCGCGGTCGCCAGCGCCTCGGCGGCGCGGTTGCGCTCGGCCCCCGCCTCGATCGCCGCATCGGCATCGGCGGGCGACAGGCGATGCTCGACCGGCGGGCCTGCGGTGGAGTCGGCAGGCACGACCGGCGTCACCGGATCGGCGATTGCTGCGACAGATGCCAGCATCAGGACGGCGGCGCCGGACAGGACAGACAGGTTCATCGTCCGATCCTATCACGCCCGGTCGATGACCGCACGGTGAACGTTCGCCTCTCCCGGATGGTAGTTTTGCTGAAAACATTGGTTGATTTGTCACTAATGCGATATGCCGCGCCCGATTGGTTCGATTGACGGGTGAATTCAGTGGTCGAGTCGCATGTGTCTCATAATGCTTGTCGGATCTTGACTTGATGGCGTCTTCTCTCACGCTCCTCCTCGTCGACGACGAGATCCTGATCACCGAGATGGTCCACGACGCGCTCGAAGACGCGGGCTTTGCCGTGATCAGCGCCAATGACGGCGACCGGGCGATGGCAGTCCTCAACGACGAGACCCACGCGATCTGCGGCATTATCACCGACATCAACATGGGCGATACCGCCGACGGCTGGTCGGTGGCGCGCCGTGCCCGCGAACTCAATCCGGACCTGCCGGTGGTCTATATGACCGGCGGTGTCGCCCACGAATGGGCGGTGCACGGCGTGCCGCGCAGCATTTTGGTGAGCAAGCCCTTTGCCACGGCGCAGATCATCACCGCGATCGCCAGCCTGCTCAACTCCCCCGCTCCCCCCGCAGCAGGTGTCTGACGAATTGTTTCGGGTCGGTATGAAACTGTACGATGCCCGGACTGTTGTTTTAAGGATCCGTCATCTGGGCGGGATGTCGTGGAAAACATCGTGCCCAATGCGACAACAATTCTAGTCGTCGACGACGAAGCGCTGATCGCGGACATGGTCTGCGATGCGCTGACAGATAGCGGCTTCGAGGTCGTCGTTGCCAACGACGGCGGCGAGGCGCTCTCGATGATCGCGATGAACCCGCACATCCATGCCCTGGTCACCGATATCAACATGGGCGCCGGCGCCGATGGCTGGCACGTCGCCCGATGCGCGCGTGAAGCCTGCCCGTGCATTCCGGTGGTCTATACGACCGGAGGTGCGGCGCACGAGTGGGTTCGACATGGTGTCAACGGCAGTATCCTTGTCGTCAAACCGTTCCATGTCGACCGCATCGTTTCGGCGCTAAATCAATTACTTAACGGTTTGCCAACCACACATTAATCGTGACCGCCTAGTCTGCGTGCGCCATGCTAGAGCTAGGGCAACGCGAGGTGGGCAACTGTGGCGCTACGATCGACGGGCAGGGGTGCAGCGCATGTGTCGATCGCCGCTTTGGCGTCGGCGATGTTGCTGTCTGGCTGTGGCGGCAGCGATGTCGCGACGCCAGCGACAATCGCTCCGCCTGTTGCCCCGGTCACCGTTCCGGTCACCACGCCCCCGCCCGTGACGACGCCAGCGCCGACTCCTACCATCGTTCCATCCGATTTGATCGCGTCACCCCGCCCCGCTGCGCGGTCGGTCAATGACACCGCCGAATACCGTGCCAACTATAATTCGTACGAGCTGATCGGGGCGCTCTACGCCGCCGATGCGGGGCTCACCGGCAAGGGTGTCACCGTCGGCATCGTCGACGGCGGCTTCACCACCAGCGACAGTGAACTCGCCGGGAGGCAGTCCGCGTTGAGCAAGGACTTCGGCAACATCCTGACCAAGCAGGCCGACGGCAGCTATGCCGCCACCGCCCGCAACGACATCGGCCTCAACCCGTCATCGCTCCACGGTGCGATCGTCGCCGAATTGCTCGCCGCCAACCGTGATGGACAAGGCAGTGTCGGGGTCGCGCCGCAAGCGAGTGTCGCCCTCCTGCGGATCGACGACAGCAAGACCGACATGCCAAACGCCGATGGCTCGCCGAACGAGGAGCTATCAGGGGCAAACATCGCCGCTGCGATCAACTATGCCGCAAGCGTCAAGATTCCGGTGCTGTCGGTATCGCTCGGCATCGACGGCGGCGCGTCGCCGTCACTGACCGCCGCGATCAACCGCTTCGCCAGCGTCGGCGGATTGTTCGTGATCGCCGCCGGAAACAGTGGCTCGGCCAATCCCGAATCGATCCAGCTTGTATCTTCCGCCAACCGCGGCAGCTGGATTTCGGTCGGCGGCCTGTCGAACTCGTTGACGGCCTTCACCCTCGATCCATCGTCGGGGCAGGCCGGGACGCTTGCCGACCGCTATATCACCGCGCCGTACGACAATATCGCTGCCGACCCGGCGAACGGCGGCGGCTTCTACAAGTTCACCGGCACCAGCGGCGCGGTGCCGCTGGTCGCGGCGACGGCGGCGCTGATCCTGCAGAAGTGGCCGCAGCTGTCGGGCAAGGACGCCGGCAACGTGATCCTCGCGACCGCGCGCGATATCGGCGCGCCCGGGACCGATCCGGTCTTCGGGCGCGGGTTGCTCGACATCAAGGCCGCGCTTTCCCCGGTCGATCCGGTTCTGGTGACGCAAACCGGGACGACGACACCGATCGCATCTGCCAGCCTCGCTCTGCCTTCGGCGACAGGAACCGGGTCGATCACCAAGCTGCTCAGTCATGCCGTGATCCTCGACGCCTTTGGGCGCGACTTTACCGCCGACGCGCGCGGCATCGTCCGGTCGTCGAGCAACATCGGCGCGGTCGCGGGGCTGACACGGACGATCCGCCGCAACACCTCTGGCACATTGGCCTTCAGCGTGACCAGCGACATCGAATATGCGGGCGGCCCGGTTCGCGAGGGTGAACCCGTCGCGCGGCTGGCAGGAACCGAGATCAGAGTTCGGACGGGCGGGACCGAGATTGCCTTTACCCAGGGCTATGCACCGTGGACAGGGAGCGCCGTTGCGGGACTTGGGGCACCGTCGTTGGCGCTCGCGGCGTATGCCGGGGCGGTGACGACAGGGGCGCGGACGATCGTTCCCTTTGGCGACGGCGCGCTAACCTTCGACGCCGGCACCGGCGGATCTCGTGCCGTGCGCAACATCGCCACTGCCAGTGTCGATGCCGCCGGCGTTGGCTGGAGCAATGGCCGATGGAGCCTCGGCGGCGGGGTCATCAGCGAAAACGGTGCGGTATTCGGCAGCCGTTCGACTGGTGCGCTACAACTCGCGAGCGCCACGACGACCGGCTTTGGCGAGGCGCGCTATATCCGGTTGGCGGGTCGCTGGTCGTTCACCGGCTACGGCTCGATCGGGGTGACCGCGCTGCGCGACGCGACGAATTCACTCCTGACCGCGCCGTCGACCTTGGTCACCTCGCGCTTCGGCATCGAGGCGGGGCGCAACATCGGGATCGCGCGCGTGACGGTCGGCGTCGCCCAGCCGCTCAACGTCGAAAGTGGCGGCGCCACGCTAACGCTCGGCAACGGCTATGATCTCGATTCACGGTCGCTGACGTTCGCAGCCAACCCGGTCGACCTGCGCGGGAACCGCCAGTTCCTTGCGCAGGCCGAAGTCGATTTCGGCTTGGTCCGGATCGGTTTCGTCCAAGGGATGCGCCGCCCCGAGACCGGGGTCGTCACCTCGATGGGGTGGCACTTCTAGCTGAAGGCCGACCCCGATCCCCAGTTAGTTGTGCGGCCGTCCGCCGCCATGCCCCTGCTGGCCCTGCGGCCGCCCGCCACCCTGCCGCGCCGACTGGCGGAAGCTGCGGTACGATGCACCGCGGTCCGCCATGTACGCGCGGTCGCGGCGCGCATCGAACTGACGGCCTTGATAAAGGTGGTTGCCGCGGAACTCACCGCGATGCTGCCAATGGTTACGTTCGTCGTCGTTCCACGCCCGGCGACGCCCGCCGCGGTCGAACACGTAAATGCCCGTGCCAGGGTAATAATAGTCGTTGTAGAAGCCGTAGCCGGGGTAGCCGACGCCGCCGTAATAGTCGCCGCCGTAACCCAGCGGTCCCGAATACCCACCGGCATAAGCGACGCCGCCGCCATAGCCCCCGCCGCCATACCCGTAACCGTCGGCGCACGCACCGAGCGTGGCGACAGCACCGCCGATGAGGGCAACGCGCAGCAATTTGAAGATGGTCATGAGGGCGATCCTGATGGTGTAGTACTGTAACAATCGCGCCCGCGTTTCCGTTCCGTACGCAATGGGACAGGGGTCGGCGCAGGCGTCTCCGCGTCATCGACGGGGATGACGGCGCGGCGCGAAGGGGCTAACCCTGACGCCATGAACCTCGCCCGCTTCCCCCGCCGCCGTTACACCCCCAACGCCACGCCGATCGAGCCGATGCCGCATCTGTCGGCGCACCTCGGCGGTCCCGAGCTTTGGATCAAGCGCGACGACCTGCTCGGCCTGTCGGGAGGCGGCAACAAGACCCGCAAGCTCGAATTCCTCGTCGCCGCTGCACTGGCGCAGGGAGCGGATACGCTCGTTACGGTCGGTGCGGTCCAGTCGAACCACTGCCGCCTAACGCTGTCGGCGGCGGTGCGCGAAGGCATGAAGTGCCGCCTGATCCTCGAGGAGCGTGTCCCCGGCAGTTATCATGCCGACGCCTCGGGCAATAACCTGTTGTTCGACCTGCTCGGGGTCGAGAGCGTCACCGTCGTCCCCGCCGGAACCGACCTCGCCGCCGCGATGCAGGGCGAGCTCGACGATCTCGAGAGCACGGGCCGCAAGGGCTATGCGATCGTTGGCGGCGGGTCGAACCCACTGGGCGCGCTCGGCTATGTCGCGTGCGCCGAGGAGCTGCTCGCCCAGTCGTTCGAGATGGGCGTCGCCTTCGACCACATCGTGGTCGCCAGCGGGAGCGCCGGGACCCACGCCGGGCTCCTCGTCGGACTGACCGCGGCCAACGCCGGAATCCCGCTCACCGGCATCAACGTCCGCCGCCCGCAGGCCGAGCAGGAGGGCAACGTCCACAAGCTCGCCGTGGCGACGGCGGAGTTCGCCGGGTTCACTGGCGGTATCGCGCGCGACTCGGTCGTCGCGCTCGATCGCTGGGTCGGACCGGGCTACTCAATCCCGACTCCTGCAATGGTCGAGGCGGTCCGCCTGCTCGCGTCGACCGAGGGCGTGCTGCTCGACCCGGTCTATACCGGCAAGGCGATGGCGGGGCTGATCGGCCTCGTGCGCGACGGCCACTTCAAGCCGACCGACCGCGTCCTGTTCGTCCACACCGGCGGCGCGCCGGTGCTGTTCGCTTATCGCGACGTGTTGGCGGCATGACCAAAACCGTCGGCGTCATCGGCGGGATGGGACCGGCGGCAACGCTCGACTTCCTCGTCAAGCTCCACCACGCCACCGGCGCGGTCGAGGAGAGCGACCACCTTCGCGTCATCACCGACAACAACCCGCGCCACGCCGACCGTAACGCCGCGATGGTCGCCGACGGCCCCTCGCCCGCCGGACTGCTCGCCGAGACAGCGCGCGGGCTCGCCGCCGCCGGGGCCGAGTTCCTCGTCATGCCGTGCAATGCGGCGCATAGCTGGGCCGTCGACATCATCGCCGCGACCCCGCTGCCGTTCGTCAGCATGATCGACGTCGCGGTCGCCACCGTCGTTGCCGCCGTGCCCGAAGCCCGCACCGTCGGCCTGCTCGCGGTCGAGGCGACGCAGGCCTCGCGCATCTATCATAATGGCTTCGAGGCCGCCGGCATCGCGGTAATCGCCCCCGACATGGCGGCGTTCATGCCGCTGATCTACGCGGTCAAGCGCGGCGACACCGGCCCAGCCGTCCGCGCCGCGATGGCCGCGCAGGCGCAGTTGCTCGTCGACGCCGGTGCCGACGTTATCCTCGCCGCGTGCACCGAAGTCCCGCTGGTGTTCGCCCCCGGCGACATCGCGGCGCCGGTCGTCAGCGCAACCGACGCGTTGGTGCAGGCGACACTGGCGGCTGCAAGAAGCCTGTCCGGTTAATTCGGACGCTAAGGTCACGTTAAGTTCACACTAAAGCACATTGTTTTTCGCGTTCTCGCTTTCGGTCGCGACCGTCATCCAGCAATGAGAAAGAACCCGCGCCTCTCGCCCGGTGGCGTTGCCGGGTGAGCATACTCGACACATGGGACTGTAGGACAGGCGCTTCTCGCGCATCGTCGCTTGCCGCGCGGCTCGACTGGGCCTCCGCCCCATCGCCTATAATTCGGTCCTCGGCGTACGCTCAGCGCCGCAGACTGTCCGCCGTCATTTCGGCAATCCGCTGATACCACTCGCCTGCCGCAGCGCGGCTCCGTCGAGGCAATACCCGTCGAGAAACACCGTCTCGACATGACGCAGATTACCGAGGTCCTGCGAAACGTCGCCGTCGACAAGGATGATGTCCGCCGTCTTGCCGGGCGCAATCGAGCCGGTTCGATCGTCCATCCCGGTTATCCGCGCCGGGACGATCGTTGCGGTCTGCAGCGCCTCGCCATTGGTGAGGCCAACCTGCTCGTAGAGTTCGAGTTTGCGGCCCAGTTCGAGCCCATGGCCATCGGTCCCGGCGACGATCCGCACGCCGGCCTGATGCAGCTTGCCGACCAGTCCGACCATCTTGGCAAAGCTCTGCGAAATCGTCGCGGGTCACATCCCGAACAACGGATAGCTGCTGGTCTTCCACCCGCGCGCGACAGACGGCGGCGCGATGTCGGCGAACGCCGCATTCAGGGGAGATGGCGCTGCCGCCGGAGGTCATCAGCGGCTCCCAGACCGTCAGTGTCGGGTCGATGATCGTGCAGCGCTTGGCCAGCTCGGCGTAAAATGCCGTCATCATCGGCAAGCAGCGACGCAAGGATCGTTCGGCGCATTGTGTAGTTCCTGGAGAATGCGCTCATACTGGATTGTCGTATCTGCCATCGCACAGGTTGCGATACCCGGCAGCAGGTTAGCGGCGGCGGCGTTCCGTCTGGACCGAAACCACTGCGCGGCGGAAAGTTTGTGGCGGGCGTCAGATTTCTTCCAACGTTTCAAACAGGAAAACGGACCGCCCACATATCCTGATCGACCACGTTCGGTGTGGTCGCTCTGTGAGCGACGATCTCGCTGCCCTTGGTGAGCACGTCGCGGACATATCGGGCGCTCTCGTAGCTGGCGTATGTCCGACCACCCTCGCGGCTGTCCGTGCGCACGACGAGTTGTCCGGCGTCGTAGCTCGACAGCTCGTCAGGGCGCAGACTGAGCCGGCATCCATCGCTCATCGTGGTGAACAGGAACAACCCTCCCGGACGCACGATTCGCTTCATTTCGGCAAACCACGCTACATGCGCGGCTTCGGACAGATGTGTGAATACCGACCAGCAATAAACTGCGTCGAAGCTTGCGTCGGCGAAGGGAGCGCGCGGCATCAGGTCGTTGCGTACAAACGTTCCGCCAAGATTTTCAGCACACCAGGCCACCATTCGCGGGTCGTAATCCATTCCTGTCATCGTGTACGGCATGTGCCTTATCACGCGCCCAACGCCGCAACCCCATTCGGCTACGTTGACGGCTCCAGGCAGATAGGTATCGATCAGACCGATAAAGCGATCAGCCGAATCTTTGCCGCTTATGTAATATCCCTCATGGTCAACGCCCGACGTTGTCTCGTACAGAAGCCGATCAGGCGGCATTTTAAGTGTCGGATTGACTCCATGGAACGTCGCGTTCCTTGCGACAGTGCCGCGCCGGACATATTGAAAACGCGCATTATCGGCGTGCCTGACCATGCCCATGGTTCTAAGTGCGGCAACTACGAACTGCTTCAAGACAATATCCCCATATCACGCAAAGCAGCAGACGATTCCGCCAGCGTAACGGTAGAGTAAGTGAAACATGACGTAAAGTTATATGCGATGACTATTTGAGCGATTTGACCGTGCGGGCCGTTTGCCCTAGAAGCAGCCGAAGATTGCCACCGGGCGATCGAAACAAAGCGTCCACGGACGTACGCCGGCCAGCGAAGACTCGCTCGCCGGCGGTTTGTCCGTTTGGAGTAAACGAGCCGCATGTTCGATAGTCTCTCCGATCGCCTCGCGGGCGTGTTCGACAAGCTCCGCGGCCGTGGAGCACTGACCGAGCTCGACGTGCGTGCGGCGATGCGCGAGGTGCGGATCGCGCTGCTTGAGGCCGACGTCGCGCTGCCGGTGGTCAAGGACTTCATCGACTCGGTCACCGCGCGCGCGATCGGCGCCGAGGTCACGCGGTCGGTCACGCCCGGCCAGCAGGTCGTCAAGATCGTTCACGACGCGCTGGTCGAGATGCTCGGCAGCGACGCCGCCCCGCTCAACCTCGGCGTCACCCCGCCCGCCGTCATCATGGTCGTCGGCCTGCAGGGGTCGGGCAAGACGACGACGACCGCCAAGCTCGCCAAGCGCCTGACCGAGAAGCAGGGCAAGAAGGTGCTGATGGCGTCGCTCGACGTCCAGCGCCCCGCCGCGCAGGAACAGCTCCGCGTCCTCGGCGAACAGACCAGTGTCGCGACGCTGCCGATCGTCGCCGGGCAGCAGCCGGTCGAGATCGCCCGCCGCGCGCGGACCGCCGCCAAGCTCCAGGGCTTCGACGTCCTCCTCCTCGACACCGCCGGACGGCTCCACGTCGACGCCGCGCTGATGGCCGAGATGAAGGCGGTCGCCGAAGCCGGGACGCCTGACGAAATCCTCCTCGTCGTCGACAGCCTGACCGGACAGGACGCGGTCAACGTCGCGACATCGTTCTCGAGCGAAGTCGCGCTGACCGGGATCATCCTGACGCGGATGGACGGCGATGCCCGCGGCGGCGCGGCACTGTCGATGCGTGCGGTCACCGGCAAGCCGATTAAGTTCGCCGGAACCGGCGAGAAATTGGACGCGCTCGAGGAGTTCGTTCCCGACCGCGTCGCCGGACGCATCCTCGGCATGGGCGACGTCGTCGGCCTCGTCGAGCGCGCCGCCGAAAGCTTCGAGGCCGCGAGCGCTGAAAAGCTCGCCGCGAAGATGGCCAAGGGCCAGTTCGACATGGACGACCTGCGGATGCAGCTCGTCCAGATGAAGAAGATGGGCGGCCTCGGCGCGCTCGCGGGGATGCTGCCTGGCATGGCCAAGGCCAAGCAGGCGATGGCGTCGGGCGCGGTCGACGAGAAGGTGCTCGGGCGGATGGAAGCGATGATCTGCTCGATGACGCCGAAGGAGCGGACCAAGCCCGACCTGATCAACGCCAAGCGCAAGATCCGCATTGCCAAGGGCGCGGGCACGACGGTGCAGGACGTCAACAAGCTGATGAAAATGCACCAGGAAATGGAGGGCGCGATGAAGCGTCTCCGCAAGATGGGCGGCATGAAGGGCATGGCGGCGATGCTCGGCAAGATGGGCGGCGGCGCGGGCGGCATGGCCGGCCTAGCGGGTATGCTCGGCGGCGGCGGCCAGGGCGGCCTGCCCGGCAACTTCAACAAGCTCAACAAACGCTAGAATTCGAACCAGACTCTTACAGATCGAAGAAGGAAGACCGGAATGTCACTCGCAATCAGGCTCGCTCGCGGCGGGATGAAGAAGAAGCCCTATTACCGCATCGTCGTCACGGACAGCCGCAACGCCCGCGACGGCAAGTTCCTTGAGAAGATCGGGACGTACAACCCGCTGCTCAACAAGGAAAACCCCGAGCGCGTGAAGCTCGACGGCGAGCGCGCGACGCACTGGTTGTCGGTCGGCGCGCAGCCGTCGGACCGGGTCGCCCGGTTCCTCGATGCTGCCGGCATCCGCACCCGCGCCGCCCGCTCGAACCCGAACAAGGGTGTTCCCGGTGACAAGGCCAAGGAGCGTTCCGACGCCGCCGCCGCCAAGCAGGCCGAGCTCGATGCAGCGACCGCCGAAGCAGCCGAGGCCGCCAAGATTGCCGCGGCAGCGCCGCCCGAGCCGGAAGCCGTTGCTGAAGTCGAAGCTCCGGCCGAAGCCGCTGCCGAAGCGCCCGCCGATGCCGAAGTTCCGGTCGATGCGGCGACCGAGACCGACGCCTCGCCCGCCGGTCCCGCCGTCTGAGTACGACGATCACCCTCGCCGCCGTTGCCGGAGCACACGGCATCGGCGGCGAGGTTCGCCTCAAGCTGTTCGGCGATACGCCCGATGCGTTGAAGCGATACAAAAGCTTCGACGCCGCCGGGCGAACGCTGACGCTCAAGTCGCTGCGCCCCGACAAGGGCGGAGCCATCGCACGTTTTGCCGAGATCGCCGACCGTAACGCCGCGGAGGCTCTGCGCGGAACGGTGCTGACCGTCCCACGCGACACGCTCCCGCCGCTTGCCGAGGGCGAGTATTACCACGCCGACCTGATCGGGCTGGCGGTGTTCGACACCGAAGGCGCTGCGATCGGCACCGTCATCGCAGTCGAGAACTTCGGCGCCGGGGACATCCTCGAGATCGAAAAGCCCGATCGCAAGACCTTCATGGTTCCGCTGACCCCGACGGCGGTGCCGGAGATCGGCCACCGGGTCTTAATTGACCCGGCCTTCGTCGATTAGTATATACGTCGCGTATAGACGGAGGCGGCTGTGGCGACGACCAAGGTGTTCAAATCGGGCAACGCCATGGCGGTCCGCCTCCCCGCGTCATTCAACGCAGTCGCCGGAACTCCAGTCGAGGTGCGGGAGGTGCAGGGCAAATGGATCGTCGAGCCGGTCACAGCCGCGCCGCGCAAGTTCAACATCGACAAGGTCTGGGGCTGCGCCAAGGGCTCAGGACTTGCAATGGACCCGGATCGTTCGTTCGTCGAACGCCCGTTGTTGTGGGACGACCCCAAATGGCGAGCGAAGCATCTGCCTGACTAATGCGCTATATGCTCGACACCAACATCCTGATCGCGGTCGCGCTTGCCACCGAGGACGCCGCGCGTCGGCGGCTCGCTGACCTCGACGAAGGAGATGCGGTGACGTCGGCGATAGCCTACGCCGAAGTTCTCTACGGATCGCGGCGAGGAAAGCCGCCTGCCCTTACTCATCTTGCGACATTGATCGAGGAGGTCGCGGTCATGCCCTTCGATCACGCTGCCGCCTCGGTTTACGCTGATCTTCCGTTCAAGCGAGCGAGCTACGATCGACTGATTGCGGCCCATGCACTGGCACTCGGCCTGACCGTTGCAACCGCCAACATCGCCGATTTCGCCGACGTTCCCGGCCTCATGGTCGAAGACTGGTCGCGGTGAGCGAAACTCTCACTCGCATCGTCAAAATTGTGGCCGATTGCAGTGGATCGTTCGCGCCATGACCTGGTCCGCCACCATCCTGACCCTCTACCCCGAGATGTTCCCCGGGCCGCTCGGGCATAGCCTCGCCGGGCGCGCGCTTGCCGAGGGTATCTGGAGCCTCGACGCCCGCAACATTCGCGACTTCACCACCGACAAGCACCGCACCGTCGATGACACCCCCGCTGGTGGCGGTCCCGGCATGGTCCTGCGTGCAGATATCCTGTATGGGGCGCTGCGTGGCGTCGGCGGCACCGGCCCGGTTCTGGCTCTATCTCCGCGCGGCCCGTCCCTCACGCAATCGCGCATCCGCGACCTCGCGAGCGGCCCCGGCGTGCGGCTGATCTGCGGGCGGTTCGAGGGCTTCGACGAGCGGCTTTTCACCGGTCCCAACGCGGTCGAGCCGATCAGCATCGGCGACTATATCCTGTCGGGGGGCGAGCCGGCGGCGCTGGTCCTGGTCGATGCTTGCATCCGGCTGCTTCCCGGCGTAATGGGCGCGACCCAGAGCGGGGACAGCGAGAGCTTCGAAAGCGGCCTTCTCGAGTACCCGCACTACACCCGGCCCGCAACGTGGGAAGGGCAATCGATCCCCGAAGTCTTGCGATCGGGGGATCACGCGAAGGTCGCCGCATGGCGACAGGCGCGGTCCGAAGAGGACACACGGCTAAGGCGGCCGGACCTGTGGGAGCGCTATCGTGGCGCTCGGGGTCGGTCGCCCTCTGGCGCGCGAGATGATGAAGGAGAATGAGATGAATCTCATCCATACGCTCGAGGCGGAGCAGATCGCCAAGTTCCTCGAGACCAAGAAGATCCCGCTGTTCCGTGCCGGCGATACGCTGCGCGTCGGGGTCAAGGTCGTCGAAGGCGACCGCAGCCGCGTCCAGAACTACGAAGGCGTGTGCATTGCCCGGTCGAACCGCGCGATGGGCAGCAGCTTCACCGTTCGCAAGATCAGCTTCGGCGAAGGCGTCGAGCGGGTCTTCCCGCTGTACTCGCCGAACATCGATTCGATCGAAGTCGTCCGCCGCGGTGTCGTTCGCCGCGCCAAGCTTTATTATCTGCGCGGCCGCTCGGGCAAGTCGGCGCGCATCGTCGAAAAGCGCGACGCGCGTCCCGGCGCGGGCGCAGCCTGATCCGACAGCCCGCGCGCTGTGAAATCAGCGCGCGGAGTTGGGCGTGACCCGGGCAGCTATGCTCGCCGTTTGCGGCAACGTAAGAGCGGATCTCTGCCGGTCGCACGCCTTGAAAAGTCTGTCCGGCTGTGACCGAATCGGCTGCGCTTTATTCCCGGCTTTGCAACCGCTCCGCCTTCGGTTAAAAATGTTTATGCACGTTTCGCGCCAACTGCACCGGAGATGAAAGTGGCGGATGTCGAAGTCATCGAGCGGGAGTCGGTGGATAGCGCCGCTGCGTCGCGCGATGGTCTCGCCGTCGTTGCGATCGGCAAGAAATACGACAAGCGCGTTGTTCTCCGCGACGTCTCGCTGACGGTTAACCGCGGCGAGGTCGTCGGGCTGCTCGGCCCGAACGGCGCGGGCAAGACAACGTGCTTTTACTCGATCATGGGACTGGCGAAGCCCGACCAGGGCCGTATCCTGCTCGACGGAACCGACATCACCAGCCTGCCAATGTACCGGCGCGCAGCGCTTGGGCTCGGTTATCTGCCGCAGGAAACCTCGATTTTCCGCGGCCTGACGGTGGCGCAGAACATCCTCGCGGTGCTCGAGATCGTCGAGCCTGACAAGGCGACGCGCGCCGCACGGCTCGAACAATTGCTCGACGAATTCCACATCACCCGGCTGCGCGACGCGCCGGCGATGGCATTGTCGGGCGGTGAGCGGCGGCGCTGCGAGATTGCCCGGGCGCTGGCCGCGCGCCCGTCGATCATGCTCCTCGACGAGCCGTTCGCCGGTATCGACCCGATATCGATCGCCGACATCCGCGGCCTCGTCGTCGACTTGCGCGATCGCGACATCGGCGTGCTGATCACCGACCATAATGTCCGCGAGACGCTCGATATCGTCGATCGCGCGTGCATCATCTACGACGGCCGCGTCCTGTTCGAGGGTACGCCCGAGGCGTTGGTTGCCGACGAAACGGTACGGCGCGTCTATCTCGGCGAAGGGTTCAGCCTCTAGGGGCTTCGGCTCCGGGGCAGCGCCATGAGCATCGGTCCCCGCCTCGACCTTCGTCAGAGCCAGTCACTGGTCATGACGGTCCAGCTCCAGCAGGCGATCAAGCTGCTAGCGCTGACCAACGTCGAGCTCGAAGCGTATATCGGCGGCGAGCTCGAAAAGAACCCGTTGCTCGACGCAGGCGATACGGGATCCATTGCCGCCGCGCCAGCCGCCACCGCCGAACCGGCGACCACCGATCAGCTGATCGCCGCGGGAAACGGGGCCGCCGATGCTCCGCTCGATGTCGACTTCACCGCCGAGACCTTCCACCACGACGGTCCGACCGACAGCGTCACTGATGGCGGCTTCCAGCAAGGCGGCAGCTTCGACGGGGCGGGCGCGATCGGCAACGGCGGATCGGGTGACGGCGAAGGCATCGACTTCGACGCGATGGCGGCGGCTGAGCCATCGCTGATCGACCTGCTGATCGAACAGGCGGTCGCGGCGTTTGCCGATCCCGTCGACCTTGTCATCGCGCGCCACCTGATCGACCAGATCGACGATGCCGGATATCTGACCGGAAGCAGCGTCGAAGAGATTGCCGACCGGCTCGGTACCGATCCAGCGGCGGTCGAACGCGTCCTTGTCGTCATCCACTCGTTCGATCCGGTCGGCGTCGGGGCCCGGACCTTGCGCGAATGCCTGATCGTCCAGGCGCGCGAGGCCGACCGCCTCGACCCTGCGATGGCGGCGTTGCTCGACAATCTGGAGACGCTCGCGCGCGGCGACATGGCGACGCTGCGTCGCGTTTGCGGGGTCGACCAAGAAGACCTGTCGGACATGATCCGCGAATTGCGCGGGTATAATCCCAAGCCCGGCCTGCAATATGGCGGCGGCGAGCGGGCGCAGAGCGTCGTCGCCGACGTCTTCGTCCACCGGCTGGCGAAGGGCGGATGGGTCGTCGAGCTCAACAGCGCAACCCTTCCCCGCGTCCTCGTCGACCGCGGCTATCACGCCCAGCTGAGCGCCGCGCCGACGGGGCACGACGCGCATTCGAAGGAGCGCGCACGCGAGGCCAAGGTGTTCCTGTCGGACTGCCTCGCGAGCGCGAACTGGCTGGTCAAGGCGCTGGACCAGCGCGCGCGGACGATTATCAAGGTCGCGACCGAGCTGGTGAAGCAGCAGGAGGCGTTCTTCGAACACGGGGTCAATTACCTCAAGCCGTTGACCCTGCGCGCGATCGCCGAGGAGATCGGCGTCCACGAATCGACCGTCAGCCGGGTGACATCGAACAAGTATCTCGCCTGCGATCGCGGCCTGTTCGAGCTCAAGTATTTCTTCACCAGCGGCATCCAGTCGAACGACGGCGGCGAAGCCTCGTCGGCGCTTGCGGTCAAAAACCGGATATCACGCCTGATCGCCGTCGAGCCCCCCGCAGTGCCGCTGTCGGACGACAAGCTCGTCGTCCTCCTCCGCGCCGAAGGCTTCGACATCGCGCGGCGAACCGTGATGAAATACCGCGAGGCGATGGGGATCGGGTCGAGTGTTGCGCGACGGCGGGCGAAGCTGCTTGAAGCGGCGGCCTAGAACTATCGTTGGTGTGATGCGTATAAGAGTACGATCCCGCACGGAGTAGAGACATGGCCCATTCACATGCCGAAATCACTGCTTCAGTCGGGCGGGATGGTGCAAACCGCCCACACGACGTCCGCATTATCCAGCAATTGATCAACGATCACCGGCCGCCGGAAATTCAGCGGCTCGCGGTCGATGGCGTGCCGGGGCCGCAGACGATTGCCGCGATCGTCGCGTGTCAGACCACCATCGTGCATCTCAGCCACCCGGACGGCAGAGTCGACCCGCAAGGCCGGACATTGGGGGCGTTGAACCGGCTCGAGGCACCGACGCATCCGGTTCAACACCCGAAGCACCCGGCCAGCCACGCAGCGGCGGCAGCGCCCACGAAGCCTGCGGCTCCGGCCGCCGCCACGTCACCGGCGAAGCCAGCCACGCCTGCGGGGCCTGCAACGCCTGCTAGCGCAGCCACGACAGCGGCAATTCCCGGCTATCCGTCCGAAGTGATTTCAGCGGCGCAGGCGGCGCAGACGGCAAATCACATCCCGGCATCGGTGACGATGGCCCAGTGGGCGCTCGAAAGCGGCCACGGCGCGCATATGCCCTCCGGCAGCAACAATCCGTTCGGCATCAAGGCAGCCGGCAGCCAGCCATTCGTCGAGGCGCGGACGCGCGAAGTCGTACACGGGCGCAGCATCTATATCATGGCGCACTTCCGCAAGTTCGACACGCTTGCCGACGCCTTCATCAAGCACGGTGAACTGCTAGCTAATGCCAAGCCCTACGCCAATGCCCGGGCCCAGCTGCCCGACGCCGACAAGTTCGCCGACGCGCTGACGGGCGTCTACGCCACCGATCCGAATTACGGCACGCTCCTCAAGCAGATCATGAAGGGCGCAAATCTGTACCGCTATAACTAGCCGAGGGTGTGGAAGCAGGCGTTGAGGCGCGCCGCGATCGGCCGCCACTTCGCCGCCTCTGCGGCCGGATAGGTCAGTTCGAACGATTTGCTCTGATCGCCGACGTGGAACGACTTGGCGTAAAATTCGCTCGTCGGGGTGCTGCCCGAGACGACGAACCAGCCGGGCTTGATGACGCGGTAGCTCGTGGTGCCGCCTGCAGCGAGGCGGGTAGCGGTCTGGTCGGCGGCCGCCTTTACCGAGGTCGCCATCACGTTGTTCGAGCCGAATACGAGCAGCTTTGCTCCATCCTTTGCCGTGAAGGCACGTCCGTCGCTGTCGGGCGCCTCTGGCTGCGGGGTCAGTGCGTCGGCCGGGTAGCAGGTCGAATAATTATAACGGACGTTGGTGTACGTCTTCCAGGCATGCTCCGCCGGCACTGCCTGCGTCGGAGCGCAAGCGAAGACGCCGACACCGGCCAGCAGCGATAGAACGGCAGACCGGATCATAACCAACTCGCTTGAATAAGGACCGATGTTCCAACGCGCCGAAAGCGGTCAGGTGCCGGGAAAATCATCGAAACCTGTGCTGGGATCGCGCCCGATCGACGTGTTCGGGACCAACGCTGGCGGGAAATTGAGTGCGAGCCAATCCTCGACGATATCGCCGACCCGCTCCTCGACCGCGCCCCACCACAGCCAGTGGCTCGCGCCGGGGAGCTCGTGATAGTCGATCGGCCCGGCGATCCGGCGCGCGGTCGCCCGGGCGATCGCGGATGGGGTGATGCGGTCGCGGTCGCCGGTGACGATGAGCGCGGGCATCATCAGCCGGGTGTGGTCGACCTGGGTCGAGCCGGTCCGAGCGAGGAACGGCAGCGCCATCTCGAACAGCACGCGTCCCGAATCCCAGACGAGCGCGGCGATCTCGGCATCGGCGATCGGTGCCGGCACCTCGTTGTAGATCCCCCAGCGCGCATGGTCGGCATCAATCTTCGTCGGCCGCTCCCACCACTTCGGCTTGATGATGACCTCCATCATCGTCCGGATCGGGGAAATCGCCGGGACGTTGGTCGACGCCGTCGCGGCGGGCGAGAACAGGATCAGCCCCGGCGCGCCAACCCGCGCCGCGACCGCCTGCGCGAGAAAACCACCCATCGAATGTCCGGCGATCACCGGCGGCTCGGGGAGCAGCGCGATTTCGGCAACGAGGAAGGCGATATAATCCTCGACGGTTATCGTGCCGAGTTCGGGCGGCGGCGCGAGGTCGGGCGCGCGGTCGTGGAACGGCAGCGCCGGAGCGTAGGTCGGGCGCCCGGTTACCGCGAGCCGGGCGCGAAGCCGGTCGAACACCGACGGCGTGCTCCACATGCCATGAACGAAAAAGACCGGCGTCACTGCACCACGCCGGACGCGGCGAGCACCGCCATCGTCACAAGCTCGCTCGCCCCGCTGATCATCGGCGCGATCTGCACCGCATGCGACATGCCGACGAGGAGCGGTCCGATCATCCGCCCGCCGCCGAGCTCCTTCAACAGCTTGGCGGAGATGTTCGCCGACTGGAGGCCCGGCATGATCAGGATGTTGGCCGGCTCCGACAGCCGCGAGAACGGATAGCGGCTCGCCATCCGCGGATTCAGCGCGACGTCGGGCGACATCTCGCCTTCATACTGGAAGCCGACCTGCCGCGAATCGAGCAGCTTGATCGCGTCGCGGGTGTGCTTGAGGAACTCGCCCGGCGGATTGCCGAAGTTCGAGTAACTGAGGAATGCAACGCGCGGCTCCTGCCCCAGCCGCCGGGCGACGGCGGCGGTTTGTTCGGCGATATCGGCGAGCTGCTCAGCGGTCGGGCGTTCGTGGACCGTGGTGTCGGCGATGAAGATCGTCTCCGACCGCCCGACGTACATGTGGATGCCGAACGGGGTATGTCCCTCCGCCGGGTCGAGCACCGAGCGCAGCTGGCGGAAGGTCTCGGCGAAATTGCGGGTGACGCCAGTAACCATGGCGTCGGCCTCGCCCATCGCCAGCATCAGCGCCCCGAAGATGTTGCGCTCGTGGTTGACCATCCGCTGGACGTCGCGGAGCAGGTGCCCGCGGCGCTGCTGGCGGGCGTAGAGCATCTCGACCATCCGCGGCACGAGTGTCGAGCTGGCGCTGTTGTGGATTTCGAAGTCGTCGGGATCGGCACCGATCCGCGCCAGCCCGGCACGGACCGGCTCATCGCGCCCGATCAGGATGGGTGTCCCATAGCCATTGGTGCGGAAGCTGACCGCCGCGCGCAGCACGACTTCCTGCTCGCCCTCGGCGAAGACGACGCGCTTGGGGTGGCTGCGTGCCGCCTCAAAGCTGCCTGCGAGGACGGCGTTCGTCGGGTTGAGGCGTGAGCGCAGTTCGAGGCGGTACGCGGCCTCGTCGAAGAACGGCTTCTTGGCGATCCCGCTCGCCATCGCCGCCTTCGCCACCGCGACCGGGATGTTCTCGATCAGCCGCGGGTCGAACGGTGCCGGGATGATATAGTCGGGGCCGAAGTTGCGCGCCTTGCCGCCGTACGCCGCCGCGACCTCGTCGGGCACCTGCTCGCGCGCGAGGTTGGCGAGCGCGTGCGCCGCCGCGAGCTTCATTTCCTCGTTGATCGACGTTGCGCGAACGTCAAGCGCGCCGCGGAACAGGTACGGGAAGCACAGGACATTGTTGATCTGGTTCGGATAATCCGACCGCCCGGTGGCGACGATCGCATCGGAGCGGACTGCGGCAACCTCCTCCGGCGTGATCTCGGGATCGGGGTTGGCCATCGCGAAAATGATCGGATTGGGGGCCATCGACGCGACCATCTCGCGGCTGAACGCACCCTTCTGGCTCAGACCCAACGCGAGGTCGGCGCCAACCATCGCTTCGCTCAGCGTCCGGGCGTCGGTGACCGCGGCGTGCGCCGACTTCCACTGGTTCATGCCGGTCGTGCGACCCTGGAAGATGACACCCTTGGTGTCGCACATGATCACGTTTGTCACGCCGAGCAGCTTGATCAGCTCGGTGCATGCGATCGCCGAAGCGCCCGCGCCGTTGACCACCATCTTGATGTCTTCGGGCTTGCGGCCGGTGAGGTGAAGCGCGTTGATTAACCCGGCGGCGGCGATGATCGCGGTGCCGTGCTGGTCATCGTGGAACACCGGGATGTTCATCCGCTCCTTGAGCGTCGTCTCGATGATGAAGCACTCGGGGGCCTTGATGTCCTCGAGATTGATACCGCCGAAGCTCGGCTCCATCAGCTCGACGGCGTCGATGAAGCGCTCGACGTCCTCGGTCTTGAGTTCAAGATCGATCGAATCGATGTCGGCGAAGCGCTTGAACAGCACCGCCTTGCCCTCCATCACCGGCTTCGACGCGAGCGCGCCGAGGTTGCCGAGGCCAAGGATCGCGGTGCCGTTCGAGATCACCGCGACGAGGTTGCCCTTGATCGTATAATCGTACGCGGTGTCGGGATCCGCGGCGATCGCCAGCACCGGGATCGCGACCCCGGGCGAATACGCCAGCGACAGGTCGCGCTGCGTCGCCATCGGCTTCGACGCGATGATCTCGATCTTGCCGGGCCGCCCGGCCGAGTGGAACAGCAGGGCCTCGCGGTCGAACGACGGACCGGTGGTTTCTTCGGACATCGTCAATTCCCTTTACTCCGACAGACCCTATAGGCGCGGGTCCGTGACGGGCAAGCAGTCATCGGCTAGGAGCAGTCCGATGAGCGAAGCCTCGCCGATGATGGCGCAATATCTGAGCATCAAGGCGCAGGCGGCAGGCTGCCTGTTGTTCTTCCGCATGGGCGACTTTTATGAGCTATTCTTCGACGATGCGGCGAAGGCGGCGGCGACGCTCGACATCGCGCTGACCAAGCGCGGGCAGCACCTCGGGCAGGACATTCCGATGTGCGGCGTGCCGGTGCACGCGGCCGAGGCGTACCTGATGCGGCTGATCCGCGCCGGGCATCGCGTCGCGATCGCCGAGCAGATCGAGCCCCCCGCCGAGGCGAAGAAGCGCGGTGCTAAGAGCGTCGTCGCGCGGGCGATCGTCCGGGTGGTGACGCCCGGCACGCTGACCGAGGACACGCTGCTCGATGCGCGGCGGAGCAACTATCTCGCCGCGGTCGCCCCGGTGGCGGGAGCGGTCGGCATTGCGTGGTGCGATGTCTCGACCGGCATTTTCCGGACGCTGACGACTGCGGTGGATGGGCTTGATGCCGAACTCGCGCGGATCGCCCCGGCTGAGGTCGTGGCTCCTGAGGGGTGGAGCGGCGAGGCGACATTGCGCCCCATCGCCGAGTTCGAGTCGCGGGCCGCGAACAAGCGACTGTGCGACCGATTTGGTGTCGCGACGCTCGATGGCTTCGGCAGCTTTGCGCGTGAGGAAGTTGCAGCGGCGGGGGCGTTGCTCGCGTATCTCGAGACGGCCGGGGCGGGGACACTGCCGCTGCTGACGCCGCCGGTGCCGTCGCCGCAGGCAGGCGTGATGGCGATCGACGCAGCGACGCGGAGCAGTCTCGAGATCAGCCGCAGCGTCGTCGGCGCGCGGGCCGGGAGCCTGCTCGACGCGATCGACCTGACGGTGACTGGCGCGGGCGCGCGGATGCTCGCCGACGACCTTGCCGGGCCGTTGACCGACGCCGCCGCGATCGGTGAACGGCTTGATTTCGTTGCGTGGTTCGTCGGGTTGCCGATCGTCCGGGGGCGGACGCGCGACGCGCTCAAGGCGGGTGCCGATCTCGAACGCGCACTGTCGCGGCTTGCGCTCGATCGCGGATCGCCGCGAGACCTCGCGGCGATCCGCGACGGGCTGACGATCGCGCTGGCGCTCAAAGAAGCCCTCGGCTCGGCACAATCGATCGACATTCCGCCGCTGCTGACCGCGACGCTCGGCCGGATCGGGGCGCACGGCAGCACGATCGAGGCGTTGCGCGCGGCGCTCGTCGCCGAACCGCCGCTCGACATGGCGCATGGCGGGTTCATCGCCCCCGGTTTCGACGCCGCGCTCGACGAGTTGCGCGCGGCGGCGAGTGACGGGCGGCGGCTGGTCGCGGCGCTCGAAACTCGGCTGCGGAGCGAGACCGGGGTCGCCGCGCTCAAAATCCGGCACAACGGTGTCCTCGGCTATCACATCGAAGTCGCGGCGCGGAACGCCGATCCGCTGCTGGCTAACCCCGGCTTCACCCACCGCCAGACGCTCGCCGGGACGGTCCGCTTCGGTTCGACCGAACTCCACGGCCTCGCGACGAGGATCGCGCAGGCGGGGGATCATGCGCTCGCGGCGGAGGCGGCGCATTTCGCGACGTTGCGTGAGACGGTGCTGGGTCATTCGCGTGAGATCGCGGCGACGGCATCGGCGCTGGCCCGGATCGACGTTGCCAGCGGGCTCGCCGAACTGGCAGTGCGTGAGAATTGGGCGCGACCGAGCGTCGACGACAGTTGCGCCTTCGACGTCGCGGCGGGGCGGCATCCAGTGGTCGAGGCGGCGACGCGGGCGGCGCGGCAGACCTATGTCGCGAACGACTGTGACTTGGGCGAAATCAATCGCTTATGGCTCGTCACGGGTCCGAACATGGCGGGCAAGTCGACCTTCCTCCGCCAGAACGCGCTGATCGCGGTCCTCGCCCAGGCGGGGTCGTTCGTGCCCGCGGCGTCGGCACATATCGGGGTCGTCGACCGGCTGTTCAGTCGTGTCGGAGCGTCGGACAATCTCGCGCAGGGGCGGTCGACCTTCATGGTCGAGATGGTCGAGACCGCCGCGATCCTGTCGACCGCGACCAACCGTAGCCTCGTCATTCTCGATGAAGTCGGTCGCGGCACCTCGACCTACGACGGGCTGGCGATCGCGTGGGCGGTGCTCGAGGCGGTCCACGATGCCTTGCGCTGCCGCTGCCTGTTCGCGACGCATTATCATGAGCTTACGACGCTCAGCGCACGCCTCGACGCGCTCGCACTCGTCACCGTCAAGGTCCGCGAATGGAACGGCGAATTGGTCTTCCTCCACGAGGTCGCGAGCGGTGCCGCCGACCGCAGCTATGGGCTCGCGGTGGCCAAGCTTGCCGGGCTGCCGGCCCCGGTCATCGCCCGGGCGAAGGAGGTTTTGGCGCGGCTCGAAGCCGGAAAAGCGCGGACCGGGGGGCTTGCTGCCGACCTGTCCGACCTGCCGCTGTTCGCTGCCGCACCGCCGGCGCCGAAGGCCGATGATCTGAGGGTGCGATTGGGGTCGATCAGCCCCGATTTGCTGTCGCCACGGGAGGCGCTCGACCTGCTTTACGAACTGAAGGGGCTCGCCTGAGCCGCGGCTCGGCACACGCGCACCCGGCCCGCACACGCCCGCACGTCGTCCGATCCGCACCGCCGCACTGACGCCCCCCGGACACGGCTTGCCACCGCCCGCCCCTTCCCGCACCTTGGTGCCGGGCAACGGCGAGGGCGCACACGGATGGACACGACGATCGGCGTTCAAGGTCCGGGCGGCATCGTACCCCCCGGCGAAGTCATGCGCGATCGCGGGTTGATCCGCGGGGTCGGCCTCGCCGCGTTCACTGCCGCGATCGTCAACGGCGTCGTCGGTGCGGGGGTGTTCACCCTGCCCGCGGTGATGGCGCTCAACATCGGACCGCGCGCGCCACTCGCCTTCCTCGTCTGCGCGATCGCGATGGGCGCGGTGGTCTGGTGCACCGCCGATGCCGGGCGGCGCGTGCCGACCTCGGGGGGCATCTACGGCACCGTCGAGGCGGCGTTCGGCAAGCGCGCGGGGTTCGTCACCGGCTTCGTCGGCATCTGGCTATCGAGCGTCTTGTCGTGCGGCGGCATCGCGGCGGCATTCGCGGCAATCTGCGGAACGGCGGTCCCGGCGCTGGCGAGCGGCCTGCCCCGCGCGGCGCTGATCTGCGGGGTGATGGCGGTCCTCGCGCTGGTCAACCTGCGCGGGGTCGGCTTCGCCGCGCGCTTCATCACCGTCACGACGCTGGTCAAGCTCGTCCCGCTCGCGCTGTTCGTCGGCGTCGGCGTCTGGTTCATCGACCCCGTGAAGCTCCACGCCGGGGTCGCAGCGAGCGGGGATGGGCTGGGCGGCGGCTTCGGCCGTGCCGTCATCTTCGCGCTGTTCGCCTTCTCCGGGATGGAGACCCCGCTCAGCGCGTCGGGCGAGGTCGCCGACCCGCGCCGCAACGTGCCGCGCGCGATCGTGCTGGCGATGAGCTTCGTCCTGCTGCTGTACATCGCGGTGCAGGTCGTCGCGCAGGGCCTACTTGGCGCCGCACTCGCGCATTCGGCGACGCCGCTGGCGAGCGCGATCGCCACCGTCCGCCCCGAACTCGGCATCGTTTTGCTGGCGGGCGCGGGCGCGTCGATGCTGATCTGGATCGGATCGGACCTGCTTGGCGCACCGCGCGTCCTGTTCGCCTTTGCCCGCGACAAGCTGCTCCCCGCCTTCCTCGGCACGGTCGGCGCGAAGAGCCACGTTCCGGTCATGGCGATCGTCGTCCACACCGTCCTCGTCTGCATCCTCGCGGTTAGCGGCACCTTCGAGGCGCTGGCGATCCTGTCAGGGCTGGCGAGCACATTCCTGTATTCGATGGCGTGCAGCGCGGCGTGGCGGCTCGATGCGCGCGGGGTCGGCGGCAGTGGCGGACGGCGCGGGGTGATCCCGGTCGCGGCGGCGATCGGCGTACTGGCGATGGTGACGATCGCGGTCCAGGCGAAGCCGGTCGAGCTGTTCGGGCTCGCCGCGGCGGTGGCGATCGCGCTGGGCCTCTATTCGGGACGGCGGATGTTCGCGGGGTCTTAGCTCGCGCACCGACAGGCCGTTGACTACAAGCGTAGACGTGATAACTACGTCTGTAGTCGACAGGAGCCGAGTCGTGGCCGAACGTATCAGCGATGCCGAATATGCCGTCATGTCGGTGCTGTGGGAGCAGAGCCCGCTGACCGCGCACGAGGTTGCCGGGCGCGTTCCCGAGCGCGGCTGGTCGGTCAACACCGTCAAGACGCTCCTCGCGCGGCTAGTTGCCAAGCAGACGATCGCGCACGAGGCCGACGGGCGGCGCTACCTCTATCGCCCGCTCGTCCAACAGGCCGATTATGTCGCGGTCGAATCGCGGCGGCTGATCGATCGGCTGTTCGGCGGCAAGCTGACCCCGCTCGTCGCGCACCTCGCCGAGCGCAACGCGCTGAGCGCCGAGGACATCGCCGAGATCGAGGCGCTGCTCAAGGAGATCAAGGCGTGAGTGCGGTCGCCGACTGGGCGGGCGGCGCGTTGCTTGGGTCGACCGTGCTGATGATCGCGGTCCTCGCCGTCCGTGGCGGAGTTCGCCGCGTGATCGGGCCGCGGCTCGCTTACGCGCTCTGGCTGCTCCCGCTGCTCCGGATGATCGTCCCGCCGCTGCCTGCCGGCCTGTTCGCGGCGATCCCTGTCGCGACTGGCAGCGCCAAGCTGTCGATCCTGTTCGTCGGCGCGCATGGCGCAGGCTTGTGGCGCGACCCATCGAGCGGCTGGCAGGCCGCGACGCTGTTGCTGGCGGCGTGGGCCATCGGCGCGGTCGTCGTGTTCGGATATTATCTCGTCCGCTATTTGCGCTTCCGTCGCACCCTGCTCGCGTCGGCGGTCGACGTCGGTGAGCGCGGCTCGGTCCGCATTGTCGCGAGCGCCGTCGATGGCCCGCTCGCGTTTGGAGTGGTCCACCGCACCATCGCCGTGCCGCTCGACTTCACCACGCGCTTCGATCCGCGCGAGCAGAACCTCGCCCTCGCACATGAATGTGCCCACCACGCCCGCGGCGATCTGGTCGCGAACTGGGCGGCGCTCGCTGTCTTGGCACTGCACTGGTGGAACCCGGTCGCTTGGGTCGCCATCCGCGCCTTTCGCGACGATCAGGAATTCGCCGTCGACGCGCACGTCCTCGCGCGCTGCGATGCCAGCGCCCGCCCGGCCTATGCCCGGGTACTCGCCAAGGCGGCCGGGCTGGGCACCCTGTCGGTCTGCAACCTCACCGCCCGCTCCAACCTGAAAGGAAGACTCGTCATGCTCAAGCAACGCCCCTCACCCAAAGGCCGTGTGATCCTCGGCGGGAGCGCGGTCGCCCTCCTCGCCGCAGCCGCGCTGACCGCGACGGTCTCGGCAACCGGCGCGCCCGCAACGGGCCGCCAGGCGGTGACGATCGGGGTCAAGCCCGACGGCGCGGGCGGCTATGCCTTGATCGTCGGCGGCAAACTTGTCGCGGCGGGCGCGCCTTTGCCCGGCGGCGCGACGCTGCCGTCCGACTTCGACCCGGCAGGCGGCTGCGACCTCAAGCCCGCCGCCAAGCCGCAGGCGATGGTGCTCAAGGGCGTCAACGGCAACACGACCTATTCGATCATGTGCGCGAACGCTGCGCCGGCGTCGGTCCGGACGACGCTCGGCGAGGGCCTCGCCAGCCTCAAGACGATGCGCGCCTCGATCGCGACGCAGCCGGCGTCGGCGGCGTTCCCCGAGACCGAGCGGACACTCGCGCTCGCCGCAGTCGACCGGTCGATCCACGAGGTCGAGGGCACGCTCGCCAAGGCGGGCTGATCATCCCGCTGTGTCGGTGCGGTCAGCCGTAACTGCTGACCGCGCCGAACATCGCCGTCAGCGCCGCGCGCTCGCCCGCCGTCAACTCGGGCCGCCACACCTCGAACAGCAGGATCGCGCGGGGCTCGTCGCTATCGTTCCACGCCTCATGCTCGATCGAGTCGTCGAAGATCAGCGGCACCCCCGCCTCGACGGTGCGGACCTCGTTGCCGACACGAAGGCGGCAGCCGGGGGGGACGATCAGCGGGATGTGGACGATCAGCCGGGTGTTGAGCATCCCGTTGTGCGCCGGGATGTGGGTGCCGCCCGCAAGGATCGAGAACAACGCCATCGGCCCGCGACCCGGGATGTGCGGGATCGGCGCGGTTTCGACCGCGGCGACGGTGCGTGGGCACGCGGCGTGGTGCGCGGCGACGGGCTCGCCGTTCTTCCACAGATGGTACGCGCTCCACCGTGCGTCGCCGAGCAGCGAATGCTCCTTCGACGGGCGGTTCTCGGGCGCTTCGACGTACGGCGCGAGACCCGACTGCGCGGCGATCACCGCCTCGACCTCGGCGCGCATCGCCGGGGCCTGCGCCGCGATCGCCGCCACCCAGGGGAAGTCCGCCGGATCGTGGAACGGGATCGCGGCAAGGCGCGGATAGTAAAAGCTCGTCGGGGCCTGCGGATACGGCGCCGCGACGCCGGTGGTGATCGCCATCGCCTCGGCAAAGCGCGGGTGGACCGTCGCCGCATCGACTCCCGATGCGGCGAGTTCGGACCGGAGGTGCGCGTCGAACTTCGCCGAGGCAGCGGCGCACGCGGCCTTCGCCCGGTCGAGCGCGGCGATCGTCACCGGGGCCAGCCCGGCGACACCGTCCGCCGTCCGCAGTGCCGCTTCGAACCATGATGTCGCGGCGCGGGTCTCGCCGTGGCGGTCGAGGAGTTCGCCGCGCATGACCATGCCGTCGAGGTTGGCGCGGTCGACCGCGAGGAGCTCGTCGAGCGCGGCGTGGGCCTGCTTGCGGTCGTCGAGCTGGAAGTTCGCCTGTGCGAGCAGCAGCCACAGTTGCGGCGTCGCGCGCCCGGCAGCGACGACGGTTTCGAAGGCGGTGCGGGCGGCCGTGGCGTCACCCCGGCTCAGCGCGGCGACCCCCTGCCCGGCGGCGGCGGCGAGGTCGGTCATTCGGCACCCCGCGGCGGCGGATTGAGCTGGCCGCGGCGGAACGCGCCTTGGTTGGCGGTCATCCAGCCGGGATATTCGGGCGGCAGCGCACTCGCCGTGCCGAGCGCGGCGAGATCATCGGGGGTCAGCACGATCGTGCACGCGCCAATGTTGTCGCTGAGCTGGTCGGGCCGTTTGGCGCCGACGATGACGCTCGTGACGACCGGCTGGTGGAGCAGCCACGCGATCGCGACCTGCGCCACGCTCGCCCCATGCGCCTCGGCGATCGGCCGCATCGCATCGATCACCGCATCTGCGCGCGCCTTCGGCACCGGCAGGCCCGGGCCGTCGCCCTTGAGCCGCCCGTCTTCCGGCGCGCCGTCGCGGTATTTGCCCGACAACAACCCCCCGGCGAGCGGCGACCAGACCATTAGCCCGACGCCCTCGGCCTTGAGCAGCGGCACGATCTCGCGTTCGAGATCGCGGGTCGCAAGCGTGTAGAACGCTTGGAGCGAGGCGAAGCGCGCAAGGCCGTGCCGCTCGCTCAGCCCCAACGCCTTCATCACCTGCCACGCCGCCCAGTTCGACACGCCGACATAGCGGACGCGGCCCGAGGCGACGATCGCGTCGAGGCCGCGAAGCTGTTCCTCGATCGGCGTCGCGGCGTCGAAGCCGTGGATCTGGTACAGGTCGATGTGATAGAGGCCGAGGCGCTTCAGGCTCGCGTCGACCGCATTCATCAGGTGATAGCGCGACGTCCCGCGCCCGTTCGGGTTGCCGGTCATCTGGCCGAACGCCTTGGTCGCGACGACGATCTCCTCGCGCCGGATGCCGAGGTTCTTGAGCGCCGCGCCGGTGATCTCCTCCGACTTGCCGTTCGCATAGACGTCGGCGGTGTCGATGAAGTTGATGCCCGAATCGATCGCGGTTTTGACCATCGCATCGGCATCGCTCTGGCCGAGCCCGCCCATGTTTTTCCACATCCCCTCGGTCCCGCCGAAGGTCATCGTCCCGAGCGCGAGTTCGGACACGAACAGGCCGGTCCGGCCAAGGGGATTATATCGCATGATCGGGAACTCCGCGCGCGCCGATGTGGCGTTGCGTGCGGTTTGCCCCTATCTGCGCTGCATGTCACCCCGCTTCGACCAGCTCACGAACCGGCGCGCGATCATCGATCGACGTGTCGTGGGCGACGCCCTTGCCGCCGCCGCCGAAGCCGGGCGGGCGAGCGAGGCGCGCCGCGACGCCGCCGCTGCGATCCTCAAGGCCGCGCTCGCCGAGGGCCGTGCCGAGATCCGCCGCCGCCTCCACGAACACCCTTCGCGCGGGCTCGACAGTGCGGCATCGGGGGCGTTCCTGACCGACCAGCTGCTGCGGCTGATCTTCGACTTCACCACGACCGCGCTTTATCCCAAGCCGAACCCGACCGCCGCCGAACGGCTGACGCTGATCGCGGTCGGCGGCTACGGGCGCGGCGAGATGGCGCCCTTCTCCGACGTCGACATCATGTTCCTGACGCCGTGGAAGCAGACCGGGTGGGGCGAGCAGGTGATCGAGACGATCCTCTACCTGCTGTGGGATCTCGGCATGAAGGTCGGCCACTCGACGCGGTCGCTCGACGACATGATCCGCATGGCCAAGTCCGACCTGACGATCCGCACCGCGCTGCTCGAGGCGCGCTACGTCTGGGGCGACCAGCCGCTGTACGACGAGGCGGCGGCGCGCTTCAAAAAAGAGATCGTCACCGGCACCGCGCGCGCCTTCATCGCCGACAAGCTCGCCGAGCGCGATGCGCGGCATCACCGCATGGGCGACAGCCGCTACGTCGTCGAGCCCAATTTGAAGGAGGGCAAGGGGGGCCTGCGCGATCTCCATACGCTCTTCTGGATCGGCAAATACGCGTATCAGGTCCAGTCGGTCGCCGAGCTCGTCGGCAAGGGGCTGCTGACCGCGACCGAGCTGCGCCAGTTCCTCAAGGCCGAGAATTTCCTGTGGGCGGTGCGGTGCAATCTCCACGACATCGCCGGTCGCGCCGAGGAGCGCCTGACTTTCGACGTCCAGCGCGAGCTGAGCACCCGGCTGCGCTATACCGAGCGCGCCGGCATGTCGTCGATCGAGCGCTTCATGCGCCACTATTTCCTCGTCGCGCGGCAGGTCGGCGACCTGACCGGGCTGTTCCTCGCACACCTCAACGACAGCTTCGGCAAGGGCGCGTGGTTCCCCAAGCTCGTCCGGCGGCCGCGCAAGCTGAACGGCTTCACCACGCGGTCGGGGCGGATCGGGGTGCCGAACGATACCTTCTTCCGCGACGACCCGGTCCGGTTGATCGAGATGTTCGCGCTGGCGAACAGCGCGGGTCTTGAAATCTACCCGCTGGCGATGCGCCAGGCCGGGCGCGACGCCGGGCTGATCACCGAGAAGATCCGCCGCGATCCGCGCGCCAACGCGCTGTTCATGGACGTGCTGACCAGCCACATCGACCCCGAGACGACGCTCCGCTGGATGAGCGAAGCGGGAGTCTTTGGGCGCTTCATTCCCGACTTCGGGCGTGTCGTCGCGCAGATGCAGTACGACATGTACCACCACTATACCGTCGACGAGCACACCATCCGCGCGATCGGGCTCGTCGCGAAGATCGAGAACGGCGAGCTCCAGGCCGACCATCCGCAGTCGGTCAAGGTCATCCGCCAGCTTGTCTCGCGCCGCGTCCTGTACGTCGCGGTCATGCTCCACGATATCGCCAAGGGGCGTGGCGGCGACCACAGCGAGCTCGGCGCCGACATCGCGTTGCATCTGTGCCCGCGGCTCGGACTGTCGCCCGCCGAGACAGAGACGGTGGCGTGGCTCGTCCGCTACCACCTGCTGATGTCGTCGACCGCGTTCAAGCGCGACCTGTCGGACTATAAGACGATCGTCGACTTTACCGACATCGTCGCCTCGCCCGAGCGCCTGAGGCTGCTGCTCATCCTGACCGTCGTCGATATTCGCGCGGTCGGGCCGAACGTCTGGAACAACTGGAAGGGCCAGCTCCTCCGCGACCTCTACGACGCCGCCGAGGAGGTCCTCCGCCTCGGCCACAAGCAGAACGGCCGCGCCGAACGCATCGCGGCAAAGCAGGCGGCGCTGGCGAAGGAGCTCGAATGGCCTGCCGCCGAGTTCGCCGCGTACGCCAAGCGCCATGCCGACCCGTACTGGGTCGCTGAATCGCCCGAAGTCCTGTTCCGCAACGCCTGCCTCGTCGAACGGTCAGACGCCGCCAAGGCCCCGCTGTCGATTGCGATGGAGGTCGACGCCGCGATGGGGACGACGCTCGTCACCGTCTATGCCGCCGACCATCCCGGGCTGTTCTACCGCATCGCCGGGGCAATTTCGCTCGGTGGGGCGAACATCCTCGACGCGCGGATCCACACCACCCGCGACGGCCAGGCACTCGACAACTTCGTCGTCGCCGACCCGTTGGGGCGGCCGTTCGCCGAGCCCGAGCAGCTTGCGCGGCTCAAGCGCTCGATCGAGGACGTGCTGCTCGGCAAGATCCGCCTCGCCGACCGCCTGGCCGCCCGCCCCCTCGCCCGCCGCCGCGCCGAGGCGTTCCGCGTCGAGCCGAACGTCTTGATCGATAATCGCGCGTCGAACCGCTACACCGTGCTCGAAGTCAACGCGCTCGACCGCCCGGCGCTTTTGTGGTCGCTGACGCATGCGCTGTTCTCGGCGCGGCTGGCAATCCAGTCGGCGCACATCGCGACCTACGGCGAACGCGCGGTCGACGTGTTCTATTTGACCGATCTGACCGGCGAGAAGATCGACAATGCAGCACGGCTCAAGACGCTGGAGAAGCGGTTGCTCGAACTGGCGTCGGGTGACACTGCGCCGGCGATGATCGCGGCGGAGTGAGGGGCTGACCAAGCCGTTCCAGATAGGGCGCTAGGCTGGCCATCGCCCAAGCGCTCCATCGACTGCCGCGCGTCAAGAGCCTGAAAAGATAGATAAAATGTCATCTCGGCGGGATGACACCGTGTTGGAATCGAGCTTATCACGCCAACCCCGGTCCCGCGGCAACCCGATGCTAAGTTCAAAATAAGTTCACACAAAAGCGTGTGTTTTTGCGCTCTCTTCCCGGCTGAATTTCCAAATCGCCTGACAATGAGAAAGAGTGCGCCCCACCGCCCGGTGGCGACTCGATAGCGGCGACGCTAGGCGCAATGCCCGAGTGTAGGACAGCGCGAAATTTGTCGGCGATGGGACTCGATCGAACCCGGGCTGTCGACCCGGCGCTATGGACTCTACGGCCCCGACGCCTCGTCGATGGCGGTCTCGCGTCAGGGTTTCGCTGCGAGCTTGGTTCCGAGCAGGACCAGCCGGTCGCCGGTGATGCCGAACCAGTGCGGGACGCCCGCCGGGATGAGAATGACGTCTCCGGGCGCGAGCGGACGCGTGGTGCCGCCGACGATCCGCGAACCCTCGATCAGGTCGGGCTTGACCGTGACCGGCTGCTCGAGCGTTCCGCCCGAGACGAGCGTGCCGGCACCGGCGATGACGGTCGCATACTCCGCCTGATCGGGATGGACCGCCGGTCGCCCTGGCTTTCGCCAGATCTCGATCGCCGCCACCGTCGCGCCGCTGCTCAGCAAAGGCTTCCAGGCAAACCCCTGCCCCGGCGTCATTGCCCGCGTCATTTCCGCGACCTGCGCGGTGACGTCGGCCGCGGCCGCAAATCCCGCCGGATCGGCGGGGGTTTGCGCCGACGCTTCTGGGGCCAGCGCGAACGCCGCGAGAAGGCCTGCACCGAGCCAGCGTATCATGCGCGACCGTCCAGCCGGATCGTCCGCCCCTCGCGTGCCGAGCGATAGATTGCCGCGATGATCCGCATGTCGCGCAGGCCTTCCTCTCCCGACACGATCGGTTCAGCGCCCGAGCGGACGCACTGCGCGAGATGATCGAGTTGACCGGCGAACTGGGTCTTTCCCGAACCCGGCGGCGGCATGATCTCGCGCTCGCGGCCATCCTTGCCGAGCCACATGTGGTTGCCGTCGTAGCGGGTCGCCGGCTCGAGCTCGATCCGTCCCTGGTCGCCCATCAACAGGACGTGGTTCTGGTTGGCGCTATACATCGACTGGCAACCGGCGATCGCGCCCGACGGGAATTCGAGCGTCCACTCGATGATGTCCTCGACCTCGGTGAAGCGCGGGTCGCGACGGTCGGTCGACTCGCGCGCCGTCACCGCGACCGGCTCCTCGCCGGTCATGTAGCGCGCCGCCTGCAGGCTGTAGATGCCCATGTCCATCAGCGAACCGCCCCCGGCGAGCGCGCGCTTGAGCCGCCACACCGACGGGTCGCGCTGGACGAAGCCGTGTTCGGAGCGAACGTAGCGGATCTTGCCGGCGGCACCGGTCCGCGCCAGCCGCATCGCCTCGAGGTTGAACGGCTCGAAGTGACAGCGGTAGCCGATCATCAGCTTGCGTCCTGCCGCCTTGCACGCCGCGATCATCGTCTCGCACTCGGCGACCGACACCGCCATCGGCTTCTCGCACATCACGTGCTTGCCCGCGCGCGCCGCCCGGACGGTGTATTCGACGTGCATCGAGTTCGGCAGGCAGACATAGACGATGTCGACGTCGGGGTTGTCGCGGATCGAATCGAAGGTCGCATACGAATAGACCGATCGGTCGGGCAGCCCGTGCTCGGCGGCCACGCGCTTGGCCTTGGCCGCATCGCCGCTGACGACGGCAGCCAGCCTCGAATGCGTGCAATTGGCGAACTGCGGAATGATCACGCCGAGGCCGTACGTCCCGAGCCCGACGATCGCGTAGCCCAATGGGCGGTCGGTTGCCGCACGCGCGACGGTGCTCGATCCGGCAACCACCGCCGCAGCCGACAGCAGCAGGTCGCGTCGTCCCAGATCCATGCCTTCCCCCCGATTTCGCTTTATGCGCCGACTATGCGCGCATTCCGCCGACGGTCAATCGGCGTCAATTCTCGCAATAATGTATGAATTCGGTCGACCGGAGCGCGAAGCTTAGTCGCGGAACCGCCCGAAATCGACGCAGCGGACCATCGCCACTTCGTCGAGCACAAAGGCATGATTCCATGCGCCGTACACCGTCGACGCCTCGGCCATCGGGCCGCGGACGCGGAGTTCGATAATGTCGGGAATGATCCAGCCGTTGCGCAGGTGGACGTCGACGCATTCGATCGTGCCGCGCAGCAGCCGTTCCCACCCGGTCATCAACAGCGCGCGCCCTGCGGCCATCTCGGGGGTGTCGACCAGCGGATGTGCGTCGTCGAGGTACGTTCGCAGCACCGGGTAGCGCAGCGCTCGCAGCGCCGGCTGCATCGTGTCGAGATCGCGAACTTCGCTCACACATACCCCTGTGACGTTATATCAGTCTGAACGCGTACCGAACGGATGGTCAAGCGATAACGCTTCGGTTTTCGCATAACCCTTGTGTAATGAGGCGTCGGAGGCACGGTATGACGGGTTCGATCGACGATTGGGCGAAGCTGGCGGCGAAGGAGGTCAAGGGGCGCGACCTCGACTGGCCGACGCCCGAGGGCATCACCGTCAAGCCGCTCTACACTGCCGACGACGTCGCCGGCATCGACCCCGGCCTGCCGGGGTTCGCGCCATACACCCGCGGGGTCAAGGCGACGATGTACGCCGGGCGGCCGTGGACGATCCGCCAATACGCGGGTTTCTCGACTGCCAAGGCGTCGAACGCGTTCTACCGCCGCAACCTCGCCGCCGGACAAAAGGGCCTGTCGGTCGCGTTCGATCTTGCGACGCACCGCGGCTACGACAGCGATCACCCGCGCGTGTCGGGCGACGTCGGCAAGGCCGGGGTCGCAATCGACAGCGTCGAGGACATGAAAATCCTGTTCGACGGCATCCCGCTCGACAAGATGAGCGTGTCGATGACGATGAACGGCGCGGTGATCCCGTGCCTCGCCTTCTTCATCGTCGCGGCGGAGGAGCAGGGCGTCGCGCCGGAACTGCTCGAGGGGACGATCCAGAACGACGTCCTCAAGGAGTTCATGGTCCGCAACACCTATGTCTACCCGCCCGCGCCGTCGATGCGGATCGTCGCCGACATCATCGCCTATACGGCGGCGACCATGCCGCGGTTCAATTCGATCTCGATCTCGGGCTATCACATGCAGGAAGCCGGGGCGACGCAGCTCCAGGAGCTCGCCTTCACCCTCGCCGACGGGATGGAATATGTCCGCGCGGCGCAGGCCCGCGGGCTCGACGTCGATGCCTTCGCCCCGCGGCTGAGCTTCTTCTTCGCCATCGGCATGAACTTCTTCATGGAGGTCGCGAAGCTGCGCGCTGCGCGGACCATGTGGTCGAAGATCATGACGAACTTCGGGGCGAAGGACCCGAAGTCGCTGATGCTGCGGACGCATTGCCAGACGAGCGGCGTCTCGCTGACCGAGCGCGATCCATACAACAACGTCATCCGCACCACCGTCGAGGCGATGGCGGCGGTGTTCGGCGGCACCCAGTCGCTCCACACCAATGCGCTCGACGAGGCAATCGCGCTGCCGACCGACTTCTCTGCCCGGATCGCGCGCAACACCCAGCTGGTGCTTGCCGAGGAGACCGGCATCACTCGCGTCGTCGACCCCCTCGGCGGGTCGTATTACGTCGAGGCGCTGACCGCCGAACTCGCCGACAAGGCGTGGGCGATGATCGAGGACATCGAGAAGATGGGCGGCATGACCGTTGCCGTCGCCAGCGGCTACCCCAAGCTCCAGATCGAGGAGGCCGCCGCCGCCGCCCAGTCGCGCGTCGATCGCGGCGAGACGGTGGTCGTCGGGGTCAATAAATATGCCCCCGCGACCGACGACGCGATCGACATTCTCGACGTCGATTCGGACAGCGTTCGCGAAGGCCAGATCGCGCTCCTCGCCCACGTCCGCGCGACCCGCGATCCCGTCCGTGCCGAGGCCGCGCTCGACGCGATCCGCGACGGCGCCGGCGGCGACGGCAACCTCCTCGCGCTCGCGGTCGAGGCGGCGCGGGCACGGTGTACGCTCGGCGAGATCAGCAGCGCGATGGAGGACGTCTTCGGGCGCCACGCCGCCGTCGTCCGCATGGTCAGCGGCGTCTATGGCGCGGCGTACGGCGGCGACCCCGGCTACCGTCGCGTCCAGGACGGCATCGCCGCGTTCGAACAGCGCAAGGGCCGCCGCCCGCGGGTGATGATCGCCAAGATGGGGCAGGACGGCCACGACCGCGGGGCGAAGGTCGTCGCGAGCGCCTTCGCCGACCTCGGCTTCGAAGTGACGATGGGGCCGTTGTTCCAGACCCCGACCGAAGCCGCCGCGCTCGCGGTCGCCGAGGATGTCGACATCGTCGGCGCATCGAGCCTCGCCGCCGGACACAAGAGCCTGATCCCCGAACTCATCGCCGCGTTGAAAGGCGCCGGCCGCGGCGACATCCGCGTCATCGCCGGGGGTGTCATCCCGGCGCAGGACTACGACTTCCTCCGCGCCGCCGGCACCGCCGCGATCTTCGGCCCGGGGACGAACATCGTCGCGAGCGCGGCGGAGCTGCTGCGCCTGCTCGGGCATAATTTGCCGCCGGAGGGGCTGGACGAGGCGGCGGAGTAGCGGCTCGCTTACGCACGGATCGCCCGTATGGTATTACTCTCAGGGAAACGGAGCGTAAGATGCCGGCACTCAAGATCATGGCGGTCGGCAACGCGGCGGCTGTGATCCTGCCCGAGGACGATCTCGCCGACTGGTTCCGCAACAACACGGTGTCCGCATGACCGTCACCCAAGTCCTCCACGGCAATACCCGCGATCTCGGCGGGTTCAGTGTCAGCCGCGTCCTGCCGCAGGCGGCTTTGCGCAACGTCGGGCCGTTCGTCTTCTTCGACCACCTCGGTCCGGCGGTCTTTGCCCCCGGCACCGGGATGGACGTCCGGCCGCATCCGCATATCGGGCTGGCGACGGTGACGTATCTGTTCGACGGCGCGATCGGCCACCGCGACAGCCTCGGCACCGTCGTCGACGTCGAGCCCGGCGCAGTCAACTGGATGACCGCCGGCTGCGGCATCACCCATAGCGAGCGGACCCCCGCCGCCGCACGCGCCAGCGGCCAGCGGATGCACGGCATCCAGTCGTGGGTCGCGCTGCCGAGCGACCATGCCGAGGACGCTCCCGCCTTCGCCCACCACCCGGCGGCGACGCTGCCGACGGTCGTCTTCGGCGGCGCGAAACGGACGCTGATCGCCGGAACCGCGTTCCACGCCGCCTCCCCCGTCGCCGCGCTTTCCCCAATGTTCTACATCGACATCGATGCCGAGGCCGGCGCGTCGGTCGCCCTTCCCGCCGAGCATGAAGAGCGCGCGGTCTATATTGTCTCGGGCGCGATCAACTTCGACGGCACCCGCTACGACGCCGGGGCGATGGTCGTCCTCGCGCCCGGCGGCGAGGTTGCGTGGACCGCGCTCGAACCGACCCGGGCGATGCTCCTCGGCGGCGCAAAGCTCGATGCCCCGCGCCACATCGAGTGGAACTTCGTCAGCGCCTCGCAGGACCGGATCGAGCAGGCGAAGGCCGACTGGCGCGCCGGCCGCTTCCCGACCGTCCCCGGCGACGACGAGTTCATCCCGCTGCCCGGCAGTCCCGCCGCGGTCGCCCAAGGCGGAGCAACCAGCTGATGATCGCACGAGTCTGGCACGGCTGGACGACCCCGGCGAACGCCGCCGCGTACCAGCACCTCCTGTTGACCGAGGTGATCCCCGGCATCGAGCACCGTTGCATCGCCGGCTTCCTCCAGATCGACGTCCTCCGCCGGGATGATGGTGACGCGGTCGAGTTCACCACCGTCATGGCATTCGACACGATCGAGGCGATCGAGCGCTTCATCGGCCCCGATACGACGCTCGCGCATATCCCGGCGGCGGCGCGCGCGCTGCTCCTCCACTGCGACGAACGCGCGGTCCATCACGACATGCTCGAACGCCGGATCCAGGTCGAACCATCGCGCGGACGGACATAGGCCGCGCGCCGACGACCCATAGCGCCGCCTTCGCCGGGGCGCTAAAAGACGTCTCATGTTCATCCGCCTCACCGAAGCTGTCTCCGTCGCCGGGCAGATCGCCCCCGACGACCTCGCCGCCGCTGCCGCCGCGGGGTTCACCCACGTCGTCAACAATCGCCCCGACGGCGAGGAGTACGGCCAGCCCGCATCGGCCGAGATGCACGCCGCGGCGACGGCGGCAGGGCTCGGCTACACCGCGATCCCGGTCGACCACCGCGGCTTCGACATGGGGCAGGTCGCGGCGATGGCGGCGGCGCTCGATGCCTCCGCCGGCCCGGTCCTCGCCTTCTGCCGCTCGGGAACGCGATCGGCGAACCTGTGGGCGCTCGCCGAGGCCAAGCGCGGCGGCAACCCCGACGCGATCATCGCCGCCGCAGCGAGCGGGCGTTACGACGTCTCGGGCCTCCGCGCGACGCTGGTCAGCCTGTCCGGCGCATGATCTTCGTCTCGATCCTCGGCATCCTGACGCTGGTCATGTTCGCCCGGGCGATCGGCTTCGCGCGCAACCCGCTGCTGACCGATGCCGCCGAGGCGCGCCGCATCGCCGAGGCGCAGATGCCCGGCTTCCGCGGAGTCGATGCCGCGATCGACGACAATGGCCGCAGCGCCCTCGTCCGCGGCAGCGACGGCCGGACCGCGCGGGTTCGCGGCCACGGCGACCGCTGGGTGGTCGAGGTCGAACGATGAGCCACTGGCCCGACCCGATCGAGATGGCGACCCCGGCATTCATCGTGCTGGTCCTGATCGAGATGCTCGCGATCCGTTTCGGCGCGCGCGGCGACTATGACTGGCGCGACACCTTCACATCGCTGACGATGGGGCTCGGCAGCACGATGGCGGCGGTCGTCTTCGGCGCGACGATCGTCGCGACCTACACCGCCGCAAGCCATTGGCACCTATTCGCGATTCCCGTGACATGGTGGGCGGGGGTGTTGTGCTTCGTCCTCGACGACCTGCTCTATTACGCCTTCCACCGCAGCGCGCACCGCGTCCGCTGGTTCTGGGCGAGCCACGTCATCCATCATTCGAGCCAGCATTATAACCTGACGACGGCGCTGCGGCAGACGTGGACCGGCTTCCTATCGCTCAGCTTCGCCTTCCGCCTGCCGCTGCTGCTGATCGGTTTCGACGTCCGGCTCGTCCTGTTCGTCGCCGCAATCAACCTGATCTACCAGTTCTGGGTCCATACCGAGTCGGTCCGACGGCTGCCGTTCGGGCTCGAGTACGTCCTCAACTCGCCGTCGCATCACCGCGTGCACCATGGCAGCAACCCGCGCTACCTCGACCGTAACTATGCCGGGGTGTTCATCGTCTGGGACCGGATGTTCGGCACCTTCGAGGCCGAGCACGACGACGAGCCGGTCCGCTACGGCCTCGTCCACAACATCGCCACCTTCAACCCGCTGCGGACGGCAACCCACGAATGGATCGCGATCGCCCGCGACCTGCGCGCGGCGAAGACGTGGCGCGGGCGGTGGATGACGGTCGCCGGGCCGCCGGGCTGGACCGAGACCGGCGAAGGCAGCACCGCCGATACGATCCGCGCCGCTTGGGAAGCACGGAGTGCGCCGGCGGAGTAAGCAGCGGGACGGGCCGCGGACTTAACCGGCTTGGCTCTTTCCGCGTCAAAGGTTACATAAGTCCACGCAACGACCGGGTTTTCGCGGTATTCGTCGCCGACCCCCGCGAGCCGAAATCCACGAAGTCCACACGATGGCGGCGCCTTTCGCAGGTCGACCAAGCGGAAGTTTACGCGCTCGAGAGCGAGGTCGTCATCCCCGCGAAGGCGGGGACCCATCACCACGAACAGTTGGGGTGATGGGTCCCCGCCTACGCGGGGATGACGAGTTGTAAATGCAGCCGTCTCGGGACGACCGACGCAACTCTCGCGGTTCGGAAGGTTACACAAGTCCACATAACGACCAGCTTTTTTGCGGAAACGTCCGCCCTTCCCGCGTGAATGTCCACGAAGTCCACACGTCGTGGGCATTACGGCGCGGCCAGTTTCTCGGCGAGTATCCAGCAATGAGAAAGAGCGTGTCGCGGCAAAATACACGCCGACTCGACGCCGCGATCATAGCCGATCCCCTGCCCTGTAGGACAGCCGGCCGTTCGGCGACCGAGACCGGGACGCTGGGTAACAGCACCCCGGTCGCTTCGCCCCTACGGCTTGCGGAAGCGCAGTGTGAACTGGTCGGTATGTCCACGGATCGACGGATCGAACACCGCCTTCATGTGATCGTCGGCCGGGTTGACCAGCGCCTTGCTCTCGCCGTCGAGGACGAAGCCGGCGGCAATGACCTCGGCCTTGACCACCGCGGGGTCGATCCGGTGGAGCGTCTTGGTCACGTCGGGGGCCGCCCCGGCAGCGGCGGCGTGGTCGATGATGACATAATAGCCGCCCGGCTTGAGCGCGGCGAACACCGCCTTGTTCGCCCCGGCGACGATCTCGGGCGGGGCGTTGTGGAGGTCGTGATAATTCTGTGCGGTCCAGACGACATCGGCGCCCTGCACCGCCGGGTCGAGCAAACCCGCGACCATCGTCACGTCGCCATAGGCGGGCTCGGCGACGATCGACTGCATGTTGGCGACGGTCGCGGGGTCACGGTCGGCGACCTGTTTCGGAATGATCGCGACGACGCTGCCGCCGGGCTTGACCGCAACCGCGAATAGCCGCGTGAAATAGCCCTTGCCCGCGATGAAATCGACGACCTTCTTGCCGTGGTCGACCTTCGCGAACTCGAGCATCTCGACCGGCTTGCGGTCGGCGTCGCGCGCGACGTCGGCGGCGGGACGGTGCGCGTCCTTGACCGCCATTTCGGGGTGCGCCGTCGCGGCAGTTGTGCCGAGCAACAAGGCGGCAATTAGGTACGTCGTCGCGCGCATGTCGAAACCTCCCAAGTTCTTCGCCTGTCGATACCCGATCGTAACGCCGCCGCGAAGGGCTCAACCGGATTTTGGCTTCGCCTCGGCGGCCGTTGCCTCGGGTTCGGGCTCGGCCGCGGGCTTGGGCAGCTGCGCCGCAAAGCGCGCGTCGACCGCCGCCTGGAGGTCGTCCCCGGCGCGCCGGACCAGCGACACGCCCTCGATCGCGACCGCGTCGGAGCGAAGCAGGCGTTCGTGGAGTGTATAGCCGATGTCGTAGACCGCGCGGTCGGTCCGCGTCGCGTCGCCGGCGACATAGCTCGTCTCGATCCCGACCGCGAGCCGGTGCCGCCCGGCGTGGAGCTTGGTCCCCTTGAGCGCGGCGCGAAGCCCGCTTTCGAACCACGCCGCCTCGATCCGCGCGTTGCCGGTGGTGTCGACCGCGTCGGCGCGGACGCTCGTGGGGAAGTGGATCGTCTGGGTCTGGATGACGTCGTCGGCCGACGCCGGGTGGAGGTCGATCCGGTCGTGGGCGTCGGACAGCGTACCGGTCATGACGAGCGGCTTTTCCTTCGCCGGCGCGGCGGTGGGCGGCTTCGGCGGCGCGACCCGCTCCTCATGCGCATCCCAATAGCTCAGCCCCGAGATCACCAGCGCGGCGATCCCGATAATCTCCCCCATCGTGATCCAGCGGCGACGGGTGCGGGCTTCGGGGGTCTCGGTCATGCGCGGTGTTGTAGCGGACCGACACGGGCCGGGGCCACAGGAAATGCGCGATCACAGCTTGGCATGCGCGCCGATCACGCGGGAAAAGCCAGATGCAGCTCGATCAGAGATCGGCGGCTGGGCGGCCAGCGACTTTTGCGGGGCGCGACAGCGTGGCACCGATGAGTTTCTCATAGGCCTCCTCCGGCGCGCCGTAGCTGTCCGACGCGAGGTCGCGCAGCCCGCCGAGGTCGCGCAACGTGACGAAGCCGCGTCGCGTCGCGATCAATCCGGCCCCCGACAGCGAGGCCAAGGCCTCGGTCACGCCCGAACGCCGGACGTTGAGCATCAACGACAGGAATTCGTGGGTCAGGGCGACCTCGTCGCCGTCGATCCGGTCGAAACACATCAGCAGCCACCGCGCGAGCCGCTCCTCGACGCTGTGTGCGGCGTTGGACAAGGCCGTGTGCGCGACCTGGACGATGAACGCCTGGACATAGCGCAACAGCAATTGGTTGAGCGTCGGGCTGGCCGCGATCGCCTGCTGCAGGACCAGTGTCGGGATCGAAAAGCCGGTTCCGGCAACCTGGATATAGCATTGAATCGTCGCGGCCGTGCTGCCGAGCAGGGTCGCAATGTCGACGAAGCCGCATCGCCCGATAAAGCCCGACTCACTCTGATGACCGTCGGGCGACATCGCCACGACCGACGCAATCGCGGTTTCGAAGAACCAGTTCGTGGCGATGTCCACGTTCGGCTCGCTCAACGGCTTCTTCGCCGGGAGGTCGACTATCGTCAGATGCGGCGCGAGCAACGCAAAGTCACCTGGCGACATCGTCCGCAGCAAAAGATTCCGCACGCGCGACTGGTCCGGTGGAATACTCACTGTCATCGCCCCTTGGGGCGAAGGTCGATCGTCGCCGATCGATTCGCCCGGTGCCAGGCGAGTGAACTCTCACGCGGTGGAGCCTCTATAACACTTCCGCAACAAACCAACGTACGGCAACGAACAGATCGGAATGCCGCCGTCAGACCTCATTAACCGCGGCAGCCTTCGCCGGCAGACACACGAGACTGCTTACCTTCACGCGGCGAGCAGGCGGCGGTTGCTGCGCAATGTCATGGATTGTCCGTGTGGCAACGCGCATCGGGCGCGTCGGGCGCGGGGTGATAGTCGCCGTTGCTGACGCGTGCGACGGCGGCAGGCACGCGCTGCTCGATCATCCGACGCCAGCCGCCCTTGAGGATCGTGCTCACCATCAACCCGCGCGGCCCGCGGAAGCCGGTCTGCTCCATGACCATCCGGGTGCTGCTGCCGTGCGGCGCGAGGTCGAACGTCACCACCGTGTCGATGCCGCCGCCGGCCCAGCTGAACGCCAGGCGGCGCGGCGGATCGAGTTCGAGCACCTCGCAGTCGACGATCCCGCTGAAACCGGGGGCGGGCTTCGTCCGAAACTGGAAACGATGGCCGATGACCGGTTCGAAGTCGTTCGGCATCAGCCATTCGCCGAGCGCGACCGGGTCGGTCAGGACCACCCAGACCTGCTCGGGCAGAAATGGATAGGTCGCCTCGAATCTAATCTTGCGTGCCATGTTTCCCCCTCAATACCGAGCCCAACCGGTCGAGCCGCTCCTCCCAGAAGCGTTCGTACGCCGCGATCCAGTCGCGCGCGGGCTGGAGCGTCTCCGGCCGCAGGCGGTAGACGCGGTGCCGCCCCGCGCGGCGCTCCTCGACCAGCGCCGCGCCGCGCAACACCCGCAGATGCTGCGAGACCGCGGACTGCGTCATCGTCGCGTCGGCCATCAGCTCGGTTACGGTCGCTTCGCCCTCGGCCAGATGATCGAGGATGCGGCGGCGCGTGCCATCGGCGAGCGCGCGGAACACCTGATCGTGCGACTCCTGATCCATGCGGATACATTAGAGTTTGCTTATGCGTTGAGTCAAGCACCGCGTTGGAGGCCGGCGCGCGATGATCCCGAGCCATGCACTCACCGCCAAAAAAAGGGCCGGATGGTTGCCCATCCGGCCCAGTCTGGTTTCCTTGGGGAGGAACTGGTCAATAATTGTAGGCGCGCTCTCCGTGCGAGGTGATGTCGAGGCCTTCGCGCTCGGCTTCCTCGGAGGGACGCAGCCCCATCGTCTTGTCGATGATGAAGTAGAGGATGGCGGAGCCGATGCCCGACCACAGCAGGGTCAGAACGACCGCCTTCACCTGGATGAACAGCTGCGACACGATGCTGTAGTCCTCGGGCTTGATCGCGGCGTAGGGGAACACAGTGTAGTCGATCGTGCCCTGCCCGCCGAGCATCGGCGCGGCGACGACCGCGGTTGCCAGTGCGCCGACGATCCCGCCGATGCAGTGGACCCCGAAGACGTCGAGCGTGTCGTCGTACTTGAACTTCGACTTCACGGTCGAGACGAAGAAGAAGCAGATCGGCGAGACGACGAAGCCGAGGACGATCGACGTCATCGGCGCGGCGAACCCGCTGGCAGGGGTGATCGCCACCAGTCCGGCGACGGCTCCCGAGGCAGCGCCGAGCATCGACGGCTTGCCATGGACGATCTGGTCGACGAGCGCCCAGCTGATCGCGGCGGCGGCGGTGGCGACGAAGGTGTTGATGAACGCCGTCGCGGTGACACCGTTCGCCTCGAGGTTCGACCCTGCGTTGAAGCCGAACCAGCCGACCCACAGCAGGCTGGCGCCGATCATTGTCATCGTCAGCGAATGCGGCGGGGTCGATTCCTTGCCATAGCCGAGGCGCTTGCCGATCATGATGCAGCCGACGAGGCCCGCGATACCGGCATTGATGTGGACGACGGTGCCACCGGCGAAGTCGAGCGCGCCCATGTTGAACAGGAAGCCCGCGTCGGTCTTGGCATCGGGCAGGAAGTCCGGTCCGGCGAAGTACCAGACCATATGCGCGATCGGGAAGTAGACGATCGTCATCCACAGCACGACGAAGACCATCAGCGAGGAGAACTTTACCCGCTCGGCGAACGCCCCGACGATCAGCGCCGGGGTGATGCACGCGAAGGTCATCTGGAAGACGACGTACGCATATTCAGGGATGTAGACGTTGTTCGAGAAGGTCGCGGCGTAGGTCGACGACGACACGCCCATCAGCATCGCCTTGGACAGGCCGCCGAAGAACTGCGTCGGCCCTGACGTAAAGGCCTCCGAATAGCCCCAGCAGCACCAGATCACCGCGACGATCGAGACGATCATGAACACCTGCATCAGCACGCTGAGCATGTTCTTGGTCCGCACGAGGCCGCCATAGAACAGCGCCAGGCCCGGCACCGACATCATCAGCACGAGCAGCGTCGAGACGAGCATCCACGACGTGTCGCCCTTGTTCGACATGTCGGCCTGCTGGAGCGCGGTCGGCGCCTTGATCAGCGCCGCGGCGGCCCAGGCGGGCGTCGCCAGCGTGATCGCCGTGACGGCGGCAACCCCCGGCGCGATAAGGTTCTTCAGACTGAGTTTCATGGTTGCCTGCACCCCCTTAAAGCGCGGTTTCGTTGGTTTCGCCGGTGCGGATCCGCACGGCGCTGGCGATATCGGCAACGAAGATCTTGCCATCGCCGATGCTGCCGGTGTGCGCGGTCTGCTGGATCGTCTCGACGACGCTGGCGACCTGCTCGTCGGTGACGACGACCTCGATCTTGATCTTGGGGACCATGTTCGTCGTGTATTCGGCGCCGCGGTAGATTTCGGTCTGCCCCTTCTGGCGGCCGAAGCCCTTGACCTCCGACACCGTCATGCCCTGCACCCCGGCGGCGGTCAGCGCCTCGCGAACCTCGTCGAGCTTGAACGGTTTGATGATCGCGATGACGAGTTTCACTGCTGCCCTCCCGGCCCCTTGAACCCGACGCGATGCAAGGGCCGTGCCAAAAGCGTTAACGCTGTTGCAACGCAGCAATGGCGAGCGGGAGCGGTAACAATGCGGTGATGAAAAATGTGGCAGCCGGGGCCGGATGCCCGATTATCAGGCGTCGAGCGCGACGATCTCCGGCCACGCTTCGGCAACAGCGGCGGCACCGATGTCGATCAACTCGTTCGCCTTGGTGAAGTTGCGGACGTGGAAATGCCCGACCGGCAGCGCGAGTTCGAGATCGGGCGGGTCGAGCAGCAGCGACTTCCGTGCGAGCTCGGCCAGCAGCAAACTGATCCCGGCGCGGCCGACGCGCATCGGCGTCAGGATGCGCAGTCGCGCGGGCAGCCCCTTCTCGGCGCGGCGCAAATAGTCGCCCTGGAGGTTGATTGCGATGACCGGTGCGGTGCTCAGCGCGCGGACGGCGCGGACCGGGACGGGCGTGACGACGCCGCCGTCGACGAGGACTTGCCCGCCGCGGCGGAGCGGCGGGAAGATACCGGGGATTGCGATCGATGCGCGGACCGCCTCGACGACCGAGCCACGCGTCATCACGACTTCGTGGCCGGTGATGAGATCGGCGGCGACAACGGCGCACGGGATGAACAGGTCCTGCAGCTCGGCGTGGCCGAAATGGCGGAGGAGTTCGCGTGCGACCGCGCGCCCGCCGAGCAGCGAGCCGCGGCGCAAATCGACGTCGATGTAGCGCATCACCTGCCGCCCGCCGGTCGACCGCGCTAGGTCCTCGAGGACGCCGAGGCGGTCGGCAGCGAGGCAGACCGCAGCGATCGCGCCGATCGAGGTTCCCGCGATCGCATCGATCGTCACGCCACGCGCAGTCAGTTCGCGCAGCACCCCGATATGCGCCCAGCCGAGCCCCGCTCCGCCGCCGAGCGCCAATGCGCGTTTCACGGTGCGGCGTCGTCCGCGACTGCGGCACCAGACGCCTCTGCAGCAGCTTCGAGGTCGTCGAGCAGGGCGCGGGCGGCGGGCTCGTCGGCCTCGTCGACCATCAGCCGGACCCCCGACAGCCCGCTGCCGATGACCGACGCGATGCCGCCGTCGAACAGCACGGCTTCGATCCCGGCGGTCTCGAGCCGGGCGCGGGCGATCTCGCCCGCCATCCGGTCGAACAGCGTTTCGACGATGACGAGCGCCATCAGGCGGGCACCTCCGACGGCGGGCGGGTCGGCAGGCCGTCGATGCTCCGCGTCCGCGTCTCCCACTTCGCGAGATTCTCGGCGGGGGTCGTCGTTGCATAATGTTTGCGCAGCGTTTGGCGTTCGCGGTCGAAGGTCATCAGCGGCACGGCGTACCCGCACGACGACTGGATCGAGTCGATAGTGATGTCGAATATCTGTCGGACCCCGGTCTCGATCGTGAACAGGCCGGCAAGCTCGGCCCAGTCGGCGTCCTGCGGCAGCACCGCCCGGCCCCGGCCGTACAACCGCACGATCAGCGCCGAACGGTCGAAGGCGCAGAACATTAGCGTGATCCGGCCGTCGTCGAGCAAATGCGCGTTGGTCTCGTTGCCCGATCCGCCCCAATCGAGATAGGCGACGCGGTTCGGCCCGAGCACGCGGAAGCTGTCCATCCCCTTAGGGCTGAGATTGATCCGCGCGTCCGGGGCGGCGGTCGCGACGAAGAACACCGGCTGCTTCTCGACAAAGGCGCGGAGCTTGGCGTCGAGCTGGTCGAAAAACTTCACCGCGCCGCTACGCCGCCGTGCCGCCGACCGTCAGGCCCTCGATCAGCAGCGTCGGCTGGCCGACCCCGGCGGGGACGCTCTGCCCGGCCTTGCCGCACGTGCCGACGCCCTCGTCGAGCATCAGGTCGTTGCCGATCGCCTTGACCCGCGTCAGCACGTCGGGGCCGTTGCCGATCAGCGTCGCGCCCTTGATCGGCGCGCCGATGCGGCCATTCTCGATGCGGTACGCTTCCGTACAACTAAACACGAACTTGCCGCTGGTGATGTCGACCTGCCCGCCGCCGAACGACTTGGCATAGATGCCCGATTTCGCGCGGCTGAGGATTTCGCCCGGATCGTCGCGCCCGCCGAGCATGAAGGTGTTGGTCATCCGCGGCATCGGCGCATGGGCATAGCTTTCGCGGCGGCCGTTGCCGGTCGGCGCGACCCCCATCAGCCGGGCGTTGAGCCGGTCCTGCATATATCCCTTGAGAATGCCGTCCTCGATCAGAACGGTCCGCTCGGTCGGCGTCCCCTCGTCGTCGATCGTCAGCGAGCCGCGGCGCATGTCCATCGCGCCGTCGTCGACGACGGTGACACCCGGAGCGGCGACGCGCTGGCCGATCAGCCCGGCGAACGCGCTGGTACCCTTGCGGTTGAAATCGCCCTCGAGGCCGTGGCCGATCGCCTCGTGGAGAAGGATGCCGGGCCAGCCGGGCCCAAGGACGACGGTCATCTCGCCCGCGGGGGCATCGACCGCGTCGAGGTTGACGAGCGCCTGATGCAGCGCGGAATCGATCGCCGCGTTCCATGTCTCGGGCTTCATCAAATCGTCGTAAAGATAGCGTCCGCCGAGGCCGTGGAAGCCGGTTTCGCGGCGGTCGCCGTTGGCGACGACGATCGAAACGTTGAGCCGCACGAGCGGCCGCACATCACGCGCTCGCAGCCCGTCCGCCCGAACGATCTCGACGACACTCCACGACCCGAGGAGCGAGGCGGAAACCTGGACGACGCGCGGGTCGCGGGCGCGCGCGGCGGCGTCGATCTGCTGGAGAAGCGCGACCTTTGCGGCGAACGGGATCGCCGACAGCGGATCGGAGTCGGTGTATAGCTGGCGGTTGGTCCGCGGCGGGCGGTCGAGGCTCGCGGTGCCGCCGAAGCCCGAACGGACGACCTTGACGGTGTCGGCGGCACGGCGGATCGCGGCGTCGGACAGCTCGTTGGCGTGGGCGAAGCCGGTTGTCTCGCCCGACACCCCGCGCAGGCCGAAGCCCTGCGTCGTGTCGAAGGTCGCCGCCTTCAGCCGTCCATCGTCGAAGCTGAACGACTCGCTGTTCGCATACTGAAGGTACAGCTCGCCATCGTCGCAGCCGTCGAGCGCCTGCGCGACAAGACGTTCGGTGCGGACCGGGTCGAGATCGGTGTCGCGGTAGAAGATCGTGGCGGGATCGGGCATGGTCATAGAGTGAGATATAGGGCGGCAACCGGGGGAGGGAAGCCATGAGTTTCATTGTCGAGGCGATCGGCCGCGTCGAAGGCGGGCGCATCGAGGCCGAGGACGATGCGTGGGATGCGGTCGCGGCGACGATCATCCTCGACCCGGCTATGGTCGGCAACGACGCGCTGACCGGGCTCGATGCCTTCAGCCACGTCGAGATCGTCTATTTGTTCGACCAGTTGCCCGAGAGCGCGATCGTAACCGGCGCGCGGCGGCCGCGCGGCAACCCCGACTGGCCGATGGTCGGCATCCTTGCGCAGCGCGGGCGTAACCGGCCCAACCGCATCGCGGTGTCGGTCTGCCGGATCGTCACGGTCGACGGCTTGCGGCTATCGGTCACCGGGCTCGATGCGATCGACGGCACCCCGGTGCTCGACGTCAAGCCGGTCCTGCGCGGCTTCATCCCGCGCGGCGACGTTCGCGAGCCCGCCTGGGCGCGCGAGATCATGGCCGATTACTGGTAACCCCGGCGAAGTTGCACGTTAGCGCCCAGCGCTCGCCCGGGCGGTCGAGCTCGATCCGGCTGCAGTGATCAAGGACGTCGCGGCCGATCAGAATCCACGGCGGCTGCTGCTTCTTCTTCGTCGCGGTGACGGTGATCGCGTCGTCGTCCTGGTCGGCGCTGCTCGTCCCCGCCTTGGCGCGCGCGTCGAGCTCCTTCGCGTGCGCCTCGGTGATCCGCGCGGCGGGAGCGACCAGCGGCAGGCCGAGCAATGTTGCGCCCGGCGTCGGGATGACGTGTTCGAACGGCAGCGCGCTGCCGGGGAACGGGTGCCACAGCCCGACCCGGCCGGTCCGCTTGAACATCCCCGCGCTCTCGAGCAGCTGCGCCGCGCGACCGTTGAACAACGTCTCGGGCGAGCGGACATCGAGGATGACGTGGACCTTCTCGCCGCCGATCGAGGCGATCATCGCCGCGTCGCCCTTGCCGGCGCGGCTGATGCCATACACCAGCCCGCCCTTCGGCGCGTTTGGCTGGATGATCGTGACATGCTCGGCGGGGAGCGCGAGGAGCGAGATCACCCCGTCGCTGTCGTCGGCGAGCTCCTTGTCGAACCAAATCGTCGGCACCGAGGTTTCGGGCAGGCCGTCGATCGCGATGTCGTAGAGATTGCCGCGGATCAGCGCGCTGCCGCCGGGCATCAGGTTCGACTTGAAGGTCTGCTTGCCGATCAGAGGAAACGCCTTGAGCCGCGCCTTCGTCGCCGCCGGCAGGTTGAGCAGCAGCGCCTTGTCGAAACCGAGCGCGACGCGGACGTTGAGGTCGGTGTGCTTGACCCGCAACCGCGCCATCGGCTGGACCCCGGAGACGATCTCGAAATGGTCGGCTTGGGCAGCCGCAACCGGAGCAGCCCCCAACGCCAAAGCTGTCATCCCGGCGAACGCGGGGAGCCAGTGTCGCAATGCGGTGACTTTGGGTCCCCGCGTTCGCGGGGATGACACTTTGTCAGTCACGTCAGCGTAAATCGGCTGGGCCTCCGGTGAGGATGAAGCGGCGGTCGCAATAGCCGCAGTCGGCGAACCCGCTCGGCCCCATCTGCAAATAGACCAATGGATGGCCGTTCGGGCCGCCCGCCTCGTCGCCGTCGCAGGCGACGCGGGTCGACGTCGTGTAAAACACCTCGGGCGGGGGGATCGTGTCCATGCTCCGCGCTTAGCAAGTCACCGGTTGCGGCGAAAGGGCGCGCTCGAAGCTGTCATCCGATTGTCACCGGCGCGTCACTTCGATGCTGCACCTGCACACGCAACAAGGGGTAACAATCATGAAGTATCATCTGCTCGCTACCGTCGCCATGCTCGCGGCACCGGTCCTGACCGCATCGGCCTTTGCCGCTGAAATACCCGCCGCATCGGTCGATACCGCAGCCAGCGCGAGCGCCGACGCCGCCGACATCGGCAGCGACATCGTCGTCACCGCGCAAAAGCGGGCGGAGAAGATCTCGAACGTGCCGATCACGATCACCGCCTATTCGGGCAGCAAGCTGCGCGAGATCGGCGTCACCCAGTTCGACCAGCTGTCGGCGTATGTCCCCGGATTGAACGTCCAGGAGCAGAGCCCGAACAACCCCGGCTTCGTCATCCGCGGCATCACCTCGGACTCGGGATCGTCGCAGGGCTCGCCCGCAGTTACGATCTATCTCAACGGCGTCGACGTCAGCCGCTCGCGCGGGTCGTACTTCGACCTGTACGACCTCGAGCGCGTCGAGGTGGTCAAGGGGCCGCAGGCGACCCTGTTCGGCACCGCCGCCGCGATCGGCGCGGTCAGCGTCATCACCAACAAGCCGACGAGCGAGTTCGGCGGCGAGCTTCGCGCGGCGTACGGCAACTATAACCAGCGCAAGGTCGACGGCTTCATCAACACCGGCGGCGACGTCCTCAGCGCGCGCCTCGCCTTCGCGGTCAAATTGCGCGACGGCATCGTCCCGAACATCGCCGGCAGCGCCAATTCGCAGACACCGAACGGCCCGAAGAAGGACGCGCTCAACGGCCAGGGCCAGTACGGCGCGCGCGCGTCGGTGCGCTATCACAAGGGCGACCTGCTCATCGATGCGGTCGCGACCTACGACGGCCAGCGCGCGCCCGGAACCGCGTTCAAGTCGGGCACCTATGCCCCGACCAACGGCACGACGTCGCCGTTCAGCTACGCCGAAGTCGCCGGTTCGCCGGTCAGCGCGGCGGTGCTCGGCTATGACGAGCCGCACCTGACGCGCAACGTCTACGACGGCAACATCACTGCGAAATACACCCCCGACGGCCCGTTCAGCTTCACCCAGATCGTCGGCTACCGGAAGTTCGATTCGAACGAAGTATTCGACGCCGACGGCAGCCAGGCCTGGTATCTCGAATTCGCCGAAGACGAGCACGGCGAGCAGGTCAGCAGCGAGAGCCGGATCAACTACGACACCGCGAAATTCCGCGGGTTCGCCGGCTTCACCTTCTTCCACGAGACCGTGTCGCAGCGCGTGCCCTTCTCGACCGAGGAAGGCACCTACCTCCAGTGCGCCGCGAACGTCATCAAGGGCCTCGGCTGCGTCAGCCCGACCGGCGTCGTCACCGCGAGCCAGGCCACCTCGATCCTGACCGGCGGCAAGGCGACGGTCATTCCGTACACCTCGACCTTCGAGAACTTCGGCAAAAGCGACACCTATTCGGCGTTCGCCGACGGGACCTATATCCCGATCCCGCAGATCGAACTGACGCTCGGCGCGCGGCTGCTGATCGAGCGGCGCGAGAGCGGCTTCACCGCGTCGGTGCCGAATTCGGTGCTGACCAAGGCGCCGCTGATCCCCGGCCAGGTCGATACCAAGGGGCAGACCTTCCACGCCGAGGGCGATTACGAGGCGTTCCTGCCGCGCGCCAACGTCCTGTACAAGGCAACCGACTGGGCGAACCTGTACCTGACCTATTCGCGCGGCCGCCGCTCGCCGGTGGTCAACCTCGATGCCGGCCCCGGCGGCGTCGCCCGGATCAACAACATCGACCAGGAAAAGGTGACGAACTACGAAGGCGGCATCAAGGTCGCCTACGGCAAGGTCAACGCCAGCATCGGCTATTATTACGAGAAGTATCGCAACTTCCAGGTCTCGGTCATCCAGACGAACGGAACATCGCTGACCCAGTCGGCCGGCTCGGCGACCAACCAGGGGGTCGAGGCCGAGATCGCGACGAGCTTCGGCCGCATGCTCTCGCTGTTCGCCAACGGCGCGTACATCAATGCCAAGGTCGACAATAATCCGCTGTACCCGACCTTCTCGGGCAACCAGTTCCGCCTCCAGCCGAAGGTCCAGGCATCGGGCGGCGGCACGCTGACGGTCCCGCTGACCGAGAGCTTCGAACTGTTCGCCACGCCGACGGTTACGTACCGGAGCCACATCTTCTTCGAGATCCCGAACAAGTCGAACATCGCGCAGGGGCCGGTGACGTTGGTCAACCTCCGCGCCGGGATCCAGAACCCGCGCGCGAAGTGGCAGCTCACTGCCTATGCGACCAACCTGCTCAACCGGAATTACCTGATCGACGCGGGCAACACCGGCGGCGCGTTCGGCGACCCGACCTTCATCCGCGCCCAGCCGCGGCTGTTCGGTATCGAGGGCGTGTATCGCTTCTAATAGGTCGCGTTTGATGCCGCAGCGGGGAGCGGCAGGCTTGCCGCTCCCCGCCCCCGGGCCTATCCCACGCCCATGACCAATTCCGCCATTTCGATCGTCGACCTCGAGAAGACCTATGCCGGGGGCAAGCGTGCGCTCGACAAGGTCAGCCTCGAAATTCCGCGCGGCAGCATCTTCGGGCTGCTCGGCCCGAATGGCGCGGGCAAGTCGACGATGATCAACATTCTCGCGGGCCTCGTCCGCAAGAGTGGCGGCAGCGCGAATATCTGGGGGTTCGACATCGATCAACACCCGCGCAACGCCAAGGCGTCGATCGGCATCGTCCCGCAGGAAATCCTGTTCGACGCCTTCTTCACCCCGTTCGAGACGCTCGAACTCCAGGCCGGGCTGTACGGCGTGCCCAAGTCGAAGCGCCGGACGATGGAACTGCTCCGCGCGGTCCGCCTCGACGACAAGGCGCACGCGTATTCGCGGACGCTGTCGGGGGGCATGAAGCGGCGGCTGCTGGTGGCGAAGGCGCTCGTCCACACCCCGCCGGTCCTCGTCCTCGACGAGCCGACCGCCGGGGTCGACATCGAACTCCGCGCGCAACTGTGGGAATATGTCCGCGAGCTCAACGCCGGGGGCACGACGGTGGTGCTGACGACGCATTACCTCGAAGAGGCCGAGGCGCTGTGCGACCGCATCGCGATCGTCAACGGCGGGCAGATCGTCGCCAACGACCTGACCTCGACCCTGCTCGCGACCGCGCAGGACAAGATCCTGATCGTCACTACCGACGCCGACCTCGGCCCGCTGCCCGCCGGACTCGGCGAGCGCGCGGTGGCGAAGAACGCACGGACGCTGTCGATCACCTACGACAAGCGCGAGGCGCAGGCGGGGGATATCCTCCATAAACTGACCGAGGCGGGCATCGGCATCGTCGACGTCTCGACCCGCGAGGCCGATCTGGAGGATGTATTCCTCAAGCTGACTCGGCAGGCGGCGTAACATGGCCAAGGGCGAATACGACGTCGTCATCGTCGGCTCCGGCGCGGCGGGGCTGACGACCGCGCTCAACCTCGCCGACCGTTTCCGCGTCGTCGTCTTGTCGAAGGGCGATGTGTCGAGCGGGTCGACGGCGTGGGCGCAGGGCGGAATCGCCGCGGTGCTCGAACCCGGCGACACGATCGAGAGCCACGTCGAGGACACGATGATCGCCGGCGGCGGGCTCAACGACCGCGCCACGGTGACCTATGTCGCCGAACACGCAGCGGTCGCGATCGACCGGCTCGCCGCGATCGGCGTCCCGTTCAACGTCGGCGAGAACGGGACCGAGCGCTTCCACCTCACTCGCGAGGGCGGGCATAGCCACCGCCGGATCGCGCACGTCGACGATGCCACCGGCTGGGCGGTGCAGGAGGCGTTGTCGAAGGCCGCCGCCGCGCACCCGAACATCACGCTGGCGACCAACCTCGCCGTCGTCGACCTGATCAGCGAGCGCCACGTCGAGACGCTGCGCTTCGTCAACCGCCATTGCTACGGCGTCTATGCATTCAACGACGCGACGAAGAAGGTCGAGCGGTTCACCGCGCGCGCAGTCGTGCTTGCAACCGGCGGCGCGAGCCGGGTCTATCAATATTCCACTAACCCCGACGGCTCGACCGGCGACGGCATCGCGATGGCGTGGCGCGCCGGGTGCCGCGTATCGAACATGGAATTCAATCAGTTCCACCCGACCTGCCTGTACCACCCCAAGGTCAAGAACTTCCTGATTACCGAGGCGGTGCGCGGCGAGGGCGGGCGGCTGCTGCTGCCCGACGGCACGCGCTTCATGGCGGACTATGACGAGCGGATGGAGCTCGCCCCGCGCGACGTCGTGGCGCGCGCGATCGATTCGGAGATCAAGCGCCTCGGGCTGAGCCACGTCCGGCTCGACATGACTCACCTCGGGGCGGCGTTCATCACCCACCACTTCCCGATGATCCATGCCCGGCTGCTCGAGCTCGGCATCGATTGCACGACGCAGTCGATCCCGGTGGTGCCGGCGGCGCACTACACCTGCGGCGGCGTCCTCGTCGACATCCACGGCCGCACCGACCTGCCGGGCCTGTACGCGGTTGGCGAGGTGTCGCAGTCGGGTCTCCACGGCGCGAACCGGCTGGCGTCGAACTCGATCCTCGAGTGTCTCGTTTTCGGGGTCGCGGTCGCCGACGATATCGCCGCGCACTGGGACACGCTGCCGACGCCGCCGGTCACTCGGCCGTGGGACGAAAGCCGCGTCACCGATTCGGACGAGGAGGTCGTCGTCAGCCACAATTGGGACGAGCTGCGCCGCTTCATGTGGGACTATGTCGGCATCGTCCGCTCGACCAAGCGCCTCGAGCGCGCTGCGCACCGGATCAAGAACCTGCGCAAGGAAGTGCATGATTATTACAGCGACTTCCGCGTCACCCCCGACCTGATCGAACTCCGCAACCTCGTCCAGGTCGCCGACCTGATCGTGCGCTCGGCGCGGCGGCGGCACGAGAGCCGCGGGCTGCATTACAGCCTCGACTATCCGCAGACCGATCCGGTGCCGCGCGACACGATTCTCGACCCTTGGTCGCGGGATTGAGGGTGGCCTTGACCGATCTGCGGCCCTAGGGTCCGGCGCTTCGTGAACGCGGGGCGCAAGACATGGCCGTCGTCGGCATCATCATGGGCAGCACGTCGGACTGGGCGACGATGCGCGCCGCCGCCGAGACGCTCGACGCGCTCGGCGTCGCGCACGAAACGCGTGTCGTGTCGGCCCACCGCACCCCCGACCGGATGTACAATTACGCCTCGACCGCCGTCGCGCGCGGCCTGCGCGCGATTATCGCCGGAGCCGGCGGCGCGGCGCACCTGCCGGGGATGGTCGCGTCGCTAACCCGGCTGCCGGTGTTCGGCGTTCCGGTCGAATCGAAAGCGCTGTCGGGGATGGATAGCCTGTTGTCGATCGTCCAGATGCCCGCCGGAATCCCGGTCGGCTGCCTCGCGATCGGACGCGCCGGCGCGGTCAACGCCGCGCTGATCGTCGCGGCGCAGCTCGCGACGACCGACGATGCGCTCGCGACCCGGCTCGATGCGTGGCGCGCAGCGCAGACCGCCCGCGTTGCCGAGACCCCCGAAGACGCGCCCGAGCACACGCCATCGTGACTCCTCCCGGTTCGACGATCGGCATTCTCGGCGGCGGCCAGCTCGGGCGGATGCTCGCGCTCGCGGCGGCGGGGATGGGCTACCGCGTCCACATCTTCGCCCCCGAGGACGAGCTGCCGGCGGGCGATGTCGCGGCGGAGGTGACCCGCGCCGCATACGACGATAATGCCGCGCTCGATGCCTTCGCCGGCGTGGTCGACGTCGTCACGTACGAGTTCGAAAATGTCCCCGTCGCCGCGATCGAACGGTTGGCGCGCCGCGTTCCCGTCCGCCCCGGCGGCAACGCGCTCGACATCGCGCAGGACCGGCTGAGCGAGAAACGCTTCATCGAAAGCCTCGGCGGGCACCCTGCCCCGTATCGCACCGTCGACACCCTCGCCGACCTGACCGCCGCGTTGGTTGAGATCGGCCCGCGCGCGGTGCTGAAGACCCGGCGGATGGGCTATGACGGCAAGGGCCAGGCGCGGATCGGACCCGGCGACGACCCGGCGGCGGCATGGGCGGCGATCGGCGAGCGCGCGGCGATCGTCGAGGGCCTCGTCGCGTTCGACGGCGAGTTTTCGGTCATCCTCGCGCGGAGCCACGACGGCGCGACTGTCGTCTACGACGTGCCGCACAATCGGCACGAGGGCGGCATCCTCGACGTCAGCGCGGTCCCGGCCCCCGATTTCATCGCGCGTCACGCAGCCGAAGCGGTCGCGCTCACCCGCACGGTGGCGCAAGCGCTCGACTATGTCGGGGTGCTGACGATAGAGTTCTTCGCGACCCCCGCCGGCCCGGTGTTCAACGAGATGGCGTCGCGGGTCCACAACAGCGGCCACTGGACGATCGAGGGGGCGCGCGTCAGCCAGTTCGAGAACCACATCCGTGCAGTCTGCGGCCTGCCGCTCGGCCCGACGACGCTGACTGCGCCCAAGGTCCGCATGCAGAACCTGCTTGGCGACGCGGTCCACGATTGGGCCGCAGTTCTCGCCGACCCGGGGGCGCATCTGCATCTTTACGGCAAGTCGGAGGTTAAGCCCGGACGCAAGATGGGCCACGTGACGTGGCTTTGAAAACGCAAACCACGAGGGCGTAATGGCGACCAACCGCGAGACGCTCGAACGCCAGATGCGCGAGGCGGCGGCGGCGGGAAAGTTCGAGCTTGCCGCGAAGCTGCGCGACGACCTCAAAGCGCTCGCCGACGTCGATACCGCGCGCGAGACCGGCGACCTGTACCGCCAGCAGCCCGGCGCGATGGGGCTCGGCAGCAGCCGCCAAGCGGTCGAGCCGCCCCCCGGCTGGGTCCCGCCGAAGCGCCCCGACCCGATGACAGCGAACCGGAGCAAGCGGCGACGGTAACGCTTCGGTAACGACTGTAAGAATTTCCGACACTTTTCCGTACCGTTCTGCGGAGGCTGATTACTGTCGAACTTCGGCAGACAATTAACTCTTTGTTTTCCATTGCCCCGCGTTGTGTCAACCATCTGGCACGGCTTTTGCTAATTGATTGTTAGCAATCGTCACAAAAGGGGAAGACCAATGCGCCTCAAATCTGTCGTCGCCGTCGCGGCTTTCGCGGCCGCTGCCGCTGCCTCCGCTGCCCCCAACCTCGTCACCAACGGCGGGTTCGAGACCGGCTATATCCACTCGGTCCAGTTCAACCCGGCATTCCACCCGACCGAAGGCCCGACCGGTTGGGCGACGACCTCGGGCGACCAGGCGTAAAACCTGTATGTCGATTCAGCGACGGTGACGACGCAGGAGACGATTACCCAGTCGAGCGAGGCCGGGCAGTATTTGCCGCCGACCTTCGTCGCGAGCCCCGATGGCGGCAAGTTCGTCATCCTCGACGGCGATCCGAGCTACTCGGGCCCGCTGAGCCAGACGCTCAACGGTCTCGTCGCCGGCAAGCGATACGCGGTCAACTTCTACTGGGGCGCCTCGGAACTGATGAGCCGCGCCGGGCCGACGACCGATTACCTCCAGGTCTCGCTCGGCAGCGCGTCGCAGAACACAGTGACGCTCAGCACGCCGACGCACGGCTTCGAGGGCTGGTTCGCGCAGAAGTTCGTCTACACCGCGACCGCGACGAGCGAGGCGCTGACCTTCCTGTCGCACGGCACCCCGGGCGGCCTGCCGCCGGTCGCCGTCCTCGACGGCGTATCGGTCACCGCGGTCCCCGAGCCCGCGATGTGGGGCCTGATGGTCGCGGGCTTCGGCCTCGTCGGCGTTGTCGCCCGCCGCCGTCGCCCGGTCGTCGTCGCAGCATAACTGTCTAAGCCGGGCGCGATCGAACGATCGGTCGCGCCCGCACACGACGATCAAGTGCTTTCGTCTTTTCCCGCGAACAGCAAGCCTTGTTAGACTTGCGGTGTTCGTGACGGGCAAGCAACCTGCCCGTAAGCGACTCGCTTGCGGGGGCCGGCATGAGATCAAGCACAAGACGAGGCGTATTCGCCGCCGCAATTCTCGGGGCGACCGCCGTTTTCGCCCAAGCCTTGCCGCCCAACCGCTGGGGCTATGACTTCGCATCGAGCTACGACGCCGAGGTCGCCGCACCCGCGGTTCATCGCGTCCACTATGCGGACGATCACATCATGCTGATGGAGGTCGGCAATCCGCCCGGCTACGCTATGCAGATGCATGGGCACCCGTACCCGTCGATCTTCGCGCGGTCGTCGGGCCGGACTAACCTCGGCGGCGGCGGCCCGGGCGACCAATATCTCGAACCCGCCGGCGGCCGCAACGGCGAACACTGGCACAGCGCGCTCGCACCGAAGGGGACGCCGTCACTCGAATGCACCGCCGCCGATCCGCAGGCACCGCACCGCCCGGTCAACCACGGCGTCGCGCCACAGCATTTCTACCGCATCGAATATAAGCGGATCGACGACGACGGACCGATGGCTCCGAAGGGCCGATCCGCCCCCGTCGACCGCAAAATATACGAAGACGACGCGATTCGTCTGTTCGAGGTCTCGGTGCCAGCGGGAGGCTCCGGCAACACGACCCCGACACTCTATCCCGCGGTCCTCGCGATCGATTCGGCACGCGCATTCGACGCCCTCGACGCGGTGGCAGGCGCGGGCGCGGGGCGCTCGTTGCCTCCCACCGGCCTGTCGATGCCGCGGTGCATGACGGTCGACGCCGGGACGCCGCTCGCGGTCCGCAACACCGGCGATCGCCCGATCCATTACTACCGGATCGAGTTCAAGCGGATCGAAGGCGACGCGCTCAAGGACCATTGGCGCGAATGGTATCCGGCAATGGCCGCGATGCAGTGACTGCGGCGACCCGCCTCACGCCGCGCGACTGAAGTCCGGGGCGCGCTTTTCGTAGAAAGCCGCAATCGCCTCGCGGCATTCGGCAGACTTGAGTTGCGCCGCGAAATGCACCCCCTCGGCGTCCATCCGCGCGAGGACCGGGGCGAGGTCGCCCTTGAGCAACGCCTTCGCCAGTCGCACCGCCGTCGGTGCCTTTGCCGCAAGCGTCGTCGCCATCGCGCGGGCGACGGTCTCGACCTCGCCATCGGGGACGACGCGGTTGACCAGCCCCGCTGCGAGCGCGGTCGCCGCATCGAGCGCTTCGCCGAGGAGCACCATCGCACTCGCCCGGGCATGCCCGACGACGCGCGGGAGGAGGAGCGAGCTCGCCGCCTCGGGGACCAGCCCGAGATTGACGAACGGCACCTGCAGCCGCGCGGTCTCGCTCGCGACGACGAGGTCGCAGTGGAGCAGCATCGTCGTGCCGACCCCAACGGCATTGCCGCGCACCGCGGCGATCAGCGGCTTCGGCGCGGTGGCGATCGCGCGGAGGAAGCCGGTCACCGCCTGTTCGCCCAAAGAACTATCCGGCCGGGGTGCCATGAAGTCGGCGAGGTCGTTGCCCGCAGTGAAGCTGTCGCCAGCGGCGGTGAACAGGATGACGCGGACGCTGTCCTCGACAGCGCAGCCGAGCAGGCCATCGCGCATCGCCGCGTACATCGCTGCAGTGATCGCGTTCTTCTTTTCGGGCCGCGCGAAGCGGATTTCGGCGATCCCGCCATCGATCGTCACGGCGATATGGTCGGTCATGGCGGCGCTCCCCCGATCGCCAGTCATGCGCCGGCGATGCCGTGACGGTGTCGTCGATCCCGCCGCTTTGTTCAATCCATCATGCCGCCAGAGGTTACCCGAGCATAGTTACGGATCGGCAACGTCAATTAACGATCAATTTTCTTTTCTTGAGATTTCGTTATCACTAAGTCATCAAGCGACGGTACTGCGGTGCCGAACGGGAGTTGGTTGCATATGCGTAATGTTCTTAAAGTGTTGGTTGCGACGGGCGTCGCCTTGGCGGCAACGCAGGTGTCCGCTGCAACAAACCTCGTGCAGAATGGCGACTTCGAGTCAGGCTACACTCACAACACCGAGTTCAACACTTGGTACAATCCTGAAAGTGGCCCGACCGGCTGGGTTTCGCAGACGTACGAGGCGTTCAATCTGTACTTCTCGCCGGCCACGGCGACGACCGTCAGCGCCGAGACGCAGTACGGGTCAGACCGTCAGATGCTCGCGCCGAGCTTCGTTGCCAGCCCGACCGGCGGCAACTTCGTCGCCCTCGACGGCGACCCGACCAATCACGGTTATCTCACCCAGCAGATTTCCGGCCTGACGCCCGGCAAGGAATATGTCGTCTCGTTCGACTGGGGCGCGTCGCAGCTGCAGAACCGCCAGGGGCCGACGACCGAGCAGCTTGCTGTCGGCTTCGGCAACGCGACGCAGACGACCGCGATCGTCGCGAACTCGTCGCAGGGCTTCTCCGGCTGGATGCACGAGAGCTTCACCTTCCACGCGAAGTCGACCAGCCAGGTCCTGTCGTTCCTGTCGAATGGCACGCCGGTCGGCCTGCCGCCGATCGCGGTTCTCGACGGCGTCTCGGTTGCCGCGGTGCCCGAGCCGGCGATGTGGGGGCTGATGCTCGTCGGGTTCGGCCTTGTCGGCACGGCGGTTCGCCGCCGCCGCCCGAGCGCCGTCCTCGCCTAAAACGCCGCTAGACGGACGACTGCGCTTCGGCGCGAAGGAAAATCGGCTCGGCGGGATCGAACGGGGTCCCGTCGGCGTTGAAGATGTCGTGGAACCAGGCCCCTGCCGGACGATCGACGTAGGGGCTGTCCCACGAGTCCCATGGCAGGTTGGTTTGAGTGTCGCCGCGCACCAACCCCCAGTTGAACGCCCCGACCCCGGCCGCCTTCGCGACCGGCAGGATCGCCTGGAACGTGCTGCCGCGCGGCCGCGCGAGATATTCGGTGCACAGGATCGGGCGCTCGAACGCTTCGAGATACGCAACGCGCCGCGCGAACTCCTCGGCCTTGTCGTAGTTGTGGAACGAGACGACGTCGGACGACGTGACCTGGAGCTGCTGGATCGGCGTCATCCGGTCGAGCTTCGACCAGTCGCCCGACCAGATCGCGCTCGTCAGCGGCTGTGACGGCCCCGCCGCGCGCGCCCAGTCGAATGCGTCGGCGAGCAGCGGCTTGACCAGCGCCGCCTTCGCCGCGAGCGTCGCCGCGTCGCGCTGCGCCACCTCGGGCCCGTTGTCGGGCTCATTCCAGATGTCCCAGGCAAGGACGCGCCGGTCGTTGGCGAAGCGCCCGACCACCCCGCGGACATAGGCTTCGAGCCGAGGCCGCGACGACGGATCTTCGAGCGCTGCCATGCCAGGCGACTGGACCCACGCCGAATTATGCACCCCCGGCCGCGGCAGCGGCTGCGGCCCGCTGACCGGCGCGGGGTTCCAGCACGAATCGAAGAACACCGGCATCGTCGCGATGCCGTGCTTGTCGGCGAGTCCGAGCACGGTCTCGATTCGGTCGAGCAGGCCGTCGGGGTCGTCGCGCCACAGCAGGTCGTGGAGGAAAATGCGCACCGCGTTCATGCCCACCCCGGCGGCAAAGCCGAGCTCGCGGTCGATCGTCGCCGGATCGAAGGTCTCCGCCTGCCACATCTCGAGCTGGTTGACCGCGGTCGAGGGAATGAAGTTGCACCCGAACGGCCACGCCCGCGCGGCGTACCACGTCTTCGCCGCCTCGACCGTCCAGCGGCTCATCCCGCCATCGCCGCGCCCATGCGGCGGATTGCGGCGACCTTTGCGGTGAACGCGCTCAAGTCGTCGGCGGCGGCGATGCGCTCCCAGATCGCCTCGATCTCGCCGATCGGCAGGCCGCATGGCGCGACGTCGGACCAATACGGGTGGTCGCGCGGCGCAGCGGGCGCGTAGTCGCCAACCCCTTTGACGAAAGCATCGAATTCAGGACCGTCGTATCCGGGTGCGCGTCGCTTGCCGCCGCGCCAGTCGAACCAGAACTTGTCGAGGCCGGTGCGGGTCGCTTCGAGCGTCGTCACCAGTGTCTCGGCGAGCGCGCGGTCGCTCGCCGGGTCGCGCGGCACGACGCCAAGCCGCTTGAGCAATGCCGCCGTCAGCGCGGTGGTGTAGCGCTCGCCATAGGTTTCGAGCGCAGGCTTGAGCGATTCGAGCGGCGCCACCACCCGCAACGCGCCCGCGAGCTGGAAGACATTCCACTGCAGCGCCTCCGGCTGGCGGCCGAAGCTGTAGAGGCCGTGATGGTCGAAATACGCCGCAGTGAAATCACGGTCCCACGTCTGCGCGAAGCGATACGGCCCGTAATCGAAGCTTTCGCCGGTGATGTTGATGTTGTCGGTGTTGAGGACGCCGTGGACGAACCCTGCCGCCATCATCGCCGCCGCCTGCCGCGCGGCATTGGTCACCGCATGATCGATCAGCGCGGCATACGGGTCGGGCGCGTCGACGGTGCCGAAGTAATTCGCCAGTACATAGGTAGTCAGCCGCGCCAGCCCGGCGCTGTCGCCGAGCGCCGCGAGCCGCTGGAAGCTGCCGTAGCGGACATGGCCGTGGCTGAGCCGGACGAGCACCGCGCTCCGCGTCGGAGACGGCTCGTCGCCGCGGTCGAGTTCCTCGCCGGTCTCGACCACCGACAGCGTCCGCGACGTATCGACCCCGAGCGCCTCGAGCATCTCGGTCGCAAGCACCTCGCGCATCGCGCCCTTCAGTGTCAGCCGGCCGTCACCCGCGCGGCTCCACGGCGTCGTCCCCGACCCCTTGGTGCCGAGGTCCATCAGCCGCCCGCGATCGTCGGCAAGTTGCGCGAACAGGAAGCCGCGCCCGTCACCGAGGTCAGGATTATACGCGCGGAACTGGTGCCCGTGATACCGCAGCGCGAGCGGCGTCTCGAGGCTTCCTTCGAGCGGTGCGAAGCGGCCGAAGTGAGCGACCCACTCCGCGTCGCTTAAGCCATCAAGGCCGATGCTTTCAGCAGCACGGTCGTTCCTGAAACGGAGGATCGTCTGCGGAAAATCGGCGGCGGCGACCGGATCGTAGAAGCTGGAGCCGAGGTCGAGGATCGTCCGTCGCGGGGCGAAATTCACGCGCTCTTGTAGCCGCAGGCGGCGCGAATGAAGCGCACCGTCTCATCCATTACCGCACGCCGCCGGTCGGGGTCATCGGTGCTCAGCACCGCCTCGATCGTCTCGCCGACGACCGCGTAGGTCAGCGACGCCGCGACCGGGATATTGACTCCGGTGATGCCCTGCTTCGCCATCCGCGCGGTCATCTGTTCGGCGACCCATGCGACAGTCACTTCACGCGAGGCGTGGTAGAATGGCTCGGCCTCGGCGGCCATCATCGTCTTGGGCTTGCCCTCGCAGCAGGATTCGCCGGTCAGCGCTTCCCATTCCTTGTGCTCGACGCAGAACTCGATGCACCGCGAGACCATCATTCCCGGATCGAGATCCTCGAGCGCATCGTCGCCCTGCATCACCGCGATCATCCGCTCGCCGTACATCTTGCCGATGTCGACCAGCAGGTTCTTCTTCGACCCGAAATGGTAGAAGATCGATCCTTCCGAGACATCCGCCGCACGGGCGATGTCGGCGGTCCCGGTGCAGGCATAACCCTTGGTCGAAAACAACAGGTTAGCCGCCTCGAGCACACGCTGGCGCGTTTCCGCCGGGTCGTAACGGCGGGCACGGGTGTCGAGGGCTCGGGTGGCCACGGTCATCCTCATCAGCAAGCCAGAGCAAAAACTATGGCGTCAATCTGAGCCATAGTCAAAAGCATATGACCGGTGGCTGAACGCGGCGGATACCGAGTTATACCGCCTTGGTCACGGCGTATTTCTTCATCGCTTTCTTGACGACGTAGCCACCAAGCGCCGCGACGATCATTCCCTGCGGACCCATCCGCCGCAACACCGTCGGTAGCAGGACACCGATCGCCGCGCCCGCCGGTCCCGACGCGGCACCCCCGATCGTCCGCGCAATGCTGCGCCCCGCGATCATCGACACTAACCGACCAAGCATGACTGATCTCCACTAACCGATGCGGAAATGCCTATCGCGGGGTGTTGGTTCAATAGTCGCGCTTGAGCCGCAGGTTGACGCTCGTCCCGCCGAGCGTCGCGACGTCCGACAGGATCGACAGCGACCGCGTCAGCGCGACCTCGATTGCGCTCGCCGAATAGCCCTGCGCGTCGGTCGACAGCTCGACGTACAGCCGCCGCCCGATGTACTCGCCCGCCGCGATCGACGTCTTGCGCCCGGTTGCAATGTCGGCGGGCAGCACCCGCAGCCGGTCGATCCGCAGCGTTTTGCGCACCGCATTGAACGGATCAAGCTTGCCGCCCTTGCCGCCACGCAACGACGCGAGCGCCCCCGCAAGCTGGACCGCCTCGGGGGCCGAGAGCGTCGTGATCGACGTCCCGAACAGCACCCGCGACAGCACCTCGTCCTCGGGCAGCGCCGGGGTCGAGCTGAACTTGATGTCGGGGTGAAGCGCGGTGCCGGTCAGGCTGAGCTGCGCGGTGAACCCCGAACTCGTGTTCTCGGCGGCGAGGTCGATCACCGGGTCGGGAGGATTCTTGCCGTCGAAGCGGACATCGCCGCGGGTCAGGTTGAAGCGCTTGCCGGCGAAGTCATAGTCGCCGCGCACCATCTTCACGACGCCGGAGAATTCGGGCGCGGTCGCGCGGCCCTTGAGCTTGAGGTCGCCGCGCCACGTCGAGGTCAGGCCGAGCCCGGCGACATCGACGTTGTCGCGCGCCGAGGCGGCGATATCGAGCGACCACAAGGTCGGCTTGACGACGCGCGGCGGGGCGCGGCCGAGGAGTTCGACGTTGCGTTCGGTGACCGCGACGACGGGGATATCGCTCGTCGTGCCGCCGCGCCCGAAGCGGTAGCGCGCGCGGACGATATCGAGCGACCCCGAAATCTTGCCGCCGCTCTCGTCGCTGTGGAGCCGCAGCGTTCCGCTCGCGGTCGCGCGCAAGTCGTCGCGATTGAGGATCTGGGCGTTGTCGAGCTTCGTCGTGACTTCGACCGGGAAGCCGCGTTCGGCCGACAGGTCGACCCCGCCGCTCCCCGAAATCCTGCCGTCCTTGCCGACCGTTCCCGAGAATGCGGCGAGGTCGAGCCGGGAGCCGGTGAAGCGCCCGTCGAGCTTGACGTTGTCGATCACCGTGCCGAGCGCGACGTTCTCGACCCGCCCGCCCGTTACCGCGATCGACCCCGTCAGCCGGGGATCGCCGAGCCGCCCGCCCGCGTCGACCGCCGCGGTGATCGGCCCGCGAACGTCGAGCGCCTCGACTCCGCTGAGTAGCCATACCGCCTCGGCCGGACCCGCGAAGCGCGCCTGCGCGAACAGCGGTGCGGCGAAGAGGCGGTCGCGCAGGTTTGGCTCATTGCCGAGGGTCAGTTCGGCCTGCGCGCGGCCGAGCGTCGCGCCGCTGCGGACGACGACCGCGCGCGCGCTAGCCGACGTTGCCGACAGCGCGGCGTTGACCGCGAGATCGACCGGTTGCGATGAGGATGCCAGTCCGGCGCGGCTTAACCCGGCGATGCGGAGCGCGAGCGACCCCGTCGGTGCAGCGGTGGCGGGCGCGGCGAAGGCGATCGTCCCCGAAGCGTGCCCGGCGAAGTTGTAGCCGGGGTCGAACAATGTCAGCAGCGATAGGCCAAGGTTGTCGAGGCGAACCGACCCGCTGACCCCGCCGCCGTAACTCCCGGCGAGTTCGACGCGGCCATCGGGAGTCTGGACGACGACCGGAGCGAGCCGCCACGCCGCTCCGGCGCGGTCGACCTGCGCGCGGTGGTCGAGCGTCAGCTTGCGCCCGTCGACCGTCGCCGCCGCGCCGATATCGAGGTGGTCGGCCGATCCTCGTGCGTCGATGGTGGCGTTGAACGGGACCCCGGCGACCCCGGCGAGCGCGAGCGTCGCAGTGCCGCGCCCGGTGGCGTCGGCGATCGTCCCGGACAGCGTCGCCAGCGTCGTGCCCGATGTGCGGACATCGCCGAGCGTGAACTTGGCGTCGATCGACGGGTCGCCCGCACCGGCGATGATCCGCGCGGTGAGGTTGCCACGCCCGATCGCGACGCTGCCGAGCCGAGCATTGGCGGCGGCGAGGACGACGTCGCCGCGCTGCGCCGATCCGGCGGGCGCGAGGACGACGCTCCCGTTCAACCCCGCGCCGCCGACCGCGAGCCGCCCGGCGACGAGCGCATCGGCATCGGGCACCAGCGTTCCGCGCAGGGTCACACCGGCAGCGGCGGCATCGACGTCGATCGCGGCTCCGCTGGTCCGGATCAATGCGTTCGCCGTCGCCGGACCGATCGCCGAGCCGCCGCGCGTCGCGATCCGCCAGCCGTCGGGGGCTTCGACCGCGTGCGCGGTAACAGCGGTGAGGCCGAAGCCCGGCGCGGCGAGGGCGACGTCGACCACCGGCGAGTCGAGTTGCCCCGCGAGGTCGATCGTCGTCGCGCCATAGGTCCGAGATACGCCGCGGGTGACGAGATGGACGCTGCCGTCGGTGGCGCGCGTGCCGCTGCCCGTCTGCTCGAACCCGGGCGCCACGAGATGCAGGCCGGTGAAGCGCATCGACAGGTCGGGGGCGACGTCGATGGCGGTCGTCACCACCGGCAGCCCGGCGAAGATGCTGCGGAAGAAGCCGCCGTCGATCTGGGTCGCGGCGGCGCGGACGGTCCCGGCGATGCGTGTCCCGCCGGTCGCATCGGGGGCGGCGCGGACCTGCGCGGCGATGTCGGCGACGCCGATCTCGCCGATCCGGAATCGCGGCAGCCGCCCGTCGAAGCCGACCGCATAGTCACCGTCGGCGAGGCCGAGCCGCAGCGTCATCGTCCCCGCGATCCGCGCGCTCTGCACCGCAAGTGCGGGCGACGTGACCTGCCCGTTCTCGACCACCAAGGCCCCTGTTATCCGTAGGTTAGCCAGCAGCGGTGCAACGTCCGGCCCCACGTTCTCGACCCGCGCGGCGGTCGCGACGATCGGGATACTGTGCCCGGTTGTACGCCCGGTCGCGCGGAAACCGACGAAGCCGGTCGGCCCCCACGCGAACGCCGGACTGGTCAGCACATAGGCGATCGCCGGGCTCGCGAAAGTCCCGCCGACGGTCGCGTTCAAGGCAATATCGCGCCCGCTGAGGCGCGGCAGGAACGCGGCCGGCTTGAGCAGGCGCGCCTCGACCCGGAGCCGGTCGAAGGTCTCGTTGCCGAAGTCGGCGCTGCCGCTCGCGGTCGCCGTGATGACCGGCGAGGCGGCGGCGAGGGTGCCGCTAAGCACGCGCTCGGACAGGCGCACATCGGCCCGCACACGCACGATCGGTGACGTTACACGGGCTAACCCACCGCCGAACATCGACGACGGCGCCGTCGTCCCCGTCACGACGAAACGTCCCGCGTTCGCTGACAGCACGAGGTCGGCGAGGCGCACCCGACCGAGCCGCGCGGTCGCACTGCCGTGCCAGTCTTGCCACGTCCCCTTCCCGCCGACCGTCAACTCAAACGGCGCAGCGAACCCCGCCAGCCGCGCGATCGTACCGTGCGCCGGGGCGGCGATCGTCGCGGCGAGGTCGAGCGCATCGCGGTCGGGGACGGCATCGAGATGGACGCGGACGGTATCGCCGCCAGTTGCGCTGGTCGCGGCGGCGTCGACCTGCGCGCGCCCCTTGCGAATGTCGGCCGAGCCGCCGAGCGCGATCGTCTCGGCGATGCCGGTAACCGGCGTGGCGAGGACCAGCCGGTCGATCCGCAGCCGGTCGACGACGATATCGATCCCGGGCAGCACGCGCTTGTCGGCGCTGGGGCGAAGCCTTGGCCGGCGCAGGACGATCGCCTCGCCCGCCACCGCCGACCGCACGCTGAGCCGGTTGTCGATCAGCGCGAGCGGCCGCCAGTCGAGGTCGAGCAGCGGAACTTGCGCGAACACGCCGTCCGGGTCGGCCAGCGTCAGGTCGTGGAGCCGCGCATGGCCGAAGATATCGCCCTCGATCCGCCCGACGCCGACGCGCAAGCCCGACTTGGGCGCGTACAGCCCGAGCATCCGCCCCACGGCGCCGCGCCCCGACTCGCTCGCAAGATACAGCCGCCCGCCCCAGACCAGCCCCGCCAGCGCGAGCGCGACGACCATGATCCAGGTGACGAGGCGGACGTGGCGCTTGACCCAGCCGGTCGGCTTGCGCGCCATCAGAACGCCTGCCCGATCGAGACGTAGAACTGGACGCGGGCGTCGCCCTTCTGCGGGTTGATCGGCGTCGCGACGTCGATCCGGACCGGGCCGAAGCTCGTATAATATCGTGCGCCGATACCCGCGCCGTAGCGGACGTCGCGGAAGCGCGGGATCGTCGCGGTGTCGATCTCGCCCGCGTCGAAGAACGGCACGATGCCGAAGTCGCCGAGGCGGAAGCGCGCCTCGACGCTCGCCTCGGCGATCGAGTCACCGCCACGTGGGCTCCCGTCGGCGTCCTTCGGCCCGACCGCCTGATAGCCGTAGCCACGGACCGACCCGCCGCCGCCGGCGTAGAAGCGCCGCGACGGCGCGATGTCACCTTTCGACGCCCCGGCGATCGTCCCGAAATGACCGCGCGCGGCGAAGGTGATGCGGTCGGTGAGCGGAACGTACTTGGTCGCCTCGACCTGGAGCTTGACGTAGGGGAACGTGCTGCTGGCGAACGACAGTTCGGGCGACGCGCGCCCGGTCAGGCGGAAGCCGCGCGTCGGATCGAGCAGGTTGTTCGACCCGTCGTAAGTCAGGCTCGCCGGGGTCGCGGCGATATAATAGGTCTTGAGCGGGTTGCCGGGCGCGCTCTTGTCGCGCTCGATCGAGATCAGTGCCTGCGTGCCGAGCGAATAATACCACTGCTTCTGCCAGATCAGGTTGGTCTCGCGCTCGATCGTCGCGCCGACCTGGATCGTCCGCGCATTGAACGCGTCCTGCGTCGCCGAATCGCCGAAGATGTCGAAGACCAATGTCGTGTCGCGCGACCGCCAGTTCTGGCGGCGCAGCTCGGCTCCGAGCAGCTGCTCGTGTTCGGCGGCGATCGCGCGGAAGGTCACCGCGCCGTTCGGCGGCAGCAGGTTGCGATGCTCCCAGCTCGCTTCGAGCCGTGCTCCCTGCGAGGTCGAATAGCCCCCCGTCGCGGCGACGGTGCGGAGCGGCGCGGTGTCGGTATGGACGACGACGTCGATCGTCTCGCCGCCGCCGGGCGCCGGCCCCGCGGCTATGGGCGCGAGCGTCACTCCGCCGACAAGGCCGGTCGCGATCAAGGCGCGGCGGAGATCGTCGAGATCGGTGGCGGTGTACGGGTCGCCGGGGTGCCAGCGCGCGAGACGCTCGATGCCGGCTTGGCCGACGACCGACTTACCGTCGACGCGGATCCGCCCGAAGCGCCCCGCGGCACCGGGATCGACGTGCTGCGTCAGCGTCGCGGTGCGGGTGGCGTGGTCGACCTCGATCTCGGGCGGATCGATCGTCGCGAACGGGTGGCCGCGGACGCTGAGATACGCCTTGAGCCCGTCCTGCCCCGCCGCGATCGCCGCCGCGCCGAGCGGATCGCCCGCCTTGACCCCGATCCCGCCCTCGACCAACCCGGCTGGGGTATTCGGCGGCAACGTCAGCCTGATCTCGGCGACATGATAGAGCGGGCCGGGATCGACCGTGAGCGTCACCGCAACCGGCGTTCCCGGCGCATTCCCCTGCACGATCGTCGTCACCGTCCGCCCGCCATAATAGCCGAGACTACGGAGGAGCAGGTCGATCAGGTCGCGGTCGTCGGCAGCGCGGCGGTTGATCTGAGCGAGGTTGGCCACCGCGCCGCGCCCCTTGAACAGCGCCGACTCGGTCCGGAAGCGCGGTGCGAGGCGATCGTCGAGCCCGGTCAGCGCGACGGTGTAGCGGACATCGCCGCTGGTCACGGCCTCGGGGGCGGCGGCTCCGGGTGCGGCGGCGGCGTCGGGCCACGGCACGGTGATCCCCGGGCGTGGCGCGAGCATGTCGGGTGGGCCGATCTGGGCCGCGGTCCCCTGCGTTACCGTGCCCTGCGCGACGGCCCCCTGCGCGACGACGACGCTCGCCCAGCCCAGTCCCGCCCAGCACCCTCCCACTGCAAGCGCAGCGCGGACGCCGGCGGAACAAACGATCATGCCGCAAGGTCTAACCCGCCGCGCCGGGGAGCGCAAAGCAGCGGTGGCGCGGGTGGCCGCCCTGACGGCACGAATGGCCGCATGGCTTGCGCTGGCGCGCGATCCCCGCGATGAGACCACCATGCAAAAAGGCGGCGGCATCATCCTTGCGATCTCCCTGCTCGTCGGAGCAGGCGTCGGGGTCAAGCTCGGCGAGGGATCGCTCGGCATCGTCATCGGGCTCGGCGTCGGCCTGCTCGCGGTCGTGGTCCTCGGCTGGTTGGACAGCCGCCGGAAGCGCTGAGCTTGGGCGGCGGACACCACGAGCTGCGTTTGAGCGGTGCGCGACCAGAGCTGTGGCTGATCGGCGGACCATCTAAGTCGTCATTCCCGCGAAGGCGGGAACCCATCACCCCAACCGTTCGTGGTGATGGGTTCCCGCCTTCGCGGGAATGACGGCGTTGCGCGCGCCCGCATGAACACCGAAACCGTCGCCGCCGACACCGCCGGGATCGCGCGCGCAGTCGCCCTTCTCGCTCTAGGACATGTCGTCGCGCTGCCGACCGAGACGGTCTACGGCCTAGCGGGGGATGCGACCAACTCTGCCGCCGTCGCGGCGATCTACACCGCGAAGGGCCGCCCGGGGTTCAACCCGCTGATCGTCCATGTCGCCGACCTCGCCGCCGTCGAGCGCGTGGTCGAGGTTGATGATATCGCACGGGCGCTAGCAGACCGCTTTTGGCCGGGGCCGCTGACGCTTGTCCTCCCGGCGCGGCCCGGCAACGGCATCGCGCCCGACGTCACGGCAGGGCTGGCGACGCTCGCGGTCCGTGTTCCGGCGCACCCGGTGATGCGTGCGGTCCTGACCGCGTTCGGCCGCCCGCTCGCAGCTCCGTCGGCGAACGCGAGCGGGACGATCAGCCCGACCACCGCCGCGCACGTCGCCGCGAGCCTTGGCGGGCGCATCCCGCTGATCGTCGACGGCGGGGCGACCCCGGGGGGCCTCGAAAGCGCGATCGTCCGGGTCGACGGCGGCCGCGTCTCGCTCCTCCGCCCGGGCGGAATCGACGCCGCGCTGCTCGGCATCACCGCCGCGGCCGGATTGGACATCGTCGCGCCGGGCCAACTCGCGAGCCACTATGCGCCGACCCAGCCGCTTCGCCTCGACGCCACCAGCGCCGAAGCGGGCGAGTTCCTGATAGGCTTCGGAGCCGTCGCGGGCGACATCACTCTGTCGGCGACTGGCAATATCGAGGAAGCTGCGGCGGCGCTGTTCGCGGGGCTCCACACTGCACAAGCCAGCGGCGCGGCGCGGATCGCCGTTGCTCCGATCCCCGACACCGGCGTCGGTGCCGCGATCAACGACCGGCTCCGGCGAGCAGCAGCCCCGCGCGGCTGACTTCAAAATCGTTCTTGCAATTCATTCTCAATAGCGGTCAGATGCGCTCGAGTGATGGAGCGCCGCACATGCTGATCGACCACGATGCCTTTCGCCGCGAGCCGAGCGTATGGACCGATCTTCCCGGTGACGAGGGGCTGATCCTGTGGTCGCTGCGGCGGATGGTCGTCGCATGGCCGCGCTGCCATACCGTCCAAGTCGCGCTCCACGTCCGCTACGGCGACGAGGGGCTGGCGATCGAGCATCTGCTGCGCTGCTGGCTGCTCGGGCTGTCGAACCACGCGCGCCGCCGCCTCGTCATCGGCGATCCGAATTGCGCGATGCTGCTCGCCGACGAGGGCGTGCTGCTGTTCGTCCTGCGCCCGGCGACCCCCGAGGGTGCAGCCGGTCAGGCGCTGATCGACCTGACCGGTAATCCGTGCGCCGCCTGCCTGCTGCCGCTGGCGCAGTCGCTCGCCTTCACCGCTCAGTTGTAGCCGAGCTGGCGTCCAGCGAGGTCGAGCATGATCTCCTCGCTGCCGCCGCCGATCGCGTTGACGCGGACCTCGCGGTAGATGCGCTCGACCTTGCTGCCCTTGAGGTAGCTCGCGCCGCCCAAGACCTGCGCCGCCTCGCGCGCGACGCTTTCGAGCATCCGCGTCGCCTGGACCTTGAGCATTGCGAAGTCGGCGGGGAGGCCCTTGCCGGTCTTGACCTGCCACGCGCAGAGGTCGACCCACGCCTGCGTCGCATTGATCTGCCGCGCCATGTCGGCGAGCTTGATCCTGATTGACTGGTGCTGCGCGAGGCGCTTGCCGAAGGTCTCGCGCGTCGTCGCCCACTCGACCGCTTCCTTGAGACACACCCGGGCGAAGGCGCAGCACGAATGCGCCATGCCGAGCCGCTCGCCGTTGAAGTTACGCATGATCCCGGCGAAACCGGCGTTTTCGGGCCCGATCATGTTTTCGGGTGGCACCTCGACATTGTCGAAATACAGCGCGGCGGTGTCAGAGCAGTGCCAACCCATTTTCTCGAGCGGGGTGCGGGTAAAACCCGGCATGCCGGCTTCGATCAGCATCAGCGAGATGCCGCCCATCCCGGGACCGCCGGTGCGGACCGCGACGGTGACATAGTCGGCGCGCATTCCGCTCGTGATGAACATCTTGCCGCCGTTGACGACGTATTTGTTGCCGACTTTCTCCGCGCGTGTCATCAGCGCGGCGACGTCGGACCCGCCGCCCGCCTCGGTGATGCCGAGCGCGATGATCTTGTCGCCGCTGAGCACCGCCGGGGCGATGCGCCGCTTCATCTCGTCCGACCCGAGCGCGAGGATCGGCGGGAGGCCGATGCCATGCGTCATCAGCGACGCGGTCAGCCCGCCCGCGCCGACGCTCGCGAGTTCCTCCGACTGCGTCAGCGAATGGAAGATATCGAAGCCGTCGCTGTGCCCGCCGAACTCCTCGGGATAGCCGAGCCCGAGAATGCCCGCCGCAGCGGCCTTGCGGTGGAGGTCGCGCGGCAGCGACCGCGCATCCTCCCACGCGTCGATGTTCGGCGCGACCTCGGCGGCGACGAAGCGGCGGACCGAGTCGGCGACGGCGGTGTGCGTCTCGTCGTAGAACGGCGAACGCGCCCGCCAGTCGTCGAACATCGTCATGGCGCGTCCCCCCAATCTCTCCCTGTCATCCCCGCGAAAGCGGGGAGCCAAGGTCACCACCCTCAGCGACCTTGGCTCCCCGCTTTCGCGGGGATGACATAATTAGGAGCGAGCCTACGCCGCCTTCAGCCGCGCCGCATAGCCCTTGCGGAACTTCGCCATCTTCGGCCCGACGACCGCGGCGCAGTAGCCTGCATTCGGATTGTTCGCGTAATATTGCTGATGGTATTGCTCGGCCTTGTACCACGGCGCGAGCGGCTCGATCGTGGTGACGATCGGCTGGTCCCAGTCGGCCTGGTTCCGCTCGATCGCCTCCTCGGCCTCGGCCCGCTGCTCGGGCGAATGCGGGAAGATCGCCGAGCGATACTGCGTCCCGGCGTCGGCACCCTGACGGTTGAGCGTCGTCGGGTCGTGGGTGTGGAAGAAGATGTCAAGCAGGTCGGCATAGCTGATCTGCGCCTCGTCGAAGGTGATCCGCACCGCCTCGGCGTGCCCGGTCCGGCCGGTGCAGACCGCCGCATACGACGGGTCGGTGACGTGGCCGCCGATATACCCCGACTCCACCGCCTGGACGCCGGTCAGCGAGTCGAATACCGCCTCGGTGCACCAGAAACAGCCCCCGGCGATCGTCGCAACTTCGGTCATCATCGTCTCCTCGATCTACCCCGCGAATGTGGGCATGAAACGTGACGGTGCAACTAGCGCGACTTTGCGAAATGCGCCTCGATCGCGCGGGCGATGCCTTCGCCGATCCGCTTCTGTCCCGCGACCGATTCAAGCAGCCGCGCGTCGCCATCGTTCGATAGATAGCCGGTCTCGAGGAGCACCGATGGCACGTCGGCGGCCTTGAGCACGCGAAACCCGGCGAAGTGGTGGAACTCGCCGCGAAAGCCGATGCGGTCGCCGAGGCTCGTTCCTAAGGTCTCGGCGAACCCGACCGAGACGTTCATCGTCGACCGCTGGACGAGGTCGATCATGATGTCGCCGACCTCGGGGGCGTCGGCGCGGAGGTCGACCCCGGCGATGACGTCGGCCTGGTTCTCGCGCGCCGCCAGCCGCGCCGCGACGACGTCGGACGCGGTTTCTGACAACGTGTAGACGCTCGCGCCGTGCGCCTCAGGGTTGGGCGCGCTGTCGGCATGGACCGAGACGAACAGGTCGGCCTTCTCGCGCCGGGCGATGGCGACGCGCTCGCCCAAGGGAATGAACGTGTCGTCGTCACGGGTCATCTTCACCCGGACCTGTCCGTCGCGTCGCAGTACGTCGGCAGCGGCGAGCGCGATGGCGAGGACGACGTTCTTTTCGTACCCGCCGAGACTGCTAATCGTCCCCGAATCCTTGCCCCCATGGCCCGGATCGATGACGACGAGCGCGCGCTTGCCGGGGCGTTTCGGCGGCGGCGGCGGCGCGGCGGCATCGCCCCCCATGACGTCGTCGCCGAGGTTGAAATCGACCGCGAGCATCGTCGTCGAGACCGGATGCCTGCCGCGCGCAACCTCCCGGGCGAACCCGGCGGCGTCGACCGGCGACAGGCGGAGGACGAGCGCATGCCCGTCGATCGCCGCCGCGCCGAGCCCCATCGGTCGCGGCAGGTCGATCACCAACCGCGCGGTGTCGGCATCGAATGGCCCGATCCGCGCCCGCGTCGATGTCGTCGACCCCGGAACCCCCGACGTCGCGATCCGCCGCGCGGCGTCGGCCCCGCCGATATCGACGACGAGCCGCGGCGGCGTGTCGAGCGCGAACAGCTTGACCGTTTCGACCGGCCCGTCGATCTCGACCGTCACCGTCGCCGGATCGCCCGTCACGCTCAGCCCGGTGACGCGCGCGGCGAAGGCTGGAGCCGCCAGCAAGGCAATCGACAGGACAGGGACGAGTGCTCGCATCGGCCGCAGGGATACCGGCGCCCCGTCGCCCCGGCAATCGCTCGCATTTTCCTTAACCTTACTCACCCGCCAACTGGCGAAGCCGGGTTCGAGCGGCGAGGCGGGGAAGCCAGCGGCAGTAAAGCCCGCAGTTGTAGCGCCGCCGTTCCGGTGCTACTCCTACCCAGACGGTTTGCGAGGCAGGGGTTTGTCCCGGTTCGCGCCGCCACGAATATGCCGCATCGATGCCCGGGCGACGTTCCGGGCGCGTATGCCGGTCAAAGTTAGGGTCGCATGACGTCGAAGCAGCAGCGTATAGCCGGAGCCGCCCTTTGGGTCGGCCCGGTGCTGCGCCCGACGCCCCCAATTACTATCCATCCCATCCCGGGCCGGTCGCCGCTGCGTCGCGCGACCGCCCTTTTTTCGCGTGCCGCCGGCCTGTCCGCATCATCTGCCGAAGGTCGCCCGCGCGCGCAGGAGCATCTGAATGTCCCAGCGCATGCTGATCGACGCCCGCCACCCGGAGGAGACCCGGGTCGCCGTCGTCAACGGGAATCGCATCGAGGAATTTGATTTCGAGGCCGCCGAGCGCAAGCAGCTCAAGGGCAACATCTATCTCGCCAAGGTCACCCGGGTCGAACCGTCGCTCCAGGCGGCGTTCATCGATTACGGCGGCAACCGCCACGGTTTCCTCGCCTTCAGCGAAATTCATCCCGACTATTACCAGATTCCCAAGGAGGACCGCGACGCGCTTCTCCGCGAGGAAGCCGAGCTAACGCTCGACGAGCATCACGACGAACCCCATGAGGGCGAGGACGGCGAGGAAGTCGCTGTTACCGGCGGGGCCGACGATGCGGGTTCCGACGTGCTGCGCCGCCAGCGCCAGGCGCTGCGCCGCCGCTACAAGATCCAGGAGGTCATCCGCCGCCGCCAGGTCCTGCTCGTCCAGGTCGTCAAGGAGGAGCGCGGCAACAAGGGCGCGGCGATGACGACGTACCTGTCGCTCGCCGGGCGCTTCTGCGTCCTGATGCCCAACACCGCGCACGGCGGCGGGATCAGCCGCAAGATTTCGAACCTCGGCGACCGCAAGCGGCTGAAGTCGATCATGGCCGACCTCCAGCTTCCCGCCGGAATGGGCGCGATCGTCCGTACCGCCGGGCTCAAGCGGACCAAGGTCGAGATCAAGCGCGACTTCGATTACCTGACGCGGCTGTGGGACGAAATCCGCGAGACGACGCTGAGCAGCGTCGCGCCGTGCCTCGTCCATCAGGACAGTGACCTGATCAAGCGCGCGATCCGCGACATCTACAGCCGCGAGATCGAGCAGGTTCTCGTCGACGGGCCCGATGGCTACGCCGCCGCATCGACTTTCATGCAGCTGTTGATGCCGAACCACGTCGCCAAGGTCGTCGAATATGCCGACCCGGTGCCGCTGTTCCAGCGCTTCGGGGTCGAGGCGAGCCTTGCCGGCATGTACCAGCCGGTCGTTCAGTTGAAATCGGGCGGCTATATCGTCATCAACCCGACCGAGGCGCTCGTCTCGATCGACGTCAACTCGGGCCGCTCGACGCGTGAGCACGGCATCGAGGAGACCGCGTACAAGACCAACCTCGAAGCCGCCGACGAGATCGGCCGCCAGCTTCGCCTGCGCGACATGGCCGGGCTCGTCGTCATCGACTTCATCGACATGGAGGTCGGCGGCAATAATCGCCGCGTCGAGCGCGCGATGAAGGAGGCGATGAAGAACGATCGCGCCCGCATCCAGATCGGCCGGATCAGCTCGTTCGGGCTGATGGAAATGAGCCGCCAGCGCCTTCGCACCGGCGTCCTCGAAGCATCGACCCACGTCTGCCCGATGTGCGACGGGTCGGGTTATGTCCGCTCGGTCGCGTCGGCTGCGCTTGCTGCACTCCGCGCGCTCGAGGCCGAAGCGATCAAGGGCCGGGCGACCGAGTTCTCGCTCCGCGCGGGCCTCGAAGTCGCGATGTACATCCTCAACCGCAAGCGCGCCGATGTCGTCGAGCTCGAGGAGCGCTACGGCATCGCCGTCGAGACCATCCCCGACGAGACGTTGATGGGCCCGAACTTCGTCCTCGACGCGGGCGGACCCGCGCCGCTCCACCCGGTTGTCATGTCGCTGCTGCCGCCGCCGGTGAAGATCGACGACGACGACGAGATTCCCGACACGGCGGAGGAGCATGGCTTCGACGACGAGGAAGACGAGGAAGCCGAGCGTCCCGCGCGCCGCGAAGGCCGTGGCCGCGGACGCGGACGCTCGGCTCCCGCCGATGACGCCGGTGAAGGCGACACCGCCGAAACCGCGAGCGACGCCGAGGGCGACGATGGCGAGGAGGGGGCTGAGCGCCCCGCCCGCGCCGAGGGTGCCGCCGATGGTGGCCGCGACAGCGAACGCGGTGGTCGTGGCCGCCGTCGCCGCCGCCGTGGTGGCGGCCGCGACCGCAAGCCCGAGGGCGATGCCGCCGAGGGCGTCGAGCCGGTCGCCGATATCGCGTCGAACGCCGACGTCTCGGTCACCGGCGAGGATGCCGCAGAGGTCGTGGCAGGCGACGGCGTCGCGCCGCTCGTTACCGCCGAAAGCGCGGGCGAAGGCGAAGCCCGTCGCCGCCGTCGCGGGCGTCGTGGCGGTCGCCGCCGCGAGGGCGGCCCGGCTGCGAGCGAGGTCGGCGTCGACAACGACACCGTGACCGAGAGCGCCGAGAGCCTCGACGATACCGGACTCTCCGGCGGGCCGATCAAGGCCGCGGTCGAAGCGCAGGTCGAGGTCGCTGCGGCGACCGCCGAAGCGATCGACCCGGTCGACGCTCCGGTCGAAGCCGTCCCGGCGAAGAAGCCGCGCCGGTCGCGCGCCAAGAAGCCGGTCGAGGCCGCCGAAGCTGCGGTCGAGGAGGCGCCGGCTCCCGAGCCGGTCGCCGAGCCCGCTGCCGAACTGGCTCTCGAACCCGCTGCCGAAGCTGTCGCCGCCGCCCCCAAGCCGCGCCGTTCGCGGCGCAAGGCGGTCGCCGCGGCTCCCGAAGCTGCGGAAGCCGCGCCCGAGCCCGCTGTCGTTGCCGAGCCCGACGCGTTTGTCGACAGTGCGAAGATTGTCGAGCCCGAGCCGGTTACGCCCCAAGCGAACGACGCTGCCCCCGAGGCGTCACCCGCAGGCGACGAACCCGCCGCCCCGCGCAAGGGCGGCTGGTGGCAGCGGACCTTCGGCAACTAACCTGCCCGACCCCGGGGCGGCGGCGATGCCTGTCGCCCCGGGATCTCGCACGGATGACGCGCTCAGCTTCGAGCGTACCCTAACGTAACATTGTCATCCCGGCGAAGGCCGGGACCCATGGTCAAGACCGGCAGTGATCATGAATCCCGGCCTTCGCCGGGATGACAATGACAGTTGTTATAGGCCTCCGGCGCGGAGGATCACGCGCCCCCCTCGCCTTAACCCCGGGTTCAGCGTATCCCCGCAAAATGCCCGGCATGCCCGCCCGCCTGATCGCCCGTGCCGCGCTGACTCTCGGCGCGGTGGCGATGCTGCTCGGCACCAGCGCCCCCGCCGCCGCGCAGTCGGTCCTCCGCGATGCCGAGACCGAGTCGTTATTCCGTGACGTCGCGCGCCCGCTGATCATCGCCGCGGGCCTCACCCCGGCGTCGGTCCAGATCGTCCTTGTCGGCGATCCCGAGATCAACGCCTTCGTCTCGGGCGGGCAGAACATCTTCGTCTTCTCGGGACTGATCGAGAACGCCGACAACGTTAACCAGCTCCAGGGCGTCCTCGCGCACGAACTCGGCCACATCGCCGGGGGGCATAATGTCCGCTCGAACGAGGGCATCGGCCCGGCGACGCACATCTCGATCCTGTCGCTCGTCGCCGCGGTCGCGCTGGTCGCAGTCGGCGCGGGCGATGCCGGGATCGCCGCGCTCGGGCTCGGCACCGCAACTGCGCAGAGCCAGTATCTCGCGTTCAGCCGCGACCAGGAGAGCCGCGCCGACCAGGCCGGCGCGGTCTTCCTTGGCAAGGCGGGGGAGTCGGGGCGCGGCAGCCTCGAATTCTTCAACAAGCTGCTCGGGCAGGAGTATCGGCTCGGGCTCAAGCAGGACAATGCGTATAACCGTACTCACCCGCTCGACGGTCAGCGGATCGCGTACCTCGAAGCGGTCTACAAAGCGTCCCCGGCCTGGAATACACCGCCCGACCCCAAGCTCGATGCGCGGTTCCAGCGGGTCAAGGCGAAACTCGCCGGCTTCATCGAGGAGCCGCAGCGCACCTTCCAGATGTACCCCGAGGGGCTCAAGACCGAGCCCGCGCGCTACGCCCACGCGTATGCCTATCACAAGTCGGCATATCCCGACGCCGCCGTTGCCGAGGTCGATGCACTGCTCGCGTTGCACCCGGCCGATCCATATTACCTCGAGCTCAAGGGGCAAATCCTGCTCGAATCAGGCAAGATCGCGGAGTCGCTGCCGATCCTTCGCGCTGCCGTCGCCGCCGCCCCGACTGAGCCGCTGATCGCGACGCTGCTCGGCCATGCACTCGTCAGCACCGAGAACGCCGCCGACTTCGCCGAGGCCAAGCCGCTGCTACGCAAGGCCGTCGTTCGCGACCGCGAGAACCCCGATGCGTGGTACCAGCTCGGCGTGATCTACGACCGCGAGGGCGATACCGCGCGCGCTGCGCTCGCTACTGCCGAGCGGTTCGACCTTCAGGGCGAACCCAGGCAGGCGGCGGCGAACGCCAAGATCGCGCTCAGGGGCCTATCGCCCGGCACGACCGACTGGCTTCGCGCCGACGATATCGCGCAAGTCGCGCAGAACGATTTAGTCAAGAAGAAGCACAGATGATCAACGGCTTACGGATTTCGACGGCGCTCGCTTTGGTGCTCGTCGCGAGTTGCGGCGCGGGCGACCCGGCCGAGCGGATTGACACCAAGGACCGCGCCGCAATCGAGGCGATCGTCCGCGACTACATCCTCAAGCATCCCGAGATCATCCCTGAGGCGATCAACGGGATGCAGGCCCGTGATGTGTCGAAGCTGCTTAGCAGCAACCGCAGCGAGATCGAGACCGCCTTTCCCGGCGCGGTCGCGGGCAACCCCAAGGGCGACGTCACCCTCGTCGAGTTCTTCGACTATGCCTGCCCGTATTGCCGCGCGGGCCACGCCGACGTCCGCAAGCTGATCGCCGACGACCCCAAGCTCCGCGTCGTCTACCGCGACTTCCCGGTCCTGTCCGAAGCCTCGGGCGAGGCGGCGATGGCGGCGTTGTCGGCGGCCAGCCAAGGCAAGTATCTCGCCTTCCACGACCGCATGTTCGAGACCCCGGGCAAGGTCGACCGCGAGCGGACGATCGCGGTCGTCCGCTCGGCCGGGCTCAACGAGGTGCGGACCGCGAAGGACCTGACCAGCCCGGCGCTCAAGGCGGAGATCGCCAAGAACCTCGACCTCGGCCGCGCGCTCGGGCTGACCGGCACCCCCACTTATATCGTCGGCGACCGCATCCTCAGTGGCGCGGTCGGTTATGCCAAGCTCGCCGAGGCGATCGCGGCGGCGCGAGCGGCCAAGGCTGCATGATGCTCCCCGCCGAGGCTACGCGCCTCGACGTCGCCCTCGCGTTCCAGCGGATCGGCACGGTGTTCTGGCATGACTTCGCCGCAATCATCGTCCTTGGCTTCGTCATGGTCACGCTGCCGGGGGTCGTCCTCGCGCTGGCGGGGACACATGCCGGGTCGACGATCGTCGCGACCTTCGGCGGCATGCTTCGCGTACTCTATGTCGTCATCGTCACCCACGGCGTGCTGGCGCGGCTCGACGGTCGTCCGCAGGGTCCGCGCGCGTTCGTGCGCGCCGGGATCGCCGCATCGCCGCGGGCATTGAATGTCGCTCTGCTGATCGGCGTCATGACGGTATTGGCGATGGTCGGCCTGCTGCTCGCCGGGCTGGCGGGGCCGTCGGCACTGGCGATCCGCGCCGCGATCGTCGCGGCGGGGTTTGCGGGGGCGGTGCTGCTGGTCGCGGCTGTGCCGGTGGCGCTGGTCGAGCGGCGTGCTCCCTTCGGCGCGCTGGGCCGGGCGACGGCGCTGACGCGTGGAAATCGCGGACGGGTCGCTGTGGTGCTCGCGGGGTTTGCTTTGACTGTGGTGCCGGCTCGGCTGGTCTTGGCGGCGACCGTCTATGGGACGGGAGCGAGTGCGCAGCACGTCGCGGCGGTCGATGCGGCGATGACGGTCTTGAGCCCCGGACTGTGGCTGATTGCGCTGTTCGACCTGCTCGCATGGGGGGTCGGGGCGGTAATTCCGGGAGCGATTTATGCGGGGCTTACCCGCGACTAAAGCCGCCGCCATCCCAATGCGGGATAGCGGCGGCGATAGGAATTAACGCGAATAGAATTCCACGACCAAGTTGGGCTCCATCCGCACCGCGTACGGCACTTCGTCGAGCGTCGGAACGCGGACGTAGGTCGCCTTGGCGCCGTCGACCTGGACGTACTCGGGAGTCTCGCGCTCGGCGAGGCCCATCGCTTCGAGGACCAGCGCCATTTCCTTGGCCTTGGTGCCGAGTTCGATCACGTCGCCCGGCTTGACCTTCGCCGAGGCGATGTTGCAGCGGCGGCCGTTGACGAGGATGTGGCCGTGGTTGACGATCTGGCGCGCGGCGAAGATCGTCGGGGCGAACTTGGCGCGGAAGATGACCATGTCGAGACGCTGCTCGAGCAGGCCGATCAGGTTCTGCGAGGTGTCGCCCTTCATGCGGACGGCCTCGGCGTAGGTCGCGCGGAACTGGCGCTCGGTGACGTCGCCGTAATAGCCCTTGAGCTTCTGCTTGGCGCGAAGCTGGATGCCGAAGTCCGAAACCTTGCCCTTGCGGCGCTGGCCGTGCTGGCCGGGACCGTATTCGCGCTTGTTGACCGGCGACTTCGGGCGGCCCCAGATATTCTCGCCCATCCGGCGATCGAGCTTGTATTTCGCGTTAGCGCGCTTCGACATAGTATCCCGTTCAATTTGCTGTTGGCACCGCTGTTTTCAGAGGCGACCCGGATTCGCACCACCCAGCCAAGTCTGCTGGACGCGGCCACCGCTTCACCGGGCGTGCGGGGCCAATTGCGAAGCGGGTCCGTTAGGGGAAACGTGGGCCGGGGTCAAGGTCGGGGCTAGGCCGGCCGAGCGGTCAAATCAGCTTAATGAAGCCGATGATGATGCCGGAGAAGGTCACGAGCATCCCGAACATCCAAATCAGCGTTTTGTTCTGGGTCGTGGCGATAAGTTCGCGGAGGACTGCATTCCCGGAATCGATTTTAGCCTCAAGCTTTGCTTCGAGCTTGGCCAGAGACGTTTCGACCTTGGCGAGATCAGTCCGAAGCGACGTTTCGACCTTGGCAAGATCAGTCCGTGTCGATGACCCAAGCTCGGTAAGGTCAGCCTTCGTCGCGAGATCGGCTCGATAAACCGCAGCAGAGTCGGCAATCGCCTTGCTGATTGCCCGTGCAGCTTTCGCATCGAGGCCCGACGCGGCGATGGCATCATACGTCGCGAGGGTGTCGATTGCGGTGGCCATATCTCGCTATAGCCTATCGGCCACCCAGCGCGAAGGGCTGGATGCGCCCGTCACGGACCGTCATTTCCTTGACCTCGAGCCCCCTCCCCTGCTAAGCGCTCGCGTTTACCGCATAACCTGAGAGTTTGCCCGATGGCGCGTGTCACAGTCGAAGATTGCGTCGACAAGATCCCCAACCGCTTCGAGCTCGTGCTGATGGCGGGAACCCGTGCGCGCCAGATTTCGAGCGGGGCGGAAATCCTGCTCGACCGCGACCGCGACAAGAACCCCGTCGTCGCCCTGCGCGAGATCGCCGAGCAGAAGGTCGTTCCCGCTGTGCTACAGGAGGCGCTGGTGTCGTCGATGCAGCGCGTCATCCAGGGCGAAGACGATGCCCCCGACGCAGTCGGTTCGCTGTCGGCATCGGCGGAGGCGCTGCGCCTGACCGCTGCCCAGCCGCCGCGGAACCAGAATTTGGGTCCGGATTACGAGTGAGCGCGGCCGGCGCATAGCGAAGCGAACGCTTCTTTGCGTTCGTCAGCAGTTCGCGGACTCGCGCTAACGATCGGCCGGCGGGTCGGGTGGCTATACCGCCCGAACCCGTCCGACGGCGCGGCTTTGCCGCGGCCCTCTTCCCTTTAGGGCGCACACCCCCCAATATCAGTTCATGTTGCGCCAGTACGAACTTGTCGATCGCGTCCTCGCGTACGATCCCGATGCCGACGAGGATCTGCTCAACCGGGCCTATGTCTTCTCGATCCAGGCGCACGGGTCGCAACTGCGCGCAAGCGGCGACCCGTACTTCAGCCATCCGATCGAAGTCGCAGGCATCCTGACCGAGTTGAAGCTCGATGCCGAGACGATCGCCACCGGCATCCTCCACGACACGATCGAGGATACCGTCGCCACCACTGAGCAGATCGAGCGGCTGTTCGGGGCGAACGTCGCGCGGCTGGTCGATGGCGTCACCAAGCTGTCGAAGATCGAGGCGCAGACCGAAAACGAGCGCGCTGCCGAGAACCTGCGCAAGTTCCTGCTGGCGATGTCCGACGACATCCGCGTCCTGTTGGTCAAGCTCGCCGACCGGCTCCACAACATGCGGACGCTCCATTTCATCAAGTCCGACGAGAAGCGCCGCCGGATCGCGCGCGAGACGATGGACATCTACGCGCCGCTCGCCGAGCGTATCGGCCTGTACGGCTTCATGGACGAACTCCAGGCGCTGAGCTTCAAGCATCTCGAGCCCGAGGGCTACGATTCGATCGTCAAGCGCCTCGAACTGTTACGGGCCGGCGGCGGCGACATGGTCGCGCGGATCACCAGCGGCATTAAACTGCTGCTCGGCCAGAGCGGGATCGAGGCCGACGTCCGCGGCCGCGAGAAGCGCCCGTTCTCGATCTGGAAGAAGATGCAGGACCGCCGCATGGCGTTTGAGAACCTGCCCGACGTCATGGCATTTCGCGTCGTCGTCCCCGACACTGCGGGGGCGTATCGCGCGCTCGGCATCATCCACCAGCGCTGGCCGGCGGTGCCGGGGCGGTTCAAGGACTTCATCTCGACCCCGAAGCGCAACGGCTATCGCTCGCTCCATACGACGGTGATGCACAGCGAGCGGGTGCGGATCGAGATTCAGATTCGCACCGCCGAAATGGACCGCGAGGCCGAATTCGGGCTGGCGGCGCACTGGGCGTACAAGCAGGGCGACGACGGCGCCCCGGCGCGGCACGCGTATCCGTGGCTGCGCGACCTGCTCGAAATCCTCGAACAGGCGGCGACGCCCGAGGAGCTGCTCGAACACACCCGCCTCGCGATGTTCCAAGACCAGGTCTTCGCCTTCACCCCGAAGGGCGAGCTGATCCAGCTGCCTGCGGGGGCGTGCCCGGTCGACTTTGCCTACGCCGTCCACACCGACCTCGGCGACACCTGCGTCGGGTCGAAGGTCAACGGCCGCGTCGTGCCGCTGCGGACGCCGCTGGCGAACGGCGACCAGGTCGAGATTTTGCGGTCGAAGGCGCAGCATCCTGACCCGCTGTGGGAGGGGTTCGTCGTCTCGGTCAAGGCGCGCTCGGCGGTCCGCCGCTTCGTCCGCCAGCAGCAGCGCAGCCAGCAGCTCAAGATGGGGCGGACGCTGTACGACGAGGTCGTTGCGCGGTTGAAGCTGCCGCTGTCCGACGACGCCGTTACCGCCGGCCTCGCGCGGCTCAAGCTCGCCGACCGCAATGCGCTGTATCTCGCGCTGGCGCGGGCGACGGTCAGCGACACCGCGGTGCTCGAGGCAGTGCTGCCGGGGTCGACCGCCAATCTCAAGACGAAGAAGCGCGGCAAGGCGGGGCCCCGCGCGCCGATCTCGATCCGCGGACTGACTCCCGGCGTGGCGTTCCAACTCGCCGATTGCTGCCACCCGATCCCCGGCGATCGCATCGTCGGCGTCGCTTGCCCGGGGACGGGCATCGAAGTCCACGGCATCGACTGCGCCAACCTCGCCGATCCCGGCGAGGGCGAGTGGCTCGACCTCCACTGGGGCGAAGAGACCGAAAGCGCGGTCGCCCGGCTGTTCGCCGTTGTCCACAACCAGCCCGGCAGCCTCGCCGCACTGACCGCGATCCTCGCGCATCACGGCGCGAACATCGTCAACCTGACGTTGAAGGAGCGCGACCGCGCGTTTCACGGCTTCGTCGTCGATATCGAGGTCGACGACCTTGCGCATTTGACCAACATCATCGCAGCGTTGCGTGCGACGCAGGCGGTGGTCAGCGTCGAGCGGGTCAAGGCGTAGAACCCCTCTCCCATTTTAGGAGAGGGGCGTCAGCCGGTGGTTTACCGCGCGACCTCGATCGCAGCCTCGGCGACCCAGCCCTTGGTGCCGAGTTCGTCTTCGACCTCCCAGAAGCCGTCCTGCTTGGTCCCGGTCGGATAGAGCAGCGCGCCCGGATCGAGCGACTTCAGTACCTTCGACTTGAGCGATGCCGCCGCGTACATCCGGCCGGGGCGCTTCATCGAGACGGCCTTCGCCGCCTGCTGCTGGCTCGCGAATTGCCCGAGCTGGCCGCCGAGTTCGCCGATCATCTTGGTGTAGGCGTCGAGATAGGCGAGCGCGATGACCTGCCCGATCTCGGTATTGTCGTAGCCCGACGCACCGCCCGCCGCGAGGCCGCCGCCGCCGAAGATGCCACCCGCTCCGCCCCAGCCGAGATCGGTCTTCTTCGACTGGCCCTCGGCGACGAATTCCTCCGACGACTTGTTGTTGACGATGTTGAGGACGACGTTCGCCGAGCGCTTCTTGACGTTGATCCCGCCGATCAGCCCGCCGACCGACCCGCCGAGCATACCGCCGATCAGGCCGCCGACGTTGAGGCCACCTTTGTTGCCATTGCCGGTGACGATGTCGGGAATGACGGTGAAGTCGGCTTCGACCATCTGGCCCTTGCCGATCGTCCCGCCGCGCCGCATCTCGCCGCCGGCATTGAGCGCGCGCTCGCGCTCCATCGCCGCCATGCCGGCCTGGCTGCGGTTGACCAGCCGGAAGCAGTGCGACTTCTGGATGTAGACACGGATCAGTGCTTCGGGCGAGCCGAGGCCGAGGCCGCCCCACCATTTCGTCTCGGGCTCCGACACCGCGATCGTGCCAAGCGGCTTGGCGCAGACGGGCAATTCGTTGGTCGCGCGGGCGCGCGTCGCCTCCGCCGTTTCGCTTTGCGTCGATTTGATCTGAGCAAGCGCCGGAGATGCCAGCGCGACGAGCAACGCCCCCGCCACCGCGCGCGCGGCTACCGTCGAAACCATGTGTATTTCCCCCTTTAACCCCGCGTCGGCATAGCGCAATCAAGCACCGCTTTCCACAACCTATCGACCGGTGTTAGCAGCAGGGCATGACCGACGCCGATATCATCGCCGAATTCCGCGCCGCCGACGCGCTCCTTGAGGGGCATTTCATCCTGTCGTCGGGGTTGCGCTCGGCGCGCTATCTCCAGTGCGCGCGGGTGCTGATGGACCCAGCGCGAGCGGCGCGGCTGTGCGCCGCGCTCGTCGCCAAGCTGCCGACGGCGGTGCGCGAAAGCGTCACTGCGGTGGTGTCGCCAGCGATGGGCGGGGTGATCGTCGGATATGAGGTCGCGCGCCAGCTCGGGGTCGCCTCGATGTTCGTCGAGCGGCCGACGGGAACGTTCGAACTGCGCCGCGGCTTTGCGCTGACGCCGGGAGAAAAGGTGCTGATGGTCGAGGACGTCGTGACGACCGGGCTGAGCTCGCGCGAGGCGATTGTCGCCATCACCGCGGCCGGGGGCGAGGTCGTCCACGCCGCGTGCCTCGTCGATCGCAGCGACGGGGCTGCCGACGTCGGCGTGCCGCTGACCGCGTTGCTCGGGCTCGCGGTGCCGAGCTACGCCGCCGACGCGCTGCCCCCCGAACTCGCCGCGATCCCAGCGGTCAAGCCGGGCAGCCGCGCGGCATGAGGCTGTTCCTTCTCGCCGCGCTCGTCGCCAGCGGCGCCGGAGCCAAGCCGCCGATTCCCGTCCCGCCCGGCGATGCGCTGCTCGACCGCTGCGCCGCGATCGAGTCGGTCGCAGGCGCGCTCAAGATCAGCGGGCAATATCTGCTCAGCGATACTATCGACGACTGCGGCAACCTCCTCGGACCGCAGGAATACCGCACGTCGGAGACCCCGTGGCGCTGGGCGTCGGTGACCAAGCAGATCGTCGCGGTCGCGGTGCTGCAGCAGGTCGAGCGCGGCAAGCTCGCCCTCGACACGCCGATCGCGGCGTATGTCCCGAAGCTCAAGGTCGCCAATGCCGACCGGATCACGCTGCGGATGCTGCTCCAGCACACCAGCGGGCTCCCGAATGTCGAGGAAGGCCCGGCCGATCCGCGCAAGGAAACCCTCGTCCAGTATCGCTACGACGCCCCCGCCCCGCCGCCGGGGATCAGCCCGATCTGCCTCGGCAAGGCAAAGGCCGAGCCCGGCGTGCGCTTCGACTATAATAATTGCGACACCGAAGTCGTCGGCGCGGTGCTCGAAGCCGTCACGGGGATGCCGCTCGCCAAGCTGCTCGACGCCGAGATTTTGGCCAAGGCTGGAATGACCGCGACAGTCCTCGTCGCACCCGGAGAGAAGCCGTCGGGACGCGTCGGCTATTTCCCCGACGGACGCGACGACGCATTCATCGACGTCGGCCGCTTCGGCGCGGCGGGCGCCGTCCGCGGGCCGCCGCGTGACCTCGCTAAATTCGATCGCGCGCTGATGACCGGCCAGCTCCTCAAGCCCGACAGCCGCGCCGAAATGGAGCGCGGCAATCCCAAGCTTGGTTACGCCGCGCTCGGCGTCTGGTCGTACACCGTCCCGCTCAAGGGCTGCGCGACGCCGCAAAAGCTCGTCGAGCGGCGCGGCGAGAACGGCGGCGTCCAGGTTCGCAACATCATCGCTCCCGAAAGGAACCTCGCCCTGATCGTCTTCACCGACCGCCCGTTCGACTTTGGCGAACCGTGGCAGGGCAAGGGCGGAACGTACGATTTGCTGTCAGCCGCGTTGTGCCCGGCATGACCGCTCGCGTCCGCCTCGGCGTCAATATCGACCATGTCGCGACCATCCGCAACGCGCGCGGCGGGCCGCACCCCGACCCGGTGCGGGCCGCGCAGCTCGCGGTCGCGGCGGGGGCGGATGGGATCACCGCGCACCTGCGCGAGGACCGGCGGCACATCTCCGACGACGATATCGTCCGCCTCGTGGCAGCGCTGACCGTCCCGCTCAACCTCGAGATGGCGGCGACCGCCGAGATGCTTCAGATCGCGCTCGCGCACGGCCCGCATGCGGTCTGCATCGTCCCCGAAAAGCGCGCCGAGCGGACCACCGAGGGCGGCCTCGACGTCCTCGGCAACCAGGCCGGCCTCCGCGCCTTCGTCGACCGGCTGACCGCGCGCGGCTCGCGCGTCAGCCTGTTCGTCGAGCCCGATCCCGACCAGATCGAAGCATCGGCGGCGATCGGCGCGGCGGTCGTCGAATTGCACACCGGGCGTTATTGCTACCTGACCGGCGACGACCAGACCGCCGAACTCGCGCGGCTGGCGAAGGCGGCGGCGTTGGCGACCGCGCGCGGACTCGAGGTCCACGCCGGCCACGGCCTGACCTTCGCCAACGTCGGCCCGGTCGCGGCGATCCCGCAAGTCGCCGAACTCAACATCGGCCACTTCCTGATGGGCGAGGCGGTGTTCGTCGGGCTCGACTTCGCGATCCGCGAGATGCGAACGGCGATCGACGATGCCCGCCCCCCCTCTCCTGCATGCTAGTCCTCGGTCTCGGCAACGACCTGACCAACATCGACCGGATCGCGGCGTCGATCGAGCGCTTCGGCGACCGCTTCATCAACCGCATCTTCACCCCCGTGGAAATCGCCAAGGCCGACCGCCGCCCGATGACCCGCGCGGGCACCTTTGCCAAGCGCTGGGCGGCGAAGGAGGCGTGCGCCAAGGCGTTAGGCACCGGGATTCGCGGCGGGGTATTCTTCAGCAACATGGGGGTCGTAAACCTGCCGAGCGGCGCACCGACTCTGGTGCTTACCGGGGGGGCGGCGGAAAGGCTGGCCAAATTGACCCCGGCGGGGCATAGCGCGGAAATTCATCTGACGATCACCGACGATCATCCCTGGGCGCAGGCGATCGTCCTGATCACCGCGAGGCCCGAATGAGCGAGACCCAAGTGACCGGCATCGGGACGGCGACTCAGCCGAAGAAGAAGGTCGATTGGGCGAGTGAAATCCGCCAGCTGATCGTCCTCGCCATCGCCGTCCTCGCGGTCCACAGCCTCATCGCCAAGCCGTTCTTCATCCCGTCGGAATCGATGCTGCCGACGCTGCTGACCGGCGACCGGCTGATCGTGTCGAAATACCCGTATGGCTATTCGTATCTGTCGCCGTCGCTGCCGATCCTGCCCGAAATGAAGGGCCGCCTGTTCGGCCGTTATCCCGAGCGCGGCGACATCGCCATCGTCAAGTCGCCGCGCGATCACGACGACTGGATCAAGCGCGTCATCGGCCTGCCCGGCGACACGGTGCAGATGAGGAACGGCGTGTTGTGGCTGAACGGCGTCGCGGTGCCCAAGGTGGCCGAGACCCCCGCCGACATCCGCGAATCTGCGAACACGACGTGTTCCGCGCCGCAGGTGATCCAGTATCGCTTCACCCGCCCGGACGGCGTCACCATCTGCCGCTACCCGCGCTTCCGCGAGACGCTGCCGAGCGGGCGCAGCTACGACGTCCTCGACCTTGGCGACACGCCGCAGGACAATACGCCGGCGATGATCGTTCCCGAAGGACATCTGTTCCTGATGGGCGACAACCGCGACAACAGCGAGGACAGCCGCTTCTCGAACCTCGTCGGCGGGCTCGACATGCTCCCGATCGAAAATCTCGTCGGGCGTGCCGAGTTCCTGACCTTCTCGCTCGACGGTTCGACGACACTTAACCCGCTGACATGGTTCGGCGCGTTCCGCCCCGGCCGCGCCTTCGTCTCGCTCCACCCGAAGGCCGGCCCGGTTCCCGTCGCCGCTCCCGCTCCGTGAGCGGCGGGATGAGGGGCCAAGTGAGTCTGGCCGTATGAGCGAAGACACCCAGGTTCCGCCGAGCCCGATCGAGCTGTCCGACCGCGGCCGCAGCGCACTGCGCGATGCCGCCATCTGGCTCGGCGTCGCCAGCGCGCTGTTCCTCGCGTGGCACCTCGCCTCGTCGCTGCTGTTGATCCTCGCCGGCTTCGTTTTCGCCGCCGGGCTGCAGGGCGGCGAGCACCTGCTTGGCCGCGTGATGCCGGGTCCTCGCGGGCTCCGTTTGGCGATCGTCGTCCTGGTCTTCGTCGCGGCCCTGTTCGGCTTCCTCTATTTTGCCGGCACCCAGCTCGCCGCGCAGTTTTCCGAGCTGCAGACGACGCTGATGCGCCAGAGCGACCGCCTGTCGACGCTCGCCAGCGAGTACGGCCTGAGCAGCGGCACCGGCGGCGATCCGATCGCGCAGCTGAAGGCACAGATCGGCGGCTCGATGGGGCGGATCATGACCTTCATCGGCGGCGCCGCGGGGGCGCTTGGCAGCCTCGTCCTGATCGTTACCTTCGGCATCTTCATCGCCATCGACCCGCGGCTGTACGAGCGTGGGGTCGAATGGCTCACCCCCGAAGCCAAGCGTCCGCAACTGCGGACTACAGTCGAGGCGATGGGCAAGATGTTGCGCCGCTGGGTTGCCGGACGGCTCGCACTCATGCTGTTCGAAGGCACGCTGATCTTTCTTGGCCTCTCGGTCGTCGGCGCGCCGCTGCCGTTGCTGCTCGGACTTGTCGCGGGCCTGTTCGCATTCATCCCGAACCTCGGTGCGATCGCGTCGGGGATCCTGATCGTGACGATCGGCTTTTCGGCGGGAACGACGATCGGGCTCGAGACCGTCGGCGTGTATCTCGTCGTCCAGGTTGCCGACAATTTCATCAACCCGCTGATCGAGAAGCGGGCGGTCGACCTCGCCCCCGCCGTCGTCCTCGGCGCGCAGCTGTTGTTCGGCGTCCTGTTCGGCATCCTCGGCGTGACGCTCGCCGACCCGATCATCGCGCTGATCAAGGTCGCCCTCGCCCAACGTCCAGTTGCCCCGGCGGAGCCCACGCGCTAGGTCGCCCCCGGGTCGCCAGGGGATCATCGATGCGCTTCATGACTGCCACTGTGCTGGCGGCGCTGGCCCTTGTGCCGAGCGTTGCGAACGCGCAGGCCGCTGGATCCGGGACCGCTCCGACGACCGAACCGGGTGCCGCCGACAAGCCCGCCGACGTTGCCGCCGACGCCGTGCCCGAACGCTTCGCGGTCCATGCCCAGTCGACCGTCGTCGGCCAGTACAACACCCCGTTCCGCTCGCCGTACGAAGGGCCGAACAGCTTGTCAGGCGGCGGCCAGTTCCGCGAGACCTTCGACCTGACGGGCTACGTCGGCGCTAGCCCATGGCACGGTGCCGAGATCTGGGCGAACGGCGAGGTCGACCAGGGCTTCGGGCTGCGCAACACGCTCGGTGCGGCGGGCTTTCCCTCAGCCGAAGCGTACAAAGTCGGTAAGGGAACGCCGTATTTCCGGCTGCAGCGCGCATTCGTCCGCCAGACGATCGACCTTGGCGGAGAAGCGGCGGCGACCACTCCCGACCTCAATGTCCTCGGGGCAACCCACACCGCCAACCGGCTGACGCTGACGATCGGCAAGTTCAGCGTCGCCGACGTCTTCGACCAGAATAAATACGCCCACGACCCGCGCGGCGACTTCCTCAACTGGACCACGGTCGACCTCGGCACGTTCGACTACGCCGCCGACGCGTGGGGCTATACCTACGGCGGAACGGCGGAACTCGCGGTCGGTAACTGGACCGGGCGCGCCGGGCTGTTCAACCTGTCGAAGATCCCGAACAGCGTCGATCTCGAGACAGACTTTCGCCAGTTCCAGGTGATCGGTGAAATCGAGCGGCGGGTGACGATCGGCGGCCATCCGGGCGCAGTCCGCCTCAACGGCTGGCTGAGCCACGGCAACTTTGCCAGCCTCGCCGACGCCATCGCTTACGGCGCAGCACACGGCACCGCCCCCGATCCGGTCCCAGTCCGCAAATTCCGCGACCGCACCGGCATCGGCATCAACGTCGAGCAGGAGGTCAGCGACACCGTTGGCGTCTTCCTCCGCGCCGGGCTTGGCGACGGCAGCAGCGAGGCGGTCGAGTTCACCGACATCGACCGCAGCGTGTCGGGCGGCGTGTCGATCAAGGGGTCGGGCTGGGGGCGCGACCACGACCGCGTCGGCGTGGCGCTGATCGCCAACGACATTTCGGGCGAGCGACGGCGGTATCTCGCGGCGGGGGGACTGGGGATTTTGATCGGTGACGGTAGGCTGGTGAATGCCGGGCCGGAGCTGATCGGCGAGACCTATTACGACGTCGCCGTGATCGGGCCGCTGCACTTTACGGCGGACGGGCAGCTGATCGTCAATCCGGCGTATAACCGCGACCGCGGGCCGGTGCCGGTGTTCGCGATGCGGGCGCACGCGCAGTTCTGAGGGCGCCGGGTTTCGGGTATCGCGGCAATCTACCCGCTAGTCGTCACCCCGGCGCAGGCCGGGGCCCAACTAACCGCACAACGCGAACTTCGGGGCTTGCACCACGATGGGCCCCGGCCTGCGCCGGGGTGACGGCCTACGCCAGTGACGGCCAAAGGTGCGGAGCGTCACGTCAGGGGGCAGCATCGCGCTAGCCGACCCAGAGAAGGATCGGCTTCCGCAAACCCCGCGCCCGACTACTTCCCCTGGACGCCCAGCAGTTCGATCCGGAACAACAGCACCGCGTTCGGGGGAATAACCCCGCCCGCACCCTGCGCGCCGTAGCCCAGCTCGGGCGGGATCGTGAAGTTGTAGACCGACCCGACCTTCATCAGCTGGACGCCTTCGGTCCAGCCGGGGATGACGCGGTTCAGCGGAAAAACCGCCGGCTGGCCGCGTGCGATCGACGAGTCGAACACGGTGCCGTCGAGCAATTTGCCCTCGTAATGGACCGCGACGGTGTCGGCGGCGGTCGGGGTCGGGCCGGTGCCCTCGGTTACGATTTCGTACTGGAGGCCGGATGCAGTGGTCTTCACGCCGGGTTTTCCCTTGTGTGCGCTGAGATAGGCGAGGTCGGCGGGACGCGCCGAATCGACCGCGCGCTGCGTCCCCGCCCAGACGAGGACGGCGACGACAAGCGCGAGAACGAGGGCGAAGCCGACCCACTTGCCGGCACCAGTGCCGGCAGCGGTCGCGGTCATTGTCTTACCGGACGCCGTCACGCTCGGCGCGCTTGCGCTCGAGCTTGCGGGCGCGACGGACGGCTGCGGCCTTTTCACGGGCGCGCTTTTCCGACGGCTTTTCGTAGTGGCGACGCAGCTTCATCTCGCGGTAGACGCCTTCGCGCTGCAGCTTCTTCTTGAGCGCGCGCAGCGCCTGGTCGACATTATTGTCGCGAACGATGATCTGCAAAGCCGGTCTCTCCATTCACGCCACAGACCTCAGCATGGCCCGGACTTGTCATAGGTTAGGGTTCGCCAGCGGACAGCCCACCGACGCGAGGCAGTGCGCTTAGCAGAAGCGCCGCCACCGGACAAGCGCGTACGGGCCGCATCGCCTTTCGCCGTGCCACGCGGTATCACGGTGCCATGACCGACGAAATCGCGCGCCCTGACGAAACCCTCGACGAGATCCGCCCGCGGCTGATCGCGGCGATGATCCCGCACGTCGCCTTCGACGGCTGGACCGCCGTTAGCGTCGCCGCTGGAGCAGCAGATGCGGGGATCGACCCTGACGTCGCGCACCTCGTCTTCCCGCGCGGCGCGGCGCAGATGGTCGACGCCTACACCGCGTATGCCAATACGCGGATGACCGCCGCGCTGACCGGCATCGGTAACATGAAGGTCCGCGAACGCATTGTCTTCGCCGTCCGCACCCGCTTCGAACAGGCCGAGGGCGAGCGCGAGACGGTCCGCCGCGCTGTCGCGATCTTCGCGCTTCATCCTGCCCTCAGCGCGAAGTCGACGTGGCGCACCGCCGACGCGATCTGGCACGCGTGCGGCGACACCGCGACCGACTTCAACCATTATTCGAAGCGCGCGATCCTCGGCGGCGTCTATGCCGCGACGTTGTTATACTGGCTCGCCGACGAGAGCGACGGTCGCGCCGACACGTGGGGCTTCCTCGACCGCCGCATCGCCGGGATCATGAGCTTCGAGAAGACCAAGGCGCGGCTAACGTCGGGGAGCGGCAACCGCCCAAGCATCGCGCAAATTCTCGGACGGCTGCGCTACCCCGCGGTCTAGCGCCTATTGCACCCCCGGCTCGCCGAGGTGCGCCGCCTTCCACTCCATCGACATGTGGATCCGCGTCCGCCCCGACGGGTGGTCGAAGAACACCGCCTCCTCGAACGGAGTCGGCTCGAGCTTGCGATACTGGCCAAGGCGGAGCGCCATCCGGGCGAAGCCGTCGGGCGCGCGTGACGCATTAATCCCGAAATAATCCGCCTGCGATTCGTGGAAGCGCGTCAGTGAATTGGTCACCGGGGTCAGGACGAGGAAGAACAATGCCAGCACGACGACGGCGACTGCGACCGCCGCCGGATCGGTGATCCCCCGCACGCCCCAGCCGGGATTGCGCGCAATCAGCGCCGGCACCACCGCCTGGACGGTGGCGAAGCCGATGACGATGATAACCCCGAAGCCGACCATCAGCGAGATCGAGTGGTTGAGGACATAGTGCCCGGTCTCGTGCCCCATCACCGACAGCGTCCCGGCGTCGTCGTGGAGGTTGAGCAGGTTGTCGTTGAGCGCGACCCGCGTCGTCGGGCCGAAGCCGGCGACGTTCGCCGACACCCGCTTAGTCTGTCGCGACGCATCGACGACGAGCACCTGCGTCACCGGCACACCGTTACCCTGAGCAAGCTTGAGGATCGACGTCCGCAGCGGCGAGTCGGCCATCGGCGTGTATTTGTTGAACAGCGGCTCGATGACGACCGGCAAGATCGTCAGCACGACCGCCATGACCACCAGCGTGAAGCCACCGGCATAAAGCCACCAGCGCTGCGGCGACCGGCGCACACCGGCCATGATCCCCATGACGATGAGCGCAGTGACCGGCACGCTGATCGCGAAATCCTTCGCCCAGTCGCCGAACCACTGGCCGAAATTCTGGTTCGACATGCCGTACTGATGTTCGCGCGCGAAGTCGGTGTAGATCGTCCACGGCAGTGTCGCCAGCGACGTCGCGGCGAGGAAGACAAGCGCCCAGACCAATGTCGCCAGCCAGCGCCGCCCGCCGGTGACGGTGCTGCTCCACCCCGACAGCCGCGCCGCCCAGCCGAGCCGGAGGAACGCCCACGCCACCCCCGCCCCGACGACCGCATTCCACAGGACCAGCCAGTAGCCGCCCTCGAAATACGCGTCGGACCGCGCCCGCGCCGCGCCGTTGAATGTCGCGAGATACGCGCGGGTAGCGGCGTCGGCGTCAAATGCCGGAGTGCCGACGGCGACGGCATCCAGAACAGCGGCGATCAGCATGCGTATTCCCCCGTAGTGTTCTGTGTTGCTAACACAGTCCATCTGCGGCGCAAACCCTACAGCCGGTAATGCGCGCCAACCGACAGCGTATAGCGTGGCGTCAGCTGGTAGCCGCCGACGCGCTGGTAAACCGGGACCTGGACGATCGTGTAGAGCGCCGCGCGCCGTCCGACCGCGACCGTCGCGCCGGGCGCGATCGAAACGAACTCGCCGCCGCTGTTCTCACGGTCGGAATTGACGCCGTGGTCGCGCTCGGCGAGGCGGGCGTTGACCTGGACCTGCGGCGTGATCCCGCGCCACCCGGTGAAGTGGAGCCCCGCCGACGCGGTCCCGGCGATCCCGGGCCGATACAGGTCGCGGTTGTCGAGCGGCAGCGTCGCCTGCGCCTGGAGGACGAAGTCGAACCCGCGCGCGAGCTGGCCGAAGTGATACGCACCGATCGTCGCGTCGATCGTGCCGGTACCCGGCTGGAGGCCGCGGTCGGTCGCCTCGCCGGTCGACGACCCGGCGATGAACTCCTCGCGGAAATTGCCGGTTGGAAGCTTGAGTCCGAACTGGATACCGGTGATGCCGGGGCCGCCGAATCCCTGCCACCGCCCGGTGACGCGGATGTCGCCGAGGCCGCCGGTGCGCGACGCGCTCGGCTCGGTGTCACCCGGCGAGACGGTCAGGTGGGGGCGGTAGACGAACGGAACCTGGACATCGACGCCCCAGACCGGGTCGAACTGGCGGTCGAGGATCGCGGTGACATAATGGTTGTAGGTGTAGCGCTCGATCTCGCGGTCGGCGGGCAGCGCGATCGTCTTGCCGTCGAGGACGCTGCGGCCGGCGCGGAGCTGCGTTTGCGGCACGTCGTCGTAGCGCAGGTCGAATGAGGTGCCGGGCTGGACGACGAGGCCCTGGCTCAACCATTCGGAGGTCAGGTTGCAGCCGCAACTCGAACAGGCGAGCGCGGGCGCGGCGGCGGCGAGACACAGCAGGGCGAGCCCGGCGGCGGGAGATTTGATCATAGGTCTGCTTTCGCTCACGGCGATGGCCCCGCGTGATCGCGGGCGGGCGCACCGTCGAATGTCGGGGGCACGGCCGGGGCCGCGCGGGGGTCTAGGCGGAAGCGAGCGCCGGGGGCCCGCGCGGCGGCGGACGGAGATGGTGGACGCGGAGGAGCGGCAGCGGCGCAAGCTCGATCGGCTCGACCGCCACGACCTGCTCCGGCGGCGCGACGAGCAAATGCGGCGCGGCAGCGTCGATCGCGACGGCAACGCCGCTGAAACCGCACGGTGCTTCGGACTTGCCCTCGGGCTTGGGCGCATGGCCGGGCGCGGCGACGCTGACCGCGCCGTGGCCGGTGCAGATGGTGAAGACGGTGCGGCCGCCGTCGCGGACCGGCATGAAGCCCGGCGGCACGAGGATCTGGACGCCGAGCGCGACCAGCGCGACCACGAGCGTCAGCCACGCCTGCGCGCGCAAGAGGGATCGGACCCGATTCACGCGGCGGGCGTATCGCCTGCGCCGCGCGGTGTCGAGCGTGACACTTGCGCCGAACGGCGGCGGCTGACCCTTCCCAAGCGTTGCGCTTACCGCTAATCATTCGCAATTGCGGATAGCGACGACAGGCGACGCCATGATCCAACGCCGAGCGACCCAGCGAACGACACGCTGCCAATGACTTCACGTCTTCACATCGAAGACCTTCGTCGCGGTGAGATCGCAACGATCGTCGCGATCGACCGCGACCGGGTCGACCCGGAAAATGCGCGCCAGCTCCACGAGATGGGCTTCGACGAAGGTGTCGATGTCGAGCTCCTCCACCGGGCCCCGTTCGGCGGCGACCCGATCGCCCTCCGCGTCGGCAATATGAGCGTCGCGCTGCGCAAGCGGCTCGCGCGGATGGTTGTCGTCGAACGCGCGATCGCCGCCGAGTGAACGCGCCCGTCCTCGACGCTTCCTTCGACACGCGCCCCGACGCGCCCCTCGCAGCGACGCGGACGCCGATGGTCGCGCTCGTCGGCAACCCAAACGCGGGCAAGACCAGCCTGTTCAACGCCTTGACCGGGTCGCGGCAGAAGGTCGGCAACTATCCGGGCGTCACCGTCGAGCGCAAGGCGGGCAAGCTCGCGCTCCCCGATGGGCGCAGCGTCGACCTGATCGACCTGCCCGGTACCTACAGCCTCAGCCCGCGTTCGCCCGACGAGGAAGTCACACGCAAGGTCGTGATGGGTGCGCAGGCGGGCGAGCGCCGCCCCGATGCGATCGTCGCGGTGATCGATGCGACCAACCTCCGCAACCACCTCCGCTTCGTTCTCGAACTCCGCCGCCTCGGCCTGCCGATGGTCGTCGCACTCAACATGGTCGACCTTGCCGAGCGCGACGGCACCGCGATCGACGTCGCGCAACTCAGCAAGATCCTCGGCATGCCGGTCGTCGCGACCGTCGCAGTCCGGCGGCGCGGCCTCGGCGATATCGCCGCCGCGCTCGCCCCGCTCCTTAACGGTACGACCCCGCCCGCCGCCGATACGCCGGGCGACCTCGTCCTGCTCCAGCGTGAAGCGCGCGCAATTGCTGGCACCGTGACCACCCAGCGCGGAACGGCGCGGCGCTGGTCGCAGCGGCTCGACGCGATCACCCTCCACCCGGTGTTCGGCCCGATCCTGCTCGCGGCGCTATTGTTCCTGATGTTCCAGGCGGTCTTCGCCTGGGCGCAGGCACCGATGGACATGCTGTCGAGCGGGGTCGACTGGCTCCAGAAGGCCGCCACCGCCGCGCTGCCGCCGGGTGACCTGCGGTCATTGCTCGTCGACGGCATCCTCCACGGGGTCGGCTCGGTCGTGGTGTTCCTCCCGCAGATCCTGATCCTGTTCTTCTTCATCATCGTCCTCGAACAGTCGGGCTACATGACCCGCGCGGCGTTCCTGATGGACCGGCTGATGGCGCGGGTCGGGTTGAACGGCCGCGCCTTCATCCCGCTGATCTCGAGCTTTGCCTGCGCGATCCCCGGCATCATGGCGGCCCGCACGATCGCCGAGCCACGCGACCGGCTGACGACGATCCTGATCGCGCCGCTGATGACGTGCTCGGCGCGGCTACCGGTCTATGCCGTCATCATCGCCGCGTTCATCCCCGACCGCCCGGTCCTCGGCATCCTCGGCCTGCAGGGGCTGGTGATGTTCGGCCTGTATGGCTTCGGCGTCGTCGGCGCGCTGGCGGCGGCGTGGGTGCTGCGCCGGACAGTGACGAAGGGGCCGACCCCGACGTTCCTGATGGAGATGCCGAAGTACCAATGGCCCGCGCCGCGCGACATCGGCATCGGGCTGTACCAGAAGGCGTGGGCGTTCCTCGCGCGCGCCGGCGGCATCATCCTCGTCTCGACGGTTGCGTTGTGGGCGCTGGCAACATGGCCGAAGCCCCCCGCGAATGCGACGCTGCCGGCGATCGACTATTCGGTCGCGGGGCACATCGGCGCGGCGCTCGAGCCGATCTTCCGCCCGATCGGCTTCAACCAGGAAATTGCGCTCGCGCTTGTCCCCGGCATGGCGGCGCGCGAGGTTGCGATCAGCGCGCTCGGCACGGTCTATTCGCTCGATGCCGACGCCGAGCATCCGCAGGGCCTCGTCCAACGCCTCCGTGGCGCGTGGACCCTGCCGACCGCGCTCGCCTTCCTCGCGTGGTACGTCTTCGCGCCGCAATGCCTGTCGACCCTCGCGGTGACACGGCGCGAGACCGGCGGGTGGAAGTGGCCCGGGTTCATGTTCGCCTACACGTTTGCAATGGCATACGTCGGCGCGGGGGCGACCTACTGGCTGGCGCGGGCTTTGCTCTAGTCCGCCAGCCCGATCACGACGATCAGCGCGGCGAACATCCCGAGCGTGATCATGGAGGCGACCGATAGCACGAACGTGCGCCACAACGCGCCGAACCAGCCGAGACGATACGCGCCCTTTAGCTGCACAAACATGTGGACGGGTGCGGCAAGAATGAGCGTGCCGGCGAGACCGCCCGAGAAGCCCTTATGCCCGTCGCTGTAATCCCCGCCGCTGGTCGGGTCGAACTTCGCCAGCAGCGCGATGACGATGAACAGCAGCGACATGAACGACAGTGAGTAAAGCGCGAAGACGACGTGGTCGTAGGTGTGGACGTCGCGGCGGAAGACGAACAGCAGCCACAGCGTCGGCAGCGACAGCGGAATCAGCAGGAAGCTAAGTTTGTACGCCTTCTGCTCGATCCGATAGAGCGCGAAGTCGGGGTTGAGCAGCGCCTCGCGGATTCGTGAATCGATCGTCGCGTTGCCGGTGTTGGGCTTGATCTTGCCCGACCGGACACCGTCGGCGAGCTGTTCTTGCCAGCTGCCAACCGCCTTGTCGGCCGGAGCCGGGATCGCCTGCACGGTCGCCAGTGCCCCCCGTGCCGTCGCCAGCGCCGCCTCGTTCGCCGCCAATGTTGCGCTCAGCGTCTTGATCTGCGCCGGCGTCGTGTCACTGTCGAACTTGGCATGACCGATCTCCCGCCGTGCATCGGCGACGTTGCGCTTGGCATCAGCGACATTGGTGCGGGCATCGGCGACGGGCTTGCCCCCCGCCGAGTTGATTGCGCCGTTGATGTCGGGGCCGCCGAGCATCCCAAAAACGAAGAACATCAGGAAGATCGAGAACAGGAATAACGCCAGCGGGGCGATGTAGCCCGCGCGCTTGCCGTAGACATAGTCGCGCGTCAGCCGCCCCGGCGCGAACACCAGCCGCGGCAGCGTCCGCCACGCCTTGCTGTCGAAATGCCAGATGCCGTGGAGAAATTCCTCGAAGATATGGCCGACGCTGCGATGGACGTGCGCCGATTGCCCGCAGGCCGCGCAGAAATTGCCGGTCAGCGTCGTGCCGCAATTGGCGCAAGCGCCGTGGGCGAGGTCGTGCTCGTCGCGGTGGAGCGGCGGTGGTGCGCCCCCGATCGGCCGGGCAGCGGCACCGCGCTCTGCCGGGTGTGACCCGGGGCCGTCGAGCGTCGACGCCGCCAGCCCCGCGGTCGCCATCGCCCCCACTGCCTCGATCTCGCCCGCCATCGATCCTCCGCTTGCGCTGCTGCTCGCCCCGCTGCCCGCGCCAACCGTCATGCTGGCGTAAGACAGTTGCATTTTCAAGCACGGATGGCCCTGGACCCGGGTGTTCAGCGTCTCCCTGCCTATGGCCAAGCGCGGAGGCCGGACGTATCCCGCGAGCATGGCATCTTCGATCACGATCCGCGCGGAGCGGCCGGGCGACGCCGCAACGATCACGGACATCGTCCGGCGTGCCTACGCCGACGTGCCCTACAGTGACCACCGCGAGCACCTCATGATCGACCGCCTGCGCGAGACCGATGCGTATCTGCCATCACTCTCGCTGCTCGCCGAAATCGGCGGCGAGCCAGTTGGTCACATCCTCCTGACAAAGGCCGCTGTCGTGGGCGACGGCAGGGTCGTGACGACGCTGGCACTGGCACCGCTGTCGGTCGTGCCTGAATTTCAGCGCCGGGGCGTCGGCACGCAGTTGGTCGGCGCGGTCCACGAACGCGCTGCGGCGCTCGGCTTCGAGAGCGTGCTGCTCGTCGGTATTCCCAATTATTATGCGCAATTCGGCTACGAGCCGCTGCGCTGTTACCCGATCGCCCTGCCGTTCGAGGCACCCGCCGAAAACTGCATGATCTTCGAGCTCTGGCCCGGCGCACTCGATGGCGTCGCGGGCAGGGTGCGGTACGCCGACGGGTGGCTCGACCATTGACCGGCCGCTTTGCAACGCTCGTCCCGGCCGTTCCCCAGCCGCAATATATCGACTAGATTTCGGACTCGACGAGTCGCAGCGGACGCATTAGTCGTTCGCTATACGTTCTATTGGATCGCAAGGAAAAGCATATGGCCGGTGTCAACAAAGTCATTCTCGTCGGACGCCTCGGCAAGGACCCCGAAACCAAGGAATTCGGCAACGGCGGGCGGGTCGTCAAGTTCAGCCTCGCGACGTCCGAGAACTGGCGTGACAAGGGGTCGGGCGAGCGCAAGGAAAAGACCGAGTGGCATAACATTGTGATCTTCAACGAGAATATTGGCAAGATCGCCAGCCAGTATCTGAAAAAGGGCAGCGAGGTGTATCTCGAAGGCTCGCTGCAGACGCGCAAATGGCAGGACCAGTCGGGGGTCGAGAAATACACCACCGAAGTCGTGCTGCAGAATTTCAACGGCAATCTTACCTTGCTCGGCGGGCGCGACAGCGGTGCCGGTGAGGGTGGCGGCGGCGCGCGTGAAGGCGGCGGCGGCGGCTACGGCGGCGGACGCGAGCAGGGCGGCGGTGGCTTTGGCGGCGGGGCTTCCCCGGCGGCGAAAAAGCCCGCTTATCCGGGCGGCGGCAGCTTCAGCGACGATCTCGACGACGACGTCCCGTTCTGATCGGAGCTGTGACCTCGGCAACGACGGTCTTCATCGCGCTCCTCCGTGCCGTCAACGTCGGCGGCACGGGCAAGCTCGCGATGAACGATCTTAAGGCGATCTGCGACGGACTCGGCTTCATCGGGGCGCGGACGTACATCGCCAGCGGCAATGTCGTCTTCCGTTCGGCAGCAGGTGAGGCCGAGGTCAAGGCGGCGCTCGAGGCGAAACTTCAGGCGCACACCGGCAAGCCGGTGGGGGTCGTGGTGAGGACTGGTATTGAGCTGGCAGCGGTGCTCGCGGCCACCCCGTTCGCGGATCTCGCCGCCAACCGGACGGTTGCGATCTTTCTCGATGCCGCACCACCCGCCGATGCCATCGATCGCGTCACCGGACGTGCAGGCGAGCAGATCGTCGCGGGCGCTCGCGAACTCTACGTCCATTACGGCGATGGCATGCCCTACACCAAGCTGGTTATCCCGGCGGCGCGGGCCGGGACCGCGCGCAACATGAATACGGTCGCGAAGCTCGTGGCGATGGCTGCTGCCGCCTGACGGAGCGGGCGACTGCGCGCGGGCCAAATGCTCCGAAAGTGCGTGGATTCAGTGATTTATTGGCCAGACGGGGATTTTCGTGGGCTCGAAAGGTCACACTAAGTTCAGGCGTTTGGACATTGATTTCGCGGCGCGCATTTGAACTTCAATCTCGCGAGACGCTGTTGCAGCCCGAGCCGTGCCCAATTGTGAAACGATGGAATATCCGGAGGACACTTCAGCGCGATCGTGTCGCCGGATTGCGCGAGCATTTTTGCGAAACGCTTGGCTAACGATGAGAAAGAGCGCGGCTTGCCGCCCGGTGGCGACTCCCGGCGACGCTACGCGCGCCGCGAGGGTGTAGGACAGCACTTTCTCACAGCGCCGCGCGTCATTTCACTGCCCCGCCGACTGTCAGTAGATCCCCTGTATCTCGAGCGGCAGGCGCGGCGCGGGCGGGTGGAGCAGGATGCTGCGGTCGGGGTCGCCGGCTTCCTGTGCGCGGAGGCGATCGTACTTGACCTTCGCCGCCGCCACCACGGACGCGCGGTCGCGCAGGATCGTCGGGCGCAGGAAGACGAACAGCGTCCGCTTGGTCTGGGTTTGCTGGCGCGACTTGAACAGATTGCCGAGCACCGGGATGTCGCCGAGGACCGGCACCTGGCTGCGGGTATTAGTCCGGTCGTCGGTGATCAGCCCGCCGAGGACGATCGTGTCGCCATTGTCGGCGAGCACCGTCGTCTGGATGCTGCGCCGGTTGGTGATCAGGTCGGCCGCCCCGGTGACGCTGCCGACGAGCGACGACACCTCCTGGCTGACCTCGAGGCGGATGCTGTCGCCCTCGTGGATGCGCGGGACGATGCGCAGCGTGATGCCGACGTCCTGCCGCTCGATCGTCGTGAAGGGCGTCAGCGTATTGCCCGTCGTGCTGAAGCTGCCGGTGCGGAACGGGACGTTCTGGCCAACGACGATCTCGGCGGGTTCGTTGTCGAGGGTCGTGATCGACGGCGTCGACAGCAGGTTCGACTTGGTCGAGGTGCCGAGCGCCTGGACGAGAATGTTGAAATTGCCCTTGCTGCCGCCCGCGAGCGACAGCCCGTCGCCGACCAATCCGAGCCCGCCCGGCACCAGCGCGGCGATCACCGAGCCGAGCGAGACGCCGGTGTTCGAGAACGATGTACCGCCGCTGACGCCGTTGATCACCGCTGCCCCGCCCGCCGCGAACTGCACGCCGAGCGCCTCGGCGGCATCGCCGGTGACCTCGGCGATCGCCGCCTCGATCAGCACCTGCGGACGCCGGATATCGAGCTCTTCGATCAGGACACCAATCGCGGCGATCGCCGCCGGGGTTCCGCGGACGACGATCGCGTTCAACTCGGGCGCGGGCTGGATCGACAGGTCGTCGGCCTGGACCCCCGCGACCGGGGTCGTGCCGCCGCCGCCCGATGCGGTGAGACCGCCCGTCAGCGCCGCGATCGTCGATCCCGTGGTTGCGCCGCCGCCGTTCAATCCGCCCTGGCCGCCGAGCGCGCCGAAACTGCCCTGGCCGCCGTTCGCCCCGGAACTGCCATTCGACGACGATGTGCTGAAGGTCGACCCCGCGCCGATGCTCGACCGCGATCGCGACAGGCTCCGCGCGACCGGGTTGGTCGCCGCGCGCTGCTGGCCGCCGCCGGTCAGGCCGCGCAGGACGTCGGTGATGCTCTCGGCGTCGGCGAAGTTGAGGCGGAACACCCGCGTCGTCGGGGCCGCGCCGCCGGGCTTGTCGAGCAGCACCGCCATCCGCCGCGCCTCCGACAGGCTGCGCGCATCACCACGGATAAGGATGACGTTGCTCCGCTCGTCGAGCGCGATCTTCGGCGACCCCGGCGCAGTACCGTCACCCATGATCCGCGCCAGCGCCGCGCCGACATCCTTGGCGCTCGCGTATTTGAGCGGCAGGCTTTCGAACGATGCGCCGCCGCCGGCATCGAGGTCCTGCGCCAGCCGCTCGATCCGGCGGACATTTTCGGCATAGTCGGTGACGACGATCGCGTTCGGGTTGGCCAGCGGCTCGATGCTGCCGAACGAGGCGACGAGCGGACGGAATACGCGCACCGCGGAGTCGGCGGGGAGGTTGCGGAGGGGCACGACGCGGGTGACGACGTCCTGCGAGCGGGCGACATTGCGCCCCGATGCCGCGGTCGCGCCGCCCTGGATCGCCGACGCCTGCGGCACGATCCGCCACGCCGCGCCCGACTTGACCGCGGCGAAGCCGTATACGCGCAGGACCGAGCGGAACAGGTCCCAGACGCCGTCGGCCGACAGCGGCTCGGCCGAGACGACATTGACGACGCCCTTGACGCTCGGGTCGAGGATCAGCGTCCGCCCGGTAATCCGCGACACCTGCTCGGCGACCTGCGCGATCTCGACATCGCGCATGTTGACGATGACGTCGTTCGCCTGGACCCGTGCAGGGACCTGTGGCGCGGCCTGTGCCGCCGCGACGCCTGGCAGCGCGACTAGCGCCCCGATCGCCGCCGACAGCGCGGCCCGATGCTTGTTCCGACCCACAGACTTGCCCCCTAGTGCAACGGAAACGACATGGCGATGTGCTTGCCGTCGCGGACGACATCGACGCGGACGCGCCCCGAAACCACCGCATCGTCGAACAAGGCGCGGTCGCGCTCGGGGTCGCCGACCGCCTGGCCGTTGACCTTTTCGACGATGTCGCCGGGCTGGAGCCCGGCGCGGCGCATGTCGTCGGACGGCGTCGAGCCGACGCGGTAGCCGTCGGGTGTCGCGGTCGCGCCGAGGCTGCCGAGCAAAGACTGCGGGTCGGCGGCGCGCGCGCGATATTGCTCGACCGGCGCGGCGTTGCCGATCCGCGGCTGCGGACCCATCGGCACCGCGACCTGCGCCGGTTGCCCCGCAGCGCCGGGCGCGCCGGGCTTAGCCGGGAACGCCAGCGTCTGGAGCTGGCCGTTGACGCGGAGGACGACGAGGTCGAACTCGACCGCATCGAGGATCGCGCCGCCGGGTAGCGTCTCGCCGACCGCATATGCCTTGGCCGGACCGTTCGCGGCGGCGATCAGCGCGCTCGACGCCGATTGCGGGCGCGCGAGCATGATGCCGCGGAGTTGCAGGCCGAGCGCGCTTGGATCGCCGGTTGCTCCCGCGACGGCGACGGCCTGCCCGAACGGAGCGAAGCGCGTGATCGGCGACAGGTCGAGCGCGACCGATACCGGGGCGGCGGCGCTGGCCGACGCAACATGCGCGCGCCCGTCGTCGGCTCCGCTCAGCCGCCACGTCAGCCCGGCCAGCGCGACCGCGACCGAGGCGATGACCCCTGCCGCGACGAGCGCGACGCTGCGATCGATGGTCCGTGGGGTCATGACGCGATGCTTCGCGCGTCGCGGAAGCCGCGGAGCGTCGCCATCGGCTGCGTCGCGCCCTGCGGGGTGACCGAGACGGTGATCGCCGCGAGATCGGGGTCGTCGCTCGGCTTGGCGGTCGTCGTCACCTGCCACGCGCGTCCGAGCATCGTCACCGTCGCGGGCAGAACGGCAGCGCCGGGAAGCGTTGCTTCGACCAGCCGGTTCTCGGCGACCCAGCCGGCGATCGTCCGCGCCTCGACGCCGCGGATCAGGTCGATATGCGCGCTCGTTGCCCGGATCAGCCCGGCCGACGCGACCGCGAGCACCGCCATCGCGACGAGCGCCTCGATCAGCGTGAAGCCCGTGTCGTGTTCGGTCATCGTGCTGCCGCTGCTCGCGCGGCGGTGGCGCGCAGTCCGTCGAAGCGGACGTTCCATGCCTCATCACCGCGAACCAGCGTGAGATCGACCACCGAATTATCGTCGAGCGTCACCGGCGCGGCGGGTGTGCCCTCGAGCCGGATGCCGTCGGGCAGGACGTGGCGGTTCGACCCGACCTGATACGCCGCGGCGTCGGCGCGCAGCGACAGCGGCGCGTTGCCGGTCATCGCCGCGTCGGCCCCCGCCTGAATCGTCCCTGCCAGTCGCCGCGCCTCGACCTCGGCCCCCGGACCGTGGCTGCCGAGCGACAGCACCGTCGCCCCCGACGCGACGCCGATGATGGCGAGGACGACGAGCATCTCGATAAGCGTCAGCCCGGCATCGCGCTCAAGCGACGTCAGGGCGACGCAGTGGCTCAACGGCCGGTGTCCTGAATGTCGGCGTCGACGCCATCCCCGCCCGGTTTGCCGTCGCGCCCGAGCGACAACAGGTCGAACCCCCCGCCGGTCGCGCCGGGGCTGCGGTAGATATACGGGTGGCCCCATGGGTCGGACGGAGCCTGCTGGAGGTAGCCGTCGGCGGCGTAATTTGTCGCGGCGGGCCCCGTCGATGGCTTCGTCACCAACGCCGCCAGCCCCTGCTCGGTCGTCGGGTAGCTGCCGTTGTCGAGGCGGTACATCTTGAGCGCCGCGCCGATCGACTTGAGGTCGGCCTGCGCTACCGTAACCCGCGCCTGGTCGGGGCGGCCGATCACGCTCGGCACGATCAGCGCGGCGACGAGCGCGATGATCGCCAGCACGACGATCATCTCGATCAGCGTTAGCCCCGCGTCCGGCCCGAGCGCATCTGCGCCCGCATCCGCCGCGGGCACAGCTGTGCTCTCCGCAGGCAGCATTAGCTCGGATTTGGCCGCTTCCACGCCGTCCTGAACCTTCGAGTAAATTGTGTGCACTGCCATACCGTCTTATAGAGGGGGCGAAGCCGAACGCTATCGGCCCGCCAATAGTAAACGACCGAAGTGGGCCGGAATGAACAGCGACGCCGCCGATTCCACCGCTCCAACCGGAGGCGTATATACGCTCTCGAGCGGCGTCGCGGTTGCGCTCGAGCGCTGGGATGTCGGACCGACGACGGTGCTCGTGCCGACCGAGGACGTTTTGCTGCTCGCGGTCGACCTGCCGATCGCCGGGCGCGCGCAGCGGTTCGCGGCATTGCCGTTCGCGATCGAGGACCGCATCGCCGACCCGCTCGACGCGGTCCATGTCGCGCTCGGGGTCGAAGTCGCGCCGCAGAGCTTCGTCGCCGGGGTCGTTCGCCACGACATCATGCTCGGCTGGATCGCGACGCTCGACGCCGCCGGCTTGGGCCACGCCGCGATCGTCCCCGATGCGCTGCTGCTTCCGGTCCCCGCTCCGGGATCGTGGAGCGTCGAGTCCGCGGCGGGGCGCGTCATCGTCCGCACCGATTCGGGGTCGGGGTTCGCGGTTCCGGTCGAGCGGTTCCTTATGGTCTGGGCGGCGGGGGGTTCGCTGCCGTGCGTGACCTATGGCGCGCCGCTGCCGTTCGACCTGCCGATGAGCAGCATCGGCGATGCCGGGATCGCGTCGCAACGCCTGCTCGCGCCGGGTCTCGATCTCCGCCAGGGCCGCTACGCCGCGCCGGCGCGCCCGATCCCCGCGGCGCTGCGGCGGCTGGGGATCGTCCTCGCCGCCGGGCTGCTCGCGCATACCGCGATCGCCGCCGCCGACACGCTCAAGCTGCGCGGCATCGCGGCCAACCGGCGGACGACCGCCGAGGTGCTTGTCCGCCAGATGCTGCCCGGCACGCCGCTGACCGCCGATCTCGACCGGCTGCTGCCGAGCGGAAGCGCCGGGCGCGGGCGCTTCCTGCCGTTGCTGACCCGCGCCGCCGTCGCGCTGACCCCCGTCGGCGGACTGACGTTGACCAAGCTGAGCTACACCGACGGTGACGGCGCGCTGACGCTCGGGGTCGAGGCGGCCGATATCGGCGGGCTCCAGCGCGCGCAGTCGGCGCTGGTGTCGGCGGGGCTGAGCCCCGTCAGCGGTGCGGCGACCGCGGCCCCGGGGCGCGCCGACGGCGACATCGTCATTCACGGGGCCGCGTTGTGAAGATGGAACTTCGCCCGATCCGCCTCCCCGGCTTCGATCCCCGCCGCGTCTGGCGCGCTGTGCCGCTGCCCGCGATCGCGCCGCTGCGGTCGGGCATGGCGCGCTGGCTCGATGCGCGCAGCCCACGCGAACGCTGGCTGTTCGCCGCCCTCGCGCTGGTCGCCGCCGCCGCACTGTATGCGACGCTCGTCTGGCGGCCGATCGCGGCCGCACACGCGGCGGCACTCGACGACATCGCCCGCTACGACCGGATCGCGGCACGCCTCCGCGTCGCCGGTCCCGACGTCGCGCGGATGGCGGCGGCGCGGTCGGGCAGCCCATCGACGACGATCACCGAGAGCGCGGCGAAGGCCGGGCTGACGATCCAGCGGATTGAGCCGCAGGGCGCGAACATCGGCGTGACGCTCGACGCGGCGGGGTTCGATGCGCTGGTCGGCTGGCTCGCCGCGCTCGAACGCGACGCCGGAATGCACGTCGTCGACCTCAAGCTCGAACGCCGTCCCGACCCCGGCATCGTCTCCGCCCAAGTCACGCTGGCAACGACATGATCGACGCCATCCCCGACGATATCGACCTGCCGCCGGTCGCCGCGGCGTCGCTGCCCTATGCCTTCGCCCGACGCCACGGCGTCGTCGTCGCGTCCGCCACCGGGGTCTGCAGCCACCGCCCCGGCGTCGCGATCGAGGCGCTGATGGAGGTCCAGCGGCGCTACGGCGACCTGACCTACGAAGCCGTCGACGAGGCCGGGTTCGAGGCGCGGCTGCGGAGCTTGTACCGCGACAATGCCAGCGACGCCGCCGACTTCGCCGCCGCCGACACCGACCTCGCCGCGCTCGCCGACACCGCCGCCAGCCTCGACGACCTGCTCGACAGCCGCGACGACTCGCCGGTCATCCGGCTGATCAACGCGCTCCTCCTCGAAGCCGTCCGGCAGGGCGCATCGGACATCCACTTCGAAACGCAGGAGAAGCGCTGTGTCGTCCGCTTCCGCGTCGACGGCGTCCTCCGCGACATGGTCGAGCCCGCCCGCGCGCTCGCCCCGCTGCTGACCAGCCGGATCAAGGTCATGGCGCGGCTCGACATCGCCGAGAAGCGCGTGCCGCAGGACGGGCGCGTGACGCTCCGCGTCGGCGGCCACGAGATCGACGTCCGCGTCTCGACCCTGCCCGCGCAGCACGGCGAGCGCGTCGTCCTCCGCCTGCTCGATCGCGACGCGACCGACCTCGACCTCACCCGCCTCGGCATGAGCGCTCGCGACCTGAGTGTCTTCGAACGCCTGCTCGCGCGCCCGAATGGCATGGTCCTCGTCACCGGGCCGACCGGATCGGGCAAGACGACGACGCTGTACGCCGCGCTCAACCGATTGAACGACCGCAAGCGCAACATCATGACGGTCGAGGATCCGATCGAATACGAGCTCGAAGGCATCGGCCAGATGCAGGTCAACCCACGGATCGACCTCGACTTCGCGCGCGGGCTGCGGGCGATCCTGCGGCAGGACCCCGACGTCATCATGGTCGGCGAAATCCGCGACCACGAGACCGCCGAGATGGCGGTGCGGTCGAGCATGACCGGGCATTTCGTCCTGTCGACGCTCCACACCAACACCGCCGTCGGCAGCATCACGCGGCTGGTCGACATGGGGGTCGAGCGCTATCTCCTCGCGCCGATGGTCGCCGGGCTGATCGCGCAGCGGCTGGTGCGGACGCTGTGCCCCGCCTGCCGCGCGCCGGGCGAGGCGACGGCGATCGAGAGCGCAATGCTCGGCGGGGCGATCGCAACCGGCGCGCCGATCCATCGCCCAGTCGGCTGCGCCGCGTGCAACAACGAGGGCTATCGCGGGCGCGGCGCGATCTACGAGATCATCGAGGTCGACGCGGCGATGCAGGGCTTGATCCACGACGGCGTGTCGGAGGCCGACCTCGTCGCCGCCGCGCGCCGCAGCGGCCCGGCGCTGATCGACGACGGCGCCGCCAAGATCGCCGCCGGGATGACCTCGGTCGAGGAAGTCGCCCGCGTCGTGCGCGACGATGCTTAGGGCCGCGGACTAATGGCGGCATTCGTCTATCGCGCGGTCGACGCGCTCGGCCAGACCCAGCGCGGCGTCGTCGAGGCGAGCAGCGCGACCGGCGCGCGCCGCCTGTTGCGCGATCGCAGCCTGCTGCCGGTCTCGGTCGAGGCGACGCGCGCCACGGCAGCAACCCCGCGCCCGGCGCTGTTCGGCCCGAAGATCGGGGCCAAGGCGCTGTCGACGCTGACCCGCCAGCTCGCGACGCTCGTCGGCACCGACATCCGCGTCGAGGAGGCGCTGCGGCTGGTGGCGGCGCAGGCGGCGGCGACGCCGGTCGCCGAGCTGCTGCTCAACGTCCGCGGGCGCATCCTCGACGGCGGCAGCTTCGCCACCGCATTGGCCGAACACCCGACGGTGTTTCCCGAATTCTTCCGCGCCTCGGTCGCGGCGGGCGAGCAGTCGGGCAAGCTGCCGCAGGTCCTCGCCCACCTCGCCGACTTCGTCGACAGCCGGTATCGCGCCGCGAACAAGCTCCAGCTCGCCTTGCTCTATCCGGCGCTGCTCGGCGTCGTCTCATTCGGTATGATGACGCTGCTGCTGATCTACGTCGTCCCCGACATCACCCGGGTGTTCATCTCGCGCGGGGCCGAGCTGCCGTTCCTGACGCGGGCGCTGATTGCGATCAGCTGGGCGGTGTCGCATTTCGGCCTCGTCGCGCTGGTCGTCATCGCCGGAGCCATTTTCGCCACGCGGCGCTGGCTCGCGGTCCCGGCCAACCGGCTGCGCTTCCACCAGTTCATCGCCACGACGCGACCGTTCTCGGGCTTCAGCCGCCAGCTCAACGCCGCACGCTTCGCCGGCAGCCTCGCGACCCTCGTCCAGAGCGACGTGCCCTTGGTCGACGCGATCGCCACCGCCGCCGCGGTTACCCCCAACATGTTCGTCCGCAAGCAGGCGCTCGAAGTGGCGACGCGGGTGCGCGAGGGCACGAGCCTCCATCGCGCGATGGAGGAGGCGCGGGTGTTCCCGCCGATGCTCGTCGCGATCGTCGCGAGCGGCGAGAGCAGCGGCAGGCTAGGCCCGGTCCTCGCCCGCGCCGGGGTCGATCTCGACCGCGATCTCGACGCGCTGGTGGCGACGCTGATGGGCCTGATCGAGCCGGCGGTGCTGCTGACGATGGGCGGGGTCGTGCTGCTGATGGTGCTGTCGATCCTGCTGCCGATCATCAACCTCAACAACCTGGCCGGGCAATGACCGCGTCAGAGCTCGATTTCGAGGTCGCTCGCGCCGGTCGAGCCGGGGATCAGCGCCGCCCCGGCCGCGGTCGTATGCAGCCGCAAGACGCCCTTCTCGAGGGTCAGGTCGGCGAGCGGCTGCGCGCGGTTGGCCCATGGCGTGAGCGTTCCGGTCGTGCGGTCGCCGCTGGTGACGAAGGTCGCGGCGATGCGCGGGACGGCGCGGGCGGCACCAGCGAAGCGCCCGCTGCACGACCCCGCCTCAGTGGAGATGTTGCCCGACGCGGCCTGATGCTTCGGCGCGAGGGCGACGCGGTCGAGCGCGACATGGACCCCGAAGTCGCAGGCGAACGGCAGCGACGGCACGGCGAGGGCGACCAGCGGCCAGCCGACGCGACCGTGCACAGCGGCGAGCTCGACCCCGGCGAAGGGACCCCAGCGCGCCGCGCCTTCGAGCGCGCTGCCAGGTCCATCGATCGTCCAGCGACCGGCGACCCCCGCCGACCCGAGCGAGTCGAGCAGCGACGCGTGCCACGCCGCGACATGGCCGCCGCCGAGCGCCGCCTCGCCGCGCCACACCGTCCCGGCGGCATCGACGCCGCGCGGCACGACCAGCCGCGCGGGCATCGTCGCGACCAGCGCCGCCGCATAGACTCCGACGCCCAGCGCGGCGAGCAGCCACCACGACAGGGGATTCGCCGATGATCGAGCGCCGGGTTCTGCTCCATACGGCGTGGCTGGCGACGCTGGCATCGGCGTGTTCCCCGGTTTGGGCGGCGGCGAAGGGCGACGACCGCCCGCTCGCCGCGCTGCTGCTGCCGCTGACCGGCCCCAGCGCCGATCTCGCACGGAGCATGCAGCATGCGGCCGCCCTCGCGCAACCGCCGGGGGCGACGAAGAACACGCTCGTTGTGTTCGACACCGGCAGCACCCCCGAGGGCGCGGCGACAGCAGCGGGACTCGCGGTCAAGCGCGGCGCGCCGCTGATCGTCGGGCCGTTGTTCGCGGCGCAAGTCACCCCGGTGGTCAAGGCGGCAGGCGGCATCCCCGTCGTCGCTTTGTCGAACGATGCCGGCGGGAGCGGCGGCTTTGCGCTCGGCGTGACCCCGGCGCAGACCGTCGGCGCGATCCTGAACTATGCCCGGTCGCGCGGCGTTCGCCGCGTCGCACTGAGCCCCGGGACGACCCGCTGGGACAGTCTCGCCGATGCGGTGGCGCGGCGGCAGGCGACCGAACTCGGCCTGACGCTGACGGATTTCGCCCCGGGAGCGACCCCCGACGCGGTCCTTGTTACGGGCGACGCCGATGCTTTCGCGGGCGTCGCGCGCGGGTTGCAGGGCAGCGGCGTCCAGTTGCTCGGCACCTACCAGGGAATGGCGCTGTCGGGCGCGGGGCTCGCGGCGATCGAGGGCGCGTGGCTCGCCGCCCCCGACCCCGACGGCTTCGCCGACTTCGCGCGCCGCTTCGAGACCGCGTTCGGCAATCCGCCGGGACAGATCGCCGGCCTCGCCTATGACGCCGTCGGCATCGCCCGGACGCTGCGGACCAGCGGGCATCTCGACCGCGACGGGCTGACCGGCTCGGCGGGGTTCGCCGGGGTCACCGGCGCGGTCCGCTTCGCCGCCGACGGCACCGCGACCCGCGAACTCGCGATCCTCGTCGCCGAGGGCGGGGCCTTCCGCACGGTCGCCCACAGCCAGTCGGCGTGAACTGTCCGGAGGAGCCCGACGCTGGCTTCACCCTGATCGAGGTCATCGTCGCGCTCGCCTTGTTCGCGATCATCGCGCTCGCCGGGGTCGCGCTCGTCGACACCGTCCTCGGCGCGCAGGCGCGGACGGCGGGGCGGCTCGACCGGCTCGGCGACCTCCAGCGGGCGATGGTCGTCGTCGCCCGCGACTTTACCGGGATCGCCGACGCGCCGCTGGCCGGGAGCGCGACCGGCGTCGGCTTCGACCGCCACGTCGACGGCGGCGCGATCGGGATCAGCTACCGGCTTGCGGGCGATGTTTTCGAGCGGATCGACGGCGGCCGGACGCAGGTCGTCCTCGACCATGTCGCCGCCGTCCGCTGGCAATATTACACGCTCCCCGGCGGCTGGCAGGAGCGCTGGCCGGCGAGCGATGCGCAAGCGCGGGCATGGCCGCTCGCGGTCGCGGTCGAGGTCGACCTCGCCGGCCCCGGGTTGAGCGGCACCCTCCGCCGGGTCATCGACCTGCCCGTCCGCCCGCTGCCGCCCGGCGCGGTGGCAGCCCAGCCGTGACACTTCTCCCATGATCCTCCTCAACGTCCTCGCGATCGTCGCGGTCGCGATCGCTGCGGTGATGCTGATGCTCGGCACCGAGGACCCCGCGCTCGACCGCGCGATCCGGCTCCGCGAGGCGGCACAGGCGCTCGCGGTGGCGCGCGGCGGCGAGCTGTCGGCGGTCGCCGCGCTCCGCCGCGACATGATCGCCGCCCCCGATACCGACAACCGCAACGAGGCGTGGGCGAAGGTCGCGCAGGCCCCGACCGCGATCGAGGGCGGGACCTTCGCGCTGGCGATCGCCGACGCGCAGGGCCGCTTCAACATCAACGCGGCGGGCGGCAGCGGCGAGCCGGTCCTCGCGGCGATCACCACCGCGTTGCGCCTCGACCCCGACATCGCCAGCCGCATCGCCAGGTCGATTGCCGAGCGCGGGCGCGTCGCCGACCTCGGCGAGCTGACCCGCGCCGAGATCGACCCGGCGACGATCGCCAAGCTGAGGCCGTATGTCACCGCACTCCCCGCCCGCGCCGACGTCAACGTCAACGCCGCCTCCCCCGAACTTCTCGGCATCATCGTCGGCGACCGCGTCGGCGGACGCATCCTCGCCGACCGCCGCGACCGCGCCGGGCTGCTGACTCCGACCGACTTCACCGCGACCGGGCTCAAGCTGCCGGCCGGGGCGGGGTTCACTTCCGACCACTTCGTCGTGACGACGATCGTCACGATCGGGGGGACGACACAGACCTTGACGAGCTTGCTCGAACGGCGGCCGGGACGAATCCCTTTGGTAGTGGCGATCACGCGCTGGCAAGGAGCCTTACCGGGCTAAGGTGACAGTATCATCACCAACAACATCTCTATTATTGCTATAAGCCAATGCTTGAAGGAATATTATTGCGATCGGCGTGGTTTCCGTCTGCACCCATATTGGCGACCGTCAGCCTCCTACGAACCGAGCAGACGGTCCTCCTTAAATACCGCAACCCGGGGAATGTAGGACAGCGCTTTGGTCAGCCCGCCCCCGCGATGACGACAATCCACGTCGCCACCGCGAGAAAAACCCCGAACGGCAATCGCGTCGTGGCGGTTATCCCCCGCCGCCATAGCAGCAACGCGACGACGAGCCCCGACAGTGCCGCCGCGAGCAGCACGATCGGCAGTGCCGCCCAGCCGAGCCACGCCCCGCTCGCAGCGAACAGCTTGGCGTCGCCGCCGCCAAGCCCGGCGCGCCCGCGGACCGCCTGATACGCCGCGGCGACCCCGGCGAGGCTGAGATAGCCCGCCGCCGCACCGATCACATGGCCCGGCAGGTCGTCGGGGGCGAGCCACGCCGTCACCCCCAATCCGGCGGCAACGAGCGGCAGCGTCACGCTCGACGGCAGCCAGAAATGTTCGGCATCGAGCAATGCGAGGAGCAGCAACGCCCAGCCGAGCACCGCAACCGCGACCGCCAGCCGCGGGTCGGTGACCCCGAGCGCCGCGACCGCACCGATCGCCGCCGCCGCCGCCTCGACCGCAGGATCGCGCCAGCCGATCGCCGCGCCGCAACGGCGGCACCGCCCGCGCTGGACCGCGAAGCTCAGCAGCGGCACGAGCTCGAGCGGCCCGAGCACGGCCCCGCACCTCGGGCACGCCGACCGCGCCAACGCGATCGGCCGCCCCGCCGGCAGCCGCACCGAGACCAATCCGACGAAGCTGCCGACGACCGCGCCGACGATCGCGAGGAGCACCGCGATGACGGCCGGAGCCAAGGCTAAAGCCGTTGGGGCATGCGCGGCGAAGGCGGGGAGCGGGAGCGGGGTCACCCGCCCTCCGTCGCACGCTTCGCCGCGCGTGTAACCATCGCCGCAGCGCGCGCGAACACGTGGATATGCCCGCACAATCAGCCCTGGGCGTGGGTGGCGCGTATCCGTACCGCCTGGCGCAAACTATGGTCGGCGGCGATCGGCGGGAGTCGCGTGTGGACAATGAGCAATGGGGGTCGCTGATGCTGGCGGCGCAGGCCGGCAACGGTGGCGCGTACCGGCGGCTGCTCGCCGAGGTCCGGCCGTGGCTACTGCGTTATTATTCGCGCCGCCTGCCGCCGGGATCGGTCGAGGACGCGGTGCAGGACACGATGATCGCGCTCCACACCAAGCGCCACACCTACGACCCCGCGCGCGCATTCGGCCCGTGGCTCGCGGCGATCGCGCGGTACAAATGGATCGACCGGCTGCGCGCGATGAAGCGCACCGCCGCCGACGAACTCCCCGACGACCTCGCGGTCGGCGATCACGAATCGGCGGTCACCAGCGCGACGGTGCTGCACGCCCTGCTCGCCGAATTGAAACCGGCGCAGGCGGAGGCGATCCGGCTGGTCAAGCTCGCCGGGCTCAGCGTCGACGACGCCGCGACGCGAACCGGCCAGTCGCCGAGCCTGATCAAGGTCAACATCCACCGCGGCCTCGCCCGCCTCGCAAAGCGGCTCGCGGTCGAGCCGGTCGAAGGACTTCAAGATGGCGAGTGAGCTGCGCGACCCCCTGATCGACCGCCTCGCCGCCGACCTTCAGCCGGTGCGGCCCCGGCTGCCGTGGCGCGACGCGGCGCTGCTGCTCACGCTGATCGTCGTCGAAGTCGCAGTCTATATCTGGATTCGCGGGATGCGCCCCGACATGCCGCTGGCGATGGGGCGGATGGCGTTCTGGTGGAAGGCGGCGAGCCTGTGCGTCCTCGCCGCGATCGGTGCCGCGACCGCGCTCGCCGCCTTCGACCCGACCCGCTCGCCGCGCCGTGGCCTGCGCGGCTTCGCGATCGCCGCGGCGGTCGCGATCGCGATCGGCTGGGGCATCGACGCGGCCAGTCACGGCAGCGCCGAGCTCATCGCGCGGCTCGACTGGCGCGAAGGCCTTCGCTGCGTCTTCGCGGTCGTCGTGCTCAGCCTTCCCGCGCTGCTCGCACTCGGCATCCTGATGCGCCGCGGCGCACCGACCGACCCTGGCGGCACCGCAGCAGCGGTCGGGCTGACCGCCGCGGCTTGGGGCGGCGCGGTGTTCGTCGTCGCCTGCCCGCACGACGATCCGCTGTACGTCGCTCTGTGGTTCTCGGTGGCAATCGCGATCGTCGCGTGGGCCGCACGGCTGATCCTGCCGCGGCTGACGCGGTGGTAGGAGGGGCGGGGTAGGAGGACGGCGCGCTTAGCGGGCCGAAGATCTTCTACACAACGGTAATCGCGCGGACTGTCATCACGCACCCAGCTGTCATTCCCGCGACCCGAAGGGCAACGCGCTTGCGTAACGCGGGGACCCATCACCACGAAATTTTGGGGTGATGGGTTCCCGCGTCCACGGGATGGCGTTGCAGATATACAACGTGGCGTGCTCAGTTACGCGGCGGGGCTGCGAGAACCTGTTCGACCAGCCGTTCGTGGAGCCCGACGTTCACCGGCTCGTCGGGCGCGAGCCGGGTGACCAGCCCCGCGTTCGCCGCCCGATACGCCGCAAGATTGGCGTCGTGCGAATGGAACGCCGCGAGCAGGACCTCGCCCCCGACATCGGCCGCAAAGTCGGGGTAATAATAGCCGTAATCACGCAGAAATTCGGAGTTGTGCACAAGCGGATAGCCGCCATGTAGAACTTCGTAATACAGATAATTGAGCCCGTTCTGCCAGTGATGCGTAACCACAGCGTCGCAATAATTAGCGAGGAAGTCGGCCGAGACGAAGCGCGGCTCGAAGCTCATCACCCCGGCCTTGGTCGCGCGCAAGGCACTCGCGAAGCTGAGAAAATGCGGCTGCTCGCGGTGCTTGGCGGTATTCGAGACATAGACTTCGCGGACCGCATCGGGCTCTCCCCGCCACGCCGCCTCGCACACCAGCATCGCCATGTGGCTGGTTTTCATGACCGTGATGTTCGGCTCCATGATGCCGATCCGCCACCCTGCCGCCGCGGGGCGGTAGCCGAAGCGGTCGCCGAGCTTGACCGCGCGATTGTCGATGAAGGTCGGTGCCCAGACCTGCGGCACCGGCTCGACCGGGACCCGGTAGAGCGTCCGGCACCAGCCCGCATAGGTGTGAAGATGCTGCGGCGTCATCCATAAGACGTCGTAGCAATCGATGTCGAAATAGCGTTCGGCGTCGCCGCGGACCGGGCTTGCGGTGATCGCCTCCAATGAGATCACCGCGCCGTTGCCGCCCTTGTAGCCGACGACGCGGATGCCGCGCGCGCGCAACGCCTTGAGTTCGTCGGCCTCGATACTCGCGCCGATGATGACGATGACGTCGAGGTCGTCGGCGACCGTCGCGGTGCGGACGACCGGGACCCCGTCCATGCCGAGGTCGGGGGGCCAGCCGACGAACTCGCCGTCGCCGTGGTTGAGCAGGTGAACCCGGCGGCACCCCGGCGCGGCGGCGAACAGCTGGTAGAGGAACACGACGTTCTGGCGCAGGCCGTTTTCGTACAGCCCGAGTTCGCCGTCCTTGTTGATGAAGATCGTGATGCCGATCGCGTAGCCGCCCGCCCGGGCGCTGATCGCTGCGTGCGTCCCGGCCTTGCGTCCCCCCGGACCGCTCACCCGATCAGTTCTTTCTTGACCGAAACACACCCCGGACCTGCGGCGGTCAGGTATAATTGGAGCCCTGGATTTGCCTCGCTCTGCATGACATGCGCGAGCAGTGGCTTTTCGGGACCGAAGGCGGCGAACACCCGCGCCTTCAACGCCGCGCACGCCTCGGGCCAGTAGATCACCTGGGTATAGATCCCCGAACACGTCCCGGCGGGGGCGATGACGAGGGTCGTCAGGCGGGTCTGCGGTGCTTTGCTCGTCGCGGTCGCGGGATGATTGCTCTCAATCGTCACCACCGTCGGCCAGCGGTTGGCGTCGGGACCGAGCGGCTGGACGGTAAAATTCGCCTCGCCGGTCTCGAAGATGAACGCCCCCGCTTGCGCAAACACCGGGGCGCACGTCGTCATGCGGATCTGCGCGAGCGCCGCCGCGAGCCGCTGCGTCGCGCTGGCATTGGTGCGGAAACCGCCCGCGACGCCCGCCGCGGGGGGCGCGCTTGCCGCGGATCCGGCGAGCGCGACCATTGCCAGCGCCGCCATCACGCGCCGCATGTGCTTCACGATCATGCCATCACTCCAGCGATCAGATTTTCATGCCGTGCGCGCACCACGGGCGAGTCAATGCTGAAGCGGTCGAGGAACTCGAGCGCCTCGGCACGTGCGGCGGCGGCGCGGCCGCGATGCGCTCGGGTCGCATCGACGAGCGCGCGACCGCCGTCGGCCGGGTCGAACGAGGCATAGGCGTAGCCGACGCCGTCGATCGACGGCGAGTTGTGGATCAGCGGGTGTCCGCTCCACAGCACGTCCCAGTAGAGATAATTGAGGTCGTTCTGCCATTGATGGACGACGACCGCGTCGACGTGGCGGTGGAGCACCTCGGCGATCGGCATCCGCCCTTCGGAGAACAGCTTGCCCGCGCGGAACAGGTCGAGCGAGCTCGTCAGTTCGAGGAAATGCGGGACGAGCTTGATGCCGCTGGTATTGAACAGCAGGACATGGTCGATCGCGTCCGGGTCGAGCCGGAACGCCTCCTCGCAGACGAGCAGCGGCAAATGGAAGGTCTTGAGGACGTTGACGTTGGGCTCGAGGATGCCGACGCGAAACGCATCGCTGTCGCGGTCGGCCTTGTAGAACGGGTTGAACCCCGCAGCCCGCGCGCGCGCCTCGACGAAGATCGGTTCCCAGATATGCGGAATCTGCTCGACCACCGCCGAGCGGGTCAACAGGCAGCTCGCGCGATTCATCGTCCAGTGCTGCGGCGTGATCCAGACCGCGTCGAACGGCACCGCCGAGACGGTTTCGCCATGCGGCATCGCGCTCGCCAGCGCTTCGAAGTTCATCGCCATCGAATTGCCCGCCATGTACGAGACGAGCCGCCCGCCACGATCGCGGAAACGATGCATCGCCTCGGCCGGCGCGCGCATGCCGCATTCGATAATCAGGTCGAGCCGGTCGGCGGCATCTTCGGCGGTCGCGGTCGGGACACCGCACCACGCGGCAAGCGGATGCGGGGCGGGTTTGCCCGAGCAATCGACGACGACGACCTCGGTCACCCCCGCAAGCCGCTGGAGCAGTAAAACGAGCAGGACGCTGTTCTGCCCGATCCCCGACGACCACAACAGGTCGGTCGGGTCATTGCTCGGTCGACTGAAGGTAACGCCGATCCGAAGGGTCATAACGTGTCTATAACGAACGACGAACGGCGCGTCATCATCGATGACGCGCCGCCGTGCGGGATCGCTAAGTCAGACTACCACTTGTAGCCGATGCCCGCCGCGGCGCCGACGTCGCCCGCGCGGGTATTCACGCCGACCGAGGCACCGACGATCCAGTTGGTACCCGGACGCGCCTGATACTTGAGGTTGAGCGAAGTCTCGCCGCGGAAGTAGCCGACGCCGCCGACAAGGCCCATCTCGCCCGGCTCGAGCGGGACGTTGACCGTCGCGGCCGCCAGCGCCATCGCCACACCACCGCGCGCGCGCCGCTCGTCGTTATGGACCGAGTTCAACTGGCCGATCGTTGCCGCATCGGTGGTCAGGATACCCGGTGCGATGTTGGTCAGGCGACGCTCGTTACCCGGCGAACCGAACGAGACGGTGTTCGGCGCGGTGGCAACCGAGCCCGAGCCAATCGCGACCGATCCGACCCCGGTCGAGGAGACCGAAGCGCTGCTGCCGAGCGCGACCGAGTTCGAACCAGCCGCGGTGGCGCCGTAGCCCCCGGCGAACGAGGCGGTGCCCGATGCATTGCTGTTGACACCGTAGGCGGTGGCGTTCGCGGCGGCGCTCGACCCGACCCCGAGTGCGATGCCGTTGCTGGCAAAGCCGGCACCGGTGACGCCAATCGAGGCGAAGCGCGTGTCGACGCTCGTCTGCAGCACATAGAACTGGCCGCCGTTGGTGGCGTCGGTCGACCCTGCCGCGACCGTACCCGGAGCGACATTGACGACGCGGCGTTGCGTGCCGGTGGCCGTGCCGCCGACCGCGAAGACATTGGCGGCACCGCCGTCGTTCGACCCCAAACCGATCGCCACCGAGCGTGCGCCGGTCGAGACGGCATTTTGCCCGATCGCAACCGATCCAGCGAGCGTCGCGCTCGAACTCTGGCCGATCGCGATTGCCCCTGCATTCGCCGCAACGGCAGTATCCCCGATCGCGACCGCACTCTGGCCGGTGGCGACGCTCGCGTTACCGAGGGCGACTGCGCCCTCGCCGATGGCGGTGTTGTTGGCACCGATGGCAACCGCACCGGTGCCGGTGGCGGTGTTCGGGTCACCGATCGCGACCGCGCCGTTGCCGGTGGCGACGTTACGCGAGCCGATCGAGACCGCTGAGCCGCCCTGGGCGACTGCGTTCCGACCGATCGCAGTCGATTCGAGCCCGGTTGCGGACGCACCCGTTCCCGCCGCGAACGACCCGTCGCCGCTGCCGACCGATCCATAGCCGATCGCCAACGCATTGGCGCCGGATGCGGTCGGGAAGGCAAGGCCACTCGTGTTGTTGGTTTCGACGACGCCGAGCGTCCCGTTGGTCAGCGCGGTGATGTTGGCGGTGTTGGTCACGACCGACGACGAAATGTTCGTCACCGACGTGCTGACATTGGCCACCGTGACTTCGCTTGTCGAAATCCGCGTCGTCAGCGAGTTCGAGGCTGCCGTCAGGTTGGTCTCATCGACGGTCGCGCGGCTCGACAGTGAGTCCGACACTGTCGTCAGGTTGGTCTCGTCGGCGGTCGCGCGGGTCGTCAGTGAGTTCGACGCGCTCGTCAGGTTCGTCTCGTCGACGAGGGCGCGGCCGGAGAGTGAGTTCGACGCATCCGAAAGGTTGGTTTCGGTGGTCGTTGCGCGGGCCGACAGCGAGTTCGACGAGATGGTCATCGACACGGCGTTGGCGGTAGTTACAGCCTCGCCGGCAGTCGCGCGGGTCGTCAGCGAGTTCGAAGCACTCCACAATGACGTGTAGTTGTCGGTCGTCGTCGTCTCACCGAGCGCCGCCCGGGTCGACAGCGAGTTCGACGAATTGGTCATCGACGTCGCATTTTGCGTCGCAATGGCTTCCGCGTCGGTCAACCGCTCCGAAAGCGAGGTCGAAGCTGCCGTCAGATTGGCGTCGGTCGAATTAGCCCGCGTATTGAGCGAGGTCGAGGCGGCGGCGAGGTTGTCGTCGGTCGCACTGATCCGCGTCGTCAGCGAGTTCGAGGCGTTGGTCAGCGACGTTGCATTGGCAGTGGTGACATCTTCTGCTGCAGTGACGCGCGAGTTGAGCGACGTCGTCGACACATTGGCCGCCGATTCATTGGCGTCGATCCGGCTACTCAGCGAATTCGACGCGGCGCTCAGCGCAGTCGACGTCGTTGCGATTGCCGTCTCCGTGCCGCTCACTCGCGCCGAAAGCGAATTCGAGGCGTTCGTCAGCGCCGCCGTGGTCGAGGCAGTCGCCGCTTCGCCGAGGGTCGCCCGGTTCGACAGCGAGGTCGAGGCCGCCGCGAGGTTGCTGTCGGTCGCATTGGCCCGCGCATTGAGCGAGGTCGAGGCAGTTGCGAGGTTGGCGTCGGTTGCGCTGATCCGCGTCGTCAGCGAGTTCGAGGCGTTCGTCAGCGACGTCGCGTTGTTGGCGATGTTCGTCTCATCGGCCGTGGCACGTGCCGACAGCGAGTTCGACGCGGCCGCCAACGATGTCGCGTTGTTCGTCGTTACGGTGTTGAGCGAGGTCGTCGCGGCATCGGCGGCGGTGGCACGGGTCGTCAGTGAAGTCGCCGAATTGGTCAGCGACGTCGCATTGTTTGCGGTCGTTGTCTCATCAGCTGTGGCGCGGGCCGACAGCGAGTTCGACGCGGTCGTCAACGACGTCGCATTGTTCGTCGTCACCGTATTGAGCGACGTCGTCGCGGCGTCGGCGGCGGTCGCACGCGTGGTCAGCGAAGACGCGTTGCTTGCGGTCGTTGCCTCATCGGCGGTGGCGCGGGCCGATAGCGAGTTCGACGCGGTCGTCAACGACGTCGCATTGTTCGTCGTCACCGTATTGAGCGACGTCGTCGCAGCGTCGGCGGCGGTCGCACGCGTCGTCAGCGAAGATGCCGAATTGGTCAGCGACGTCGCATTGTTCGTGGTCGTCGCCTCATCGGCGGTGGCGCGCGCCGACAGCGAGTTCGAGGCGTTACCGAGCGACGTTGCGTTGTTCGCGACGGTCGTCTCCGATGCCCCGATGCGCGACGATAGCGAGGTCGATGCGTTGCTCAACGAGGTCGCGTTGTTCGAGATATTCGTCTCGTCGGCGGTTGCGCGGGCAGACAGCGAGTTCGACGCGTTGCTCAACGACGTGGCATTGTTCGACACTGTCGTCTCGTTGGTCGTGGCGCGCGTCGACAGCGAGTTCGACGCATTGGTCAGCGACGTCGCATTGTTCGAGATGTTGGTCTCGTTAGCCGTCGCGCGGGCGGACAGCGAGTTCGACGAATTGGTCAGCGACGTCGCGTTGTTCGTGACCGTCGTGTCGTTGGCGGTGGCGCGCGTCGACAGCGAGTTCGAGGCGTTCGTCAGCGACGTCGCATTGTTGGTGATGTTGGTTTCGTCGGCCGTCGCGCGGGCCGATAGCGAGTTCGAGGCGAAGGTCAACGACGTGCCGGTGTTGGTGATCGACGTCTCGGTCGAACCGACCCGGGTCGACAGCGAGTTCGACACGGCCGTCGTCGTGCCCTCGTCGGCGACCGCGCGTTGCGTCAGCGAGGTCGATGCGAAGTTGAGTGCCGCGGTGTTGGCCGTGACCGTCCCGCCAAGCGTACCGATCGACGCCGCGTTAGTGTCGATGTTGGTCTGGAGCGCATTGCCGACGCTGAGGAGCTGGTCGCCGTTGACGGCGTCGGTCGAACCAACGTCGACACGACCAGCGGAGACACCCGTCAGACGGTTGGCGAAGACTGTACCGGTCGACGAGCCGATCGAGACGCCTGCGGTGGCTGTGTTGTTGGCGAACGCACCTACAGTCGTCGTACCGAATTTCAGGCCGAGGTTCGCAGCGGTGCTAAGATTGGCCACATCGGTCGCGCTGAACGTCGTATTTGCGCCGAGAGCGGTGTTGCCTGGGCTGCTGGGGAGCGCGCACGGTCCGGCACTGACGTTGGCATTGGTGCCGATCGCCGTGCTGTTGGCGACACCGGCGATGGCGGAAGAGCCGAACGCCGAAGTGCCGGTCGCGTTTCCATGGGCGTTGGCGCCGATCACAGTCGACGTGTTGAAGGCGGCTGAGGCGTTGGCTCCACCGGCGACGCTCGTTCCGGTACCGGTCGATGCACCGTTTGCGCTGCCGCTCACCCCGTCATAGAAAACTGTGCCCGACGCGACGGCGGTTGACGCCTGCATCGCAACAACCAGAGCGGATGTACCAAGAAGAAGCGCGTTGCGCACGCGCGTGGAATTGCCGACAGACATGATGTAGCCCCCAAAAAACCCCCGTCGCAACCGGACTGTAAAATCAGTTCGATTACATACTCGTTTGGGCAATGAACTGACCTGAGTGGCGAGTCAATGCAGGTGCGGCTCTCCAATGGATGGATTCGCTCCAAATCCGATCGAATATATTTTCAGACGCCCGCAGCATTTGCTTTTTGGGTCAACGCGACGAGCTCAACTTAAGTTTGCGGAGTTATCGTCCACTTGGTTCTTACCCGCAACGAATGTCGGTTCGTCTTGCTCGCGGGTCACTCCGGCGCTTCGGCCTTGGTCACGGCTTCCCTCGCCGAAAAGCTATCGGCAGACAGGTGCAGAGAGTGCAGGGGGACGAGCCAAGTGCTTAAACATCTTCGCGTGATGATCGGTTCCATAATCCTCGCACTGGGCATCTTTGTGAGCGTGTCCGCGACCGCCGCACCGGTGCAATGCGTGACCTTCGCCCGCGCGTTCTCGGGCATCGACCTGCACGGCAACGCCGCGACATGGTGGGGGCAGGCGAACGGCAAGTATGAGCAAGGCAGCGCTCCGCGAGTCGGCGGCGTACTCGTGTTCAAGGCGACCGGCGCGATGCGGGTCGGCCATGTCGCCACCGTCAGCGCGATCGTCTCGTCGCGCGAAATTCGCGTCACGCACGCCAACTGGTCGCCGGTCGACGGCCATCGCGGCCAGGTCGAGACCGATGTCGCCGTCGTCGACACCTCGGCGGCGGGCGACTGGAGCCAGGTGCGCGTCTGGTATGGCCCGATCGGCGATCTCGGACGACGCGACTATCCGGTTTATGGCTTCATCTACGGCGACCATGCACCGGCGGGCGTCACGGCTCCCGCGACCGCATTTGCGGTTGCTGCGGTCGATGCGATGCCGATCCAGCTGGCCGGGCTCTGAGCGGACCGAAGCGCGTCCATGTTGCGCCTGCCGGTTTCGGTGACGGCGAACGGCTGGCGGGTGGCGGGGTCAGGTTCGACTCGCTCCGGCTGACACTCGACAATACCGAGCGGCGGATCGCGCTCGATGATCTTTCCGCCGGGGTCGCTGACCTCCCCGAAGACATCCGCGCGCGGATCGTCTTGCTTCGCGACGCGCTCGTGACGCCGCGTTCGCCGATAGCCGGGCTGGTCTTCGATCGGCCGCACGTCATGGGGATCGTCAACGTTACCCCAGACAGCTTCAGCGACGGCGGCGCGGGCGGCGATCCGGTCGCGGCTGCCCTGGCGATGGCCGCCGCAGGCGCGAGCGTCGTCGACCTCGGCGGCGAATCGACCCGGCCGCGCGCGGCGGTCGTCGATACCCAAGAGGAGCTTGCCCGCGTCGGCCCCGTCCTCGCCGGGCTGCGAACTAGCGGGATCACCGTCTCGATCGATACGCGCAAGGCGCTGGTCATGGCAGCAGCGCTCGACGCCGGAGCAACACTGGTCAACGACGTCTCGGCACTGACCTACGACCCCGCCGCAATCGCGCTCGTCGCGGCGCGCGGCGCCCCGGTGGTGCTGATGCATTCGCAAGGAACGCCGGCGACGATGCAGGACGCTCCGGTCTATGCTGACCCGCTGCGCGACGTTTTCGACTGGCTCGAGGCGCGGATCGCGACCTGCGTCGCCGCTGGCATAAGGCGCGAACGGATCATCGCCGACCCCGGCATTGGATTCGGCAAGACCCTCGCGCACAATCTCGCGTTGCTCCGCGGTGTTGCACTGTTCCACGGACTCGGTGTGCCGATCACCCTCGGGGCCAGCCGCAAGGCAATTATCGGGACACTTGCGGGCGGCGCGCCGGTCGGCGAACGGCTCGGCGGCTCGGTCGCGCTGGCGCTCCACGCGGTCGCAAATGGCGTCCAGATCGTCCGGGTCCACGACGTTGCCGCGACGGTACAGGCGATCAAATTATGGCAGGCGGTTCACTGACCCCGCGTCCGCCCGGCCGCTTATCTTGCAGAGCGCTCGCCGTAGCGCTGTTCGGACCCGTAGCTAGCAGCAAGCGTCAGCGCCCCGCTCGCCTCGATGATCCCGGCGATGCGCGCCTCGAGCAGTGCGCGTTCGACCCGCGCTGCGGCAAGCTTGATTTCATGATCGAGCTCGCGTGCGCGAATAGCCTCAACCTCCGCCCCCCGCTGGCCGATCAGTGCGGCGATACGTTCCGCGAGACTGTCCTTCGGACCGGCGGCGTGATTGCCGTTGGTCGGGCCGTCGCCGGTCGCTTCCGACACGCTTTTGTCGAGCTCCTGCGCCCGCGCCTCGTATTCCTGCGCCAGATTGAGCGCCTCGTCGCGTGAGGATCCTGTCACCCCTGCAACGAGCCGGCGGATTTTATGCGCGTTTTCGCGGTACAAGGCTGCTTGAGTCACCATCACGCCCCTACTACTAACTAGCTATCGAAGTTAACACATTGTAAATAAAAACTATCACTCGCGCAACGAGTTTCATCGCAATAACTAAAATTCATTTGTTAACCTTGATTTGCGAATTCTTGGTGCGTCACAGTCATGCGGCGGGTATTCTGTGAAATTGGTAGAACGCGTCTTTGCTCGCCTTGCGTGCGATCGATCGGCGTTGGCGCTAAGACCCGCGGCCGCAGCGACACCTGCACCCCTCGCGTTCGGCACCCGCCACGCCTATCTCCGGCGCGATGGATGAAGCAAATACTCTCGGCGGCAGGCTCGCGCGCTATGCCAAGGTCGGTGGAACCGGAATCGGGCTCGCAGCACGTTTTGCCGGTGCAAGGCTGACCGGCGGCGGCGATGCCGCGACCACGGCGGCACAGCTGCGCGTCGCGCTCGGCGGCCTCAAGGGCCCGGTGATGAAGATCGCGCAGATCCTGTCGACAATCCCGGGCGCCGTTCCCGACGATTTCGCCAAGGAGCTCGGCCAGCTCCAGGCCGATGCCCCGGCGATGGGCTGGCCGTTCGTCCGGCGGCGGATGAAGGCCGAACTCGGCCCCGATTGGGAAGCTCGCTACGCCAGCTTCGAACACGAAGCCGCCGCCGCTGCATCGCTCGGCCAGGTTCATCGCGCGGTCGCGCACGACGGTCGTGCGCTCGCCGCCAAGCTGCAATATCCCGATATGGCGAGCGCGGTCGAGGCCGACCTCGGCCAGCTCGACGTGCTGTTCGGCATCTACCGCCAGTTCGACAAGTCGATCGACACCGGGCAGATTCGCGGCGAACTCGCCGACCGGCTGCGCGAGGAACTCGACTATGAGCGCGAGGCAAAGCACCTCGCACTGTACCGCGACATGCTGGGCGACCAGCCGGCGGTGCATCTGCCCGAGGTCCTGCCCGAGCTGTCGACCAAGCGTCTGCTGACGATGACGTGGCTGCCGGGGAAACCGCTGCTTGGCTTCAAGACCGACTCGCTCGAGGTCCGCAACCGCATCGCCGAGACGCTGTTCCGCGCGTGGTACTGGCCGCTCCACCACTATGGCGTGATCCACGGCGACCCGCATCTCGGCAACTACGCCGTCAGCGAAGAATCGAATGGCGAGCAGGGGATCAATCTCCTCGACTTCGGCTGCATCCGGGTGTTCCCGCCACGCTTCATCAAGGGCGTCGTCGACCTGTTCCACGCGATCGAATCGAACGACAAGGCGCTCGCGGTCGACGCGTTCGAGCGCTGGGGCTTCACCGGCCTGTCGATCGAGATCATCGACACGCTGCTGATCTGGGCGACGTTCTTGTACGGGCCGCTGCTCGACGACCGCGTCCGGCGGATCAACGACCAGGGTCGCCCCGCCGATTACGGGCGCGAGACCGCACAAAAAGTCCATCGCCGCCTGAAGGAACTCGGAACCGTTACCGTACCGTCGGAGTTCGTCTTTATGGACCGCGCCGCGATCGGCCTCGGTGGGGTCTTCATGCATCTCGCCGCCGAGCTCAATTGGCGGCGGCTGTTCGGCGAGATGATCGAAGGCTTCACCGAAGACGGACTCGCCGCGCGACAATCTGCGGCACTTGCACGGGCTGGTCTGGAACTACCTGTGGCGCCGACGCTTATCGCGTAACCGGCCTGCCCGGCTTGTCGCGCGCGGATCACGCGCGCTATGAGGACGCACCGCGTTAAGGGAGTGACGCAATGGCCGACGATCTGAATGCTGCTGTCCCGCAGGCGAACGTACCGAATACACGCTTCTACGGCAGTTTTGTCGACGTCCTGAAATGGGCTGTCGTGGCGCTTGCGTTGTTGTTGATCGCAATGGCACTGTTCCTCGTTCACTAGAGGCGGCACGCCTAGGCTTTGGGGGGAATAGTTGATGCGGATCGCGGTTTTGCGCGAGACGGCGGAGGCGGAACGTCGGGTCGCCGCGACCCCGGAAACCGTAAAGAAGCTGATTGCGCTTGGTGCTACAGTCGCCGTCGAGAGCGGCGCGGGCGATGGCGCGAATATCTCGGACAGCGCTTATAGCGACGCCGGCGCGACCGTTGACGGGCGCGATGCGACGATCGCGGGCAGCGAGCTGATCCTCGGGGTACAGGGTCCTGACGTCGGCGAGCTGCGTGGGATTAAATCCGGCGCGATGCTCGTCGCGATCCTGTCGCCTTTCGCTCGGCGCGAAGAAATTAATATCTATGCCGCGAGCGGGCTGACGACGATGGCGATGGAGTTGATGCCGCGCATCACCCGCGCCCAGTCGATGGACGTGCTGTCGTCGCAATCGAACCTGTCGGGCTATAAGGCCGTCATCGACGCAGCCGAGTCGTACGGTCGCGCCTTCCCGATGATGATGACTGCGGCGGGAACGATCAGCGCCGCCCGCGTCTTCGTGATGGGGGTCGGCGTCGCCGGGCTGCAGGCGATCGCGACCGCCCGGCGCTTGGGCGCGCTGGTCAGTGCGACCGACGTCCGCGCCGCGACCAAGGAACAGATCGAGAGCCTCGGTGCGAAGGCGATCTTCGTCGAGGCGGTCAAAGGCATCGAGGGCGAGGGCAGCGGCGGCTATGCCACCGAAATGTCCGACGAATACAAGGCGGCGCAGGCGGCTTTGGTGTCGAGCCACATCGCCAAGCAGGACATCGTCATCACCACCGCGCTGATCCCCGGCCGCCCTGCTCCGCGCCTCGTCAGTGACGCCCAGATCGCAACGATGCGCGCGGGCAGCGTGATCGTCGACCTCGCGGTCGAAAGCGGCGGCAATGTGGAGGGTTCGGTCGTCGGTGCCGCCCCGGTCGTCCACGGCGTGACGATCATCGGCCACCGCAACATACCGAGCCGCCTCGCCGCCGACGCGAGCGCTTTATACTCGCGCAACCTGTACAACTTCATCGCGGCGTTCTGGGACAAGGACGCGGCGACGGTGGTGTTCCCGGCGGACGACGATATCGTCAAGGGTGTGACGCTGACGCGCGATGGCGCGGTGGTGCACGAGCGGCTGGTGTGAGACCACGCCGCCACCTGCAAGGCGCGATCTTAAATCCTCCCCCATCTTCGGGGGAGGGGGACCATCGCCCTTGCGATGGTGGAGGGGGCCCACGGGCGATGTCGATCGCATGATCATCACCGGCCCCGCACCGACACTACGGAACGCACGTCGCCTCCGCGGCGAGATGAGCCTCCCAGAAGTCCTGCTCTGGGGTCGCCTCCGAAAATCTGACGGCCTGCGCTTTCGGCGCCAGCATCCCGCCGGCCCGTATGTCCTCGATTTTTTCTGCGCGAAAGCTAAGCTCGTGGTCGAGATCGACGGGATTGCGCACAAGATGGGCAATGCCGGCGTCCGTGATGCTCGGCGCGATGCTTGGCTGACAGATCAGGGTCTGCAAGTTCTTCGGATAAACGCCTCCGAGGTGCTCGCCGACGTCAACCGGGTTGCTGCCTCGATCGCTTCAATGGCGACCGCCAGCCCCCTCCACCATCGCAAGGGCGATGGTCCCCCTCCCCCGAAGACGGGGGAGGAATTTTTCAGCGAGGCCATATGGAACACCTGATCCCCCAGCTCTCGATCTTCGTCCTCGCCTGCTTCGTCGGCTATTATGTCGTCTGGAGCGTGACCCCCGCCCTGCACACCCCGCTGATGGCGGTGACCAACGCGATCTCGAGCGTCATCATCGTCGGCGCGCTCGTCGCCGCGAGCGCAGCGTCGGGCGGGTCGGAAATTTCGAAGTGGCTCGGGCTCGGCGCGGTGGTGCTGGCGTCGGTCAATATCTTCGGCGGCTTCGCGGTGACGCAGCGGATGCTCGGCATGTACAAGAAGAAAGAGCGCAAGGCCCCGGTCGCACCGGCGGCAAAGTAATGGCGCTCAGGGGGCACGCACAATGACCGAAGCCATCGCCCAGACTCCCGCGTGGGTCGCACTCGCCTATCTCGTCGCGGGGGTGCTGTTCATCCTTGCGCTCCGCGGCCTGTCGTCGCCCGAGACGTCGCAGCAGGGCAACCGCTTCGGCATGATCGGCATGCTGATCGCGGTCGTGACGACGCTGATCGTCCACGGCGTCGGGCTGCCGCTGATCGTCGCCGCGATCGCGATCGGCGGCGGAATCGGCTTCGTCATCGCCCGGCGGATCGCGATGACCGACATGCCGCAGCTCGTCGCGGGGTTCCACAGCCTCGTCGGCCTCGCCGCGGTGCTCGTCGCGATCGCCGCCTACCTCAATCCCGGCGCGTTCGGCATCTTGAACGCCGACGCGAGCGACATCGCGACGTCGAGCAAGATCGAGATGGGCCTTGGCGTCGCGATCGGCGCGATCACCTTCTCGGGGTCGATTATCGCGTTCCTCAAGCTCAACGGCAACATGGGCGGCGCGCCGATCCTGCTGCCCGCGCGACACGTCATCAACATCGCGCTGCTCGCTGCGGTCCTGATCCTCGTCGGGGTGTTCGGGCTGCACACGCCCGCGCTGTTCGCGGTGATCGTCGTCGCGGCGCTCGCACTTGGCTTTCTTCTCATCATCCCGATCGGCGGGGCCGACATGCCGGTCGTCGTTTCGATGCTCAACTCGTATTCGGGCTGGGCGGCGGCGGCGATGGGCTTTACCCTCCAGAACACCGCGATGATCGTCACCGGCGCGCTCGTCGGCTCGTCGGGCGCGATCCTGTCGTACATCATGTGCCGGGCGATGAACCGCAGCTTCATCAGCGTCATCGCCGGTGGTTTCGGCGGCGACGCGGCGGGTCCCGCCGGGGCCGCAGGCGAGGCCAAGCCGTACAAGCGCGGGTCGGCCGAGGACGCCGCGTTCGTCATGAAGAACGCCGAGAGCGTCATCATCGTCCCCGGCTACGGCATGGCGGTCAGCCAGGCGCAGCACGCGCTCCGCGAGATGGGCGACCTGCTCAAGAAGGAAGGCGTCAGCGTCAAATACGCGATCCACCCCGTCGCCGGGCGGATGCCGGGACACATGAACGTCCTGCTCGCCGAGGCGAACGTCCCCTACGACGAGGTCTTCGAGCTTGAGGACATCAACGGCGAATTCGCCCAGGCCGACGTCGCCTTCGTCATCGGCGCGAACGACGTCACCAATCCGCTCGCCAAGACCGACAAAACCTCGCCGATCTACGGGATGCCGGTGCTTGATGTCGAAAAAGCGAAGACCGTGCTGTTCGTCAAGCGCAGCATGGGCGGCGCGGGCTATGCCGGGGTCGACAATCCGGTCTTCTACATGGACAATACGATGATGCTGCTCGCCGACGCCAAGAAGATGGTCGAGGCGATCAACAAGGAGCTTGGCTGATGCGTCGCGCTTTTGCTGTCGGTGTTCCCCTCGCGTTGCTTGCCGGGTGTAGCCACTCGGGCACCTCGCTCGGCGCGACCCGCGCCGGGCCGCCGCCGATCGAGGCGACGACGCAGTTGCTCGGCCCGAACGGCGAGTTGCGCGGCACTGCGACGCTTAGCCAGCGCCCCGAGGGGACGCTCGTTCGTGCGCGGATCGAGGGGATGATCGCGGGCACGTATGCGATCCATCTGCACAGCGTCGGCAAGTGCGAGGGGCCGAAGTTCACAAGCGCCGGCGGGCATTTCAACCCGACGATGAAGATGCACGGCAAGGATAATCCCATGGGGCCGCACCTCGGCGACCTGCCGAACGTCGTCGTCGGCCCGGGCGGCACCGGGACGGTCGACTTCACCGTTCCCGGGCTGATGCTCGTCGGCGGCACCGCGCCGCTGCTCGATGCCGACGGCGCGGCGGTGGTGCTCCACGCCGGTCCCGACGACTATAAGACCGACCCGAGCGGGGCGAGCGGCGACCGGATCGCCTGCGGCGTCTTGGCGGCGCGGTAGTTTCCTTGACGAATCGCCGGTCGAGCCCCTAAGGCGTCTTTCGCCGTGCGCGCATGGCGACCATAGCTCAATTGGTTAGAGCGCCGGCTTGTGGTGCCGGAGGTTGCGGGTTCGATCCCCGTTGGTCGCCCCAGCGTCCTTAGTGCCAGCTGCCGTCGAGCATTTTCGTCACCGCCGAGAAGTCCTTGCCCGCGCCGCCGAGCCCGACGAACATCTGGTAGAGCGCCTCGGCCTGCGCGCCCATCGGCACCGACGCCCCGACCGACTGCGCCGCCTCGACCGCGAGCTTCAGGTCCTTGAGCATCAACGCGGAAGCGAAGCCGCCTTCGTAATCGCGGTTCGACGGGGAAGCGGGGACTGGGCCGGGGACGGGGCAATAGCTCGTCATCGACCAGCACTGGCCGCTCGCCTTCGAGCTGATGTCGAAGAAGGTCTGCGCGTCGAGGCCGAGCTTCTGCGCGAGGACGAACGCCTCGGCAGTCGCCACCATCGACGCACCCAACAGCATGTTATTGCAGATCTTTGCCGCCTGCCCTGCCCCGGCATCGCCGGCATGGATGACGACTTTGCCCATTGCCGACAGGATCGGTTGGGCGCGGGCGAAGGCGTCGTCGAGGCCGCCGACCATGAAGGTCAACGTCCCCGCGTTCGCCGCCGCGATCCCGCCGGAGACGGGGGCGTCGACCATTGCCAGTCCGCGTGTCGCAGCGGCGGAAGCGACTGATTTCGCTGTGGCAACGTCGATCGTCGAGCAGTCAAGCAGCAGCGCGTCGGGATGCGCGGCATTAAAGACCTCGTCCTCGTAGACGCTGCGGACGTGGGTCCCGGCGGGAAGCATCGTCACCACCGCATCGGCCCCCGACGCCGCTGCCGCCGCCGACTCGGCACGCGCACACCCAGCCGCGCACGCCCGATCCAAAGCGTCACTCGATAGGTCGTACGCGCTCACAACGTGCCCGGCCCGCGCGAGATTGGCGGCCATCCCGCCGCCCATGTTGCCGAGCCCGATAAAGCCGATTTTCACGCTGCTACTCCTACTCGCCGGTCCACGCGGCCGGACGCTTGGCGACGAACGCCGCCATGCCTTCCTTCTGGTCGGCGCTGCCGAACAGCCCGTGGAACAGCCGCCGTTCGAAGACGACACCCTGCGCCAGCGTCGTCTCGAACGCGGCGTTGACCTGCTCCTTGACCGCGAGCGCGGCGAGCGGAGCCATTGCCGCAATCGTCGCCGCGGTCGCCATCGCAGCCTCGACGAGCTCCGCCGCGGGCACGACACGAGCAACGAGGCCCGCCGCCTCGGCCTCGACCGCGCCCATCATCCGCCCGGTCAGGCACATCTCCATCGTCTTTGCCTTGCCGATCGCGCGCGCCATCCGCTGGCTGCCGCCCATGCCGGGGGTGACGCCGAGCTTGATCTCGGGTTGGCCGAACTTCGCGGTGTCGGCGGCGATGATGAAGTCGCACATCATCGCCAGCTCGCAGCCGCCGCCGAGCGCGAACCCCGCGACCGCCGCGATCACCGGTTTCCGCGTCGCGGTCACCCGGTCATAGCCCGCGAAGAAATTGCTGCCGTACATCGCGGCGAACGACTGGCCCGCCATCTCCTTGATGTCGGCCCCGGCGGCGAATGCTTTTTCGCTCCCGGTGATGACTGCGCACCCCTGCCCCGGATCGGCGTCGAACGCGGCGAGTGCGGCGGTCAGGTCAGCGAGAACTTGCCCGTTGAGCGCGTTAAGCGCCTGCGGCCGGTTGAGCCGGATCAGCGTGACGCGATCGGTGATTTCGACGAGCAGGGTGTCGTAGGTCATGGTCGCTTGGTTCCGATGCCGCTGTGGTCCGCCTCAACTTGTCATCCCCGCGAAAGCGGGGACCCAATGTCGCCGAGGGGTAGTGACCTTGGGTCCCCGCTTTCGCGGGGATGACAAGGAATTGCGAGACAATCGTGAGTGCCCGCTCAGTTTATCAGGGGGCTCACTTCATCGTCGGAATGACAAAGCTGCTATCGGTCACCGCCGCCCCCGCGTCGAGGCTCGGCCAGCGCTGCGTCACGGTCTTGAGCCGGGTGTAGAACCGCACCCCCTCCGTCCCGTGGATGCCGGTGTCGCCGAACGCCGAGCGCTTCCACCCGCCGAAGCTGTGGTACGCGACCGGGACCGGGATCGGCACGTTGATCCCGACCATGCCGACGTCGACAGTCGCGGCGAACTCGCGGGCGGCGGGGCCGTTCCTCGTGAAGATCGCGACGCCGTTGCCGTACTGGTGCTTCGACGGCAGGCTGATTGCCTCGGCGAGCGACTCGGCGCGGACCATCTGGAGGACCGGGCCGAAGATCTCGTCCTGGTACGACTGCATGTGCGGCTTGACGTAGTCGAACAGCGTCGGCCCGACGAAGAAGCCACCCTCGTGCCCCTGCAGGCTGAACCCGCGCCCGTCGACGACGAGCTCGGCGCCATCGTCGACCCCCATGCCGATATAGCTCTCGATCCGCTCGCGGTGCGCCGCGCTGACCACCGGGCCGTAATGCGCGTCGAGGTCGGTCGAGACGCCGAGGCGAAGCTTGGCGATCTCGGGGAGCAGGCGTTCGCGCAGCTCGTCGGCGGTCGCCTTGCCGACCGGCACGACCACCGGCAGCGCCATGCACCGCTCTCCCGCCGAGCCAAACGCCGCGCCGACGAGATCGGCGACCGTCTGGTCCATGTCGGCGTCGGGGAGGACGACACCATGGTTCTTCGCGCCGCCCATCGCCTGGACGCGCTTCCCCGCCGCGACGCCGCGCCGGTAGACGTAATGCGCGATGTCCGACGAGCCGACGAAGCTGACCGCCTTGACGTCGGGGTGGTCGAGGATCGCGTCGACCGCGACCTTGTCGCCGTGGACGACGTTGAGGATGCCCGCCGGCAACCCGGCCTCGAGCATCAGTTCGCCGAGCCGCAGCGGCAGCGACGGATCGCGCTCGCTCGGCTTCAAAATGAAGGCGTTGCCGCACGCGATGGCGACGCCGAACATCCACATCGGGATCATCGCTGGGAAGTTGAACGGCGTGATCCCCGCGACGACGCCCAATGGCTGGCGCATCGAATAGACGTCGATCCCCGGCCCCGCCCCCTGCGTGTATTCGCCCTTGAGCAGATGCGGGATGCCGCAAGCGAACTCGATCACCTCGAGCCCGCGCTGGATATCGCCCCGCGAGTCGGCGATGACCTTGCCGTGCTCGCTCGACAACATGTGCGCGAGGCTGTCCATCTCGGCCTCGACGAGCGCCTTGAACGCGAACATCACCCGCGCGCGCCGCTGCGGATTGGTCGCGCCCCACGCCGGCTGCGCCGCGACCGCGTTCGCCACCGCCGCGTCGAGATCGGCCGCGCTGGCGAGTGCGACCCGCGCCTGCACTTGGCCCGTGTTCGGGTCGAAGACGTCCGACGTGCGACCCGAGGTTCCGGCCGTGGCGCTGCCGCCGATCAGATGAACGATATCACGCATTGCGACTCTCCCGCGCCGGTCTCCGCCAGCGGACGCGGTCGCTTTTCCATGCCGGGGCGATGCCGACAAGGGGCGTATTAGTCGCGAGCTGGTAAACGGGAGTGTCTGCTATAGGGTAGGAAGCGAACGGGCAACTTTGTGGCGAACCCGACAAGCGTTGCGGCCGGCGATAGAGTGCGCAGTTAAACTTTTCTCCCTCTGGTGTTCATGATGCCGGTCAGCTGTTTGCTCTCTGGCCCGATGATCGCGAAGCCATGTCGGCTACGAGCGAACACAAGTGGAAGTGATGGACGCGTGGGAAAGTTGAACGAACGGCATCGCATAAAGTGGGCGGCGATTCGGCACCATTGTCATCTAGGAGCGTTACTATATCCGTTCACGGCTTGATGTTTGTCGGCGCGTGGGGGGCAAGGATGATCCATCTGGTCGAAGCGTCGAAGTGGGCGTTCAAGACGTCTGGAAGCGGCGGTTTCAGTATCGATATCGTTGCCGCAACTGGCGGTATCGTCGAGCTGTTCGACCCTACCGGCAAGGAACAGCATTTCTACTATGGCGGCGTTGGTGCCGGAATTTCCACACCAGGGCTCAAGGTGCCGAAACTTGGCAGCGTTGTGGGGCGGCTGCTGACCAGTCGAGCGCTTAACGGTAGCGGCGGGACCACCGGTATGTGGAACACTGGTACGGTCTATAAGACAGCCGTGGTCGGCAATCGCGAGTTGACGCGCGGTGATTTCACCGGAGGTGCGGTGCTTGCCGACCTCGGGGTTTCGACGCCGATCAAGGGACTGGTCGGCACAGTTATGCTGGTCGGCCTCGACCCCTTGATGATGATTTCGCTGCTGACAAATCCACTAATCGTTTTGGCGGAACTGCTGCTCGGCCGCGGCCCGGCACTAGCGCCTAAAGCTATGATCGATATTCTTGGCGACTCGCGCGGACTGGTCGCCGGGGGCAATGCCTATGTTGGATATATGAGGTAGTCTGATGCGCCTTTCGATCAGCCTGGTTTTGCTCGGCGTCATCGCGTGGCTGGTCGGCGGCGTCTTTGCATTTCAGCGGCATCAAAACGACGCGCAGCCGCATGAGATTGCTCGAGGGGTCGTGAGCCGGCTCGACCCGGCACCGTATCACGCGCATGTGACCGTGACGCCCGCGCGGGGTGCGCCGTTCACGTGGTTCACCGCGTCCCGCACGCCGCTCCAGGTCGGCCAGGTCGTCGATGTCCGCCTGTCGCCCGGTGCGCCCGAAACCGCAGAGTTGGTGGAAGGCTCCGGCTACGGAACCGCGATCGACCTCGGACTCATCGGCCTCGCCCTGCTCATCGGCGCGCTGATTGCTCCATGGCTGCTCGCGCGCTTTCCCGGGATTTTCGCTTCGCCCATCCGGTAAAAGAATGCGGCAAAGCGTTTGCTGCTCATCCTCATCGTGAGTGAGTGAGTGATCACGCCCGGAGCTGCGAGTATTGCTCGGGTCGCCTACTAGGGGGCAGCGCGACCATTGGGGAAGGGGGAAGAATGATAGCTGAAACTGGCGCGGCCTACGGCGGACTCTGGGGCGCTTGCCGACCTTCAAGCGGACGGACCTGCGCCCCAGCGCCGCGAAGTCAGCGCGGGCTCAGCGGCTGGATCAGTTGCTCGTGCATCCGGGCGGGGACCGGGTGGTCGGTGCCGTAGTCCTCGGGCCATTCGCGGGGCACGTAATAGCTGCCGAACAGCCGGTCGACGAAGGGCAGCATCGCCGAATAATTGCGGTCGATATGGTCGCGGCGGGTGTGGTGCCAGTGGTGGAACGCCGGGGTGGCGACGATGTGTTCGAGCCAGCCGAAGCGCCATCTGACGTTGGCGTGGATGAAGAAGCCCCAGAAGGTGCCGACGAAGACGACGATCAAGGGCACGATGTCGAGCTTGCCCGACAACGGGCTGGCGAGGCCGAGGATGTACAGCGGGACGAGCCCGACGAACTTGCCGAATACCATGTCGACCGGGTGGGCGCGGGTGTTGACCAGCCAGTCGAGATGCTCGGCGCTGTGGTGGAGCGCATGGAATTTCCACAGGAACGGGATCTCGTGGCTCCAGCGGTGGCCCCAGTAGAAGCCGATCTCGCCGACGACGAGCGACGCGACGATCCGCCAGCCGAGCGGCAGCCCCGCGCTGAATTCCTGGACCTGCGACGGCACGATGTGGTGGACGCCGAGCGCGACGATCGCCATCGGCACGCCGAGCAGAATGCCGGGCAACAGGCTCGAGATGAAGTACCAGACGAGGTCGGTGCCGATCCCGGCGCGGCGGACCTTCGCCTCACGCAGCGTGAACAGCCGCTCGAGCGGAACGAAGACGACCGCAAGAATGACGAGCCAGAGGCATAGCCGGAGGATATCGACGGCGAAGGTCTGGATCTGGTGCGGCATCGTTCCCGCCCCTTAGCCCAAAAATGCGCAATCGTCGACGGTGACCGGGCCAAGCATAGTGCTTAACCCGGTCATCGCCAGTGTCGCAGGCCTAGGCGGCAACCGTACCGCGGCGACGGGCGCGCATCGCGCCGCCGACGAGGCCGAGGCCGCCGATCATCATCGCCCATGTCGCGGGCTCGGGAACCGTCCCCGACACGCCGTCGAGCAGCGAGAAGGGCGGCTTGCCCTCGGGCGTGCCGAGCGCGAGGAACGACAGGACTTCGGTCGTGCCCGTCGCGGTGAAGGTGAAGCTCTCGTGCATCCAGCCGCTGAAGCTGTGGCTCGGATTCGAGTATTTCGCCGTCGAGATCGTCTGGTTGCCGAGGCTGACCAGCCATTTTTCGGTCGTGTCTCCAGAGAAGCCAGTCTGCTGCGCAGCGGCCCAGTCGAACGAAACGGTAAACGCCTTGCCGATCTTCAAGCCCGTAATCGTCTGCTGGATCGGCGCGGTCTCGTAAGCGCCGTCGGCGGCGACGAAGTTACCGCCGGTCGGGCTGTTCGCGAAAACGTCGTTGCCGCCGTTATGCGAGCCCCAGAGCGAAAGATTGCCCGACTCGCCCGACGAGCCGGTGGTGTCCGCCGTGCCCGCTCCGAAGACGAAGTTGTAGCCGTTCGACGACCAGCCGGTCGCGATCGTCTGATGGTCGAACTGGCCCGGGCCAGCCGTCGTTGCTTCGAAGTCGCCGTTGACGACGAGGTTGGTTCCGGCAGCAGCCGGAACGGCGACCGCGCCGAGCGCGAGCGCGGCGGCAAAAAGTGACAGGAAGCGCATTTAAGACCCTTTTGATGACGACCGTGGGTGCCACATGCGCGGCACTCGCCGAATATCCTGCAAAGTGCGTGCCAACGCCCCGGATCAAGGTCGTTTAGGCGCCTGCCTATCGTTATGAGTGCGTTACGACTTGATTAATGGCTCGTCCCCAAGCGCGAGAAATCATTTCTTAATTCTTGCTAACGCATAACTGTCGGCAGGCTTTACACTTTGCCAAATCGCCGCACGGAACTGCGATAGTCGGAGCGCTTTTTGTGCACGGCTGGGTTAGCGAATTTGGGAAGCAGCACGGATGGAGCACGTTGCCAATTGGGTCGCGCCGATCGCGACGACGCTTGCCGCACTATTGGTCGCGGCGAACCTCGGGGCGCGGATCACCGGCATCGGCTTCATCGCGTTTGCGGTCGGGTCGGTCGGCTGGATGGTGATCGGCGCGGCGACGGGGCAGGCGAGTTTGATCTGGCAAAACGCGGTGCTGTTGCTCGTCAACATTCTCGGCGTGTGGCGATGGCTTGGCCTTCGCGCTCGCTACGACAAGGGCGCCGCCGCCGCGACGCGGGCAACGCTGTGAGCATCGATCGCGCGCATGTCCCCGGGTGCGACGACGCCGCGTTGACGCCATTGAGCCTGTTCGTCGGGGCCAGCGTCGCCGGGCCCGACGGCAAGGCGGTCGGGACGATCGCCGACGTGATGATGGCCGCCGCCGAGGGCCGTATCGTCTATGTCGCGCTGAGCGTCGGCGGCATCGTCGGCATCGGCGAGCGGCTGTTTGCAGTCCCGTGGGGCGCGTTCGTCGTCGATCCCGCCAACGGCGCGCTTTCGGTCCGAGAAACTGCGGGGTTCGATGGCCCGGGCTTCGACAAGGACGAATGGCCGTGTGTTGCCGACACCAATTTCCTACCGCACCGACTCGTTTCGGCGTAGAGACTTCCCCGAGGCACGTGGTTCGTTTATTGCGCGCGCCTGTTCGATAATTACAGGCCCACCGCCATGCTGTTCGATGCCCCCGACTTCGACGCCCATGAAGGCGTCCATTTCTTCGACGATCCGGCGAGCGGGCTGAAGGCGATCATCGCGGTTCATTCGACGCATCGCGGCCCCGCGGCAGGCGGCTGCCGCTGGTGGACCTATGTCGACGACGAAGCGGCGCTGACCGACGCGCTGCGGCTGTCGCGGGGCATGAGCTACAAGAACGCAATGGCGGGCCTCGCGGTCGGCGGCGGCAAGGGTGTCATCCTCAAGGCGGGTTACGGGCCGAAGTCCGAGGCGCTGCTCGAAGCATTCGGCGCGGCAATCGACTCGCTCGGCGGCAAGTACGTCACCGCCGAAGACGTCGGCATGTCCGACGCCGACATGACGGTCATCTCGCGGAAGACGAAGTTCGTCTCGGGGCTGCCGGTCAGCGGCGGCGCGGCGGGGGGCAATCCCGGGCCATCGACCGCGCAAGGCATCTTCCTCGGCATCCGCGCCGCGGTCCGCCACAAGCTCGGCAAGAGCGACTTCGCGGGCGTGCATGTCGCGATCCAGGGGCTCGGCAGCGTCGGCGGCGGGGTCGCCGAGCGACTCGCGGCCGCGGGGGCCAGACTGACCGTCGCCGACATCGACGAGGCGCGCGCCGCCCGGATGGCGGCGTCGCTCGGCGCGACTCACGTGGCGGTGGAGGACATCACGCGGGTCAGCGCCGACGTGTTCAGCCCGAACGCGCTCGGCGCGGTGCTCGACGCCGACACGATCGCCAACCTCGACGTCGCGATCGTCGCCGGGGCGGCGAACAACCAGCTCGCGACCCCGGCCGACGGCGCGCGGGTCAAGGCGCGCGGCATCCTGTACGCGCCGGACTACGTCATCAACGCGGGCGGCATCATCAACGTCGTCGCGGAATATCTGGGCGACGGGGACGCCGATGCGGTCGCGTCGCGGATCGCCGAGATCGAGCCACGCCTCGCGGCGATCTTCGCCGAAGCCGATGCGAGCGGGCGGACGACCGATGCGGTGGCGGACGCGATGGCGCGGAAGCTGATCGGCCGGTAACCTCCGGCGAGGATTTTTGACGCGACCCGTGCCCCGCCACCCGCTAAAGTGGCGCGTCACGCCCGCGAGGAATCCCGCATGAAGTTCGGAATCGGCCAGTCCCCGAAGCGCGTCGAGGATTTCCGCCTGCTGACCGGCAACGGCCGCTTCACCGACGACATCCAGCTTGCGGGCGCACTGTTCGCCGCGACGGTCCGCTCACCGTACGGCCACGCGCGGATCGCCGCGATCGACACCAGCGACGCGAGAGCGGTCCCCGGGGTTGTCGCGGTCTATACCCACGCCGACATCGCGCATTATGGCGTTATCCCGTGCCTCGTCCCGTTCTCGGGCAAGGTCACGACACCGCACGCAATGCTGACGGGCGACAAGGCGCGCTTCGTCGGCGACGGCATCGCCTTCGTCGTCGCCGAGACCCGCGAGGCCGCGCGCGCGGGCGCCGACGCCGTCATCGTCGACTATGACGAACTCCCCGCCGTCACCACCATCGCCGACGCCATCGCCCCCGGCGCGACGAAGGTGTGGGACGACGCCCCGTCGAACGACCTGTTCGCCTTCCCGCTCGGCGACGGCGACGCGGCCACCGCGGCGATCGCCGCCGCCGCGCACGTCACGAGGCTCCGCGTGATCCAGAACCGCGTCGCGCCGACGTCGATGGAGGTCCGTGCCGCGGTCGGCGATTACAGCGAAGCCGGCGGCTTCACCCTCGATTTCGGCGGGCAGGGCGTCGCCTCGGCGCGCAAGATGGTCGCCGGGATCATGGGCGTCGACCCCGGCAAGGTCCGCATCCGCTGCGGCGATGTCGGCGGCGGCTTCGGCATGAAGGCGTTCCTCTACCCCGAATATCTCCTCGTCCTCCACGCCGCGCGCGACCTCGGCCGCCCGGTCAAGTGGACTGGCGAGCGCGGCGACGCCTTTCAGTCGGACACCCACGGCCGGGCGATGGTCAGCGACGCCGCGATCGGCTTCGACGCCGACGGGCTCATCACCGCACTCCAGGTCGAGACGTGGAGCGACCTCGGTGCGTACCAGTCGCAGTTCGGCCCGGCGATCCAGACCGTCGCCGGCGGGCGCATCCTCGGCGGCGTCTATCGCATCCCGGTGATCCACAACCTCGTCCACGGCATCATGACCAACACCACGCCGGTCGACGCGTATCGCGGCGCGGGGCGGCCCGAGGCGGCGTACATCGTCGAGCGGCTGGTCGAGGCCGCCGCGCGTGAACTCGGTGTTGGGGTCGACGAGATTCGCCGCAAGAACCTGCTCCGCCCCGATGAATTGCCGCACGCCAACGGGCTCGGCCTGACCTTCGACATCGGCAACTTTCCGGCGGTGCTCGACAAGGCGTTGTCGAACGCCGACTGGGCGGGCTTCCCCGAGCGCAAGGCGGCGGCGGCGCGCAAAGGCCTCCGCTACGGGCGCGGCATCGCGTATTACGTCGAGATCGCCGGCGGCGGGTCGACCGAGGAATTCGCCGACATCCGCGTCGGCAGCGACGGCATCGTCGAGGCGGCGGTCGGCACCCAGTCGAACGGCCAGGGCCATGAAACCGCGTACGCGCAGGTCCTCGCCGACCGGCTCGGCCTGCCGATGGAGTCGATCCGCATCGTCCAGGGCGACACCGACCGGCTCGACGACGGCAACGGCACCGGCGGGTCGCGCAGCCTTGCCTGGGGCGGCGGCGCAGTAATTGAGGCGGGCGACGACATGGTCAAGCGCGGGATCGAGCTGGCGAAGGCCGATCTCGACGTCGCCGACGTCGACTATGCCGAGGGCGTGTTCGGTGCGCGCGGCACCAACCGCACCGTCAGCCTCGCCGAACTCGCGGCGAAGCACCCCGGCGGGCTCGACGGTCGCGCCACGTACAAGCCCGAGACCCCGCGCCCGACCTTTCCAAACGGCTGCCACGTCGCCGAGGTCGAGATCGACCCCGCGACCGGCACGACCAAGGTCGTCCGCTACAGCCTCGTCGACGATTTCGGCGTGCTGATGAACCCGATGCTCGTCGAGGGGCAGATCCACGGCGGCGTCGCGCAGGGACTCGGCCAGGTTCTGCTCGAGGACATCGTCTACGGCGACGGCGCGCAGCTTTTGACCGGATCGTTCATGGACTACGGCGTTCCGCGTGCCGACGACATGCCGCCGGTGATCGGCTTCGCCACGCTCGGCACGCCGTCGCCGACCAACCCGCTGGGGGTCAAGGGCTGCGGCGAGGCAGGAACGATCGGCGCGATGCCGTCGATCATGAACGCGATCATCGACGCGCTCGACGGCACCCAGCTCGAGATGCCCGCGACGATCGAGAAGGTCTGGCGCATCTGCCGCAGCCTCGATGTCGCGGAGGCCGCCGAATGAGCCTCGCACAGCTTTGGGCGATCTTCCGCGCAGCGTGGATGTCGATCGCGGCGATGGTCGTCGTCGCCAGCCTGACCGCTTATCTGTTCTCGTCGTCGCTGCCGAAGGCGTATTCGGCAAAGGCGCGTGTCATGCTCAATATCGGCAATAGCGACCCGACCCAATATTCGGCGCTCGGCGCGAAAACCGAGGACACCTATATCGCCACGCAGATCAAGCTGGTCAGCGACGATGCCGTGATGCGCGATGTCGTCACCAAGCTCGGCTGGCCAACCGATCCCGCCGTGATCAGCGCGTGGGAACAGTCGACCGGCGGCATGGGTGACGTCACGAACTGGGCCGCCGCGCGGATCAGGGGCAATGTCGCGGCGGTCCCGTTCGAGGACAGCTCGATCATCGAAATCTATTACTCCGCCGAATCGGTGGATACGGCCAAGGCGATCGTCGCGCTGATCCGCACGGCGTATATCGACAACGACTTGCGGCTGCGCGCCGAGGCCGCGCGCAAGGCGTCGTCGTGGAACCGGACCGTCGCGGCCCAGGCGCTGATTGCGCTGCAAAAGTCCGAGGCCGAGCGCGCCGCTTTCCTCAAGGCCAACGACATCCCGATCGATACGAGCAACGGCAGCCTCGAGACGCGTGAGCTGACCGCGTTGCGGGCCCAGACGATCCCGGCCGAGATGGGCTCGATCAATCCGCCGACCACGCCGTTGATGGGCAAGCTCAAGAATAATATCGCGGCGCTCGATGCGCAGATCGCCGTCATGACCGCCGATCGCGGCCTGAGCGATCCGGTGATGCAGAGCGCAATGGCACAGCGCGATGTGCTCCGCACTCAGCTCGCGCACGAAACCGATTTCGCCAACGCGGGGAACAACGCCACCGACGCGCAGATCGCCGCCAACCGCGTCCTGCGCGACCGCCAGTATCTCGAAGCGCGGCTGCGGATTCTCGACCGCGGGCCGGTGTACGACAAGCTGGCGGCGATCGACCGCGATCTTGCGCTGCGTGAAAAGCTCTACAAGAACGCCGCACAGCGCGTGCAGGATTTCGAGGCGGTCGCCGCGGCGCCGAGCGGGCTTCAGGTCATCGGCGACGTCATCGCCAACGACGACATGATCTACCCCAACATCCCGCTGACGGTCGGCCTCGCGGCGGGGATCAGCCTCGGGCTCGGGCTGGCGATCGCGCTGTTCAGCGAGATGCTGCGACGCATGGTCCGCGGTGCCGACGACCTCGAATTCTACAGCGGGGTGCCAGTGATGGCGGTGATCGCATCGACGCCGCCCGCCAAAAGCTGGTTCCGGCGGTTCGGCAGGCTGCGCCCGGCGCTCTAGCGTCGCGGGCGCGAGGGACCGCCTACTGCGGCGACGCGGGCCGGCAGGCGGCCACGCCCGGCGTCGAACAATGCATTGCGCGCATCGTCGCGACAGCCGCAAGGTCGAGCCTGCGCTCGACGATCGCGGCGTCGAGCACCACGCCGAGCGCGGCATCATCGCCGCCGAGGCATCGCCAGAACAGGTCGTAGACATCGGGCCGGGGTGGCAGCCGCGTCAGGACGAGCAACGCGCGAATCCGGTCGAAGCGCATCAGCGGCGCTTCCTCGATCTCGGCGTCGATCTCGGCGGGCCGAACCGCCGTCGACATTTCGGTGTGATACACTGCCCGCTCCCGTTGCCGCCCACCGCTTAACGGCGGTGGGCGGCACGGGTGTAGCTGGAGGCGTACTAAGCGAGCTGGCCCATCAGATGCTCGGCCGACGACACCTGAAATGCGCCGGGCTCCTCGATGTTGAGCTGCTCGACGACGCCGTTGCGAACGAGCATCGAGAAACGCTGGCCGCGCATGCCCATGCCGAACTTGCTGCCGTCCATCGTCAGGCCGAGCGCCTTGACGAAATCGCCATTGCCGTCAGCGAGCATCGTGACCTTTCCCGCCGCGCCGGCGCTCTGGCCCCATGCGCCCATGACGAAGGCGTCGTTGACCGATACGCAGACGATCTCGTCGACGCCGGCCGCCTTGATCGTGTCGGCGTTCGAGATGTAGCCCGGCAAATGCTTCGCCGAGCAGGTCGGGGTGAAGGCGCCCGGAACTGAAAACAGCGCGACGGTCCGCCCGGCAAACAGCGCCTCGGTCGACAGCGGCTGCGGGCCGGCTTCGGTGGCCTTGATCAGCGTCGCTGATGGCACGGCATCGCCTACCTTGATCGTCATGCTTAATCTCCCATTGGCTTGGTGCGCCCTGCGATAGCGACGCGCATTGCACGCGTCCAGCGCCCCGGTTTATGACGGTTCGGATGAGTGATCCGCGCTTCCTGACCGGTCAATATCTCCTGTCGATGCCCGGCATCGGCGACGAGCGCTTCAACCGGACAGTCATCGCGATGTGCGTCCACGACGACGACGGCGCGCTCGGGATGATCGTCAATCGCCCGCATGCATCGATGACGGTGCGCGAATTGATGGCGCAACTCGACATCGACCCCGGCGTCACGCCACTCGACGCGCGCGTGATGAGCGGCGGCCCAGTCGAGCCAGGGCGCGGCTTCGTCGTTCATTCACCCGACTATAGCGGACAAGGGACGATCCACGTCGGCAGCCTCGGCGGGATTCGCTGGGGACTGACCTCGACGGTCGACGTGCTGCGCGACATCGCGGTCGGCCGCGGGCCGAAGCGCTGGCTGGCGGCGCTCGGCTATACCGGCTGGAGCGCGGGGCAGCTCGATAACGAGCTATCCCGCCACGGCTGGCACAGCATCGAGGGCAGCGACGACTTGATGTTCGACACCGCCGTCGACCGCCGGTGGCCGCGTGCATTCGCCTCGCTCGGCATCGATGTCGGACATCTGTCTGCCGCGTCGGGCACGGCGTAACTACTTCTTTTTCTTGATCTTCGGATCGGGGGTTGCCGAGTCGACGACCGCCGCGGTTTTTGCGCCTTCGACCGCCGCACAATTCGAATTCTTCGCGGTGCCGAGGTCGACGAACGGCAGGATCGCCGCGATCGGAGTTCCGACGATGCCGAGCAACACGCTGGCACCGCCGCGCGTGAGCAATTCCTTCGAGATCGGGTTGATCTTCGGCGCGGCGAACCAGCCACCCACTCCGATCGGCGACTGGCCCGAGAACAGGCTGAGTTCCTTCGACCGCCCGCGGAGCGACAGGTCGATCGCTTCGTCCTTGAAGCTGAATTGCCCGTTCATCCGGTAGACGGCGCGGCCGGTGTCGAAGATCACCGGGTCGGCGCGCGAGATGCCGTTGGTGACGGTAAACGCCGCGAGGCCGCAGCGAATATCGCGCGGCTTCTTCAGGTCCTTGCCGAAGAACGCGAGCAGAAAATTCTGCACGTCGAGCTTCGCGAGCTCGATATTACGCACCCACAATGTGCCCTGGCTGACGATGATCGCAATCCGGCCGGTCGAAGCGCCCAGCGACGTTCGCACCGAATCGCCCGCCCCGCGCAGCTTGATGCGCCCGCCGACGTTCGCAGTGGTGCCGTTATCCTCGACCTTGAACGACGTCAGCAGCCGCCCGATCGGGACTTGGGTCATGCGGATGTCGTAGTCGGCGACAACCGGCTCCTTGTGCGCATCGAGCTCGATATCTGCAGTCACCCGACCGCCGATGACGTCGAAGGCCACCGGCTTCAACTTGAGGTCGCGGTCGTCGAGGTCGAGCGTCAATGTCAGATTCGCGATCGGCACGTTGCCGGTCCGAATATGCGCCGCGGTATAATGGACGTCGGCGTCGAAACCTTTGAGCGACGTGATATCGAGTGATGCGTCGGGCAGGACACGCGGATGTCCGTTGACGATCGTGATCGCACCCTTGCCGCCCTGCGCGTCGAGCTTATCGGGCGAATATCCGATCCACGGGCCGACATCGAGAATATCGAGCGTTTGGGTGTGGAGGTCGCCGACGATCTTCGAACGTGCCCCGCCAGTCGTCACGGAGAGCCGCCCGGCGAGGTCGGAATCGCCGAAACGTCCGGCGAGATTGGTGAATTTATAGGTGTCGCCGGACTTGGTGAAGTTCGCCGCCAACTTGTACGGCCGGCTCGGCGGAGCGTTCGCCCCCGCCAGCTTGAACAGCGTCTGAAGGTTCTTGCCCGCGAGTGTCACGCGAAGGTCAGCCCCCTCGATCCGCGTCGCGCCGGGAAGCGTGCCCGACACGTCGATCTGCGTCGCTGCGACATAAGCGTGGAGGTCGAGCCCGGTCTTGCCACCAACGATCGTGGAGTTCGGCGTGGTCAGGCTGCCGTGAAGCTTGAACGGCGCGGCGAGCGCAGTTCCGCCACCAGCGAAGGTGAGCGGCCCCGTCACGGTGCCGCTGTCGCGTTTCCCGACCGACCCGTTGAGGTCGCCGAAAGTCAGGCGGACATCGGCCTTGTGCTTCGCGTCGATATAATGCGCGATCGTCCCGGTCACCGCCGCGCGGTCGATCGGCGGCATCTTGAACGGCGTGTTGCCGGCGAAAGTCCAGGTGTTGCGCCCCGCCGCGTCGATCTCCAACCCGGCGCTGCCGCCATCGAGGTTGAGAAACAGGATGTGCTGGCGCCCGAAGATCAGGTCGAACGTGCTGATCTCGGCATCGATCAGCTTCGCACTGAACAATTGCGGGTCGTGTGCCCATGACGGGTTGGCAAGCGTCAGCCCCTCGGCGAGAAACTTAAGGTGGAACGGATTGAAATAGAACTGGAAATCGCCCGCAACCGCGACTTGCCGGTCGGCGTATCGGCTGGCGTATCGCTCGAAGGTCGGCTTGAGGAAACGCCCTTTGGTAACAAACAGGATCAGCCACGCGAGCACGATCAGGCCGATGATCGTCATCAGCACCCCGAGCACCGCACTTACCGCCCCGTGGAACGGCTCGCGGCGGCGCATGGTCTTAGGGTCCGCGGTGAGTGTATCCATCGCGACCCAACGGCGACGGCGCGATGTCGTTCCGGCGCATCATCGGTTGCGTCAAGTGGGGCATGCGGCTATACGCCCGCCTCCACGTCTGAATCGCCCGGCTGAATGGGCTGCCGAGGCGATTCTGTTTGCGTGTTCACAGGAGACGAAATGCCCAAGCTCAAGACCAAGAGCGGTGTCAAGAAGCGATTCAAGATCACCGCGTCGGGTAAGGTGAAGCACGGTGCCGTCGGCAAGCGCCACCGCCTGACTCACCACAATGCCAAATACATCCGCCAGAACCGCGGCACAGACACGATTTCCGACGCCGATGCGCGGACTATCAAGCTCTGGGCCCCGTACGGCCTGAAGCGCTAGGAGTCCCGATATGGCACGTGTCAAACGCGGGACAACCTCGCACGCCCGTCACAAGCGGGTCCTCGAATTGGCGAAGGGCTATTATGGCCGTCGCAAGAACACCATCCGCGTCGCGCGGCAGGCCGTCGAAAAGGCTGGCCAGTATGCGTACCGCGACCGCAAGGCGAAGAAGCGCAACTTCCGCGCTTTGTGGATCCAGCGGATCAACGCCGCCGTTCGCGAAGTCGGCCTGACCTACGGCGTCTTCATGCACGGCCTCAAGCTGGCGAATGTCGAACTGGACCGGAAGATCCTCGCCGACATCGCGATGCACGAGCCCGAGGCGTTCCGCGCGATCGCCGCGCAGGCGCAGGCCGCGCTCGACGCTAAGCCGGCGATGGCCGCTTAAGCACGGCTCGACGACGTTCAGGGGCGCGGGTGGCGACAAGCCGCCCGCGCCCCTTTCGTTTTGGGACCCGTCCAGCTAAGCCCCTCCCTGTCATCCCCGCGAAAGCGGGGACCCAATGTCACTGCCCTCGGTGACCTTGGGTCCCCGCTTTCGCGGGGATGACGGTTTGAGAAATGGACCGATGACCGAACCCGACCAGCTCATCGCGGCGATCGACGCCGCTGCCTCCCTCGACGCGCTCGAGGCGATCCGCATCGCCGCGCTTGGCAAGGCGGGCAGCGTCACCGCGCTGATGAAGACGCTCGGCCAGATGGCCCCCGACCTGCGCCTGACCGAGGGGCCGCGCCTCAACGCAATGCGTGATGCGGTCGGTGCCGCGATCGCCGCGCGCAAGGCCGCGCTCGAAGCCGCCGCACTCGACGCGCGTCTGGCGAGCGAACGCCTCGACATGACGCTGCCGGTCGCCGCCGCGCCCGCCGGCAGCATCCACCCGATCAGCCAGGTGATGGACGAACTCGCCGAGATTTTCGCCGATCTCGGCTTCGCGGTCGCCACCGGGCCCGAAATCGAGGACGACTGGCACAATTTCACCGCGCTCAACATGGACGAGAACCACCCGGCGCGGGCGATGCACGACACCTTCTACTTCCCCGACACGCCGGGCAGCGACAAGCGCATGGTACTGCGGACGCACACCTCGCCGGTCCAGATCCGGACGATGCTGACGCAGAAGCCGCCAATCCGGATCATTGCGCCGGGGCGGACGTACCGCTCCGATTCCGACGCGACCCACACCCCGATGTTTCACCAGGTCGAGGGGCTGGTGATCGACCGCGGCATCACGATGGGGCATCTCAAGTGGACGCTCGAAACCTTCGTCAAGGCGTTCTTCGAGGTCGACGAGATCGAACTCCGGCTGCGCCCGAGCTATTTCCCCTTCACCGAGCCATCGGCCGAAGTCGACGTCGGCTGTTCGTGGGCGGGCGGCACGCTGTCGATCGGCGGCAGCGAGTCGTGGCTCGAAATCCTCGGCAGCGGCATGGTCCATCCGCGCGTCATCGAAGCCTGCGGCCTCGACCCCGAGGAGTATCAGGGCTTTGCCTTCGGCTGCGGCATCGACCGGCTGGCGATGCTCAAATACGGCATGACCGACCTCCGCGCCTTCTTCGACGGCGACGCCCGCTGGCTCCGCCACTACGGCTTCCGCGGCATCGACGTGCCGACGCTGAGCGGGGGAGTGGGCGCGTGAAATTCACTCTGTCGTGGCTCCGCGACCATCTCGACACCGATGCCTCGCTCGATCGCATCCTCACCGCGCTGACCGATTGCGGGCTCGAGGTCGAGGGAGTGACTGATCCGGCGAAGGCGCTTGCGCCGTTCGTCATTGCAGAGGTGCTCACCGCCGCGCCGCACCCGCAGGCCGACAAGCTCCAGGTGCTGACCGTCACCACCGGCAGCGGCGACCCGCTCCAGGTCGTCTGCGGCGCGACCAACGCACGCGCGGGAATGAAGGGCGTATTCGGCGCGGTCGGGACGTACGTTCCCGGGAGCGACCTGACGCTCAAGGTCGCGAGCATCCGCGGCGTCGAATCGCGCGGGATGATGTGCTCGATGCGCGAGCTCGAACTGTCCGACGAGCATGACGGGATCATCGACCTCCCCGCCGACGCCCCCGTCGGCACCGCCTACGCCGCATGGGCCGCGCTCGACGACCCGGTGATCGAGGTCGGGATCACGCCGAACCGGCAAGATTGCATGGGGGTCGCCGGGATCGCGCGCGACCTCGCCGCCGCCGGCATCGGCACGCTGCGCACCCCGCCGGTCGCGCCGGTCGCGGGCTGCTTCCCCTGCCCGATCGAGATCCGCACCGACGACGACGGCTGCCCGGCGTTCCTCGGGCGGGCGGTCCGCGGCGTCTCCAACAGACCGTCGCCCGAGTGGCTCCAGCGGCGGCTGCGTGCGATCGGGCAGAAGCCGATCTCGGCGCTCGTCGACATCACCAATTTCATCACCTTCGACCGCGGCCGCCCGCTCCACGTCTACGACCTTGCGCATGTCGCGGGCGGGCTGACCGCCAGGCGCGCGGTGCCGGGTGAAAGTGTCGTCGCGCTCAACGGCAAGACCTATGCGCTCGACGCGACGATGACCGTCATCGCCGACGACGCGCAAGTCCACGACATCGGCGGCATCATGGGCGGGGCGGCGTCGGGCGTGTCGGCGGCAACGACCGACGTGCTGATCGAGTGCGCCTACTTCACCCCCGAACGGATCGGCGCGACCGGACGCAAGCTCGGGCTGAGCAGCGACGCGCGTGCGCGCTTCGAGCGCGGCGTCGACCCGGGTTTCCTCGCCGGCGGCCTCGACCTCGCGACCGCGATGGTCCTCGACCTGTGCGGCGGCGAAGCGTCCGACGCGGTCGTCGCGGGCAGCATCCCCGTCCCCGACAAGACCGTGATGTACCGCCCCGAACGGACACGGACGCTGACCGGGGTCGCGGTCGCCGCCGACGAACAAGCGGCGATCCTGACGCGGCTCGGCTTCAGCGTCACGCGCGGCGAGCGCTGGCGCATCGCCGTGCCGTCGTGGCGGCGCGACATCGACGGCGAGGCCGACATCGTCGAGGAAGTCGTCCGGATCAACGGCTTCGCGCATATCCCATCGACCCCGCTGCCCCGCGCCGAGGGCGTCGCCCGCCCGACCGCGACCCCGGCGCAATTGATGGAGCGCCGCCTTCGCCGCGCACTCGCCGCGCGCGGGCTCGACGAGGCGGTGACATGGAGCTTCGTCTCCCCGGCGCAGGCCGAGCCGTTCGGCGGCGCGGCGTGGACGCTCGACAATCCGATCTCGTCCGAGCTGTCGGCAATGCGCCCGTCTCTTATCCCCGGGCTGCTCGCGGCGGCGAAGCGCAACCTCGACCGCGGCGAGGCGGGCGTTCGGCTGTTCGAGGTCGGGCGGCGCTATCTGGCCGAAGGCGAGCACGCCACCGCCGCGATCCTGATGGCCGGCGCGGCACGCGCGCGCGATTGGCAGACTGGAGCCGCGACAAGCTATTCGGCGTTTGATGCCAAGGCCGAGGCGGTCGCCGCGCTCGCCGCCGCCGGGGTTCCGGTCGACCGGTTGAGCGTCCTGCCCCCCGCAGATCCGTGGTTTCATCCCGGGCGCTCGGGACGCCTCGCGCTCGGAGCGAAGATGGTGCTGGCAAGCTTTGGCGAGTTGCACCCGCGCGTCGGAGCGACGCGTGACCCCGTCGCGGTTGCCGAGATCTATCTCGATGCGATCCCGCAAGCGCGCTCGGCGAAGCGTACGCGCCCGGTGTTCACCCCGCCGCCGTTACAGGCCGTGACGCGCGACTTCGCCTTTGTCGTTGCCGCCGACCTGCCCGCCGAGACGCTGCTGCGGGCCGTTCGCATGGCCGACAAGGTCGCGATCACCAATGTCGCGCTGTTCGACCGCTTCCCGCTCGACGACAAGGTCAGTCTTGCGGTGACGGTAACGCTCCAGCCGGTCGAGCGCAGCTTCACCGATGCCGATATCGACGCGATCTCGGCGAAGATCGTTGCCGCCGCGGCGAAGGCCGGTGGCGTGTTGCGGGGCTAGGCTTTATCACTGTCATCCCCGCGAAAGCGGGGAGCCAAAGTCCCTGACGATGGTGACCTTCGGTCCCCGCCTTCGCGGGGATGACAATCGGTAATTAAGCGGGACTTTCCTGCGCCAGGAACGCGGCGATCGCAGCGCCGAGGTTGGGCATCGTGACCGAACTCATGTGCGTCCCCGGAATCTCTACATAGTGTGCGTTAGGCAGCGCCGCCGCTAGATCGGGGGCCGAGCCATTGTCCTGATCGGCGGCACCGCACACCACCAACGACGGGGTCGCCAGCGCGCGGATCGCCTCGATCGTCGTTTCCGCCTGCGCGCGGAGCAGGTGCGAGACCGCCTCGCCGTCGATCTTGTTGGTCTTCATGAACTGGACCGCGAGCCAGCCGGGGGTGCCGCGCGCGAAGCTGTCGGGCTCGGCGATGACGTTTAGAAACCAGCCGGTCCGCCGGTTCGACTCGATCAACCCGGCGAGGCCCATCCCGGCGAGGACCACGCGGCGCGGCCGCATCCCGCGAACCAGCAGCCGCACCGCGGTCCGGCTGCCGAGCGAATAGCCGCCAAGGTCGAAGTCGGTCAGCCCGAGGTGCGCCACGAGCGCCTCGACATCGCGCGACAGGACATCGACCGGGTACGCTGCGGCGTCGTGCGGCTTGGCACTCAGCCCGTGCGCGCGGAAGTCGGGCATGATCACGCGAAACCCGGCAGCGGCGATCGTCGCGGCGGTGCCGAACCTGATCCAGTTGGTCACCGCGTCGCTGAACAGGCCGTGGAGCAGGACCACGGGCCGCCCTTCCCCGACCTCGCGCCATACGATCGCCTGCCCGTCGGACGAAGCGAAGGTCTGCGCCGGCACGGCGGTCTTGGTCGGGTCATTGCTCATGCGCGTTCGATACGCTCCGGCTTGGACACCGGCAATCGAAGCGTGCCGGGGCAGGATGTCCCCGCCCCGGTGTCGTCGACTAGAAGTGGAAGTTCAGCCCTGCCGTCACCGCGTTGCGGCGGTAATTGCTGGTGACGTTGCCCTCGTTGGCGAACGAGGCGTCATACAGGTTGCGCGTGCCGTATTCCGAGTAGTTATACTCGACCCGGGCCGTCACCGCGCGGGCGATCGCCTGCTCGTAGCCGACGCCGACGGTGTAGCCGTCACGGTTCTCGACATCGTACCCGGTGCCATTGCCGGTGTCGAAGCGCGCGTTTGAATAGCCGCCGCGGACGTAGACCAGCCCGCCGGTATTGACGAGATAACCGAGGCGGCCGGTGCCGTTGAAGGTCCGTCCGACGCGCAGGTCGTAGATGTTGTTATAGCCGTCGTACGACCGGCCATCGCCGGTCCGCCCGGTGGCGCTCGCCTCGACGCCGAGGACGAAATGCGGGCTCAGCCGGTAATCGTAGCCGATCTGTCCGCCATAGGCGAAGCCCGACGTCCGGTCGCGCGCGCGGTAGAACGAGCCGTCGGCGGTCGCGAGCCCGAGCCGCTGCTCATCCTGCTGCCAGCCGCCTTGGATACCGATGTACGGCCCGTTGAACGCCTGCGTCGGCTCGCTGACGACCGAACCAACCTGCGCCGATGCCGACGCGGCGGCCAACGCCGCAGATGCGGCGAAAATGAATTTCATCATAAGGAGGGGACCTCTTAAGCTAATTACCGGTGAAAACGCGCCGGTACCCGGAGCAGCCTCGCACGGCGCAATTGCAGCCGATTGGCGAGGCCGTCACCAAAACGTCCTACGCGATAAAAGGGGCCAAACCCTTGGCGAGATTGTCGTTCCGCCCGCGATTCAAGCGGGCGGAATCGTCAAGCGGCGGCAAGCGGCTGCCTCGCCCCAGGCCCGAACGGGCGAAACGAACGCTGCGGGGCGGGTCTAAGCCGCCTTCTTCAGGTGCCGCCGCCCGAGCAGCTCGGCGATCTGGACCGCGTTGAGCGCCGCGCCCTTGCGGAGATTATCCGCGACGCACCACAGCTGCAGGCCGTATTCGACCGTCGGGTCCTTGCGGACGCGGCTGACGTAGGTCGCGTATTCGCCGACGCATTCGAGCGGGGTGATGTAGCCGCCGTCCTCGCGCTTATCGACGAGCATGATGCCGGGGGCCTCGCGCAGGATCGCCTGCGCCTGTGCCGCCGACAACGGCCGCTCGAATTCGATCGAGATCGCTTCGGAATGGCCGACGAAAACCGGCACGCGGACGCACGTCGCGGCGACCTTGATGTCCTGCCCCATGATCTTCGCGGTTTCGGCGACCATCTTCCATTCTTCCTTGGTCTGGCCGTCGGGCATGAAGACGTCGATGTGCGGGATGACGTTGAAGGCGATCTGCTTGGTGAACTTCGAATGCGTCTTGGGGTCGCCGACGAAGACCGCGCGGGTCTGTTCGAACAGCTCGTCCATCCCCGCCTTGCCCGCGCCCGAAACCGACTGGTAGGTCGCGACGACGACGCGCTTGATCGTCGCCGCCTCGTGGAGCGGCTGGAGCGCGACGACCATCTGTGCGGTCGAGCAGTTCGGGTTCGCGATGATATTGCGCTTGGTGTAGCCGTCGATCGCGGTCGGGTTGACCTCCGGCACGATCAGCGGGACGTCGCGCTCCATGCGGAACAGCGACGAATTGTCGATGACCACGCACCCGGCGGCGGCGGCGATCGGGGCGTATTGCGCCGCCGGGCCCGACCCTGCCGCGAACAGCGCGATGTCGTAGCCGGAGAAGTCGAAATGCTCGAGGTTCTGAACCTTGAGCGTGCGCCCGTCCTCGCCGAAATCGATGATGTCGCCCTGGCTGCGCCCGCTCGCGAGCGCAGCGATTTCCTTGATCGGAAACTGCCGCTCGGCAAGGATGTTGAGCATCTCGCGCCCGACGCTCCCGGTCGCGCCGACGACGGCGACGTTGTAGGCCATTCGTGTTCTCCTGTGGGTGCGCGACTTAGCGACGCGCAGGCAGATCGGCAAGTCGAGCGCGGCGGCCGGAAAGCGCCAGACCGCAGCGCCCAGCCGTGCGATACGCCTCTGGGGGAGACTTTGATGACCGATCAGACGATGACGATCCGCGCGCTCGACGCTGCCGCCACCGCGGCCGAGGCTTATATCACCGGACTCGATGCCGCTCCCGTCGCGGCAACGGTGAGCCTCGCCGACCTCCGCGCCCGGCTCGACATCGGGCTGGGCGATACCGGAACCGCTGCGGACGAGGTGATCACGGACCTTGTTGCCGCCGTCGAGGGCGGGATCACCGGCAGCGCTGGCGGCCGCTTTTTCGCCTGGGTCATCGGCGGCACCCTGCCGTCGGCGCTCGCCGCCGACTGGCTCGCCGCGACATGGGACCAGAATGCCGGGCTGACCGCGTGCAGCCCGGCCGCGTCGGCGGTCGAGGAGATCGCGGGCAAGTGGCTCAAGGACCTGCTCGGCCTCCCGGCAGTGGCGTCGTTCGCGCTGACCAGCGGTTGCCAGATGGCGCATGCGACCTGCCTAGCGGCGGCGCGCCACCGGCTGCTCGCCGACCGCGGCTGGGACGTCGAGGCCGACGGTCTCGCCGGGGGGCCGCCGATCATGGTGATCGCGAACGACCAGCGGCATTTGTCGATCGATCGCGCGCTGAGGCTGCTCGGGATCGGCACGAAGGCGCTCTTGCCTGTCGCAACCGGCGACGACGGGCGGATCCTGCTGACCGCATTCGACGCCGCTCTCGCCGCCGCGGGCGACCGCCCGGTGATCGTCGCGCTCAATGCCGCCGACCTTAACATCGGGTCGTGCGACGACTTCGCCACGCTGATCCCCCGCGCCAAGGCGGCCGGCGCGTGGGTCCATATCGACGGCGCGTTCGGCTTGTGGGCGAAGGCGTCGCCACGGCACCGCGCGGTCGTCGACGGGGTCGAACGCGCCGACAGCTGGGCGACCGACGCGCACAAATGGCTCAACACCCCGTACGACTGCGGAATCGCCGTCGTTGCCGACGCCGCCGCGCACCGCGCCGCGATGACGGTATCGGCGAGCTACATGCCGGTCGATGGCTATGCACGCGAGGCGGTCGACTGGAACCCCGAATGGAGCCGCCGGGCACGCGGTTTTGCCGTCTATGCGGCAATGCGTGAGTTGGGGCGCGACGGCATCGCGGCGCTCGTCGACCGCTGCTGCGCGCATGCCGCGACGCTGGCGCACGGCATTGCGGCGCTCCCCGGCACGCGGCTGATCGGCGGCCCCGGGCTCAACCAGGCGTTGATCTCGTTCGGCGACGCGACCGATGCCGTCATCGCCCGGATCAACGCGAGCGGCGAGGCGATGTTCGGGGCGACGACGTGGCGCGGCCAGCGCGCGATGCGGGTTTGCGTGATCAACTGGCGAACGACCGACGCCGATATCGCACGCGCGATTGCCGCGGTCGCGGCGGCGCTCGACTAGAGGTGCGCGAGGACCGCGTCGGCCATCGCGGCGGTTGCCAGCATCCCGCCGATGTCGCGCGTTCGCGCACCGCCATCGAGCGCCGCCGCGACCGCGCTCTCGACCGCATCGGCTAGGTCGGGCCGCCCGAGCGAGTAGCGCAAGCCCATCGCGAGGCTGAGGATCGACGCGCACGGGTTCGCTACCCCCTGCCCGGCGATGTCGGGAGCCGAGCCGTGGATCGGCTCGTACAGCCCCGGCGTCCCCGCCTCCCCCAGCGCCGCCGACGGCAGCATGCCGAGCGAGCCGGTCAGCATCGCCGCCGCGTCGGACAGGATATCGCCGAACAGATTGTCGGTGAGGATGATATCGAACTGGCGCGGGGCCTTGACCAGCTGCATCGCGGCGTTGTCGGCGAGGATATGCGTCAGCTCGATGTGCGGATAATCGGCGTCGCGGAGCGCCTGCACCTCCTCGCGCCACAACAGCCCAGCCTCCATCACGTTCGCCTTTTCGGCCGAAGCGACCCGGCCACTCCGGTGCTTGGCGAGGTCGAACGCGACCCGCGCGACGCGGCGGATTTCAGACGACGTATAGACGTGGGTGTTGACCCCGCGGCGCTCGCCATTGCCGAGATCCTCGATCCCGCGCGGCTCGCCGAAATAGACCCCGCCGGTGAGTTCGCGGACGAACAGGATGTCGAGCCCGTCGACGATCTCGCGCTTGAGGCTCGATGCGTCGGCGAGCGCGGCGAAGCATTTTGCCGGGCGCAGGTTGGCGAAGACGTTCATCCCCGCGCGCAGTGCCAGCAGCCCTGCCTCGGGACGCTTGTCGTACGCCTGCTTTGCCCATTGCGGCCCGCCGACCGCGCCCATCAGCACCGCGTCGGACGCCTTTGCCTGCGCGAGCGTCTCTGCGGTCAGCGGCACGCCGTCGGCATCGATCGCCGCGCCGCCGAAGCGCGCAGTCGCCGTCGTCACGTCGAGGCCGTGATGCGTGTTGAGCCGGTCGACGACGCGCGCGGCCTGCGCGGTGACTTCGGGGCCGATCCCGTCGCCGGGGAGGAGGAGCAGGGTCTTGGTCATCGTGCCCCCGTAGCCGAGGCGACGGCGCTTCGCCAAGCCGGACGCGCGCCGTCCGGACTTAATTGCGCCTTAGCCGATACATTTCGCGAGGCCCCCGATCGCCGTGCGATACGCGTCCGACGACGGATCGCATTCGGCGAGCAGGTTCATGATCGTCCCAGCGCTGGTGCCGCCCCCGACGAATGCCATCGACCACGCCCCGAACGACCGCGCGCCGACCGACTGGCGCGACATGATATGGATGCCGGAGTGGCGCCGATCGGTCGTGATTGTGGCAAGCATCGGATCGACGTCGCTCGCGGCGCCCTCCAGGATTTGCACGAATCGCCCGGAATTAAAGGCCAGGACGCCGGTAATCTTCCGCTTTGCGTTGTTAATCAGCGATTTCTCGAAGATTTCGGCGAGCGTAATGAAAAAAGTCGACGAGCCGTCGTCGACGATGCTGGTACTGCGATAGGCGAGCTGAATCATGCCATGATGACTCCATCAGCGTCGTTCGCAAGTCAACTACATATGTTACTTACACGTAATGAAAATTATTCAGAATAGGATTTTGAGGACTTGTCGATCTGTTAACGCGTTGCTGCCCCCGCGAGCCACGGGCGCTCGCTCGCCAGCAGCGCCTCGTAGCGCGCGATCGCCGGGGCCATCGTCAGCGTCAGGCCGATCTCGTCCTGCCCCGACAGCAGGGCGGCCTTGCGGAACGGGTCGACGGCGAAGGTGAAGCGGTCCTGATAGCCGGTCGTGACGACCTGGTTTTCGAGGTCGACAGTGATGTCGGCATCGGCCGCGACGACCATCAGCCGGTCGATCTGCTCCTGCGGCAGTTCGACGAGCACCAGCCCGTTCTTGTACGAATTCCCGCTGAAGATATCGGCGAAGCTCGGCGCGATGACGACGCGGAAGCCCATGTCGGCGAGCGCCCAAGGCGCGTGTTCGCGACTCGACCCGCAGCCGAAGTTATCGCCCGCGATCAGGATCGGCGCGCCCTTGTTGCGGGCTGAGTCGAAGATATTGCCGGGATCGCTGCGGATGACGTCGAACGCCCCCTCGCCGAGCCCCGACCGCGTCACGGTCTTGAGGAAGCGCGACGGGATGATGACGTCGGTATCGACATTCTCCGCGCCGAACGGGACGGCGATGCCGGTGACGGTGTGGAACGGTTGCATCAGCCCATCAGCTCCCGGACATCGGTGAGGTGGCCGGTGACCGCCGCCGCTGCCGCCATTGCGGGCGACAGCAAGTGCGTCCGTGCCCCGGGACCCTGGCGGCCGACGAAGTTGCGGTTGCTCGTCGAGGCGCAGCGCTCACCCGCCGGGACCTTGTCGGGGTTCATGCCGAGGCACATCGAACATCCGGGAGCGCGCCAGTCGAACCCCGCCTCGATAAAGATGCGGTCGAGCCCCTCGGCCTCGGCCTGGAGCTTGACCAGCCCCGACCCCGGCACGACGAGCGCCTGTCGGATGCCGCTGGCAACGCGACGGCCCTTGGCGACCGCGGCGGCGGCGCGAAGGTCCTCGATCCGGCTGTTGGTGCAGCTGCCGATGAAGATGTTCTCGACGACGACATCCTCGAGCCGCGTCCCCGCCGCAAGGCCCATGTAATCGAGCGACTTCGCCGCGGCGAGGCGCTTGCCGGCGTCGGCGAAGCTGTCGGGCGACGGCACCATCCCGGTGATCGCGACGACGTCCTCGGGGCTCGTCCCCCATGTCACCAGCGGCGCGATCGCACTGCCGTCGATCGTCACGACGCGGTCGTACCGCGCACCCGCGTCGCTCGGCAGCATCCGCCAATAGGCGACGGCGGCGTCCCACGCCGCCCCGGTCGGCGAACGCGGACGGCCGCGCAGATACTCGAACACCTTGGCGTCGGGAGCGACGAGCCCGGCACGCGCGCCCGCCTCGATCGCCATGTTGCACACCGTCATCCGGCCCTCGATGCTCAGCGCGTCGATGACCTCGCCGGTGTATTCGATGACCGACCCGGTCCCCCCGGCGGTCCCGAGCGCGCCGACGATCGCGAGTGCGACGTCCTTCGCCGAGATCGAGAAGCCGAGCGTGCCGGTGACGCGGACCTCCATAGAACTCGACTGCTTGAGCAGCAGCGTCTGGGTGGCGAAGACGTGCTCGACCTCGCTGGTGCCGATGCCGAATGCCAGCGCACCGAGCGCGCCGTGCGTCGCGGTGTGGCTGTCGCCGCAGACGAGCGTCGTGCCGGGCAAGGTGAACCCCTGCTCGGGCCCGATGACGTGGACGATGCCCTGCGCGGCGGCATTCAATTCGATCAGCTCGACCCCGAACTCGGCGCAATTGGCGGTCAGCGTTTCGACCTGCAGCGCCGATTGCGGGTCGGCGATCGGCTCGAAGCGGTGGTCGGTCGGGACATTATGGTCGGGCACCGCAAGCGTCAGGTCGGGGCGGTGGACCGCGCGACCCGCGAGCCGCAGACCCTCGAATGCCTGCGGGGTCGTGACCTCGTGGATCAGATGGCGGTCGATCCAGATCAGCGCGGTGCCGTCGTCGCGCTGTTCGACGACATGGTCGTCCCAGATCTTGGCGTAGAGGGTGCGGGGGGTGGTCATGGCTGAGGGGTACGAAGGCGCGGCGCGGGGGTCAACTCCACGCGCCGTCATCGCTTCAATCAACCTGTCATCCCCGCGAAAGCGGGGACCCAAGGTCACCGCCGGTCGTGACTTTGGGTCCCCGCTTTCGCGGGGATGACAGTATTGTGTAGGAGCGTGTGATGCTCGATGCGGTCATCATCGGCGGCGGCCACAACGGCCTCGTCGCCGCCTTCTACCTCGCCCGCGCCGGGCTCAGGGTCCGCGTTGTCGAGGCGCGCGGGGTCGTCGGCGGCGCGGCGGTGACCGAGGAGTTCGCCCCCGGCTTCCACAATTCGGTCGCGAGCTACACCGTCAGCCTGCTCCGCCCGAAGATCGTCGCCGACATGGACCTCGCGGCGCACGGCTACCGCGTCGTCTCACGCGACCTCGCCAACTTCCTGCCGTTGCCCGGCGGCGACCATCTCAAGGTCGGCGGCGGGCTGGCGCGGACGCAGGCCGAGTTCGCGCGCTTCTCCGCCGCCGACGCCGCCGCCCTCCCCGCTTATTACGCCGCGCTCGAAGCCGTCGCCGACGTCCTTCGCGACCTCGCGCTGACCACCCCGCCGAACGCGGGCGGCGGCTTGCGCGCGCTGTTGGCAATGGCAGCACAAGGGCGCGGCGCAGCGCGGCTGGGAATCGAGGCGCAGCGCGATGTCCTCGCACTGTTTACCCAGAGTGCGCGGCAATTCCTCGACGGCTGGTTCGAGAGCGCCCCGGTCAAGGCGGCCTTCGGCTTCGACGCGGTCGTCGGCAACTACGCCAGCCCCGACACGCCCGGATCGGCGTACGTCCTGCTCCACCACGTCTTCGGCGAGGTCAACGGCGTCAAGGGCGCGTGGGGCCACGCGGTCGGCGGGATGGGGGCGATCACCCAGGCGATGGCCGCGGCGTGCACGGACGCCGGGGTCGAGATCGTCCTCGACGCTCCGGTCGCGCGGGTGCTGACGAGCGGCGGCCGTGCGACCGGGGTCCGCCTGGTGTCGGGCGAGGAGATCGCGGCGAAGATCGTCGTCGCCAACGTCACGCCGAGATTGCTGTTCGAAAAGCTCGTCGACCCCGCCGACCTGACCCTCGCCTTCCGCCGCCGCATTGCCGGAACGCGCTACGGCTCGGGCAGCTTCCGGATGAACGTCGCGCTGCGCGAACTGCCCGACTTCACCACGCTCCCCGGCCCCGGCGAGCACCACCGCAGCGGCATCATCATCGCGCCGAGCCTCGACTATATGGACCGCGCCTTCACCGACGCCCGCGAGTATGGCTGGTCGCGCGAACCGATCGTCGAGATGACGATCCCATCGACGGTCGATCCCGGCCTCGCGCCGCCGGGGATGCACGTCGCCAGCCTGTTCGCACAGCAGTTCGCCCCGGTCCTGCCCGATGGCCGCAGCTGGGACGACGAGCGCGCCGCCGCCGCCGACGCGATCATCGACACCGTGACCAAGGCCGCGCCGAACTTTCGCGCCAGCATCATCGCGTCGATCGCGCTGTCGCCACTCGACCTCGAGCGCAAGTTCGGGCTGACCGGCGGCGACATCTTCCATGGCAGCATGGGGCTCGACCAGCTCTGGTCGGCGCGCCCGGTCCTCGGCAACGCGAGCTACCGCGCGCCGGTCCGCGGGCTGTACCTGTGCGGCGCGGGCAGCCACCCCGGCGGTGGCGTCACCGGCGGCCCGGGGCACAATGCCGCGCACGAGATCCTTGCCGACCGGCGCTGGTGGCGCGCGCGCTGGCCGTCTTGAAACTGCAACAGCGCGGGTGCAACGGGAGCGGCATGCGTATCTTGCTTGCCGCTGCCATCGCCCTTCTCCCCACGCCCGCGTTCGCGTGGGGAAAGACCGGGCACCGCGTCATCGGCGCGATCGCCGAGCGGATGATCGGCCATCGCGCGCGCAACGGCGTCCGTACGATCCTCGGCACCGAGAGCATCGCCGAAGCGTCGGCGTGGCCCGACTTCGAACGCTCGAACCCCGACGCCTTCTGGCAGAAGGAGGCGGGGCCGTTTCATTATGTCACTGTGCCTACCGGCAAGACCTATGCCGAGGTCGGGGCACCTCCCGAGGGCGACGCCGTCACCGCGCTCAAGCGCTTCGCCGCGACGGTCCGCGACCGCAACGCGCCGCTCGCCGACCGGCAGCTCGCGCTGCGCTTCATCATCCACATCGTCGGCGACCTCCACCAGCCGCTCCACGCGGGCAACGGCACCGACAAGGGCGGCAACGACGTCAAGGTCATCTTCCAGCGCGAGCCGACCAACCTCCACGCGGTGTGGGATTCGGGGCTGATCGACCAGGAGCAGCTGTCGTACACCGAGATGGCCACCTGGCTGAACGCGCGCATCACCCGCGCCGACCGCGTAAAATGGCGCGATCCGCACCCGCTGACATGGATCGGCGAGTCCGCCGCGATCCGCGACCGCATCTATCCTGAAGCACCCAAGTCGGACGCCGGAAAGCCCGGCGAGCCGATCAAGCTCGGCTTCGACTATATCTATGCTTGGACCCCGACCCGCGACCTCCGCCTCGAACAAGGCGGGGTGCGGCTGGCGGCGTATCTCGACTGGGTCTTCGCCCGGCATCCGGCGCAACTGTAACCCGCACGCAGTCGAGCACGAAGAACTCCGGTCCACCGGAGGGTTACCCATGCGCATGCTCACGCCGATCACCGCGATCGTTGCCGTCCTCGCCGCGATGCCGGCAATCGCGGGCATCGACATCGGCCCTGCGGTTGGAGCCATGGCGCCGTCGCTGGCAGCAACGGTCGTCGATTCCGCGGGTAAGCCGGAGTCGCTCGCGTCGGTCCGCGGCAAGCGTGGCACTGTCCTGATGTTTTTCCGTTCGGCGAAGTGGTGCCCGTATTGCCAGCACCAGTTGATCGAGTTCAAGGCCGCCGCCGCACCGCTCGCGCAACGCGGCTACACGCTCGTCGCGATCAGCTACGACGCGCCCGACACGCTGACCGGCTTCGCCGCGAAGCAGGACATCGGCTTCACCCTTTTGTCCGATCCGGGATCGAAGACGATCGACGCGTGGAAGTTGCGCGACCCGCAATACGCCGCCGACAGCTTTGCCTTCGGCGTCCCGCGCCCCGCGATCTTCGTCATCGACACCAAGGGCGTGATTCGCGCCAAGCTTGCTGAGGACGGCTACAAAATTCGCCCATCGGTCGAAGCGGTTCTCGCCGCGGTCGACACGGTCAAATAGGGTCGACCCCCTCCATCACCTGCCGTCCTTGCGGGGTGACTACCCCACCAAGCACCACCGCTCACGCATGCGACGATAAGTCGCGATAGTCGCCATTCGGTATTACTGTGTTGCTAATATAACGCACATATTAAGGTTATCAAGGCGAAACCACCTTTCGATTGTACGGTATAACGTTTCATTACAGTGTCGTGACAGTCGCGATCACGGGCAACCCGCGGCTAAACAGGGGTCACTGAACATGAAGATACACCGACAAACTCTGCTTGCGGCTGCCATTCTCGGCAGCTTGGCGGCGACGAGCGCGTCCGCCTTGACGATCAATCTGATCAATACCGGCGGCGTCGAAGACGGCACCGCAGCCTACACCGGCTTTCGCGCCGCCGCGAATTACTGGGAGTCGATGTTCAGCGACAACGTCACGCTGACCTTCAACGTCGGCTTCACCTCGGTCGGGTTCGCGTCGACCACGCTCGGTTCGACGTCGAGCGCATCGAGCAGCAAGACGACTGCCGCATGGAAGACCGCGCTGACCGCCGACGCGACCACCGCGCTCGATGCCAGTGTCGTCGCGAACCTGCCGAATTTCTCGAGCACGACCGTCGTCCTCAACAACACCGTCGAGAAGGCGCTCGGCCTCTACACCGGGTTGCCCACGACGATCGACGCGACGATCAAGTTCAACAGCGCGCGGCCGTTCGATTTCGATACGCGCAATGGCTTCGCCACGGTGTCGTCGGACTTCGTCGCCGTCGCGGTCCACGAGATGGGTCACGCGCTCGGCTTCACCAGCGCGGTCGGCACCAACACCACGCTCAACTCGCGTCCGACCAACATCGATATGTTCCGCTACAAGGACGGCGCCTGGAACAACACCTATGGCGGCAAGCCGTACTTCTCGATCGACGGCGGCGCGACCGAGTTCGAAGGCAATGCCGGTTTCTCGGCCGGGCCGGACGGCTATCAGACGTCGCATTGGCGTGAAGGTGCGCGAATCCATGACGGCGTCCATTGCACCGTACTGCTGGAACCGCAGGTCGGCATCCTCGATCCGACCGGCGGCCTGTGCCAGGAAGGCATCGTTACCAGCCAGGACCTTGCGATCTTCGACGCGATGGGCTGGAACCTGACGACGAATATTCTGGCCAATCCCAATTACCAGATGAAGAGTTCGCAGATCCTGCAGAACTATCTCAACACCGTTCCCGAGCCGTCGACGTGGGCGCTGTTGATCGCCGGCTTCGGCTTTGTCGGTGCCGCGATGCGTCGCCGCGTAGCCACGGCAGTTACAGCCTGAACTTGTCGCCGCCGGTCCTCGGGCCGGCGGCGTCTTTTCGCGAAAACGGGGAAGATCAATGCTGACGGTAACGACCGCGCTCGTTCTTGCCGCACTGACGCTGCCGCAGCAGCGCAGCCTCGACCGGACGTTCGTCTGCCCCGAAAAACTGGCCGACGACGCGGCGCGGCTGACCACGATCACGCGCTACATGGACGACTATGCGCGGCTCGACCCGGCGGCGACGGTCAACGACCGGCTTGCATACCGCGACAAACTGCTGGCGAAGCACCATTGCGCACCCGACGGCGACAAGGCGCAATACACCTTCCCGCAGACCTGAGCGGCGTCAGGCCAGTTCGACCGCGACCGCCGTCGCCTCGCCCCCGCCGATGCACAGCGCGGCGACGCCCTTGCGCCCGCCCGTCCGCTGCAACGCCGCGATCAGCGTCGCGATGATCCGCGCGCCGCTTGCGCCGATCGGGTGGCCGAGCGCGGTCGCCCCGCCGTGGATGTTGAGCTTGTCGCGCGGGATACCGAGGTCGCGCATCGCGATCATGGCGACGACAGCGAACGCCTCGTTGACCTCGAACAGGTCGACGTCGGAGACACTCCAGCCAGCCTTGTCGAGCACCTTCTGCACCGCGGGCACTGGCGCGGTGGTAAACTTGCCGGGTTCGTGCGCGTGCGCGGCGTGGGCGACCAGCCGTGCGATCGGGGTCATGCCGTGCGCCAGCGCGACGCTCTCGCGGGTCAGAACCAGCGCCGCCGCGCCGTCGGAGATCGACGAAGCGTTCGCCGCTGTGATCGTCCCGTCCTTGGCAAAGGCGGGCTTGAGCGCCGGGATCTTTGCCGGTTGCGCCTTGCCGGGCTGTTCGTCGGTGTCGACCGTCACCGGGCCGGCGCGCGACGGCACGACAACCGCGACGATCTCGCCTGCAAACGCGCCTTCGGCAATCGCGGCGGTGGCGCGACGCAACGATTCGAGGGCGTAGTCGTCCTGCTCGACGCGGGTGAACTGATAGTCGCGGGCGCTGTCCTCGGCGAACGATCCCATCAGCTTGCCGGGATCATAGGCGTCCTCGAGCCCGTCGAGGTACATCGAGTCCTTGATCGCGTCGTGGCCGATCCGCGCTCCCGCGCGGTGCTTGGTCAGCAGGTACGGCGCGTTCGACATGCTCTCCATGCCGCCCGCGACGACAATGTCGGCCGAGCCGCTGGCGAGCGCGTCGTGCGCCATGATCGCCGCCTGCATGCCGCTGCCGCACATCTTGTTGACCGTCGTCGCGGTGACCCCGAGCGGCAACCCCGCACCGATCGCCGCCTGCCGCGCGGGGGCCTGGCCGAGCCCGGCGGGGAGGACGCAGCCCATGATGATCTGGTCGACCGTCGCGCCGTCGATGCCCGACCGTTCGACCGCGGCGCGGACCGCGGTGCTGCCGAGCACGGTCGCGCTGACCCCGCTCAACGCGCCCTGGAAGCCGCCCATCGGCGTGCGGGCATACGACAGGATGACGACGGGATCGGACATGCGGCAAATTCCAGCGGACGGTGACAAGCGTCATGTCGGCACGCTATGGCGGCGCGTCAATCACTCAGCCAGGGAACACACGTGGATATCTCAAAGATCCCGACCGGCCGCGCGCCGCCGTACGACATCAACGCGATCATCGAGGTGCCGATGGGCGGCGAGCCGGTCAAGTACGAGATGGACAAGGCGAGCGGCGCGCTGTTCGTCGACCGCTTCCTCCACACCGCGATGTTCTACCCGGGCAATTACGGCTTCATCCCGCACACGCTGTCGGCGGACGGCGACCCGATCGACGTCCTCGTCGTCGGGCAGACCCCGCTCGTCCCCGGAGCGGTCTGCCGCGTCCGCCCGATCGGCGCGCTGGTGATGGAGGACGAAGGCGGCGGCGATGAGAAACTGATCGCGGTGCCGGTCGACGCGCTCCACCCGTTCTACGCCAACATCAAGAGCCCGCAGGACCTGCCGCCGACGCTGATGGAGCAGATCGCGCACTTCTTCGAGCATTATAAGGATCTCGAAAAGGGCAAGTGGGTGACGATCGGCGAGTGGAAGGATGCCGACGGCGCCGTTGCGCTGCTCAACGAGGCAATTGCACGGGCGGAGGAAGCCGGCGTTAAGTCGGCCGTCTAAGCCGCCCCTGACCCGTCGCCTGCGCAGGCGACGGGTCAGATCATCGCCTATTGCGGCGCGGCTTCGCCGGTCTCTTTCGGCTTTCGGTATAGCGCCCACAGCGTCGCGACGACATCGACCGCGAGGAAACCGCTCAGCGTATAGATCAGATAGCGGTAGCGCAGGATCGGCTGCACCAGCAGATACGGCAAAACGAGGACCGCCAACGCCGCGAGCAGATAGATGTACCGCCGGTTGCGCGCGATCTGCATCGGCAACCCGCACAGCGCGAGCCATACCGCGACCGCGAGATAGGCGCCGCGCAGCGCCGCGGAGCGCGAGTTGACCGTTCCGAACGGGTTGAAGAACCACTCCGGCGGGAGGAAATATTCCCTGACATGGCGCGCCAGCAGGATTGCGGTGCCTTCGGGATGCCCAGTAATCCACGCCATCGTCTGCTTGCCGAGCACGGCATTATAGGCGACCTCGCCACCGGCTGCCTGCATCGCGTCATAACCCTTCGGCGTGATCGGATGGATATCGCGGAGGCGAGCGGTCATCGCGGCGCGCTCGTCGGTCGCGTGGAGCATCGTGTCGTTGAGCCCGACCGCCAGTTCGAGTCCCGGATCGCTCCGCGTCAGGATTGGCCGGCCCAGCGCCGCGCGGTTGTGCAGCGCCCATGGCGCGATGAAACACGCGGTGACGAGCAGGGTCAGCGCCACGACGGCAGGCCATTGCTTGAAGGCGATGCGCCGGATCACGAGGATCGCGATGACGACGAACCCCGCAAGCCCCGCCGGCGGCGAGAGCAGCATGAGAAACGCGGCGATGCCGAGCGCGGGCACCAGGCCGGCCGCCCCGCCGATGCCGCGGCTGTCGAGGCGGACGACCAGCGCCAGCAGCCCGGTGATTCCGGCGACAGCGAGCGGGGCCTCCCAAACCTTGAGCTCGCGCATCTCCATGGAAAACTGGATCGGCAACAGCGACACCAGCGCGACCGCCGCGATACGCGGACGCAACGACATCCCCAGCGCGCGCATCAGGAGGTAGGCGAAGCCGATCGAGACGCCGATCAGCCCCGCCGAGATCAGCGACAGCACCCACTCGGCCGCGGGCGTCGAGATGCCGAAGATCCGGTACACCCCGGCAATAAGCAGCGGCATGACCGGCGCGACATGCGCGGTCGGGCCGCTCCCCGGTCGAAACGTGTCGGCAAAATGCCCGGTCGTCGCCAGCGACACGGCGACGTGCCACGTCTCCGATGTCCGCGGGATCAGGCTAATCCACCACATCCGCAGGGCAATTCCGGCAAGGATCAGACCGATGACGATGAGCGCTTCGCGGCTGCGCACCCACCTGTCGTCGCTCACCGGAAAGCTCCTCAACGTTGGATAGTGGTCCTCCCGCCGATCAGCCGCCACAGCAGCCCCGCCGCAAGGAAAGTTAGCAGCTCAGTAAAGGCGTACCGGTACCGCAACGTCGGCTGTACAATAATATATATTAAGGTTGGGAAAATTATTGTTAATAAGACAAAGACGAAGTGCCGCGGCTGTTCACGCAAGCCGATGACGATCGCGGCGAGCGCGAGCCCGGTCGTCGCCCAGACGATCGCCAGCTTGACGAGCAGGTTGTTCTTGCCGATCCCGTATTGATCGAACAGCCAGAGCGGCGGAAAATAGAGTTCGCGCAGATGGCGGAGTGTGATCCCAGCCGCCTCGCCCTTATGCGCCGCGATCCACTGCTTCGCCTCGACGCCGAGCATGGCGAAATACGTCGCGTCGTCGGGAAAGGTCTTGAACCGCGCATAAGCGGCATCGCTGAAGAACGGATGGATTTCCTCTGATCGGGCGACGAAGACCGCGCGCGGATCGACCGGATCGACCGCAGCGGCGTGGTAGGCAGTATCGAGCTCCATCCCGAAATTGCCGCGCGACGGCATGAAGCGGTCGTAGACAATGGCATTGCGCGCGATCCACGGCCCGTTGACGACGACGAAGCCGACGGCGAGCAGCACCGCAGCAGGAAGCCAGCGTTGCCAGCGCAGGTGCCGCAACGCGACGAGGCCAAGCCCGGCATAGGCCCCGAGCGCGATTCCGGGATTGATCAGGAACGCGAACGCTGCGGCAAGCCCAAATCCGGCGACCGCGCGCAGTGTCAAAGGGCCACGCGCATCGAGGTGCAGCGTCCAGAGCAGCAACCCCGCGCCGAGCATCGCGGCGAGGCCGCCCTCGCGGATGCGGAAGTCGACGGCTTCGACATAGAAATTGAGCGGGACGAGCGCGAGGAACGCCAGCGCCACGAGCCGGGGCACCGGGGCCACGCCGAGGCGGGCGGCGACGCGGTACAAAAACCAGAACAACGCGGCGATGATCACGCCGGCGATCACCGCGAGCGCCATCTCCGCCGCCGGTGTCCCGACGCCCAGCACGCGATAGACCAGCCCGCCCACGATGGGGTTGAACGGCCCGACATGGCTGCTCGGGCCGCTACCGGGCCGATACGCGTCGCCGAGTACGCCGGTCTCGGCGAAGGTCGCCGCGACATGCCACATCTCCGATCGGTGCGGTCCCATCCGGGTCGCGGGATCGAGCAACAGCCAGACGAGGCGCGCGACAAAGCCGAGGGCGATCATGATCGCCACCAGTCGCCGTTCCACCTCAGGGCGCGCAACTATTCGGTCGAGCCGGTTCAGCATGCGTTCCCTGTCGTAACGGACAGCCACACTTGCCACGCCTTGTTGCCGCGCGCACCCTTTATTGCATTGCAGCATCGCCTGTGGCACCGGATCGCCGGGGTGCGGTGGAGAGACGCAGTGGCAAGCGACATCATGGTCGAAACGCGGCCGCACGCGGTTGCCGCGAACGACATCGAGCTATCGATCGTGATGCCGTGCCTCAACGAGGCCGAGACGCTCGCGATCTGCATCGAGAAGGCGAACCGGTTTTTGGCGACGAGCGGCGTCGCGGGCGAGGTCGTCATCGCCGACAACGGCTCAACCGACGGCAGCCAGGACATCGCGCGGAGCCTCGGCGCACGCGTCGTCGATGTCCCCGCGCGCGGGTACGGCGCAGCCCTGCAAGCGGGCATCATCGCCAGCCACGGGCGCTACGTCGCGATGGGGGATTCGGACGACAGCTATGATTTCGAGGGGCTGATGCCGTTCGTGCTCAAGCTCCGCGAGGGCTATGAGCTCGTCATGGGCAATCGCTTCCAGGGCGGGATCAAACCCGGTGCGATGCCGCCGCTCCACCGCTACCTCGGCAACCCAGTGCTGAGCTTTGCCGGGCGGCTGTTCTACGACGCGCCAATCGGCGACTTCCACTGCGGCCTGCGCGCGTTCCGCCGCGACAGCATCATGGCGCTCGGGCTGCGGACGACGGGCATGGAGTTCGCCTCCGAGATGGTCGTCAAGGCGACGCTCGCGCACATCCGCATGGCCGAGGTGCCGACGACGCTGTCGCCCGACGGCCGCTCGCGGCCGCCGCACCTGCGCAGCTGGCGCGACGGCTGGCGGCACCTCAAGTTCCTGCTGACCTTCGCGCCGAAGTGGCTGTTCTTCTACCCCGGCGCAGCGCTCGCCGGAATCGGGCTCGTCCTGCTGATCGCACTGCTGCCCGGCAGCCTGCGCCTCGGCAGCGTTACGCTCGGCGTCCACACCCTGTTGTTCGCGGCGGCGGGCGTCATCATCGGCGCGCAGCTGATGAGCTTCGCGGTCGTCGCCCGGCTGTTCGGGGTGCGCGAGCGGCTGTGGCCGACGTCGCCGCGGATCGAGCTCGCACGCACATGGTTCTCGATCGACCGGACGTGCGTCGCGGGCGCGATCATGCTTCTTGCGGGCATCGTCATCGCTGCGGTCGCGCTCGGCGGCTGGGCCGGGACCGGGTTCCGCAACATGAACGTCGAAGGCACGATGCGCCTCGCGATCCCGTCGGTCCTGCTGTGCGCGCTCGGTGTCCAGGCGCTCGTCACGGGGTTCTTCACCGCGCTGCTGACAAGCGACTAGCCGTCCCACGCGATCCGGTCGGGGTGGCTGAACACCTCGAACCCGTCGGAACGCGCGACCGCGACAAGCGTCAGCCCCGCCGCCTCCGCAGTCTCGACCGCGAGGCGCGTCGGAGCCGATACCGCGACGACGACCGTCACGCCCATCATCGCCGCCTTCTGGACCATTTCGAGCGAAACCCGGCTCGTCAGCAGCAGCATCGCCTCGCTTGTCCCGGTCCCCGCGCGGACCACCGCTCCGGCAAGCTTGTCGAGCGCATTGTGCCGCCCGACGTCCTCGCGTACGAGCAGCGGCGCGCCCCGCCGCCACAGCGCCGCGCCGTGGACCGCACGCGTCGCTTGCCCCAGGGGCTGCGCCGCGCTCAGCCCCGCCATCGCCGCAACGATCTCGCCGGGAGTCGGCCGCGGCCCCGCTCCGCTCACCCGCCGCGGCGCCCGGGATGCCGCGTCGAGGCTCTCGATCCCGCACAGCCCGCACCCGGTCGGCCCGGTCATCGCCCGCCGCCGGTCGGCCAACCGCGCCGCACGCTCGTCGTCGAGCCACAGCCGCGCCTCAATCCCGCTGGCGTGCGCGACGATCTCGACCTCTCCTGCCGCCGTGTCGACGATGCCCTCGGTGATGAGGAAGCCGGTGGCGAAGTCGGCGAGGTCGGCAGGGGTAGCGAGCATCACCGCCAGCGTCGAGCCGTTGACGACGATCGCAACCGGGCACTCAGCGGCGAGTGTCCGCATTCCGTCGCTCCGCACGCCGTCGCGCCACTGCACCCGCGACACCGCGTCTGCCGCCATGCTTTGCCCATTGTCCATCGAACCGGCATAGTCCGCCCGCGTTGCACGTCCAGCCTTCCGATCGGACCACACATGACCAGCAAGCCCGACTTCACCCCCTACGCCGGTCCCGCCGGCGGCTGGGGATCGCTCCGCTCGGTTGCCGAAATCCTCCCGCGCGAAGGCAATGTCGTCAATGTTTCGCGTGAGTTGCTCCGCCAGAACAAGACCGACGGCTTCGCCTGCGTCTCGTGCGCGTGGGCGAAACCGGCGAACGCCCACCCCGCCGAATTCTGCGAGAACGGCGCCAAGGCGACCGCGTGGGAGCTGACCAGCCACCGCGCCGACGGCAAGTTCTTCACCGGGCACAAGGTTGCCGACCTGCTCGGCTGGCGCGACTACGACCTCGAACAGCAGGGCCGCCTGACCGAGCCGCTGCGCTATCACGCCGCGAGCGACCGCTATTTGCCGATCCCCTGGGCGACCGCATTCGCCGAGATCGGGGCCGAATTGAACATGCTCGACCCGCAGTCAGTGGTGTTTTACGCGAGCGGCCGCGCCAGTCTCGAGACGTCGTACATGTACGGCCTGCTCGCGCGGATGTACGGCAACAACAACCTCCCCGACAGTTCGAACATGTGCCACGAGACGACGTCGGTCGCCTTGAAGACGCGGATCGGCGTGCCCGTCGGCACGACCAAGCTCGAGGATTTCGAGCATTGCGACGCGATCTTCTTCTTCGGCCAGAACGTCGGGTCGAACGCACCGCGTCTGCTCCATCCGCTGCGCAGCGCGGTCAAGCGCGGCTGCACGATCGTCACCTTCAACCCGCTCGTCGAGCGCGGCCTCGAACGCTTCACTGACCCGCAGAACCCATTCGAGATGGCGACGCGCGGCGAGACGCGGATTTCGGCGCAATATCATCAAGTTCGCGCCGGCGGCGACATCGCCGTCCTGATGGGCATGTGCAAATACACGATCGAGGCCGACGACCGCACCGGCGATGTCCTCGACCACGAATTCATCGCCGAGCATTGCCACGGCTTCGACGACTTCGCCGCCGCCGCGCGGGCAACGACATGGGAGTCGATCGAGGCGGCATCGGGCCTCCCGGCCGACGATATTCGCGCCGCCGCCGAAGTCTATGCCAGCGCCAAGCGTGTCATCGGCATCTACGGCATGGGGCTGACCCAGCACGTCCACGGCATCGAGAATGTCGAGATGATCGTCAACCTGCTGTTGTTGCGCGGCAACATCGGCCGCGAGGGCGCGGGCGTCTGCCCGGTCCGCGGCCACAGCAACGTCCAGGGCCAGCGCACCGTCGGCATCAGCGAGAAGCCCGAGCTCGTGCCCCTCGACAAGCTCAAGACGCAGTTCGGCTTCGAGCCGCCGCGGACGAAGGGGCTCAACACCGTCGAGGCGTGCGAGGGCGTGCTCGACGGCTCGGTCAAGGCGTTCATCGGACTCGGAGGCAATTTCCTCCGCGCGGTCCCCGACAGCGGGCAGGTCGAGCCGGCCTGGCGCAAGCAGCGGCTGACGGTCCATGTCGCGACCAAGCTCAACCGCGGGCACCTCGTCCCCGGCGAGGTCAGCTACATCCTGCCGTGCCTCGGGCGGACCGAAAAGGACGTCCAGGCGACCGGGCCGCAGTCGGTCTCGGTCGAGGATTCGACGAGTTGCATCCACGGCTCGGTCGGCGAGCGCGAACCGGCGTCGCCGCACCTGCTGTCCGAAGCCGCGATCGTCGCCGGGATCGCCGAGGCGACGCTGACGCCGAACCCCAAGCTGCCGTGGGCCGAATGGGTCGGCGACTATAGCAAAGTCCGCGACGCGATCGCCGAGACCTACCCGCATTTCTTCGCCGATTTCAACGCGAAGCTGTTCACCCCCGGCGGCTTCTACAAGGGCAACAAGGCGCGCGACCGGCACTTCGAAACCGCCAGCGGCAAGGCCGAGTTCGCCGTCCCGAAGATGCTCGACGCCGCCGGTTTTGCCGACGCGCCGGGGCTGATGCGGTTGATCACGCTCCGCTCGAACGACCAGTTCAACACCACAGTCTACGGCTATTACGACCGCTTCCGCGGCGTGAAAGGGACCCGCGACGTCCTGTTCATCTCCCCCGCCGACATGGCGGTCCACGGGCTGAAAGAAGGCGACATCGTCAGCCTCCGCACCGAGTACGGCGACGGCGTCGAACGACGATTGGGCGGCCTGCGCGTCACGCCATATTCGCTGCCGACGGGGTGTATTGGGACGTATTACCCCGAGGCGAACGTGTTGATCCCGTTGGCGCACCATGCCGAGCAGAGCTTCGTGCTTGCGGCGAAGTCGGTGCCGGTGCGGATCGAGCGGGAGTAGGGATAGCACGGAAGTTCGAGCCGAGCCGTATGGCTCCTCAATTTTGACTCGGTTGGGAGCTAATAGCGCCTGATGACTGAGATTTACACCATCGGCTACGAAGGTTCCTCGCTTGCGGACTTTCTGCTAACTTTGAAGGCCGCTGACATCCAGCGTGTCGTAGATGTTCGCGAGTTGCCTCAGTCCAGACGACCAGGCTTTTCGAAAAAGGCGCTGTCAGAAGCGCTTGAGAGTCGAAACATCTCGTACGAACATCGTAAGAAACTTGGCGATCCTAAGGCTGGTCGCGATGCCGCCCGGGCTGGTCGGCATCATGAGTTCAGACAAATCTTCGCCGCTCATATGGAAACTTTGGCGGCAAAAGATGAGCTAATGGATCTGTCCGTTACCTTGTCCACCGAACGCTGCGTGCTACTTTGTTATGAACGCGACTACCGACTATGCCATAGTAAGCTTTTGTGTGATGATCTTCAGAAGTTGGGAGCGTTCGAGATTAAGCACATTGGCGTTAGGCCACTACCACTGACCGGGGGGAAAGTCGTAAATGGAGCCGAGTGGCACGTTTGAGCATGCTATAGGAGAAGCCTTTGTAATCATTAAGGCTGCGCCTCGAGTAAGCCAGCAATATGGGGCAACGGTATGCTGCGCGGCTATTGATCGAAACGGATGTTGGGTTCGGCTTTACCCCGTTTCGTTTCGCTACCTCGAAGCACGCCAAAAGTTTAGCCGTTGGGACCTCATACATTACCGCTGGCGGCTACCACGCGCCGCAGCGGACCGTCGCAGCGAGAGCCGACGAGTCGATGATCGTTCGATCGAGATCGCTGGAAGTCTGCCGATTGCCGAGCGAGGGCCGCTAATTCATCGAACTTCTGTCACTAGTGGATTGATCGGGACGGACGAGTCCTGTTGGGGATTCCCGGCGACGGTCGAACGTGCGACGTTGGGGGATGCGCACTGGTATCAGGATCGAGGTCACGGCCTCGGACAAGGCTCGGCTTGAAGCGATTGTCGCGGCGCGCGGCTCCCCGCAAAAGCACGTGTGGCGGGCCAGGATCATTCTCCTGACAGCGGGCGGCCTGGGCACTGTTGCGATCATGGCGGCGACGGGCAAGTCGAAGACCTGCGTGTGGCGCTGGCAGGAGCGCTTCATGGCCGAAGGCGTCGATGGCTTGCTGCGCGACAAGACCCGACCTCCGGGCATCGCGCCGCTCGAGACTGCGCTGGTCGACAAGATCGTGGCGTTGACCCTCGCACCACCCGACCATGAAGCGACGCACTGGACAGTCCGCGCGATGGCCAAGGCGGTCGGCATCGCTGCGTCCTCGGTCGTCAAGATCTGGCACGACCATGGCCTGGCACCGCACCGCTGGCGGAGCTTCAAGCTGTCCAACGACAAGGCTTTTGCCGAGAAGCTGCACGACGTGGTCGGCCTCTACGTCTCGCCGCCGGCGCACGCGATCGTGCTGTCCGTGGACGAGAAGAGCCAGATCCAGGCGCTCGATCGCACCCAGCCGGGGCTGCCGCTCAAGCGCGGCCGGGGTGCGACCATGACCCACGACTACAAGCGCAACGGCACGACGACCTTGTTCGCGGCGTTGAACGTGCTCGACGGCTCGGTGATCGGGCGCAACATGCAGCGCCATCGGCACCAGGAGTTTATCCGCTTCCTGAACACCGTCGAGGCCGAGTTGCCGCCCGACAAGGCCGTCCACGTCATCCTCGACAATTACGCTACCCACAAACAGCCCAAAGTCCGCGCCTGGCTGGCCCGGCATCCGCGCTGGACGTTCCACTTCGTGCCGACGTCGTGTTCGTGGCTCAACGCCGTCGAGGGCTTCTTCGCCAAGCTCACCCGCCGGCGCCTGAAAAACGGCGTCTTCTGCTCCGTTGTCGACCTCCAGGCCGCTATCAACCGCTTCATCAAGGAGCACAATCAGCAGCCCCGACCCTTCGTCTGGCGCGCCGATCCAGACGAAATCATCGCCGCCGTCAGGCGAGGGCACCAAACGTTAGAATCAATCCACTAGCTTGAAGGCGGAATCACAAGCTGGACGTAGTCTTGCTCTCTTGAAAATGGACGTCATCGACTTTCGAATTGAACGGCGTACGAGCGAAGAGATTGGTCGAGAAGCCGCCAATCGAAAGGCGATCCGCGAACAAGGTGACATGTTTCAGCTTTCGGAAAGCGTAGCACCGGAGGGGTCACCATTCTCGTTCAAATATACTTATCGTGACGACGACGGCGTTCACACTGGAACTTGTCAAGACTGGGAGACCGAGGCGACCTTTTTGCGTCGTCGTGCAGAGTTCCAGTCAGAGGCTCAGGCGCTTGATTGGATGCAACACAAGTTTGGAACGGAGTTGCCGGCCAAGGGCATCGTGTTGGCGATGGGAACTCACAAGCGGCGTTTAGATCAATGGCTCATCAACGGCGTCATCCAAGTGCGGCCCGAACTCCCTCAACTCAATTTGTTATAGCTCTACTGTCGGCGGTTATGCAGCCGGCCGGGACCTGACAGCTCCCAACATTTTTCGCTGTCCTACACCATCGTCAACGGCATAGGCTCGCTCTCGATGGCCACGAACCGCCCTTTGTCCTCGCGCCCGCTACTCACGGCGACCGCGTGGGGGAGGTGTTTCGGTTCGACGTGGCGTCAGGTTCGTCAACTTCCGACCCGATTGCACCAGATTGGCACGCGAATCATCGCGGCCCGACTAACCAGCCCAAGGGGACACCGATGCTCGACCGCCGCGCCTTCCTGCTGACCTCCGCTGCTGCGGGGGCGGCGACCGCGCTTCCCCTTCGCGCCGCGCTTGCCGCCCCGGCCGCAGCGAGCGCCGCGCCGTCGGCTGAACTCGCGACGCTGTTCGATGCATTCTTCCAGGAGAACCTCCGCGAGCGGCCCGAGAGCGCGACGCAGCTTAGGCTCGACAAGGGGGCGAATGCCGATCTCAAGGGCAAGCTGTCCGACGCATCGGATGCCGGGCGGGCGGCCGACAAGGCGGCGACGCGCGACCAGTTGCGCCGCCTCGCGATGATCGACCGCAACCGGTTGAACCCCGACGACCGGCTCAACTACGACGTCGTCAAATACACCCGCGACTCGGGCGCGGCGGTGCAGGCGTTCGACTTCGGCGGCGGCGGCTACGGGCCGTCCCCCTACGTCGTCAGCCAGCAGACCGGGGCGTATCAGTCGGTCCCGGACTTCCTCGACACCAAGCATCGGATCGACACCGCGGGCGACGCCGACGCGTATCTGTCGCGGCTGTCGGCGTTCGCGACCCAACTCGATGACCAGACCATGCGGATGAAGCACGATGCCGGTGTCGGCGTGTCGCCGCCCGATTTCCTGCTCGATACGACGCTGACGCAGATGGAGAAACTGCGCGTTCCGGCGAGCGAGGCGCTTGTCGTTACATCGATCGCGAAGCGCGCGGCGGCGAAGGGACTCGGTGATCGCTACGCCGCCGACGCCGCGAAAATCTACACTGACAAGGTGCTCCCCGCGCTCGACCGGCAAATTGCCGAGGCGAAGGCGCTCCGGGTGCACGCGAAGCACGACGCCGGAGTGTGGCAGTTCCCGCAGGGTGCCGAGTTCTATGCCGTCGCGCTCCACAACACGACGACGACCAAATATTCGCCGCAGGAGGTCCACGACATCGGGCTGGCGCAGGCGCGCGAGATCAGCGCGCGGCTCGACGGGCTACTGGCGAAGCAGGGGATGACCAAGGGCACGATCGGCGAGCGGATGGCGGCGCTGTATGCCGATCCGTCGCAGCTGTACCCGAACACCGACGCGGGCAAGGCCGAGGAAATCGCCTATTGCAACAAGCGGTTGGACGAAATCCGCCCGAGGCTGCCGACGGTGTTCAGCCGCATCCCGCAGTATAAGTTCGAGGTCCGCCGCGTGCCCCCCGCGACCGAGGCCGGGGCGGCATCGGCGTTCAGCCAGTCGCCGCCGCTCGACGGCTCGCGTCCCGGGCTGGTCTATTTCAACCTCCATGACAGCGCCGAATGGCCGAAGTTCTGCCTGTCGACGACGGTGTTCCACGAAGGCCTGCCGGGGCACCAGTTCGAGGGCGGACTTGCGCTCGGCAACGACAAGCTGCCGCTGATCCGCAAGACGGGCGGGTTCTCAGGGTACGGCGAAGGATGGGCCTTGTACGCCGAGCAGCTCGCCGACGAGATCGGGATGTACGACGACGACCCGCTCGGACGCCTCGGCTACCTCAAGTTCCAGCTGTTCCGCGCCAACCGTTGCGTCGTCGACACCGGCATCCACCATCTCAAGTGGAGCCGCGAGAAGGCGATCGACTATTTCGTCGCGCAGGAAGGCGAGGCGCGCGGCTTCGCCACCCGCGAGGTCGAGCGCTACTGCACCAACCCGGGGCAGGCGTGCAGCTACAAGCTCGGCCACACCGTCTTCACCGGCATCCGCGCCAAAGCGAAGGCGGCGATGGGGGCGAAATTCGACATCAAGGCGTTCCACGACGCGGTGCTCGGCTGCGGGCGGGTGCCGCTCGATATCCTGCAGCGGGTTGGCGACGAGTGGATCGCGGGGGTGCGGACTTAAGGGACAACGTGCGGCGTAGGGGGGTCACACTACCGAGCCGTCACCCCGGCGAAGGCCGGGGTCCACGGTCGTGCAAGCACCGAACTGCGCGTTGCGGGGCGAGTTGGGCCCCGGCCTTCGCCGGGGTGACGGACTAAAAGGGGGGGGGCATCAATGTCCGGAACGGAGAAAGGCGGTGACGTCTACATGCTCGCCTCCAGCCGCAACGGTACGTTGTATATCGGCGTAACCTCCGACCTGATCCGACGGATTTGGGAGCATCGCAACGCGGTCCACGACGGATTTACCAAGCAGTACTCCGTCCATTCACTCGTCTGGTTTGAGACGCATTCGAACATCGTTGCGGCGATCGCGCGGGAGAAAGCGATGAAGGAGTGGCGGCGGGCGTGGAAGGTTCGGGTGATCGAGGAGCTCAACCCGCGGTGGGAAGATTTGGCGGTCGGGTTGGGATTCAAGTCATTATCTAATGCTTAGTCCCGTCACCCCGGCGAAGGCCGGGGCCCATGGTCGTGCAAGCACCGAACTGCGCGTTGCGGGGCGAGTTGGGCCCCGGCCTGCGCCGGGGTGACGGAATGGAGCGGGCGGCGGCCCCTAATCGTTGAGCGCCGCCGCGATCAGCTCCGCCAACCCGAACTTGCCGTTCCGCATCAGCGCCGCGTCGGGGGTCCAGCGCGGATTCTGGGCGAGGTACGAGCTCGAGTCGGTGAGCAGCAGTCCGACCATCGTCTCGGCGACAATGCGGCCGCCGACTTCGCCGAGCTGGCGCGTCTTGATCGCCTGGTCGCCCTGCGTCGTCGCGACGGTCATCGTCGTCTCGACCGTTTCGGCCAGGATGTACGTCCACAGCGGGCAGTTGCCGGCAAACGCCGACACGCCGTCGACGATGCCGAACTGGGTGATCGGCCCGACGGTGTCGGCGGGGTCGCCGGTGAACTTGCCGATGATGATCTCGGCGTCGGTCAGCGGCACGACCCCCATCGCGCGGGCAACCGCCTGCCCGCTCGGCAGCCGCATCCGCCAGCCGCGCTCGAGGTTGCGCAGCGCGAGGATATGCGGGTGGGCGGCGATGTCGCTCGGCAGATGCCCGAGCGGATTAACCAGCGAGGTGTCGATCTTGTACGCCAGCTGCAGGCGCTTTTTATTGCGCGGGTCGGGCAGGTTGTCGGCGTCGCCATAGTCCATCGGCTCGAGGTCGACGAAAAAGCGCCAGTCGATCGCCCATTGCGCCGGGAATTCGTGGAAGCCGCGCAGGTTGGGATGGTTTGAATCGCCGGCGAAGATCGAATGCGACTTCGGCAGCGTCTCGTTGAGCTGGTATTCGGGGCGCACCATCGAATGCCCGAAGCGGTACGCCGCTGCCGAGAATTCGAGCGGCATGAACGCCTCGTCGCGGGCGTGATAGAATTTGAGCTTCGGCGGATCGGTGACCGGATCGGTCCCCACGGCGAGATGCGGCAGCACCTCGGCGAGGACCGCAGGGGCGATGATCGCCGGCAGGAAGTCGTTGAGCACGACCCATTGGTAATGCCAGCGGACCGCGCGCTGCGTCTCGGCGAAGTCGCCGATCAGCCCCGCCATCCGGTTGTGGAAGCGGAGCATCAGCCCCTGCAGCTGCGAGACGATCACGTTCTCGTCGTTGCGCGGATCGCCGATGATCGCCCGCTTGTTCGGGTGCGGGTTGCTCGCGGTCGGCGACGGGGTGCTTCGCGGCAGGTCCTGCGCCCGGGGGTTATGCGCGGCGCCGGTCAGCGGGCGGCCGAGATTGAAGCGCAGCCCGTCGGCATAGAGATACGGCTGGTCGTCGGGACCGCGCCCGTAAAGATTGTCGAGGTCGAATCGCGGCGTGCGATAATCGACCAAAGCGTCGGGATCGTTCTGCTTTTGCAGGCTGCTCGCCGGATCGAAGGTCAGGTCGTGGTCGATGAACTGGCCGAAATAAGTATAGGCGGCGGGGATGCCCCCCTCCTCGGGATCGGGGCCGTCGAACGGGGCTTCGTGCTTGGCAAGCATCCCGGCGGCGAGCTTGGTCAGAGCATGGATACTGGTCTGGTCGTCGGGGCCGTAATCGGCGGCGGGAAGTGCGCGGAACATGCGCCCGAACGGTCCACCGAACAGCACCGAGCTTCGCGACAGATTAGCGCCGCGAACGCCGCCATGCGGACGCGGAATAGGTGCATTTGCCATCGACAGTCTCCCCCGAAACCGGCCGCTAGTGGCCGCACCCAAGTCATTGGCGTGATGGAAAGGCTGACAGACTGTCTCTTGACTGTATAGTGACGAAAGTTCGTAAAAATCGGCGCTTCAAATACTGCGAGGAATCGCAATGACTTGCTTTGCCGGTCGGGACGAGCGCGACCGGCAGTTATTAACAATTTCTTCACCAAATTTGACGGATTCAAGCCGCCGACCCACGCGACTCGCGCTCGCAGACGTCTGAATTCAGTCGAGCTGGTTGATCAGCCGCTCGCCTTTCGCGAACCGCCCGAGATTGTCGGCGAACAGCGCGAAGATGCGCCGCGGCGTCCCCGCCGAACTCCACGAAATATGGTCGGTGATGCGGACGTTCGGCGCGGTCCACAGCGGATCGCCGGGGGGCAGCGGCTCGGGGTCGGTGACGTCGAGCGTCGCGCCGCCGACCTGGCCGCGGTCGAGCGCGGCGGCGAGCGCAGCCTGGTCTATCAGCCCGCCGCGCGCGATGTTGACGATGTGAACGCCGTGCTTGACCTTCGCCAGCGCCGCCGCGCCGATCACCCCGGCGGTCTCGGGCGTCATCGGTGCGGCGAGGACGAGATGGTCTGCACGCGCGAGGAGTTCGTCGAGCGAAACCAGCGTCATCGCCGGGTTGGGCGCGGCGGCGGTCGACCGGCGATGTGCGATGATCTTCATGCCGAAAACCTGTGCCAGCCGTGCGACCTCGGTACCGATATGCCCGACGCCAAGCAGGCCAAGCGTCTTCGCTTCGAGGCTGCCGAGCGGGTTGGCCATCATGCCGGTCTGGGTGACCGGGGCGTCGCCGGGCCGCGCGAACATTGCGGGCAGGCGCTTCTCATGCATCAGCATCGCGGTGAGGACATATTCGGCGATCGGCGGGGCGGCGGTCCCGGCGGACGTCGCGACGACCGGCCCGTCGAACATCCAGCGCGGATACCCGTCGGTTCCCGAGGAAGCGATCTGGACGAACTTGATCGATCCCGGCCAGCCTATCGGGCGTGGGGCATTGTGTTCACCGAGGTCGCCGAAATCGGGCGGAGCGAAGATCACGTCGACATCGGTCGGCAGGTTCCAGCGCTGCGCCGGCTCGATCGCCTGTACCGAGGCGACCCCGGGGATCGTCGCGAGGAGCTTGCCGGTCGTTGCCGGGAAGTAATAAGCGACGCGAAAGCCGCTCATATCGTCGGCTCGAAGGCGCTGTCGCCCTCGCGCCGCCGGATCACCAGGTTCCTGATCTCGCTCATGTCTTCCATCGCAAACCTCACCCCTTCGCGCCCCAGCCCCGAGTCCTTGACCCCGCCGTACGGCATGTTGTCGACGCGGTAGCTCGGCACGTCGTTGATCACGACGCCGCCGACTTCAAGGACATCCCACGCCTTCATCATGTTGAACAGGTCGCGGGTGAAGACGCCAGCCTGGAGCCCGAACTTCGAGTCGTTGACCTCGGCCAATGCGTCGTCGAAGCGGGTGAACGACGACAGCATCGCGACCGGTCCGAAGGCCTCCTCGCGGTACAGGTCGGTGCCGCGCCCGACGCCTTCGAGCAGGGTCGCCGCGAGCATCGTGCCGTCGCGCCCGCCGCCGCACAGCAAGGTCGCGCCGCGCACCACCGCGTCGGCGATCCAGCCGTCGAGGCGTTCGGCCTCGCCGACGTCGATCATTGGGCCGATGAAAGTGTCTTCATCGAGCGGGTTGCCCGCAACAAGCGCCTTCGTCAGCCCGACGAGCTTGTCACGGAATGCGGTGTAGACGTCGGCGTGGACGATGATCCGCTGGACGCCGATGCACGACTGACCCGACTGGTAGAATGCTCCGAAGACGATGCGCGCGGCAGCGTCGTCGAGATCGGCGTCGCGGTCGACGATCACCGCCGCGTTGCCGCCGAGTTCGAGGACGACCTTCTTCTTCCCCGCGCGCGCCTTAAGGTCCCAGCCGACCCCGGGCGAGCCGGTGAACGACAGCAATTTGAGCCGGTCGTCGGTGGTGAACAGGTCGGCGCCGTCGCGCTTTGCCGGAAGGATCGAGAAGGCACCGGGAGGCAGGTCGGTCTCGGCGAGCACTTCGCCGATGATGATCGCGCCGAGCGGGGTTCGCGATGCCGGCTTGAGGACGAACGGGCAGCCGACTGCGAGCGCGGGAGCAACCTTGTGTGCGGCGAGGTTCAAGGGAAAGTTGAACGGCGAGATGAACGAACACGCCCCGATCGGCACGCGCTTCCAGATGCCGAGATAGCCCTTCGCCCGCGCCGAGATGTCGAGCGGCTGGACCTCGCCGGTGATGCGGACCGATTCCTCGGCGGCGATGCGGAAGGTGTCGACCAGCCGCCCGACCTCGCCGCGCGAATCGCGCATCGGCTTCCCCGCCTCGATGCACAAAGCGTAGGCGAGTTCGTCGGCGCGCTCGGTGAAGCGCTTGACGCAGTGCATCAGCACCGCCTGCCGCTCGTATGCCGCCATTCCGCGCATCGGCGCTTCGGCGGCGTGCGCGGCAGCGATGCCGGCGTCGATCGTCGCCGCGTCGGCGAGCGCGACGCGGGTAGCGATCCTGCCGGTGAACTTGTCGGTCACCGGCAGGTCGGTGTTAGACTGCACCGCCTTGTTGGCGAGGTAGAGCGGATATTCTGGGCGCAAGCTGGTCATGCGCGCCTCAATGCCTTGCCGCGCGTAAACCATCAACAGGGGGTGCGGCACCGGAACTGTCCCGGTACCGTATCGTTTAGAGGAGTGGATGTTTACGAAGGAGGCAGTAATGCGCCACTTTGGTCTTGTTATTACCTTGGCAATACTTGCCGCTCCGGCTGTCGTGAATGCCGATGTTCGCGGGCCCGAGGGAGATCGCGGTTTCCGCTACGTCTATCCCGCAAGCGCTTCGCCACTGCAGGCGGCACGGCTGTACCACGCCGACCTCAAGGCGTTGGCGAACGAAGCTTCATCGCTGGCAGCGGGCGATGGCGGAACGTTGAGCGACGACCATCGCACCTATGTCGACACCCGCCGCACGGTGCTCGACCAGCGATATGCCGAGGCGATCGGCCAGAGCGCGTCGAGCGACCGCTAAGCGCGGTTAAACGACCGGCTCGACGCCAAGGCGGGCGAGTTCGATCTTGATGCAGCGGTCCATCACGACCTGAAGGCCGGCGGCCTCGGCGCGAGCGGCAGCCGCTTCGTCGATCACGCCGAGTTGCAGCCACACCGCTTTTGCGCCGGCCGCGATCGCCGCATCGACCGCAGCACCGGCCTCGGACGACTTGCGGAAGATATCGACGATGTCGATCGGGTCGCCGAGCTGGCTCAACTCGCGCCAGACATATTCGCCGTGGATATGTTCGCCGGTGATCATCGGGTTGACCGGGATGACACGGTAGCCATGGTCCTGCATCACCTTCATCACCTGGTTCGACGCGCGGTCGGGCCGGTCGGAAATGCCGACGAGTGCGACTGTCCGTGCGGCGGTCAGCAGGTCGCGAATTTGGGCGTCGGTGGTCAGCATGTTCGGTTCCTTCGCGTTTACAAACCAAGCCCGGCGGCAACCTGTTCCGCCAACGCCGCAAACGCCTCGGCGAGCGCCCCTTCCCCCGCCGCCGGGGGCTGACCCGCATCCGACGCGGTGCGGATCGCGATGTCGAGCGGGATGCCGCCGAGGAAGGCGATCCCCGCTGCTTCCGCCGCCACTCCCGCGCCGCCATGCCCAAAGATGTCGGTCCGCACGCCGCACGCCGGGCAGACGAAGCTGCTCATGTTTTCGACCAGCCCGATCACCGGCACCTTGACCTCGCCGAACATCGCGATCGCCCGCCGCGCGTCGATTAGCGCGAGGTCCTGCGGAGTCGAGACGATCACCGCGCCGGTCGGCTTGAGCTTCTGCGCCATCGTCAGCTGGATATCGCCGGTGCCGGGGGGCAGGTCGATGACGAGCGTGTCGAGCACGCCCCAGTCGGTCTGCTCGACCATCTGCATCATCGCCGACGCCGCCATCGGCCCCCGCCAGATGATCGCCTTGGTCGGATCGGTCATCATTCCCATCGACAGCGCGGTGATGCCATGCGCCGCCGCCGGCTGGAGGCGCTTGCCCTCCAGCTTGCCGCGCCCTGTCAGCCCGAGCAGCGTCGGCACCGACGGACCGTAGATATCGGCGTCGAGCAGCCCGACCGATAGACCGCGCCGCGCCAGCGCCACGGCAAGGTTCGCCGCGACGGTCGACTTGCCCACGCCGCCCTTGCCGCTCGCGACCGCGACGATCGTGCGGATGCCGGGGACCGGGCCGGTGCGGACGTCCGCCGCCGCTGCGGGAGCGGTGTCGCGCTCGGCAGTCAGGATGATCCGCGCCGCTGTCACTCCCGGCACCCGGCGCACCGCGAGTTCGACCGCGGCATTGAGCCGCTCGGCGACGTCGCGCGCTAAGGCCTCGACCGACAACACCAGTCCGGCGCTGCCGTCGGCTTTGACGACGACCCCGCTCACCCGACCGCTTGCGACGATGTCGCCGCCCCCGCTCGGGTCGGCAATTGCGGCGAGGGCGGTAACAACGGCTTCGCGGTCGGTCACGGCGGGTCCTTCATGGGTCGAATAGGCGCGGTGGTGGATCGGATGCGACCATCTCGCAATCCCGGCGGGGGCTTCGTATATAGGTGCGCAACGATCGTGCAATTTTCGGCGGATACTACATGCCCCTCGCAAGTAATAACGACAGTTCGGGCGGCGGCGGCCCATGGGGCAGCAGCGGCGGAAGCGGCTCGGGCGGCGGCGGCGGCAATAACGGCGGCGGCCCGAAGAGCCCGTGGGGCGAAGGCCCGCCACGGCGCCCGACCCCCGGGCGCGGGCCGACCGGACGCGGCGACTTCGACGACTTCATCCGCCGCAGCCAGGATAAGTTGCGCGGGTCGATCCCCGGTGGCGGGCGTCAGATCGGCAATATCCCGTGGCTGCTGATCGCCGCGGTCATCCTCGGCATCTGGCTGTTCACCACCGCGACCTATCGCATCCAGGCGCAGGAGCGCGGCGTCGTCATGCGCTTCGGTCGCTACGTCGAGACGACCGGGCCGGGCTTCCACTTCAAGCTTCCCGCGCCGATCGACGTCGTCATCAAGCCCAAGGTCGAGCAGGTCAATTCGGTCGATATTGGCGGTAGCGACGGCGCATCCGAAAACCTGATGCTGACCGGCGACCAGAACATCATCGACATCGCTTATGCGGTGCGCTGGAAGATCAAGAATCCCGAACTGTTCCTGTTCGAGCTCGCCGAGCCCGAACAGACGATCCGCGAGGTCGCCGAGGCGGCGATGCGCGCCGAAGTCGGCAGCACGACGCTCAACAATGCGATCGGTCCGCAGCGCGCGCAGATCGCCGAGCAGGTCCGCGAGCGGATGCAGGAGCTGCTCGACAGCTATCGCGCCGGGATCGACGTTCGCGGCGTCGACATCAAGCAGGCCGATCCGCCCGCCGCGGTCGACGAGGCGTTCAAGGACGTGTCGGCGGCGCAGCAGGACGCGCAACAGGCGATCAACCAGTCGAAGGGATATGCCCAGCAGCTCCTCGCGGTCGCGCAGGGGTCGGCGGCGCAGTTCGACGCGGTTTACGCCCAGTATCGCCTCGCGCCCGAAGTGACGCGCAAGCGCATCTACCTCGAGACAATGGAGAGCGTGCTGTCGAAGATCGACAAGACCGTCGTCGAACCGGGTAATTTCCAGACGTACCTGCCGCTCGCCGAGATCCAGCGCCGGGCGCGTACGACTGTTGCCCCGGCCGCCCTCCCCGCTCCCACCGCGCAGGCGAAGTAAGATGGCCCTGACCCGCAATCCCATCACGTGGCTCGTGCTGCTGTTCGCGCTGCTGATCCTGGCCAGCGCGACGCTTTACACCGTTCCGGAGACCAAGCAGGCGATCGTCCTGCGCCTCGGCAAGCCCGAGCGGATCGTCAACGCCTACGACCCGAAGGCGAAGTTCGGCGACACCGATGCCGGGCTCGTCGCGAAGGTGCCGTTCATCGAGAACGTCGTTTACATCGACAAGCGCGTCCTCGACCTCGACATGCCGCAGCAGACGGTGCTGTCGACCGACCAACTGCGGCTGGTGGTCGATGCCTTCGCACGCTTCCGCATCGTCAACCCGCAGCGGATGTACCAGACCGTCGGCACCGAGGATAACGTCAAGGAAGCGCTCGCGCGCATCCTCGCCTCGCGCCTCCGCAACGAGCTCGGCCGCCAGCGCTTCGACGCGCTGCTGTCGCCCGAACGGACGACGCTGATGGAGGATATCCGCAACAGCGTGAACCGCCAGGCGGCGCAGTATGGCGCCGAGATCCTCGACGTCCGGATCAAGCGCGCCGACCTGCCGACGGGCGCACCGCTCGAGTCGGCGTTTACCCGGATGCGGTCGGCTCGCGCGCAGGAAGCGCTGACGATCCGCGCGCAGGGCAACAAGCAGGCGCAGCTCGTTCGCGCCGATGCCGATGCCAACGCCGCGCGAATTTACGCCGAAAGCTTCGGCAAGGATCCGGATTTCTACGCGTTTTACCGGTCGATGCAGGCGTATCGTGAAACCTTTAAGGACGGCTCGTCGAATGTCATCCTGTCGCCCAACAATGAATTCCTCCGCGAATTCGAAGGACGCCAGAAAAAGTGACGCGACGAAAATGAACGCCAGATAACAATCGTTCGACCTATTGTTTTTTGCTTGCGTGTTGCCGAAATGCATCTATCCCGCTGTTAGCCCGCCGTGACGGGTCATAGGAGAAACCGCCCCGTGCGTATCGTTCGCAGTGTCATTCCCGCGCTTGTTCTCGTTGGCGGTGCCGTCGCGGTGCTGATGCCCGCCGGTGCGCAAATCGCCACGCCTCCCGCCGCAGCGCCTCCCGCGCAGAATGCGGTTCCCGCGAACGTCGCCGGTCCGATGGATGCGCCGCGCAGCTTCGCCGACCTCACCGCGCGGCTCGCCCCCGCCGTCGTCAACGTCTCGACGACGCAGAAGGTCGAAGTCGGCAAGTTCTCGCGCGGCGGCCAGGGCGGCAGCGCGCCGAACAGCCTCGAGGACCTGTTCAAGCGCTTTCAGGAGCAGCAGGGCAATGATGGCGAGCCGGTAACGCGCGAGGCGACCTCGCTCGGCTCGGGCTTCCTCGTCGATCCGACTGGCTACATCGTGACCAACAATCACGTCATTTCGGGCGGCGGCACCGACGGCAAGCTGCCGGTCGAGACGATCACCGTGACGCTCGCCGACCGTACCGAATACAAGGCGCGCGTTGTTGGCCGTGACACGCTGTCGGACCTCGCGTTGCTCAAGATCGACGGCAAGAACCTGCCGTACGTCAAGTTCGGCAACAGCCAGACGGTCCGCGTCGGCGACTGGGCGATCGCGATCGGCAACCCGTTCGGGCTTGGCGGCACCGTCACCCACGGAATCATCTCGGCGCTTCACCGCAATATCCAGTCGGGCCAGTACGACCGTTATCTCCAGACCGATGCCCCGATCAACCAGGGCAATTCGGGCGGACCGCTGTTCGACATCCAAGGCAATGTCATCGGCATCAACACCGCGATCTTCTCGACCAGCGGCGGTAACGTCGGCCTCGGCTTCGCGATTCCCGCCGAGCAGGCACGTCCGGTCATCGAGCAGTTGATGGCGGGCAAGGGCGTCAAGCGCGGCTATCTCGGCGTCCAGATCCAGCCGGTCGATGCCGGCATCGCCGCCGGGCTCGGTTTGCCGAAGGATCATGGCGAGATCGTCGCCTCGGTCGAGCCGGCCGGTCCCGCGGCCAAGGCCGGGATCAAGCAGGGCGACGTCGTCGTCAAGGTCGCCGGGCAGGACGTCACTTTCGACAACACGCTGAGCTACATCGTCGCGAACACGACGCCGGGCAGCACCGTGCCGGTCGGTATCATTCGGGGCGGAAAGCAGATCGTGCTTCAGGCGACCGTGATCCAGCGCCCGGTCGAATCGGTTCTCCGTGGCACGACCGACACGCCCGACGACAGCGACAACCCGGCGACCCCGCCGCAGGCCCCCGGCGCCGAGGCCGCGCGCCAGAGCCTCGGCATCACGCTGACGCCGCTTACCCCGCAGGTCCGCAGCGAACTCAAGCTCGGCGCCGCCGTGTCGGGCGTGGTCATCGCCGCGATCGATCCAAACAGCGATGCCGCGTCGAACGGTCTCCAGCGCGGCGACGTCATCTTGTCGATCAACCAGATGCCGACCCCGACTCCGTCGGCAGCGGCGACGGCAGTCGGCGAGGCCCGAAAGGCCGGCCGCGACACCGTGCTGATGTTCGTCCAGCGCGGCACCACCCCGCCGCGCTACATCGGCATCAAGCTCGAAACGCCGAAGGGCAAGTAGCCCCCGTCTTCGCTGTCCTACAGGGCAGCGAATGAAGTAAGATGCGGGTGTCGCCGGAGTGCCGGTGACGCCCGCTCTTTCTCATCGTTGGCTCATCCTGCTCGTCGCCGCCGCGAGGGTGTTTCCGCATGCGGCGCAATTGCGCGAAACCTGGTCGTTGTGTGGATTTGTGTAACCTTCCGTGCGACGTCAGCGTGAAAAAGCTGGTCGTTCCGTGGACTTGTGTAACCTTCCCTCGGTGCGCGAGAGGCCTAGTCCTTCTGTGCCTCCCGTCACCCCGGCGAAGGCCGGGGCCCAACTATCCCCGCAACGCGAAGTTCGGTGCTTGCGTGACAATGGGCCCCGGCCTTCGCCGGGGTGACGGCATGGAGCGCAGTGTTTCGCGTCGGAAGTCCACGGAGAAACCCGATCGCGTCGAACTGTGTGACCTTGGCCTAACGCGCCTGCGAAACCCCGGTCGTTCCGTGGACTTGTGTAACCTTCCGCGCGACGCGATTCCGACCCCCGCCCTACTTCGCCGCGATGTTCGCCCCCTTCGGCAGGCAGAAGCGCTCCTCGCTGTCGATCGTCGCGTTTGCCTTGTACTTGGCGACATAGGCGTCCCACGCGGCGTCGTGCTTGGGGTCCTGCTGGCCGCCATAGACGTGGAACGTCACGTACTTGCGCGATGACGGCTGCATTGCCCCGCGGATGCCGACGATCGCCGGGGAGGTCACAAAGCTGTCGTTCTTGAACCCGTGGCTGGCATACCACGCCTTGTGATCCTTGACCGCGTCGAGAAACCCCGCAGGCGTCCCCGTCGCGCTGAGCACCGACGTCCGCATCGCCACCAACGTGTCGGCCCCGCACGGCCCGGCGGCGTTCGCTGCGGACGCGATCATCCCTGCAGCCAGCACCATCGTCGTCAAAAACAGCTTCACCGTCGTATCCCCCAAGTCGTTACGGCGGCAGCTTACCCGGCTTTCGCGCCGCAGCAAGCACCGCTAGGGTCCGTCGACCAAAGAGGGAGCATACATGGCCGACGGAATCTTCATCGGTAAGGGCGAGGAGCATCCGCAATGGCTCGTCCTTCGCCGCGCCAACCGCCACGGGCTGATCGCCGGCGCGACCGGGACCGGCAAGACGGTGACGCTGCAGGGGCTCGCCGAAGGCTTCAGCCGCGACGGCGTGCCGGTGTTCCTTGCCGATGTGAAGGGTGACATCGCCGGGATGGCGATGACCGGAAGCGCCGATGCCGCATGGACCGTCGCGCGGGCGAAGGAGGTCGGCCTCGACGACTATAGGTTCGAGGCGAACCCGGTCGTGTTCTGGGACCTGTTCGGGACGCAGGGCCATCCGGTGCGGACGACCATCACCGAGATGGGGCCGCTGCTCCTCGCGCGGCTGATGAATCTCAACGACACGCAGGAGGGCGTCCTCGCGATCTGCTTCAAATACGCCGACGACAACGGGTTGGCGCTGTTGGACCTCAAGGACTTGCAGGCGATGCTCGCGCACTGCGCCGACAACGCGCAGGAACTTGCGACGAAATACGGCAACGTCACCCGCGCGTCGGTCGGGGCGATCCAGCGCCAGTTGCTCCAGCTCGACAGCCAGGGCGGAAGCAATTTCTTCGGCGAACCCGCGCTCGACATCCACGACATGATCGCGGTCGACGATAATGGCCGTGGGCAGGTCAACATCCTCGCCGCCGACAAGTTGATGCAGTCGCCGCAGCTCTATGCGACGTTTTTACTATGGCTTCTCAGTGAGTTGTTTACGACGCTGCCCGAAGTCGGCGACCCCGCAAAGCCGACCCTCGTGTTCTTTTTCGACGAGGCGCATTTGCTGTTCGACGATGCCCCCAAGGCGCTGCTCGACAAGATCGAACAGGTCGTCCGGCTGATCCGGTCGAAGGGCTGCGGGGTGTATTTCATCACCCAGAATCCGATCGACGTCCCCGACACCGTCGCCGGCCAGCTCGGCAACCGGGTCCAGCACGCGCTGCGCGCCTTCACCCCACGCGACCAGGCGGCGGTCAAGGCGGCCGCGACGACCTTCCGGTCGAACCCCAATGTCGATGTCGCCACCGTCATCACCCAGCTCAAGGTCGGCGAGGCGTTGGTGTCGACTCTCGGCGACGACGGCGCGCCGTCACCCGTCGAACGGACGATGATCGCCCCGCCCCGCTCGCGCGTCGGGCCAATCACCCCTGCAGAACGCAAGGTCATGATCGACACGTCGGTCGTCGTCGGCAAGTACGAGACACTGGTCGACCGCGAGAGCGCCTACGAGATCCTCAACGCCAAGTCGGCGGCGGCCCAGGCGGCTGCCGATGCGACGGCGGCGCAGACGGCGCAGGAAAAGGCCGCGGCGATTGCCGCCAAGGCGCAGGCCAAGGCCGATGCCGACCTCGCCCGCGCCAATGCGGTGCAGGCGCGAGTCGCGGCACGCCCGCAGCCGAAATCATTGGGCGAGAAGATGCTCGAGTCGGCGGCACGGTCGGCGGCGACGTCGATCAGCCGTCAGGTGGCGGGCAAGCTCGGCGGGCAGCTGCTCCGCGGCATCCTTGGCGGCCTGTTCAAATAGCCGGCCGGCTGATCAGATAGCGTTTAGCCGGTGACCTTGACCTCGGCGACCTTGGCGTTGGCGGTTCCGACCGGGGCCGCCATCAGCTCACGCAGGAACGCGCCCTTGTTGACCGTCGGGGTCTTGGGGTCACCCGCGTTCGAGCGGACGTTGGGATCGACCTTCGCCGCCCCGGCCTTTTCGAGCAGGTTGATCTCGGCGGGTGATTTCGGCGTGATCTTGACCCCCGGCCCAAACAGCGCCTCGGCGGCGTTGACCTGGGCATCGTCGGCGAGAGCGCGCGGCGCACCTGGCTTCGGCGGCGCCATGCTGAAGTCGGGCGGCACGATCAACGGGGCAGCGCGGCTGATGGCGAACTCGTCGGGCGCATTGCGGTTCGACATCCGGTTCTTGTGGTGCGCGCACCCGGCGAGGGCGACGGCTAGCGTGACGGCGATGATCGGCCAAGACTTCACAGATGATACTCCTAAACCGGTTTCGCCGGCTGCGGCACGAGCGCAGCGCGCACCAACAGCAGGATGACGCCGACGGTTATAGCCGCATCGGCGACGTTGAAGACGTAAAAATGATGGTCGTGCCAATAGGCGTGGAAGAAGTCGACGACATAGCCGTAGTGGACCCGATCGACGATGTTCCCCAGCGCCCCGCCGAGGACAAGCCCGAGCGCGATCGTGTCGGGGCGACTGGCTTCGCGCGCGATCCATACCGCGACCCCGGCGGCGATCGCCAGCGTCACCCCGACGAGCAGCCACCGCCCGAGATCGCCATCAGCCCGGAACAGCCCCATCGACACGCCGGTGTTCTCGACCCACGTCAGGTCGAAGCCGCGGACAAGCGGAACCACGCCCCTGTCGCGCAGGTCGAGGACCGCGGTCACCCAATATTTGGCGAGCTGGTCGAGGACGAAAACCAGCACCGCGATCGCATAGCCGAGCCGCCTCATCCCACAACCTCGGTGCAGCGGCCGCAGAGCGCGGTCTCGGGAACAACGTCGGGCAGGTAACGGCGGCAACGATCGCACTTGGGCAGGTCAGTCCGCGATGTTGTCACCGCGGCTCCAACGGTCAAATGCGGATCGACTTCGACGGTGACGCCCGCGACGATGCACAGTTCGGGGAAGTCGACCGAGGCGATCAAGGCGGCTTCATCGGGCGAAGCGCGAACGGCGAGGTCGGCCTCGAGGCTGGAACCCAGGGTCTTAGCCTTGCGCTCGGGCTCGATCGCCAGCGTCGCCAGCCCTCGCAGCGCGCGCAGCTGGTCCCATTTCGCACCGAGCGCGTCGTCGCGCCACGCCGAATAATCACCCCATTCCTCGAGATGCACCGACCCGGCGTCCGGAAACCGCGTCCGCCAGACCTCCTCGGCGGTGAACGCCAGCACCGGCGCGAGCCAGCGGACGAGGGCATGGAACAGCGTGTCGAGCACCGTCCGGCACGCACGACGTTTGAGGCTGGCGGGAGCATCGCAGTACAGGCTGTCCTTGCGGACGTCGAAGTAGAACGCCGACAGGTCCTGGTTGGCGAAGGCGTTGAGCGCGGTCATCAGCGGGTTGAAGTCGAAATTGGCGACATGGCGTCGGAGCTCGGTGTCGAGCTCGGCGACGCGGTGGAGGACCCAGCGTTCGAGCTCGGGCATATCGGCGACCGGCACCCGCTCGGCCTCGTCCCAGCCGTCGAGCGCACCAAGCAGGTAGCGAAACGTGTTCCGCAGCTTGCGGTAGACGTCGGTCTGGCCCGACAGGACCTCCTTGCCGATCTTGACGTCGTCGAAATAGGCGGTCGACGCGACCCACAGGCGGAGGATGTCAGCCCCCTGCGCACCGACGATCTTAAGCGGATCGACGGTGTTGCCGAGCGACTTCGACATCTTCTTGCCGTTCGAATCGAGCGCGAAGCCGTGGGTCAGCACGGCAGCATACGGTGCCCGGCCGCGTGTGCCGGCGCTTTCGAGCAGCGACGACTGGAACCAGCCGCGATGCTGGTCCGAGCCTTCGACGTACAGGTCGGCACGCACGCCCTCGCCGTAGCGCGCTTCGATGACGAAGGCGTGGGTCGAGCCGCTGTCGAACCAGACGTCGAGGATGTCGTCGATCCGCTCGTAGTGGGCCGGGTCGCGGTCGGGGCCGAGGAACGCGGCGGGGTCGGTCGCCCACCAAGCATCGGCTCCGGCGGCTTCGACGGCTTGGACGATGCGCGTATTGACCGCGGCGTCGCGGAGATACTCGCCGGTCCGCCGGTCGACGAACAATGTGATCGGGACCCCCCAGGCGCGCTGGCGGCTGATCACCCAATCGGGACGTCCCGCGACCATCGCGGTGATACGATTCTGCGCCCGCTCGGGCACCCAGCGGGTCCGCTCGATCGCATCGAGGGCGACTTCGCGGAGAGTTGGCGAGTTGCCCCCGGCACCGCCGCTGCTGCCGGCCTCGACCGTCATGCGATGCGGCTCGTCCATCGGGATGAACCATTGCGGGGTGGCGCGGAAGATCAGTTTGGCATGGCTGCGCCACGAATGCGGGTAGCTGTGCGCGTAATCCGCGCTCGCTGCGACCAGCGCATGCGCCGCGCGGAGGTCGGTGCAGATCGGGCCGTCGGGGGCGTTGAACTTGGCGTTGATGACGCTGCCCTGCCCCGGCAGCCAGCCCCAGTCGGCGCGATACCGCCCGTCGCCCTCGACCGCGAAGACCGGGTCGATGCCGTTCGCCTTGCACAGGTCGAAGTCGTCCTCGCCGTGGTCGGGGGCCATGTGAACGAGCCCAGTCCCGGCGTCGGCGGTGACGAACTCGCCAGCGAGAAACGGGCGCGGACGGGCGAAGAAACCGCCGAGCGCGTGCATTGGGTGGCGGCCGATGGTGCCGGCGAGCCCCGCCCCGTCGACGGTTGCGACGATGACCGGCGCGTCGGTCCCGAGCAAGGCGCCGAGCCCCGACGGCATCAGCCCCGACCGCGCCCAGAAGTCGTCGAGGAGGCGCGTGGCGACGAGATAGCGGCGGTCGTCCTTGCCCCGGACCAGCGTGTATTCGAGCGTCGGACCGTAGGCGATCGCCTGGTTGACCGGGATCGTCCACGGCGTCGTCGTCCAGATCACCGCATAGGCGCCGACCAGCTCGGGCAACGCTGACTCGACGATTTCGAACGCCACGTCGATCTGTGTGCTGACGATGTCGGCGTATTCGACCTCGGCCTCGGCGAGCGCAGTCTTTTCGACCGGCGACCACATCACCGGCTTGGCCCCGCGATACAGCTGCCCGCTGGCGGCGAATTTGAGCAGTTCAGCGACGATCGTCGCCTCGCTCGCATAGTTCATCGTCAGATACGGGTCGGCCCAGTCGCCCATCACGCCGAGACGCTCGAACTGGCCGCGCTGCGTCGCTACCCAGCCGCTAGCATACGCGCGGCATTCGGCGCGAAATTCTGCAACCGGGACTGCATCCTTGTCGAGTTTCTTCGCGCGATACGCTTCCTCGACCTTCCACTCGATCGGCAGGCCGTGGCAGTCCCAGCCGGGGATATATGGCGCATCCTTGCCGAGCATCGACTGGCTGCGGACGATCAGGTCCTTGAGGACCTTGTTCATCGCATGGCCCATGTGGATGTCGCCGTTGGCGTACGGCGGGCCGTCGTGGAGGATGAAGCGTGTCCGTCCCGCGCGTTGCGCGCGGAGCTGGCCGTACACGTCCTCGGCCGCCCAGCGAGCGAGCCACGCGGGCTCGGCGGCGCTTAGGCCGGCCTTCATCGGGAAGTCGGTTCGCGGCAGGAAGACCGTGTCGCGATAATCTCTAGCGGGGGAGTCGGACATTGGACCGACCGTTTAACCGTCGCGGTGTCTCGGCGCAATTGCTCGTGCGCGGCGGGGTGTCCGAGGCGAATCCTCGGCGAAGGGAAAGGTCAGCCAAAACGCCTTGTAGTTTGACCTTCACTTTTGCAGCGGGAGAAAAAAGCGCTCCACCGATAAGCAAGAACAAGCGGCGACCGGGGAGAGGCTAAAGCAAGTAGCGCTCTGTAGGACAAAATATCCTGTGGCAGCTTGCGTACCGGTCGCGGTCACAAGCACGAGCCATGTTCGTCCTGAAAGCGGATAGACTTATGACCGCGCTCTCTTAAAGTCTTCGTGGGGAAAAGAGGGGAACTTCCATGCGATACATCGCGACGGCGCTAGCCTTGCTGTTGGCAACCACTGCTGGTGCCGACGATGGAACGTCGTTCAAGGCATTGGCCGCTTCCGCGGCCCTTGCCAGCAAGCCGAATTTTTCGGGTCCGTATGGCTCGGGCGATTTCAGGCACGGCGACCTGCGATTGCCCGCCGGCAGGGGCCGGTTTCCGGTTGCGATCCTTATCCACGGCGGCTGCTGGAACGCCAACACCGGCGACCCATCCGACGTGGCCGCCCTCGCCGCGGCTCTGGCAAAGCGCGGGATCGCGACATGGAGCATCGAGTATCGCCGGGTCGGCAATCCGGGCGGCGGCTGGCCGGGAACGTTCGAGGACGTTGGCGACGGCGTCGATTACCTCCGCGTCCTCGCTGGCAAGTTTCCGCTCAATCTCGGCAATGTCATCGTCGTCGGACATTCGTCAGGCGCTCATCTCGCGCTCTGGGCGGCTTCGCGGCGGCAGCTTCACGACCCGGTCGGCGGGACCGATCCGATCAAGCTCGCTGGCGTCGTTGCCATTGATGGGCCGGCATCGCTCGCGCCGTTCATCGGGGTCGACAGCGAGGTCTGCGGCCACCCGGCGATCATCCCCTTGATGGGTGGCACCCCGGCCGAAAAACCCGACGCATATCGGCTGGCGCAACCAGCCGACCATCTGCCGTTGGGCGTGCGCCAGTATGTCGTGAAAGGCGAACTTGGGGCCTTGATGGAGCCGTACGTCACCGCCGCACGCGCTGCCGGAGACAAAGTCGAACTGCTTGCTCCAACCGGCGCCGATCACTTCGACATCCTCGATCCCGGCACCGCCAACGGTGCCGCCGTCGTTGATTTTATCGTGAAGGCCGTAGACGGCAGGGAGACCGCGTCGCGATAGACGGTGCGGGGGAACGGGTGATCGTGTCCAGACGCGCGCCAGCAGCTGGCAAGCATGCTCCGACGTGGCTCGACAAGCTGGTGCCGTATGGATTGCACCGTGCCGATCCCGGGTCATCACGGCCGTCGGAAGTCAGGATTAGCTCGGGCACCCAGAGATCGCCCGAACCGATGATCCATCGGGCAGGAAAGCGCTTCTTGTCGGCTTAACCGATGCCAGCGCCGCGCGCGCGGCAACGCAATCCGCCGCGATCTGCCGGGTCAGCGCGTCGAGCCCGTCAAGTTTCCATTCGGGGCGGAGAAAGACGTCGAGCTCGACCTCGATCGTGCGCCCGTACAGGTCGCCCGACCAGTCGAACAAATTGACCTCGAGCACCTCGAGCGGCGGATCGATCATCGGGCGGATGCCGAGGTTGGCGACGCCGTCGATCACGCTGCCGTCGTCGAGGCGGACGCGGACGGCATAGACCCCGTACGCCGGGCGGAGATACCCACCGAGCGCAAGGTTCGCGGTCGGAAAGCCGAGGGTGCGGCCGAGCTTGGCTCCGTGCTCGACGACGCCGCGAATCGTAAACGGGCGGGTCAACAATGCGGCGGCGGCGGCCGGATCGGCGGCGCGGAGGTGGTCGCGGATGCGGCTCGACGAGACGATGCCGCCCGCGTCGCCCACCGCGGCAACGACGTCCGCAGCGATGCCGTGCCCGGCACCGATCCGGGCGAGCGCGGCGGTGTCCCCCGACCGCCGCACGCCGAAGGTGAAGTCCGCACCGCTGACGACGACGCCGGCGCCGATCTGCGCCGCGAGCTGGTCGCCGACGAACGCTTCGGCGCTGTGTGCGGCGAGCGCGCGATCGAAGGCGATCACCACTGCGGCGTCGATGCCGAACGCTTCGAACAGGTCGAGCTTCTGCGGTGTCGTCGTTAGCGCGAAGGGCGGCAGGTCGGGGCGGAACAGCGCCGCCGGATGCGGGTCGAAGGTTGCGACGAGCGCCGGTCGACCCTCGGCGCGCGCGCGGTCGAGCGCGTGTCCGACGACCGCTTGATGGCCGCGGTGGAAGCCATCGAAATTACCGAGCGCGACGACGCCGCCGCGCAGATGGCGAGGCACCGCGCCGCTGAAAATCCGCTCCATCGCGTTTCTGTAGCGAGCAAGATTGAGGCCGTCATCCCTGCAAGCACCGCAGTCGCTGATCCTGGGCGCGGTCAACTGCACCACGCGCGAGACCGCACGCTAGCGGACGAGGCCGACGCCGATCCGCAGCCGGTTTGCGTGTCGGTTGTAATCGAGCAAATTCTCGCCGTAGCCGCTGAAACCCTGGCCGAAGACATACAGGTTGAGCGACTTGATCCAGCGATTGATCGGATACGACACCTCAGCCTCGACTGCGCCCTTGCCGCTGGCGAAGTTGAGCCGGGTATTGGTCGAGACCCGCAGCCCGTTGTCTTGGCCGATCTCGGCGAACAGCCCGGTATTACCGCGGAAGTGGGCGATGTCGGGATTGTCGCTGAGGTTGCCGACATAGGTCCACAACCGTGGCCCAACCGACAGCTTGTAATCGCCGATCGGCAGTGTCGCCATCGGCTGGACATAGACATAGTTCGTGCTGCGCGAGGCGGTGCCGTCGCGGCCGTTCGATTCATGCGCAATGCCGCCGCGGCCGCCGAATGCGACGCCGGTGAGGCGAACCGGGGCGGGGACGATGTAGATCAGTTCGGGATTGTAATCGACGTTGCGGAACGGTGCCGATTTCGCGCCGAGGTCCCAGTAGAGCCGCTGGCTATAGGCAAAGGTCAAACCGTCGATCCACGACCGATCGGCCCCCGTCGCGCCGGCGGTGCCGAACAGCTGGTATTTGAAGCTGATCTGGATTTTGGCAGCGGTGCTCGTTCCGGGGCCATAGGCCGCATAGATCGGCAGATACGCCGATAGATTGCCGAGGAAAGCGTTGCCAGTGTCGGCGCGCGCCGAGTTGAAGCTCTGCTGGACAACGACGGGTGCAGAGGGGTCGTGCGCGGGGATCAACGGCGCCGCCGGCTTGCCGACGGCGAGTTGCGCATCTCTCCCCGCCTTCGGCAGCGACAGCGCGAAGGCCGCACCGCTGGCGAGCGACAGCGTCGCGCGGTCGGCTCCGTTGGGAAGCGAGGCGGAATAGTCCGCACGCACGAAACTCCCCGCTGCGAGCGTTTGCGGGGTGGCACTCCCGATGCGCTCGAGCGTCACCGCCGTGTGCCGGTCCCCGACCGCAAGGTCTGCCACCAATCGTGGCGGCAGCTCGAAATGCTGAACCGCGTCGCCAACGTTGAGGAAGTTGAGCGCGATCGTCGCGCGGCCGCTCGCATCGGCGACGCCGACAGTGCTGATCAACGTTTGGACTGCAGCGACTGCAGGCATCGTGGCGGACGCCGCAATCGCGCCGACCCCGAGGTAGATACTCATTCGTGGCATGGCGGCTCCAAAACCTCGTGCGATGGCCAACGCACGCCCGGTCAGGCGATCCGACCGGGTCGTATGACTGCTAAATGTTCGAGCGTGACGAAGCTATATGCCGGTCGGTCGCCTTCGGCTGGATACGCCTCGCGCGCGGTCTCGTGCCACACCGCGGGATCGAACGGCGGCAGGACAGTGTCGCCGTCGGGCGCGGCATGAACTTCGGTCAGGTAGATGCGCCGCGCCGATGGCAGCGCCTCGGCATAGATCGTCGCGCCCCCGATAATCATGATCTCGTCGGGGCGCGCGCCCTGCTGGAGCCCTGCGGCGGCGACCGCCTCGGCAAGATTGGGCACGACCGTCACGCCCTCGGTGGTCCAGTCGTGCGACCGGGTCATGACGATATTGTGCCGGCCCGGCAGCGGCCTGCCGATCGACTCGAACGTTCGCCGCCCCATCACAACCGGCTTGCCGACCGTCAGCCGCTTGAAGTGGCGTAGATCGGCGGGGAGGTGCCACGGCATGCCCCCGTCGCGCCCGATCACGCCGTTATCAGCGCGCGCGACGACCAAGCTCAGGATCACGGCGCGATCGGCTCGTTGAACATCAACGCGCGGACGTAGCGCGCCGGGGGCGAGCCGTAGCTGAGCACCGCGTCGTGGTATTTCTTGACGGCAAAGCCCGGGCGCTTCTCGGCCGCAGCCCGCAGATCGGTGTGCTCGCTATAGCCGACGAAATAGCTCGGCAGCTGGGTCGAGCCGAGACGGGCGCGAGTCCATTTGCCGGCGGCCTCGCGCTCTTGCTGGAACGCCTGGTCCATCATCAGCGACATCGCGGCTTTCTCGGTCATGCCCTCGGTATGGATGCCGATGTCGAGCAGCGCGTTCGAGATCGACCGCAGCCGCATCTTGAGCACGGTAAGCTTGTACAACGGATCGCCTTTCATGAAGCCGTCGTCGGCCATCTGTCCCTCGGCATAGACCGCCCAGCCCTCGACGAACGACCCCGACCCGAGCACTGCGCGCAGCGTCGACGGATAGGCGTTCTGGTGCGCCAGCTGGACGTAATGCCCCGGCATCGCCTCGTGGACTGCGAGGTCGCGGATCATGTACTCATTGTATTCGCTGAGAAACGACGTCGCCTGCGCCTCGCTCCACTGGTCGGGGATCGGCGACACCGCAAAGAAGGTGCCGAGGTTCTTCTCGAGCGGCCCCGGCGAATCGCAATACGCCACCGCAACGCCCTGCTGGAACTTGGGCATGGTGATGATCTGGACCGGACTGTCGGGCAGCGTGATCAGGTCCTTCGCGCGGACGAACGCGGTCGCCTCGGCCAGCGCCTTCGTCGCCTCGGCGATCACCCCGTCGCGCGGCGCCCGCTTGGCGTAGGTCAACTTGAGCGCGGCGGCGATGACGTCGTGGTCTGACATCGCTGCATTGTCCTTAATCACGCCGCGCGCGAGGACCGCCATCTCGGTTGTCGTCGCCGCCAGCGCCTTGGTCGCACGCGCCTTGATCTCGGCCCGCGTCAGCGGCGAGTCGAGCGCGAAGGCGAGCTTGGCGTCGTACAGCTTTGCGCCGAGGCGGAAATCACCCTTGGCGTTCGGCACGAGCACGGTATCGAGCCAGCGCTGGTGGAGCGCGACCGCCCGCTTCAACCGCTCGCGCGCTTCGTCGAAGGCGACCCGGTCGGCAGGCGCAAGTTCGCCCTCATGCGGCACGAGCATGTCGTTGACGATGTCGAGGATGCCGCTGTTTTGCTTGGCGACGGTCTGGGCATGAATCAGCGGCACCCGCGCGGGAACGAGCGTTTCGCGCTCGACGGCAAGCATGCCGGGCAGCAGGTTCATCCGCGATGTCGCCGCCTTGAGCCGCACCGGCCACGGTGCGAAATCGCGCGCGGCAAGGCTGTAGAGCGACCCGCCCGCAGCATCGTTGTAAATCTGCGGGTCCCACGCCCAGCTCTGCAGCGTGGCGTCGGTCCACAGGCTGTAGCGCAGGGCATTGCGCAGCATCGCCGCATCGACCTGATTCGCGCGGGTCAGCTTCTTCGCATCGATCCGATCGAGTTCCGCGAGCCAGCCGCGCTCGGCGGTGGCGCTGGCATGGCGTCCGGCAGCGGAGCGGTCGCCGATCAGATTGTCGTACTTGTGGACTCCGATGCCAGTCGCGCTTTCGGGAGCAAAGCGCATTTCGCCGTCGAGCCAACGCGCTTCGAGCGAGGCGAGTTTGTCGTCGGCAGAGCTGGCGGCAGCGGACGTCGCGGCAAGCGCGAGCCCGACAAACAATGCGCGAATCACGGCGAACTCCCCCTTTAGACCGCAACCGGCGCAGCGATATGCGGTTGCGGGGCGTAATCGTACACCGCGAAATCATCGATCGTATAGTCGAAGATCGTCGGCGGACGCCGGAGCAGCTGCAGCTTCGGCACACCCGATGGCGTCCGGCCGAGCTGCTCGGCCACCAGCGCCTCGTGGTTGAGATAGAGGTGGCAGTCACCCCCCGACCACACCAGTTCCCCCGGCTCGAGATCGCACTGCTGCGCGAGCATGCGGATCAGCAGCGCCGCCGCGAAGACGTTGAAGGCGAAGCCCAACCCGAGGTCGCAAGACCGCTGCCACAGCATCCCCGACAGCCGGCCGTTGGCGACATGAAACTGATACGTCATATGGCACGGCGGCAACGCCATGCGGTCGAGCTCGGCGACATTCCAGCCAGTGAAGATGTGCCGCCGTGACGCCGGGTTGTGCCGCAGCCCGTCGACCAGCGCCACAATCTGGTTGATCCCGGGACCGCGCTCGAAGCGACCGTCGCCGACGGGCTCGAACGTCGGCCAGTCGACCCATTGCTTCCCATACACCGGGCCTAGGTTGCCCCAGTTTTCGGCAAAGCCGTCGTCGCCCAGCAGCCGCGCCTCGAAATCGTCACGCGACAGCTCGACCCCAGTCTCGCGGTTGTGCCGCGCCAGCGGCCAATCGGTCCAGATGTGGACGCCTTGCTCGACCAGCGGCCGGATGTTGGTCACGCCGCTGAGGAACCACAGCATCTCGCGCGCCGCCGTTTTCCAGAACACCCGTTTCGTCGTCAGCAGCGGCACCGCGTCACCCGACAGGTCGAAGCGCATCGTCTCGCCGAACAGTGACCGCGTCCCGACTCCCGTCCGGTCGATGCGAAGGTCACCCTCGGACCAGACCCGGGCCATCAGGCTGAGATATTGCTGCTCGGGATGGGGGCTTGGCATGGCTCTCAATCGCGAATATCGTTACGGTAATGCAAGGATCGATCGAAGCAGATCGCCGAGCGTGGGGGATCGAATACTGGATAACATGAAGGCGGGCCACCTCGGCCCTCCCGACTGATCGCATGGCCGGGGGGCTCGTGCTTTTTGCCGCCGCATTGCACGTCGCGACCCGCGAGGTGCTGGTGCTTGCCGCCGTCGGGATTGCCGCGTCGACCATCGACGACGGCGTGATCGACCTGATCTACCTGTCGATCTGGCTGCGTCGCCGCGCTCTACGGATGCGTTCGGTGCCCGCCGCCAACCTTCCCCCCGGCAGCAGCTGGATGGCGATCATGGTGCCTGCATGGGACGAAGCCGCAGTCATCGCGCCGATGCTCCGCAGCCTGACGACACGGCTCGATTACCCGAAGTACCGGGTGTTCGTCGGTGTCTATCCGAACGATCCGGCGACGCTCGCGGCAGTCAGGTCGGTTGTCGATTATCGCATCTCGCCGGTGATTTGCACACGCCCCGGCTCGACGACCAAGGCCGATTGCCTCAACCACATCTGGCGCGCGGTGATCGCCCACGAGGCCGAGGCGTCAATCCGCTTCAAGGCGATCGTCTTCCACGATGCCGAGGACGTCGTCGACCGCCACGAACTCCGCGTCTTCGATAATCTCATTCCCGGCCTCGCGATGGTGCAACTCCCGGTCATCCCGCTGGTCGATCCCGGCTCACGTTGGATAAGCGGGCACTACCTTGACGAGTTCGCCGAGTCGCACGGCAAGGACATCATCGTCCGCGGCGCGATCGGCGCAGCAGTGCCGAGCGCTGGCGTCGCCTGCGCGATCGACCGCGACGTCCTCGCGATGATTGCCGGTGTCACGGGCACCCCGTTCGATCCCGCCTGCATGACCGAGGATTACGAGCTCGGCATGAAGGTCGCCGCCCTCGGGCACCGCGGCGCGCTGGTCCGCATTCCTGGTTTCGCCGGTGGGCGAACGGTTGCGACACACGAGCATTTCCCGGCAACCTTCGAAACCGCAGTCAAGCAAAAGACCCGCTGGCTGCTCGGCATTGCGCTGAGCGGCTGGGACCGGATCGGCTGGCAGGGTGGCCTTGCCGATCGCTACATGCTGCTGCGCGACCGCAAGTCGATCGTCACGCCGCTGCTGACAATCTTCGGCTACGTTGCGGTGGCGATCGTCCTTGTCGACGCCGAGGTGAGCATGGTCGTCCCGGCCGCGTTGCGCTTCGACCCCTTAGTCGCAGCGCAATCGCCCCTCGCCGCGTTATTGTGGCTGAACACCATCGCACTCGGCTGGCGCCTCGGTCTGCGCGCCTCATTCACCGCTGCGACCCACGGTTGGCGAGAGGGGTTGCGCGCTGTTCCCGAACAATCGTCGGCAATGCGATCAATGCGGTTGCCGCGACGAGCGCGCTGCGGCGCTACGCACGCATCCGCGCTGGGCACGAAAGTCCGGCGTGGGACAAGACGACACATAAGTTCACCGTGCCCGCCGAGTGACGCGAACCACGACGGGGCACCCGACGCGAGCCTTGCGCGGATGCGCGTTGCTGCTGCTGTTGTGGGTGACGTACCGCGTCCCGGCGATGCAGTCCGGCTTCGACGCGGCGGTCGTGGCGGCGGAAGACGGCGCAAGCATGGCGACCGTGTGGACATGGATGCTTCCGCCATGGACCGCGGTGGCAAAGCGGATCGCGGTAGCACCTCCGCCAGAATCGACGCATCCGCTTCCTCATCGCTCTCCAAGATCCGTCGGGAACGAGAGGATGCGGCCTGCAGCCGGCAGTGAGCGAGCGGGCGGCGACATCGTCGTCCTCATGTCGGCGAACATGCCCGCATCAGGGTCTCCGCAACAGCCGCAGCCAACTGCTGATACCGACGGCGCAACTCCAAGCGAGCTGGCGACCGTGGCCTATGCCCGCCTCGCCGCGGGAGACCGGCGCGGAGCCGCCCGCTTATTTGACGAGGCGCTGGCTGGTGGCGACGATCCCCGGTCCGCAGCATGGCGGGCGCAGCGCGATGCGTTGACACGGGGCTGGTCGGGCAGCGCCTACAGCATCGTCCGCTCGGGCGGGAGTTCCAGTATTGCCGTAGCGCCGGTCCTCGGCGGTGGCCAGAGCGGCGCGGCACTGGCGTGGACGCCCGACCCGCTCGCCGTCCGCCCGCTGGCGCTGACGTTGCGCGAGACGATCGCGCATGACGACCGCGGCCGCAGCGCGCTCGCCGCGGCCGGCATCGCGTGGCACCCGTTTACCGGTGTTACCCTTGCTGCCGAGCGCCTGCTGCCCGTCGGTCCGGCAGCGCGCGGCGACTGGGCGTTGCGGGTCGCCGGAGGGCTTAGCCGGAGCGTAGGAGCACTCGATGCCTCGGCATACGGGGAAGCCGGTGCCGTCGGGTCGGTCGTTTATGCCGCCGCGCAGGCGCGTCTCGGGGCTAGCATCCACCGCCGTAATATCGCGCTTGGCACCGAAGTCGGATCTTGGGCGAGCGTCCAGCATGGACACAGCAGCACGACCGGCTCGACATCGGACCCGGCGTCTCGGCTCGCACCGGGCGGCTCAGCCTGTCAGCCGACTACCGCTTCCACATCGCGGGGAACGCCGCCCCCGGCTCGGGGCCGGTGGTGACGCTCGCCGCCGCCTTCTAGCGGTCGTTCGCCACCCGCCGCCGCCGTTCGAGCTTGGCAAGCAGCGCGCGCGTTCGCATCAGCGCGAGCAGGTCGTTGACCGCGCCGATGCCGAGTTCGGCCATGTCGGCTGCCTTGGGCTCGTCGACTTGCCCGGCGGTGTGCTCGAAGAAAAAGCGCATCTCCTGCGTCGTCACATAGTCGATGAAGTCGTGGTACATCCGGATCATGCCCGGGGTGAAGCCGTGCTCCCGGCTGAAGCCGATCCGGTCGAGGTCGCCGAGCGTCCGCAGGATCGCGGCATCGCGCGCGGTCATCGTTCCCGCCGCGTCGACGGTGACGATTGCGTTCGCCACCGCTTCGTCGATCATCTCGGCGTCGAGGCCCGAGGCGGCGAGCGCGACGGCTGCGGGCACGCGCGGCGCATCAAGGTCGATCCGCGACCGCAGCACCGCGTCAAGCCCCGGGAAAGCTTCGGGTTCGAGCCAGCGTTCGGCGTCGCTTCCCCCTTCGGCATCGTCGCGGTCGAGCAGCCCGCGGATCACCGCGAGCGGCAGGAAGCGCTCCTCCTGCAGCCGCTTGATCGCGACCAGCCGGGTGACGTGCGCCTCCGAATACGACGCCGAATTGCGCGCCGCGCGGGCGGGTTCGGGGAGCAGGCCTTCACGGATATAGAAGCGGATCGTCTCGCGTCCGACCCCGCTCCGCGCCTCGAGTTCACGCATACGCATGCAGCTTCATGCCAAACTTGCCGCCGGAGCGCCACGCCCTACGTTAAGCCCTCGATGCAAGCTTTTGCCGCCCTTCTCGACCGGCTCGTCTACACGCGGTCGCGCAACGCCAAGCTGCGCCTGATTGCCGACTATCTTCTGGCGACCCCCGACCCCGATCGCGGCTGGGCGCTCGCCGCGCTGACCGGCGGGCTCGATTTGAAGGCGGTCCAGCCCAAGTTGATCCGGACTTTACTCGAGGAGCGGATCGACCCGGTCCTGCTGGCGATGAGCTACGACTATGTCGGCGACATGGCCGAGACCGCGTCTCTGCTGTGGCCTGATCCGCTGACGCCGCCCCCTCCTCCGCCGAGCCTCAACGAGGTCGTCGAACGATTGCAGCATCTTGGCCGCGCCGACGCTCCCGCGGCAATGCGCGAGTTGATGGACCGGCTCGACAGCAGCGGGCGCTATGCGCTGCTCAAGCTGGCGACCGGCGCGATGCGGATCGGAGTGTCGGCGCGGCTCGCCAAGACCGCGTTCGCGTTGGCGTTTTCGGTCGACGTCGATGCGGTCGAGGAGGTCTGGCACGGCCTCAAGCCACCTTACCCCGAGTTGTTCGACTGGGGCACCGGTGGCGCGCAGCCGACCCCGGGGACGGTGCCAGTGTTCCGCCCGTTCATGCTCGCGCACCCGTTGGAGGGCCTCAAGCTCGACCTGAAGGACTATGCCGCCGAGTGGAAATGGGACGGGATCCGCATCCAGATCGTCCATGTCGCAGGGGTCACCCGCCTGTTCAGCCGCGCCGGGGACGACATCACCGGCAGCTTTCCCGAGGTTGCGGCGGCGTTCGCTCACCCGGCGGTCCTCGACGGCGAACTGCTCGTCCGCGGCGACTTCCAGGGGGGTGAGGCGGCGAGCTTCAACGCGCTCCAGCAACGCCTCGGACGTAAGGCCCCGACCGCCAAGGCGCAGGCCGAGTTCCCTGCGTTCGTAAGGCTTTACGACGTCCTATTCGACGGCGACGAGGACCTCCGCGCGCTGCCGTGGACAGAACGGCGGGTGCGTCTCGAGGCACTAATGCCGCGCCTCGCCCCGACGCGCTTTGACCTGTCGGCGGTGATCGCGGCGACCGATTTCGAAGACCTCGCGCGGATCAGGGACGGCGCGCGCGACGCTGCGATCGAGGGGGTGATGCTCAAGCAGCGCACCTCCCCCTACGTCGCCGGACGCCGCACCGGGCTGTGGTACAAGTGGAAGCGCGACCCGCTCGTGGCCGACTGTGTGATGATGTACGCGCAGCGCGGCCACGGCAAAAGATCGAGCTTTTACAGCGACTACACCTTCGGCTGCTGGACCGCCGACCCCGCCGAAGGGGGCGAACTGCTCCCGGTGGGCAAGGCGTATTCGGGCTTCACCGACGCCGAACTGGCGATGCTCGACAAGTTCGTCCGGACCAACACCGTCGCCCGCTTCGGCCCGGTCCGCGAAGTCGCCAAGACGATGGTCCTCGAGGTCGCGTTCGACTCGCTCCACAAGTCGACCCGGCACAAGTCGGGGGTGTCGATGCGCTTTCCCCGGGTTGCCCGGATCCGCACCGACAAGCCTGCTATCGAGGCCGATCGGATAGAGACTTTGGTGCGAATGATCACCTGAGGCCGGTTTAAGCCGGTCGGGCCGCGAGAATGGCGATGTTTGGATCGAGGCGGCCAGGTAATCGCCGGATCGGCCGGGTTTTTTGCGATTCCGGCCACGCGCATACACACCGCACATCGCCGCACGCAGTCGTCACTTCGCCTCACCCCGGGCGTACATTTCGCCCGAGCGGCCGGGCAACTCCTTTCCTTGGCGGGAGATGAAAGTCCCTTGTGTTGCCTGATTACCACACCATATCGTCGGGACAGGAGATGGCATGAACATCGAAAAATTTACCGACCGCGCCAAGGGCTTCCTCCAGGCGGCGCAGACGATCGCGATCCGCGAGGAGCACCAGCGCGTCGCCCCCGAACATCTGTTGAAGGCGCTGCTCGACGACGACGAGGGGCTGGCGGCGAACCTGATCCGCGCCGCCGGGGGCCGTCCTGAGACCGCGATGCAGGCGACCGACCTCGCGCTCGCCAAGATCGCCAAGGTCTCGGGCAGCGGAGCGCAGCAGCTCGCGTGGGACAACGACACCGTCCGCATCCTCGATTCGGCCGAGGCGGTCGCGACCAAGGCGAAGGACTCGTTCGTCCCGGTCGAGCGCATCCTGATGGCGATCGCGCTGGCGACGACGACAGCCGCGGGCAAGGCACTCGCCTCCGCCGGGGTCAGCGCGTCGAGCCTCAACGCCGCGATCGACACCGCGCGAAAGGGCCGGACCGCCGACAGCGCCAACGCCGAGGCGGGCTTCGACGCGCTCAAGAAATATGCGCGCGACCTGACGCAGGCGGCGCGCGACGGCAAGCTCGACCCGGTCATCGGCCGCGACGAGGAAATCCGCCGGACGATCCAGGTCCTCGCCCGCCGGACCAAGAACAACCCCGTCCTGATCGGCGAGCCGGGCGTCGGCAAGACCGCGATCGTCGAGGGCCTCGCGCTGCGCATCGCCAACGGCGACGTCCCCGATGGGATCAAGGACAAAAGGCTGATGTCGCTCGACATGGGCGCGCTGATCGCCGGCGCGAAGTATCGCGGCGAGTTCGAGGAGCGGCTGAAGGCGGTGCTCGACGAGGTCCGTGCCGAGAACTCCGATGTGCTGATGTTCATCGACGAGGTCCACCAGCTCGTCGGCGCGGGCAAGGGCGAGGGCGCGATGGACGCGTCGAACCTGCTCAAGCCGGCGCTGGCACGCGGCGAACTCCATTGCATCGGCGCGACGACGCTCGACGAATATCGCAAATATATCGAGAAGGACGCCGCGCTCGAACGCCGCTTCCAGCCGGTCGTGGTCGGCGAACCGACCGTCGCCGACACGATCTCGATCCTGCGCGGGCTCAAGGAGAAATACGAACTCCACCACGGCGTCCGCATCACCGACGGCGCGATCGTCGCCGCCGCCACGCTGTCGAACCGCTACATCGCCGACCGCTTCCTCCCCGACAAGGCGATCGACCTGATGGACGAGGCGGCGTCGCGGCTGCGGATGGAGGTCGAATCGAAGCCCGAGGAGATCGAGAACCTCGACCGGCGGACGATGCGGCTCAAGATCGAGCGCGAGGCACTGAAGCGCGAAACCGACGCCGCGTCGAAGGACCGGCTGACGACGCTCGAGTCCGAACTCGCCGGGCTCGAGGAACAGTCGTCGACGCTGACCGCGCGGTGGCAGGCCGACAAGGAAAAGCTCGCGAGCGCAACCAAGATCAAGGAGGCGCTCGACGCCGCGCGCTTGGAAGTCGAGCAGGCGCAGCGCAGCGGCAATTACGCCCGCGCCGGCGAGCTGACCTACGGCACCGTTCCCGATTTGGAGCGGCAACTCGTCGAGGCCGAAGCGGTGACCGCGTCGGCGATGCTCAAGGAGGAAGTCACCTCGGAGGACATTGCCGGGGTCGTGTCGCGCTGGACCGGCATCCCGGTCGACCGGATGATGGAGGGCGAGCGCGAGAAATTGCTCGGCATGGAGGACGCGCTGCGCCACTCGGTCATCGGGCAGGACGACGCGATTCACGCGGTCTCGTCGGCGGTTCGCCGCGCCCGCGCCGGGCTGCAGGACCCCAACCGTCCGCTCGGCTCGTTCCTGTTCCTCGGGCCGACCGGCGTCGGAAAGACCGAACTGACCAAGTCGCTCGCGAACTTCCTGTTCGACGACCCCGCCGCGATGGTCCGCCTCGACATGAGCGAATTCATGGAGAAGCACTCGGTCAGCCGCCTGATCGGTGCGCCGCCGGGCTATGTCGGCTACGACGAGGGCGGTGTGCTGACCGAGGCGGTCCGCCGACGCCCCTATCAAGTGATCCTGTTCGACGAGGTCGAGAAGGCGCACGCCGACGTGTTCAACGTCCTGCTCCAGGTGCTCGACGACGGGCGGCTGACCGACGGCCAGGGGCGGACGGTCGACTTCACCAACACGCTGATCATCCTGACGTCGAACCTCGGCTCGCAATATATCGCGGCGCTTCGCGACGACCAGAAAGTCGCCGACGTCGAGGAGCCGGTGATGGAGATGGTCCGCGCCCATTTCCGCCCCGAATTCCTCAACCGTCTCGACGAGATCATCCTGTTCAACCGGCTCGGAATCGAACACATGAGCCGGATCGTCGATCTCCAGGTCGACCGCGTCCAGTCGATGCTCACCGAGCGCAAGATCCACCTCGACCTAACCGACGCCGCCCGCCGCTGGCTGGCCCGCGTCGGCTACGATCCGGTGTACGGTGCCCGGCCGTTGCGGCGGACGGTGCAGAAGCATTTGCAGGACCCGCTTGCCGACCTGATTCTGCGCGGGAGCGTGCCCGATGGGAGCACGGTTGCGGTCGATGAGGGGGATGGGAAGTTGAGCCTTACGGCGTAATCATTGCGGGCGGAATCCACCGGGATTGTTTTCGATCATTTTCCGCGCGGACGAGCCGTTCTCGCGATCGAGGTAGGTCCACTGGTGCCGCGTCATGCAGACTTTATGTTTCTTGATCAGCGACCCAGTATCGATCGTCGAGCGGCACACGACCTGATTGGCGAGGTCGGTCGCTGACACCGGTTTGAATGACGGCAACGCTGCAGGTGTGGCGGGCTGTACCGGCGCCGCGGAGACCACCGGCGCGGCGGGCGTTACCGGCGCAGCGAGCGAAGGTGCCGGCTGACCCGCTGGCGGCTCGATGGCCTGCGCCGCCGCGATAAGTCCGAGTGCGAAGGCAACAAACATCATCGGCGTCCTTTTGCAGTGCAGCAAGGCGACTAGTTTACCGATTATTGCAGACTATGCTTTGCGCCAACAAAAAAGGGGCGGCCGGTGATCGGCCGCCCCTTTCCTTGGGTCTCGTGCTTAGTAGCGGACGCGAACGCTGATTGCGTAGCGACGACCAAGTGCGTCGTAGGTCGACGGATAGGTGTTGCCGCTGTTGAAGGCGGTGGCACCGATGTTCTGCCCGACGAGCGGCGGCTGGCGATTACCAAGGTTCTGGACGGTGAACGTCAGGTCGAGGTTCTCCATGACGCTGACCCGGCCCGTCAGGTCGAAATAGTCGTAAGACTTGATCGACGAGTAAGGGGCGTAGAAGCCAACCGCAGTTCCGGTCAGCTGCGCCGGGGTTGCGCTGGCGGGATCATCACCCTCGACGGTCGAACCCGACAGGTGACGCCACAGCAGCGACACATCGAAGCTCGAGAAGCTGAGGGTCGACCGAGCGTTGACCGAGAACTTCGGCTGAATCGAGGTGCACGACGTGCTGTAGTGGCTGACGCAATCCCGGTCGAGGCTGGTCGGGCTCTGCTTGAAGCGCGAGTGGAACGTGTAGTTCGCGTTCACGCTCAGGCCCAGCTTGGCGAAGCCGACATCGTGCGAGTAGTTGCCGACGACATCGATACCGTCGGTCGCAAGGCGGCCAAGGTTCGAGAGCGTCAGCGGCAGGCCCGGGGGGTTGTTCGGCGAACCATCGAGCTGGCCGTTGAGCGCGTTCCGCTTGATCGAGGTGCACGGCCCGGTGACGGTCAGCCCCGGATTCTGGCCGGTGCTGAAGCACGACGCGATGACGTCGCCTTCGCTCGGGGTCGTGATCGCACCACGGACGAGGATGTGGTAATAATCGGCCGAGATCGAGAAGTTACGCAGGAACGTCGGCTGGAACACACCGCCGATCGTGTAGGTGTCGGCCGTCTCGGGCTTGAGTCCGAGATTGCCGCCGGTCGTGATGTTCGGCTGCTGCGCCGACGGATCCTGGATCAGGTTCACGTTCGCCGCAGTTGCGCCCTGCGCGATGCAGACCGCGCGAAGGTTGGCGTTGGTCGCCGGATTGCCGAGCGCCTGCCCAGTCTTGAGCGCTCCACCCGAGGTGAAGGTCGCGCACGGATCGGTCGCCAAGCTGCCGAGGCCGCCAGTGACCGGAGCGAACAGCTCGTTGATGTTCGGGGCACGGACGGCACGGTTGTACGTCCCGCGGAACTTGATGCCGGAGACCGGCGCGTACTGGAAGCCGCCCTTGTACGTCGACGTATTGCCCTGAAGCGAATAGTGCGAATACCGATAGCCACCCTCGAGCTGAAGCAGTTCGAAGCCGGGCTTGCCCTGGACTAACGGCACGATGACCTCGGTGAAGGCCTCCTGGACGTTGTAGCGACCCGCGACATCGATCGCCGCGCCGCCCGACCCGAGAATTTCGCCCGGCGTCTGCGACGCATTGTCGGAAGACGTCGACGCGTAATAGCTGCGGTATTCGCCGCCCACAGCGAAGCTGATCGGGTCGGTGGCAAACGGCGAGGTGTAGCCGATGTCACCCGAGATCTGGCCGTGCAACTGCGCCAGCGTGCTGCGCGTCGTGATCAGAGTCGAACCGGGCGTGACGAACGCGAGCGATGCGGGCGAAATCGAGCCGGCGGGGCCGAATAGGTTGATTGGGACGCAGCCGTTGGTGTTGGTCAGGCAGGTCGTGGTGTTGGTCGACAGCAACGACTGCTGAAGCCGCGATAGCAAGCCCTGGTTCGACGAACGGGCAGCATTCTCGCTCTCGCCATACGCACCATAGACGTCGAAATCGATCGCGTCGGTGATCTTGCCGCGCACGCCGCCCTTGGCGTTGAAGATCGTCGTCGTGAAGTCGTCGAGGCGGTTGCCCTGTTCGACGAAGCGACGGCGGATCTGGGTGTTGATCAGCTTGTAGGCCGGATCGTTCGGGTTCTTTGCCGCCGCTGCCGCGGTGCACTGCGCAGCCGTCAGGCCCGCTCCGGCGCAGAGCGACGAAAGCACGCCCGCCGGGATATAGGGGTTGCTGAGCGGCAGGGAGTAGGTGTTCGTGAAGCTGCCTGACGGCGCGATGATCTGCGACACGGTGTTCTTCGAGAACAGCGCTTCGGAATAGACCTGGATGTCGGGCGCGATCTCATAGTGCGCCTGACCGAAGATGTTGTACCGCTTGAACGGCGTCTGGAAGATATTGTAGGGATTGAAGTTGAACGTCTGGATCGCAGCCGTCGACAACGTCCCGGTGACGGGGTCGACCTGGCGCGTCGGGCCGCCGTAGCCCGAGAGAACCGCCGGAACCGCCGTCGACGATCCCGCACCCGTCAGCGATCCATCGACCGGATTTCGGGCCTGAACGCTGAAGGGGCGGTTGCCCTGGAACACGGCTTCCGAATTCTGATAGCCAAGCGAGACGACCGCGTTGCCCTTGCCGTCGGCGAAGTTGCCGCCGATCGTTAGGTCGGCGCGGCGATAATTGCCATCGCCCTTCTCGGTGATCTGGTCGCTGACGTTAAGCTCGGCGCCAGCGAAGTCCTGCTTGGTGACGAAGTTGACGACACCGGCGACTGCGTCGGCACCGTAGGTCGTCGACGCGCCGCCGGTCAGGACCTCGACGCGGTCGACGAGGGCGAGCGGGATGTTGTTGAGGTCGACCTGGCCGGCAAGACCCGACGGAGCGATCCGGGTGCCGTTCAACAGGACGATGTTGCGGTTGGGACCGAGACCGCGAAGGTCAACGAAGAACGAACCGCCAGTGCCGTTATTGACCGCTGAGCCGACGTTGGCGACTGCGCCGGGCAGTTCGCGAAGCAGCTCTTCCGCGACGTTCGACTGGCGGAGATGGATTTCTTCCGACGTCGTCACGTTGATCGGGGCCGACTGCGTCAGGTTCGCGTTCTTGATGAGCGTGCCGGTGACAGTGATGTCCTTCTCGGCGCTGTCCTCGGGCGTCTGGTCGGGCGTCGTCTGCCCGGCACTGGTCGCCGCCGGGGTGCCCGGGCCACTCGCCGTCTGCGCAAGCGCCGGGAAGGCGAAAGCGGTTGCACCGACGAGCATCGTCGAGCGCAGAAGAACTGTCTTGAGCGAAAGATTTACCATTGGAGTCCCCTTAAAGTCCGCGCCGGGCGACCCAGCCCTGTCGCGGGCCGATGTCGCACTGCATGAACCGTGTATGAAAGGACCGTCATTGCACTGCAACGGGAGATGCACGCAATCGCAACACTTAGGCAAAGCTCTGTTGCAAATCCGACACATGCCCGATACGCCTTCGTACATCGCGCCGGCTCCGCTCGCCGGTCGGGGAGATCTATGCGCAGCACAATATTCACCACAGGCCTGCTGCTCGCTGGCGCGGCATTCGCGTCCGCCTCCGTTATGGCCAGGCCAGCCGCCAGGACGACCGCGGAGACGACCGGCGTCATCGCCGAATTGACCGGGTGCAAGACACTGACCGACAATGCCGCCCGGCTGGCATGCTACGATCAGGCAGCAGCGAAGCTTGCTGCGGCGACGGCGAGCGGCGACGTCAAGGTGCTCGATCGCGAGGATATCCGCGCGACAAGACGATCGCTATTCGGCTTTGACCTGCCCAAACTGCCCTTCTTCAAGGGCGACGATAGCGCGAAGGACACCCCCGAGGAGCTCGATGCGGTCATCCGCAGCATTAAGGCTGTACCTTACGGCAATTTTGTCCTGACGATGGAGGACGGTGCGGTCTGGGCCTCGGCCGAGCCACTTCCGCGCGATCCCAAGGTCGGGGTCAAAGTGCATCTCAAAAAGGGCGCGATGGGCGGTTATTTCATGACAGTCGGTGCGATGCGCGCGGTGAGGGCGACCCGCGTTCGATGAGCGAGTCGCCGCAAGCTTTGAATGCGGCGGGAATGCAGCGGCTAGCGACCGGTGATCCGGTCGGCGCGGCGGCGCTGTTCGCGCGCGCGGCGGCGCTCGATCCGGGAGCTGGCACGTTGTGGCTGAATCTCGCCAATGCCCAGCGACAAAGCGGTGATGAGGCCGGAGAGGCAGCGAGCCTGGCGCGCGTGCTGGCAATCGACGCGCGCGATCTCGCCGGGCTAATTAGGTCCGCCGAACTTCACGAACGATGCGGTAATCTGGCTAAGGCTGTGATTGCTTGGTCCGGGGTTCTCGCAGTCGCGCCGCCGATTGCGGAAACTGCGCCGCCGCTGAGCGACGTCCTGACCCACGCCGCCGCGTTCGTCACCGCGCGAAACGCAGATTTCGCCGCGACGATCGATGCGGCGCTCGCCCCGGCGGTCGCAGCGGTCGCGCCGGCGGCGCGGCGGCGATTCGACGAGGCGGTCGCTGTCGCGACCGGCCGGCGGCGGATCTATCTCAACGACTGCGCCGGGCTGCACTTCCCGTTTCTTCCCGCCGACGGGTATTTCGTGCGAGAGCATTTCCCGTGGCTGGCGGCGTTCGAAGCCCAGACCCCGGCAATTCGCGCGGAGGTCGAAGCGCTGCTCGGGACTGGCGGCGGGGACGGCATCGAGCCGTACGTCGTGATGGACGCAGGCGCTCCGCCGAACAAATGGACTGCGCTCGACAAGTCGTTCGACTGGAGCTGCTATTATCTGTGGCAATACGGCAAGCCGATCGATGCGGCGCTGGCGAGGTGCCCCGCAACCGCCGCCGCCATTGCCGCGGTCCCGCGCGTCGAACTGCCTTCGCGCGCGCCGACCGCATTCTTTTCGATCCTCAAGCCGCATACGCGAATCCCTGCGCACACCGGCGTCAGCAATACGCGGACAACGGTCCATCTGCCGCTGATCGTGCCGCCGGGGTGCGGCTTCCGCGTCGGCAACGAGACGCGGCCATGGGTCGTGGGGCAGGCGTTCGCCTTCGACGACACGATCGAGCACGAAGCGTGGAACGACAGCGATGAGGTCAGGGTCATCCTGATCATCGACGTATGGAACCCGTACCTCACCGCCGAGGAGAAGGGGCTGCTCCAGGAATTCTATCGCGCGACCGACGCGAGCGGGCACAACCCCGAGCCACGGGATTAAAGGTTCCCGCCCTCCGGTACGAACAGCCCCGGATCGAGTCGCGCGGTGCGCCAGCTCAAGGCCCAATGAAGGTGCGGTCCGGTTGCGCGCCCGGTCATGCCGACACGGCCAAGCTCCTCGCCTCGCACGACATGCTGGCCTTCCTTCACGTCGATCCAGCTGAGATGGAGGAATGCCGACACGAGCCCGTGGCCGTGGTCGAGCATGACAAGATTGCCCTCGAGCAGGAATGGACCATGCGCGAGGCGAACGGTGCCGTCGGCGGGAGCAAGCACCGGCGTTCCCGGCGGCGCGGCGACGTCGAGACCGAGATGCGGCGATTTCGGCACCCCGCCAAGGATGCGCTGCGACCCGTAGACGCCGCTGATGCGGCCGTGCGCGGGCCACGCGAAGGCCTGCTCCCAGCCCGAATCGTCGCTGTCGCCGGCACGCGCGGCGGAGATCTCGGCGAGCTCGACCGCGCGGCGGGCATCATAGACCGGGTCGGGCGGCGCATCGGGCGGCGGCTGCCTGAGCGACGGGATCGACTCGATCTGCCACGTGCGCTTCGCCACCGGCACGGTCCGCAGGCTGGTCGTTCCATCAGCGAAGTGCGCGACGATCGTGGTCGTCGGCGCGGCGTCGCGTCCGAACCCTGCGATGAAGCGCCGATCGCCGGTCAGCCGCACCGCCGCACCATCGACGGTGACGCTCGTCGTGCCGAGCGGCGCGGTGCCGAGGACAATGCCACCCTGTTCGAGCCGTCCGGCGATCTGCCACTCGCGCGGTGCCGGGGTCGGTGCGGCACTGACGGCAACGAGCAGCACCACCGCCGCGGCAGCGAGCTTCATCACGCCAGCCGTCCGCTCGCCCGCATCTCATTATACCGCCCGACCGCGACCTCGGCGTTGGCATATGCTTCCTGCAGCTCGGACGACCAATAACGGAGCGACGCAACCGGCAGCCGCGCCCCCGTCACTGCGCAGAGCACGTAATCGCCCGGCGCAACGACCTGATAAGATCCTGACAGATAACGAAGTTTCGCCGGGCGTCCGCCGCTTCGATCGAGCATCATAACAACCTTTCCTGTACCGGCCCGCCAACGGCCGGCCGGGCCGCCGGTCGCGCAACCGACGGTTGCACCGGCCTGTCTTCGGGCGGTGACGCCGCGCCAGTCGTCACGTCGACCGTCCCGTCGTCGAATGTCAGCCGCAGCGCCACCTTCGCCCGCGCCGCGCCGGCGCTGGTGATGACATGGCCGTCGCGGGTCGTGACATACGCATAACCGCGCTTGAGCACGTTATTCGGACCGAGCGTTTCGAGCAACCGCGCCGCCGAACCCAGCGCCGCCACCGCCCGGTCGCGCCGTACGCCGAGCAGCGCCGGTCGCAGCCCCGCCCCCGCCCGGCCGAGCTTCGCCGCGTCGTTTGCCAGCAGCGCACGGCCCCCCGCACGGAGCCGCTCGGCGGTCCGCTCGACGCGCGTCCGCTCGAGCAGGACGCGCCGGTCGAGGAGCGGGCGCTGCAGCGCCCCGCCCGCCCGATCATATCGCGCGCGCCACCCCGCCGCCGCCGCCCGCAGCGCGCGCGGCAGGCGGTCCGCGAGTTCGTCGGCACGCTGTTGGCGCAGGCCGAGCAATGCCGAAGGCGTGGGGAGCCGCCGCGCCAGCGCAGTCGCGCGTTCGGCGCGAAGCTCGACCCCGCGCGCTGCCGCCCGGTCGAGCCGCAGCCCGAGGCCGCCAAGCGTCAGCCGCAGGTCGGCGAGCACCGGTACCGCGCGTTCGGCGGCGGCGGTCGGGGTCGGGGCGCGGTGGTCCCCGGCGAAGTCGACCAGCGTCGTGTCGGTCTCGTGGCCGACCGCGGTAATCACCGGGATCGTGCTCGCGGCGACCGCGCGGACGACGATCTCCTCGTTGAACGCCCACAGGTCCTCGACCGAGCCGCCGCCACGCGCGACGATCAGCAGGTCCGGGCGGGGGATTTGTCCGCCACGGACCAAGGCGTTGAATCCGGCGACCGCCGCCGCGACCTGCCCCGCCGCCGCCTCGCCCTGCACGACGACCGGCCACACCAGCACGCGGCGCGGGAAGCGATCGCTCAGGCGGTGGAGGATGTCGCGGATCACCGCGCCGGTCGGCGAGGTGATGACCCCAATCACCCGCGGGATGTACGGCAACGCGCGCTTGCGGGCCGGATCGAACAGCCCTTCGGCGGCGAGCTTCGCCTTGCGTGCCTCGAGCAGCGCCATCAGCGCTCCCGCCCCTGCCGGCTCCATCCGTTCGATGACGATCTGGTACTTCGACCGCCCGGGGTACGTCGTCAGCTTGCCCGTCGCGATGACTTCGAGCCCGTCCTCGGGCCGGAACGGCAGCGCCGCCGCCCCGCCCTTCCACATCACCCCGTCGATCACCGCGCCAGCGTCCTTGAGGCACAGGTACAAATGCCCCGACGTCGCGCGCTTGAAACCGCTGATTTCGCCGCGCACCCGGACATAGCCGTACGCATTCTCGACCGTCCGCTTGAGCGCGAGGCCGAGTTCGGAGACGGTATATTCGGGGGTGTTGAGGAGGGTGGCGTTCACGATGCCCTTGTAGGCACGCAGCGCGCCCGGTTCAAACCGCGATCGGCGAAGCGGTCGCGGCTCAGCCGATGACGGCTGGACGACTCCTGCAACCGGGTTATTATATTCCGCAGGAGGGGCTTCCGATGGACAAAGGCGGGTGGGTCGCGGTCATGGTCGCGCTGATTACGGCGCTCGGCGTTGTAGCGAGCAAGTATCTCGAGGTCGAAAAGCCAGGCGTAGCGGCGGCAAGTGCAACGCCTGCACCCGCGCCGACGCCCGCAGCGGTTGTGACGCCAGCCCCGGTCGCCGCGCAAACGGTAGCCCCCGCAGCGGCGCCGGTTGCCTCTCCCGTTGCCGCCGCCGCCGCGCCAGTCGCTCCGGCCCCGGTCGAGGTCGCGACCGCCAAGCCCTCGCTCGATGGGATCTGGACCGAAACCACGTCCGGTGCCGCGTACCGCATGGACGACAACGGGAATGGCAGCGTCACGATTTGTGGCGACTTCGGTCCGGTGGTGGTGATCGGGCAGGGACGCTATACCGCTGGGGTGATTGGCTGGACTTACAGCATGAACACCGGGGAAATGGGCCGGTGCCAGGGCACGCTGCCGACCCCCAGCCAGATTCAGGCCACCTGCGAAAATAACCGGTCAGGCACCTCGGTCGTCATGTTCCGCAAGACCTGAACGCAGCTTGGCCATAATACTGCGCCGGGTTAGGGCAGGCGCATGAACATCCTCGTCATCGGCGGCGGCGGGCGCGAGCATGCGCTGTGCTGGAAATCGCGGCAGTCGGCGAAGGTCGATCGCCTGTTCTGCGCACCGGGCAATGCCGGGATCGCACAGGTCGCCGAGTGCGTGTCGCTTAATCCCGGCAATTCGGCAGTCGTCGAGTTCGCGCAGACCAACGACATTGGCCTCGTCGTCATCGGCCCCGAGCAACCCCTCGTCGACGGGCTCGCCGACGCCCTTCGTGCCGCAGGCATCCGGGCGTTTGGACCGTCGGCGGCGGCGGCGCGGCTCGAGGGGTCGAAGGGGTTCACCAAGTCGCTGTGCGCGCGGGCGAATATCCCGACCGCCGCCTTTGCCCGCTTCGACTCGGCAGATGCCGCGCGCGAGTACGTCGCCGCGCACGACTTGCCGGTGGTGATCAAGGCCGACGGCCTCGCCGCAGGCAAGGGCGTCGTTATCGCGACAACCGCCGCCGAAGCCGGTGCCGCGCTCGACAGCATGGCGGGCCCCGTCGTGATCGAGGCATTTTTGACCGGCCCCGAGGCGAGCCTGTTCGTCCTGTGCGACGGCACCGACCTGCTCAGCCTTGGCAGCGCGCAGGACTATAAGCGCGTTGGCGATGGCGACACTGGGCCAAATACCGGCGGCATGGGCGCGGTTGCCCCTGCCCCAGCGCTGACCGCAGTGCTTGAATCGCGCGCGTTGACCGAGATCGTCGCGCCGACCGTCGCGGCGATGGCGGCGATGGGGACGCCGTTCATCGGGGTACTGTTCGCCGGGTTGATGCTGACGCCCACTGGGCCGCAGTTGATCGAGTACAACGTCCGCTTCGGCGATCCCGAGTGCGAGGTGTTGATGCTCCGGCTCGAGAGCGACCTGCTCGACCTGCTCGTCGCGACCTGCGACGGCATGCTAGCCGCGGCGCGCCCGGTATGGCGCGACGATACTGCGGTGACGGTGGTGATGGCGGCGGAGAACTACCCCGGGCTGCCGGTCACCGGCACCGTTATCGCGGGGATCGACGACGCCGAGGCTACCGGCGCGGTCGTATTCCACGCGGGAACCGCGCGTCGCGACGACGGCGCAGTGATCGCCACCGGCGGCCGCGTCCTCGCGGTCACCGCAATCGGCGCCGATGTTGGCGAAGCGCGGGCGGCTGCTTATGCTGGCGTCGACAAGATCGATTGGCCGGGCGGCTTCTGCCGTCGCGATATCGGCGGGGAGTGAGCATGGCGAGCAGGCAGGAACTCAATTCGGGCGTCGGCGAGGTGCGTGTCGGGCTCGGCTTCGACGAGGCGCGGCTCGCCGAATGGATGGCAGCGAACGTCGACGGCTTCGCTGGGCCGCTGACGGTTCGCCAGTTTAATGGCGGCCAGTCGAACCCGACGTACAAGCTGACGACGCCGGGACAGAATTACGTCCTCCGCCGCAAACCGCCGGGAACGCTGCTCAAGTCGGCGCACGCGGTCGACCGCGAATATCGCGTCATCACCGCGCTCCACGCCGCAGGTTTCCCCGCACCGCGAACCTTCGGCCTGTGTACCGACGACGATGTCATCGGGACGTGGTTCTACGTGATGGATTGCGTCGAGGGGCGCGTGATCTGGGACACGACCTTCCCCGACGTGCCGCGCGGCGACCGCCCGGCATATTTCGACGCGATGAACGCGACGATCGCGCAGCTCCACATGCTCGACCCGGTCGCGATCGGACTCGGCGACTTCGGCAAGCCAGGCAATTATTTCGCGCGGCAGATCGGCCGCTGGTCGCGCCAATATCTCGAGGACACCGACGCAGGGCGGTTCGAAGCAATGGACCGGCTCGTCGAATGGCTGCCGAACAACATCCCGCCGGGCGAGGAGACCAGCGTCGTCCACGGCGACTATCGCTGCGATAACATGATCTTCCACCCGACCGAGCCGAAGGTGCTCGCGGTACTCGACTGGGAGTTGTCGACGCTCGGCCACCCGCTCGCCGATTTCAGCTACCACTTGATGATGTACCGGATGCCGCCATCGATGACCGCCGGACTCACCGGGGTCGACCTCGCCGCGCTCAACATCCCCGACGAAGCCGCGTACACTGCCGCCTATTGCCGACGGACGGGGCGCGACGGCATCGCCAACATGGATTTCTACGTCGCGTACAACATGTTCCGGCTGGCCGCGATCTTGCACGGCATCCAGGGGCGCGTCGTGCGCGGAACGGCGGCGAGCGCGCATGCGAAGGCGAGCGGAGCAGGGGTGGCCCCGCTGGCCGAATTGGCGTGGGAGCAGGCGCTGAAAGCGGGGGCGTGAGCGACGCGGTTATCGTTGCAGCCTGACCGCTAAGCTTCCGCTTTCGCGATGCACGTCGCGATGACCTTGTCGATCTTGCGGCCGTCCATGTCGACGACCTCGAAGCGCCAGCCGTCGGCGTCGAACACCTCGCCGGTGTCGGGCAAATGGCGGATCTGCGCGAGGATATAGCCCGCGACGGTCTGGTAATCGCGGCTGACGGGAAGGTCGAGGCCGAGCCGATCGGCCATCTCGTCGGCGGGAAGCGACCCAGACAACAGCCACGAACCGTCGTGGCGCTCGACCGCAGGCGGGTCGTTGGCGTCGTCGACGTCCGAGCGGAACTCGCCCGCGATTGCCGCGAGCAGGTCGGCCGGGGTCACGATTCCCTCGAAATGGCCGTACTCGTCGTGGACCAGCGCAATCGGAATATCGGCGTCGCGCAGGCTGGCGAGCGCGTCCATCGCGTCGAGCATGTCGGGCAGCACCGGCGCGGGCCGCGCCAGCGCGCGCAGGTCGAGCGGACGTCCCTCGATCAGCGCGGCGACGACGTCGCGCGCCTGGAGCACGCCTAGGATATCATCGATCGATCCCGCCGCGACGGGCAGCCGCGTGTGCGGGGTCTTCGCGAGCGCGTCGCGGGTCTCCTGGTCGCTCGCATCGGCGTCGAGCCAGTCGATCCGGTTGCGCGGCGTCATCACTCCGCGCACCGGGCGGTCGGCGAGGCGCATGATCCCCGAGATCATCTGGCGCTCGCTTTCCTCGATCACCCCGGCGGTCTCGGCCTCGGCGACGACAGAGCGCAGTTCCTCCTCGGTGACGACGTGGTTGGCGTCGCGGCGCTGGCCGAGCAGGCGGAAGACGAGTGCGCTGCTCTTGTCGAGCAACCACGCGAACGGCGAGGCGAGCCGGGTCAGCCACAGCATCGCCGGGGCGACCGCACACGCGATCGGCTCGGGCGAGCGCAGCGCGAACTGCTTGGGCACGAGTTCGCCGACGATCAGCGAGACGTACGTCGTCAGCACGATGACGATGCCGAAGCCGATGTCCTGCGCGTGCGCCGGGGACATGCCGAACCACGCGCTTAACCGCTCGCCGACCGGCCCCGACAGGCTCGATCCCGAAAAGGCGCCGTTGAGGATCGAGACGAGGGTGATTCCCGCCTGCGCCGACGACAGGAAGCGCGCCGAATCCTCGGCAAGTGCGAGCGCGGTCGCGGCGCCGCTTTTGCCTGCGGCGGCGAGGCCACGGAGGCGCGGGCGCCGCGACGCGACGATCGCCAGCTCGGACATGCTGAGGAAGCCGTTGAGGACGATCAGCGCGAGGACGATGACCGCGTCGATCCAGGGAAATGCGTGCACTCGCCTCCAAGAAGGTGACGCGGCGAACCGCGATTGATGTCTAGATGAACCGGCGGCGCCCCCGACCGCAAGCGTCTCGTTCCGCCCTTGGCACCCCGGGCGCTTGAACGATTGATTTGTTCCCGGCCAATCTGCTAATTGTTACGGTATCGTGTTAAGCTCGCCTCGTGTTATAAATGGAGCGGCCCGTGGGCGGTATTTATGCGCGGGGGGCGGGTAATTAATCGTAAGTCATAGTGTCGGGGCAGGCGCTTGAACACGCGTCTCGGGAAAGGTTCGCAAGGATGATCCGGTCGGAATTAGTGACGGCGGTGGCCACCGCCAATCCGCATCTTACGCAGCGCGACGTCGAGCGCGTCGTCGCGACGATCTTCGATACGATCAGCGAAGCCCTTGCCATCGGCCGGCGCGTTGAACTTCGCGGCTTCGGCGCATTTTCAACCCGCGCCCGCGAAGCCCGCACCGGCCGCAACCCGCGCACCGGCACCGCGGTCGAGGTCGATGCCAAGCGCGTGCCGTATTTCAAGCCCGGCAAGCACTTACGCGAGCGCCTCAACGTCGGCTAAAGACGGGTTTGCGCCGGCCCACGTGGCGGAACCGGTAGACGCAAGGGACTTAAAATCCCTCGGCCGCAAGGCCGTGCCGGTTCGATTCCGGCCGTGGGCACCAGCGCAGCATCTCCGTCCTTGCGCGGACGGCTTACTCCGCCGCGATCGCGGCAGGCGGCGGCAGGAGTTCGGGCGCGGCCGCGATCCTTGGGGTGCCGTCAATCGGCGCAAGCGGCGCAATCCCCTTCTTGCCGGGATCGACGCCGAGATCGGTGAAGCGCCGCGCCTTGGGCAGGACATTCGCCTCGAGCGACCCGACGAAACCGTTGTACGCATTGACCGCCTGCGTCAGATTCTTGCCGACCGAACTCAGATGCTCGGTCATCGTCGCAACGGCTGCGTGAAGCTGGGCCCCGAGCGCGCCGATCTCACGCCACTGTTCGGCCTGAGTCTCCTGCCGCCAGACGAGCGCGACGGTCTTGGCGATCGCGAGCAGGTTGATCGGCCCTGCCAACAGAATGCGCTGGTCGAACGCCCATCCGAGCAGCGGCAGGTCATGTTCGAGCGCCGCCGACAGGAAGTTTTCCCCCGGCAGGAACATGACGACGAAATCGGCCGACGCGCCGAAATCTTTCCAGTAATTCTTGTCGCCGAGGCCGCGGGCATGCGTCCGAACCGCTGCGGCATGACGCTTGTACGCGGCACGGCGTCCGTCCTCGCTGTCGGCCTCGCCCGCCGAGAGATAATCGTTGAGCGAGCATTTCGAATCGACGATCAACTGACGCCCGCCCGGCAAGTTGATGATCGCGTCGGGTCGCTTGTTGCCGTCGCCGCGGTCGGTGCTCGTCTGTAGGGTGAAGTCGATCCCCTCGCGCAATCCCGCCATGTCGAGGACGTTGCGTAGCTGCTGCTCGCCCCAGCTGCCGCTCGTCTTGCCGCTCGACCGCAATGCCGAGACGAGCTTCGACGCCTCGTCGCTGACGCGGGCATTGCCGAGCGCGAGCGCGGTAACCTGTTCGCGCAGGCCGCCATACGCCTCGGCGCGGGCAACCTCGACCTTCTTCAATTCACCTTCATAGCGCGTCAGTGTCTCGGCGACCGGGGCAAGCAGCGCGGCCATGCCGGTCTCGGACAAGGTCTTGTGTTCCGCAAAGCGGGCTTCGGCGCGTTCGAGGAAAGCCGTTTGCGCACCGTCGAGCGCCTTTGCTGCCAGTGCCGCGAACGACGTCTGGAGATCGGCAAGCTGCCGGGCGTGACCGACATCGCGTTCGGCCTGTCCGGCCCGAAGCCCGGCGAGGTCGGCAGCGAGCCGATTGCGCTCGGCTTCGACCCCGGAGAGTTCGGCGAGCCGCACCTGCTGCGCCTCGACCTCGACCGCGTGACGCCCGATCGCGATGCGGTGGTCGACGACCTGCGCGCGGGCGGCGGCGAGGTTGCGGCCCCACGCGAACCACGCCGCCGCAAGCACGACGAGCGCGACAACCAGCACCGCAACAGCAACTTCCACGACCACCCTCCCATGCGAACGTAACGTGAATCGACCCTAGCCGATCGCGGTGCCCAGGGGAATCATTCTCGGGTTCTGCCGGTGCGCGATCGATGATTTCCTCTTGATCGGCGGGCGGGGAGGCGCATCCTCCGTGCTCGTAAATTGCCGTCGCAGAACGGCGTAGGGGAGAATTGCCATGCATCCGCACACTATCGTCGCCGAAAACCTCGCCTTTCCCGAGGGACCGGTGTGGTTCGAGGATGGCTCGGTCGTCGTCGTCGAAATCAAGGCGGGGCGGATCACCCGCGTCCGCCCCGATGGCCGGACCGAAACCATCGCGACCCCGGGCGGCGGCCCGAACGGCCTCGCACTCGGCCCCGACGGCGCGCTGTACCTGTGCAACAACGGCGGCTTCACGTGGAGCGGCGACGGCGAGGGCATGATGCTCCCCGGCGGCGCGCCCGACGATTACGAGACTGGGCGGATCGAGCGCATCGACCTCGGCACCGGCAAGGTCGAACGGCTTTACGACGCGTGCGACGGGCACCCGCTGTCGGGGCCGAACGATATCGTCTTCGATGCACACGGCGGATTCTGGTTCACCGACCTCGGCAAACACCATGCGCGCAGCACCGATAACGGCGGTTTATTCTACGCGCACCCCGACGGCTCGAAAATCGTCTGCGCGGTCCACGGGCCGAACATGAACGGCGCCGGCCTGTCGCCCGATGGCAAGACGGTCTACGCCGCGTGCACGCAGGCGCGGCTGCTCCTCGCGTTCGACATCATCGGGCCGGGCACCGTCGCACCGTCGGCGATCCCGGCGCTGCCGGGGCGCGTCGTCACGAGCTTTCCCGGCTATACCTACCTCGATAGTCTCGCGGTCGAGGCCGACGGGCGGATCGCGGTGGCGACGCTGGTCGAACGCCCCGGCATCTGCTCGGTCGACCCGGCGACGGGAGCGCAGGAGGATTTCGCCTTCCCCGACCTGCTGACGACGAACATCGTGTTTGGCGGCGACGATATGATGGATGCGTGGGTCTGCCTGTCGACGACGGGCAAGCTCGCGAGGTGCCGCTGGCCGCGACCCGGGCTCCGCCTCGCGCATTACGGCTGACCGCCCTGCCCCAGATCGTGGTGTCCTTACCGGCGAGCGGTGAAGAAATCGGTCAGCATCGCCGCTGCCTCGACCTCGGCGATCCCGCCGTAGACCTCGGGGGCGTGATGGCAGGTCGGGTGGCTGAACACCCGCGCGCCGTGATCGATCCCGCCGCCCTTGGGATCGGAGGCGCCGTAATACAGCCGCATGATCCTAGCGAAACCGATCGCCGCCGCGCACATCGCGCATGGTTCGAGCGTAACGTAAAGGGCGTGACCGGGGAGGCGTTCGGAGCCAGCCGCCGCACACGCCGCGCGAATGGCGAGGATTTCAGCGTGTGCGGTCGGGTCGGATAACTCGCGGGTTCGATTACCCGCAACGGCGACGATCGCCCCGGACGCGTCGGTGATGACCGCGCCCACGGGCACCTCGCCACGCATGGCCGCCGCTCGTGCCTCGGCGAGCGCGGCGGCCATGGCTGTCGAAGGTGGAGACGGCATTGCGCCGCTTAGGCTAGGAACGCCCCTGCAGCACCACCCAAAGCGCGTGCACGACGCCCGGGATATAGCCGAGCAAGGTCAGCAGACAGTTGAGCCAGAAAGCGCCCCCGATGCCGCGCGCAAGGAATACTCCAAGTGGCGGCAGCAGGACCGCGGCGACGATGTTGAGGATCGTCATTACTTCTTGTCGGCGTCGGCCTTCTCGACGCTGATCGTCGGCACATCAACGCCGGTTGTCTTGGTGCCGACGCTGACCGTCGGGGTCGTCACATCGGTCGTCTTGGTGCCGATATCGACCTTGGCGGTGTCGACGTTAAACTTCGGCAGCGACCCTCCGGCGGTGTCGACCTTGACCGTCGGCAGCGAGCCGGACTGCGTCTGGTCGATGTTGATCAGCTTGAACGCGAAGGCGGCGACGACGAGCGCGACGATGATCAGCAGCGCGATCAGCCAACCCATGTTATTCGAGCGTTCACGCACGACGGTGCGTTCGACCACAACCGGGTTGCCGGCGGCATCGACGGAGCGGGTTTCGTATTCGGCCATGTTGTATCATCCCTCTTCGGTTCGCCCGGCCTCAACGCCGCGCCTGACCGAAAGGTTGCCGAAACGATTCAGCGTTAACTGCGCCGGAGCTGGTTACGCAACGATGCTACCAACAAAGCGAAACCGCTGATCAGGATGACTGCCGCGCTGCCAAACCCACCGCTGTTCGCGATGATGTAGACCATGAACACAGCCAGCAAAGCGACGAGGATCCACGGCGTCCGGGCCTGCGCCGACCGCCGCCGGACCGGCCCGCTCAGTATCCGCAATGCACGCAACTTCAGTCTCCTGTCGGACCCACACCAAAGATACGGTCTTCGGGCCCGACAGTTGCGCTTTTACGTCCCGCTAACTTCGATTGCAGCAACGGCGCATCAGCCGTTGGCGACCTGGCGGCTTGCGCGCTTGCGGGCGTTGGGGTCGAGGTGGACCTTGCGCAGGCGGATGAAGTTCGGCGTCACTTCGACCAGCTCGGTGTCGTCGATGTAGGCGATCGCCTGCTCGAGGGTCAGCCGCTTCGGCGGGCTAAGGACGATCGCATCGTCCTTGCCGCTCGCACGGAAGTTGGTCAGCGCCTTCGACTTCAGCGGGTTGACCTCGAGATCGTCATCGCGCGCGTTTTCGCCGATGACCATGCCCTGATAGACGGCCTCGCCGGGCTCGATCATCAGCACGCCGCGCGGCTGGAGATAGCCGAGCGCATAGCCGACCGCTTCGCCGGTCTCGGTCGAGATCAGCACGCCATTGCCGCGCCCCGAAATCGGACCCTTGTACGGGCCATAGCTGTCGAACAGGCGGTTCATGATGCCGGTGCCGCGCGTGTCCGACAGGAACTCACCGTGGTAGCCGATCAAGCCGCGCGCCGGGGCGCGAAAGGTCAGCCGGGTCTTGCCGCCGCCGCTGGGGCGCATGTCGGTCATCTCGGCCTTGCGGCTCGCCATCTTCTCGACGACGGTTCCCGAATATTGCTCGTCGACGTCGATCATGACGGTCTCGTACGGCTCGGTCCGCTTGCCGGCTTCGTCGGTCGCGAACAGGACGCGCGGGCGGCTGATCGACAGCTCGAAACCTTCGCGGCGCATTGTTTCGATCAGCACGCCGAGCTGGAGCTCGCCGCGCCCGGCGACTTCGAAGCTATCCTTTTCAGCCGATTCGGTGACGCGAACTGCGACGTTGCCCTCGGCTTCGCGCTTCAACCGGTCGGCGATCATCCGGCTCGTCACCTTGCTGCCGTCGCGGCCAGCATACGGCGAATCGTTGACGCTGAACGTCATTGCGAGTGTCGGCGGGTCGATCGGCTGGGCGTGGAGCGGTTCGGTGACGCTGATGTCGGCGATCGTGTCGGCAACGGTCGCCTTGGTCAGCCCGGCGATGGCGATGATGTCGCCGGCATGGGCTTCCTCGACCGGAACGCGCTCGAGGCCCTGGAAAGCGAAGATCTTCGCGGCGCGACCTTCCTCGGCAACCGAGCCGTCGGGGTTGAGCGCGCGGATGGGCATGTTGAGCTTGAGCGTCCCCGACAGGATACGCCCGGTCAGGATGCGGCCGACGAACGAATCGCGGTCGAGCAGCGACACGAGCATCTTGAACGGGCCGTCGACATCGGCAGCGGGGGGCGGGACGTGCCGGACGACAGTCTCGAACAGCGGCGTCAGATCGCCCGAGCGGACATCGCTATTATAGCCGACGTAGCCGTTGCGCCCCGACGCGAACAGGACTGGGAATTCGAGCTGCTCGTCGGATGCTTCGAGCGTGACGAACAGGTCGAACACCTCGTCGAGGACTTCCTGCGCGCGGGCGTCCTGGCGGTCGATCTTGTTGACGACGACGATCGGCTTCAACCCAAGCGCCAGCGCTTTGCCGGTGACGAACTTGGTCTGCGGCATCGGTCCTTCGGCAGCGTCGACGAGCAGGATGACACCGTCGACCATCGACAGGATGCGCTCGACCTCACCGCCGAAGTCGGCGTGGCCCGGCGTGTCGACGATGTTGATGTGCGTCGTCTCATGCGTCGTCGGATCGGTCCACTCGACGCTCGTGCACTTGGCAAGGATCGTGATGCCGCGCTCTTTCTCGAGCTCATTCGAATCCATCGCGCGCTCGGCGACACGCTGGTTGTCCCGGAACGTCCCGGACTGGCGGAACATCTGGTCGACGAGGGTCGTCTTGCCATGGTCGACGTGCGCGATGATCGCGACATTGCGCAAGCGCATGTGGTAAATCCTGAATATCGGGGTCGGAGGGTCGAGCGCGCCCTTACGCTAACTGCTGCGTCGCAACAAGGGCGGACCGGCGAGACCGTTACCACGCCATGACCCGCGCACCGCCAGCGATTGACTTCGCGGCGTCCCCAAGCGAGTTTGCCCCCCGCTGAGCCAAGGGCTGCCGAACCCTGGCCTGCCGGGTTAAGGGCTTGCCGAGTCAAGGAAACGCCGTGGACACCGAAGTCACTGCCGCAGGCGACGATTTTGCTCATGGCCGCCGCGTCGGCGCAATTCTCGGCGATGCGCGAACTGCTGCCGGGCTGGAACTGATCGACATTGCCCGCGATACGCGCGTCCCCGTCCGCCACCTCGCGGCGATCGAGGCCGACGCCCACGACTCCTTACCCGCGCTGCCGTATGCGATCGGCTTCGTCAAAGCCTTTGCTCGCGCGGTCGGCGTCGATCCGGAAGCCGCCGGTGCCCAGTTTCGCGCCGAGACGAGCAAGGTCGCGCACGTCCCCGCGCCGCCGCCGATGTCGCCGCTCGACGAACGCCGCCTGCCCCCGCGCGGACTGGTGACCGTGAGCATCGTCGCGGTGCTCGCCGTCATTGCCGCCGTCGTCGCGTGGAGCGCAGGCGCGTTCGATGGCGCCTCGCGCCCGACCTCTGCGCCGGTCGTCGCAGCGGCGCCGCCCGTGGTGTCGCCCGCCGAGACCGCAGCCGCCAGCCCGGCCACACCCCCTGCAGCCGATTCGACGGCAATCGCCGGCACGCCCGCTGCAGCGGTGCCCACCTCACCTGCAGTCACTCCGGCCGTTGCCCCCGTTGCCATGTCGCCCGCCGCGCCGGGAAGCGGCCACATCGTCATCACTGCGAGCGACGATGCGTGGTTCCGCATCTCGGCATACGATGCCACCGCGCGGAAGGTCGTCACCGTCAAGACCGGCGTCCTGGCGAAGGGCGAGCATTACGAGGTGACGCCGGTGCCGGGGCAGCGGCTGTGGACCGGGCGCGCAGGCGCGCTCCAGATCAGCGTCGACGGTCGCGCGTTGCCGCCGCTCGGCGGGCCGGTCGAAACGGTCAAGAACGTCAGCCTCGACGCCGCCGACCTCCGTGCGCGCCTCGCCGCCCCGGCCACGCCGCGATGAAGGCCATCGTTCTCGCCATGCTGCTGCTCGCCACACCTGCGTTCGCGCAGGACGAGCGCCTCGATAAGCGCGTCGGCACGCTTGAAACCCAGATGCGCGCAGTCCAGCGCAAAGTCTTTCCCGGCGGCGATCCGCGTTTTTTCACGCCCGAGATCGCGCCCGCGACGAGCGCGCCCGCCGAACCGATCGGCACGCCGGCAAGTTCTGCGCTCGCCGACCTGACCGCGCGCGTCGATGCGCTCGAACGCCAGCAACGGACGCTGACGGGCCAGGTCGAGGAAGCGCAGTTCAAGCTGCGCCAGCTCGACGAGACGCTGACCAAGTTCCGCGGCGACACCGAATCCCGGCTGACCGCGATCGAGGGACCCAAGACAACAGCTCCAGCCGCCGACGCCGCGCCGGTTGCCGCGCCCGACGCCGCAGTCGCTCCCCCGATCCGTACTCCGGCCAAGCCCCCCGCCAAGCCAGAGGTCGCGGCGACCCCGGCTTCGATCGAGGACACGTGGCGCGCCGCCTACGCGCTTTATGTCGCCAAGGATTATTCGCGCGCCGAGACGGCGATGCAGGACTTCCTGACCAACAATCCCAAGTCGGCACGCGCCAGCAACGCGCAATATTGGCTGGGGCGCAGTTACATGGCGCAGGACAGCTTTGCCCAGGCGGCGAAGGCATTCCTCGACGGCTACCAGAAGTATCCGAAGGGCGACCGCGCGCCCGACAGCCTGTTGTGGCTCGGCAACGCGCTCGCCGCGCTCAAGAAGCCCGACCAGGCGTGCCGATCGCTGAATGAGCTCGAGTCGGTGTACGGCGAGACATTGACACCGGCGCTCAAGTCGGCGGCCGCGAAGTCGCGCAAGGATGCAAAGTGCGACGCCTGACCCGACGGTGACGCCCGACCTCGCCGCCACCGTCGCGGCGTTGATCGGACGGCGCTTGCACGATGACGAGGCGATCGCCGTGGCGGTCTCGGGTGGTCCCGACAGCCTTGCGCTGATGCTACTGGCTCATCGCGCGTTCGGCAGCCGGCTTCGCGTCTTGACCGTCGATCACGGCCTTCGCCCCGAGTCCGCTGGCGAAGCGGCGATGGTCGCGACCTACGCCGCTTCGCTTGGCATCCTTCACACGACGCTCCGCTGGGATGAGCCCCGTCCCGGGTCCAACCTCCAGGCCGCGGCACGGGCTTCGCGCTACCGCCTGATGACCGACCATTGCCTCGCGCATGGCATCGGCTGGCTGGCGACCGCGCACCATCAGGGCGACCACGCCGAGACCCTGTTGTTGCGACTGGCGCGCGGCAGCGGGAGCAGCGGCCTCGCCGGAATTCGCGCGCGGCGCCCGCTTTCCCCCGGAGTCGCCTTGCTCCGCCCGCTCCTTGGAGCAACCAAAACCGACCTTGCCGACGTCGTCGCCGCTGCGGGATGGGTCGCGGTCGACGACCCCTCGAATCAGTCTCCGCGCTACGACCGGACGCAGGCGCGGGCCGTTCTTGCTGCCGCCTCGTGGCTCGCGCCCGAACGCCTTGCCGCAAGCGCGGCGCATCTCGCCGAGGTCGAAGCCGCGCTGGTCTGGACCGCCGACATCGCTTGGCGCGGGCGGGTCACGGTAAGCGCGGCGGATATTACCATCGATGCTGCCGGCTTGCCGCGCGAGCTGGCGCGACGCCTCCTCGTCCGCGCTGTCGCTGTCCTCGCGCCCGCTGCCACGCCGCGCGGGCCCGCTGTCGATCGGCTGCTCGGACGCCTCAATGCTGGACTCGGCGGCACGATCGCCGGAGTCGCAGTGACCGCTCGCGCGACCGCCAGCGACGCAATTTGGGCTGCCAAGGTCGCCGCGCCGCGCCGTTAATCGGGGGAAGATGCGACCGGACGACGCTTCTTTACCATCAAAACCCGCGAAACGATTGCGCGGGCGCGTAACATGCCTATCTTCGTCGTTCAGCCGCCGAACCGAAAGTGCCGTATTATGGCCGAAAAGCGCCCGCCGAATCCGTGGATCAAGAGCCTTGGCTTGTGGGTCGTCATCCTGCTCGTCCTCGCCGTTGTCGTGACTCTGGTCCAAGGGCCGTCGACCGCGACGGCGACGGGCAAGCTCGGCTATTCGGATTTCCTGACGAAGATCGACGATGGCGCGATCAAATCGGTCGAGATTCGCGGCTCCGAGATCGTCGGCAAGCTGACGACCGACGAAGAATTCACCACGTACAACCCTGGTGACACCCAGCTCGTCCAGCATCTGCGCGAGAAGGGCGTCCGCTTCGACGCGAAGCCCGAGGAAGGCCGCTCGCTGCTCGGTCAGCTGGTCGTCACGATGCTGCCCTTCATCATCATGATCGGCATCTGGATGCTCGTCATGCGCCAGATGCAGAACGGTGCAGGCAAGGGCGCGATGGGCTTCGGCAAGTCGCGCGCCAAACTGCTCCAGCAGAAGGAAGGCCGCGTCACCTTCGACGACGTCGCCGGTATCGACGAGGCGCGCGAGGAGCTCCAGGAGATCGTCGAGTTCCTCAAGGACCCGTCGAAGTTCAACCGCCTCGGCGGCAAGATCCCAAAGGGCGCATTGCTCGTCGGCCCCCCGGGTACCGGCAAGACGCTGCTTGCCCGCGCGATTGCCGGCGAAGCCAACGTTCCGTTCTTCAACATCTCTGGGTCGGACTTCGTCGAAATGTTCGTCGGCGTCGGCGCGAGCCGCGTTCGCGACATGTTCGAGCAAGGCAAGAAGTCGGCACCGTGCATCATCTTCATCGACGAGATCGATGCCGTCGGCCGTAGCCGTGGCGCGGGTCTGGGCGGTGGTAACGACGAGCGCGAGCAGACGCTCAACCAGCTCCTCGTCGAGATGGACGGCTTCGACGGCAACGAAGGGATCATCATCGTCGCGGCGACCAACCGCCCCGACGTCCTCGACCCCGCGCTGCTGCGTCCGGGCCGTTTCGACCGCCAGGTCATCGTGGGTCGTCCCGACATCGAGGGGCGCGAGAAGATCCTCGCGGTCCACATGAAGAAGGTCCCGCTCGCCCCCGACGTCAACGGCCGGGTCATCGCGCGCGGCACCCCGGGTTTTTCGGGTGCCGATCTCGCCAACCTCGTCAACGAGGCGGCGCTGCTGGCAGCCCGTCGGGGCAAGCGGCTCGTCGCGATGCAGGAGTTCGAGGATGCCAAGGACAAGGTCATGATGGGTGCCGAGCGCCGGTCGATGGTCATGACTGACGAAGAAAAGAAGATGACGGCGTATCACGAGGCTGGCCACGCGGTCGTGTCGTGTCACGAGGCCGCGTCGGACCCGATTCACAAGGCGACGATCATCCCGCGCGGCCGTGCCCTCGGCATGGTCATGCGGCTGCCCGAGCGCGACAGCTATTCGTACCATCGCGACAAGATGTACGCCAACCTGTCGGTGTCGATGGGCGGGCGCGTCGCCGAAGAACTGATCTTCGGCCACGATAAGGTGTCGAGCGGCGCGTCGTCAGATATCAGCTATGCGACCGACCTCGCCAAGAACATGGTCACCCAGTGGGGCATGTCCGACAAGCTCGGGCCGCTCAAGTACGGCGACAACCAGGAGGAAGTGTTCCTTGGGCACAGCGTCACCCGGACCCAGAATGTGTCCGAGGAGACCGCAAGGATGATCGATTCCGAGGTCAAGTCGATCGTCACGCACGGCTATGAGCGCGCGAAGCAGGTGCTGAGCGATAACATCGACCAACTTCACGCGCTGGCCGGAGCATTGATCGAGCTCGAGACGCTGTCGGGTGACGAGATCAAGCGCGTGCTGGCGGGTGAGCGGGTCGACCGCAACGACATTCGCTCGACGACCCCGGTGGCGCTCGGTGCCGGGCTGTCGGCGATCCCTAAGACCGGTCGTCGCGGCGGCTTCGGCGAGCCCGCACCGCAGGTCTGATCCGGCGCGCGCGGAGGGTGGTATAGCCACCCTCCACGGCCCGTCTCGCTCGGTGGCGCTCACGTGGCATCGGTGAAAGGTCACACGAAGTTCACACTTTTGGACGTCGTTTTCTGCATCGAGTTAAGTCGCCGGACGAGCCAGCTGTCAAAGCGGGGTTCGGTGGAGCGAATTTCCAGCCGGCTGTTGCCGACGGTCCGCGCGGACCCATAATTCTCGTCGTTCAGCAGCGCCGTCAGGTCACGACCTGCCGTGCTCGTCGAGTCGATTTCGGCCCAGCGTGCCGCAAAATCTGCGGCGCGCGGATTGCGGCGCAGGCGCGAAGCGCTCTCGCGCGACATACCGGCGGCGGTCGCCGCGGTGGCAATACCCGCGCCATTGTTGAGTGCAGCGAGAAAAACTGCTTGCCGAGCTTCGGTCCAGCCATCGTGACGTGCACGCAATGTCGGCATCACAGACAATATCCATTGGGCGACGAGCGCGGATCAGTACCGGATATCGATGATCGGGAAGAAGGGCTCGATTGGATTGCTCCTTCGCAAGCAGGGTCGGGCCTTTCAGCCGCGAGCGTGGTGGCGTCGTGCTGTGGGGCGAATCGGTTCATCCGATGACGCTAGGGGGTCAATGGTCCTGTAGGACAGCGTTTTTTGACCGCAAGGATTCCGCGAACTGAGGGCGGCTGCCGTGGGCGATCGGGCACTCCCCAACTTATCGGCGCATCGCACACGGATGAACCGTTTGGATGAAAGTTGCACAGAGAGGGTGTATTGCAGCCCGAACTATAATCATTCGCTCCGACGCTCGTCTGCGCGAATTCGAGCTTGCATCGGCCGTGCCATCCCCAGCCAAGGGCGCCAGCCAAGCCACAAACCACAAAAAAAACGCGCACCGGAGTGCGCGTTTTCTCGAAGAACCCGCGCCATGCGGCGCGGTTGAAGGCTATTTACGCCGTCACGCTCGTCGCGCGGTGACGGCGGCGGGTCTGGAAACCGACCATGCCGAAGCCAACGACGAGGAGACCCCACATGGCGGGCTCAGGTACGAGCGCGACGAGCGGCGTCGGGTCTGAAGCGAACTGGGTCGACCCCGACGACGTGAAGCTCTTGAGCGAGCTCTTCGAGTTCGAAACGCCGACCCCGCCCCCGATTGCATTCATGTTGAACGTGGCATCGGTGTGCACGACATTGGTGAAGTTGAGGAACGCGCTGTCGTTGAAGGTCACGCTGTTCCCCGCAGCCGACGATGCGAGGATGCTCGCCGTCGACCCGTTGAGCAACGCACCGATGCCGGCACCGCTGAAGCTACCGCTCAGGAAAACGTCACCGACGCTGACATGATAGTTGCCGATGTTGAAGGCGGTTGCCGACAGGAACTGGAATGTTCCTGTCAGGAGCGGCTGGGTCAGGAACGTGCCGAAGCCGGGGATCGTGGTTGAGGTCGCCTGGGTCGACGACGTCGCGGTCAGCGTGAAGTAAGAGGCCTTGCTGTTAACCGAACTCGCCAGCGCGTTGTTCAAGAAGCTGAAGTTCGTGAGGGTCGACCCGGCATAGGTTCCGGTCGAAACGTTCGAGATGTTCGAAAGCACACCGGCGTTTCCGCTTAGCTTATGAACGACGGACGCCCCCGCCGTGGTCGCGACATACGCCGGAACAGTCTTGGTTGCGGTCCCGGTGCCGGCCGTACCCGCGGCGGTAACCTTGTAGGAATAGCCCGCAGTCGTCGTCGAGGTGTAGGCCGACGTCGTCGTCGTGCCGTCGGGGTTATTCGTCGTCACCGCAGGATGGACAACAGTCACCGCCTTGACGGTGATCGTCTTGCCGACCTGTGCAGCGGTATAGGTGCCGTGGATCGTAGCCGGAGCTACAGCGGAGTGTGACACCGTCGTCGCGGCATTGCTGGTGTCGGTGTAGGTGTCCTGGTTGGTGTAGCCGATGCTGTTCGTCGTCGCATCGGACGCGGCGAAGATCGTCAGCGCGGCCGAGGCCGGCGTCGTGATCGCGAGCGCTGCAGCGAGCGCGGCAAGTGAGGCGGCGGTGGTGCGGTTCATCAAAATTCTCCGGGAACTGATCTTTGGTGCTCTCCCGGAGAATATGAGCAAGGACCGTGCCAACACGTTACGATAACGTAACGTGTTGATTTAGTACGATTGCGTAACGACGTGTCCCGCTATCCGTTTCGGTGGTGTAAAGAATCCCGACAGTTTTCGAAGAGCCATTTGAATGGCTCTATCAAACGTCGAGGTTTGCCACCGACAGGGCGTTGTCCTGGATGAAGGCGCGACGCGGTTCGACGACCTCCCCCATGAGCGTTTCGAAGGTCAGATTTGCCCCTTCGAGGTCGTCGGCGGTGACACGCAACAGTGCGCGCGCCTGCGGGTCGAGCGTCGTTTCCCACAGCTGTTCAGCGTTCATCTCGCCGAGCCCCTTGTAGCGCTGAATGCTCAGCCCCTTGCGCCCGGCGTCGAGGACCGCGTCGAGCAATTCGGACGGGCGGCGGACGATACGCTCGCCGAGCTTTGCCGGGGCGGCGTAGGTTGCCGCCTCCTCCGACCCCAGGGCGTGGAGCTTGCGCGCCTCCGCCGAGGCGAGCAGCGCGGGATCGACGATATAATGGTCGGTGACGCCGCGGAGCGCCCGGCTGAGATGATAACCGCCGTCGACTGCGGGTTCGGCAACCCAGCCCTGGACGTCGTCGGTCAGGTCGAGCCATGCCGCGGTCCGCGATGCGGCGGCGGCGAGCCCGGCGCGGTCGAGATCGGGAGCGAGGCCGCCGGTCAACGCCAAGGCCTCGATAACGCGCGGGTCGTAGCGCTGCGGGACATAGGTCATCAACGTCTTGAGGCGGCGCGCGTGTTCGGTCAGCGCGCGCAGGTCGTCACCGCCGCGCCGTTCGCCGCTCGATGTTTCGAGGAGCAGTCCGTTGAGGCCGCTGTCGACGAGATAGTCGTCGAGCGCGGGATTGTCCTTGAGATAGACCTCCGACCGGCCGCGGCTGACCTTATAGAGCGGCGGCTGGGCGATGTAGAGATAACCGCCATGGATCAGCTCGGGCATCTGGCGGTAGAAGAACGTCAGCAGCAGCGTCCGGATATGCGCGCCGTCGACGTCGGCGTCGGTCATGATGACGACCTTGTGATAGCGCAGTTTCTCGATCTTGAACTCATCGCGGCCGATGCCGCAGCCGAGCGCCTGGATCATCGTCCCGATCTCGCGGCTCGACAGCATCCGGTCGAAGCGCGCGCGCTCGACGTTGAGGATCTTGCCGCGCAACGGCAGAATCGCCTGATACGCACGGTTGCGCCCCTGCTTCGCCGAGCCGCCCGCCGAGTCACCCTCGACGAGGAACAGCTCGGACTTGGCGGGGTCGCGCTCCTGGCAGTCGGCGAGCTTGCCGGGCAGTGAGGCGATGTCGAGCGCGCCCTTGCGCCGAGTCAAGTCGCGCGCCTTCTTCGCGGCTTCGCGCGCGGCGGCGGCGTCGATGATCTTCGAGATGATCGTCTTGGCGTGGTTGGGGTTTTCCTCGAGCCACTCGGCAAGCTTGTCGGCGATCAGCGCTTCGAGCGGCTGGCGGACTTCGGAGCTGACGAGCTTGTCCTTAGTCTGGCTGCTGAACTTGGGGTCGGGCAGCTTGACCGAGATGATCGCGGTCAGCCCTTCGCGCATGTCGTCGCCGGTCAGCGTCACCTTCTCCTTCTTCAACACGCCCGACTTCTCGGCGTACGTGTTGAGGGTGCGGGTCAGCGCCGCGCGGAACGCCGCGAGATGGGTACCGCCATCACGCTGCGGGATGTTGTTGGTGAAGCAAAGGACCTGCTCGTAATACGAGTCGTTCCATTCGAGCGCGACGTCAATCGAAATGTCGTCGCGCTCGCCGTGAATCGCGACCGGCGCGGGGATCAGCGAGGTCTTCGACTTGTCGAGATAGGCGACGAACGCGGCGATCCCACCCTCGTAATACAGCTCGGTGGTGACGTGTTCGGCGTGGCGCGCGTCGGTCAGGAACAGCCGGACGCCCGAGTTGAGGAAGGCGAGTTCGCGGAAGCGGTGCTCTAGCTTGGCGAAGTCGAACTCGACGATCTTGAAGGTGACGGGCGACGGCAGGAAGGTCACCTCGGTGCCGCGGCGGTCGCCTTGCGGCCCGACGATTGCGAGCGGCGCCTGCGGGTCGCCGTTCTTGAACGTCATGCTGTGCTCGTGGCCCTCGCGCCAGATGCGGAGGATGAGATATTCGGACAAGGCATTGACGACGCTGACGCCGACGCCGTGAAGGCCGCCCGAAACCTTGTACGCGTTCTCGTCCGAATTGTTGAACTTGCCGCCCGCGTGGAGCTGGGTCATCACGAGTTCGGCGGCGCTGACGCCTTCTTCGGAGTGGATGCCGGTCGGGATGCCACGGCCGTTGTCGGCGACGGTGACGCTGCCGTCGGCGTTGAGGCGAATGTCGATCCGGTCGCAATAGCCGGCGAGGGCTTCGTCGATCGCATTGTCGCTGACTTCGAAGACCATATGGTGGAGGCCCGAGCCGTCGTCGGTATCGCCGATGTACATGCCGGGTCGCTTGCGGACTGCGTCGAGACCGCGGAGGACCTGGATCGAATCCGCGCCGTAATCGGCCTCGGCCATGTTGGTTTCGTCGGACAAATGTGAACCCTTAACGCTGCGAGAACCGCGCGGAACTGTCACATCCATATAGGGACTCCCGCGCGCGTACGCGAGGCCAAAGCACAGGCCTACTGAGCGACGATCCCGTGCGCGATGACGAGGCGCTGGGCGTCCAGCCCGGCGAACAATTCCGCCTCGGTGCCGGTCAGCCAGACCTGCCCGCCGCCCGCCGCGAGCCGGTCGAACAATGCGCCGCGGCGCGCGGGATCCAAGTGCGCGGCAACCTCGTCGAGGAGGAGGATCGGCGGGCGTCCGGTCCGGCTCGCAACAAGCCCGGCATGGGCGAGGACGAGGCCGAGGAGGAGTGCCTTCTGCTCGCCGGTCGAACTGCGCGCGGCGGGCTGCGCCTTGGCGGCGTTGGTCACGATCAGGTCGGCGCGGTGCGGCCCGGCGGTTGCGCGCCCGGCGGCGGCATCGACGGCGCGGTTGCGCGCGAGCGTGGCGGCGAGATCGGGGCTCGCTTGCATGTCGAGGGTCACGGTCGCGCGGGGAAAGTCCCCAGGGGCGACAGCGAGCGCGTCACCGAGCGCGGCGACTGTCGCCTCGCGGGCGCGGGCGACCGCTGCACCATGCTCGGCCATCGCCCGCTCGAGCCCCGCGAGCCACACCGGGTCGGCGGAGAGTTCGCCGGTCAGCAATCGGGTCCGGGCGCGCATCGCCGCGTCGTAGCGCGTGACCTCGCCGCCGTGGCCCGGTTCGAGCGCGAGGACGAGGCGGTCGAGAAAACGGCGGCGCGCGCTCGCGGTATCGACGAACAGCCGATCCATCGCCGGGGTCAGCCACAGCACGCCGAGCCACTCGCCCAGCCGCGCAATCGGCGCCGCCGCGCCGTTGATCCGCACCACTCGCCGGTCAGGAGCAGCGGCATCGGTGCCCGTGCCGATCTGGACCGCGCCGCCGGGTGCCGCGACTTCGGCGGCAATGGTCCAACCGCCCGGGCCGTCGGAGCGCGCGGCGTCCGATAACGCGACGCCGCGAAGGCCGCGCCCAGGCGACAGCAATGAAACCGCGTCGAGCAGATTGGTCTTGCCCTGCCCATTGTCGCCGGTGATGACGATCGCGCGGGGTTTGAGCGCAATGTCCGCCGCCACATGCGAGCGAAAGTCGGTCAGCGTCAGGCGGGCGATCGTCGACATTGCCAAAGACCTAGGGCCGCGACCCTAGCAAGTCACTCCGCCACCGCCCATCCCCGCGCCGCCGGCGGGAGCGTCGCCATGAACGCTGCCGCGCTCGCGCGGGTCGCCGCCTGCCGCTCAGGGCCGAGCCGGTCCCAGCCGTCGTACATCCGCCACAGCCGCGAATTGCCTTTAAGCAGCTCGCGGTGGCGCGCGAGGAAATCCCAGTAGAGTGCGTTGAACGGGCAGGCGTCGGGGCCGGTCTTCTGCTTGACGTCGTAGCGGCACCGTCCGCAATGGTCGCTCATCCGGTCGATGTACGCGCCGCCGCCGGCGTAAGGCTTAGACCCGAGCAAGCCGCCGTCGGCAAACTGGCTCATGCCGTGGACGTTAGGCAGCTCGACCCATTCGTACGCATCGGCATAAACGACGAGGAACCAGTCCTCGATCTGCGCCGGCTCGACCCCGATCAGCATCGCGAAATTGCCGAGAACCATCAGCCGCTGGATGTGGTGGTTGTAGGCGTGCGCGCGGACCTGTGCGACCGATTGAGCGATGCAGCGCAGGTCGGTGTCGCCGGTCCAGTAGAATTCGGGAAGGTCGCGGGTCGCACCGAGGGCGTTGGAGTCTTTATACTCCGGGCCGGCGTGCCAGTAGATGCCGCGGACATATTCGCGCCAGCCGATGACCTGGCGGACGAAGCCCTCCACCGCGTTGAGCGGCGCGTCGCCACGCGCGAAGGCATCGGCGGCGGCATGGGCGACTTCGTGCGCGGTCAGCAGTCCGCAGTTGAGGTAAGGCGATAGGATGGCGTGGTAGAGAAACGCCTGCCCCTCGACGATCGCATCCTGATAATCACCGAAGCGGGGCAGCGCGACGGTAATGAAATGGTCGAGCGCGACGAGCGCCTGCGCGCGGGTGACGGCGAAGCCGAAGGGGTCGAGATCGCCGAAGTGATCGCCGAAGCGCCGCCCGACGAGGTCGAGCACCTCGCGCGTGATCGCATCGGGTTCGAACTCGGGCGGGGCCGGGTAGTTGAGCCCGCGCGGCGGCACCTTGCGATTGTCGGCGTCGAAGTTCCAGCGCGTGCCGATTGGCTTGCCGAACGCCATCAGCAGCCCCGTCCGCTTGCGCATCTCGCGGTAGAAATCTTCCATGATCAACCGCTTGCGCGCTGCGGCCCATTCGGCGAAGTCGGCGCGGCTGCACAGGAAGCGGTCATCAGGCAGGACCTCGACCGGCACGCCGAAGCGCGCCGCCCAGCCGTCGATCATCGCCGCGACCCGCCATTCGCCCGATTCGACGATGCGGATGCTGGTTGCGTGGTGCCGCTCGATCGCCCGCCCAACCTCGCCGGTGAAGCTGCCGGTGTTGCCATCGTCGTCGAGCTTCACATAGTCGACCGTCCAGCCGGCTGCGCGCAACTCGTCGGCAAAGTGCCGCATCGCCGACAGGATCAGCGCGATCTTCTTCTTGTGGTGGCGAACGTACGCCGCCTCGTCGGCGACCTCGACCATCAGCACGACCGCCTCAGCTGGGCCGTCACGAACCGATACGAGGCCGTGGCTAAGCTGGTCTCCGAGGACCGGAATGAGCGTCGTCATCGCCGCTTTACACGGGAGCCCGCTGCACCGGTCAACGCGGGCGAACGTCGCGGATGAGGTTCAGCTTAGATCAAAGATGTCAGCATGCGCGAGAGTCAGCTGCGGCTTTTTGAGAATGAGATCGATCCCGGCGGCGGGGAGCCGGTGCAGCCAGTTTTCGCCATCGAGCCGCTCGTGCACCTCGATCGTCTTGGCCACCGGATCGACCAGCACGATCGCCTCGACGGTCGCGATCGACTTGTATTCGAGTATTTTTACGGCGCGATCCTCGACCACGATCTCCGGTGAAAGAACCTCCAGCACAATACTGGGATAGCGGAATGACTGCGTCACATCAGGATCGAGCTCAAGATCGCGCGGGTCGCCATACACCGTGACGTCTGGATAGCGCAGCGTAGTGTCGCTCAGCCACAAGCCGACACCGAAGTTAAATGTTCGATGAGGCGTCCCGCGAAACAGCTGCATAAGCAATATCAGAATGTTGCCCGACACGATCGCATGGGCCGCCGATAAGCCAGTTACCGAACGAACGTGCCCGTCGACCAATTCGTAACGACCGCCGACGCCCTCATAGGCGTTGAGGAACTGGTCGACCGTCATCGTTGCGTCGGACGAGTGCGCAAGCATCGATCGCCTCCGTCAGCCTATCCCAGTGTCCGCACTCGTCGCCCGCGACCGCCGCAGCTTCGCGCTCGCCAACCCGCCCCACGCGCGTTCGACCAGCCCGGCGATCTGTTCGGGATCGGCCTCGGCCAGCCGGACGAGCAGGACCGGATACCCATCATAGTGCGGCGTCGTGTGGAACACGTCGGACTGGGTCTCGATTAGCGCGTCGCGCACGCCGTCTTCGACCTTGAGCACCATATCGCCGTCCTCGCGCAGCCGCGCGAGCAGCTTGCCCGCGACCTTGAGCGCCGGGGTGCCGTACGATGTGCCGAGCGCGACGCCGGGAAGCGGCAGCGCGATCGCGGCGATGTCGTCGAACGTCATCGCCGCGCAACCGTGCGCGGAATCAAACCCGCATCGGCATTAGGACGTACAGCGCCTCGCTGGCGTCATTGACCCGGATCAGCGTCGGCGCGGCGGCGTCGGCGAGGTGGACTTCGACAAGATCGCTGTCGACCTGGTCGAGAATGTCGAGGAGGTAACGGTAGTTGAAGCCGACCTCGAATTCGGGCGCGCTGTAGTCGGCGGGAATTTCCTCCGATGCGGTGCCGTTCTCGGGACTGGTGACCGACAGCGTGACCTTGTCGTGGCCGAGCGCGATCTTCACCGCGCGGGTCTTCTCGGTCGTCGCGATCGCGGCGACACGGTCGACGCCCTGCGACAAGCTTTTGCGATCGATCCGCAGCAGCCGGTCGTTTGCGGTCGGAATGACGCGGCTGTAATCGGGGAAGGTGCCGTCGATCAGTTTCGAAGTCAGCACCGCGCCCGCCAGCTTGAAGCGGATCTTCGACGCCGACAACGACACCTCGACCTCGCCGTCGACCTCGTCGAGCAGCTTGCGGATTTCGGCAACGCACTTCCGCGGGACGATGACGTCGGGCATCCCCTTTGCGCCTTCGGGCATATCGAACTCGATCCGCGCGAGGCGGTGGCCGTCGGTCGCGACTGCGCGCAGCTTGGGCTCGGCGCCGTCGATGACGTGGAGGAAGATGCCGTTGAGATAATAGCGCGTTTCCTCGGTCGAGATCGCGAAGCGCGTGCCGTCGATGATCGTCCGCAATGTCTCGGCGGGCAATGTGAACACCGTCGGCAGGTCGGTTTCGGCGATCACCGGGAAGTCGTCGCGCGGCAGCGTCGCGAGGTTCGAGCGATAGCGGTCGGCGGTGACCGTCATCTTGTCGCCGACAACGGTCAGTTCGACCTGCGCGCCTTCGGGCAGCTTGCGCGCGATGTCGAACAGCGTGTGCGCGCTGACCGTCGTCGCCCCCGGCGAGGCGACATGCGCGGCGATCGTCTCGACGACCTGGAGATCGAGGTCGGTCGCCATCAGGCGCAACCCGTCGTCCTTGGCTTCGATCAGCACATTCGACAGGATCGGAATCGTGTTGCGCCGCTCGACCACCGATTGGACGTGCGCGAGGCATTTTAGCAGTGTCGCGCGTTCAACCGTCGCCTTCATTCAAATGCCCTTGTGATTGCAGTCCGCCCCGTCAGTGCGCGCGACTATAGCGGTTGGCGCGGTATCGGGTAGCGGGAAAGTCACCATCGCGGCGGCGCTCGTCGTCGAGGTTACACCGCAGGGCCGGCGCTGCTAGGATGTCTTGCCGGTGTCCTGCCCGTCCGGCCACGGAGCCAATCATGTCATTGCTTACGCTGTCCATACCAAAGCCGTTCGATTTCCTGCGGCCCGCGCTCGCGGCGGCCGCAATCGCGCTGTCGGCATGCGGCGGTCATGCGGCGACGACGACGGCGACTCCCGAGACTGCAAAAGCCGTGATCGACGCCGCCAAGGGCGGCGACACGATCACGCTCGCCCCCGGCGACTACGCGCCGATGCGGATCGACAAGCATGTTTGGGCGCCGCCGCTGACGATCGAAGCGAGTGCGGCCCGGCTTGCGCAGGTCGCATTCAACGACGTTTCCGGGGTCGTCTGGCACGGCGGCACATTCGATGGAAAGGATACGACCCACACCGGCTGGAGCGCCGGGACTAGCGATCATGTTACGATTGACGGAGCGACATTCCGCCATTTCACCCGCAACGGGATCATCATCGGCAAGGTCAGTGACGCCCGGATCACGAACAACACCATCACCGATTCAGGGTCCGACGGCATCGACATCGCCGAGTCACGCCGCGTTTTGATCGATCACAACGAGTGCCGCGATACCCTGCCGACCCCCGGCGCGCACCCGGACTGCATCCAATTATGGTCGCGCCCGACGTCGCCCCCGGTGGCCGACATCACGATCACCAACAACAAGGCCAGCGGCGATACCCAGGGCATCACGATGTTCAACCACATCCGCGGCGGCGTCGACGACGGCGGGTTCGACCGGGTCCGCGTCGAGAATAATACGATCGCGATCAAGGAGTGGCACGGCATCGCGATGTACAGTTGCCGTGAATGCGTCATCCGCAACAACCGCGTCGATACGATCCCGAACGGCAGGATCAAGGCGTGGATCAAGAGCGCCGATAGCGACGGTGTCAAAGCCTGCGGCAACGTCGCGACCGCATGGTCGAGAAGCGTGGACAAGCGCTGTTCGGAGTGATCCGCCGACGGGCGTAATCAGTCGAGCGCGTCGAGCAGACCCCCGATTCGGCTGAACATCTCGTCGATCTGCTCCTCGCTGGCGATCAGCGGCGGCGACAACGCGATGATATCGCCGGTGACGCGCACCAGCAGCCCCGAATCGAAGGCGCGGTGGAACAGCTCCATCGCCCGCGCTCCCGGTGCGCCGTCGCGCGGGCGCAATTCGATCCCAGCGACGAGGCCTAGGCTGCGGATGTCGATGACATGGGGCTTGTCGCGCAGGGCGTGCACCGCGGCAGCAAAATACGGCGCAAGCCCTGCGGCGCGCGCGAACAGATCGTCGCTAACATACAGGTCGAGCGTCGCGATGGCGGCGGCGCAGGCGAGCGGATGCGCCGAATAGGTGTAGCCGTGGAACAGTTCGATCCCTGCCGGGCCATCTTCGACGAGCGCGCGGTGGATGAATTCGGCAGCGACCACCGCTCCCATCGGCACCGTCGCATTGGTCAGCCCCTTGGCGCAGGCGATCAGGTCCGGGGTGACACCGAAGTAATCCGCCGCCGTCGCTGCGCCGAGGCGGCCGAACGCGGTAATAACTTCGTCGAAGATCAGCAGGATGCCATGCTTCGTCGCAATTGCGCGCAGGCGTTCGAGGTAGCCGGCGGGCGGCACCAGCACCCCGGTCGATCCGGCGAGCGGCTCGACGATGACCGCAGCAATCGTCTCCGCGCCGTGGAGCCCGAGCATCCGTTCGAGGTCGTCGGCAAGATCGGCACCGTGCGGCGGCTGGCCGATGCTGAACGCGTTCTCCGGAATATGCGTGTGGCGAAGATGATCGACCCCACCGAGCGAGCCGAATACGCGGCGGTTGTTGACGATCCCGCCGACCGAAATGCCGCCGAAGCCGACGCCGTGATAGCCGCGTTCGCGCCCGATCAGCCGGGTCCGCGTGCCCTGCCCGATCGACCGCTGGTACGCGAGCGCGATCTTGAGCGCGGTATCGACCGCTTCCGACCCCGAATTGCAGAAGAAGACATGGTCGAGCTTCGCCGGGAACATCAGCGCGAGCTTCGACGCGGCGGTGAACGCCAGCGGGTGGCCGAGCTGGAACACCGGCGCGAAGTCCATCACCCCGGCCTGCTCGCGAATCGCCGCGGTGATCTCGGCGCGCCCATGCCCGGCGTTGACGCACCACAGCCCAGCGGTCCCGTCGAGCAACCGCTCGCCACGATCGGTCCAGTAATACATGCCCTCGGCACGCGCGAGCAGTCGCGGCTGCGCCTTGAACGCCTTGTTCGATGTAAACGGCATCCAGAACGCGTCGAGCGCATTCGGCGCGACCGCGGAGGACGCGCCGGTCGAATCAAGCAATGAAATGCGCCCCCGTCCGCGCGCGGACCTCGTCGGCGGTCACCCCGGCCGCACATTCGACCAGCCGGAATGGCGCGCCCTTGCGGTCGGCACGCTCGAACACCGCGAGGTCGGTGATCAGCACGTCGACGACGTTCGACCCCGTCAGCGGCAGGGTGCACGCCTCGCAGAACTTGAAGCCGCCGGTCTTGTCGTTGTGCTCCATCATCACGACGATCCGCCGCGCCCCGGCGACGAGATCCATCGCCCCGCCCATTCCCTTGACCATCTTGCCCGGAATCATCCAGTTGGCGAGGTCGCCGTTGGCCGCGACTTCCATCGCGCCAAGAATCGACAGGTCCATGTGCCCGCCGCGAATCATCGCGAACGAATCGGCCGAGCTGAAATAGCTCGTCCGCCGCAGCTCGGTGATCGTCTGCTTGCCGGCGTTGATGAGATCGGCGTCTTCCTCGCCCGAGATCGGAAACGGCCCCATCCCCAGCATGCCGTTTTCCGACTGGAGGGTGATGTCGATTCCCGGCTCGATATGGTTCGCCACCAGCGTCGGCATGCCGATGCCGAGATTGACGTAAAAGCCGTCCTGCAATTCCCTCGCGGCTCGCGCCGCCATCTCATCCCGCGTCCACGCCATCAGACCGGCTCCCTTTGGCGCACGGTTCGCTGCTCGATCCGCTTCTCGAAATCATGCCCGAGAACGACGCGCTGGACATAGACCGATGGTGTGTGGATGCCGTCGGGGTCGAGGCTGCCCGCGTCGACAAGCTCCTCGACCTCGGCAACCGTCACGCGCCCTGCGGTCGCGGCATTCGGGTTAAAGTTGCGCGCGGTCTTGCGGTAGACGAGATTGCCGTAGGGATCACTGCGCCACGCATGGACAATCGCGAGGTCGGCGACGATGCCGGTTTCGAGGATGTACGTCTCCCCGGCGAAATCCTTGTGTTCCTTACCCTCGGCGATCTTCGTGCCGACCCCGGTCCTGGTGTAGAATCCCGGGATCCCCGCCCCTCCCGCACGAATGCGTTCGGCAAGCGTCCCCTGCGGGCTGAATTCGAGCTCGAGCTCGCCAGCGAGATATTGCCGCTCGAACTCCTTATTCTCACCGACGTACGACGAGATCATCTTCTTCACCTGCCGCGAATGGAGCAGCACCCCGAGGCCAAAGCCGTCGACGCCGGCGTTGTTCGAGACGATGGTGAGGTCCTTGACCCCGCTGACGCGGATCGCCTCGATCAGTTTCTCGGGGATACCGCACAAGCCGAAGCCGCCTGCGACGATGGTCATTCCGTCGAACAGCAGCCCATCGAGCGCGGTCGCGGTGCTTTCGTAGATCTTACCCATGGCCGATGCCGCTAGCCCGCCGCGCGCGCTTTGGCTAGAGCATCAACCATGCTGCTGTACCTCGCCCGCCACGCCGAGACCGTCTATAATGCAGGCGCCCGCATGCAGGGTCACATGGCGCACACGCCGCTGACCCGCGCCGGCATCGCCCAGGCCGAGGCAATGGGCGCCGCGCTCGCCAGCCACTTCGGCCCGGGCGCCGACATCGATATCTGGGCCTCACCCGCAGGCCGCACGCTCCAGACCGTCGCGATCGTCGCCGAGCATCTCGGCCGCGACTTCTTCGGTATCCGCTCCGACCCGCGCCTGCTCGAGATCGACGTCGGCCGCTGGGAAGGCCGCCGTTACGCCGACATCATCGCCGAGCAAGGCCCGATCGTCTGCCCCGACGTCAGGGCGTTCAACGTTGAACCACCGGGCGGCGAGTATTATCCCGCAATTGCGACGCGGCTGAAGGACTGGCTCGGCGAACTCGCTCCGGCGCGGGTCGCGCTGGTCATCAGCCACGGCATCACGCTGAGGGTATTGCGCGGGCTGCTGGCCGGCGGAACCGCTTTCGAGGGCGTAATGCTTGCTGATGATGCGCCGCAGGGGACGGTGTTTCGAATCGAGGACGGGGTGCAGACCGCGCTCCATGTCGGCGCGGGTGTGAGCGGCGCGCGCGGGGTCTGAGAGCCTGCTCGCGCAATCGATCTCGAACGTCTCAGAATCGCTCGCGTAGGCCGACTTCGACCTGCGCCCGCCCTGCCCGCCGCCCCGGGGTCCCCGGCGAATCGGTCTGGTAGCGTGTTTCGACCCTGACATCGCCGAAGCGGGTCGGCCATTCGACGCCCGCCGTCCCGATCGCGAACTTCTCCGAATCCGGCGAGATGCGGTTGCCGACGGTGCCCGAGTACAGCCCATACGGCCCGGTCGAGACCCCCGAAATTCCGGTGATATTGAGGTGGACGACGTTGACCGATCCGTACCAGCGCCGATTTCGCCGATCGGTGACCGACAGTGACGCGACGAGATTGCGGCTATCGCCGTCGGTCCAGTAGCCGATCGGGCGGCCCTTATAAGTAAAGCCGTCGAGGTAGAGCGTATTATTGTAGAATGATCCCGGATACGTTGTCCCGCCCGGCTGGAGCGGCGTACCGCTCAGGATTTGCGCGGCAAGCGTGTCGGCATATTCGACGCTCGCCTGCCAATTCGCGCCGCGATGACCCCACGGTCCGGACCATGTCGTCCCGATCTGGCGACCGAACTGCTTGAGGACGACGTTGTTGAAGTTTTCGGCTTCAGTCTCGACGTAGATCTTTCCGGCGATGGCGCCGAACCGGCGGGTGTAGCTGATGTCAAAACCGGCAAGTTGATTGCCCGGCTGACGGATATAATCGCTTCGGCTATTCCCGTCGCTGCCCGCACCGATGAACGAGTTGGCGATCTGGTGAAATCCGCATGGCCGCCCCTCGCCACACAGCTGCTGGGCTCGATTGAGCCCGACCTCGACGCCCTTCGCCGGTTGGAAGCTGACGCGCGTGCCGATGTTGACGCTGTTGCGAAAGTCTCGTTTGCCGTCGAGTACGCCGACGAAGAAATCGAATCGGAATGGGCCGAACCAGCGAAGGATTGGCGCGTCGAACGCGCTCGGCATCAACTTCTTGATGCCGATTTTCGGAAACGGACGCGCGTCATTCGAATATAAAAGTGCTCCGTCGTGTCCGGGGCCGAACCAGACCGGCGTATAACCACCATAGATTGCGACGTTGCCGACCGTCACTGCAACCTGGTTCGGCTCGAAATTATATCGCTGCCCCGAGCGCGCGGACCGCGCGCCAATGCCGGCATCGATGCTGAGCGCTCCGAAGTTCAGTTCACCGCGAACCGCGGCGTCGACGTTGCCGCGGGCAGCATCACCGAAAGCGCGATGAATTTCTGTGCCGCTCGTCACGTCGATCCGCGCATCCACCGATGTGCGTTGGGCGGCGAGATCGCTGAGCCGCTCGAGCCGCGCGACCGCGGCGGCAAGATAGGGATCGAGCGTGCGCCCGTCCCGCGCGGCATCGAGGCCGCCGTCGATCTGAACCCATGGCAACGGCCATGAATCGACGGGGCCCCGGATGATGCCTGCCGCCTTGAGCAGATCGACATCTTGTCGCAGCTGGACATCGCCCGCATCGGCGAACGGCCCCGCGCTAGCCGCTGCCGGATACAGAGCGGTCGCGAGCGCGGTAGCAATCAAACCGACACGTAACTTCACGAAAGCCCCCGCCAACCGACGATTGATATCGACCGGCGGCCGCTTTCGCAGGGACAGGCTGTTTCGTCGAGGCCACAGGTAGCAAAAGAATTTCAAGGCGCACCAAAGCGATGAACTTTGTGCTTGAGCGCGTGTTTCAATAGGCTAGAAGCGCAATCACGCTTTGTCGGCATCGGATATGGAGAGAATGATGAACTTATTGTTAAAGGCTGCAGTTGGTTCGCTCCTGCTGGTGCAGACTGCTGGTGCTTTCGCTCAGACCGGCACCGCTGCTGGTGCTGAGGTCGCTTCGGATCACTCGCAGCGCAACCTGTACGGCGGCATCCTCGTCGGTGGCATTCTCGTCGCGGTTGCCGCAGTCGCCGCGACCGGTGGCAATGACGGCCTCGCCGACACCAGCACCCCGGTCGTGCCCCCGGTAACGACCACGCCTGTATCGACCGCTACGACCACGACGGCTACGAGCACCCGTTAATCTCTAGAGCTTCCGAAGCCGCGGCACCAATCGGTGCCGCGGCTTCTCTGTACCTGCGCTACGTCTGCGCAGGGTATTTCAGGATTTCGATGTTGACTGACTGGACGGTTGGCAGGGCCTCCTGCCGGCTCTTGAAGCAGGCACCGTCGGCATCGATCCAATAGCTATTGATAAAGCGCGTCCTGCTGTTGGCAATCACCGCCTCGTCGATCCGGTGAAGTTGCATTGCGGTGCCCAGGATTTTGACCTGTGCCAGTCCGGCATCGTGGAATGTCGAGCGAAGGTGGACGGTCGCATCCGCCCGGCGCGATACGACGGTGGTGCGGTCCAGCGTCATGCCGATGAGGCTTCGGGGATCCGTCGCCCAGCCGGGGCCGAAATCAGTCCGTACAAGGTCAACCTCGGTCCCGACGGTCGCCACGATGAACGGACCGTATGTCGTGATCGATTGCTTGTCAGCGGTGTACCACGTCAGGCGGTTATCCGGGTCGAACGAGCCAAGAACGACGAGATCCCGCGAATGACCATCGATCCAGAACAGCATCGATGCGTACGGCAGGCTATTGGCATAGGCTCGCGTATCGCTGTCGCCGCCACCGGGGTGATAGCCGGTGATCGTCCCGTAGAATGCGGACCCCTTCCGAAGACCCGCGCACGACGCGAGCAAGCCGGCACCCACACCGGCGACGATATGCCGGCGATTTAAACGTTCGACCATCAGCGGCTCCACTCGCGCCCAACAAACCTGCTCGCCAAAACCACCACGTGATAGTAGCGCGCTCGTGCGCCGGGCTATATGGGTTCGGCGAAGCGTTGGAAAGCGGGCGGGAGTTTTAGCGATTGTGATCGATGCCCGTTTAACGTCGCCGCGCCGGTTATCGTTGAGACATAAGAGAATTCGGCTTCGCAGCGCGATGTTGGGCGGCGCCGCTTCGATGATCGCAACGGTGTCGCCCGCCACAGCAGCCATGTTCGACCCTTATCCCGTTCCCGCGTTGACCGATGATTTCGGCGGGGTCGGTCTGATCCAGACCCCGACCGCACGGTTTTCTCCCGATGGCCAGCTGAGCGCCGGATATAACGAGGTCGCGCCGTACGACCGCTACTTCGTGACGTTGCAGGCGACGTCGTGGCTTGAAGCAACGTTGCGCTACACCTCGGTCCGCAACCGGCTCTATTCGGACGTTCCCGCATTCAGCGGCAATCAGAGCTACAAGGATCGCGGCTTCGATCTCAAGCTCAAGCTGCTCGGCGAAGGGCGCATCCGTCCGGCCATCGCCTTCGGCTTGCGCGATTTTGTCGGGACCGGGCTGTTCAGCTCCGAATATCTGGTGGCGAACAAATCGTTCGGGCCGTTCGACGCGAGCTTCGGCATCGGCTGGGGCAATCTTGCGACGCGAGGGCCGATCCGTAATCCATTCACTTATATCTCGAGCAGCTTCGACAACCGGCCTACCTTCAGCGGCGGCGGTGGCGAGTTCAACAACACATATTTCAAGGGCCGGCGTGCGGGCCTCTTCGGCGGAATCCAATACGCGACACCGATACGCGGCCTGTCGCTCAAGGTCGAATATGACCCGAATAACTATCAATCGGAAGCGCTCGGCAACCGCTTGCGCGATCGCGCACCGGTCAATGCCGCGCTCGATTACCGGGTGTTCTCGTGGTTGCACGCGGCGGCGAGCTTCGAGCGCGGCGACAAGGTCGGCCTGACCTTCACCGCGACGACGAATTTCAATCGCCAGACCGAAGCTCCCAAGTACGATCCGCCGGCGCCGCCGATCGGCGTGGACGCCCAACCCACGCCCCCGACCGTTCTTTCCGCACCGCCGCCTGCGCAGAAGCTGGCGGCGGAGAGTCCGGTGATGCCGTCCGCCACCCCGACGCGCGCGCCGGCACCGGTTGCGCCGGTGCTGACCAGTGACGGAGCGCGGGTCCAGGCAGCGCTTTCAACGCAGGGCGCAACGCTGTTCGCCGCTAACTTCAGCGGCAATTCTGCCGAATTGTTCGTGACGCAGAACCGTTTCCTCAATGTCGCGACCGGCCTCGGGCGGGTCGCTCGGGCAGCCTATTCGGTGCTGCCAGCCAAGTTCACCTCGCTTACAATCGTCTTCGTCGAGAACGGCCTGCGAATCATGGCGGTCACAGTGCCGCGCGAAGGGCTGATCGAAGCGGTCAACGCGCGGCGGGGAGAGCCGGTCGACGCGCTGCTCAAGCAGACCGAATTCGCTCCTCCGCCAGCCGGCCTCGATAACGCCGAATATCAGGGTGATGTCCGCAAGGCCTATCCGCATTTTTATTACGCGTTGCGTCCTGGCCTCAAGACGACGTTCGGGCGCCCCGAGGCATTCGTGCTCTATGACGCCTTTGCGGCGTTCAACGGCGGCCTGTCGATCAGCCGCGGCCTCGGCATCGACGGCCAGTTTACGCTCAACCTTGCCGATAACTTCGATCGGCTGCGACTTCAGTCTGACAGCTCGCTACCGCACGTCCGTACCGACATCGCCCAGTATTTGAGCAAGGGCAAAACTGCGATCACTCATCTCCAAGCCGACTATAATTTCAACATTGCCCCGAACCTCTACGGCCATGCCTACGGCGGCCTGCTCGAGGAGATGTTCGCCGGCGTCGGCGGTGAGGTGCTGTGGCGACCGTATAATTCGAGCTTCGCGCTCGGCATCGAAGGGGCGTATGTCGCCCAGCGCGGTTACGACCAACTGTTCGATCTGCGCCAGTACCGGACGTTCACTGGCTTCGTCTCGGCGTACTACACCTTGCCGGGCAATCATGTTGACGCGTCGGTGAAGGTCGGGCGCTATCTTGCACGTGATTTCGGAGCGACCTTTGAATTGTCGCGACGCTTCGAATCGGGAGTCCGCGTCGGTGCTTTCGCGACGTTTACCAATATCTCGGCAGCGCGTTTCGGCGAGGGCAGCTTCGACAAGGGCTTCTATTTGTCGATCCCGCTCGATCTGCTTTACACGCGTCATGTTCGCAGCAGTATCGGCGTCGAATATCGACCGTTGATTCGCGACGGCGGCGCGCAGTTGATCGTTCGTCAGCCTTTGATCGGTACGACCGACGCAATGCGCGAGGGAAACTTCGATCGCGACTGGGATGGACTGACGAATTAGCCTGCGGAGACCATAGTGACCGAGCTTACCACACTCATCGTTCCAGTCGTGCTGTCGGGAGGATCGGGCACCCGGCTGTGGCCGGTTTCACGCTCTCTTCATCCAAAGCAGTTGCTGCCGATCGCCGCCGACCATTCGATGCTCCAGGCAACGGTCGCACGGCTGAGCGGGACGGGCTACGCCGGGCCGATCGTCGTCGGCGGCGAGGAGCACCGCTTTCTCATCGCCGATCAGCTCGCCGAGCACGGCTGCGTGCCCGCCGCGATCATTCTCGAGCCGGAGGGCCGCAATACTGCCGCAGCGATCGCACTCGCTGCGCTCAGCGCGCTGTCGCACGACCCGGCAGCGGTGCTGCTCGTGGTCCCATCTGACCACGTCATTGCCGACACGGCGGCATTTGGTCGCGCCGTCGAAACTGGATTGTCGGCCGCGAAGGCTGGGCATCTCGTCACCTTTGGCATCGCTCCCGCCGGGCCCGAGACCGGCTACGGCTATATCGAACACGGTGCGCCGCTCGATGGACTGGCTGGCGTCAGCGGCGTCGCGCGCTTTGTCGAGAAGCCCGACTCGGCGACCGCGCAACGGTTCGTCGACGGGGGCCATCATGCGTGGAATGGCGGCATCTTCCTGTTCGGTGCGCGCACTTATCTCGATGAGCTTGCAGCCTATGCTCCCGCGGTTGCCCATGCCTGCGCTGCAGCGATGTCCGCAGCGACGACGGACGGCGTCTTTATCCGCCCCGAACGGGCTGCGTTCCTCGGCAGCCCGAACATCTCGATCGACTATGCGGTAATGGAGCACACCGCCCACGCCGCCGTCGTGCCCGTTGAAATGGGCTGGTCCGACGTCGGATCATGGGGGGCATTGTGGGACATCGCGCCGCACGACGCTGCGGGCAATGCGCTCGATGGCGATGTCGTCGCGATCGAGTCAAGCAACTGCCTCGTCCGCGTGGACAACGGCCCGGCGGTCGCGATCGTCGGTGTCGAAGACCTCGTTGTCGTCTCGACCCGCGACTCGGTGCTGGTGATCCCGCGCAATCGCTCGCAGGAGGTCCGCGCCGTCGTCGACGAACTCAAGTCGCGCAACAGCACGCGGCACTCGCTTCAGCCGGTCGTCCATCGCCCATGGGGGACGTACGAGACGACCGACATGGGCGAGCGCTTCCAGACCAAGCGGATCGTCGTCAAGCCGGGCGGCCAGCTATCGCTCCAGATGCACTACCACCGGTCCGAGCATTGGATCGTGGTGTCAGGGACTGCGCTGGTCACAATCGACGGCATCGAGAAGATCGTCGGCGAGAACCAGTCGGCGTACATCCCGGCGGGGTCGCAGCACCGCCTCGAGAACCCCGGCAAGGTGCCGCTGCACCTGATCGAGGTCCAGTGCGGGCCGTATCTCGGCGAGGACGATATCGTCCGCTACGAGGACAAGTACGCCCGCGCCGGGTAAGCGGGGTCGGCGGTCGCCTACCCGGCAGCGACACCTTCGCAAAGCACGGTGACGAGATCCTCGCCCCACGTCACCGCCCGCCAGCCGAGCGCCGATGACGCCGGTCCAGAGTTGCCCGCATCGCCGTGTGCGATTGCGACTGAGGCGGCGGTTTTGGCGGCGGGGCGCTTGAAATAGGCGGCGGCGACTCGCGCGACGTCTTCGCCGGTCAACAGGCGTCCTGTAGCGATCTCAAGGACTTCAGCGGCTGGGCGCTGGAGCATGCGCCACATCGCGTCGACGTATTCGGGGGTCCAGCCGCAGTCGGTGGTGGTGGTGAGATCGGCGGGATCGGGGTCGATCCCGGCGGCGGTTGCGGCGACGATGCGGGCGACTGGCGTGGTGCCCGGGCCGAAACGTGATTCGTGCGGGTAGACATAGCCGATGGCGACGAATCGGCCGTCAGGCTTGGCGACGGCAGTGCCGGGATCGGCGGCGATGAAAACGCTCGCTGTGCCGCCCAGCGCGAACATATCCGCCGATGCCGCGACGTCGCCGCGTAAGTCGTAGATTTCATCGGCTCCTGCGATCGCGTCAGCAGCCTCCTCGGCCTGCGTCACATCGTCGGCCACCCCGAGTCGCGCGAGCAGGTCTTTGCCTCCGGTGCCGCGCACGACATAGCCTCGCGCGCCGAGGAGTCGTGCGAGATACGCCCCTGCGGCGGTGTCGAGACCAAGGATCGCCGCCGTCTTCACTGCCATCAAAGCCTCCGCAAAAGGGGAATCAACACGAGCGCACTAGCCCCGCACATCGCCAGAACGACGACGATCGGGACGCCTCCCGCGACCGCACTTCCCGCCAGCAACGTGCCGCCGACCTGAAACGCCGCATTGACGATGTTGTTCGCCGCAACCGCCCCCGACCGCGTCGCCGCGCCGCCCGCGGTCTGGAGGATACCGTAAAGCGGGACCGAGAATACGCCGCCGGCAAAGGCGAGGACGAACAGCGCGAGCAGGATCGGCCACGCCGCCGGACTGGTAACGAAACCGACGATGTCGCCCCCGTGTCCGCCGTCGCGGACCGTCAGCAACAGGCTGAGGCTCGCCGCCGCCATCGCCACCGCCGCCCAGGGTGCTGCCTTCGCCGAGACCCGGCCCTGAAGGAGCCGCCCTACCGCGGCCGAGCCGGTGGCAATCCCGACGGTGAACACCGCAAGGAACAGCGTCGCGACCGCCTCGGACGCGTGCAGGCTGCCCTTTACGAGCGGAACGAACTCGGTGGTGAAGATTGCGCCGAGTGCCCAGAACCATGAGATCGCCAGCGTCGCCAGCCATACCGGACGGACCGCGAAGGCCTCGCGGATGACCGCAGTCGATGCGGTCACTGGATTCCAGTCGATCGCCGGTGCGGCGGCCGCTGGCGGCGCGGGCGGAATGAAGCGCGACGCGACAACCCCGGCAAGCGCCGCCGCGAGCATCGCGCCGGCAGCCCAGCCGGTCGGCAACAGCCCGCCAGCGATCTGGCCGAGCAGGATCGCGACGAAGGTCCCGCCCTCGACCAGCCCGGTCCCGGTCAGGAGATGCTCGGGGCGCAGGTGCTGCGGCAGGATCGCGTATTTGACCGGGCCGAATACCGTCGAATGCGTCCCCATGCCGAACAGGCACGCAAACAACAGCGGGACCGATCCGAACATCAGCGCTATGCCGCCGATGCCGAGGATGACGACCTCGGCGAGTTTGACCGCGCGCGCGATCGCCGCCTTGTCGCGCGCGTCGGCTAACTGGCCCGCGATCCCCGAGAACAGAAAGAACGGCAGGATGAATACGCCCGCCGCCGCCGTCACCATCGTTGCCGCACTCTTGATATCGACGCCGGGCAGATGGAAGGTGATCAGGAACAGCATCGCCGTCTTGAACAAATTGTCGTTGAACGCCCCGAGGAACTGGGTGCCGAACAGCGGAACGAAGCGGCGCGAGAGTAGATCGGGTGTCTGATCGGGCTTGAGAACGTCGGGCATGGCCAACTCTAGCCCGGAGCGTCGCGATCTGTCACATCGGCATGATAGCCTTCACGCCTTATATAAGACCGAGACCAAGGGGCCAGCCATGTCGCAACAGCTTCTCGACCTGATCAACCGCTTTGGCGGCGAAGACGCGATTGCCGCAATGGCCGCGCGCGTCGGCCTGTCGCCCGAACAGACCCAATCGGCGATGGCCGCGTTGATGCCTGCGGTCGCGGGCGGCATGGCGAAGCAGGTCGAGGCACAGGGGCCGGGTGCGCTAGACGCCGCCGCCGCTCCGGCGACCGCACTGGCAAGCGGCGGCACGGTCGCCAGCGACGCGGCGGTCGAGCATGGCACCAATATTCTCGGCTCGCTGTTCGGCTCGTCGCAGGTCACCGACGTTGTCACCGGCAACGCCGCCGCCGCAACCGGGCTCGACGCGTCGAAGCTGTCCGCATTGCTGCCGATGATCGCGACGCTCGCGGCAGGTGCGCTTGGTCATGCCGGCGGCCAGGCCCCCGCCGAGGGCGGAGGGTTGGGCGGCATGCTCGGCGGGCTGCTCGGCCAGGTCACCGGCGGCACCACGGCGGGCACGGCCCCCGCGACCGGCGCGGCGGGAACGCTGATGTCGATGCTCGACTTCAACAAGGACGGCAACGTCATGGACGACATCATGGGCGTCGTCGGCAAGTTGCGAGGTCACTGACGAACGCCATGGCCGGCCCGTCACGCAACATGGACTGGGGTTTTCCCCGCTGGCGCGATTATGGCGGCACCGGCAACGCTGCGGTCACGGTGCGGATCTGCGACCGCGACGGCTGCAACGAGCCTGGCGATCGCCCTGCTCCCAAGGCCCCGAATCGCCCCGAACGCTGGTATTTCTGCGAGACGCACGCGGGCGAGTACAACCGCAACTGGAACTACTTCGAGGGCCTTAGCGCCGCCGACGCGCGTGCCCGTGAAGCCGACGAGTCCGCCGAGACGACCTTCACCCAGGCGAAGCACTGGGGCTGGGGCGGCGCGGGCGACGGCAGCCGCAGCCGCGCCGAACTCGATGCGCTGACCGCGCTCGAACTCGGCTCCGACGCCGACTTCGCTGCGGTCAAGGCGGCCTACCGCCGCCTTGCCAAGGCCAATCATCCCGACGTCGCGCCGAACGATGCCGCAGCAGCGCGGCGGTTCCAGGCGACGCAGGCGGCGTACGAAGTTCTCGAGCGCGCCGAGGAACGCCGCGCGACGACGTATTCGCCGGTCTGACCACGCTCGCGCGCCGGAGGCGGCAAAGTGTCGCCCGACTGTCATAATCGTGCCGTATCGCTGCCCGACACTTCGGGGGTGACATTATGCGCATACTTTTGGCGATGGCGATCGGGCTGCTCGCAGTGAAGGCAGCGGCAGCTGCTGCTGCGACAGTTGGGCAACCGATCATCATCGGCCATCGCGGCGCGGCGGGCGAACGTCCCGAACACACGCTCGAATCTTATCGGACGGCAATCGCGGGCGGGGCCGACTTCATCGAACCCGATCTCGTACCGACCAAGGACGGCGTTCTCGTCGCGCGCCACGAGAACGAGATCGGCGGCACCACCGACGTCGCCAAGCACCCTGAATTCGCCGCGCGGCATGCAACCAAGACGATCGACGGCGCGAGCATCACCGGCTGGTTCACCGAGGATTTCACCCTCGCCGAGCTGAAGACGCTGCGCGCGCGCGAGCGCCTGCCCGCGCTGCGCCCCGGCAACACGGCGTGGGACGGTAAGTTCGACATCCCGACCTTTGCCGAGATCCTCGCGCTGGCGAACTCCGAGTCGGCGCGAACCGGGCGGACCATCGGGGTCTATCCCGAGACCAAGCACCCGAGCTATTTCGCCGCGATCGGCCTGCCGCTTGAGCGCAAGCTCGTCGATGCACTCGCCGCCGCCGGTTATACGAAAAAGACCGATCCCGCCTTCATTCAGTCGTTCGAGGTCGCCAATCTCAAGGCGCTCAGGAAGATGACTGGGCTGCGGCTGATCCAGCTCGTCGACGAGGGCCATCCCGCCGACGATGCCGTGACGACCTACGATACGATGATGAGCCCTGCCGGGCTCAAGGCGATCGCGCTGTACGCTGACGGCATCGGCCCGGCGAAGTCGCGGATCATCCCGCGCGATGCCGCCGGTCGCTCGCTCGCGCCGACCAGTCTCGTCGCCGACGCGCATGCGGCCGGGCTGCTCGTCCACCCCTACACCTTCCGCTCGGAAAATTATTTCCTGCCCGTCGAGCTGCGCCGCGGCGACGATCCGAAGGCGCACGGCGATGCCGCCGCCGAATATCGCATGTTCTTTGCCGCTGGAGTCGACGGGCTATTCTCCGACTTCGCCGACGAAGCGTTCAAGGCACGCGCCCAAGCCAGGCCAGATTGAGCGGTACTGCACATCGATGCGCGACATGCATCCCGCGCGCGCCTATGGCTCGTAACGCAATGACAATGACCACGGCGCTGACGTCACATCCGAGGGAACGGTGAGGTCCAACAACCGGGTCCTGGCACTCGCTTTATTCTTGTCACTTGCCGCCGGTGCTCCGGCGTTCGCCGCACCTTGGGCCGAGGCCGGCGACGAGCAACTCCGCTCGGACCTGATGATCCTCAACGACGCGGGGGTAATTCGCGTTTTGACGACGCAATGGCCGATCCCATGGGCAGGCGTCGCGGCGGGGCTCGACGACCCTGTCCTTTATACCAAGCCCGCGTATGTCCGCGAGGCGGCGCGGCGCGTGCTCGCGCGGATCAAGCGCGAGACTGCCGAAGGGACCCGCGTCGAGAATTTCAGCGACGCGACCAACCGCCCCGCGCTGATCCGCGGGTTCGATGCGCAGGGGCAGGCGAACGCGCAGGATCAGGAGATCGTCGACATCACCAGCGGCGGCAGCGACCTCCACGTCGCGGCGGGGGCGATCAGCGACAATCGCAACAACGGCGGTGGGGCTGCGCTTGATCTCGACGGCAGCTATCTCGCGCAGCGGGTCAAGGGCGTCGAGATCTACGCGGGCGAGGTCGGCCATTGGTGGGGTCCCGGGTGGATTTCTGCATTGAGCTATTCGACCAACGCGCGCCCGTTCCCGCAGGCTGGCATCGCCAGCGCCGGAACGCAACGTTTCAAGACCCCTTTGCTGAGCTGGATAGGACCGTGGCGCGGCGAATTCGTCGTTGGCCTGCTCGACGACCGCCGCATCGACAAAAACACCTTGTTCGACGCGTTCCGCTTCACGTTCATGCCGCTTCGCGGGCTTGAGATCGGCTTCGCGCGGTCGCAGATCCTGTGCGGCGCGGGCCATCCGTGCAACGCGATCGACGCGATCAACCCGATCAACGACGATCTCCACCCGAGCAAGACGGCAAGCGAGGCCGTGTTCGACTTCAAGTACCACAGCACGATCGCCGCGCATCCGGTCGAGATCTACACCCAGATCATGAACGAGGATTCGAGCCCGATCACCCACAGCTTTTCGAGTTATCTGATCGGCACGAGCGCGTGGTTTCCGGTCGGCAAGAACACGCTGCGCGTCACCGGCGAATATGTCAGCAGCATCTCGACGTTAAACCTGTTCAGTTTCGGCACCGTCGGCTACGGCATCAGCTACACCGACAGTAAATACCCCGACGGGCTGCGGTATCGCGGGCGGGCGTTCGGTTTCAGCCTCGACAGCGACTCACGGCTGGCGTCGCTTCAGGCGAATCTGACCGACTCGGGCGATCGCAGCTACACGCTCAGCCTCCACCATGCGCTCGTGTCCCGCCCGGCGACGGGGACCGCCAACCCGATCACGACGACGCCGGTGACGATCGACTATGCCGAGGCGCGCGTTGGCTTGCCGACGCGGATCGGCGTGCTCGGACTCGCCGGGCGGGTTCAGACCGACCAGCCGCGACCGTCGCGCGGCGCGACCGCCGCTGCTGAAATCAGCCTGCGGGTTCGGATTCGCTGACGGCGGAAAGGATGATGTTGAGCTTCGCCGTCGCGATCGGACGGCTGTGGTCGTACTGCCACGCCACCGCAGTCAGGTTCGCCACCCGCCGCCCGAGCCGCATCACCGTCGCTACCGCAAACGTGTCGCGCATCCCGCCAGCGCGGAGATAGTCGACCGTCGCGGTCAGTGGCTTGAGCCGGGGCAGCGGCGCGTCGTCAGGCAACGCGAGGAGCAATGCCGCCAGCCCGGCAAATTCGAGCAGCCCGGCGACGACCCCGCCGTGGAGGCGTTCGGGCGATCCGATCAGCGCCGGGTCGAACGGCAGCCGCAGCCGCACCTCGTCGCCGTCGCGCTCGAAGGTCAGCCCGAGCAGCGCCGGATACGGCAACACGTCGAGCGTCCCGCGCTCGCTCCGCAGCAAGTCGCGCATTGGCTCGAGGCTCATGCCGCGCCGCCGTACATGAAGGTGCCCGCCATGTTGGCGAGCGGCAGCGCCGGGTCGCCCTGATGGGCGAAGCCGCGGACGAAGGCGACGCTCGACGTCAGCCGGTAGCAGATCGCCCGGCCGACGATCGTCACCCCCGGCTCGGGCCCGTGAAGATAGTCGAGGCGCAGGTCGAGCGTCGCGTGGCCGGCCATCGACTTGAGCTTGGCGAACACCGCGAAGCCGGCCGCGGAGTCCATCAGCGAGAAGATCGCACCGCTGGCGATGACGCCGTCGTCGACGATCAGCGATGGCGAGTACGGCAGGACGAGTTCGGCCCAATCGTCGCCGTGCGCCTGATAGCCGATGCCGAGCGCCTTCAAATGGGGGACGCCGTCCATGAAGCGCTGGATGAAGCGGGCGTTGCGCGCCTCGCGCTCGGCCTCGACGTCGCTCATGCCGCGAGTTCGCCGATCCGCGCGAGCATCGACGCGAGCCCCTGCGTCCGGTTCGACGACAGATGCCGCGCAAGTCCGAGCGCATCGAGGTTTGCCTTGACCGCGGCGACGTCGATGTCGGCCGGGCGGCGATCCTGGACCAGCAGCAGCACGAGCGCGACGAGGCCCTTGACGATTGCGGCGTCGCTGTCGGCGGAAAAATGAAGGAGGTCGCCTTCGCGCACCGGGTAGAGCCAGACCTGGCTGGCGCATCCCCTGACCCGGGTTGCCTCGGTCTTGAGCGCGTCGGGCATCGGCGGCAACGCGCGGCCGAGGTCGATCAGCAGGCGGTATTTATCGTCCCAGTCGTCGAACGCCTCGAACTCGGCCTCGACATCTTCGAAAGTGGTTGGCAGCGGCATCGCCGCTCGGTGGACTCGGGACGGCGCGGGGTCAAGGCGGTTAAAAGTCGACTCCCGCGGCGATCGCCTCGAGCTTCTTGATCCGCTCGCGCAGGTCGGCGAGGTCGATGCGGTTGGCGACGGCGGGGACATCCCCCGTCAACCGCCCGCCGCCGACGTCGAGCTGGTGGCGGCGCAGGTCGAGCCATGCCTTCCAGCTCCACGCGAAGACCATGCTCAGCAAGGCCAGCCCGACGAGGCTGCTCGCGGCGATGATCAGAAGCGAATCGGCGGGGACCATGATGAGTTCCTTTCGAAACTGGTTTCAGCGGTCGCGGTTCGGGGTACCGAGCGCGTCGATTTGATCCGACAGGCGCTTCGACGGATCGGTGGCAAGGCGTTCGAGGACGCGGATGCGCTCGTTCAAGCGGTCGATCTCCGACTTCATCCGCGTGCCGTCCTCGATGCTCACCGCGTTCGGCGCATCGACGAAGTCACGGTCGCGGCGGCTGCGCCTGCCCGATCTGCCGACCCCGTAGCGCGCGCTCGCGACCCTGCCGATCGTGACGATGAGAATGATCAAAACGACCATTTCGAACGGGTTCATCGAACGGATTCCTCTGTGAACGGTTGGGTTAGTTGAGCTTCGACGCGGGCGTGCGCAGATCGTCGATTTCGGCCGCCAGGCTGGTACCGCGGTCGGTGACGATGCGGTTGAGGACTGCGACATGCGCCTCGAGCCGCTCGATCTTCGCCGCATATTGCGCCGCCTGTTCGCCTGCGACCTTGGCGGTCGTGTCGAGCTGGCGCTCCTTGAAACTGAGCCAACGCTTCGCGACGCCGGCGAGGATTGCGGTCAGCGGGATCAGCACCCAGACGGCGCCCCAGATATAATTGTCCATGGCGTGTCCCCTTAGTTGAGCGGTGACGGCGCGCGCAGCGCCTCGATTTCGTGGGCGAGACCCGTCGCCCGGTCGGTGGCGATTCGGTTGAGGACCGCAACATGCGCCTCGAGCCGCTCGATCTTCGCGGCATGGTCCGCCGCCGTCGTGTCCGCGATCTTCGCCGCGAGTTCGTGCTTGCGTTCCTGCAACGCGATCCAGCTCATCAGTGGCTTGGTCAGCAGCGCAATGACCGGGATTGCCAGCACCGCGAGCGGAATAAATACCCAAAGAAAATCGAGGTCCATCGCCGCTCTCCTGCTGGCCGCGCCTAGCGCAGCGCCTCGATTTCGCGCGCGGTCCGCTGCGCGGGGTCGGTGACGATCGTTTCGAGCGTCGCGGTGCGGCGGGCCAGCGCGGCGACGTCGGCGGCCATGCGGGCCTGCTCGCTTGCGGCCTCGACAACCTCAGGCCGGTCGAGCTTGGCCGGGCGATGGCGGCGGCGGCGCGCCCAAGTCTGGAGGACGTAATAGAGCAGCAGCCCCACCATCAGGCCGAAGGTGAACGATCCACCGTCGAAGGGCCGCGAGGAATGGACACCGACGCTCCAACTATCATTTGCTCCCAGATGGCTCTTGTGCGTCGGGGTCGGTGGGGACGGCGGGCCGTCCTCGTCGCTCTCGACGACCGTGGTCGAACCGTCCGCCGAAGTCGTGATCGTCTTGGTCGTCATCAGATATCCCCTTGTCCGGCGCGCCTAGCGCAGCTGGTCGATTTCGTTGGCAAGGCGGCTGTTCGACGAGGTGACGTACGCCTCGATGTCGCGCAGCCGGCGCTCGGTTTCGCGGAAGCTCGACCGCGTGTCGCGGATCGTCCGCTGCGGTGCGACGCGGACCTTCTTCCAGAACTCGCGCTCGTCGGGCGTCTCTTCATAAAGCGAATAGGGCTTCGGCGAGGCGGTCCAGGCGACGATGAAATACGCGAAGAAGATCGGTGGGAAGAGGAAGAACATCGTCATGACGAAGCCGAGGCGGATCCAGAGCACGTCGACGTCGAAGTAGTCCGCGACTCCCGCGCACACCCCGGAAACCTTGGCGTTGCGCTTGTCGAGGTAGAAGCTCGTGCGGCGGGCAGACATGACGGTTCCCCTTAGCGGCGGGTGGCGAGGCGCGGCTCGGCCGCGTCGGTCAGGCGGTCGGCGATCCGGTCGGCGGGGCCGCGCAGCGCGCTGTCCTTCCAGCCGGGATTGTCGGCGGTGATGATCCGTTCGATCGAGTCGAGCCGGGCATCGAGCCGCCGGGCGGTTTCGTGGAGATCATCGAGGAGGTTTTCGTCCTCGATCGTGATCCCCTTCGTCCGCCGCCACTGCGACACGTAGTGAAGGATGATCCACGGCAGCCCGATGAAGAGCATCGCGCAGATCGTGATCGGAATGACCGCGTCTTCCATGACCGTCAGCCCTCGTTCTTTGCGAGCCGGGCCTTCATCGCCGCAAGCTCTGATTGAATTCCGTCGGTCTGGCGGAGGTCGGCGAACTCATCGTCGATCGTCCGCAACGGGCCACCGAGGTCGTACGAATCAGCGTGCCCCTCGGCGAGATCGGCGCGACGCTCGATCACCTCGAACTTGGCGAAAGCGTCCTCGATCCGGGGGCCCTTGTACATCGCCCGCATCCGCGACCGCGTGTCGGCGTTCTCGATCCGCTTAAGCAGGCTGTTCTGGCGCTGCTGCGCTTCGCGGATCTTGCCTTCGAGGCGGCGAATATCCTCGCCGTTGGCGTTGAGACCGTCCTCGAGCTGGGCGATGTCGGCGCGGGTCGCGTCGGCGAAGCTCTTCGCCTTGCTCTTCTCGAGCAACGCGGCGGTGGCGAGGTCCTCACGGCCCTTCGACAGCGCGAGCTCGGCCTTTTCGGTCCAGCTCGCCTGCGCTGCCTCGGCGCGAGCGACGGCGCGCTCCATTTCCTTCTGGTCGGCGATCGTGCGCGCAGCCCCGGCGCGGACCTCGGCCAGCGTCTCCTGCATCTCCATGATGATCATGCGGATCATCTTGGCCGGATCTTCGGCCTTATCGAGAAGCTCGGTGACGTTGGCGGCGATGATGTCTCGGGTGCGCGAGAAGATGCTCATGTGGGTCTCCTGGGGAGAAACGATTTTAGACGATGCGGCTGGCAGCGATAGGGGCAGCATAGGCCGGCCCGGCAGCAGCGGCGACGAAGCTTACCGCGAGCAGAGCCGAACCGAGGATGCCGATCACGGCGCGGGCGAAGGGGAAGTTGCTGGTCATCGTGGGTCTCCTGATTGGGCGGGGGCGATCCCCGTCTATGCAACATGCTATGCAGGAGCCGTGCCAAGTGTTTTCTGGAGACTAAGCCATTGTAATCGCTGAGCGGAGAAAATGAGAACTGCGCCGCCACGCGGAATAGTTGCGAACTATTGGGAAAATCCGCTAATATCGGGTTCATGCAGTTGCCCGCCGCCTTGATCGGTCACGCGCCGAGCTTCCTCGACGCGATCGAGCACGCCACCCGCGCGGCGGCGATCAATCGCCCGGTGCTGGTGATCGGCGAGCGCGGGACCGGCAAGGAATTGATCGCCGAACGACTCCACCGGCTAAGCCCGCGCTGGAGCGGACCGCTGATCACGCTGAACTGCGCGGCGCTCCCTGAAAATCTGCTCGATGCCGAGCTCTTCGGCTACGACACCGGCGCGTTCACCGGCGCCACGCGCGGGCGCCCCGGGCGGTTCGAGGATGCCGACGGCGGCACGCTGTTCCTCGACGAGATCGCGACGCTATCGCAGGCCGCGCAGGAACGCCTGCTCCGCGTCGTCGAATACGGCGAGTTGACCAGGCTCGGCTCGAACCGCGTCATTCGTGTCGACGTCCGCGTTGTCGGCGCGACCAATGAGGACCTGCCCGCGCTCGTCGCCGCGCACCAGTTCCGCGCCGATCTGCTCGACCGGCTGAGCTTCGAAGTCGTGACCTTGCCGCCCCTCCGCGCGCGGGCCGACGACATCCCCGTCCTTGCCGGACATTTCGCGCGACGGATGGCGGTCGAACTTGGCTGGGCGGGCTTTACCGGCTTCAGCGAAGCCGCCGAACATGCCCTCGCCGCGCACGATTGGCCGGGCAATGTCCGCGAACTGAAGAACGTCGTCGAACGGTCGCTGTACCGCTGGGGCGACGCCGTCGAGCCGGTCGGGCACATCGTCTTCGACGCGTTCGACTCGCCGTACCGGCCGGGAATTCGTCATCTGCCGTCGATCATCGCCGCGAACGATGCGCCCGCGCTGCCCGCCCTCGTCGCTCCTGGATCAGGCGGGTCGCCTGCGATCATCGACCACAGCAGCATCGCCGACCTTCGTCTCGCGGTGGCGTCGTACGAGCGCGACATCCTGACTGCGGCGCTCGCGAAGTGCCGCCACAACCAGCGCGCGACCGCGACTGCACTGGCGCTGACCTACGACCAGCTCCGCCATGCGCTCAAGCGCCACAATATGCTGTGAACGGGTTGCTTAAGCCGCGAGATTGAGGCGTTGTCTGCCCGCATTAACCGCCTGACCCGTAATCAACCTTGGAGGATCCGATCATGTTCACTTTGCCCCAGCTGCCGTTCGAACCGACCGCGCTCGAGCCGTACATGTCGGCGAACACCTTCAGCTATCACCACGGCAAGCATCACAAGGCGTATGTCGACAAGGCCAACGCCGCGATCGAGGGCACGCCAATGGCCAACATGTCCGATGTCGAGGTCGTTCGTGCGGCCAAGGCGAAGGGTGACCAGGGGCTGTTCAACAACGCGGCGCAGGCGTGGAACCACAGCTTCCTGTGGAACTCGCTGTCGCCGATGGGCGGCGGCAGTCCGATGGGCGCACTCAAGGATGCAATCGACCGTGACCTCGGCGGCGTCGAGAGCTTTGGTGAAGCGTTCAAGAAGGAGGCGGTCGGCCATTTCGCCAGCGGCTGGGCGTGGCTCGTCCACGATGGCTCGGCGCTCAAGATCATCAGCACGCACGACGCCGACACCGCGCTCGTCCACGAAGGCCTGACCCCGCTGATCACGCTCGACCTGTGGGAGCACGCCTATTACCTGGACTATCAGAATGCGCGCCCGGGGTTTGTCGACTCGTACCTCATGCACATGATCAACTGGGACTTCGCGAGCGAGAATTACGCCGCCGTCGCCGCCTAGAGCGTACATCCGCGCCAAAATGCCCGTTGCGCTCGCGCAACGCGCGCGTCTATCAGGGGTCATCCATTCGGGTGGCCCCTAATGCTGCCCGGTTTTGCGTTGACAAGGGCACGGCATGGCAACCCATCCGACCGACGACCTTACCCCTACGGGCGAGCGCCGCCGCGATTTCATTTTCGTCGCTACCGGCGCTTTCGCCGCAGTCGGCGCGGCCACGGTGCTGTGGCCACTGATCAACCAGATGAACCCGTCGGCCGACGTGCTCGCGCTGGCGTCGATCGACCTCGACCTCGCCGCGATTCAGCCCGGCCAGGCGGTCGTCGTCAACTGGCGCGGCAAGCCGGTGTTCGCGCGCAACCTGATGCCCAAGGAAATCGCCGAGGCGAAGGCGGTTCCGATCGCGTCGCTCCGCGATCCGCAGACCCTCGACGAGCGGACCAAGCCCGGCCACGAAAACTGGCTGATCACGCTCGGCGTCTGCACCCACCTCGGCTGCGTCCCGCTCGGTGCGCGCGAAGGTGAGAACCGCGGTGCCTTCGGCGGATATTTCTGCCCGTGCCACGGGTCGCAGTACGACACCGCCGCGCGCGTTCGCGCCGGACCGGCGCCGAAGAATCTCGAAGTGCCGGTGTACGCGTTCAAGACGCCCACCCAAGTCACGATCGGTTGAGGGTCACACCATGAGCTTCCCCTGGGCCAAGCATTACGAGCCGCAAGGCGCGTTCATGCAGTACGTCGACAGCCGGCTGCCGATCCCGCGGCTGGTCTACGACAGTCTCGGCGCCGGCTACCCGGTCCCGAAGAACCTCAACTATTTCTATAACTTCGGCGTCCTCGCTGGGGTCGCTCTGGTTATCCAGATCCTGACCGGGGTCATACTCGGCATGCATTATGCCGCGAACACGACGATCGCCTTCGACTCGGTCGAACACATCATGCGCGACGTCAACGGCGGCTGGATGCTCCGCTATATGCACGCGACCGGCGCATCGTTCTTCTTCGTCGTCGTCTACGTCCACATCGGCCGCGGGCTGTACTACGGGTCGTACAAGCCGCCGCGCGAAGTGCTGTGGTTGCTCGGCCTGGTCATCTTCCTGCTGATGATGGCGACCGCATTCATGGGCTATGTCCTCGTCTGGGGGCAGATGAGCTTCTGGGGCGCGACGGTCATCACCAACCTATTTTCGGCGATACCGCTCGTCGGCGAGACGATCCACACGTGGCTGCTCGGCGGCTTCGCCCCCGACAATGCGACGCTCAACCGCTTCTTCTCGCTGCACTATCTCCTGCCGTTCATCATCCTCGGCGTCGTCATCCTCCACGTCTGGGCGCTCCACATCCCGGGGTCGAACAACCCGACCGGGATCGACGTCAAGTCGGAGGCCGACACCGTTCCCTTCCATCCGTATTACACGGCGAAGGACTTCTTCGGCCTCGGCGTCTACCTGACGCTGTTCTGCGTCGTTGTGTTCTTCCTGCCGAACATGCTCGGCGAGCCCGACAACTACATTCCGGCGAACCCGCTCTCGACGCCGGCGCACATCGTTCCCGAATGGTATTTCTGGCCGTTCTACGCGATCCTTCGCGCCTTTACGCAGGACTTCCTGTTCATCCCGGCCAAGCTCTGGGGCGTGCTCGGCATGTTCTCGGCGATCCTGATGTTCTTCTTCCTGCCGTGGCTCGATACCTCGCCGGTGCGGTCGAACAATTATCGCCCGCTGATGAAGCAGCTATTCTGGATCTTCGTCGTCGATATCCTGGTTCTCGGCGTCTGCGGCGGCAAGCCGGCGGGTGAGCCGTGGCTGCGGATCAGTCAGATCGCCAGCGCCTATTACTTCATCCATTGGTTGATCCTCGTGCCGATCGTCAGCCGCATCGAGAAGCCGCTGCCGCTGCCGAATTCGATCAGCGAAGCGGTGCTCAAGAAGCAGACGAACACCGGCGCGCCGATCGCGCTCCAACCCAAGGGTGCAGGGATTGCAGAACTCCCCGCGTCCGGCCAGCCGGCGGAATAACTGACATGGTCAAGCTGATCGCCTTTCTCGTCGGTGCGGTGTTTTGCGTCGCGCTCCTGTTGGGCGCGGTCGTACCGCGCGACGCCACGCCGGCCGATCCGGTGGCGAAATACCATCTCGCGCCGAAGGAAATCACTTGGCAGAACGATGGGATCTTCGGGACCTTCGACCGCGCGCAGCTCCAGCGCGGCTACCAGGTCTACAAGGAGATCTGCTCGGGTTGCCACTCGATCAACCGCGTCGCCTTCCGCAACCTGACCGAGATTGGGTTCACCCCGGCGCAGGTGAAGGCGCTGGCGAAGCAGTCCGACGTCGCGACGATCGACGACAAGTCGGGCGACCCCACAACGCGCAAGTGCATCCCCGCCGACAAGATACCCGGGCCGTACGCCAACGATACCGCCGCGCGCGCCGCGAACAACAACGCGCTGCCGCCCAACCTCGCGCTGATCACCAAGGCGCGTGAGGAAGGTCCGCGCTACGTCTATTCGCTGCTGACCGGCTATCGCGACGCGCCGAAGGATTGGACCGTTCCCGACGGGTTGTATTACAACCCGTACTTCCGGTCCTTGAACGTCGCGATGCCGCCGCCGTTGTCGTCCGACGGGCAGATCACCTACACCGATGGCACCAAGTCGACGGTCGACCAGAATGCCAAGGACGTCGCCGCTTTCCTGACGTGGACTGCGGAGCCGAGTCTCGAGGCGCGCAAGCGTACCGGCGTCGGCGTGGTGATCTTCCTGATCATCCTGAGCGCGCTCGGCTACCTCAGCTACCAGCGCGTCTGGGCCGACCTCAAGCGCAAGCGACCGGGGATCGTCCCCGCCGAGTAGGCCTGACCTTACCGTCATCATCCCCGCGAAGGCGGGGACCGATCTCCAGCAACCGGAGACAGGTCCCCACTTTCGCGGGGATATTTTTTGGAGACCAGCATGCCCCTCGGCATCATCGGCGGCAGCGGCCTCTATGACCTGCCGCTCGACGACGCCGAGTGGCGCGCCGTCGACACGCCATGGGGCCCGCCCTCCGACGAGCTCCTCCACGGCCGCCTCGGTGAAACCGACCTTGTCTTCCTTCCCCGCCACGGCCGCGGCCACACGATCGCACCGTCGGACCTCAACGCTCGCGCCAATATCGCCGCGCTCAAGGCGGCAGGGTGCACCGCGATCCTGTCCCTGTCGGCATGCGGTTCGTTCCGCGAGGATCTCCCGCCAGGCAGCTTCGTCGTCATCGACCAGCTCGTCGACCGGACACGCGGGCGCGCCAACAGCTTCTTCGGCGACGGTATCGTCGCGCACGTCAGCCTCGCCGACCCGTTCTGCGCCAGCCTTGGCGACGCGATCGCCGCCGCCGCGCCCGATTGCATTCGTGGCGGCTCCTATCTCGCGATGGAAGGGCCGCAATTCTCGACCCGCGCCGAAAGCCGCCTGTACCGCGCCGCGGGGCTCGACGTCATCGGCATGACCGCCGCGCCCGAAGCCGCCTTGGCGCGCGAAGCCGAACTTTGCTACGCCACCGTCGCAATGGTCACCGACTACGATAGCTGGCGCGAGGGGGAGGCAGTCGACGTCGCCGCGATCGTCACCGTCCTCACCGCCAACGCTACGCGCGCGGCGGCGCTCGTCGCCGGTGTCGCCGCCGGGTGGAGCGGTTTCGCGTGCGGGCACGGCTGCGGCCATGCGCTCGACCACGCGATCATCACCGACCGCGCGAAATGGCCGCCCGCTACAGCCAAGCGGCTGAGCGGCATCGCCGGACGAGTGCTCGCATGAACGACGACCTTCGCGCCCTCGTCCGCACAATCCCAGACTTTCCCCACCCTGGGATCATGTTCCGCGACATCACCACGCTGCTCCTCGACGGCCCGGGCTTTGCGCGGTCGGTCGAGCTGATGGCGGAGCAGGTCGGGACCGGGTTCGACCTCATCGCTGGGATCGAGGCGCGCGGCTTCGTTTTCGGCGCGGCGCTCGCCAACCGTCTGGCCAAGGGCATGGTGCTGATCCGCAAGAAGAACAAGCTGCCGGGCGCGGTGATCGGGGTGAACTACGCGCTCGAGTACGGCGAGGACCGCGTCGAGATCCACGCCGACGCGGTGACGCCCGGCGCGCGCGTCCTGATCGTCGACGACCTGATCGCGACCGGCGGCACCGCGCTCGCAGCGGCTCAGCTCCTGCGCGCCGCAGGAGCAATCGTCACGCATGCGATCTTCGTCATCGACCTGCCCGCGCTCGGTGGCGCCGAACGGCTGCGCGCTGCTGGCGTCGAGGTCGACGCGCTCCTCGCCTTCGACGGCGAGTAAAGCCTACCCCTTGGCGGGGACGGGTGCGGTGTCGATCTTGACCGCGACGCCGGTGCATTGCGCGTTGGCGGCGCGCGCGCCGGCGATCCAGCTGATCGTGCCAAACTGGAAATTGCTCCGGCGGCCGCCCTGGACGCCGAATTCGTCGGTCGTCGGATAGCCGCAGGTGCCGCCCTCGCGACCGGTCGCGATCCACTTCGCACGGATCAGCCCGATGACGGCGTGGGTACCGGCCTTTGGCAGGAAGGCGATCGTCGCGTTGTTCGAAAAGTCGTTGTAGCGCCCGCCGCTTGCACCAGGCATCTCGTCGGTGACCGGGAAGCCGAGCCCGAGTTCGCGGCCGAGGCCGTTCCACTTCGCGCCGATCAGCCCCCACGCGGCATGCGCGCCGTACTTCGGGTGCCACGTGACGAAGCCGTTTTTGAAGCTGTTGATCCGGCCGCCATCGGCCGCCGGTCCCTCATCGCTCGCCGGCACGCCGAGCGGGCCAGACGACGCGCCGAGCGCGCGCCATTTGTTGCCGATCTCGCCGTAAACCTGAAACGCCCCTGCCGGCCGCCCCAATGCGAGACTCGCCACAAGCAATAAGATCACTCGCATTGTCCCCGAAGCCCCCCGGCAGTGTGGGAGGCACAGTAGCGCGTTAGACGTTGAACCGGAAATTGAGGATATCGCCGTCGGCGACGACATATTCCTTGCCCTCCGAGCGCAATTTTCCGGCATCGCGCGCGCCCGCTTCGCCGCCGAGGCGAACGAAATCGTCATAGGCGATCGTCTCGGCACGGATGAAGCCGCGCTCGAAGTCGCCGTGGATGACGCCCGCCGCCTGCGGGGCCTTGGTCCCAGCGGGGATCGTCCACGCGCGCGTCTCCTTCGGTCCGGCGGTGAAATAGGTCAGCAGCGCGAGCAGGTCGTAGCCGGCGCGGACGACGCGGGCGAGGCCGGTCTCTGTCAGCCCGAGTTCGCTGAGGAAGTCGGGGCGGTCGGCGGGGTCCATCTGCGCGATTTCGGACTCGATCGCCGCCGAGATGACGACCGACGCCGCTCCGCTCGCCGCCGCCATCTTGGCGACTGCCGCCGACAGCGCGTTGCCGCCTGCCGCCGACGCTTCCTCGACGTTGCAGACGTACAGCACCGGCTTCGCAGTCAACAATTGCGCCTGCGCCAGCACGCGCTCCTCCTCCTCGTCTTTCGGCACCGCCAGCCGCGCGGGCTTGCCTTCACGCAGCAGGTCGAGCGCGACACCGAGGATGCTCGCAGCGATCTTCGCTTCCTTGTCGCCCTGCGTCGCCTTCTTGATGAAAGCGGGAACGCGCTTCTCGAGCGATTCGAGGTCGCTGAGCATCAGCTCGGTCTCGACGGTCTCGGCATCGGCGACGGGATCGATCCGGCCTTCGACATGGGTGACGTCGTCGTCGACAAAGCAGCGCAGGACGTGGACGATCGCGTCGGTCTCGCGAATATTGCCGAGGAACTGGTTGCCGAGGCCTTCGCCCTTCGACGCGCCGCGAACGAGCCCGGCGATGTCGGTGAAGCCGAGCTGGGTTTCGATGATCTTGGCGCTGCCGGCGATCTTGGCGATCGCGTCGAGGCGCGGGTCGGGGACGGGGACGTTGCCGACGTTCGGCTCGATCGTGCAGAATGGATAATTCGCCGCCGCCGCGCTCGCGGTCTCGGTCAGCGCGTTGAACAGGGTCGACTTGCCGACGTTCGGCAGCCCGACGATACCGCAGCGGAAACCCATAGTCTGTCCTGGTGATAAAGGGGTGGCGGCGGGGCCGCGATGCCGGGATGCGTTACCGCGCTCCCCTCGCAAACGCCAGCCGTTGCGGCGACCGCGCGCGCATGCGAGTTTCCCCGGCAGGGGTGGCGGGCGTGGGGGACTGGGATGGGCGCAAAGCTGCTGGCGTTGATCGATCGACTCCGGAAGGCACCGTGGGTAGTCATCGCGCTCTTGCTCGCATCGACGGTCGGCGCGCTCGCGCAGTTTACCGGCGCGACCAAGACCCTCGTCGCCCTGCTCCATCCGCCGAAGCCTGACCCGCGCGCCGAGCTCGCCAAGCTCAATATTGCCTTCACTCCCGAGGCGATGGCGAAGGCCGCGACCGACGGCGACGCGCGCGCCGTCGGGCTGCTGCTCGACGCCGGGATGGCCGTCGACGCCGCGCCCGACCCGGCACAACCGCCACTAATGCTTGCGGCGCAGTCGGGGTCGGTCGCGACGGTGGCGCGGCTGCTGGCGGCCGGCGCCGATCCCGCGCGCAATGGCGCGGCCGGGACCGCGCTCGACTTTGCCGTCCGCTACCAGCACCCCGAAGTCGTCAAACTGCTGATCGCCAAGCCGCTGCCACCAGCGGTGGTCTTCGAGGCCTTCGTCAACGCGGGCTATTCGGGCGACGTCGCTGCAATCCGATTGCTCGCTCCACGCCTTGCCGACAAAAAGGCGGCAGCGACGGCCGCGCTTCAAGCTCTGGTCGTCGACACCCGCGATGGTCCGCGCGCCGCCCCCACGGTAGCGGCGCTGGCGGCGCTCAAGCCTGACCTGAACGCGATCGATGCCAACGGGCTCTCGCCACTGCACCGCGCGGTCGACGCCGATGCGATCACTGTTCTGACCGCATTGCTAAAAGCCGGTGCGAACCCGAACGTCCGCGCTTTTTGCCAGTACGAGGCAAATCCGGTGACGGCGACGCCCTTGGGTTGCGCGGCGACGCGCGGTTCGTCCGAGGGCCGCGCAAGCGCGTTGGCACTGATCGCGGCGCACGCCGATATCGAGGCGCGCGGTCCGGGGGGCAAGACGCCGCTGATCCTCGCGGCTGACAACAGCGACGCCGCGATGACTATCGTGTTGCTCGATGCCGGTGCCGATCCGCGCGCGACCGATGACAAGCGCCGGACCGCGCTCGACTATCTCCGCGCCGACAAATTCCACGACCTTTCCGACGCGATCGGCGCGCTCAACCGAGCCTTAGCGCAACGTCGTTTGTGAAGCGCACGTCGTCACCGGTGACGAGCCATTCGGCTTCGGCGGCGACGGCGTCGAGCATCGCCTCGCGGTCCTCGATCTCGGTCTTGGCGAAATTGCCGAGGACGTAGCCCAGCACGCGGTCCTTGTGCCCGGGGTGGCCGATGCCGAGGCGGACGCGGCGGTATTCGGGGTCGGACAAATGCGAGTCGATCGAGCGGATGCCGTTGTGGCCCGCCGCACCCCCGCCGCGCTTGACCCGGACCTTGAACGGCACGAGGTCGAGTTCGTCGTACAGCACGGTAAGCGCGTCGGTGCCTAGTTTGTAGAAGCGCAGCGCCTCGGCGACCGAGCGGCCGCTATCGTTCATGAACGTCGCGGGCTTGAGCAGCACGACCTTCTCGGTCCCGATCCGCCCGTCGGCAGCGAGGCCCTGAAAGCGGGTCCTCCACGGGTCGAACCGCCAGCGCGAATGGATCGCGTCGGCGGCCATGAAACCGATATTGTGGCGCTGGCCGGCGTGGACAGCCCCTGGATTGCCGAGGCCGGCGAAGATTTGCACTTCGCCGACCCCTGCGAACCGTTAGGCGATCTTGGCGGCAGCCGACTCGGCGGCAGCGGCAGCAGCGACGGCTTCGTCGGCGGCAGCATCGGCCGACTGGAGCGCCGACGGCGCGACCAGCGAGACGATGGTGAAGTCGCGATCGTCGATCACCGGCGTCACGCCATCGGGCAGCTTGACTGCCGAGATGTGAACCGAGTCGCCGATGTCGAGGCCAGCCAGCGAGATTTCGATCTGGTCGGGGATAGCATCCGACGGGCACGACAGCTCGATTTCGTGACGCACGACGTTGAGCGTGCCGCCGCGCTTCATGCCGGGCGACTTGTCCTCGTCGGTGAAGTGGACCGGAACCGCGACATCGATCGTCGCCCCGGCGGCAAGGCGCAGGAAGTCGATGTGGATCGGACGGTCGCTGACCGGGTGGAACTGGACGTCGCGCGGCAGGGTCCGCTCGACGACGCCGTCGATTTCGACCTCGACGACCGAATTCATGAAGTGCCCGGTCGACAGGAGCTTGGTCAGCTCCTTCAACGGCACGTGGATCGTGGTGGGGGCGGTCTTGTTGCCGTAGATGACGGCAGGTACGCGACCAGTCAGACGCACGGCACGGGAGGCTCCCTTGCCAGCCCGCTCGCGCACCGACGCCGCGAGTTTCATCGCTTCGCTCATGTGCTTTCTCCATAACCCCGCGCGCCTCCAGGGATGCGGGCGCGGGATTGGGGGCCATAAGCGAGAAAGCCGGTAAAGGCAACGTGAGTCTTCCTGTCTCCCCACCCGTCGAAACCGAAAGTGAGGAGGCGGCAGGACGTGCGTTCCCGCAACTTCGCGTCGCTCCCCCGCAACAAAATCTATCCAATCCCTACTCGAGCGATGGGGTATGTTTCGATCGTCGAGCGGATCACCCATGGTCTCCCCCGAAAGTGCTCGACCAACTGGGCGGGGATGTCGTGCCCATCGACGCTCCCGCCCACCTTTCCGGCCCTGCGGAGGATGCGTCATGGACAGCGACGGCGTGACCCGGATCATCGTCATACCCGGGCTCGGCGGCTCGGGCCCCGATCACTGGCAGGCGCTATGGGCGGGGGCACGGCCCCACGCACGGATGGTGCGGCAGGCGTCGTGGGACGATCCCTACCCCGACGACTGGATCGCCGTCATCGACGCCGCGATCAACGCCGCGCCGACCCCCGCGGTCCTCGTCGCGCACAGCCTCGGCTGCCCCGCGGTCGCGCATTGGGCGGCGCGCAACCCCGGCAACGAGCGAGTCGTCGGGGCATTGCTTGTCGCGCCGTGCGACGTCGAGCGTCCCGATGCCTGCCCCGCCATCGCCCGCTTTGGACCAGTTCCGCCCACGGCGCTGCCGTTCCGCTCGGTCGTCGTCGCCAGCCGTGATGACCCGTATGTCGAGTTCTCGCGCGCGCACTGTTTTGCCACGCGGTGGGGGAGTGCCTTCGTCGACGCCGGCGCGCTCGGCCACATCAACGCGAAGAGCGGCCTCGGCGACTGGGGCTTCGGGCAGGTGCTGCTCGACGACCTGCTCGCGGCGACGCGCGACGACCGTCATGCCCGGGTCGCGACCTTGCGCGGCGAGCTCTCGCCCCCGCCGCCATGCTTCGGCCTCTAGGGCAGTCGCTCGACCGTCAGCCCCTTCGCCTCGAGCAATTTGACGACGCTGTTCCTGCCCCCAAGATGCCCCGCGCCGACCGCGACGAACACCCGCCCGGGGGTCGCGAGCCGCGCTGCGATCCAGTCCGCCCACGCCTTGTTCCGGTTGGTCAGCAAGGCGCGCTCGAGGTTCGGCGTCGCCTGGAAGCCCTTGTCGAAGTCCTTCGCCAGCGCTTCGGTCTCACCCGCCTGCCAATAGGCGACGAGCGCGTTGGTATCGTCGCGCGCGGTCGACAGGTCGTCGACGGTCGAATCGAGCAATGCACGCGCATCGGTCTCGGACAGGTTGTCGAACAGCCGCAGCTGCGCCTCGGGAGTCTCGAGCCCGATCACCGGCTTGTTCTCGCCCTTCGCCCGCGCGGTCAGCGTCGCCTCGACGCCGTCGCCCGCGGTCAGCCCTAGCTGAGTGACCGCGCCATCGCCGAGTGCAATCGCCGCGAGCCATGTCTTCATTCCGTCGAGTCGCGCCGCCGGGAGCCCGAGCGCCGTCTCCCCCGCGAGCAATGCCGCGCGCTTCGACGGCGCGACGCGCGCGCTGAGCGGCGGCAGGCCGCGCTTCTCGCCGAGCATCGCCACCAGCGGCCCGAGCCCGGCGGGGTCGTCGGGCAGCACGGTTTCGAGAACGAGCGTGTCGGCGGCGTCGACCCGCGCGGCGATCTTCGGGCTCAGCCACTTGCTCCCTGCGGGCAGCGCATGGATCGTGCCGAACAAGGTTATATCGGTATCGGCGTCGTGGACGTGCCACATCGCGGGTTCGGCGGCGGCGGGAGCGGCCAATGCCAGCGGAACGGCAACAATGGCGGCGGCGAACAAGGGAAACAGGCGCATCGCGGCGCTATAGGCGCGGCTCGGGCTGAACGGAACCTGTCTCGCGGGCAGCGGCCCGGCCGACGCGGCGGTCGGGGATCAGCCACATCAGCGCGACCAGGGCGTAGATCAGGTCGGCCACCACGGGGGCGACGAACGCCATGCCGATCCCCGCAAGATACAGGAACGGCGACGCCTTGCCTTTGAGGTCGCGACCGAGCGCGGCGCGCAACGGCGAATCGGCTCCCTGCTCGCGGACGATCATCGACTGCATGGTGTACCAGGCGAGCGCGGTCATCCCGAGCGAGACGCCATAAACCGCAGTGGGCACCGGCGCGAACGGGTGCTCGCCGGTCCATGCCGTGGCAAAGGGAATCAGCGACAGCCAGAACAACAGGTTGAAATTCGCCCACAGGATCGCGCCGTCGACTCGCGGCGCGAGATGAAAGAAATGGTGGTGGTTGTTCCAGTAGATCGCCACGTAGATGAAGCTGAGGGCGTAGCTGAGGAAGATCAGCGCCAAATGCCCAAGCGCGGCGGGGTCGGTCCCCTCGGGCGGCTTGAGCTCGAGCACCATGATCGTGATGATCACTGCGATCACCCCGTCGGTCAGCGCCAGCAGTCTGTCGGATCGCATTGCCGTCTCCACCCGCCCTACATAGTTGCGAGTCATGCGGCATCGCACTATGTGCGAGGCACCATCCAACCAAGCGAGACTTATGGCCTTCAAGCTACCTGATTTCAACGACCGCAAGGCCACCGCCACCGCCGCGCGTCAGGCCGTCCTCGACAAGTTCAAGGCCGTGCCGGTTGCGACCCCCGAGGAACTCGCCGAGCGAGCCGCCCGCGCTGCGGCGCAGGAAGCCAAGAAGATCGAAAAGGCGCAGGCGCTCAAGGACCGCATCGCTGGCGAGAAAGCCGCCGTGATCGCCTCGCGCGAAGCCAAGGAAGCCGCCGCGCGCAAGGCCGCCGAGGACGCGCTGATCACCGAGGAAATGAAGGCGGCGGCGAAGAAGGCCGAACGCGACGCGAAATACGCCGCGCGCAAGGTCGCGAAGAAAGCGGCGAAGCGCTAGCTCCAGTTCGGAGGGGAGTCTCCCTTTTGGTCGTCACCCCGGCGAAGGCCGGGGCCCAACGAGCCCCGCTATGCGAACTTTGTAGTCTGCACGGCGATGGGCCCCGGCCTTCGCCGGGGTGACGGGCGAGGTTGAGGCCTCTCTGCCCTGTGCAACTTGACCCCCCTTCCCCGCGCCCGCTACACCCCGCGGCATCCATGTTGCACCCGCGAACATCTCCGGCGACGCCGCTGACCTTCCAGGACATGATCCTGACGCTCCAGCATTATTGGAGCGAGCGCGGCTGCGTCATCCTGCAACCGTACGACATCGAGGTCGGCGCGGGGACCTTCCACCCCGCCACCGTCCTCCGCGCGCTCGGCCCTGAGCCGTGGCGCGCCGCGTACGTCCAGCCGAGCCGCCGCCCGTCCGATGGCCGCTACGGTGAAAACCCCAACCGGCTCGGTGCTTATTATCAGTTCCAGGTCATCCTCAAGCCGTCGCCGCCCGACATCGTCGACGCGTATCTCGGCAGCCTCGCGGCGATCGGCATCGACGGGCGCAAGCACGACATCCGCTTCGTCGAGGACGACTGGGAGAGCCCGACGCTCGGCGCATGGGGGCTCGGGTGGGAGGTGTGGTGCGACGGTATGGAGGTGTCGCAATTCACCTATTTCCAGCAGGTCGGCGGCATCGACTGCGCTCCCGTCAGCGGCGAGATCACCTACGGCCTCGAACGGTTGGCGACATACATCCAAGGTAAGGATTCGGTGTACGACCTGCAGTACAACGACACGATGACCTACGGCGATGTCTTCCGCGAGAACGAGCGCGAGTTCAGCGCGTACAGCTTCGAGGCCGCCGACACCGACTTGCTGTTCCGCCAGTTCACCGACGCTGCGGGCGAATGCCGCGCGCTCGTCGAGCGTGGCCTGCCGCTCCCCGCCTACGACCAGGCGATCAAGGCGAGCCACATCTTCAACCTGCTCAATGCCCGCGGGGTGATCTCGGTCGCCGAGCGCGCCGCGTATATCGGCCGCGTGCGCGACCTGACGAAGGCGGTGTGCGAGGGCTGGGTGGCGAAGAACGCGGCGCGGTGGGCGGCGTGATTTACGCAGTGACCGGCATTGCCTGACTTCCTCCTCGAACTCCTCACCGAGGAAATCCCCGCGCGGATGCAGGCCCGTGCGATCGAGCAACTGCGCGACCGCTTCACCGCCGGGCTCGCCGCCGCCGGCCTCGCCGTCGGCCCGATCGCTGCGTCCGTCACCCCGCGCCGCCTCGTCCTCCACGCGGCCGGCCTCGACGCCGCGAGCACCCCCGTCAGCGAAGAACGCCGCGGTCCGCGCGCCGACGCCCCCGAGCAGGCCGTAGCCGGTTTCGTCAAGTCGACCGGCCTCGCCCGCGATGCGATGGAGGAGCGCGACACGCCAAAGGGGCGCTTCCTTTACGCGACGATCGTCACCCCCGGGCGCAGTGCCGAGGCGATCATTGCCGAACTGATCCCGGCGATCGTCCGCGACTTCGATTGGCCCAAATCGATGCGCTGGGGCGACGCCTCGACGAGCACCGCCAGCCTGCGCTGGGTCCGGCCGTTATCCGGCATCGTCGCGCTGCTCGGCGACGCGGTGGTCACGTTCGCGGCGGCGGGCGTGACGAGCGGGCGGACGACGTTCGGGCACCGCTTCATGTCGAGCGGGCCGATCGAGATTGGCGGCGCCGCGAGCTACGTCGACCAGCTTCGCGCCGCACACGTCATGCTCGACGCGAGCGAGCGGCGCGATCTCATCATCCGTGGCGCGGACGCCGCCGCGAGGGCCGAGGGGTTGGGGATCATCCCCGACGACGGTCTCGTCGCCGAAAACGCAGGGCTGACCGAGTGGCCGGTGCCGCTGATCGGGCGCTTCGACCCGGCGTTCCTCGACGTGCCGCGCGAAGTCATCCAGCTGACGATGCGGACCAACCAGAAATATTTCGCCTGCACCGACGCCAGCGGCAACCTCGCCCCGGCGTTCGTCTGCGTCGCCAATATCGCGGCCGACGACGGTGGCGCGGCGATCGTTGCGGGCAACCAGAAGGTGCTCGCGGCGCGGTTGTCCGACGCGAAGTTCTTCTGGGACGCCGATATCGCGCGGGTCCGCGACAGCGGCCTCGCCAGCTTCACGCCGAAGCTCGCCGACATCGTCTTCCACGAAAAGCTCGGCACCGTCGCCGACAAGGTCGACCGCGTCGCCAAACTCGCCCGCTGGCTCGTCGAAAGCGGCGCCGTCCTTCCTTCTCCCTCTCCCCTCAAGGGAGAGGGACGGTCGCGCCCTTCGCGCGACCAGGGTGAGGGTAAGGATGGCATAAGCCACTCTCCCGCCACTCACCCTCACCCTGGCGCGCAAGGGCGCGCCGTCCCTCTCCCTCAAGGGGAGAGGGAAGAAGCGCTCGCCGATCTCGCCGAAACCGCCGCGCGGCTGTGCAAAGCCGACCTCGTCTCGGCCACCGTCGGCGAGTTCCCCGAAGTGCAAGGCATCGCCGGCGGTCACCTTGCGCTGGCGGAGGGCCTCGACCCCCAAATCGCTGCCGCGATCCGCGACCACTACAAGCCAGTCGGGCCGAGCGACACTGTGCCGAAAGCGCCGGGCACGGTAGCCGTCGCGCTGGCGGACAAGCTGGATACGTTAATCGTTTTTTTTGCGGCCGGCGAAAGACCTTCAGGATCGCGTGATCCATTCGCCCTGCGTAGAGCTGCACTTAGCATAATTAATCTACTTCTAACCAATAATATTCGTATTGGTTTGACCGAAGTTATTGCAACTTCCATTATTGAGTTACTTCGACAGGCGGTGAAAGCGCAAGTTGCCGCACTCGACAATTCAGAGACCACCGCTGCTGATATTCAGCAGGCGATGTCTACATATCTCGCAGCGACAGAAAATCTAGCCGGCAAAGCGTTAGACGTCACATCGATACAGCTTCAGTCGAACTTTCGTTTCAGCAGTTTTATGCGACGCCTGAGCTCCCTTGAAGCCAATGACAGAGATGATCGGGCCGATGTCGTTATCTTCCTCGCAGACCGCCTTAAAGTTCAGCAGCGCGAAGCCGGTGTCCGCCCCGACATCATCGACGCGGTCTTCGCCCTCGGCGGCGAAGACGATCTCGTTCGTCTCTTGGCGCGGGTTAAGGCACTTCAGGCTGTCCTACAGACCCCCGATGGGCGTAGTCTCCTCGCGGGGTATCGGCGGGGTGTGAACATGTTGCGTATCGAAGAACTCAAGGACGGGCCTATCGACCCCGAGGTCGACGCCGAACTCCTTGTCGAACCAGCAGAAATTGCGCTCAACGCTGCGCTCGACGTGATCGTGCCGATCGTCGCGGCGGACGTCTCGGAAGAACGTTTCGAATCAGCAATGACCGCGCTCGCGCGGCTGCGGCCCGAGGTCGATTCGTTCTTCGATAGCGTGACGGTCAATTCGGGGGAGCAGGAGGTTCGTCGCAACCGCCTCGCGCTGCTTGCGCGGCTTCGCACCGCAGTCCATTCGGTCGCCGACTTCTCGAAGATCACCGACTGACAAAACATCGTCTTTAGTGTGAACTTATTTTGAACTTCGTGTTGGATACCCCGTGATGGCCACCGCCCCCGCCCCCGCCGCCACCCAGTTCGTCTTCCGCTTCGGCGGCGGTACCGCCGAGGGCGACGCCGGGATGAAGACCCTGCTCGGCGGCAAGGGCGCGAACCTCGCCGAGATGGCGTCGATCGGCCTGCCGGTGCCCCCGGGCTTCACCATCTCGACCGCGATGTGCGGCGTCTATTACGACAGCGGCGAAGACTTCCCGCCATCGCTCCACGACGAGGTCGCAGCGGGGCTCAAGCACATCGAGACGATCGTCACCGGCGTTGGCTTCGGCTCGGCCGACAACCCACTGCTCGTCTCGGTCCGCTCGGGCGCGCGGGTGTCGATGCCGGGGATGATGGACACGGTCCTCAACCTCGGGTTGAACGATACGACCGTCGAGGGGCTGGCGAAGGTCAGCGGCGACGCGCGCTTCGCGTGGGACAGCTATCGCCGCTTCATCCAGATGTATGCCGACGTCGTCCTCGGTATCGACCATTATCTGTTCGAGGAAGCGCTCGAGATCCTCAAGGAAGACCGCGGCGTTACGCTCGACACCGAGCTCACCGCCGACGACCTCAAGGGCCTCGTCGCCGATTATCTCGCCAAGGTCGCCGCCGAGCTCGGCCACGCCTTCCCGCAAGACCCGCACGACCAGTTGTGGGGCGCGATCGGCGCGGTGTTCGGTTCATGGCGGTCGGAGCGCGCGCGCGTCTATCGCCGGATCAACGACATCCCCGAAGCGTGGGGCACCGCGGTCACGGTCCAGGCGATGGTGTTCGGCAACATGGGCGCGACGTCGGCGACCGGGGTCGCTTTCACCCGCGACCCGTCGACCGGCACCAAGGCGCATTACGGCGAATTCCTGATCAACGCGCAGGGCGAGGACGTCGTCGCCGGCATCCGCACCCCGCAATACCTAACCCGCGCAGCACGCGAGGCCGCCGGCGCGAAGGCCGCGTCGATGGAAGAGGCGATGCCCGAGGTCTTCGCTGAACTGGCAGGCGTCTTCGACCTGCTCGAAGGCCACTACCGCGACATGCAGGACATCGAATTCACCGTCCAGCAGGGCAAGTTGTGGATGCTCCAGACGCGATCGGGCAAGCGCACCGCCAAGGCCGCGCTCAAGACCGCGGTCGACATGGCCGACGAGGGGCTGATCACGTCGGAAGAAGCCGTGCTGCGCGTCGACGCCGCTGCGCTCGACCAATTGCTCCACCCGACGCTCGACCCCAACGCGCACCGCGACGTGCTAACGAAGGGCCTGCCCGCATCGCCGGGAGCCGCGAGCGGAGTCGCGGTGTTCGATTCGGAAACCGCCGAGCGCCGCGCCGGGCTGGGTGAGGACGTCATCCTCGTCCGCACCGAAACCTCGCCCGAGGACATTCACGGCATGGTCGCGGCGCGCGGCATCCTGACCTCGCGCGGCGGCATGACGAGCCACGCCGCCGTCGTCGCGCGCGGCATGGGGCGCCCGTGCGTCAGCGGCGCGGGCGCTTTGTCGGTCGACCTCAAGACGCGGACCGCGCGCGTCGGCAACCGGACGATCAAGGAGGGCGACATGCTCACGCTCGATGGGTCGACCGGCGAGGTGATGGCGGGCAAGGTCGCGACGGTCGAGCCCGAGCTCCACGGCGACTTCGGGCGGCTGATGGAATGGGCCGACGCCCACCGCCGGATGAAGGTGCGGACCAACGCCGAAACCCCGCTCGACTGCCGCGTCGCACGCGGCTTCGGTGCCGAGGGCATCGGGCTGTGCCGGACCGAGCATATGTTCTTCGACGCGAGCCGGATCACCGCCGTCCGCCAGATGATCCTCGCCGAGGACGAAGCGGGACGCCGCACCGCGCTTGCGGTCCTGCTCCCCGAGCAGCGCGCCGATTTCGTCGCGATCTTCGAGATCATGGCGGGGCTGCCGGTTACGATCCGCCTGCTCGACCCGCCGCTCCACGAATTCCTGCCGCATGTCGAAACCGAATTCGCCGATGTCGCGAGCGCGGTTGGCCTGTCGGTCGACGCGCTCAAGCGACGGGTGGCGGAGCTGCACGAATTCAACCCGATGCTCGGACATCGCGGCTGCCGGCTGGGGATCACCTACCCCGAAATCTACGCGATGCAGGCGCGCGCGATCTTCGAGGCGGCGGTCGACGTCGCGGTGCGGACGGGCGAGAGCGTCGTCCCCGAAGTGATGGTGCCGCTCGTCGCGGCCCCACGCGAACTCGAGATCATCCGCACCGCGATCGACGCCGAGGCAAAGGCGGTGTTCGCCGAGACCGGACGCACGCTCGACTATCTCGTCGGCACGATGATCGAACTGCCGCGCGCCGCGATCCGCGCGAAGGAGATCGCCGCCTTCGCCGACTTCTTCTCGTTCGGCACCAACGACCTGACCCAGACCGCGCTCGGCATCAGCCGCGACGACGCGTCGAAGTTCCTCACCGCGTACGTCGAGCAGGGCATCTATGCGCGCGATCCGTTCGTCAGCATCGACGTCGAGGGCGTCGGCGAGCTGATCGGGATGGCGGCAGAGCGTGGACGAGAAGCCAAGCCGGCGATCAAGCTGGGGATCTGCGGCGAACACGGCGGCGATCCTGCGAGCATCGCGTTCTGCGAATCGCTCGGGCTCGATTACGTCAGCTGCTCACCCTACCGCGTTCCAATCGCGCGCCTCGCGGCAGCGCAGGCGGCGTTGAAGGCGCGGTAATCCTCTAGTTTGTCATCCCGCGAAAGCGGGGATGACAGTAGGCGGCCCTACTCCGTCGGCGGAGTATGCCGCATCAGGATCGGCGTCTGCGCGAGCGCGAAAACGAAGGTCAGCGCTGTCACGCCCCACACCTTGAATGTCACCCAGTCGTCGGTCGACAGGTTACGCCGAAGCACCTCGTTCAGCACCGCGAGCGCGATGAAGAAGACGATCCAGTTGCGCGTCAGCTTCGCCCAGCCGGCATCGCTCAACCCGGTAAAAGCATCGCCAAGGACGAGCTTGAGCAGTGGCCGCCCGGTCATCGCGCCGAAGATCAGCACGGCGGCGAGCAGGACGTAGATCACGGTCAGCTTGATCTTGATGAACGCCGGATCGTGGAGCAGCAGCGTCGCGGTGCCGAAGACGAAGACCATCACCCCAACCAGCCACAGCATCGGCGGGATTCGTCCGTAGCGGAAGTGCGCGATCGCCATCGACAGCAAAGTCGTCGCCATCACTGCCCCGGTCGCGACGTAGATGTCGGCGACGCGGTTGGCGATGAAGAAGACGAGCAACGGCGCGAAGTCGAGGATCGCCTTGACGGTCGGGCTGGGCGTGCGGCGGGGAACGGGCATGCCGCGCTGTAGCGGTTCGCTCATGGCCGGGCTAGGGGGAGGCGTGTCCGCGCCATCCTCGACCGCCATCACCATCACCGACCTCGCCTGCGACCGTGGCGGGCGGCGGGTGTTCGACGGTGTGTCGTTCACCCTTAGCCCCGGCGAGGCGCTTCAGGTCGAAGGACCCAACGGCGCGGGCAAGTCGAGCCTGTTGCGGCTGCTCGGCGGCTTGCTCGCCCCGGCGGCAGGGACGATCGACAATCCGTATCGTGTCGCTTGGGCGGGGCATGACGTCGCGCTCAAGCCGGGGGTGACGCTCGCCGACGAGCTCGCGCATTGGGCGCGGCTCGACGGTGCCGAACCAGCGGCGGTCGCGGCGGCGGTGGCGGCGTTCGCCCTGACGCCGCTTGTCGACCTCCCTGCCGGTATCCTGTCGAGCGGGCAGCGGCGGCGCGCTTCTTTGGCGCGGGCGATGGCGTCGGGGGCCGAGCTGTGGCTGCTCGACGAACCCGGAGTCGGCCTCGACACCGCGTCGCTCGGGCTGCTCGCAGCAGCGATCGGGCGGCATCGTGCGGCGGGTGGACTCGTCGTCGCGGTGACCCACGGCGAGATCGGCATCGACTGCCCGCAAACCCTCCGGCTCGGCGCATGATCTTCGTCACCCTCGTCCGCCGCGACCTCGCGCTGGCGTTGCGGCGACCCGGCGCGCTCGTGCTGCCGGTGCTGTTCTTCGTCCTCGTCGGCGCGCTGTTTCCATTCGCGGTCGGCCCCGATGCGCGCCTCCTCGCTCGGATAGCTCCCGGCGTGGTCTGGGTCGCGGCGCTCCTCGCCAGCCTGCTGCCGGTCGAGACTTTGGTCGAACCCGACCGCGCCGACGGGACGCTCGACCAGATCGTCACGCGCGGCATCGCGCTCGAGGTCTGGGCGGCGGCGCGGCTCGTTGCGCACTGGCTGGGCTTTGCCGGGCCGCTGCTGCTTGCGCTGCCGGTAGCAGGCATCCTGCTCGGCGTCCCGTTCGCGGTCATGGGCCAACTCGCCCTCGCCCTGCTGCTCGGCACCCCCGCGCTCGCCGCGCTCGCGCTGCTCGCCGCGAGCCTGACGACGGGGCTGCGCGGCGGCGGCGCGCTCGCCGGGCTGATCGCGCTGCCGCTGGCGTTGCCGGTTTTGATCTTCGGCGTCGGGATCGGCGGTGACGGCGCGCTCAAGCTCCTCACCGCGAGCAGCCTCGTTCTCGTCGCGCTCGCGCCGTTCGCGGCGGCGGCGGCGCTGAAATCCGCGCTCGAATAGACAATTTGGTACATTGCGGGTGCAGCTTTCGCGGAGCATTAATGCCGTCGTGCGGTCGGATTAGCCGGTGTCGCACGGAGGGGATATTCGATGACGCTCAAGATTTTCGCGCTCGCCGCCGCCTTCGGCCTCGCCGCCGCAAGCGCTCATGCCGCACCGCCCGCCCCGCAGGCGGTGACGCCGGTCAAGGGCATGAACTACGATTGCACCAAGGCCGGTAACAAGAACAAGGCCGCGTGCAAGAACGTCACCCCGGCGGGCGTTACCGCGACGACGCGGCCCGCGATTCCCGCCGCGACGACGCCGGCCCCCGCAAAAGCAGCGATGAACTACGACTGCACCAAGGCGGGCAACAAGAGCAAGGCGGCGTGCAAGAACGTCGTCGTCCCGCCGGTCGTCGCCGCCAAGCCGACCGCGCCGCTCGCCGCGACGCCGATGGCGGCCAAGCCAGCAATGGCGGCCGCGCCGCGGACTGCCGCTGCGAAGCCCGCCAACCCAAACCTCGTCGCCGCGACGCAGAAGAACGGCAAGGTCGTCCACTACGATTGCTCGAAGGCGGGCAACAAGGACAAGACGGCGTGCAAGGCGGCGTGATTCGCGCCTGACGTCATGGCGTCGCGGCCGGGGTGCCAATCCCCGGCCGCGATGTTAAATGGGTATCGCATGCATCGCTTCGCCAATCCCGCCCGCTTCCTCCGCATCGCGCGCGTCTGCACGCCGGTGCTGACGATGAGCGGGCTCGTGCTCGCCGCTGTCGGGCTATGGATCGGTTTATTCGCGTCACCGCCCGATTATCAGCAGGGCGACAGCGTTCGCATCATGTACGTTCATGTCCCCGCCGCATGGCTGGCGTCGGGTGGCTATCTCGGCCTCGCTATCGCCAGCGCCGTCGCGCTCGTCTGGCGGCACCCGCTCGCGGCGATCGCGGCGCGCGCGATCGCCCCGGTCGGCGCCTTGTTCACCGCCATCTGCCTCGTCACGGGCTCGCTCTGGGGTAAGCCGACGTGGGGGACGTATTGGGTGTGGGATGCGCGCCTGACGTCGATGCTCGTGCTGCTGTTCCTGTATATCGGCTATCTTGCGCTAGCCGGAGCCGAGGACGAGCGCCACGGCGGCGATGTCACCCTCGGGCGCGGCGCGGCGATCCTCGCGCTCGTCGGCGTCGTCAACCTGCCGGTCATCAAGTTTTCGGTCGAATGGTGGAACACTCTCCACCAGGGGCCATCGATCACGCTGACCAAGTCGACGATCGATCCGGCGATGCTGCTGCCGCTGCTGACCTCGCTCGCGGGCTTCAGCTTGCTGTTCGGCGGCATCGTGCTGATGCGGATGCGCGCCGCACTCGCCCGCCAGATGGTCGAGGCGCGCGGACGGCGGCTCGCGGAGGCTTACGCGTGAACCACGCTGAATTCGTTTATCCGAGCTATGCGCTGACGATCGCCGGGATGGTCGGCGTCCTCGCATGGAGCTGGCTGGCGATGCGGCGCGCCGAGGCCGCAGCAGCGAAGGCGAAGCGTCGATGAGCAAATTGAAGCCGAAGCACCAGCGGCTCGTCTTGCTGTGTGCTGCTTTGATCACGCTCGGTGGCGCAAGCACGTTGGCGCTGAGTGCCTTGGGCGACAAGGCGACGTATTTCTACGCGCCGAGCGATGTCTTCGCCCACGCCCCCGAACCCGGCACCGCGATCCGCCTCGGCGGGCTCGTCGAGCGCGGGTCGGTGGCGAAGCAATCCGACGGGCTGACGATCGCCTTCCGCGTCACCGACAACGCCCGCGAAGTTCCGGTGCGCTACACCGGCATCGTCCCCGACCTGTTCCGCGAAGGGCAGGGCGTTATCACCGAAGGGCGGTTCGGCCCCGGCGGCGTGTTCATGGCCGACACCGTCCTCGCCAAGCACGACGAGAAATACATGCCCCCCGAGGTCGCGGGGTCGCTTCACAAGGTCGGGCGCGTCGGTTGAGCCGATGACCTTGTGGCGGCGACCGAGCCGCATTGTTGCCCCGGTCGCGCTGGGCTTGGCGGTGGTGCTGCTCGGCTATCGCTGGTCACAGCGTCCGGTCGACCACCCCGCAATCGGCGCGCCCTTCCCCCCGCTCGCGCTCGCCTCGCTGTCGGGCACACCGCCGCTGACCGACGCCGGGCTCCGCGCCGGACATGTCACGCTAGTCAATCTGTTTGCGTCATGGTGTGTGCCGTGCCGCGCCGAGGCACCCCAGCTCGCCGCGCTCCACGATGCGGGGCTCGTCGTCGTCGGCATTGCCGTCCGCGATACGCCGGGCGATGCGGCCGCGTTCATCGCGGCGACGCATAGCAAGTTCGACCATGTCGAGCTCGACCCGCACTCGGCGGTACAAGCGGCACTTGGCACGACCGGTATTCCAGAAACCTGGGTCGTCGACGGGCACGGCTTCGTCCGCGCGCGGTTCACCGGCGACCTGCACGCCGGCGACCTGCCCGCGGTTCGCGCGGCGGTCGCGGCAGCATCATAAGCGCTACTTCCCGCGCCCGGTCGTCTCCTGAAGCTCGTCGATGCGCAACGAGGCATCAGCCTTGGTCAGCTCGGGATCGAACTCCTCATGCGCCTCTTCGCTCAGCGTCTTGAGATACGACGCCTGCGCCCCGGTCATCGGCTCGGCCCCCGTCGTCCAGTCGTGCGGATCCTTCTCCGCGTTCGACGTCGGGTTGGTCTTCGGGTTGGCGGTTTCGTCGGCCATTGTCGGTCTCCTTTAATCGACAAGAAAACCGGCTAGACCCGATGATGTTCCTTTTTCGTTCGTGCGTCAGAATTTCGCACGGACGGTTACCCCGAAGGTCCGCGGCTCGGCGGGAAAGACGATATACAGCTGGTTGGTCGAGGTGCCGTACTTCGCCGTGGCGTTGATCGTGCCGCCGCCCTGGAGCGGGGCATCGGCGGCAACCTGCTGGTATTGCTGGTTGAGCAGGTTCTGCGACCAGAGCTCGATGCCGTAGCGATGCCCCTTGCCGTACAGCCCGATGCGCGCGTTGACGAGGATGAAGCCGTTCTGCATTTTCTCGGCATCGAGGTCCGAGCCGGTGTTGAGGTCGGACTGGTAGCGGAAGTCGAGATACGCCAGCGCGGAGAAGTTCTCGTCGATCGCCGGGGTCCACGCCACCGATCCCGTCGTCGTATAGACCGAGGCGTTCGACAACTGGCTGCCGGGCAACTGGAACAGCGTCGGGGCGAGCGGGATGCCGCCGAGCCCGGTCAGGTTCTTCGCGTATTTCGTATCCTGGTAGGTGAAGCCCGCGGTGAAGGTGACGTCCTTCGCCGGATAGATGAACGCCTCGAGTTCGGCACCCTTCGAAACGACGCCCGGCCGCGCCCGGTTCGACGCGCACGTCACCGTCGTCGCGACGGTGTTGGTCCCGCCGGCAACGCTGTCGGCGCAGCCCTGGATGTTGGTCACCTCGAAATTGACGCCGTTGAAGGTGTTGAGCTGGAACTGGTCGAATTCCTCGTAGAACAGCGCGCCGTTGAGCTTGAACTGGCGCAGGTCGAGCTTTGCGCCGAGCTCGTAATTGGTGACGAGTTCGGGTTCGAAGCGCAGGTTCGACGCCTGAGGCTTGGCGGCGTTGAGCGCCGACGTGTCGAGGTTGAACCCGCCCGCCTTATACCCGCGTGAGTAGGACGCGTAGGTCAGGACCGCCTTCGACGGCTTGTACGACAGGATCGCAGCACCGGTGACGCGGTCCTCGTTCTTCGTCGCGCCGGGGTCGGTCGCGGTGGTGAAGCCGGTCCCGCTCGTGCCGTTGATCGCGCATGGCAGCCCGCCGAGCGCGGCGAGCGGCGACGCCCGCAGCGCCGCGCAGAAGGTGTTGTTGTGGTTGAAGCTCGTGTCGAGCGTCTTCTGTTCGTTGGTGTAGCGCGCGCCGATCGTCAGCAGGAGTTTATCGGGGACGATGCTGATGACGTTGTGGGTGAAAAAGGCGTAGTTGCGGCTCGTCTGGTCGAAGACGTCGCGGACGACGCCGGTGCCGCCGAACAGCGGCGATGCAGTTGGAAAGCCGATCGCGTTGGCGACCGAACGGAAACCGCCGATTGAATTCGCGGGTGACGACAGGCCCGACAGCAACGCGATCTGCCCTTTGACCGACGCCGGCACCGCCGCACTGCCGAGCAATGCCGCCGCGGTTGTCCGGTTGAAGCAGCTCGAGTCGGCGACGTTGACCAATGCCGCGCCAACGCCGAGCGCGCGGGCGAAATTGTCGGCGAGGACGCAATTCGAATAGCGTTCGGCATCGGCCCCGAACTTCAGGTCGTCACGCACCGTCAGGTTCTCATGGGCGTAATAGGCGCCGACGAGGAAATCGAGGTGGTTGGCGAATGCTGTCCCCTGAAGGCGGAGTTCCTGGGTGAAGGTCTTGAACTTGCGGTCGAGATCGTTGCGGCGAAGGATGTCGAGGTTTTCGAAATCGGCGTCGGAGCCGTTGTTTGCCTCATAGACCCGGTACGCGCTGATCGAGGTCAGCTTGACCGCACCGAGGTCCCAGTTGACCTCGCCCGACAGGCCGTAATCCTTGCTCCGCTGATGATAATTGACCCCAGGAGTGATCGAATCGAAGCGGCTAAACGGGGTGCTGCCGGTCGACTGGTTGATCACGCCGCCGAGCGCGTTGATGATCGGGATCAAGCTGTTCGGCGACGCCACGACATTGCCCTGTGCGTCGCGCGACAGGTTGCGCGCTGGGCTGAGGAACGCCGCCGCGCAGCACTCCTCGGCCTTGTGGCTGTAATCGCCGATCAGCCGGATGCTCAGGTCGTCGGTCGGCTTGATCAGCAACTGCCCGCGAATCAGGTAGCGGTCGCGGTCACCGGTCTTGCGCCCCGAGATCGAGTCGGTCAGCAGCAGCCCGTCGCGCTTGACGTAGACGCCGTCGATCCGCGCCGCGATCTTGTCGCCGACGACCGGCCCGGTGACGCTGCCCGCGAGGCGATAATAATTGAAGTTGCCGTAGCTCGCTTCGGCATTGCCGCCGAGGTCGAACGACGGCCCCTTGGTGATGATGTTGATCAGCCCCGCCGAGGCGTTGCGCCCGAACAGCGTCCCCTGCGGTCCGCGCAGGACTTCGATGCGGTCGACCTCGCCGAGTTCGGTCAGGCCGACGCCGGTGCGGCTGCGATAAACGCCGTCGATGAACACCGCGACCGACGATTCGAGCCCCGGGTTTTCGCCGACGGTGCCGATGCCACGGATTCGCGCGACCCCCGAGGCTTCGTTGGTCGCCGACGAGACGAGCAGCGACGGCGCGAGCTGGTTCAATTGGCGGATATCGCTGCCGCCCGAATTCTGCAGCTGTTCGGCCGAGACCGCGCTGACCGCGATCGGCACGTCGGACAGAACCTGGCTGCGGCGCGTTGCAGTGATGATGATGTCGTTGGCGTCGAACGCGGTCGCAGCAGCAGTGGCCGGCGCCACCGGTGGTGCCGTCTGGCCGACCGCCGCGCCGCCGCCTCCGCTCGCCGCAATCAACGCGCACGACGCCAGCCAGATGTTCTTCATGATTTCCACCCCCGCGGATGAGGCATTGTGCCTCGTTATTGAACTGAGGCTACGACAATCGCGGCGAGGCGCAAGGCTTATTGTGCAGATTGCTGCGTGGTGTTGCTGCACGGTATCGGTGCAGCATGCACTGTTCGGCTTGCTCTCGTGAGCGTCCGCGCTAAGGGTCGCCACAATCAGGGAGAAGCAGATGGCGAACGGTCGGCTGGCGGGAAAGGTGGCACTCGTCACCGGGGCGGCGTCGGGGCTCGGCGCGGCGATGGCGGCAAAGTTCGTCGCCGAGGGCGCGCGAGTCGTGCTGACCGACCTCAACGGCGCGGGGGCCGAGCGTCACGCGGCTTCGCTCGGCGATGCAGCGGCAGCAATCGCGCATGACGTCACCTCGCCCGACGAATGGACTGCGGCGGTGGCGTTCGCCGAGAAGACCTTCGGGGGCCTCCACATCCTCGTCAACAACGCCGGCATCGGCACCGGCGGGACGGTCGAAAGCACGAGCTTCGACGATTGGCGGCACCTTCACGCCGTCGACCTCGACAGCGTCTTCTACGGCTGCAAGCTCGCATTGCCGCTGATGGCGGCGTCGTGTGCCCGCGACGGCAAGCACGGGTCGATCCTCAACATCTCGTCGATCGCCGGGGTCATCGCCAGCGCCAACATGGCGGCTTACAACTCGGCAAAGGCGGGCGTCCGGCACCTGTCGAAGTCGGTCGCGCTCCACTGCGCCAAGCAGCGCTACAACATCACCTGCAACTCGATCCACCCGGTCTTCATCGACACGCCGATCCTCGACAATCTCGTCGGCGGCATCGAACGCGAGGAAGGATTGGCGAAGCTCGGGCGGCAGATCCCGCTCGGCCGGGTCGGCGAACCCGACGATGTCGCGTGGGGCGCAGTGTATCTGGTGTCGGACGAGGCGAAGTTCGTGACCGGGACCGAGCTGTACATCGACGGGGGTATCTCGGCGATGTGAGGGTGTCGGCCCTTCTTCCTGCTCCCCTCCCCTTCAGGGGAGGGGTCGGGGGTGGGGCAGTCGTCACGAACACCTCAGCAGAGGCAGGCCCCACCCCCGGGCCGCGCCAATCGGCACGTCTCTCGCCCCTCCCCTGAAGGGGAGGGGTAGAAGCGGTGCTTGCCCCCGCCTCCCCCGCCCGATACCCCGCGCACATGACCCCCGCCCGCCTTGCCTTCCCCGCGATGCTGACCGGCAGCGCTGCGCTCGCTTTCGGGCCGTGGCTCGTCCGGCTCGCCGATGTCGCGCCGGTGTCGTCGGCATTCTGGCGGCTCGCGCTCGCGATCCTGCCGCTGATCGTGCTGGCGCGTGTCGCCACGGGAGTACGTCGTGCGGACAGCGGTGCGCCTGTTGTGCGGCCGTCGCTTTCGACGGTCGGCGTGATCGCGCTGGCGGGTGTGTTCTTCGCCGCCGACCTCGCGCTGTGGCACCTCGGGATCAAGCGGACGACGCTCGCCAATGCGACGCTGATGGGCAATTCGGCGAGCTTCATCCTCCCCGCCTACGGCTTCATCGTCACCCGCACCCTGCCGGGACGCTCCGCAATTGCTGCGTTGTTGTGCGCCGCCGCCGGGATCGGTCTGCTCCTCGGGCGTAGCGCCGACGTGTCGGGCACGCATCTGGTCGGCGACCTGATCTGCATGGCGGCCGGAGCATTTTACGCCGCCTATTTCATCGTCGTCGACCGCGTCCGCTCGCAGGTCGCGCCGCTGACGCTGCTGGCGATGGCGACAGCGTTCGGGGCGATCGCGCTGCTCCCGGCGGCGCTGGCGATGACCGCGCCGGGGGCCGGATTCTGGCCGCACAACTGGACCCCGTTGATTTTGCTCGCGATCGGCAGCCAGGTCATCGGCCAGGGGCTGATCATCTTCGCGATGGGCTATCTGCCGCCGCTCGTCATCGGGCTGACCTTGCTCGTCCAGCCGGCGATTTCGGCGACGATCGGCGCGCTCCGCTTCGGCGAAGGTGTCAGCGGCGTCGAGGCGCTCGGCATGGCGCTGGTCGCGACCGCGCTGGTACTGGTCCGCCTGCCGTCGCGACGAGTCGCGACGGTTTAGACCGTCAGAATATCCGCTTCGGCGCGCTGAAGACGCGGGTCACTTCGGGTTCGAAGCTGGCGAGGCTGTCTGCCGGGAAGTCGGGGTCGAACGCCGGCGCATCCCATTCGTCGACGAGCTTCTCGGCAAAGGCGAACCACGGCTCGCTGCGGAAATCTTCGCGCATCGTCGGGGATTGCCCCATATATTCATAGTAATAGCGGCCCTGGAACGCCTGGTGGTGCTTGACCGCGTGGTAGATATCGTCGCGGACGTAGGGCTTGAGGATCTCGGCGGCGATCGCGCCGTGGTTGGGGATGCTCATCAATTTCCCGAGGTCGTGGCACAGTGCCGCGACGATCTCCTCGTCCGGTGCCCCCGCCCGCCGCGCAAGCGTCGCCGCCATCAGGCTGTGGCCGAGCTGCGACGCGGCGAACCCGACTTCGATCGCGTCGAGGCGGGCGAGCGACTCCATGATCTGGCGCGGGGCGGCCGATTTCTGATGGGTGCCGTGCTCGCGGGCGATATGCCCCCAGTCCTCGGCGGTTCCCTCGACCATGTTCGTGAACATCGAAAATGCTCCTCAGCCAGGACGCCTTATACCGCAGGTGCCGAGTAGATGTGACTGGTTTCTGCGAAGAGCTGCCGGTAGCGTTGCCGCAGCGCGACCTTGTCGATCTTGGCGCTGCCGAGCTTGGGCAGCGGTTCGTCGCTGAACCAGATGTGCGCGGGGACCTTGAACGAAGCGAGGTCGCGCGCGACGAACTGGGTCAGCGCCTCCGCCTCGAGTGCCGCGCCGGGCTTCGGATAGACCACCGCGCCGACGAGCTCGCCGAGCCGGTCGTCGGGCAGGCCGAAGACGCTCGCCTCGGCCACCGCCGGATGGGCGTAGAGCGCGGCCTCGACCTCCTGGCAGCTGATGTTCTCGCCGCCGCGGATGATGATGTCCTTCTTGCGGTCGACGATGAACAGATAGGCGTCGGCGTCGAGATAGCCGAGGTCGCCGGTGCGGAACCAGCCGCCCGGCATGAACGCCGCCGCGGTCGCCTCCGGATTGCGCCAATAGCCGCGGACGTTGGCGACCGACTTGATGCAGATTTCGCCGACGGTCCCGCTGGGCTGCGCAACCATCGCATCGTCGAAGATGCCGATCTCGACCAGCGGAGCCGCTGCGCGTCCGGTAGACGCCGGCTTGGCAAGGTAATTGTCGCGGTAGATGCCCGCGCCGACGCCGTTGGTCTCAGTCAGGCCGTAGCCCTGGACCGGGTGCTTGCCGGGGAAGGTGTGCTCAAGCCGATCGACGTGCTCGGGCGGGCGCGGGGCACCGCCGCTGGCGATGTCGACGAGGCTCGACAGGTCGTATTTGTTGCGGTCGGGATGGTTCATCAACTCGAGGCTCATCGTCGGGACGCCGACGAAATACGTCGCCTTCTCCTCGGCGATCATCCGCAGCGCCTCGCCCGCGTCCCATTTGTGCATGATGATCATCTTGCGCCCGATTGCGATCGACACGAGCAACACCGGCACCGACCCCGTGATGTGAAACAGTGGGACGTTAAGCAGCATCACCTGCTGTACAGGAGCCGGCGCCCCCGACGCGGCGGTCAGGCTGAGCAATGCCAGTCCGGTGACGAGATAGTTAAGCGACCCCGACACGATCGCGCGCTGGGTCGATACCGCGCCCTTCGGCATGCCGGTCGAGCCGCTTGTGTACATGATCGTCGCGTCGTCCTCGGGCACGATCGGCGGCAAATACCACGGCGCGGCACCGGCCGTGGCGAGCGCGTCGTCGAGGCGTGACAGGCCGAGCCCCGCCGCGACTTCGGCCGAGGTGCGGACCGTCAGCACCGGCACCGTAAAGCTGGGCATCGCCGCCAGCCGCCGCGCGCGCTCCTCGTCGGCGATGACGAGCCTCGTGCCGCTATGCGCGACACCGAACGCGAGTTCCTCGCCCTTCCACCACGCATTCATGGGCACCGCGACAGCGCCGAGGATGTGGATGCCGCAGAAACTCGTGATCCATTCGGGATAGTTGCGCATCGCCACTGCGACACGGTCGCCCTTGGCAATACCGCGAGCCTGAAGGACGGCTGCGACCTTCTGCGCCTGCGCGTAAATCTCGGCGAAGGTGTAGCGCTCGTCGCGGTAGACGAGGAACTCCTTGGCGGCATTGGCGGTAAAAAAGAAGGCGAGATAGTCGCGCATGTTCGTCGGGGCGTTGTCGAACACCGGATAGTCGGCGCCGCGCACCGTCGCGTGGCCGACTGCAAGCTGGCCGCCGGGGGCGGTTATCTGAGCGACGACGGCGTCGATCTGCTGGTCAAGGACGGATGTCATCGGCGAACTCCCAAGGGGGCGTGGCTCGATTCCACGTCTCTCATGCCCCTGATGTAACGCCCGCGAACGCTTTACAATCGCTTCGCGTAATTGATCGTTCGACCCACCTCGATGAAGCCGGTCGCCTCATGCCAGGCCGCGCCGGGCGAATTCTCCAAATCGCTGTCCGAGCCAAGGTAGCCGACGCCGCGAGCGCGCAGCCAATCTTCGACCGCAGCGAGCAGCAGCTTGCCGATTCCTGCGCGGCGGTCGTAGCCGGTGACGAAGATTCCCTGCAAGAAGCCGCTAAGTCCGTCGGGTGCGCCGTCGACATAATGTTGCAGCGTCGCCTCGGCCAAGCCGAGCGCAACACCGTCGCGTTCGGCGAGAAATGCGCCGAAATCATCTCTTGCGAGCAGCGCGGCGACGCCGGCCTCGTCGCTGATGTCGTCGGGCCACAGCCGATACTGGAGATCGTAGATGACTGCGGCGTCACCGACAGTCGCGCGCCGGACCGTAATCACGACGCGCTCAGTACCCCATCAGGGTGGCGAGGCGGTCACCGTGGAAGGCGATATCGCCGAAAGTCTCCTGCGCCGCGCGCGCCCGCTTCATGAAGAAGCCGATGTCGAAGTCGTCGGTCATGCCGATGCCGCCGTGCATCTGGACCGCCTCGTTGGTCGCGAGCTGGGCGACCTCGCCGGTCTTGGCCTTGGCGAGGCTGGCGAACAGCGGCACGCGGTCTTCGTCGGCGTCGAGCGCGGTCAGCGCGCGCAGCGTCGCCGAGCGGGCGAGCTCGACCTCGCAGAACAGATGCGCGGCGCGATGCTGGAGCGCCTGGAAGCTGCCGATCTTCGCGCCGAACTGCTCGCGCTGCTTGAGATAATCGACGGTGCGGGTGAAGCTCTCACCCGCGACGCCAAGCATCTCGGCGGCGAGGCACGCGCGCCCGGCATCGAGAACGCGGTCGAGGATCGCCCAGCCGCCGCCGACGCTGCCGAGGACATCGGCCCCGTCGACCTGGACGTCGGTCAGTGTGATCGTGGCGGCGTTGCGGCTGTCGACCATCGACCGCCGCTCGACCGCAACTCCGCCGGCCTTCGCATCGACGAGGAACAGCGTGATGCCGTCATTCCCGTCGTCGCCGGTCCGCGCCGCGACGATCAGCGTGTCGGCGACATTGCCGTCGAGAACGAAGGTCTTGGTGCCATTGAGCTTGAAGCCGTTGCCCGATGCCTCGGCGCGGGTGGCGACGTGGTCGGGCGTGTGCCGTACCGCTTCGTCGGCAGCGAGCGCGAACAGCCGTTTGCCGCTCGCGATCTGCGGAAGATACTGCGCCTGCTGCTCGGGCGAGCCGCCGCGGAGCAGCGCGGTCGCGCCGAGGATGGCAGTCGACAGCAATGGCGACAGGCTAAGGTTGCGGCCGACCGCCTCCTGGAGCAGCCCGGCGGCGACATAGCCGAAGCCCGACCCGCCGTGCGCCTCAGGCACCAGCACCCCGGCAAACCCCATCTCCGCCATCTTGTGCCACAGCGCGCGGTCGAAGCCGGTCGCATCGGCGGCATCGCGGAGCCGCCGCAGTTCGCCGACGGGCGCTTCGCTCGCGAAGAAGCCATCCGCCGACTCGCGGATCATCGTCTGGTCGTCGGTCAGTACCAAGGCCAAGTCGTCACTCCCCCAATATCTTCTTGCTGTCATGCTGGCGAACACCAGCATCCACGGCCGTGTCGGCATCGAACCCTGCGTTGCGCTCGACCGTAGATGCTGGCGTGCGCCAACATGACGGCGGGGTCGGTGCGCTCACGCCCCCGGCAATTGGAGCACTCGCTTCGCGATGATGTTGAGCTGGACCTCGCTGGTGCCGCCCTCGATCGAATTGGCGCGGCTGCGCAGCCAGTGGCGCGAGAGGTCGCCCTCGCCCTTGCCTGGGCCTTCCCAGACGAGCCCGTCCGATCCCGCGACCGACATCAGCAGTTCCTGCCGCTGCTTGTTGAGCTCGGTCCCGTAGTATTTGAGCATCGACGAGAGCGCGCCGACGCCCTGCCCCGCCTTCGCCTCGTCCTTGACCCGCTCCATCGTCAGCCCGAACGCGAGCGCATTGATCTCGTGGCGGACGATGTCGGTCCGCAGCGGCGCGACCCCGTCCTCGCCGAGCGCCTTGACCGCGATCTGGCTGAGCGAGCGGCGGCCGTCGTCGAGGTCGCCGATCATCTCGCGCTCGTGGGTGAGCAAATACTTGGCGATGTCCCAGCCCTTGCCCGCTGTCCCCATCAGGTTGCCCTTCGGCACGCGGACGTCGTCGAAGAAAGTCTGGCAGAACGGCGAATAGCCCGAGATCAGCTTGATTGGCGAAGTCGTGACCCCCGGCGACGCCATGTCGAACAGCAGGAAGCTGATGCCGAGATGCTTCGGCGCGGCAGGGTCGGTGCGGACGAGGCAGAAGATCCAGTCGGCCTTGTCGGCGTAGCTCGTCCACACCTTCTGGCCGTTGACGATATAGTCGTCGCCGTCGAGGATCGCCGAGGTCCGCAGCGCGGCAAGGTCGGACCCTGCGCCCGGCTCCGAATAGCCCTGGCACCAGCGGATCTCGCCGCGCGCGATCTTCGGCAGATGCTCGAGCTTCTGTTCCTCTGAACCGTATTTGAGCAGCGCCGGCCCAAGCATCCAGATGCCGAACGACGACAGCGGCGACCGCGCACGGATCGCCCGCATCTCGCTCGCCAGCACCTTCGCCTCGTCCTTGCTCAAGCCGCCGCCGCCGTACGCGACCGGCCATTCGGGGACGGTCCAGCCCTTCGCGCCCATCCGGTCGAGCCAGAGCCGCTGCGGCCCGGTCAGCGTCGCATGGCGCCCACCCCAGCAGACGTCGGCGTCGCTCGCGATCGGCAGCCGCATCTCGGGCGGGCAGTTCGCGGCGAGCCAGTCGCGGGTTTCTTGGCGGAACGTCTCGAGCGTGTCGGTCACGGCAGGCCTCACCCAATTGTCTTATCGCTTTCCCCGACTATGGTGCCGCGACGTCGCGACACAAGGGAAATCACGTTGCTCGACCATGCCCGGATCGCGCTCGATTGGTCGAGCCTCGGCCTATCGCCGGTTCTTTTCGAATTCCACGGTTTCGCGCTGCGCTGGTACAGCCTCGCCTATATCGGCGGCATCCTCGGCGGCTGGTGGCTGCTTGGCCGGATGCTCGATTCGTGGGCGGCCCCGATGAGCCGAGCCAATGCCGATGCGCTGATCACCTGGGCGACGGTGGGGATCATCCTCGGCGGGCGGATCGGCTATGTCCTCTTCTACGACTTCGCCAAATTCGCCGCCGACCCGCTCGCGATCCTGCGATTGTGGGAGGGCGGGATGTCGTTCCACGGCGGCGCGATCGGCTTTACCGCCGCGATCTTCCTGTTTGCCCGCGCCAACAATCTGCCGGGCATGCGCATCTGCGATTACGTCGCGTGCGTCGCCCCCCTCGGACAGGGCCTCGGGCGGCTAGCAAACTTCATCAACGGCGAGCTATGGGGCCGCGTCACCGGCAGCGACTGGGGGATCATCTTCCCGGGCGCGGGCACCGCACCGCGCTATCCGAGCCAGTTGTTCGAGTTCGCCGGTGAGGGCGTCCTGCTGTTCGTCGTGCTCAATGTGCTGTTCTACCGGACGCGCGCGCGGCTTTACCCGGGGTTCCTCGTCGGCGTCGGAACGTTCGGCTTCGGCCTCGTCCGCTTCTGCATCGAGTTCTTCCGCGAGCCCGATATCCAGGTCGGTTATCTCAAGTTCGGGCTGACGATGGGGCAATGGCTGTGCCTGCCGATGGTTTTCCTCGGTCTGTATCTGATGTGGTCGAGCCGGGCGCGAGCGATCCCTGCCGGGGCACCGATCCCGGCGTGACGCCGCTCGGCGACCGGCTCACGCGTGAGATTGCGGCGTCGGGGCCGATGCCGGTCGCGCGGTGGATGGGCCTGTGCAACTCACATTATTACGCGACCCGCGACCCGTTCGGCGCTGGCGGAGACTTCACCACCGCACCCGAAATCAGCCAGATGTTCGGCGAGCTGATTGGCGCGTGGCTGACCGATGTGTGGCGTCGCGCGGGGTCGCCAGACCGGGTTCGGCTTGTCGAACTCGGGCCGGGACGCGGAACGTTGATGGCGGATATGTTGCGCAGCATGGCTGCAGCGAGATGGGCTCCGGCGGTAGATTTCGTCGAGACGAGCCCGGTGTTGCGCGCGGCACAGGGCGATCGCGTGGCGAACGCGAGGTGGCACGATAGCCTCGACGCCGTGCCCGACGATGCGCCGCTGCTTCTTGTCGCCAACGAGTTCTTCGACGCGCTGCCGGTGCGCCAGTTCGTTCGCAGCGCGATCGGTTGGCACGAGCGTATAGTGGCGGTGGGCGATGCAGGCTTTGCGGCAGCGCTCGGGAACGCCGCTGCGACGCCGCTCATCCCAGAGTTGCTGTGGAACGCCCCCGTCGGCAGCGTCGTCGAGACCTCCCTCGCGTCGACCGCCATCGCCGCCGAGATTGGCGCGCGGCTGTCGTTGCACGGCGGGGCGGCGCTGTTCATCGACTACGGCCACAGCGGGCCGGTCACCGGCGATACGCTCCAGGCGGTGCGCGGCCACGCCCCCGCCGACCCCTTCGCCGACCCCGGCGAGGCCGACCTGACCGCGCATGTCGACTTCACCGCGCTCGCCGCGGCGGCGGGCACAGCCGCGTCGGGCCCGACCGGGCAAGGCGACTTTCTCCGCGCGATCGGCATCGACGCGCGCGCCGAGACCTTGCGCCGCCGGGCAACTGCGGTGCAACGCGAGGCGATCGACGCGGCGGTCGCGCGGCTTACCGGGGAGACGGCGATGGGGCGATTGTTCAAGGTTATGGCGCTGACCGGGCGCGACTGGCCCGCGCCGGCGGGGTTCGCATGAGCATCACCTATCGCACCGCGACCGTCGCCGACGCCGCCCTCCTCGCCGACCTCGGCGCGCGGACCTTCACCGCAACCTTCGGGCATCTGTATTCCTCGGCGAACCTCGCGATCTTCCTCGATAATCACACACAAGAGCGATGGGCGGCGGCGCTGGCGGGCGACGCGACGGTGCGCCTTGCCGAGGTCAACGGCGTTGCCATCGGCTACGCGCGGATCGGGCCGCTGACCTTTGCGGTCGAGCGCGGCGGACGAACCGCGGCCCAGCTCTATCAGCTTTATGTCGACGCACCGTGGCACGGCAGCGGCATCGCCGCGACGCTCCTCGACTGGTCGGCGACGACCGCGCGCGAGCAGGGTGCCGCCGACCTGTGGCTGTCGGTCTTCGTCGACAACCCGCGCGCCCGCCGCTTCTATGCGCGCGCCGGGTTCGTCGAAGTCATGCCGTACACTTTCATGGTCGGCGACCATGCCGACGAGGACATCATCTGCCGCCTCGCGCTCGATGTCCGCACTGAGGCCGCCGCATGACCGTCCCGTTCGTCACCGCCGCGGCACTGACGGGCACGCGACACGGCTTCTGCGGGCGGCGCGGCGGCGTTTCGACCGGCATCTTCGCCTCGCTCAACACCGGGCTCGGGTCGAGCGACGACGCGGCGGCGGTCGCCGAGAACCGGCGGCGCGCGGTCGCCGCTGTAGCTCCCGGCGCGACGCTCGCCACGGTCCACCAGATCCACAGCGCGATCGTCGTGATCGCTGACCCCGCGACCGCCGACGCCGATCGCCCGCACGCCGATGCGCTCGTCACCGACCGCCCCGGCGTCGTTCTCGGCGTCCTTGCCGCCGACTGCGCCCCGGTGCTGTTCGCCGACGTCGCCGCCGGGGTGATCGGCGCGGCGCACGCCGGGTGGAAGGGCGCGCTGTACGGCGTGCTCCCCGCGACGATCGCTGCGATGGAGGCGCTCGGCGCGCGCCGCGACCGCATCGCCGCCGCGATCGGGCCGTGCATCGCCCGCGCGAGCTACGAGGTCAGCCTGAGCTACGCCGACCCATTCGTCGCGGTCGATCCGTCGTTCGCAAGCTTCTTCACTGCCTGTCGTCCGGGCCACCTCCAGTTCGACCTCGAAGGCTTCGTCGCCGCGCGGCTTGCGGCCGAAGGCCTGACGCGGATCGAGGCTACCGGGCGCGACACCTATGCCAACCCCGGCGACTGGTTCAGCTATCGCCGCACGACGCACGCCGGCGAAGCCGATTACGGGCGGAATCTCGCGCTGATCGCGCTGGACCGATAACAGTGAGCGTCCGTCGGCGCAGCAAGTGTTGCCGATCGATGACGCCGCCGCTAAGACGCCGCGCATCAAGGGGACCGTGCGCATGAAGATTCTGGCGGGGAACGCCAACCCCGAGCTGGCGCAGGCGATCGCGTCGTACCTCGACCTCAAGCTGACGTCGGCCAGCGTCCGCCGCTTCGCCGACGAGGAGGTCTTCGTCGAAATCCACGAGAACGTGCGCGGCGAGGATGTCTTCGTCGTCCAGTCGACCTCGGCCCCGGCGAACGACAACCTCATGGAATTGCTGATCTGCATCGACGCGCTGCGCCGGGCATCGGCGCGCCGGATCACCGCTGTCGTGCCGTATTTCGGCTATGCCCGGCAGGACCGGAAGTCGGGCTCGCGGACGCCGATCTCGGCGAAGCTGGTCGCCAACTTGATCACCAAGGCAGGGGCCGACCGGGTCCTCGCGGTCGATCTCCACGCTGGGCAGATCCAGGGCTTCTTCGATATCCCGACCGACAATCTGTTCGCCGCACCGGTGATGCACGCCGATATCGTCGCGCGCCTGCCCAAGACCAACCTGACCATCGTCTCACCCGACGTCGGCGGCGTCCTCCGCGCCCGCGCGCTGGCCAAGCGCCTCGGCAACGCCCCGCTGGCGATCGTCGACAAGCGCCGCGAGAACCCGGGCGAATCCGAGGTCATGAATATCATCGGCGACGTCTCGGGCCGCGCCTGCGTCCTCGTCGACGACATCATCGATTCGGGCGGGACCCTGTGCAACGCCGCCGCCGCGCTGATGCAGTCGGGCGCGACGAGCGTCACCGCCTACATCACCCACGGCGTCCTGTCGGGCGGCGCGGTCGCGCGGGTCGAAGGATCCGAACTGACCGAACTCGTCATCACCGACTCGATCGCGCCGCTCGATGTCGTCAAGACTGCGAAAAAGATCCGGCTGATCACCATTGCACCGCTTCTCGCCGAAGCGATGCGGCGGACGAGCGAGGAAAGTTCGGTGTCGAGCCTGTTCGACTAGCGCGACGCGAGCGCGACCACCGGGGCATCGGCCTTCTGGCAGTGAACCGCGACGACCGGATAGCTGACATCGGTCGTCCGCGTCAGGATTTCCTCTGCCGCAGCATTGCACGCATCGACGGTCTGGTAGCGCGGGGCGAGAACCCGCACCGCCTGGCACTGGTCACCAGCGTCGCTGCAGCCGAGCAGGGTCATCGCGATCAGCAGGGGCGACATCAGGCAACTCCTTGGAGCTCTCCACTCGTCGCCTGATAACGTCGCTTCGTCGCGCTGGTTCCTAGGCGAGCGGCTCGGTCAACATGAAGAATGGCTCGGCACCGAGAAACGCCTTGAACTCGCGCGCGATGGCCTGGCTCGATGCGCCGGCGACGTCGGTCGTGAAGCCCTCCATGTCGGCGATGTCGATGATCTCGACATATTGATACGGCGCGGGGGCACTGCCGCCAAGCAGGCCGGTCGTGCGGTAGATCTGGAAGTCGTCGATCGACGGCAGCGCGCGAACACCGGGAATGTCGCGGGTTCGCGCCCAGTCTTCGTAGGCGGCAACATCGGTATCGGGCTTGAGGTTGAACAGCACGACGACACGCATGATCTTACTCCGAAGCAATTAACCACGCCAAAGTGGACGAAGCCGTGCGCCGCGGCAATCGCGATCGTCGCCGGATCGCCGCCGCCGCCAGCGCGTTATGTCCCGAGCCAGAACGATCGCCGATTGAGCGACCGCGCGCCTCTGCTACAGGGAGGTGGTAACCGGCGGAAGTGGACCGAATGATGCGTGCGACGATCGCCTTGATGATAATACTGGCGAGCGCCGCGGCTACGCCCGTCGCAGCGCAATCGATGCTCAAGGCTGCGCCGACCGACACCAGCCTGCCCCGGCAGAAGGTCGTCGAAGTCTTCGGCACCGATCCGTGTCCCAAGTCGACCGATCCCGACGAGATCATCGTTTGCTCGCGCCGTCCTGACGAGGACCGTTACCGGATTCCGCCGGCAGTTCGCAGCGACGCCCAAGCGCTCGCGCCGAACGTTGCCAACCGCAAGCTGCTGCTCGGCGACGACGCCGGCGGCGCGGGCGGCGGCATCGGGTCGTGCAGCGCGGTTGGCCCGGGCGGCGGCACCGGCTGCAACCAGGCGATCCAAGACCAGTATCGCGCGGCGCGGAAGCGCGGCGATGTCCCGCAGTCGATCTTGCCGCAGATCACCCCCGACGCGACGATTACGCCGCCCTACTAATCAGCACAAATCGTCGGGCATAAGGCGCAGGTCGTTCGGCCTACGCCTGTTGCCGCGCCGTGTCTGCGCCGCTCGAGCGGAACATATGCCGCGCTGCAGCATTTGACGCCTTGCTGATTACAAGCATGGCTATTATCTAGTACGCATGAAACAGGACTCGCTTGCCTTCCTCCTGAGCGACACCAGTCGCCTGCTGCGGCGGCGGTTCGATGCCAAGGCGCGGTCGCTCGGCGTGAGCCGCGCGCAGTGGCAGGTGCTGTTCGCCCTGTCGCGCAACGAGGGGATCAACCAGACCGGCCTCGCCGATTATCTCGAAGTCGAGACGATAACGCTGTGTCGGATGGTCGATCGGCTCGAGGAAGCGGCGCTGGTCGAGCGGCGCGCCGACCCCGCCGACCGCCGGGCGTGGCGGCTCCATCTGACGCCGACCGCACATCCGTTGCTCGAGAAGCTGCGTGGCATCGGGGAGGGTGTCGTCGAAGACGCGCAGGCGGGGGTCGACCCCGATGGGCTCGCAGCCGCGATGGCGGCGCTGTCGGTTATTCGCGCAAATCTTTCTTCACGCGCCGAGCCGTGTGTGAAGAAGTCGGGAGTCAAGTGATGCACGATGTGGTTGGACGCGACCAGCTGGTCGCCGCCCCGCGCCGGACGTTGTGGGAACGGGCTCGCCGCCCGCTGCTGATGATCCTGCTGCCGCTCTTCGTCATCGCTGGCGGCGTCTACTTCTGGTTGACCTCGGGCCGGTCGGTGTCGACCGACAATGCCTATGTCTCGCAGGACAAGGTGTCGATCAGCTCCGACGTCACCGGGCGCGTGATCGAGGTCGACGTCGGCGAGAGCCAGCAGGTCCACAAGGGCCAGGTGCTGTTCAAGATCGACCCCGAGCCGTTCCAGATCGCGCTCGAACAGGCGACCGCCAACCTTGCGACGGCGCGCGCGCAGGTTGCTGGGATGCGCTCGACCTTCACCGGCAAGGGCGCCGATGTCGCCGGCAAGCGCGAGGCGATCGCGTATGACGAGATCGATCTCAAGCGCCAGCAAGATCTGATGAAGGACGGCTTCACGACGCGCGCCCGGCTCCAGCAGGCCGAGCATACGCTGGCGCAGGGCCACGCGGACATGAATTCGGCACTCGCCGACGAAGCCAATGCCAGTGCCGCGCTCGCAGGCACCCCGGCGGGCCCGATCGACCGCCATCCGCTTGTGCTTGCGGCGGCGGCGGCGCGCGACAAGGCGGCGCTCGACCTGCGCCGGACATCGGTCATCGCCCCCGCCGACGGGCTCGCCAGCCAGACGACCAAGGTCCAGCCGGGCCAGATCGTCGCGCTCGGCATTCCGACGATGAGCCTGCTGCTCAGCGGCCACGACTGGGTCGAGGCGAACTTCAAGGAGACCGATCTCGACCATATGCGGATCGGCCAGAAGGCGACGGTCAAGCTCGACGCCTATCCGGCGACCCCGCTGACCGGGCACGTTCTCAGCGTCGGCGGCGGCACCGGGTCGGAGTTCTCGGTCCTGCCCGCGCAGAACGCGACGGGGAACTGGGTCAAGGTCGTCCAGCGCGTTCCGGTCCGCATCGCCATCGACGATCATCGCGGCCTGCCGCCGATCGCCGGCCTGTCGGCCAACGTCACGGTCTATGTGAAGCAGGACAAGTGAGCGGGCGGCGGTTCAGCGGCGTGACCGCCTGATGGCATCGACCGCGCTGCCCTTCGCCGCCGCGCCCGACAAAGCGGTCAATCCGCTGCTGGTGACGTGCGTCGTCATGCTGGCGACGTTCATCACCGTCCTCGATTCGACGATCGCCAACGTCGCGCTGCCACACATGCAGGCGAGCCTCGGCGCGGCGTCGGACACGGTGACGTGGGTCCTGACGTCGTACATCGTTGCCGCCGCGATCGCGACGCCGCTGACCGCATGGCTCGGCGGCAAGGTCGGGCGCAAGCGGCTGTTCGTCTTCGCCATCGGCGGCTTCGTCGTCGCGTCGATGCTGTGCGGGCTCGCCCAGTCGCTCGAGCAGATGGTGTTTTTCCGCCTGCTGCAGGGCGCTTCGGGGGCGTTTCTCGTGCCGCTCGGCCAGTCGTTCCTGCTCGACGCCTACCCCAAGGAAAAGCACGGTCAGGCGATGGCGCTGTGGGGCGTGGGCGTCATGGTCGGGCCGGTGATGGGGCCGGTGCTCGGCGGCTGGCTGACCGACAATTTCGAATGGCGCTGGGTGTTCTACGTCAACCTGCCCTTCGGCCTGCTCGCGTTGTTCGGCGCGCTTGCGGTCCTGCCCGCGCCTGAGAAATTGATGCGCAAGTTCGATGCGTTCGGCTTTCTCGCGCTCGGCATCGGCATCGGTGCGCTGCAGCTGATGCTCGACCGCGGCCAGCAGCTCGACTGGTTCTCGTCGTGGGAGGTGCGGATCGAGGCGGCGGTGTGCGTGATGGGGCTGTGGGTGTTCGGCGTCCACATCTTCACCGCGCGCGACACGATCCTGCCCGCGGCGCTGCTCAAGGACCGCAACATCGTCACCGGCTTCGCGTTCATCTTCCTGGTGGGGATGCTTCAGGTCGCGACGAGTGCGCTCCTGCCGCCGATGCTCGAACAGCTTTACGGCTATCCGGTCGTCATCTCGGGGCTGACGATGGCCCCGCGCGGGGTCGGCACGATGGCCGGAATGCTCCTCGTCGGGCGGCTGATTGGCCGGGTCGACGCGCGGATCATGATGATCACCGGCATGTCGCTGGTCGCGATCACGATGTACTGGATGACCGGCTTTTCGCCGATCATGGGCACCGGGCCGTTCCTGTGGTCGGGGCTCGTCCAGGGTTTCGGCGTCGGGCTGATTTTCGTCCCCCTCAACACGCTGGCGTTCGCGACGGTCCCGGCGGCGCTGCGGACCGAGGCGGCGAGTTTCTTCAGCCTGTTGCGCAACCTCGGCGGGTCGGTCGGGGTCAGCCTGTCGGTCGGCGTCCTCGCGCGCCAGACGCAGATCGCGCACGCCGATGTCGGCGCGGCGATCAGCCCGTTCACGATCACCGGCGCCGATCCGAGCATCGCCGCGGCGATGGGATCGGCGGGAGACACCGTCCTTGCGCTGGTCGATGCGGCGGTCAATCAGCAGGCGGCGATGATCGCCTATCTCGACGACTTCACGCTGATGATGTGGCTGTCGATCGCGGCGATCCCGCTGATCTTCGTCCTGAAATCACCGAAGAAGATCGTGATCGATCCCGAACATTCGGTGATGGAATAAGCGCCGGCGCGTCAACCGCACCGGCGCCGACCCTTACCAGATGCGGACGCGGTCGTCGGGCTTGAGATACAGTTTGTCGCCCGGCTTGACGTCGAACGCGTCGTACCACGGACCGAAGTTGCGGACTTCGAAGACGCGCTCTTTCTCGGGCGAATGCGGGTTCGACGTCAGCTGCGACAGGACCGCGGCGTCGCGCCGCTTGCCGCGCCACACCTGCGCGTAGCCGAGGAAGAAGCGCTGGTCGCCAGTCAGCCCGTCGATCACCGGCGCGGGCTTGCCGTGAAGCGACAGCTGGTACGCCTCGTACGCGATCCGTAGCCCGGCGAGGTCGGCGATGTTCTCGCCGAGCGTCAGCGCGCCCTTGATGTGGGTGCCGGGGAGCGGTTCGTACGCGTCGTACTGCGCGATCAGCTTGTTCGCGCGCGCGGTGAAGGCGGTGGCGTCGGCCGAGGTCCACCAGTCGCGCAATGCGCCCTTGGCGTCGTACTGGCGCCCCTGGTCGTCGAAGCCGTGGCTGATCTCGTGGCCGATGACGACGCCGATCGCGCCGTAGTTGACCGCCGAGTCGGCGTCGGGATCGAAGAACGGCGGCTGGAGGATCGCCGCGGGGAACACGATCTCGTTCATCGGCGGGTTGTAATAGGCGTTGATCGTCATCGGCGTCATGCCCCACTCGGTGCGGTCGAGCGGACCGCCGAGCTTGGCGAGGTTGCGGTCGTATTCGAACGCGTCGGCGCGGGTCGCATTGCCGACGGCATCGCCCGCGACGACCTTGAGCTTCGAATAGTCGCGCCACTTGGTCGGATAGCCGATTTTGGGATTGAACGTCGCCAGCTTGGCGCGCGCCTCGACCTTGGTCGCGGGCGACATCCAGCTGACCTGGTCGATCCGCTCGCCCATCGACGACAGGAGGTTGTGGACCAGCGCGTCGATCTTCGCCTTGGCGTCGGGGGTAAAGTATTTCGCGACGTAAAGCTGGCCGACCGCCTCGCCCATCGCGTCGTTGACCGCGTCAACGCCACGCTTCCACCGCGCCCGCTGGTCGGGCTGGCCCGACAGCACGGTGCCGTCGAAGGCGAAGTTTTCGGCGACGAATGCCTTGGGCAGTTCATCGGCGCGCGCCTTGAGCGTCCGCAGCGCGAGATAGTCCTTCCACACCGCGAGCGGCCGGTCGGCGACGAGCTTCGCCGTGCCGGTGAACGCTGACGGCTGGGCGACATCGAAGCGCGTCTGGTTGCCGACACCCGCGGCGGCGAAGAACACCGGCCAATCGAGTCCCGGAGCCTCGGCGGCGAGTGCGGCGGGGGACCGGAGGTTGTACGTCTTGATCGGATCGCGGTTCTCGACCTGCGTCCAGTGCGCCTGCGCGATCGCCTTTTCGAGGTCGTAGACCGCCTTCGCCCGCGCGTCGGCGTCGGTCATCCCGGCGAGGCGGAACATCGCGGCGATATGCGCGAGATACTTGGTCCGCGTCTCGACGAACTTCGGGGTGTCGACGAGGTAATAGTCGCGGTCGGGCATGCCGAGGCCGCTCTGGCCCATGCCGACCATGTAGCGCTCGGGGTTCTTCGGGTCCTGCTCGACGCCGACGTAGAACGGGCCGGGGACGGCGACGCGCTCGTCGCTGCCAAGCGCGCGGGCGAGGTCGGCGCGGGTCGAGATCGCGGCGATGCGGTCGAGCTCGGGCTTGATCGCGGCGATGCCCTTCGCCTCGATCGCCGCTTCGTCCATGAAGGTCGAATAATAAGTGCCGACGCGCCTGGCATCGGCGTCGCCGCTATTGCCGCCCTTCGCTGCCGCCTCGATAATCGCGCGCGTCCGGGCCCGCGACAGGTCGTCGAGGATCTGGAAGCTGCCCCAGCCCGCGCGATCGGCGGGAATCTGGGTCTTCTTGACCCACGCGCCGTTGCCGTAGCTGAAAAAGTCGTCGCCGGGCTTGACCGACTTGTCCATTCCCGCCGTGTCGACGCCGAAATCTCCGTATTGCGGAGCGGCGCTGGCGGTCGTTGCGGAAGTGATTGAAATCGCGAGAGCGATAAGGGAGACGGCAAGCGAAGTCGGGCGCATATAGGTCCTTCGAGTCGAAGAATGTGACAGCAGGGTTAATCTTCGTCGGCATAATCGGCAAGCCTCGCGGATCGTTCCGCTCCCGTTGAACGTTGCGCGGGGCGTGACGTCTCGTCACGTCAAACGGAGCCGCATTTCATGAACAAATATCTCGTCGCGCTCACCGCCGCCGTCATGGCCGCCGGTGTCGCCATGCCTGCGGCCGCCGCGATCAACGCCCGCCAGATCGAACAGCGCAACTCGATCGACGCCGGTGTCCGCAGCGGCACGATCAGCGCCCACGAAGCGCGCGTCCTGCGCCAGGAGCAGAACCTGATCACCCGCGCCAAGCTCCACACCAAGGACCGCAAGGGCGGCCACCTGAGCGCGATGGACAAGAAGAAGATCCACGACATGCAGGATGCTGCTGCCCGCCACATCGCGCGCTTCAAGCACAACGCGCATCGCGGCCACAACCATCGCGTCCTCGGCGCGAAGGTATTCTAAGCGAAGCCTGACAGGAAGGCGGCGACATTGTCCCCGAGTTCAGCGGTCGCATAGCCGCCTTCCATGACGACCAGGGTCGGGAGCGACAGGCTCGCGATCCGCGCGGCGACGGCGGGATAATCCGCCGTCGCCAGCGCAAACCCAGAGATTGGGTCGCCCGCGAAGGTGTCGGCCCCGAACGACACGACCAGCAGCGACGGATCATACGTCTTGAGCGCCGCCAGCGCGGTGTCGAGCGCCGCGAGATAGGGCGTGATCCCCGTCCCGCGCGGCAGCGGCAGGTTGAGCGTCGTTCCCGCTCCCGCCCCCTCGCCCGCCTCGTCGGCGTGGCCCCAGTAGAACGGATAATCGGTCGCCGGGTCGGCGTGAATCGATGCGTAAAATACGCTCGGGTCGGCCCCGAAGATGTCCTGTGTGCCGTTGCCGTGGTGGTAGTCGATGTCGACCACCGCGACGCGCGCGTGTCCGGCATCGCGCGCCGCCCGGGCGGCGATCGCGGCGCTGTTGAGGTAGCAATAGCCGCCGAAATAGTCGCTCCCGGCATGGTGTCCGGGCGGGCGGCACAGCGCGAAGCTGGTCCGCACGCTGCCGTCGAGCAGCGGCGCGAGCGCGGTCAACGCGGTCTGCGTGCCCCAATACGCCGCCTCCCACGTTCCGGGTGCGATCGGCGTCGCCGCATCGAAGCTGAAGCGGCCGAGCAATGCGTCGATCCGGCTGAGCTTGAGCGGCCGCCGCCCGACGACCGGCCAGACGTACGGCAGCGCGTCGCCCTCGCGCCCCGCCGCCTGCCACAAGGCGAACGCATCGCGGAGGAAGTCGACGTACTCGGCGGCGTGGACGCGGAGGATCGGCCCGAGCCCGAAGTCGCGCGCCGGGGCGAGGGGCGGCAGCGCGGCGACGATCGCTTCCGCCCGGGCGGCGGTCTCGGCGTGCTTTATCCATGCGCCGTTGTGCATCTCGCGTGCGGGCCTGTGCGCCAGCTGTTCGCGTGCGAAGACGCCAATCATTCCCGCGACTTCACTTGCCGAGCGTCGCCGAATCGAGGTCGAGCCGTGCGGCCGGAATCACCTCCGCCGTGATCCCCGCCTTGGCGAGTTCGGGCAGGAACTGCTTGGCGTCACCGACGATGATCGTGCTCGCCAGCGCCGGGTCGAACAGCGTCGCCGCCGTTGCGGTGATCGTCCCCGGCGTCACCGCGTTGACCGACGGCGAGAACCGCGCCAGTTCGCCGAGCGGAATCCCGTCGATCGCCAGACCGGCGAGCCGCCCCGCCAGCCCCGACACCGTCTCGACCGACCGCCCGAAGCCGCCGTTGAGCACCGCCTGCTGGATGTGGAGTTCGGGGAGCGGCACCGGGGTCGTGCCCATCTTCTTCAATTCACTCGCGATCAGCCCGGCGACCTCGGGGGCACTGGCGTTCTTGGTCGCGGTCGACGCGGTCAGCGACCCGACCCCGCGCCGCGCATCGATCCCGCTATTCGCCCCATACGCCAGTCCGCGCTTGACCCGGATCTCCATGTTGAGCCGCGACGAGAACCCACCGCCCAATGCCGCATTGGCAACGATCGCCGAGTAATACGCCGGGTCGGCGCGTGCCAATCCGGGTCGCGCAACGACCACCGAAGCCTGCGCCGCGCCGGGCAGGTCGACGACGATCGTCCGCGGTTTCGGGTAGGTCGCGGCGGCGGGTGCCGGACGTGTCTCCGCCTTCCCTGGAGCCCAGTCGCCGAACGCCTTCGTCGCCAGCGCGACCGCGCCGTCGAGGTCGATATCGCCGGTCATGATCAGCGTCGCCCCCGCCGGATTCCATCCGGCATAGGCTGCCGTCAGATCGGCGTGCGTGATTGCTTTCAACGACTTGATCGTCCCGCTGGCGATATGGCCGTACGTCGTGTCGCCGAACACTGCCTTGGTCGCGGTCATCCGCGCGAGGCTGGGCGGGCTCGTCAGCGCGATCCCGGCGTCGTCGATCGCCTGCGTCCGCGCCCGCTCGATCTCGTCGGCGGCGAACTTCGGATGCCGCGCGACATCGGCGAACACCGCCATCGCCGCACCGATCCGGTCGGTCTTGACCGTCATCGACAGCGTCGTGCCATCCCACGACGCCCCCGCGCCGATATTGCCGCCAAGCGCCTCGATCTCCTGCGCAATCTGCGTCGCCGACCGCGTCGCCGTGCCCTTGGTCAGTAGCGTCGCGGCAAGCTCGGCGGTGCCGCCACGCCCCGCCGGATCGTTCGCCGCGCCGCTACTGGTGACGAGCACTGCCGCGATCAACGGCACGTTGCGCCGGGTCGCGACCGCGACCCGCAGCCCGTTCGGCAGCGTCCGTTCGGCAACCACCGGCACCGGCACCGCGACCGGGGCCGCGGGCGGCGGCGGCGCGATGCGCTCGGCCGCGGTCGCCGGGACCACAACGACGACCCCTGGCGGCACCGTCAGCGGCGCGGGATGGACCGTCGCGGCGACGGTGATCGTGTCGCCCTTGGCACCCTTCGCGCTCTCGGCGGGAAGATAGCGGATCGCCGCGCTCGCCGAATCCTGCAGATACTTGCGCGCGACACGCTGGACGTCGGCAGCCGTGACCGCAGCGAGGTCGGCGACCGAGCGGTCGGCCGACGCCGGATCGCCGTCGACGATCACCGCCTCGGCGAGCGCGTTGGCGCGGCCGAGCGGCGTCTCGCGCTCCTTGATCGCGGCGGTCAGCAGCTGATTCTTGGCGACGTCGAGTTCGGCGGCGGTCGGCGGCGCGTCACGCAGCCGGGCGACTTCGCGGCGCAGTGCCGCCTCGCCGTCGGCCGCCGACTTGCCCCCCGCCAAGATCGCATAGACCGCGAACACGCCGGTATCCTGGCGGTCGTCGAGGTTCGCCCCCGCCGACGACGCGAGCTGGTCGCGGTAGACGAGGCTTTCGTACAGCCGCGAGCTTTCGCCCGCCGACAGGATCGCGTCGAGCACCGACAGCGCGGCGTCGTCGGGCGACTTCGACGGCGGCACCGCCCAGCTGATCGCGACCGCGGGCAGCGGCGTGTTCGGCGCATAGACGGTGTGCGTCGTCGCGACGGTGCGCGGCGGCTCGACCGTCGTCACCCGCGGGATCGCCCGCGCCGGGGTCGGGATGTTGGTGAAATACTTGTCGACCCAGCGGTCGAGGTCGGCGGGCTTGAAGTTGCCCGCGACGACGAGGACGGCATTGTCGGGGCGATAGTAGACCGCGTGGAAGGCACGAATGTCGTCGATCGTCGCGCTGTCGAGATCGGCGATGCTGCCGATCGGCGACCGCGCATACGGGTGGACCGAGTAACTGATCGCGGGGAGGTAGGTCTGGAATAGCGTGCCGTACGGGCGCGCCTCGCCCTGGCGAAGTTCTTCCTCGACGACGTTGCGCTCGCTGGCGAAGACCTTTGGCTCGACGACGAGCGACCCCATCCGCTCGGCCTCCGCCCACAGGATCGGCTCGAGATGATTGGCGGGGACGGTCTCGTGATACTCGGTGAAGTCGTCGTGGGTACTGGCGTTGTTGTTGCCGCCGACGTCCTCGGTCAGCCGATCGAGCTGTTCGGGGACGAGGTCGCGGGTCGACTTGAACATCAGGTGCTCGAACATGTGGGCGAAGCCCGATCGCCCGGCGGGGTCGTTCTTTGCGCCGACGTCGTAGATTACCTCGACCGCGACGTTCGCCGTCGTCGGGTCGGGCATCGCGAAGACCCGCAGGCCATTTGGCAGCGTCCGCATCGTATACGCGAGCGGTGCGACGGGCGAAGCCGGCACCGCCGGTGCCGCGAGCGCCGTGCTCCCGAGCAGGACCGCCGACATCGCCGCAAGCACCGTGGTCGTCCGCATTCACGCTTCCTTCGTCACATAAGCTGCGCGGACCATAACGGTATTTGCTGCGCCTGCCACCGCGCACCGTCGCCACGCACCTGTGGCGTATCCGCCACATGCCCGGGGCCATCAGTACGGTCGCGGACACGATTGCTTGCCGCACACGGCAACCTCCCGTAAGCGCCGCGCCGAGCGGTGTTAAGACCGTAACAAATATCCTTGGGAGTTACCGTGAAGCATATTCTGTTATTGTCGGCGTGCGCGTTCGCCATGCCCGCCATGGCTTTTGCGCAGGACGCAGCCGTCCAGAACCCGACCGCGCCACCGGCAAATACCGCTCCGGGCGCCAGCGCCGCCACCGCCGCAGTGGCCGATGGCAACGCGAGCGAGAACGCCGATACGCGTGACATCATCATCACCGCGACGCGCCGCTCGACTGCGCTGTCGAACGTTCCGATCGCGGTCAGCGCGGTCAACGCCGAATCGCTCAAGAATTCGGGCGCGAACGACGTCCGTGCGTTGAACCAGCTCGCCCCGTCGCTCCTCGTCTCGTCGACCGGCAACGAAGCCAACGCCTCGGCGCGCATCCGCGGCATCGGCACCGTCGGCGACAACCCGGGACTCGAATCGTCGGTCGCGGTGTTTATCGACGGCGTCTATCGCAGCCGCACCGGGTCGGGCCTCAACGAACTCGGCGAGATCGACCGGATCGAAGTCCTGCGCGGCCCCCAGGGCACGCTGTTCGGGCGCAACGCGTCGGCCGGCCTGATCAACATCGTCACCGCCAAGCCGTCGTTCGAAATCGGCGGCAACGCCGAGGCGACCTACGGCAACTACAATTATTACCGCCTGTCGGCCGGCATCACCGGCCCGATCATCGCCGACAAGCTCGCCGCGCGGATCGACGGCGTCTATGTCAAGCGCGACGGCTTCTACAAGGACATCACCGGCACCGACGGCAGCGACAACAATCGCGACCGCTATTTCGTCCGCGGCCAGCTGCTGTTCACCCCGTCCAGCGACATCAGCCTGCGTCTGATCGGCGACTACACCCACCGCGACGAAAAGTGCTGCGCCGCGGTCTATGTCGCGACCAGAGAGACAAGCGATCCCACCCCGAACACGACGACGCCGGGCTTCAACACCGACATGGCGGTCACTACCGACGCGTCGAACCGCATCGTCGATGTCCTGAAAAGCCTCGGCGGCGTCTTCCCGACCGACCCGTACAGCCGCCAGGTCACCGTCACCCCGAACCGCACCTATCGCAACACGACGACCGACGGCGGCCTGTCGGGCCAGCTCGACTGGGATCTCGGCAAGGTCAAGCTGACCGCGATCACCGCGTATCGCGTCTACAAGGCGGGCGGCGCCGGCGACATCGACTATACCAATGTCGACATCACCTACCGCCCCGACGACGGCAACGCCTATCGCCGCTTCCGCACCTTCACCCAGGAAGTCCGCGCGCAGGGGTCGCTGTTCGATGACCGGCTCGACTGGCTCGTCGGTGGTTTCTACTCGAAGGAGAAGCTCCAGGTCGTCGACAACGCCAAGTTCGGCACCCAGTACGGCGCGTTCGCGTCGTGCCGCCTCGTCGCCACCGTCAGCCCGGTCGCGGCGTTGCGCGATCCGACCGCGGCGGGCTGCCTCAGCCCGACCGGCCGCGCGGTGTTCGGCGGTGCGTTTGGTGCCGCTGCCCCCGCGATCATCGCCGGGCTCAACCGCCTGTCGACGCTCAACAATCTCGGCTCGGTTCGCGACGTCTATAATCAGGACAGCGAGAACTATGCGATCTTCACCCACAATATCATCAAGGTTACCGACAAGCTGAGCCTGACGCTCGGCGGTCGCTACACGCATGAGCGGAAGATCTTCGACGCCAACTTCAACAACAACAACACCGTCTGCCCGGCGCAGCAGGCGGCGCTCGGGCCGTTCCTGTCGAACGCGGCGCTCGCGGCGTTCGCCGGCGGCATCATCACGCTGACCTGCACCGGCAACTCGAGCGTCGACTCGAACCTGCTCAAGCTCAACAGCCGCCTGTCGGAGGGCCAGTTCACCGGCACCGCGGTCGTCTCGTACAAGCCGGTCGATTCGACATTGCTCTACGCGTCGTATGCCAAGGGCTATAAGGCGGGCGGGTTCAACCTCGACCGCTCGCCGCTCGGCGGATTGAACGGTGTCCTGACGCCGCGGACCAACGCCAACACCAGCGGCGACGAATTGAAGTTCGAAGCCGAGAAGGTCGATTCGTACGAGGCTGGCCTCAAGTTCAAGAGCCACATGTTCACCGCGAACGTCGCGGCGTTCCGTGAGGAGTTCAAGAACTTCCAGCTCAACACCTTCAACGGCAGCGTTTTCATCGTCCAGAACATCAGCTCGTGCGCGACCGGCCTTAACGGGGCCGACCGCGACAACTCCTCGACGACGGGCGCATGCACCAGCGGGACCAAGCCGGGCGTGATCAGCCAGGGCGTCGAGGTCGAGACCGGGATCTACCCGGCGAAGGACCTCGCCTTCTCGATCGGCTACACCTACGCCGAAACCAAGTACCAGCGGAACCTCGTGTCGAGCAGCGGCGGAGCGCCGTTGTCCGCCGCGCTGTTCCTGCTGCCGGGCAGCCAGGTCTCGAACGCGCCGAAGAACGTCGTGACGACGTCGATGGGCTTCACCCCCGACATCCCGAACACCGACGGCCTGAGCGCACTGTTCTACGTCGATAGCCGCTTCACCTCGGGCTACAACACCGGCTCCGACCTGTTCCCCGAAAAGCGCCAGCCGAGCTTCACCACTGTCAATGCCCGCGTCGGCATCCGCGGCAAGGACCAGCGTTGGGCGATCGAGTTCTGGGGGCAGAACGTGTTCAACCAGAACTACACGCAGGTCGCGTTCAACACGCCGTTCCAGGGCTCGCAGTCGGTCGCGCAGGTCCAGGCGTTCGGCGGCACCGGCAACCAACTATTCTCGGCGTTCCTCGCCGAGCCGCGGACCTACGGCGCGACGGTCCGCGCGCGCTTCTGACAATAGTGGCTGTCATCCCCGCGAAGGCGGGGATGACAGCCGGAAGATGCAAAAAGGCCCGCGCCAGTGATGGCGCGGGCCTTTTCGTTCGCGACGGGTTCAGGCGATCAATAGGGATCGTAGACGCGGTTGCGACCGTTCTCGTAATGATAGCGGCGGTTGTCGCTTTCGTAATAATAGCGGCGGCCGTTGCGATCCTCGTAGCGGTTGTGGTCGTCGGCGACGGCACCGACGACGGCACCACCGGCGGCACCGATCGCCGCGCCAAGCAGCGGGTTACCGGTCAGCGCACCGACAACAGCACCACCGGCGCCGCCGATCAAGGCACCCTTACCGGCACCGTTGACGTGCTGGTCGCCGTAGCGGTCGGTCGTGCAGCCAGTGGTCATCGCGCCGAGCGCAGTGATCGCGGCAAGGGCTAAAGGCAGGCGGGTCATTCGTTGGTCCTTCCGAAAACGTTACAGTCACAACCACCGGTCTTGCCGGTCGTTCCGTGAACGGTCCGTGACTAGGCCCAGCCCTCGAGAACCTGGTCGGGCGGGCGGTGACCGTCGGACCAGGTGCGGATATTGGCGATGACCTTCTCGCCCATCGCCTGCCGCCCCTCGAACGTCGCCGAGCCGAGGTGCGGCACGAGGACGACGTTGGGCATGTCGAGTAACGCCGGCGTGATGACCGGCTCGCGTTCGAAGACGTCGAGCCCGGCCCCGGCGATGCCGCCCCGCGCGAGGCACGCCGCGAGCGCCGCCTCGTCGAGGATCTCGCCGCGCGCGACGTTGATCAGATAGACGTGCCGCTGCATCAGCCGCAGCGCCGCCTCGTCGATCAGATGGTGCGTCTCGGGCGTCAGCGGGCAGTTGATCGAGACGATGTCGACCCGCGCGAGCATCGCCGCGAGCGTCGGCCAGTACGTCGCCTCGACCGCTTGCTCGGCGGCCGCCGGCAGCCGCTCGCGGTTGTGATAGTGGATCGAGCAGCCGAATGCGCGCGCGCGGACCGCGACCGCCTGGCCGATCCGCCCCATGCCGACGATGCCCAATCGCTTGCCGGTGACGCGGTGGCCGAGCATGCCCGTCGGCGACCAGCCGATCCATTCGCCCGCGCGGAGCAGTTTCTCGCCCTCGCCGATCCGGCGCGGCACGCTGAGGATCAGCGCCATGACCATGTCGGCGGTGTCGTCGGTGAGGACGCCGGGGGTGTTGGTGACGACGATGTTCTTCGCCCGCGCCGCCGGAAGATCGAGGTGGTCGACCCCGGTGCCGAAGTTCGCGATCAGCTTCAATCGCGGCCCGGCGGCACCGATAATCTCCGCCGTCAGGTCATCGCTGACGGTCGGCACCAGCACGTCGGCGCGCGCGCAGGCGTCGGCGAGCTGGCCCGCATCCATCGCGATATCGTCGAAGTTGAGTTCGACATCGAACAGCTCTGCCATCCGCGTCTCGACCGCCTGCGGCAGGCGGCGGGTGACGATGACCTTCGGGCGGGCGCGCGACATGAACAAGGGCTAGTTGCGGCGGCGATAGGCGTCAACCTTCGCGCTCCCTCTTAGCGTTGCGAGGCGTTATAGTGCGATGATGTTCCTCGCCGTCCTTGCCCTCGCTGCCGCTACCCCCGCCGCCAAGCCTGCGCCGATCGACGGCGACGCGACGCGCGGCGTGTCGGGGCTGCCGGTGCCGCGCTTCGTCAGTCTGAAGTCCGACAAGGCGTATCTCCGCACCGGCCCGGGCGACCGCTACCCGGTCAGCTGGGTCTATGTGCGTAAGGGGCTGCCGGTCGAGGTGATCCGCGAATACGGCATCTGGCGGCAGATCCGCGACATCGGCGGCAGCGTCGGCTGGATGAACAAGCAGCTCATCGCCGGCACTCGCACCGCCGTCGTCACCGGGCAGGTCCGCACGATGTTCGCCGGGGCCGACCTTCAATCGAACCCGGTCTGGCGGATCGAACCGGGCGCGCTCGTCCGTGTCGTGCTGTGCGACCAGGCATGGTGCCGCGTCGATCGTGGCGGCAAGTCGGGCTATATCCTGCGCAGCCAGCTGTGGGGCGTCCAGCCGGGCGAGACGATCGGCTGACCACGCTCAGCGCGGGGCCAGACGCTCCCCGCCCTTGACGAACATCAGCACGACCAGCCCGACCAGCACCAGCCCCGAGATCGGCAGCAGCCCGAGCCGCTGTGACCCGGTCGCGCCGGTCGCGATCTCGACGAGCAGCGGGCCGAGCCACATCGTCGCGTTGCCCGCGATCGCGAACAGCCCGAAGAACACTCCGACCCGATGCGGCGGCACCACTCGCGTCAGCATCGTCCGCCGCGACGCGTACGCCGCCGTCACGCTGACGGCACCGAGAAAGCCGCAAACGAGCAGCGCGATATCGGGCTGGGTGCGGAACAGCGGGCCGTTCCAGACGAGGGCATGTGCATGCTGGTCAAACGGCTGGAAGAACATCCGGTCCTTGCCCTGCCCGAGCCCGAGGATTTGCGACACGATCACCCCGACGAGTTCGATCTTAAGCGCCGCCTTCGGCCCGATCGTCTGGTCGAGCCAGCCGCCGAGAATGCCGCCGACGACCGAGAAGCAGCTGAGGATCATCCCGTAGGCGAGCAGCTCGAGCGACCCCCAGCCCATCGCCCCGCCCGCATAGATGCCGGTGAAGACGAGGATGCCGGTCAGGCCGTCGGTGAACAACAGCACGCTGCCGAGGTAGATGAGCGCATTGCGGTTGCCTCGTGCCTCGCGGAACAGCGCGACGAGGTCGGCCGCACCGCCACGGATCGCCGCGCCGATGCGCGTGCCGGTCGACGCGACGTCGGGAACGAAGGCGAACAGCGGGATCGATCCGACGAGCATCAGCGCGGCGACGAGCGGCCCGACGATCCGGTCGGTCTGATGCGTGACCGGGTCGAGGCCGAACAGCGGGTGAGCGGGAATGAAGCTCCACGCGACCTTGCCCGGCAAGGCGAATGCCCCGAAGATCACCGCGAGCATCACCACCGAGGTAAAGTTGACCAATGCCAGCGCCGCGCCCGACGCCGCCCCGGCGCGTGCCATCCCGGCAGCGGGCAACAGCAGCGCGTTGTGGAGCGTGTCGGACCACGCGATCAGCACGTTCATCGCGGCGAAGATCGCCAGCGCGCCGAGCGGCCCGATCACCCCGCCCGGCGTGACCCACCATAATGCGGCGACAAGCGGCACCATCAGCGCGAGTGTCGCTGCGAGCCATGGCTTGCGCGGCCCCATCCGGTCGACCGCCGCGCCGAGCAACGGCACCGTCAGCAGGACGATCCAGCCGCCGTACTTCGCCGCCGCCGCGACGAGCAACTGCCCCTGCACCGGATTGCCGATGACATCGCGGACGAAATACGGCGCGAAGATGTAGATCGTGACGAGGACGACGTACGGATCGCGGACCCCCTGGAACAACGCCCAGCTCCACGAGGCGCGGTCGAGTGCCTTCGGCGGCACGACTGCGCCGCCGCTCGTCACCGGTGCGATGCTTGCCACGATCGATGTCCTCCCCAGGACGGTTTTACCGATGATGGCGTAATTGAGCGGGCGTGCCTAGCGGGGTGGAGACCACCATTCCGGGCTTGACATTATGAACCGGATAGGCTAAGAAAAATCGAGTGTGGGAAAGTGTGCGTTACACAGAAATTTCTTGCAGAGTCGTTTTCCTTGAGCGGAAATGGAAAACGCAAAACACGTGCGTTTGTGTGAACTTGTTTTGAACTTAGCGGAATAGGTTAAATCTGCAGCCCGGCCCGCCGGAGCGCGGTGGGCGGTACCCGGGTCAGCGCCGCAGCCCAGCGCAGCAACGGCGGCACCAGCCCGATCCCGGCCACGAGCAGATGCCGCCCGGCGACCGTCTCGCCCGCCCGCTGGAGCCACGTCGCCCGGCCGATCTGCGCGGCGACATCGTGGCGGAAGCGCGCATGGTACGCTGCCGGGGTCGCCCCGCCGAGCACCGCCGCCGCCGCCAGCCGAGCGCTGTGGAGGGCGATGGACATGCCGTCTCCCGAAAACGACGGGATCACCCCCGCCTGGTCGCCGAGGCGGAACGCGCTGTCCTCGCCACGGTGGACGAAGCCGTACGGCACCCCCGAAATCGTCAGCGGACGGTCGAGCAGGGGGGTCGCATTGCCCAGCCGCCGCGCCAGATGCGGCTCACGGAGCAGGTCGGCGAGCAGCCCCTCGCCGCCCCCCGCCGCGTCGAACCTTGGGCGCCCAACGAGCAGGCACAGGTTGACCATCCCGTCCTCGACACGCTGCAGCCCGGCATAGCCGCCATCGAACAGGACGATCTCGATGACCCCGGCCAACGCCCGGAACGTCGCCGCATCGGCCCGGTAATATTGCTTGAACCCGATCAGGTGGTCGAGCGTCCCGGTCGTGTCGCGCTTGGCCCCCCGGACATCATGCTTGCCCGTCGCCAGCAGCAGGCTCGCCGGGGTCAGCGCGCCGCTGGTGGTGGCCAGCGCGGTGCCGTCGACCTGCCGGACCGTGACGCCACGCTCGACCTTCGCCCCCGCCGCCGCCGCGTGATCGAGCAGCGCCGCGTCGAGCCGCCGCCGGGTCAGTCCGAGCGCGGTGAACGGCAGCTGCGCCTCCGCGCTCCGGCTGCCCGACACCAGCCGGACCCGGTCGATCGGGCTCCCGCCGAGCCGTCCGGCATCGAAACCGAGCGCCGCCAGATGCGCCTGCGCCTCGGTCGACAGGAACTCGCCGCAGACCTTGTCGTGCTCGCCCGCCGTCTTCTCGAGTAGCAGCGGCCGCTGCCCTCCCTGCGCCAGCAGCGCCGCCGCCGCCCCGCCCGCCAGCCCGCCGCCGACGATGACGGTCGTGGCTACCACGACGTGCGCTTGAGCCGCTCGACGCACAGCCGGAAGGGGAAGACCTGGCTCACCGTCGCCCCGGTGATCCCGGCGGTGCCGAGCGCGCGCTCCCATTCGTCGGGGACGAAGCTCCGCGCCACCGACACCGGCCCGTCGTGGCGGACGAAGCGGTGCCAGCGCATCACTGCCGCCAGCGCGGTGAAGCCGTAGAAGGCGAACCAGTGGCGGCGGAGGTCGTTGACGAACCAGCCGCGGACCGCCTTCGCCTCCATCCACATCAGGAAGCGCCCGACCTGGCGGTCGGTCAAATGATGGGTGACGAGCGAGCTGACGATGAAGTCGACCGGCTCGTCAGGGTCGAAGTCGAAGACGTCGCCGGTCCGGTAGTCGATGCCCAGCGCGGGGTCGGTCGCGGCACGCGCCGCAGGCTCGCTCAACGGGTTGAGGTCGACCCCGATCAGCCGCGGGCGGAACCCCTTCGCGGTCGCCCAGCGGTGGATCGCCCGCAGCATGTCGCCCTCGCCGTAGCCGACATCGACGAGCGTGAAGGTGTCGCCGGGGTTCATTGTCGTGGTCGACTCAGCAAGCCACCTCAGCGTCGGCGGCCGTGCCAGCGTCACGGTGTTAACCGTCGCGAGGTCGCGCAGGCACGCGGCGAAGTCGGCCGCAGTCACACCGTCGGCGTCCATCATCTCGGACTCGGGCGATCGTTCGGCGAAGCTCCGCATCTAGACCGTCCGGAAGCGGAAGCTCTCCGCCGCCAGCCCAGGGCCGAAGGCGACGCCGAAGCCGTCGGTGGCGCTCTCGACAGTCGTGCCGATGCCCCGCAGGATGCGGTCGAGAACGAACATCAGCGTCGCCGAGCTCATGTTGCCGAAGTCGCGGAGGACGCCGCGCGACCAGTTCAGCTTGTCGGGAGCGAGGTCGAACCCGGTCTCGACCGCGTCGAGAATCGTCCGCCCGCCGGCGTGGACCGCCCATAGCGGATAGTCCGACGGGCGCGTGCCACGGAGCAGCCCGCGGTCGTCGTTGCGCTCATATTCGTGCTTGAGGGCGCGGGCGATCTTGCCCGGGACCTCTCCCGACAAATGCATATCGAAGCCCTGATCGCCGACCGCCCAGGTGATCGACTCGCCCGAATCCTCGATCGTCGTCGCGCGGAAGTCCTTGAGCGCGATGCCGGTCTCGTCGGCGGTAACGAGCGTCGCCGCGCAGCCGTCGCCGAACAGCAGCATCGACAGCAGCTGTTCGAGGTTGGCGGTCTGCTGGAAGTGGAGCGTGCACAGCTCGAGGTTGACCACCAGCACCCGCGCCGACGGGTCCGAGCGGACGAAGTGATGCGCCAGCCGCAGCGAGTTGACCGCCGCGTAGCAGCCCATGAAGCCGACCCCGGTCCGCTCGACTCCCGGATCAAGCCCCGCCGCCTTGACGATCAGCTGGTCGATCCCCGGAGCGATGAAGCCAGTGCACGACGCGACGACAAGGTGGGTGATTCGCTCACGCTCGCCGTCGAGATTGAGCGCGTCGATCGCCTGCATCGCCAGCCCGGGGGCGGTCTTAGCGAAGCGCGCCATCCGCGCGGCGGTGCCGGGAAAAGCGTCGGGGGTGTAGAAGCCCTCGGTGTCGGCCTCGAAGCCGTCGGGGTTCTCGACCGGGACGAAATACGAATAGCGATGCTCGATCGCCGCCCGGCTGACCATCCGCTTGAACACCGCCGCCTCGCGCCGTTCGGTGATGAAGCGCTGGACGAAATTGACGAACGCGGCATGGACGTCGTTCGGCGGAACGGCAGTGCCGATCCGATTGATATGCGCCGTCGCCAAATCGTGTCTCCTAGGGCGCACCCGAATCGATGTCGCAGCGATAACCAACCGCGCGCCGGATAGTTACGCTACACGGCTGGCCGTCGATGCCCCGATGCGTCACGGTAGCACAATGGCCGATGAACAACTCGATGGCTTCGCGCCGGTAGACTGCTTCACCGATGTGCCGGGGCTTGGCGTCGGCCATGCCGAGGACCGCTCGGCGCTGACCGGCGTCACCGTCATCCTGCCCGACGCGCCGATGACGATGGCAGTCGACGTCCGCGGCGGCGGCCCGGCGACGCGCGAGACCGACGCGCTCGCACCACATACGCTGGTCGAACGCGTCCACGCTCTGGTGCTGAGCGGGGGGTCGATGTTCGGCCTTGCCGCCGCCGATGCCGTCGCCGTCACGCTGTCGCAGAGCGGCATCGGCCTCGCGGCGGGGCCACTGCCGATCCCCGTCGTGCCGGCGGCGTGCCTGTTCGACATGGCGAACGGCGGCGACAAGACATGGGTCGAGCCGCCGCATCGCGCGCTCGGCCGGACTGCACTCGCAGCGTGCGCCCGCCCCGACTCGAGCGGCGCGGCGGGAGCCGGGTTCGGCGCGATCGCAGGTAGCCGCCCGGGTGGTATCGGCAGCGTCAGCGTGAGGGCACACGGCTTCACCGTCGGCGCGTTGGTCGCGGTCAACAGCTTCGGCGAAGTCTATCCCGGCGCCCCACCTGAGGATGCCGTCGCGCTGCCCAAGCTCGCGCGGTCCGGCGGACTATCGGCGCAAAGCACCTGCATCGGCGCGGTCGCCACCGACGCGCCGCTGACCCGCGCGCAGGCGCAGCGCGTCGCGATGATGGCGCACGACGGCCTCGCCCGCGCGATCCGGCCGATCCACACGCCGTTCGACGGTGACGCGATCTTCGCGATCTCGACCGGACCAGCAACCGGGGTCGACGCCGTCGCGCTCGCGATCATCGGCACGCTTGCCGCCGACTGCGTCGCCCGCGCGGTCCGCCGCGCGGTCTTTGGCAATCAGGGAGCGGCGGTCGCCGCTGCCGACGCCGCGGCATAGCTCGCGTCATATTCAGCCTGAAGCGCATCGACCCGGCCGATCACGGCCCCGGTCGCCTTGAGCGGCGCGGCAACATCGGCGCCGCCGCCCGCCGCCGCCGCAAGCTTCCCCGCGATGCCGTCGAGCTTCCCGCGCAGGTCGCCGAGCTGGTTGCCGAGGCGTTCGAGCCGCGTCAGTTCAAGCTGCGCCTTAGCCCACTCCTCGCTGTCGGCCTTTGTCCCCTTCGCCGATTTCGCCGCTTCCGCCGTCGCCGCGCGCTGCTCACCGATCCGCGTGCCGAGATTCGCAGCATCGCGGTCGATCGTCGCCAGCTGCGCGGGCACGTCGCCGATAGCAGCTCCGGCGCCTGTCGCCGGCGGCGGCACGGCGGCGGGAGCAGTCACGACAGCGGCCGTAGCGACGGGGGTTCCAACGGCGGCAGCCGATGGCCGCGGCCCCTCGATCGGACGCCGCGCGAGGCTGGGCCACGTTCCGTCTTTTCCGGCGCAGCCGGTCGCGACGAAAGCAAGCAGGAGGAGGAATGCACGCATCGCGATGCTCGTAAGGTGCACGCCCGCGACCCGCAAGCCGAACGCGCACTTGCATCCGCGCGCCGCACCCCCTATTGCCCCCTCAGCGCGCCCGTAGCTCAGCTGGATAGAGCATCAGACTACGAATCTGAGGGTCGGACGTTCGAATCGTTCCGGGCGCACCATTTTTCGCAGACTTTACCGACGATCGTTTGATCGTCGCTCTATCGGCTGTCCGCCTTGCGACGACGTCAGCGAACATGTGCCTGTGAGACTTGTCGGCAGCGAAACCTGACGGCCATAGCGCTAGCGGCAACCGATCACTTGGGGCGCTGAAAAACGAAGAAGAACTGGTCGGTGTGGCCGCTGACGGCAGAATCGAAGACCCTTGTTGTATGGGGGTCGGCGGGATTGCGCAGGAGGTCGCTCGCGCCCACGAACCGGAAACCCGCCGCTGCCATGTCGGATTTGACGACCTCGGGGTCGATCCGATGGGTGGTATTGGTCGCCTCGGTCTTCGTGCCAGCGGGCGCGACATGATCGATTACGACAAATCGGCCACCCGGTTTCAACGCTTGGAATACTGCCCTGTTGAATGCCGCAATGTCGGCGGGACCCATGAACGGGTCGTAGAGGTCGTGATAGTTATTGCGGATCCAGATCAGATCGGCCTTCGCCGGAAGGCGGAGTGTGTTGACGTGGGAAACCACGGTCACGACGTTCTTATGCCCCTCAAGGACCGTCGACCCAGCCGGCGGCGTCGCGATCTTGTCGTCCGTGTCGCCTTCGACCAGATGGACAGCAAAGACTCGTCCGGACTGACCGACCACGTCCGAGAATAATCGATCCCAGTAGTCGCCGGGCCAAATATCCGCGACGGTATTGCCCGGTTGAATGTGCAGGAAGGCAAGCAACTCGGCGGGATGCCGTAACGCATCTTTCGCACGATCGGCATCGGGCCTGCCAGGATTGGCAACAGCCGCTGAGATACTCGTGCCGGCCACGGGTACGGCATCGGCGGTGGCCCCGAAGAAGAGAGCGACACCGGCGACCACGCCGAACCGCCTGATTTTATGTGTCATATTTCCACCTCGCTTATTCAAACCACGACACTGCAGTCGTTACGACCAGCTTCGTCGTTGAGTTCGACCGCGCTAGACGCGCGGTTACCGACAGAAACGTCAGCAATTTCGGCTGCGGGCCGGTTAGAAACCCAGATCGCTCAGGCCCGGATGATCGTCGGGCCGCCGACCCAAGGCCCAGAGAAATTTACGATCGGCCTCAGTGATCGGGTGTTCGTTGATGCTGGCGATGCGCCGTTCCATCAGCCCGTCGGCGTCGAATTGCCAGTTCTCGTTGCCGTAGGCGCGGAACCAGTGGCCGCTGTCGTCGCGATATTCATAAGCGAAGCGGACGGCGATGCGGTTTGCCGTATGCGACCAGACTTCCTTGATCAGGCGATAGTCGAGTTCGCGTTGCCATTTACGTGACAGGAACGCCTCGATATCATCCCGGCCGGTGACGAATTCGGCGCGGTTCCGCCATTGGCTCCCTGGCGTATAGGCCAAGGCGACGCGCGCGGGGTCGCGGCTATTCCAGGCGTCCTCGGCGAGCCGCGCTTTTTCCGCAGCGGTGGCGTCGGAGAACGGCGGTAGTGGGGGGCGGCTCATGGCGTGGTCCTTCCAAGCTCGTGCCGGAGACCGGCGTTCTCGATTTCGAGGGCTGCGACACGGTCCTCGAGGCGTTTTAGCGCGATCGTCACGTCGGCAGCGTCGATCTTTTGTGGAATGTGCTGCGGGCAGTTGGCGTCCCAGGCTTCGATCTCGAAGAGGATCACCTGCTCGGGCCGCGCTCGATAATCCTGAGGCATCAGCAGAGCAGTCAGCTCGGCATCTCCCGTGACGACCCGCGCCCGGCCCCACAGCTTGATCCGGCGGCGATGGGCGTAATCCATCAGAAACAGGAACGCCCGGTCATTGTCGGCTAGATTCCCGACCGAGATATACTGTTTGTTGCCGCTGAAGTCGGCAAAGCCGATCGTCCGCTCGTCGAGTACATGGATGAAGCCCTTGGGACCGCCGCGATGCTGGGCATAGGGTTGCCCGGCGGCGTTGGAAGTCGCGAGGTAGGCCGTGTCGACCTGCGCCAGAAACTGCGTCAGGTTCTCGTCGATCGTCGTGTGAAAACCGCCGAGCGCCTCCTGCCGGGCGTAAGCGGCCCGCGACCCGCGCGCCGCCTGCATCGCCTTCACTGTCGCGGTGAAGGCAATATCGCTCGCCGGAACATTCACTGTGGAGCCTCGACCATCAAGCATTTCAACGTTCATTCGGTGACCGGCGGCCGGGATCACGCAGCCGAGATCCCGGCGCCGGGTCGGCTACTTCTTCGGCTTCACGTGCGCATCGTAGAAGCTCAGGATATGGCTCGCGATGAAGGGCAGATTGTCCTCGGTGGCGAAGTGCCCGGCATTGAGCCGGTAAAACTCTGCCTTGGGCAGGTCCTTCAGGTACGATTCACCGCCTTCAGGAGTGAAGAACGGGTCATGCTGGCCCCAGAAGATCAGCGTCTTCGGCTGCTTGTCCCGCAGGAACTTCTGCCACGTCGGGTAAAGCGCGACATTGTTCCGATAGTCGTAGAACAGGTCGAGCTGGATCCGCAGGTTCTTGGGCCCGGCGACCGAGGCCGCGTCGGTCTCGTAGCTCTCCGGGGCGATCAGCTCGGGATGACTCGAGCCGCCGAGATAGACCGTGTTCTTGATCGCATCGAGCGTGTTGAACCCGGCAAGCGGTGCCTCGGTGGCCGCAGTGCGGTTGACCCAAAGGGCCTTGCGGAAGCCGTCCCACGCCGGCGAAAGGCCGTTTTCATACGCGTTGGTGTTCTGGATGATCAGCCAGTCGAGCGCCTTGGGATTGCGGCCGACAATCCGGAAGCCGACCGGGCCGCCATAGTCCTGCACAAACAGGCCGTAATGGTCGAAACCCTTGGCCGCGAGGAACTTCTCGACCGTCACCGAAATCGCGTCGAACGAATAATGGTACGTCGCCGGATCGGGATGCGCGCTGTTGCCGAAGCCCTGATAGTCCGGGGCAATGACGTGGAACCGGCCCGCCAATGCCGGTATCAGATCGCGATACTGATGCGATGAGGAGGGCCAGCCATGGAGCAGCACGAGCTTTGGACTGCGCGGGTCACCCGCCTCGCGATAGGCGATGGTAAGGCCATCGACCTGGGTTGTGCCGTAGCGAACCTGGGTCGCGGCAACGGGGGTCGTGATGATCGTTGTGGGCGCAGCATACGCGGCAACCGACATGACGAGAGTCGAAACGGTAACGACAGCGCTCAAGGCGGCCGCCAGAAGGCGGGATTTACGGGTCATTGTCAGGTCCTTTGAAATTGGAGGGCTGCAAGCGGAGGCAGCAGATTGGTCGGGGCATCTGGCCAGTGGCTCAGGCGGCCTTGCGGACTTCGACAACGGGGAAGTCGATTTCGGTGCCGAAAATCTCGTTGACGTAGAAAGTCCAGGTGTTCAGCACGACGTGCTGGACGATCTCGAGCAACTGGGCATCGGTGTAGCCGGCGCGGCGCACCGCTGTGATGTCGGTCTCGCCAATGCGGCCACGCTGACGTGCCACCTTGGCGGCGAAGCGGACAGCGGCGTCGGCTTTGGGATCGTTCGACGCGCCGCTGCGGTTGGCGGTCATTTCCGCGTCGTCGAGGTTGGCGATGTGCTTGCCGATATACGTGTGCGCCGACAGGCAATAGGCACAGCCGTTCACTTCGGCGACTGCAAGCGCGATCCGCTCACGCGTCGGGGCGGCCAAGTCGCCTTTGCCGAGCGCGCCGAGCATGCCGAGGTGGGCCTCGAGCGCATGCGGGCTCGTTGAAATCAGCCGGAACATGTTCGGCACGATGCCGAATTGAGCATTGACGGCCTCAAGCAGCGGCTGCGACGTGATGGGTGCATCGGCGATCGTGGCGGGCGTCGGGATACGGGACATCGGAGCATTCCTTTTGGTCGCTGGCGGGCTGCAGCGCCCGGTGACAGTCGACTAAGCGCTTCCGATTTTGCGCAGTATCCGGTAATATCGACAGCCTTCCTTCCATGGATCGGGAGCATTAATGGACCGCCTCGATGCAATGGCCACGTTGATCGCCGCAATCGACGGTGGGAGCCTGTCGGCCGCATCCCGGAAGCTCGGCATGCCGCTCGCCACGGTCAGCCGGAAGGTGTCAGAGTTGGAGGCGCATCTGCGCACTCAGTTGGTGGTGCGAACCAGCCGCAAGCTGTTGCTGACCGAGGCCGGCCAGATCTATGTCGTCGCCAGCCGACGCATTCTCGATGAAGTCGAGGAGGCCGAGCGCGCGGCGTCGGGTGAATATCGTGCGCCGCAAGGCCATCTGACGATCACCGCGCCGATCATGTTCGGGCGGATGCACGTCGCGCCTGTCGTTCTTGCCTTCCTTCAGGCTTATCCCGAAATCGACGCGCGGCTGGTGCTCGCCGATCATGTCGTCAGTCTAATCGACGACCATGTCGATGTTGCGGTCCGGGTGGGCCCGTTGCCGGACAGCGCGATGGTGGCGACACGGCTCGGGGAAATCCGCCGGGTAACGTGTGCGAGCCCGGATTATCTCGCCGCTCGCGGGACACCCGAAACGCTGGCCGCGCTGGCCGGCCACGACTGCGTCATGTTCGAAGGCCTGTATGCCAATACTGTCTAGAGCTTCGGACGCGGCAAACAGGCCGTAACCGTGCCGGTCCGCTCGCGCTTTGCGGTCAACACGGCCGATGCTGCCATCGCCGCCGCGGTCGCCGGTACCGGTATCACGCGCGTTCTGTCCTATCAGGTCGCCGAGGCGGTAGCCGACGGCAAGCTCCTGCTGTTGTTGCAATCATTCGAACCGGAGCCACTGCCGGTCCATCTTGTTTATCCCGCCCAATTGGCACGAGCAACGTCGTCAACGGCGTCGGCGCGCTCGCCTTCGGAAATCGTAATCAGGTAACCGGTGACGGTTCGCTTGCCTTCGGTTCGGACATCGTGACCGGCGGTGCCAACACACTGGCGGTCGGTAACAACACCACGACGATGGGCGATCGTGCGTCGGCGTTCGGTAATCTTGCCAGCGCGGACGGCCAGCAGAGCACGGCGGCGGGCTATGCAGCTACGGCCGATGGACCCTTCAGTGTGGCGGTGGGCACAAGTTCCACCGCGAGCGCGTACGCTTCGACGGCACTCGGACAAGGTGCCATTGCTTCGGGCGCCGGTTCGGTCGCGCTTGGCACAGGAGCACAGGCAACGCAGCGAGGCAGTGTCGCGCTTGGTGGCGCTTCGGCGACTCTTCGCGGTGCTGCTGCGGGCTACTCGGCATTCGGCCTCGCCCCGTCACAAGACTCTGTCGGCGAAATTGCCATCGCCCAGTCACTCCCCTTTACCGATCCAGTGACCGGACTTCCGGCGGTTTTAGGCAATCGCCAGATTACCGGGGTGGCAGCGGGCAGTGCCGATACCGACGCGGTCAACGTCTCCCAGCTCCGCGGCGTGTCCAACTCGCTCGGCAGCGTCTTTGCCACCAGCCTCGGCGGCGGCGCATTTTATAATCCCGCCAACGGGGCCCTTACCGGCCCGGCCTATGTGATCAACGGAGCGAGCTACACGTCGGTCGGCGACGCGCTCGCCGCGGTCAGCGGGGCCAACGCTGCGACGGCCAATGCGGCCGTCCTGTACGACACCGCGGCCAAAGATGTCGTGACACTCGGCGGTGCAGCTGGAACGACGGTCCGCAACGTTGCGCCCGCCACGCTCGCGGCAACGTCGACCGACGCCGTCAACGGCAGCCAGCTGTTCGCCACCAACCAGCAGGTCGGCGCGAACACCGCTGCGATCACGACGCTCAGCAACAACATCGCTGGGTCGACGATCAGCCCGGTGCAATACTCGAACGCCGCGACGCCGACGGTCTCCAACGGAGGCGTCGTCACCAACGATGTCACGCTCGTCGGCAGCAACGCTGCGCTTCCGGTGGCGGTGCACAACGTCGCTGCGGGGACGCTCGCGGCGGGCTCGACCGACGCGGCCAACGGCGCGCAGCTCTACTCGACCAACGCGCATGTCGCCGGCGACACGGCAGCACTTGGCGGCGGCGCGGCCTTCAACCCCGCGACCGGCACCTACACGGCTCCCACCTACACCGTGCAGGGAGCCGCGGTGAACACCGTCGGCGGGGCGGTCGCGGCACTCGATAGCGCGGTCAGCCGGGCGCTCGTGGTGACGGCGAATACCGTCGGCTACGACGATGCCTCGCATGCCAGCCTGACCCTCAACTCGGGCGGTGCCGCGACGACCATCCATAATGTCGCGGCGGGTGTCGCTTCCGGAGACGCAGTCAACGTCGGCCAGCTCCAGGCGGCGTCGAACGCGACGCTGGCGTCGGCAGAGGGCTACACCGACCTGAAGATCGCGGGGCTCAACTACGACCTCCGCCGTCGCATGGATGCAACGGGTGCGAAGAGTGCCGCACTTGCCGGGGTACCCCAGTCGATCAATCCCGGCTCGGGCTTCATCGGTGCCTCGATCGGCGGACAGGGTAGCGAAGTCGCCTTCGCGATGGGTGTGTCGAAGGTGTTCGACGGGGCGCATCTCCCGGTCGTCAAGGCGGCGATCTCGGTCGACGCTCGCGGCTACAGTCCCAGCTACAACGTCGGTGCCGGCATCCACTTCTAGCACTGCACCGCAGCACGGACATCGACTGTCGATGAAGATCGCGCTCCAACTGGCCTTGCTGGCGACCTTAACGGTCGCCAGCAAAGTCGTTGCCGAAACACCGGCCGCGGTGCCTCCCGGGTTTTGCCTGTTTTCGCGAGGCACTGCGATCGCCTCCTCGCGCGCTGGCAATTCGGCGATCCATCAGCTGGATGAGCTTCAGAAGACTGCGGCCGCCTCGCTGGCGCGGCAGGAAGCGATGCTCAAACTTGAAGACCAGACGCTTGCGGGACAGCGCTCCAAGCTGTCCGCGACCGACTATCAGATTCGCCTGACCGAGCTCGAGATCCGGGTGCAGGACGTTGCCACCGCCAGGAGCCTCCACGACGAACAGGTTGCCCGGACCCGCGTCGCGGCTCAGGCGGCGATCGACGCCACGCTTGACCCGATCGTCGAAGCCTTGTTCCGCGAGAAACACTGCGCGGTCGTCATGGAGCGCAACAGCGCATATTTCTACGCCAACAACATAGATTTGACCGCCGAAGCGAGTCGCCGTCTCGACGCGGCTCTGACCGGCCGCAGCGCCGAAGCCCGGCGCTAACGGCAATGACGGCGCTACCCGCTGTTACGCAAGCCGGCGGCAATGCCGTTGATCGTCAGGTGGATCCCCTCGGCGATGCGCGGATCGTCTTCACCCGCGCGGCGTCGCCGGATCAGCTCGATTTGTAGTTCGTTCAGCGGATCGATGTACGGCAGCCGCAGCCGGACCGAACGCGCAAGGGCGGGCTGGCGTTCGAGCAGATACGCCTCGCCGGTGAGGTCGAGGAGCGCGTCGCGGGTCTGGGTCCAGCCACCCTCGATCCGCCCGAATACTTTCGCCCGCAGCGCCGCATCGGGGACCAGCGCAGCGTAGCGGCCGGCGACCCCCATGTTCGATTTCGCCAGCACCATCTCGAGGTTCGACAGCGTCGCGGCGAGGAACGGCCATGCCGCGACCATCTCGGCGAGCAACCCGCGGTCGGCGAACCCGGCGAACGCATGGCCCGCGCCGTACCATCCCGGCAGCATGATCCGCGCCTGCGCCCAGCTGAACACCCACGGGATCGCGCGCAGGTCCTCGATCCGGTCGGACTTGGTCCGCGATGCCGGGCGCGAGCCGATGTTGAGCTCGGCGATCTCGGTGATCGGCGTGGCGGCGCGGAAGAAGGTGTTGAAGCCAGGCGTGCCGTAGACGAGGTCGCGATATTCGGCGTTCGCGGCGGCGCTGATCGATGCCATCGCCGAACGGAAGCGCGCGAAGTCGGCGGGTGCCAGCTTCGGGGGTTCGAGGCTGGCGAGGACGGTGGCGGCGGTCATCGTCTCGAGGCTCGCCTCGGCGGCGGCAGGCGTCCCGTATTTCGATGCGATGACCTCGCCCTGCTCGGTAATGCGGATGCGCCCGGCGACGGTGCCCGCCGGTTGGGCGCGGATCGCGGCGAAGGCGGGACCGCCGCCGCGACCGACCGCACCGCCGCGCCCGTGGAACAGCTGCATCCGCAAATTGCGCGCGGCAAACACCGCGGCAAGCTCGAGCGCGCCTTCGTGGAGCGACCAGTTCGACGTCAAATAGCCGCCGTCCTTGTTCGAGTCCGAATAGCCGATCATCACTTCCTGATAGCCGCGCGCGGCAGCAAGCGCGGCGGCCTTCGGGCGATCGAGATAGTCGGCCATGACCTGCGGCGCGGCTTCGAGGTCGGGAATCGTCTCGAACAGCGGTACTGCCATGATCGGGCAGTGCGGCGGATCGCCGGGGATGTAGAGCCCGGCCTCCTTGAGCAGGACATAGACTTCGAGCAGGTTGGCGACGCCGCTGGTCTTCGACACGATGTACGCGCGGATGACGTCGGGGCCGAACGCGGCGTGCGCGGCGGCGGCGGCGCGGGCGACCGCAAGCTCGCTCAGCGTCTCGTCGCCGTAAGTGGCAAACGGGTTGAACAGCATTCGCGGGCTGGCGAGTTCGGTACCGAGGACGGCGACGCGCGCATCATCGTCCATCGCCTCATAGTCACCGGGAACGCCCGCGACCCGGAGCAATTCGGCGACGACGCGTGCGTGGACATCGGCGTTCTGGCGGAGGTCGAGCGTCGCCAAGTGAAAGCCGAAGATGCCGACCGCGCGCACCAGCCGGTCGAGCCGCCCGGCGGCAAGCGCCTCGCCGCCGTGCGCGGTCAATGATCCGGTGATTGTCGCGAGGTCGGCGAGCAGGTCGGCGGCGCGCAGGTAGGCGATGGCGGGGACGATGCCCGGGCGGCGCGATGCATGTCCCGCCAGCGCGGCAAAGCTCTCCGCGGTGCGTGCATAGACCCCCGACAAGGCGCGGCGATACGGCTCGTCGGCGCGGCTCGCCGAGGTGTCGCCGCTGGCATCGGCGAGCGCGGCGAGTTCGGGCGTGACCACGACGTTCGCCGCCGACATCGACAGCTCGGCCCCGAGCGCATCGAGCTCGTCGAGATAATGGCCGATCACGACCTCGGCCGCCTTCGCCAGCGCGGTCTGGAGCGTCGCCGCATTGACGTTCGGGTTGCCGTCGCGGTCACCGCCGATCCAGCTGCCGGGGCGCAGGAACGGCGGCAGCGTCGTGCCGGTCGCCGCCTCCCAGCGCGCCTGCAGCCGCGGCAGCACCGTGATGAAGTTGCCGAGGTACGTCAGGACCGACGAGATCTCGTCGCCGACGACCGGGCGAACCGCGCGTAAGGGGCGCGTCTGCCACAGGATCGTGATCTGGCGGATCAGCTCGGCTTCGGTTTCGGTGTCGCAGAAGCCGTCGCTGCACGCTGCCATCAGGCTGTTGATCGCACGCTCGCGGTCGATCACGCTCTTGCGGCGGACCTCGGTCGGGTGCGCGGTCAGGACCGGCGCGATCAGCGCGCCATCGAGCAACGCCGCGACCGCCGCCCGGTCGATGCCCTGCCCGCGCAGCGTTTCGATCGCCCCCGCCAGCGTCGCCCCCGGCGCGGTTTCGGGTGACGACCGTCGGTCCTCGGCGAGGTTGCTCAGGATCGAGAACAGCAGGAAGCCGCGGACGAAACGCAGCGTGTCGCCAAGGTCGAGCCGGTCGAGCCGCGCGCCGAGGTCGGCCGCCGCCGCCGCGTCGCCGTCGCGGTGGGTGACGACCGAGGCGGCGCGGATGCCCTCGATCGCATCGAACACCGCCGCGCCCTCCTGTTCGCGGATGACGTCGCCGAGGAGCCGCCCAAGATAGCGGAGGTCGGCACGTCCGGCGTCAGCAGTTAAAGCGGGGGCAACGGGTGCGGCGGACTGGTTCATCGCGCCAGTCAACCCGCATCGTCGCGGCCTGTCGAGCAGCGATTGCTGCGACGCACCGTATTGCTTATGCGGTGGCGCAAGCGAGATCGGAAACAACGATGAAGACACGGGCAGCAGTAGCGTTTGCGGCGAAAACCCCGCTCGAAATCGTCGAACTCGACCTTGAAGGACCGCGCGCCGGCGAAGTGCTCGTCGAGATCATGGCGACCGGCATCTGCCACACCGACGCCTACACGCTCGACGGCCTCGATTCGGAGGGGCTGTTCCCGAGCGTCCTCGGCCACGAAGGCGCGGGCATCGTCCGCGAGGTCGGGCCGGGCGTCACCTCGGTCGCAGTCGGCGACCATGTCATCCCGCTCTACACCCCCGAATGCCGCCAGTGTAAGTCGTGCCTCAGCGGCAAGACCAACCTGTGCACCGCGATCCGCGCGACGCAGGGCAGGGGGCTGATGCCCGACGGGACCAGCCGGTTCAGCTACAAGGGCCAGCCCGTCTTCCATTACATGGGCTGCTCGACCTTCTCGAACTTCACCGTCCTGCCCGAGATCGCGGTGGCGAAGATCCGCACCGACGCGCCGTTCAAGACCGCATGCTACATCGGCTGCGGCGTCACGACCGGGGTCGGCGCGGTGGTCAACACCGCCAAGGTCGCGCCGGGCGATACCGTCATCGTCTTCGGCCTCGGCGGCATCGGCCTCAACGTCATCCAGGGCGCGCGGCTGGCGGGTGCGGGGCAGATTGTCGGTGTCGACATCAACCCGGCGAAGGAGGATTGGGGCCGCCGCTTCGGCATGACCCACTTCGTCAACCCGAACGAGATCGACGACGACGTCGTCGGGCATCTGGTCGCGCTAACCGACGGCGGCGCCGACTATACCTTCGATTGTACCGGCAACACGACGGTGATGCGGCAGGCGCTCGAGGCGTGCCATCGCGGCTGGGGCACGAGCATCATCATCGGCGTCGCCGAGAGCGGCAAGGAGATTTCGACCCGCCCGTTCCAGCTTGTCACCGGGCGCAACTGGCGCGGGACCGCGTTTGGCGGGGCGAAGGGCCGGACCGACGTGCCCAAGATCGTCGACTGGTATATGAACGGGCGAATCGAGATCGACCCGATGATCACCCACGTCCTGACGCTCGACGAGATCAACAAGGGCTTCGAGCTGATGCATAGCGGCGAAAGTATCCGCAGCGTAGTCGTCTACTAAACCAAGGGGAGACAGAAGATGTTCAGTCACATGATGGTCGGCAGCAATGACATCGACCGGTCGAAGACGTTCTACGATGCGCTGTTCGGCGCGGTCGGCGGCAAGCCCGCGATCACCGATGAACACGGCCGGCTGATCTACATGCACAACGGCGGCATCTACATCATCACCAAGCCGATCAACGGCGAACCCGCTCACCACGCCAACGGCGGCACGGTCGGCTTCGCGATGAGTGGCCCCGAGCAGGCCGATGCATGGCACGCGGCGGGCGTCGCCAATGGCGGCACCGCATGCGAGAATCCTCCGGGCGTCCGCACCGGCGGCATGGGCTCGCTCTACCTCGCCTATCTGCGCGATCTCGACGGCAACAAGCTGTGCGCGCTGCACCGCATGCCCGCCTAATGCCATTCGAGACGCTCAGCGAAGTCCGCGCACACGGCGGCATCCAGGGCGTCTACCGCCACGATAGCACCGCGACGGGTACGCCGATGACCGTCGCGGTGTTCGTGCCGCAGCACGAACCGGGCACCCGCCTGCCGGTATTGTGGTATCTGTCCGGACTGACCTGCACCCACGCCAACGTCATGGACAAGGGCGAATATCGCGCGGCGTGCGCCGAACACGGCATCATCTTAATCGCCCCCGACACGTCGCCGCGCGGTGAGGCTGTCCCCGACGATGCAGCGTACGACTTCGGCCAGGGCGCGGGCTTCTACGTCGACGCCACCGAAGCGCCGTGGGCGGCGAACTTCCGCATGCGCACGTACATCGAGGACGAGCTGCCCGCGCTGATCGCTGCGGACTTCCCCGTCGACATCGACCGGCAGGGAATCACCGGCCACTCGATGGGCGGCCACGGCGCGCTGACGATCGGTCTCCGCAACCCCGACCGCTTCCGCAGCGTGTCGGCGTTCGCGCCGATCGTCGCGCCGATGCAGGTGCCGTGGGGCGAGAAGGCGCTCGGTGGTTATCTCGGACCCGACCGCGCGGCGTGGCGCGAATACGACGCCTGCGCGCTGATCGCCGACGGCGCGCGAGTCGCCGAGATGCTCGTCGACCAGGGCGACGCCGATAATTTCCTCACCGGCCAGTTGCGACCCGAATTGCTCGCTGAAGCGTGCAGCGCGGCGGGGATCGACCTGACCCTGCGTATGCAGCCCGGCTACGACCACAGCTATGGCTTTATCTCGACCTTCATGGCCGATCATATCGCGTGGCACGCTGCCCGACTGGGGTAACTAGTTGCAAAGACGGGGGATATCTCCTCTCGCTGACTCGGCTGAGTCCCCTGAATTGAAACCAGCGAAGCGGTTCGCGGTGGTGAAAGGTCACACGAAGTTCACGGAATGCGACATCGATTTGCGTTCTGACTTTGGCCCTTTTGAATACGCTCTACTGCCTCCCCTCCCCGTCAGGGGAGGGGCGAGAGACGGCGCACTTGCGCCGGCCCGGGGGTGGGGCTGTTCCAGCCTGAGGTGTTCGGGGTGACTCCCCCACCCCCGGCCCCTCCCCTAAAGGGGAAGGGAGCAGGAAGAGGGAGCGACCTCGCGACCAACAATGAGAAAGAACACGACACCGGCCTGACGGAACCCGACTCGAAGCCGGAGGCGTACCCCCTGCCCGCCCCTGTAGGACAGCGAAAATCGCTTAAGCAGTCCCGCCGCGCGCCAGCACCCCAACCAGCATCTCGACCGCCTCCTCGGGCGTCATCGCCGACGTGTCGATGCGGATCTCCGGCTGCTCGGGAGCCTCGTACGGGCTGTCGACCCCGGTGAAATGCTTGAGCTCACCCGCGCGGGCCTTTTTGTACAAGCCCTTGACGTCGCGGCGCTCGGCCTCCGCCAGCGCGGTGTCGACGAACACCTCGACGAACTCGCCCTCGCCGAACATCGCGCGCGCCATCGCCCGCTCGGCGCGGAACGGCGAGATGAACGACACCAGCACGACCAGCCCCGCGTCGACCATCAGCCGTGCGACCTCGGCCACCCGGCGGATGTTCTCGACCCGGTCTGGGTCGGTGAAGCCGAGGTCGCGGTTGAGGCCGTGGCGGACGTTGTCGCCGTCGAGCGTGTAGGTGAAGCGCCCTTCGGCATAGAGACGCTTTTCGAGCAGGTTGGCGATCGTCGACTTGCCCGCCCCCGACAGCCCGGTGAACCACAGGACGCGCGGACGCTGGCCGGTCAGCGCGGCGCGCGCGGCCTTGTTCACGTCCATCGCCTGCCAGTGGATGTTGTGGGCACGGCGCAGCGCGAAACGGATCATCCCTGCGCCGACGGTGGCGTTGGTGATCCGGTCGATCAGGATGAAGCCGCCCATGTCGGGGCTCTGCTCATACGCATCGAACGGGACGGTCCGGTCGAGGCTGATGTTGACGACCGCGATCGTATTGAGGTCGAGCTGCTTCACTGCGAGATGATCGAGCGTGTTGACGTTGATCGCGTATTTGAGCTCGGTCACCTGCGCCGAAACCAGCCGCGTGCCGATCTTGAGCCAGTACGGCCGCCCGGCCAACAGCGGCGCGTCGTCCATCCACACCAAGGTCGCCTCAAACTGGTCGGCGACCTCGGGCGGGGCGGCGGCGGTGGCGATGACGTCGCCGCGCGAACAGTCGATCTCGTCGGCGAAGGTCAGCGTCACCGACTGGCCCGCGACCGCGCGCGGCAGGTCGCCGTCGAGCGTGACGATCCGCGCGACGGTACTCGTCGCTCCCGACGGCAGCACCCGGATCGCGTCACCCGGCGCGACCGACCCGGCGACGATCTGCCCGGCGAAGCCACGGAAATCGAGGTTCGGGCGGTTGACCCACTGGACCGGCAGCCGCAGCGGTCCCGCCGCCAGCCGCTCGGCGTCGATGTCGACGTTTTCGAGATGCTCGATCAGGACCGGCCCGTCGTACCACGGCGTCAGCACGCTACGGCTCGCGATATTGTCGCCCGCGAGGCCCGAGATCGGGATCGCGGTGAAAACGTCGATGCCGATCTGGGCGGCGAAGGCGCGATAATCGGCGACGATGCCGTCGAACACCGCCTCGTCATAGCCAACAAGGTCCATCTTGTTCACCGCCAGCACGACGTGGCGGATGTTCATCAGGCGGACGAGAAAGCTGTGCCGTCGGGTCTGCGTCAGCACGCCCTTGCGCGTATCGATCAGGATCACCGCAAGGTCGGCGGTCGACGCGCCGGTGACCATGTTGCGGGTATATTGCTCGTGCCCCGGCGTGTCGGCGACGATGAACTTGCGCCGGTCGGTCGCGAAGAAGCGGTAGGCGACGTCGATCGTTATGCCCTGCTCGCGTTCGGCGGCGAGACCGTCGACAAGCAGCGCGAAATCGATGTTCTGCCCCTGCGTCCCAACGCGCTTCGAATCGGCTTCGAGCTGCGCGAGCTGATCGTCGAAGATCATTTTCGAATCGTACAGCAGCCGCCCGATCAGCGTCGACTTGCCATCGTCTACCGAGCCGCAGGTGATGAAGCGCAGCAGCGACTTATGCCGGTGCTGGTCGAGATACGCGTCGATGTCCTCGGCGATCAGCGCCTGCGCGCGATACGAGGGATCGATCACGGCGGCGTCGATCGCGTCGACTGGGGCGGCCATCAGAAATACCCCTCCTGCTTCTTGCGTTCCATCGACGCGTTCTGGTCATGGTCGATCGCCCGCCCCTGCCGCTCCGACGTGGTCGTCAGCAGCATCTCCTGGATCACCTCGGGGAGCGTCGCGGCGGTGCTCTCGACCGCTCCGGTCAGCGGGTAGCAGCCGAGCGTGCGGAAGCGGATCGACCGCTCGACCGGCACCTCGCCGGGCCGAAGGCGGAAGCGATCGTCGTCGACCATCACGATCATGCCGTCGCGTTCGACCGTCGGCCGCATCGCCGCGAGATACAGCGGCACGATCGGGATGTTCTCGAGGTGGATATATTGCCAGACGTCGAGCTCGGTCCAGTTCGAGATCGGGAAGACGCGGATGCTCTCGCCCTTGTTCTTGCGCGCATTATACAGCCGCCATAGCTCAGGACGCTGCTGCTTCGGGTCCCAGACATGGTTCGCCGAGCGGAACGAGAAGATCCGCTCCTTCGCCCGGCTCTTCTCCTCGTCGCGCCGCGCCCCGCCGAACGCTGCGTCGAAGCCGTATTTGTCGAGCGCCTGCTTGAGCCCCTGCGTCTTCCACAGGTCGGTATGCAGCGCCGAGCCATGATCGAACGGGTTGATGCCGCGTGCAAGGGCATCGGGGTTCTGGTGGACGATCAGCTCGAATCCATAATCGCGCGCGATCCGATCGCGCAGCGCGTACATCGCCTGGAATTTCCACGTCGTATCGACGTGGAGCAACGGAAACGGCGGCGGCGACGGGTAGAACGCCTTGCGCGCAAGATGCAGCATCACCGCCGAATCCTTGCCGACCGAATACAGCATCACCGGCCGCTCGGTCTCGGCAACGACCTCACGCATGATCTGGATCGACTCCGCCTCGAGCCGCTGGAGATGGGTCAACGCCGCCGCCCCCCCCTCAACCGCCTCGGCCCCATCACGTGCATCCGCAATCTTCGCAACCGCCACATCGTTTCCCTCGCTCCGCGCGACGAGGAAGACGTACGCGATTTGCCGCGTCGGTGTCGAAGTAGCTGTTCTAGTGGCGGAGAAAGCTGGCGAATGGGAGGGGAGGGCATGCCGTGGCGGAGAGGGTGTTTGTCGAGCGCTTTGTTATAAGGGCATGATTATTGGTGACTACATATTAGATCTCCTGACATGATACCCCCCGAATATTTCCCGAGGACGACCGACTGCATTTCTCTTGAAGCTGTTCACACGGTGCGGGCCAAGGAGGTTTGTGTTCGGCCTGTGTAGAGTGCGCTCCGGCATCCCGGCATATCCGCTCAATTGATCATTGCCTAAATACTTTCTGCATCATCAATTTGCGTGAAATCAGGATTTGCAAATTGTCTGCTAAGCTGATGATGCTCAGGTCAACATCCATTATACCGTGGCAGACGGAGGTGATAAGTCATGAGCTCAAGCGCCGTTCCCCAGAAAAACACGGGCGCGAACAATTTAAAAAAGAGTTAGTCGACACACTCGCGCCGCGACTTGTGCATAAAAGGCCTGTCGTTTTTGCGTACCCACACGCCCGGCACGGCATCGACATTCAATGGCCGACCGCTTTCGCCGTGATCCAGTTCCACAATGCGATTGAAGTCAGCCGTTGAGAGGAGAGAAACGCAGAGGGGGCGGATGCAACTCTCTGATGCTGTCGGGATCCATCTCTACCGATAGTTGAAGCGCTCGCACGAATGCGCGCTGAAGGTAGCGTGGCCTCAAATGCGTGCAAGCATACCCAGTAGGCCGCCCCCCCCAAATCGTGTCTAAGCCACATCCGGGTCTCAGCGGACTGCTGCTTTGCGCGTGGAATGTTCTGCTATATGACTGTCAGCGCGCAGCGGATATCCGAATAGCGATAAGGGCGTCGAAAACCAGAATGAGTGAACAAATTCCGGTGCAACCGCCGATCGCTTCGCTGGTTAATTTTTTTCACGCTGTCCGTCGCGGATGGTGGATCATCCTTATTTTCACCGTTGCAGGTACCGCAGTGGCGCTCGGGGTCGCTTATATTCTGCCTGTGACATACCGCGCCGACGTGTTGCTACAACCGGCGGATGACGAGACGCCAAAGGCATTGGGCGGCTTAGCGGCTCAATTTGGTGTCGGACTTCCGAACGATTCGAAGGCGGCCGAAGCTCAGGCCATTCTCGAATCGAAAGAATTTACGATTGAGTTCATCCAACGGGGCAACCTGATGCCCCTGCTGTTCGATAATATCTGGGATCCGGCAAAGCAGCGATGGATGGTCACGGATCCACGTAAAATCCCTACTCCGCTAGACGGTTATCGCAAGTTTCGCGACTCGATACGGCAGGTAACCCGCGACCGAACCACTGGTCAGGTGCTTCTGGCGATCGAGTGGAAGGACGGGGAGCATGCTGCCGCGTGGGCTAACGCGATGGTTGCGCAATTAAATGAGACCGTTCGGCAGCGAGCACTTCGCGAGGCCAACGAGAGTTTGCGATATCTCCGAGTTGCTTATGGGGACACAACTTTAACCGATGTGCGTACAGCGGTTTTGTCGCTGATGGCGAGCGAGCTCAACAAGGCGATGCTTGCGAACGTCCGTACCGACTATGCGTTTCGCGTGCTCGATCCGGCCATCGTTCCCAATCGCCGGGAAAAACCAAATCGAGTGTTGATCGCCGCCGCTGGTCTCGCGATTGGACTCGCTTTGGGTGTGATCATTGCACTGCTCGTGGATGCCAATCGGCGCCCGCTCTTACGCGACTGACCGACCGCCTCCCGTGGAACCCTATGTAGCCGTCTTCTGCCTGCTAACGGCATTGGCCATAGTGGAAATCTATGTTGACGATCCGGCCCTCAAGCCTAGCTTGGGACTGGCCTGCATCGTCATACTAACGCTATTTTCCGGCTTGCGCTGGGAGACGGCAAACGATTGGGGTAATTATCTCGAGTTCTTCCGCTTTACCCGTTCGGTCGATTACAATCCGTTCGATTTCGAAGTAGGATTCCGTGCTCTCGTCGTAGCGTGCCGCTGGGTCGGGCTGGGCTATACCGGTTTCCTGCTCGTATCGGCGCTGATCAGCAACGCCGCGTTCGTCTATATATTCGCACGACTTGGCCCGGTGGCTGTGCTCTCGGTCATGTATTTCTGTAGCTACTATTTGGGCTATATCGGTACACAGCGGCAGACGCTCGCCGGAGCATTCGCCGGGCTTGCTCTGCTAGCGTTCTTCGACGGGAAGCGGGTCAGGGCGGTAGCGCTCGTAGCGGTAGCAAGCCTCTTTCACAGCAGCGCCGTCGTCTGTCTCCTCGGCCTCGTCGTGCCACGCCGAAGTTTACCACTTCGGGTGCTAGCTGCCGCCGGCGTTGTAATCGGCGGTCTCGCGTTGGCAGCAGGTCCAATCGTTTCTCGGCTTCTGGAAGGAGCGGGTCTAGGCGGTCCAGTTTTTGGGAAACTGCTCTCTTATGTAGTCAAGGATGGTGGTTTAGCCCCACCAATTGACAACATTTTCTTAGGAGCGATCAAGCGGGCAATGCTCGGCTGCCTCTTTGCCGTGGCCTGCCGAGATCGATTTGCATCTCTTAGCAACTATATATTGAACTTATACCTTCTTTCAGTCGCATTGTTTTTTATGTTTTTGGCAATTATTCCGTTGCTTGCTCTTCGTATTGGATTGTATTTTACCTTTTTCGAGAATTATTTGATCTACGTTACAATTGTTCGGCTAGCACAAAGATATTGGCGTGAGGCGACGACTGCCTCATTGGTACTGCTAAGCTCTTTGCGGCTCTATTGGAGCATCACTGGTTACGAATCGGCATTGTTCGTGCCTTATAAATCTATTTTTAGCTATCAGGATCATAGTCGCTTCGCCTATTGACCCAGCGCCTTACAACCAGATTCGGGAATGATTTTGAAGACGATTGCGATCGATGCTGCCGCCTTGGCACCGCGCCGGACCGGCATCGGCAACTACCTTGTCAATCTTGTCAAAGGGTTGCTCGAAATTGCCGATGGCGTGCACTTCGTTTTTTACTCCAATGCGCCGGTCCTGGTCGACGACCTCCCGGGCGTGGTCGTGCGCGTATCACAGCCGGTCGGCCGCCGCGGCCCATATTGGCAGAACACTCAACTCGGGCCGGCGCTGATCGCGGATCGGCCGGCGGTGTTCTGGGGCGTGAATGGTTTGCTGCCGATCGTCCGGCCGCGGACGATGCGGACCGTCGTCACCGTGATGGACCTCGTCTATCACTTCGCCGGCGAAACTACGCCGCCGATCAGCCGCCTGTCGCGCCGTCTGCTTCAACCCTATGCTGTACGCGCTGCCGACCGGATCACGACGATCTCGGATGCGACCGCGGCGGACGTCCTCGCTGTCTATGGACGATCGTGCGATGCCGTTATCCGCCCTGTCGTCAATCAGGCCTATGGTCCGTCGGCGGCGGCCGATCGCGCGCGGGTTATAGCCAAGCACAATTTGCCGCGCGATTATCTCCTGACGCTCGGGACGCTCGAACCGCGCAAGAATTTGGTCGAGCTCGTCCGGGCCATACTTCTTTTAGCTGGACGGAACATCACGCTGCCGCCGCTGGTGATCGCCGGCGGACGCGGCTGGAGCGACGGAGCGCTGACCCGCGCCATCGAGGAAGGGGAGGCCGCCGGTGTCGTCCGCCGTCTCGGCTTCGTAGACGATGCCGATATGCCGGGCCTTTACGCCGGTGCCTGCCTGTTTCTGCTCGCCTCGCGCTACGAGGGGTTCGGCATGCCGGTCGTCGAGGCGCAACTCTGTGGAATTCCAGTGGCGGTATCCGACATCCCGTCGCTGCGCGAGTCGAGCGGAGGCTATGCGATCTTCTTTGCGCCTACCGCGGAGGGGATCGCCGACTGCCTCGCCGGTATCTTTGCCGGAACGACGGCGACGGTTTCGCGACCGCTCGCCACGATCGACAACGACCCAAACGACGCTGCACGTCGGATGTGGTCTGTTATCCAGCCGTTGCTATAATCGATGGCCAACCTGCTCGTTCTGACCCCGCGTTATCCCTATCCCCTGATCGGCGGCGACCGGTTGCGGATCCACACGATATGCCGCGAACTTGCCAAGAATCACCGTCTTACGCTGCTAAGCCTGTGTGAAACACGCGAAGAAATGACCGCCGAGCCCCCTGACGGTGTCTTTGCCACGGTTGAGCGCGTTTATCTGCCAAAATGGAAGTCGATGGCGAACACGCTCGCTGCCCTGCCATCGCGCACGCCCCTCCAGATCGCCTATTACCGAAGCGCCGCGTTTCGTTCGGCTGTCGAGCGGCTTGCTCCTGGTCACGATGCCGTCCTAGCGCACCTTGTCCGCACCGCAGAATACGCGGTTGCTTTCCCCGGTCCAAAAATCCTGGAGATGACCGACGCAATCTCCCTCAATTATTCGAGGGTTCAGCAGACTGGCAGCCGATCGCTACGGCGTCTGATCTACATGGTAGAGCAATCTCGGCTGGAGCGTTACGAGCGGGCAATCGCCGATAAATTCGATCTTTCCGTCCTGGTCTCGGAGATCGACAGGAAATTCCTGTTCGGTGACTCCCCAGGCCGGCTCGAGCGCACACTCGTGTGCTCAATCGGGGTCGACTGGGCGAAGCTGCCGTTCACCGCAAACCGCGCGGGCACGGTGATCGCCTTTGTCGGAAATATGACAACGCTGCAGAATCTCGATGCCGCGCGCCGCTTTGCCACCGATGTCCTTCCACTCATAGCGCAGCGGGTATCTGGCGCCACGTTCCGTGTGGTTGGGCGAATCAACGATGCGGGACGGCGCGCCCTCGCTTTGCCCGGCGTAGAGGTTACCGGCGAGGTCGACACGATTGCCGCCGCCGTGCGGGATGCGGCCATCGCTGTCTGCCCGATGCGGTTCGGTGCGGGAATACAAACCAAGGTGCTCGAGTACATGGCTCTTGGGCTGCCGACGGTGATAACGCCGATCGGACTGGAGGGGCTGGGAGCCGTCCCCGACCGCGATGTCGTTGTCGCGGACGGTGCCGAAGCCTCTGCGGAAGCAGTCGTGGCGTTGCTGCGCGCTCCGTTGCATCGCGAAAGCCTGGCGATCGCCGCTCGCCGCTATGTTGAGGATCACCACGGGTGGGACGCTTCCCTGCGCGCGCTGAGCACCCGCGTCGTGACGTTGCTCGGTACGCACTGAATATTGTGAATCCAAGTATTCAGATCGGACTAACGTGACAACTCAGTGAACCCCCAATTGTGCCTAACCGGCTATGCACGTTCTCAATACCGACTAACAGTTATATTGGTTGAGGTTTCCCGATATCATACCATTCGGTTACGTAACCCTTACGTAGCCAAAAAGGTGCACGGCTTCTTCGAGTAAATCCGCCCACGCCTGTTACCAAATCCGGCACGTTGTTCTGTGCCTGACCCCCGCCGCTTGGAACCTGACACTCTTGGTTGATACTCAGCATTTGCTTGGTTGTCTTTTTGATCCAGTTTAAATAGTCAAGCACGGCAGTAGCATCAATTTCCGGAAATGAGTCGACGTTGACTACAACGTCGTAGATGTCATCTACCATCTCACGTGCAAAGTATGGCGCGATAATAACTTCTGCTGTAGAATTTGCTGTCTCGCCAAAAAATTGGAAGCATCGTTCGGGCATGGTGCGGGCTAGGTAGTATGACTGAAGGACATTCATATGCGGCAGATCGATGATGCTGTACTTTTCGGTCCCAAACTTCATGCTCCAATAAGCGAGACGGCCAATTCCCCCGCCAATTTCGCAAATTTTTCGAGCATCACCGTTTGAATGCAAGGTATGCGCAATCGACTGACCATATACGTCGCGTTTATGTATCACGCGGCCACCCGACACGAGCTTGTAAAGGCCGCCGTCTATTTGAGGTGTGTGCAGCGAACGACCGATCTTCAACTCGATCATTTCAAGAAGGTCGGCGGCCGGCACGCTAAGCAACCAGCCCGCCTGCCCTTGCTCCGGATTCTCGACGGGCACAGCACCGACCTCTTCGGCAAAGGACGCGATCCGGTCTTTCATCCAGACGGCCATGAACCGGTTGTAGCTGCCCGATAAAGTGAGACGACGATGGGCGTGCTGCCCCTGCATAGTGCCGTGAGTCGCGTCTGTGCGGTACATATTGCAAAGATAAAATGCCAGTTGGTCAGCGGTACCATTTATAAGAATATCAAGGTAGCTATGCTGGATTGTCCGCACATCGGCCCAAATATCGTTAGTTGGACCGATAACCGCGCGCTCGGCCTCATTGGCCATACGAAACGCCTTCAGCAAACGCGCGGCGATGTGTCGATCTAGGTCAGTAGGAGCAATATCAGGCATGGCGAGCAGAGGCTCGTTTAAGACACGACTACTATCATGAATGATGATCTCCCACTCTTGACGGGAAACGAAAAATTGCCACCGAGCTCGGCCAATGCCGCGTCGGACAATCGAAAACATAGGGCCTCCCCGTTAAACCAATAGTATGTAGCGTGTCCCACCGACGGGACGATGATCAGCCGCGAAACGTGCTTGTGATCTGACAATAAACGTTTCTTAGAAAGGACGCCACGCCGCTTTGCATCGGTTTCGCCAGTCAGGCGTCCAGCATCCAGCGCAGCGTTCCGATAAAATCGTGCCTTTCCATCTTGCCGGTGATCGCGTCAAGCTTTGCGGAACTGCCGGTCAGCATCTTGACTTCTTCGGCGCGCATGAACGCCGGGTTGGTGACGATCTTGATCGTGTGACCGGTGATCTCCGCGCAGCTATCGACGATCCATTGCAGCGAGTAGCTTCGCCCCGAGCAGATGTTGACGATCGCACCGGCCACCGGTGAATCGAGCAGCCGGGCATACGCGGCGGCGACGTCGCGGACGTCGCTGAAGTCCCGGGCCACGTCGAGGTTGCCAAGCTCGACAACCTCCGCGCGGCGGCGGAAATGATCGACGATCTTTGGGATGAGGAAGCTCGGCGACTGGCCGACTCCGGTGTAGTTAAATGGCCGGGTCACCAAGATCGGCAGGCGGTCGAACCATTGCCGCGCCATAAGCTCCATCGCCAGCTTGCTGCAGGCATAGTGATTGACCGGCGCCGCCGGCATCACCTCGGTCAGCGGCGAAAGAGGAGAGTTGCCATAGATGTTGGCGCTGCTGGCGAGGATGATCTTGGTCGGCACGTGCCTCGCAGCCGCCGCAGCTTCGAGTAGGTTCGTCGTGCCGACGGTGTTGACGCGGTAGAAGTCGGCAGGATCGCCATGTCCAACGAAGCTTATCGCGGCCAGATGGATGACGGCATCGGGCTCGGCCACAGCAAATGCCGTCACTAGCGAGTCCCGCTCCTTCAGGTCGAAGCCCGGACTGGCGATCTCTGGATCGACTATCTCATGTCCCTTGGAGCGCAGTGTATTTTCGACATACCGGCCGGTGAACCCCGACATGCCGGTAACAAGGATTCGCAAAGGCACTTTTAGCTGAGCAAGTCAGAACGAGACGCCGGCGGTGACGCGGCGCATGTCGGCATCGACCATCAGCCGGCACAATGCCTCCAGGCTGGTCGTCGCCTCCCAACCCAGCTCAGCTTTGGCTCGGGCGGGATTGCCGATCAGCAACTCGACCTCGGCTGGGCGGTAGAATGCCGGGTCGACACGCACCACGGTCGCTCCGGTTGCAATATCGACGGCAGTCTCAGTATCGCCGCTACCGCAAAATTCGAGTTCCACTCCGACAGCCCGGAACGCCATCCGTACAAAGTCGCGAACCGTCTCGGTGCGATTGGTCGCCAGCACATAAGAGTCCGGCGTGTCGGCTCGCAGGATTCGTATCATACCGTCGACATAATCCTCGGCGAAGCCCCAGTCGCGCTTGGCATCCATGTTGCCGAGCGCCAACGTATCGAGCTTGCCAACCTTAATCCGCGCAACCGCGTCTGTGATCTTCCGGGTCACGAACTCCAGCCCACGTAGCGGCGACTCATGGTTGAACAGTATGCCGCACGATCCGTGAATGTCGTAGGATTCGCGGTAGTTGACGGTCATCCAATGCGCATAGAGCTTGGCAACGCCGTAGGGGCTCCGCGGATAGAATGGGGTCGTCTCGTCCTGTGGGATCGCCTGCACCTTCCCAAACATCTCCGACGTCGAAGCTTGATAAAACCGAATTTTCGTATCGATCAGCCGAATCGCCTCGAGCAGGTTAAGTGCGCCCAATCCGGTGATCATCGCCGTTGCGGTCGGCTGTCGAAACGACACGCCGACGAAGCTCTGCGCGGCCAGATTGTATATCTCGTCGGGCTTGATGCCGGAGATGAGTGACATAGTCGCGCCAGGGTCGACGAGATCATGTTCGACCAACTGCAGGTCGGGATGATCCCGCACCCCCAACTCGTCAATGCGCCAAAAATTCGCCGAGCTAGTTCGACGAAAAGTGCCGACTACCTTGGTTCCTTCGGCAAGCAGTTGGCGCGCCAGATATGCGCCGTCCTGGCCCGTTATGCCGGTGACAATCGCTGTGCGCATGAAAAAGAAGACTCCAGAAAACAGATTGGCGAGCTCGGCCACATAGAGGCACGCCAGCAAAGATCGAACCCAGATTGGAGGGCGAACTACTCATCAGTTGGCAAATTGTCACGCACTTTGCGACGGTAGCGAGCACGGCAGCGCCGCGGCGCAAGGCTAGTCCGGCTGGCGAGCCACCGCTGGCCTGCTTACACGGCACCGGTCAGGACCCTTCAAATCGATTGCTCGGCCAAGCTGAAAAGCCAGCCATAGCCGACGCGCCAACAGGCGCGGACCACGTGCCAACCCTCGGTCATGCCAATCCGTCCCTTCACACATACTTGCAAATGTGGCGTCCAGCTCGTTAGCTCGCGCTCGATTTGACGGGGTCAACGCCCATTGTGTAATGCGTGAGCCGTAGAGCATGCTTTCCCGCGCCAGAAGGCGAGCGAGGGCGTAGCGTGCCGGTGGCGACGTGGTCATCTCCGTAAATTCTTGCTGGATCGCCGCCATGTAGGAGGCCAGTGCCTCGACATGAGCGTTTATTTTCGCCGGCGTCATCATTCCGGAGGCACTCCCGGCGTGAAGCCGATATGCACATTGAGCGGTCTGAAGGCAGGCTTTGTGCCCGAGCGCAGATAGTCGCGCGAATAGCAGATCGTCGGCAAACAACAGGCTCGGAAAAGCCGGAATCCCTTCGACCTTGATGTAGTCGGACCGGCGAAAAACATAACCAATTCCGAACGAGTCTCGTAAGCCCCAGCTTCGAGCTTGAATAAAGTCAACTGCACTTTCCGTATGTGGAATAGGTCGGCAGGGCCGTATCTGGCAACCTGTATCATCGACCAAATTGAACAAAGCCTGGTAGAGAGAGGCTGTCGGTGTCGACCTTATCAAGGCATTAATTGACAACAGAAAATCGGGATAAAAATAATCATCATGGCCAATAAACGTGACGAAACAATCACCAAAATGATCCTCTTTTAGTAATTCTAGTCCGCGCTGCCAGTTTTCTACTATCGACAAGGGCCTATTGGCGCATCGTACGGTAATCCTGCTGTCGCTGTACTGGGATAATATATCCAGGGTATCATCCGTGCTAAAATTCTCTAGGATGACAAGGTGCCAATCACCATAGGTTTGGGTAAGAACGCTTTCGATGGCCGTAATTATATACGGTGCGCCATTACGCACCGGGAGAATGATCACGTGCTTCATCAAAAATCCGTTAGCCTTACAAGGAGGTACGATCGTGAAAAAGAGCATGGGGGCGCTATGCATCACGGCTTGTAAGCGCGTAATGCCCTCCCGTACAGTTTTTGGGAGTCGATCGCTTTGATACAAACTCGCCGTTTGGCTACGGTCGGGTGCCATCCAATGAATCTCGATTCGAAATCCGTTCCGGCAGGGCAATGAAACCCAGATTATCGTATAGCTTGTTGGCGACGGTCTTTGGCCGAGGCCTCTCCGGTGGACTGGCTCTGGTCGTAACGCCTGTCTACATCCGGCTCCTTGGTACCGAAGCGTACGGCCTTTTTGGTTTTTACTTGGTGCTCTTTGCCACAGCGATGTTTCTCGATCACGCGGTCAGTTCCACGATCATCCGTGCTCTCGCCCGCCCTCCAAGCAATGACGACGAGCGCCAAGTCTATAATGACACTCTTCGCACCGGCGAAGCGCTATCGATCGGTACGGCGTTGATCGTTGGCGCCGCAATCATCGGTTTTGCGCCGTGGCTTGCCCGGACGATGATTCACGCTGGAAGCCTACCGCACGATCAGGTCGCCGATGGCATCCGGCTTATTGGGTTGGTGACGGCGGCGCAGTGGCCGACGATGTTGTATAGTGGTGCCCTAACCGGTCTTGGCCGCCTCGTCGAGCTTAGCCTCGTACGCGGTGCCGTAGCAGTAGTGCAGTGGCTAGGCGGCGCGGGACTTCTGTGGCTAGTTTCACCTCGCATCGAGGTATTGCTCGCTTGGCAAGGGGCTTGCGTCTTTCTTCTCGCTATATTGCTCCGGTATATGATCCACCGTTCGATGCCGCGATCTAAGGCACCCCCGCGCTTTTCAAAGCAGGTGGTTGCGACCTCGTGGCGTTTTGGATTGGGTGCAATGACCATCGCCGTAACCGGCACCATTCTCACGCAAGCCGACAAGCTGCTCGTGTCGAGTTCACTTCCAGTAACAACCTTCGTTGCGTACTCCCTGGCTTTTACCGTCGCGTCAGTCACGTCCGTGTTTATAGTCGCCCCGGCGATGAGTGTCGCTTTTCCACATTTTACCCGACTATACGCCACTGCCGATGACTTGCGGCTAGGCAACGAATACCGAAGGTGGACGCAATTGACGATCGTCTTTCTGGCCCCCGCGACATGTGTGCTCGTCTTGGCGCCCGCCTCATTGCTTAATGCCTGGCTCGGCGCACGCTCGACGATGAGTGCTGAAATTGCAGCTTATCTGCCTTGGATTGCGTTGGGAACTATGATCAATGCGGTAATGCTGCTGCCATTCAACTTACAACTTGCAGCAGGCTGGACGTTACTTTCATCTATAAAGAATCTACTGCTGTTGCCGATATTCTTGCTTACGATCGTGATTGGCATACCTCGGTATGGTGCAATCGTAGGGGCAGAAGCGTGGCTAGCTCTTAACCTAAGCTACTATATCGTTGAGGTTTACTGTATGCATCGCCGACTTCTTAAAAATCACCTTCTTCGTTGGTGGGGTATAGACACGCTGCTTCCTGTAGCTGCCAGCTTTGCAATTTTTGAGCTACTACATACACGTTTTACCCCATCAAGTAGTTCTATAATCGAGCTATTGCGATCAGCGGTAATCGCGCTGATCGTTACAATAGCACTTATCGCGGCACTGCCATATCCGCGTGCGATCGCTTCAGACTTGTTTAGCCGGGCAAGGTTTGCACGGGCTCAACGTCGGCTCGACTAAAAATTGCAGTAATGCCGGCGCCTTTAAGTTCGTCTCGGCTGTTCCGCCTGCAAAGGTCGCGCACCGTCGAAAATATCAGTGCAAAAATGCCCCTTACATAACGGAGCTTAATGTGTTCGAAGACGTGTAGATTGTCAGCGGATTTGCTTAGATCGCGACTTAAGCGATCGTTGGTCGTGATCGTCGCCAGACGCAACGACAGACTAGTGCACATAGCGACAAGCGCATCCGGCGACCAAAAGTAAATGTGACGTGGAGCATCCAAGTGATACCATGATGCGCCGAATCGCTTCGCCTGATCGCCGGCGATATTGGGAACTGCGATAAGCAAAATGCCTTTCGGCTTGAGCCGCTGCGCCGCTGCGCGAATGACGTCCCATGGAGCAGGTAGGTGTTCTAGGCTGTGCCAGAAAACGATTACATCATAAAGCTTGTCACGGGCATCAAGTGTCGCTGCCGCATCGTCCGACTGGGTCACGCCAACGCCGACCGTGTCGCGCAGAAATTCGACCGCAACTGGGTTCATCTCGATTGTGTCGACATTGAACCCGGCATCCTTTGCGTTAATACTAAATAACCCTATCCAGGGGCCCACCTCAAGTAGATCGCCCCCGCGACAATGAGTCAGGATCGGTTCCAGTCGATAACGCTCGGCCATTGCCAATTTGCGAAGTTCCGACAGAGATTCTGGAATCTCCTGATATCCCCCCGCGTAAAACTGCGACAAGTTTGTCGGCAACGGATCAAGAAAGAATAGTTCACATTTTGGACATAGAAAGTAGTCGAATTCTTGTTCCGAAAGATGCCGATTTGTGTCGAAGGCGGCCAGTGCGAGAGGTGCTGGCGTACCGCAACGATGGCAGGCAGCTTGCCTCGGTTGTCCGGAAATAGAATTAAGCACTCATATTCTCCATGAGACGTTCTATTGCTTAACGGCTGACCAAAGCCGTGTTGCTTTGCGATCCCCAAGCCAATTGCGTGAGCAACTGACGAAAGCCTGGCTCAGACGTAAGAAACTGGTCCGTTCGATTGTCAGCGATAATTAGGTTATTCTGATTATTTGTCCGAAACGTATTGCTGTGCGGCCACTGGGTGGGGCTGAAGATCTGCCCATCGGCACCAGCCACGACAAGCTGGCCGCCTCGCGCACAAAGATGGCGGGACAGGCCAGACCGTCCGCTTTCGAGGATCAATGCTTGCTCCTTCGTCCGCGGCTCACATCGAATAGCACCAAAGCGGGAAAATGCCGAGCGAGAAACCAATACGCCATTCGAGCGCAAATGCGGATTTGGGAATTTTGGAAATCGGGTTAGGAAACGCGTAAGCTGTATTCGAGCGAGATGATGTCGGGCGCGAGCCAGTCTCGATGCACCGGGTAGCGGTGACCAACGAGGCGTTTCCCACGAGCCTGTCGCACCGGCCATGACCACGTCGGGACTAGCCAATGCCGCGGCCAGCAACGCTAGCCAGCCATCGACCTGCGGTCGCGCGTGAGAGTTAAGCAGGCACAGGTTTTTATGACTAAGCATGCGGGCAGCTTGGAAATAAGCGCTCCAGTCGAAGCCAGTCTCCGGTACGTCGATAGTACTGGCACCACAGGATGCAGCAAGTTGCTCGACCTCGTCCCGCTGATCTGCCTGCCAATTCTTCATTAGGAAGATCAGGTCGTGCGAGCATCGCGCCGGGTAAAGGGAATAAGCTGCAATAAACTTTTCGACAGTCTCGATCCCGTGCGCGCCTCGCGCGATATACGTGATTGCAATCTCAGCCATCGATTTCACCGAGCAGGCGCTCCAGCCGACTAGATGAGCCCCAAAATGCCATAGGCTCGTAATCCGGATACGGGAATATACCGCGATCGAGCGTGATCGACGAGCCGTTCTCACGCACGACGCGCTCGACAAAGCCGCGCACTGATGTCGGCTTGCCCGAGCAGACATTAAGGATCCCGGCACCTTGTACGCCCAGCGCCACATCGACAATCGCAGCTGCGACATCGACAACTGGCAGAAAGTCACGCAGTTGCTCGCCACCCGACATAGGAAACCGCGCATCGCCGCGTGCTATGGCAGCCATGATCTGCGGGTAAAGCGAAGTTGCCGCCTGACCTTCGCCGTACATGTAGAACAAACGCAGCCACGTCAGGTCGAAAGGCCGTGCTGCACGCAAAAACTCCAGCTGCTGCCGCAGCGCATCCTTGGCGTAGGCATACGGATTTCCGGGCCGGGCATCCACGGTCTCGTCGAGCTCACCATCCTGCATGCCGTATTCGTAACAAGTGCCAGCGATTATCAGACGGTCGGCCCCGCCGTCGATCAGCCTGCGGAGAAACGCATATTGTAACGGCAACTCAGTCTCGAAATGGTGGAGCGAGCGATAGTTCGGCAGGCCGGCCCAGGCGAGATGGATGATTGCGTCGGGACGACTAAGCCGGTCGAAGACATCGCCCGCGTCGGCAAGGTCGATAGCGACATGGGCAATGCCCACCGGCAAGTTGACAGGACGCGTCCGCGACGACGCCACGACCTCGACGCCGCGCCGCGCCAGAGCGGCAACGACGTGCCGTCCGACGAAACCGCTGGCGCCGGTAACCGCGACCTTCACGTCACGGCGATTTCGGGAATCGCGGTAACGAAACGCCCGCCCCAATCGCGGATATAGGCGAGCTGCTCGACGATCTCGCTGCGGAGGTTCCACGGCAGGATGATGACGTAATCGGGCCGCAACGCCTTCAGATGGTCCTCATCGACGATGGGAATCCGGCTGCCAGGCATAAAACGGCCCTGCTTGCCCGGGCTCCGGTCGACCACCCACGGTAGCAGGTCGGGCCGTATCCCGGCATAGTTGAGCACGGTGTTGCCCTTCGCGGCGGCGCCATAAGCACCGACGCTACGGCCGTCGCGCTTTGCGTCGAGCAGGAAGCGGACGAGTGCGTCCTTGATCGTGTCGGCGCGCGCCTGGAAGTTCTCGTAATAAGCGGCGGTCGTCATGCCCGCGTCGACTTCGGTCGCGAGCATCCGTGCGACCGCTGCCGTCACCGGATGCGTCGCGCTGTCGGCACGTTGGGCGAACACGCGCAGGCTGCCGCCGTGGGTCGAGACTTCCTCGACGTCGAACACCTGCAGGCCGTTGGCGGCGAAGATCGCGCTGACTGCGGTGAGCGACAGATAAGAAAAATGCTCGTGGTAGATTGTGTCGAACTGCGCCTCGGCGATCAGCTTCAGCAAATGCGGAAATTCGAAGGTCGCGACGCCGGTGGGCTTGAGCAGGACCGCAAAGCCGGCGGCGAAGTCGTTGATGTCCGGCACGTGCGCGAGAACGTTGTTCGCGGCGGTCAGGTCGGCGGCATGACCATCGGCGACGAGGCGCGTGGCCAGCTCGACCCCGAAGAAATCCTCGACCACCGGGATGCCCTTGGCACGCGCGGCAGCGGCAGTGCTTGCGGTCGGCTCGACGCCGAGGCAGGGGATGCCGCGCGCGGCGACGTGCTGCAGTAGATAGCCATCGTTCGACGCGACTTCGACAACGTTCGAACTGCTGTCGAGGCCGAAGCGGGCGATCATCGCGTCGACATACGCCGCGGCGTGCGCCAGCCAACTCGTCGAGGTGCTGCTGAAATACGCATAGTCGTGTGCGAACAGCTCCGCCGCGTCAGCATGATCCTGCGTCTGGACCAGCCAACAGTTGGTGCAGGTGAAAACCGTCAGCGGATACGACTTCTCGGCAGCTAGCAGCGCATCCTTGGTCAAATAGGCGTTCGACGGCGGCGACGCGCCGAGGTCGATCAGCTTGAGCGTGACCTCCGCGTGGCAGTGGCGGCACTTCATGCATCTACTCCGGTAAAATCTTCTTGGTTAACGGGATGTCCCGCATCACGCGCCGAAATCGTCGTCACAGCGAGCGGCCACGCAATCCCCAGTGACGGATCGAGCGGAGAAAGCCCAGCTTCAGCGTCAGGAGCATATGCGCGCGAGTGAAGATAGAGGAGCTCGCACCCGTCTTCCAACGCTTGAAACCCATGGGCGCAGCCCTGCGGAATCAGCAGCGCGCGGCCATTGTCGGCGGATAGCTCCTCGGCGTGCCAGCGCAGAAATGTCGGCGACCCCGCACGCAGGTCCACCGCGACGTCAAATACGCGACCGCGGATACACGTGACGAGCTTGTCCTCGGCATGCGGCGGACGCTGGTAATGGAGTCCGCGCATGGTCCCAGCCGTTTCGGTCAGCGTGTGATTGATCTGCGCGACCGGCAGCGCGAAGCCGGCTTCGCGAAGCTCATCGGCACAGAAGATCCGGCTGAGGAAGCCGCGAGCGTCACCAATCCGTTGGCGCTCGACGATGACAACCCCTGCGAGCGGGGTCGGTGTGACGGTGAAGCGGGCCATTAGGATGCCGCGTAGCGCGTGATCTGATCGCGGCAAACCTCGGCCATGACCTCGCCGTCGCGCCAGCGCCGATGCCACTCGACCGTAGCCTCGAGCGCAGTCGCCAGGTTCCAGCGCGGATGCCAGCCGAGGATATGCCGCGCCCGGCTGCTGTCGAGCTTGAGATAGCCGGCTTCGTGCAGCGCGATCTTTTCCTCTGCCTGCCACGTTGCACCGGGCGTCGCGGCGCAAAGATGGTCGAGAATCCATCGGACGGGGCGGGCATCTTCATCGGCAGGGCCGAAATTCCACGCGGTGTCGATGCCGTCGCCGTCGGTCGCAAGCCGCTTCGCCAGCGCCAGATAGCCCGCGACGGGTTCGAGCACGTGTTGCCATGGCCGCGTCGCACCCGGGTAGCGCACATTAAGCGCCTGTCCGGCGTCGGTGCTGCGGAAGAAGTCGGGGATCAGCCGGTCGGCCGCCCAATCGCCGCCGCCGATGACGTTGCCCGCACGCGCACTGGCGACGCGGACGCCCGCAGCGGAGAGAAATGAGTCGCGCATCGCGGCGGTGACGATCTCGGCGCACGCCTTGCTCGCGGAATAAGGATCACGTCCACCAAGCGGCTCGTTCTCGCGATAGGCCCATAACCATTCGTTGTTGGCGTAACATTTGTCAGTCGTCACGCTGACCACGGCACGAACAGTCGGGCAACTGCGAACCGCCTCGAGCAGGTTCGCGGTTCCCATGACGTTCGTCGCAAAGGTTTCGATCGGCTCGCTATACGACAGCCGGACGAGCGGCTGGGCGGCAAGATGAAAGACGATCTCGCAATCGGCTGCGACCAGCGCGGCGGTCAGCTTTGCGGAATCGCGTACGTCGCCGATTGTGTGGCCGGCAATCCGGTCAGCCATACCCGCAACGTCGAACAGCGAGGGGGTGGTCGGCGGTGCCAGCGAATATCCGTGGACCTTCGCGCCAAGCTCGCTGAGCCAAAGCGACAACCAGCCGCCCTTGAAGCCGGTGTGGCCGGTAACGAAGACCGACTTGCCTGCCCAGAACGCGTCGCTCACGTCCAGCACTTCCACGGTGCCGTCCCCGACGCCCATAATTGCTCGAGGTGGTTCTTGTCGCGCAGCGTGTCCATCGGTTGCCAAAAACCGGTATGCATGTACGCCTGAAGCTGACCAGAGGCGGCGATCCGGTTGAGTGGTTCCGCCTCCCAGGTCGTCGCGTCGCCGTCGATATAGTCGATGCACGCCGGCGACAGCACAAAGAAACCGCCGTTGATCCAGCCGCCGTCACCGCGCGGCTTTTCGACGAAGCCACGCACCTCCGACCCGGCCATGTCGAGAGCGCCGTAGCGGCCCGGCGGCTGCACGGCGGTCACTGTTGCAAGCTTGCCGTGCGCGCGATGGAACTCGATGAGAGCGGTGACGTCAATGTCAGCGACGCCGTCGCCATAGGTGAAGCAGAACTCACTTTCGCCCTTGAGATGCTCGGCAACCCGTCGCAGGCGACCGCCGGTCATCGTTTCGTCGCCGGTATCGACCAGCGTCACGGTCCACGGATCCGCCTTGCGGTTATGGACCTTCATCTCGTTGGTGCTCATGTCGATCGTCACATCCGACATGTGAAGGAAGTAATTGGCAAAATACTCCTTGATCACATAACCCTTATAGCCGCAGCAGATCACGAAATCGGTGATGCCATGATGCGAATAGAGCTTCATTATGTGCCACAGGATCGGGCGAACGCCGATCTCAACCATCGGCTTTGGCTTCAGATGTGTCTCTTCGGAAATTCTTGTGCCGAGACCGCCTGCAAGGATCACCGCTTTCAAACCACAAAACTCCCTAGTGCGTGCTGAAGTGCGTTCCGCGACGAGCGGAACGCTGTCGACGCGCGCCCTTAGCACTTGTCTCTGACCCAAGAAAGCGGGAGTACCTTCTTGGCCCCCCAAGATGGCTGTTGCGGCGGATCACGACCGAGATCGAGATCGCATCCGCAATGAGCGGCTGCGCATAATTATGAGCAGTCTAGAGGTCTACATGGCCAATTGTTGGGGCTGATCGGATTGGGTTACCCCAGATTGCGGCCAATTCAAAGCCACTGAAAGTATGAGTATGTGCGTGAACAGCGAGGCTCTGCACAAAAGCGTTGTCGAGCAAAGGCCGTAGACGGCCTATGCTCGCTGCGACTGCGTTCCAGTACATCTATCAACCGCCGTATTTCACACAGGGGGTGGCCGTCGCCGTTGCGGCGGTTGCCGAAGAGCGACCTGATTACTTCGGCCTGCCGCGCTGCAGGCACCTCGCCGTAGCTTGTAAGGTCGTAATCGGCGACGTGTATACCATGTTCTGGCTCCACGCTTTGAAGTCCTCAGCAGTGGTGAAGCGCTGCTCGCCGAGTTGGGCAATGGTCTTCCGGATCCCACCTCGTACCGCATCTTCCGAAGGTAGACTCATGAACACCTGCAACCCCAAGAATGAGCGCATCAAGCGAAGCTATTTCAACTGGAATGCCAACGCTAAGGGGCGTTTGCCAACGACAATCGATCACGCTGGACGAGCTATAAGATCCTACGAACTTTTATTGGCCAAAAAGACTTCAAGACATTTAGAAGCTGCGGTAGCTGGGGAACATGAAGCGACTACGACCGGTCACAGTTTGTATCGCCTAGTGGATTGATTCTAACGTTTGGTGCCCTCGCCTGACGGCGGCGATGATTTCGTCTGGATCGGCGCGCCAGACGAAGGGTCGGGGCTGCTGATTGTGCTCCTTGATGAAGCGGTTGATAGCGGCCTGGAGGTCGACAACGGAGCAGAAGACGCCGTTTTTCAGGCGCCGGCGGGTGAGCTTGGCGAAGAAGCCCTCGACGGCGTTGAGCCACGAACACGACGTCGGCACGAAGTGGAACGTCCAGCGCGGATGCCGGGCCAGCCAGGCGCGGACTTTGGGCTGTTTGTGGGTAGCGTAATTGTCGAGGATGACGTGGACGGCCTTGTCGGGCGGCAACTCGGCCTCGACGGTGTTCAGGAAGCGGATAAACTCCTGGTGCCGATGGCGCTGCATGTTGCGCCCGATCACCGAGCCGTCGAGCACGTTCAACGCCGCGAACAAGGTCGTCGTGCCGTTGCGCTTGTAGTCGTGGGTCATGGTCGCACCCCGGCCGCGCTTGAGCGGCAGCCCCGGCTGGGTGCGATCGAGCGCCTGGATCTGGCTCTTCTCGTCCACGGACAGCACGATCGCGTGCGCCGGCGGCGAGACGTAGAGGCCGACCACGTCGTGCAGCTTCTCGGCAAAAGCCTTGTCGTTGGACAGCTTGAAGCTCCGCCAGCGGTGCGGTGCCAGGCCATGGTCGTGCCAGATCTTGACGACCGAGGACGCAGCGATGCCGACCGCCTTGGCCATCGCGCGGACTGTCCAGTGCGTCGCTTCATGGTCGGGTGGTGCGAGGGTCAACGCCACGATCTTGTCGACCAGCGCAGTCTCGAGCGGCGCGATGCCCGGAGGTCGGGTCTTGTCGCGCAGCAAGCCATCGACGCCTTCGGCCATGAAGCGCTCCTGCCAGCGCCACACGCAGGTCTTCGACTTGCCCGTCGCCGCCATGATCGCAACAGTGCCCAGGCCGCCCGCTGTCAGGAGAATGATCCTGGCCCGCCACACGTGCTTTTGCGGGGAGCCGCGCGCCGCGACAATCGCTTCAAGCCGAGCCTTGTCCGAGGCCGTGACCTCGATCCTGATACCAGTGCGCATCCCCCAACGTCGCACGTTCGACCGTCGCCGGGAATCCCCAACAGGACTCGTCCGTCCCGATCAATCCACTAGATGGACTCGACGGCTTGAGCAACCAGCGGGCCTACCGATTTTTTGCGAATATCGGCCTCGCGAGCGGCTGTAAGCTTCATCTTCGCAGCCGGTATTTCCCAAACGGGGTCGGCGCCGTCTAGATGCGCAAACTCCGTTTACTCGGCGTGGCGAAGCACACTTGGACGCACGGCCATCAAGGCCAGCAGTCGAGAAGAAATCTTGGTGACAGGAGACGCCACTGCCCACTCATCGTCGACAAGAAGCTGACGTGCCTTAAAGCGATTGGTTGGCACTTGTTGACGTCCTTTAACCGAGAGTGGCTTAATTGCACTTCGAACGATCGCCGCGGGATCAGACTGCCCGATCCCCGATGCGATGGCATATACGAACACGCCAGATATACGTTGACGAAGGCGACGCGCCGTCTCGATCGCCGGGCGCTGCGCGACAACTCGCAGCGTCTCCAGCGCAATCCCGGCGTGATCTGGTTAATCGGCAAAACGCCTAGCGCCGGAAAGACATCGTTGCGCAAACTATCGATTACATAGTTCGCGTTGTCGGATTGCATTCCGCCTTGTTAAGATCGTTCCATGCGTTCGCTTAAATCTCAAAGATGTTGGCTGCTCCGGGCGGGCCCTCCACAACTGCAAGCTTCTTGATCCCAGGATCACGCCCGGCGCGGAGTACCACGCATACTGCATCACGTTTTTCGCGCGCCTTGCCGAGTTTGACCTCAGTACGGACCGAACGTCAGAACCTTTTCCTTGCCGGCGAATCTGTACTTCATCCGCCACGATCGATCACCGGTGACTGACACGTAGAGATAGAGGCCTTTGCCATCCGCGAACTTGTAAAGCTTGTTGGTGGGCTTCGCAGCTTTGCTTCAAAATCGGTTACCGCCATCATCCCCCCATCGAGCGATACTCCTGTCCCTCATATAACTCTAGTTGGCTGGATGCTGGGTATTGGGCTAGATCGCCTCGGACACAGACACGACCTTACCCGTAAGGAAAGTAATTCGCTGTGGGCTGATTTAGACTGTGCTGGACAAGTCCGTGGCGGAGAGGGTGGGATTCGAACCCACGGTGAGCTTGCACCCACAACGGTTTTCGAGACCGTCCCGATCGACCACTCTGGCACCTCTCCGCGAGGCGGCGTCAAGGGCGTTGGCCCGGTCGAACGCGGGCGTATAGACGAGCACGTCGTGGTTTGCCAATGCCCTTCACGAAACCCGGGCGCCTATTATATGTTATCTTTGCGTAACAGGGCTTCGGCCCGCTGAGGTCAACCATGACAGTGATCGATTTCACCTCGCCGGGCGGTCCGGAATCCGGCAACTCCGGTCTGGGCACACCAGCGGCGGATCAGGTGCAGCACGCGTCGGTCCCTGACCCGGCGGCGATCGCGCGGTTCGGTATCGGCGAGGTCGTCCGCCACAAGCTGTTCCCGTTTCGCGGCGTCATCTTTGACGTCGACCCGGAATTTTCGAACTCCGAAGAGTGGTGGGAGGCGATCCCCGAGAATGTTCGTCCGCGCAAAGACCAGCCTTACTACCATTTGCTCGCCGAGAACGACGACAGCGCGTACGTCGCCTATGTCAGCCAGCAGAACCTGATCCACGACGACCTGCCCGAACCGGTCCAGCATCCCGCGGTGACGCAGATGTTCGCGGCCTTCGAGGGCGGGCGCTACATTCTGCGCCCCGAGGTCAGGAACTGACTTTCGCTTAGGCCCTGCATCGCAGCCTGCGCCGCTCGCGATGCGAGCGGTGCAGGCTGCCGCACGGCGTTGCAGCACGGCGCGTTTCGTCCCATTTAGAGGGGCATGAGAGACTCCGCCGCCGTCATCGATACCAATCCCGACGTCAAGACGCTCCGCCGCTTCCTGCCGTATCTGTGGCCCGCTGATAGCCAGGGCCTGCGTCGCCGCGTCGTGGCATCGCTGCTGCTCGTCGCGGCCGGCAAGTCGGTCGGCTACGTCATGCCGTATTCGCTCAAGGGCGCGATCGACCGGATGAGCGAGGGATCGCACGGCGCGGTGGCGCTCGCGGTCGCACTCGTCGCTGCCTATGCCGTCGCGCGCTTCGCCGGAGTCCTGTTCGACAATATTCGCAATGCGATCTTCGAGCGCGTCGGTCAGACCGCGGCGCGCCATCTGAGCCAGGACGTCTTCGTCCATATTCACCGCCTGTCGCTGCGCTACCACCTCGAGCGGCGGACCGGTGCGCTGACGCGGATCGTCGAGCGAGGGACCAAGAGCATCGACACGATGCTGTATTTCATCCTGTTCAACATCTTCCCGACGATCGTCGAGCTGATCGTCACGACGACGATCTTCTGGCTGAGCTTCGGCTGGGGCCTCGCCAGCGCGACGATCGTCATGGCGACGATCTACATCGTCTTCACCCAGAAAGTGACGAGCTGGCGCAACGCGCTGCGGCGCGAGATGGTCGAGACCGACAACCGCGCGACGGCGCGTGCGGTCGATGCGCTGCTCAACTACGAGACCGTCAAGTATTTCAACGCCGAGGCGCACGAGGCGCAGGGCTACGGCGCCGCGATGAACAAGTGGACCGAGGCGGCGATCAAGAACCAAAATTCGCTGTCGTGGCTCAATATCGGCCAGTCGTTGATCACCAACGCGCTGATGGGCGGGGCGCTGGCGTATTGCGTGTGGGGCTGGAGCCGCGGGCGCTTCAGCGTCGGCGATGTCTTCCTGATCCAGACGCTGCTGGCACAGCTGTTCCGGCCGCTCGACATGCTCGGCATGGTCTACCGCGAGATCAAGCAGGGGCTGATCGACATGGAGGCGATGTTCAAGCTGATCGACACGCAGGCCGAGATCGCCGACGCCCCGGGCGCGCAACCGCTCCACGTCACCGGCGGGCATGTCGCCTTCGATCACGTCGACTTCGCCTATGAGAGCCGCCGCCAGATCCTCCACGACGTCAGCTTCGACATCCCGCCGGGGCACAAGGTCGCGGTCGTCGGCCATTCGGGGGCGGGCAAGTCGACGCTCAGCCGCATCCTGTACCGCTTCTACGACATCGAGCGCGGCAGCGTAACGATAGACGGGCAGGACCTCCGCAGTGTGACGCAGGACTCCTTGCGCCGTGCAATCGGCATCGTCCCGCAGGACACCGTGCTGTTCAACGACACGATCGGCTACAACATCGGCTACGGCCGCCCCGATGCAACGCAGGCGCAGATCGAGGCGGCGGCGCGTGAGGCGGCGATCCACGACTTCATCATGGGGCTGCCCGATGGCTACAAGTCGACCGTCGGCGAGCGCGGCCTGAAGCTGTCTGGGGGCGAGAAGCAGCGTGTTGCGATCGCGCGGACGATCCTCAAGGATCCCGCGATCCTGATCCTCGACGAGGCGACGAGCGCGCTTGATTCGGGAACCGAGGCGGAAATCCAGGACTCGTTACGCGCGGTGTCGCGAAGCCGGACAACGCTCGTCATCGCCCACCGCCTGTCGACGATCGTCGATTCGGACCAGATCCTCGTCATGGCCGAAGGCCGGATTGCCGAGCGCGGGACGCACGGCGCGCTGCTGGCGCAGAACGGCATCTACGCCGAGATGTGGGCGCTTCAGCAGGCCGAGGATGAGGACGCGGGGCAGCTGCAGGCGGCGGAATAGACCGCCAGCCGCGTATCCTTGCGCGGCTTCGAAGCCCGACGCATTGTCGCACCCTGACTTCGGGGGATTTTGGTATGAAGCGTTCGGTCTATCTCGGCGGCGTTGCCGTCCTGCTCGCCACGACTGCCGCGGCTCAGGTCCCTGCGGCCGACCTCGCCAAGCCACCCGCCACCGCGACGCACTTCGTCATCGAATCGACCGGCGGCAAGCATGGCGACTCGTACGTCTGGACGACCGCCGACGGCACCCGGATGGGGCGCGAGAGCATGAACCTGCGCGGACAGGTGTGGGAAACCGACATGTCGGGCAAGCCGGGCGCCGACGGCTTCCCCGCGACGATGACGATCCGCGGCGTCGCCCCGACCGGCGATGTCGCCGAGACCTTCGCCGTCGCCGACGGCACCGCGACATGGACCAGCCCAATCGACAAGGGCCAAGCGCCGTTCTCGGGCCACGCCTTCTACGCGTCGCAGGGCGGGCCGGCGGCGACCAACCTGTGGTTGCTCGAGCAGCTTCTCGCGAGTCCCGACAAGTCGCTCGACTTGCTTCCCGGCGGCAAGGCGCACGCGGCGAAGCTGACGAGCGTCGAGGTCGGCGAGGGCAAGGCGAAGCAGACCGTCACTTTATGGGCGGTGTCGGGGCTATCGACCTCGCCCTTCCCGTTCTGGGCGGACGCCAAGGATCATGTCTTCGCGACGACCTTCGGCATCGGCTGGCTGCCCGAGGCGTATGCGGGCGAGCAGGCGAAGCTCGAAAAGGCACAGGCCGCCGCGCTCGCCGAACAGGCCCCGGCGCTGGCGAAGTCGCTGGTGACGATCCCGCCCGCGCCTGTCGCGTTCGTTAACGTCAAGATGTTCGACGCCGACAAGGTGCGCTTCCTCGCCAACCAGACCGTCGTCGTCGACAAGGGGCTGATCGTCGCGGTCGGCCCGGCGGCGTCGGTCAAGGTCCCGAGCGGGGCGCAGGTGATCGAGGGCCACGGCCTGACACTCGTGCCCGGCCTGTGGGATTGCCACATGCACGTCGGCGACGATTATACCGGGCCGCAGGAGCTCTCGCTCGGCGTCACTTCGGTCCGCGATCCGGGCAACGACGATCTCAAGACGATCGACCGGCGCGAGCGCGCCGCCAAGGGCGTACTGCTGTTCCCGCATGTCTATCCGTCGTCGCTGATCGACGGCAAGGGGCCGTACACCGCGCAGGTGGCAAACGTCGCGACGAGCGAGGCGGAGGCGATCAAGCTCGTCGATCGGGCGCACGATAACGCCTTCACCGGGGTCAAGTTCTACGGCACCTTCGACCCGGCGTGGCTGCCCGCGACGATCGCCGAGGCGCACAAGCTCGGCCTCCACGTCCACGGCCACATCCCGCATGGGATTCGCACCTCTGTCGCGATCGCCGACGGTTACGACGAAGTCACCCACATCAACTGGATCGTGATGGAGGGCGTCCCCGAAAGCGCGCTGGCCACCGACAACGGCATCGGCCGCTTCGAAGCGCCCGGGCGCTATGCCAAGGACATGAACCTCGACAGCCCGGCGATGACGGGGCTGATTGCGACGATGGCGGCGAAGCACATTTATTCGGACCCGACGATGGTGACCTTCGAAGCGCTGTACGTCCCTGATAACGGCGACCTGTCGCCGGCATATGCGCCCTTTGCGGGAACGCTCCCGCCGACGACCGAGCGGGGCTTCCGCAGCGGCGGCTTCGCGGTGCCGAAAGACCTGACGCGCGGCGACTATCGTGCGAGCTGGGCGAAGATGGTGACGCTGCTCGGCAAGATGCACAAGGCGGGGGTGCCGATCGTCGCCGGAACCGACGGGTCGGGGATCGAGATCATCCGCGAGCTCGAGATCTACCAACAGGCGGGCTTTACCCCCGCCGAAGCGCTCGCGGCGGCGACGATCGTCCCCGCGCGACTGGTCGGGCAGGACAAGCACACCGGCTCGATCAAGGTCGGCAAGACTGCCGATCTCGCGCTGGTCGAAGGCGACCCCTCGGTCCGGATCGGCGATCTGCGTCAGACCCGGCTGGTGATGCTCGATGGTAAATTGCTCAACGCCGATGCGCTCAGGACCGCGGCTGGATATTCGGGCCGCCCCAAATAAGCACGTGAACCTTTCTGTACGTTATCGTACTGTTTATTACAATTGCGGAATTAATCGTGTTTTTGCCGAAACGGCGTGCTCGCAATTACTGCGCGGAAAAGCGATTAATTTGAACAAAATCAGACTGTTATACACTATTTCGTGCATCTCGGGGACGGAATAGTAGAATTGCCATTCTTGATTTTTGTCAACGATACATCGCTAGTCAAAAACGATCGTGCAGCTCCAAATAAAAAGGGGCGGACCTTACGGCCCGCCCCCTCATCATAGTCGTCTTGATGATTACGGCATCAACACGGTATCGATGACGTGGATCACGCCATTCGACTGATAAACGTCGGCGATCGTGACGGTCGCCATGCCGCCCTTCGCATCGGTCAGCATGAGCTTCTTGCCCATCATCTTCGCGGTCAGCGGCTCACCCTGAACGGTGGTCAGCGTCGCGGTGCCGTGACCAGCCTTGATCGCTGCGGCGATCGCCTTCGAGTCCATCGATCCCGAAATGACGTGGTACGTCAGGATCTTGGTCAGCGTGTCCTTGTTCTCAGGCTTAACCAGCGTGTCGACCGTGCCGGCAGGCAGCTTGTTGAAGGCAGCGTTGGTGGGCGCGAAGACGGTGAACGGACCCGGGCCCGAAAGCGTCGGGACGAGGCCGGCAGCCTTGACCGCGGCGACGAGCGTCGTGTGATCTTTCGAATTCGCGGCGTTCTCGACGATGTTCCGCGACGGCAACATCGCCGCACCGCCAACCATCACGCTCTTGGTGTGCATCATCTCGGCATTCGCCGAGATCGCGAGGCCGCTGGCAGCGACCGCGAACAAGGCAGCGCGGAAAGCGCCGTTAGTGATCTTCATGAAAAGCTCCCTCGGGATATCGTCCGTTGGTGGACACCGCGAGCTACGTTCGACCGATCGTATCGGTTGCGTCCGAACGATTCAGATCGGCGCGAGCTTACCGGCTGCGACGACAGGTCCCGTCGGCGCGCCCGTACGCGATCCGCCGGGGGGCTCGAGGCTGATCGCCAACGTCGCGCCGCTACTCATCTCGGCGCGCAACGCGGCCGGAATACGGTGCGCTTGCGGATCCTTGAGGTCGATCACGCCGAGCGATCGCGGTGCATCCTTGCCGACGATGATCCAGAGCTCAGGGGTCAGGCCCCGGCTCGAATCGGCAGCGGCCGGAGTCAGGATCACCGCGCCACGCGCCGGATCGTAGGTCGCCGTGATCAGCACCGCCTTGCTACTGTCGGTCGCTGCCATCGACGCCGCGAGCAACGCGCCCGGCGGCTGCACCACCAGAGCCGGCACCGGTGCCGGGCCAGGGCGGCTGACGAGCAGCGCGACCGCGATTGCCGCAACGCCGCTCGCGCCGAACGCAACCGCACGCCAGACCGCCAGCGGCGCCCACAGCGATTGCGATATCGCCAGGGTGCGCGAGGCGGCAACGCGGAACAGCTCGCGATCGACCGCATCCCAGACCGCACGCGGAGCCTCGATCGGCGCGATTTCGTCGGCCAATGGAGCAAGTCGTGCCTGCCATTCTGAAACTTCGCGCGCGAACGCCGGATCGCTCCGCAGGCGCAGCTCGGCACGCCGCATCGTCTGACCGTCGAGCGCGCCCAGCGCGAAGTCGAGCGCCAGGGCCGCGTCGGAGCCTTCGGGAATCTCGTCGGTCATGCCTCGAGCGCCGTCCGCATCCGCATCAGCCCACGCCGGACCCAGCTTTTCAACGTCCCGATCGGCACACCCTCGCGATCAGACATCGCCTCATACGTCAGGCCCTCGAAGTAAGCACTCCGAATGATCGCTGCGTGCTTGGGATCAAGTGTCGCGAGGGCCGCATTGACGCGCTTCGCATCGTTGTGCGCGTCGATCACGACATCGGCACCGGGCGCGGTGTCGCGCACCTCCGCAGCGTCATCGAGCGTCGTCGTCGGGCGGCTGCCGCGCGCACGCAGGCGGTCGATCGCACGGTTCCGCGCGATCGTGACCATCCACGTGATCGGGCTGGCACGCGTCGCGTCGAACTCCGCCGCCTTGCGCCAAACTGTGATGTAAACTTCCTGGAGCACGTCTTCCGCCTCGCCCCTTTCGAGCAAGATACGGAGGATAACACCAAACAGCTTCGCCGACGTCGCTTCGTAAAGCATCTTTAATGCATTGCGGTCTCCCGCGCCGATGCGGTCGAGCATCGACACCAGCCCCGCCGTGCCGCTCACGCGGTCTTTATCTGCATTTTGATCGGCCCCTCTGCACGGCCATTTACGAACTGATCGACGTATTCGTTCCCGCTGGCATCGATTTTTGCGACGGGGCCGTTCCAGATCATCCGTCCAGAATAAAGCATGGCGATCCGGTCGGCAATCTTGCGCGCGCTCGCCATATCGTGGGTGATCGTCAGCGCAGTGATCTTGAGATCGCGGACAAGGTCGACGATCAGGTCGTTGATGACGTCGGCCATGATCGGATCGAGCCCGGTGGTCGGCTCGTCGAAAAAGATGATTTCCGGTCGCACCGCAATCGCACGCGCCAGAGCGACGCGCTTCTGCATACCCCCCGACAGCTCCGACGGCCGCAAATCGGCGATGTCGGCACCGAGCCCGACCTGTGCGAGATTGTCGATCGCCGCCGCCCTGAGCGACGCCGCGCCGCGCCCGCGCGGCAGCGCGAAGCTGACGTTGCGCCAGACGGGGAGCGAATCGAAGAGCGCGCCGCCCTGAAACAGCATCCCGAACTTCGCACGGTGGTCGGCGAGCGCACGGCCTTGGAGATTGGTGACCTCGACCCCGTCGACCTTGATGCTTCCCGAATCGACCTTGAGCAGCCCAAGGATCGACTTGATCAGCACCGACTTGCCGGTCCCCGACCCGCCGATGACGACCATCGACGTGCCCGCCGCAATCTCGAGATCGACCCCAGCGAGGACGATTTTCGACCCGAAGCGCTTGTGGACGCCGCTGAGCTCGATCTTGTTCATCAGCCGCCGCCAAAGACGATGACGGTGATGATCAGGTTCGACATCAGGATCAGGATGAACGCGCTGACGACGGCATTGGTCGTCGCCTTGCCGACCCCGGCCGCGCCGCCGTTCGAATGAAAGCCGTGGTAGCAGCCCATCAGCGCGATGATGAAGCCGAACACCGCCGCCTTGACCATCGACGAAACGACGTCGTCGGTCTTGAGGAACGACACCGTCGTCCGGATATAGCCTGCGCCGTTGAAGTTAAGCCGATACGTCGCCAGCAGATACCCGCCGAGGACACCGATGATGTTCGACACCAGCACGAGCAGCGGCATGACCACGACCGCGGCAACGACGCGCGGCGCGATCAGGTAGCGATACGGATCGGTCCGGAGGGTCGTCAGGGCGTCGATCTGTTCGGTCACCCGCATCGTCCCGAGCTCGGCCGCCATCGCCGACGACACCCGCCCCGCGACCATCAATCCGCCGAGCACCGGGCCCAACTCGCGGACGATGCCGATCACCGTCACTGCGGGCACCGTCGACGAGGCATTGAAGCGGCTGCCGCCGATGAAGATCTGCTGCGCGAGCGCCGAACCGGTGAACAGCGCGGTCATGCCGACGACGGGCAGCGAGAAATAGCCGATGACGATCATCTGCTCGGCGAGCCGCGCCGGATAATAAGGCGGCAGCAGCGCGCGGGTGATCGCCTCCCACGCGAACATCACGACGCGGCCGACCGACGCGAGGCCGCCGAGGACGAAGCGTCCGATCGCGCGGAGCACACCGAGGATATCGTGAGGAACGCCGGTCATTGGTATTCACGCGCATAGCGGTGGCCGAGGCCGGTTAGCAACTCATACCGCGACCGCCCCGACGCCGCCGCCGCCTGGACGAGGTCGAAATCGACGCGCAGCCATCCGCCCTCGGTCACATCCGCGCCGGTGACGTCGACCGCAACGAGGTCCATCGACACACGTCCGATCACCGGACACGCAACGTCGCCGGCAAAGGCTTGGCCGATGTTCGACATCGCCCTCGGGTAGCCGTCGGCGTAACCGATGTTGAGCACGGCGACGCGAGTCGGACGCGCCGCGATCCACGTTGCCCCATAGCCGACGCTGTCGCCGGGAGCGATGTCGCGGACCTGGACCACCCGCGCGGCCAGCCCCGCGACCGGGACAGCTCCGGCGGTGCCGCCGTACAGCCCGATGCCGGGGCGGGTCAGTCCGAACGCATAGTCGGGGCCGAGCATGATCCCCGACGAATTCGCGAGGCTGGTGCGACGAGCGGGGACTGCGGCGACGACCTCGCGGAAGGCGGCGAGCTGGCGCGCGTTCATCGGATCAGCGGGGGATTCGGCGCACGCGAGGTGGCTGTGGAGCGTGTCGATCGCCAGCCCGTCTAGCAGCCCGAGATCGGCGCGCGCGAGGCCGAGCCGGTTGATGCCGGTATCGACCATGACGTCGCACGGCCGGGTCGTCGCGCTGCGCCAGGCGGCGACCTGCGCCGGCGTGCACAGCACCGGGACCGCGGCGGACTCGAGCGCGGTCGCCAGCTCATCGTGCTGGACGCCGTGGAGGACCGCGAGCCGCGCGCCGTCGGGCATTGCCCCGAGCGCCGCCACCTCGGCCCACGATGCGACGAAGAAATCGCGGCATCCGGCGCGGGCGAGCGCGAACACGATCTCGACCGCGCCGAGTCCGTACGCATCGGCCTTGACCGCCGCCCCGCACGCGGCCGCGCCCGACGCGTGCGCGAGGCGCCGCCAGTTATCGGCGAGCGCGCCGAGATCGATTGTCAGGCGGAGGTTGGCGGTATCCATTTTCGCCCCCGCGCTTACGCGACGACGCGCGCGGAAGGCAAACCTCCCGCGCGCGTCTTCACGATGATCGATGTCGACGCGGCGGTGCCGCGGCGGTCGTGGCCGCCGCCCCCGCGGGAGCGGCGGCGGCAACATCAAGCGGCGACGACCCGCGCCATCGGGCGGCGGGTGGCGAGCCCGACGAGGCCGAAGCCGGCGAGCAGCAGCGCCCACTCGCCCGGTTCCGGGATCGTCGCGGCGATCCGCTCCATGCTGGCGGTCGCGCCGATCGACGAAAAGTCGGCGAAGGTCGGCTTGTAGGTCGTGCCGGTCAGCCGGAAGTAAGCCGAAGCATAGTCGGTCGGCAGGACCGACGACGTGTTCAGCGAGCCAAAGGTATTGCCGGACACGACGTTGTTCGACCCGCCAATGACATTCAAGTTGACGAAGTGGGGGGCACCGGGCTGCGACGACAGGAAGTTGTTGGTGATAAAGCTATCGACGCAGCCATAGCAGGCGACGCCCTGCGACATCAGGCCGTTGATGATGTTTCCCGTCATGGTGATGCGCAGGCTACCCGTCGCGGACCCCAGGAATGAGGTGAATCCCTGGGTCATGCCGGTCGCGATATTATCGATGACCTTGATGTCCGATTGGACCGGCAGTCCGCCGGTGCTGGCAAGCTGGACGCAATCAGGGTGTGCGCCCGCCTGCGGCTTGCTGCCGCTGCAGCTATTGTTGGCGATGACCACATTATGGTCGTTGTAGGCGTCGTAGCCGTCCTTCGTCGCGCCGACGACCTTGTTACCGGTCAGCGTGATGTAGCTCGATCCGGTGACGCCGACTCCGACGCCGACGTTGGTGAAGGTCGAGTTCGTCACACTTGCATTGGTGACACCCTCCAGCCCGACTCCGGTTTCGCCGTCGGTGCCGCTTGCCACCACGGTGAGCTTGTCAAAGGAAAGGTTGCTGCTTTTGTAGACGACGATTCCTCGGCCGTACGCCGTCGGACCGCCCGTCGAGTCGTACCGTCCACCGACGACCTTGATATTATTGACCGACTGAAACTTGAGCGTCCCGATGAAGGTCGCTTTCGTTGCATCGATCGTGATCGCCTTCGTGGCGGTCTTGTTCTGGAGCGACGTGGTGCCGGCAAACGTCCCCGACAGCCGGATGGTGTCGCCGCTCACCGCCGTCTTCCAGATGCTCATTATGGTCGAAGATGTCGCATAAAGGATTTTTGCGTCTGCCGGAATCGACACGCCGACGGCACAGACAAGAGCAAAATGCTTAATAAGCTTAATCATAATACGCAACTCCACAAATACACACGTTACTATTTTATAAACAACTCTCCGACCGTATGCTTTTCGAACTATTTCCCTGTTACTATGGGGCCCAACTGTCCGTACCCGCAGCTACGAGATTGGTTGCACGTTCCACAGAGTAGAAAAGTGGTTTATCCATATTAGTCTTCAATCTTGTCATTTAGACTCTGTAATTTGCAGTACGAATAAATTCTGTACTTTGCTGTGCCGATGGATGCGTTGATAATCTGTTTACGATCTGCAGAGAGATTCGCGTCCGACTCACAGATCGCATTCGATGTTGCGTATATCAGAGACATGACTGTCCTAGCGACTCGGCGCCCCACGCCGCGTCCGCTGTCATCGAGTAATCGTCTGTTAAGGGCTGCGCAGCGGGCGAGAGCGATCAGCGTACGACAAGTGTACGCAACGTGACCGCAGAAGCGATCGTCAACTGCCCGTCATGAGTAGTCGCGCGTTGCGCGGGTCAGTCGTACCGCTCGGGTAGATACGCATCGTTAGCCCGGTCGCTGAATTTTGTCGTCGTCTTGTGGAATGTAAGTGGCACAGTACCGGTCGAGCCGTGGCGCTGCTTGGCAACGATGACTTCGGCAAGTCCGTGAAGCTTCTCGGCACGCTCTTTCCACTTGGCGTATTTCTCGATGTCTTCTTCGTCGGGCTGCTTCATCGCGTGATAATATTCTTCGCGGTAGATAAACAGGACGATGTCGGCGTCCTGCTCGATCGTCCCAGATTCACGAAGGTCGGCGAGCTGAGGCCGCTTGTCCTCACGGTTCTCGACCGCGCGGCTGAGCTGCGACAGTGCGAGCACCGGCACCTCGAGCTCCTTCGCCAGCGTCTTCAATCCGCGGGTGATCTCGGAAATCTCCTGGACACGATTCTCGTTCGCCGATTTCGCCGAGCCCTGGAGGAGCTGAAGATAATCGACGACGATGATTCCGACCCCCTTTTGGCGCTTCAACCGCCGCGCCCGCGTCCGCAGCGCCGCGATCGACAGCGCCGGGGTGTCGTCGATGTACAGTGGCAACTCGCTCAACTGCCCGGCGGCGCGCGCAAGGCTGTTGAATTCGGACTGGCTGATCTTGCCCATCCGCAGATTTTCCGAATTGACCCCCGACTGTTCGGCGAGGACGCGCGTCGCGAGCTGGTCGGCAGACATTTCGAGGCTGAAGAACGCGACCCCCGCCCCGCTCGACTGGCCCGGCTCGACGCCGTCGGCCTTGTCGCGTAGGAACCGCGCCGCCGCCGAGAACGCCATGTTGGTCGCAAGGCTGGTCTTTCCCATCGCCGGACGCGACGCGAGGATGATCAGGTCGGACTTGTGCAGCCCGCCGATCTTGGCGTTGATCGCGTCGAGCCCGGTCGTGTAGCCCGACAGATGCCCGCCCGACTTCATCGCGCGGTCGGCCATCTCGACCGCGAGCCGCGTCGCCTGGCCGAAGGTCTTGACCGACCCCGACACCTCGCCCTGCTCGGCGACCTTGTACAGTGCGAGCTCAGCGGCCTCGATCTGCTTCAACGGCTCGACCCCGGCGCCGGTGTCGAAGGCATTGGTCGCCATGTCGCGGCCGACGCGGATCATTTCGCGAAGCAGCGCGAGGTCGTAGATCTGCTGGGCGAAGTCGCGCGCGGCGATCAGCGCAGCGGACTGCTCGGTGAGGCTCGCGAGATATGCCGTGCCGCCGATCGCCATCATATCGGGGTCGGCGTCGAACAGCGGCTTGAGCGTCACCGGGGTCGCGACCATCCGCCGGTCGATCAGCATCAGGATCGCGTCGTACACCCGTCCGTGGAGCGGCTCGAAGAAATGCTGGCTGCCGAGCTTGAGCTGGACGTCCTCGACGAGCCGGTTGTCGATCATCATCGCCCCGAGCAGCGCCGCCTCGGCCTCGACATTATGCGGGAGCGCCGCTGCGGGAACGAGCGCGATCGGCGTGGCGGCGGCGGGTGTGTAGGGTGTTGGAAGCTGCATCGATCGCTTGTCGCGCAATCCCATCATCGGGACAAATTCTGCAGGGGATAACTCGGTGGGAAACCGTGCCTGAACCGTGTGGATGAGAAATATTTTCCACGTTACCGGCCCACCCGCTACACACCCGCCATGCCGCACCCGCTGAGCCACATCGACGCCTGGATCTTCGATCTCGACAACACGCTGTACCCGGCGAAAACTAACCTGTTCGCGCAGATCGATGCACGAATGGGGGCGTATGTCGCGCGCCTGCTCGGGGTCGACGCGGTCGAGGCGCATCGGGTCCAGAAGGGGTTCTTCCACCAGCACGGCACGACGCTGCGCGGCCTGATGGACGAGCACGGCGTCGACCCGCTCCATTTCCTCGACGACGTCCACGACATCGACCTGAGCGTCGTCGACCACGCGCCGCTCCTCGTCGAATCGATCGCGCGGCTGCCCGGACGCAAGCTGGTCTTCACCAACGCCGACACGTCGTACGCCGCGAAGGTGCTCGACCGGCTTGGACTCGAGGGCGCGTTCGAGGCGATCTACGACGTCCACTCGATGGCGTATCTGCCCAAGCCCGATGTGCGCGCGTATCGCGGACTATGCGAAACCCACGGCGTCAACCCCGCCCGCGCGCTGTTTGCCGACGACATGGAGCGCAATCTTGCTCCCGCCAAGGCGATCGGCATGGCGACGGTGTGGGTCGACAACGGCTCCGAACAGGGGCCGCGCCACGCCGCCCCCGACTTCATCGATTACCGCATCACCGACGTTTCCGATTGGCTCGCGGGCGTCGTCACCGAACTGGAAGCCGCATGACCGACCTGCCCAACGACCTCATCGCCCCGATCGACGAGGGCTGGGAAGCTCGAGCGACGATCACTCCCGCCACCGACGGCGCGGTCCGCGCAGCGGTCGAAGCGGCCATCGCCGGGCTCGACAACGGCGACTTCCGCGTCGCCGAGCAGGTCGACGGTGAGTGGCGGGTCAATCAGTGGCTCAAGCAGGCGGTGCTGCTGTCGTTCCGGCTGAGCGACAACACGCTGATCACCGGGGCTCCCGGCAAGTCGAGTTGGTGGGACAAGGTCCCGTCGAAGTTCGATGGCTGGGGCGAAAACCGCTTCCGCAGCGCCGGCTTCCGCGCCGTCCCCGGCAGCATCGTCCGCCGCGGCGCGTACATCGCCCCGGGCGTCGTGCTGATGCCGAGCTTCGTCAACATCGGCGCGTACGTCGGCGAGGGCAGCATGATCGACGCATGGGCGACGGTCGGATCGTGCGCGCAGATCGGCAAGGGCGTCCACATCTCGGGCGGCGCGGGGATCGGCGGGGTTCTCGAACCCCTTCAGGCCGGACCGGTGATCATCGAGGACGGCGCGTTCGTCGGCGCGCGTGCGGAGGTCGCCGAGGGCGTGATCGTCGGCACCGGCGCGGTCCTGTCGATGGGCGTCTATCTCGGCGCATCGACCAAAATCGTCGACCGTGCGACCGGCGAGGTTTTTGTTGGGCGCGTGCCGCCGTATTCCGTAGTCGTGCCGGGAACCCTCCCCGGCAAGCCGCTCCCGGACGGGTCGCCGGGACCGAACCTATACTGCGCCGTGATCGTGAAGCGCGTCGACGCCCAGACAAGGGCGAAAACCGCGATCAACGACCTACTGCGCGACTAAGCGGCGCGGGCGTCGAGGCGGCGCGGCAGGTCGTCGCCGGCGCACGCCGTCGCGTCGACGCTGATCACGACGGGGGTGACGAGGACGATCGAGTGGGCGATCGCCTTGCTCTCGTCCTGCGCGAAACGGACGGCATCGGCGCGGCTGGCGAACGCGCCGCCGATCACGCCGTGGTTCTCGCAGACGCAGTAACGGCCACAGAAATCTTGGCCGACGAGAAAGATCGTCGGGTCTTCGGGCGATGCAAAACGAGCCATACGGCCTCCACGTCGGGCCGGCGCGCGATGGCGGCCGATCGGCGACATCGGCGAAGATGATCGTGCGGGCATAAAGTTGCCATGTGGAAAGCTGAGCGGGCCGATAAGCCGGTCGGAAGCGTGACGCTCAGCGGCGCCGCCGTGCCGACAGGACCATTCTCGCCGGATCGTCGTCCCACGGATCGAACACCGCCGCCCCGCTCAGCCGGACGTCGCGGACATTGCGCGTGACGAGATAGAGGTCGTGCTCGATCGCGGTGGCCGCGAGCAGCGTGTCTATCACCGGCGGCGGGTGGCCGGTGTCACGCTTGATCCGCCCGTTGATCGTGCCCCAGCGGCACGCGACTTCGTCTGAGACGGGCAGAATGCGGCCGGCAAAATCGGCGGCGAGGTTGGCGCGTTGTGTTGCGATGATTGCGCGGCGAAGGTTCTCGTTGGGCAGGTTGGCGATCCCCTTGTCGAAACTCTGCCAGTGACAGGACGCTGATGTAGACCGTCGGCCCCGCCTGCGCCTTCGACCACGACTGCACTCGCCGATTACCGTTTGGTTTGATGATTTCCTGCGCGACGTTGGTATCGAGCAGCCAGACGATCAAAACTCGATGTCCCGGCCGGTGTCGCGATCGCGCTCGCTCTCGAGTTCGCCGAGCTCGGTCAGTCCTTGCAGCATATCGAAGAGCGAACGCGGCTTCACCGGCGGCGACAGGCGGTCGTACTCATCGGCGGCGACGACGACGACCGCAGGACGGCCACGCACCGTCACGCGCTGCGGGCCCACGTCGCGCGCGAGGCGGACGACCTCGCTGAAGCGCGCCTTAGCATCTTCGAGCTTCCACACGGGGTCGGCAGATTCAACACCGGTCTGGATCGTCATCGCGCTTCCTGACTAGATGACCAGTTGCACCATGCGTGCGCTTGCGATCCTACCCCAGCGCCGCCGCCACCTCGGGCGAGCCCCACTTGAGCGGTCCGTTGACGCGCCACTTCTCTCGCCCGTCGGTCCCGTAAAGGATCGACAGTGGCAGACCGGTCGCGCCCATCTTGACTGCGTAATTGCCCGGCTGGTCGAGCCACGTCATCAGGTTGGCGAACTTGCCGGGGGTGAAGAACTTGTCGACGCCGCGCCAGCCTTCAAGGTCCTCGCTGATCGGCAGGACCGTCAGCTTCGCCCCCTGCGCCTTCGCAAGCGCGTCGAGCGCGGGCATTTCGGCGCGGCACGGGACGCACCACGTCGCCCACAAATTGACCAGCACCGGCTTGTGCGCGGCGGCGACGAGCGCGGCGACCGTCGTCGTCTTGCCGCCCTTCGCCTCGATCGAGATCGGCGGGGCGGCCTCCCCGGCGTGGCTGCGGTCGATCTGGCCGAGCTTCGCCGGTTGCGACGCCTTCGCGTTTCCCTTAGTCGCCACGGCAGGGCCACCGCTCGCGAGGCCGGCCAACAGGAGCGTTCCGATTACGACGCGCAACATCACTTCCAATTCGCTATGGGGCGGCCGCTTCGGGGATGGCCCGGCGGCGGTGATGCGCGACATTAACGCCTCGATCCCGTTCGACAAGCGGCTGTGGCGTCAGGACATCGCCGGATCGCAGGCGCACGTCGCGATGCTCGGCACGCAGGGGATCATAGACGCTGCCGATGCCGACGCGATCGCCGCGGGACTGACGACGATCGCGCACGAATACGACACCGTTGGGGTCGTCGAGAACCTCGACCTCGAGGATATTCACATGCACGTCGAGACGCGGCTCGCCGAGCTGATCGGCCAGGCGGCGGGGCGGCTCCACACTGCGCGGTCGCGCAACGACCAGGTCGCGACGAGCTTCCGCCTGTGGGTCCGCGATGCGATCGACGCGGTCGACGACGGGCTCGCGGCATTTTCCGCCGCATTGCTCAGTCGCGCCGCCGAGCATGCCGAGACGATCATGCCGGGGTTCACCCATCTCCAGATCGCCCAGCCGGTGACGCTCGGGCATCACCTGATGGCGTATGTCGCGATGGCGGCGCGCGACCGCTCGCGCTTCGCCGATGCGCGGGCGCGGATGAACGAGTGTCCGCTCGGCGCGGCGGCGCTGGCGGGAACCGGGTTTCCGATCGACCGCGACGCGACGGCGAAGGCGCTTGGTTTCGACCGGCCGACGGCGAATTCGCTCGACAGCGTCTCGGACCGCGACTTCGCGATCGAATTCCTCAGCTGCGCGACGATGACCGGGCTGCACCTGTCGCGGCTCGCCGAGGAGATCGTCATCTGGGCGTCGCAGCCGTACGGCTTCGTCACGCTGCCCGACGCCTTTTCGACCGGGTCGTCGATCATGCCGCAGAAGCGCAACCCCGACGCGGCGGAACTTGTTCGTGGCCATTCGGGGCGGCTGATCGGCTGCCTGACCGCGCTGCAGGTGACGATGAAGGGGCTGCCGCTCGCCTATTCGAAGGATATGCAGGACGACAAGCCGCCGGTGTTCGAGGCGTTCGACCTGCTCGCGCTGAGCCTCGCCGCGATGACGGGAATGGTCGAGACAATGACGTTCAACCCCGGCCCGATGGCAGCGGCGGCGGGCGCAGGTTTCTCGACCGCGACCGACCTCGCCGACTGGCTGGTGCGCGAGGCGAAGGTGCCGTTCCGCGAGGCGCATCACATCACCGGGCGCGCGGTCCGCGCTGCCGAAGCGGCAGGCATCGGGCTTGCCGACGTGCCGCTCGTCGAGCTTCAGGCGATCGACCCGCGGATCACCGCGCAGGTGTTCGATGTGCTGTCGGTCGAGAAGTCGGTCGCGAGCCGGGTCAGTTTCGGCGGCACCGCGGCGGTCCGCGTCCACGAGGCGATCGCCGCCGCGAAGGCGGCGTTGTGAAGCGCGCGGTTGCTCTCCTTCTCCTGCTGGCGGCGTGCGGCAAGCAGGGCGAGCTGATGCCCAAGGCACCGCCGGGGGAGATGCCGAAGGTCGACCCGACCAAGCCGCTGCCGTCGACGCTGCTGATCCGTCCGACGCAGGCCGAACCCGCGCGGATCGACGATCCGCTCAGCCGTTCGCAGGAGCGCCGCGACGACCGCTTCAACCTGCCGCCGCCGGGCTGATGGATCACTTTGCCGATCGCGGGGGCGCGTTGTTTGCCGAGGATGTCGACCTCACCGCGCTCGCGGGCGAAGTCGGCACCCCGCTGTACGTCTATTCGACCGCGACGATCGAACGCCACTACCGCGTCTTCGCCAAGGCGCTCGCCGGGCTGAACAATCCGCTGATCGCTTATGCGGTCAAGGCCAACCCTAATCTGTCGGTAATCGCGACGCTCGCGCGGCTCGGCGCGGGGGCCGACGTCGTGTCGGAGGGCGAGATGCGCCGCGCGCTCGCTGCCGGGGTGCCGCCGGGCCGGATCGTTTTCTCGGGCGTCGGCAAGACCCGGGGCGAGATGGCGGCGGCGCTCGCGGCGGGCATCTATCAATTCAACGTCGAGGGCGAAGCCGAACTCCACGTCCTCAGCGACGTCGCGGTCGCGCTCGGCCAAACCGCCGCCGTCGCGCTCCGAGTCAATCCCGGGGTCGACGCCAAGACCCATGCGAAAATCTCGACCGGGCGCGCCGAGAACAAATTCGGCATCGCGATCGACCGCGTTCCCCACGCCTATGCCCTCGCGGCGTCGCTCCCCGGCCTGCGCGCTGTCGGAGTCGGCGCGCATATCGGCAGCCAGCTGACCGACCTCGCCCCGCTCGAGGCGACCTTCGCGCTGCTCGGCGACCTCGTCGCGCGCCTCCGCTCCGGCGGGCTGGCGGTCGAACGCGTCGACCTCGGCGGCGGGCTCGGCATCCCGTATCGCACCGGCGACACAGCCCCGCCGACCCCCGCCGATTACGGCGCACTCGTTGCCCGCGCGACCGCCGGGTGGGATGTCCGGCTGATGTTCGAACCCGGGCGGATGATCGTCGGCAACGCCGGGGTGCTCGTGTCGCGTGTCGTCACCGTCAAGCCGGGCGAGGCGCGCAGCTTCGTCGTCGTCGACGCGGCGATGAACGACCTGCTCCGCCCGGCGCTCTACGGCGCATGGCACGATATCCGCGCGGTCACCCCGCGCGGCGGGACGATGGTCGCGACGATCGTCGGCCCGGTGTGCGAGACCGGCGACACCTTTGCCGAAGACCGGACGATCGACCGGGTCGACGCAGATGACCTGATCGCGTTCATGACCGCTGGCGCCTACGGCGCGACGATGGCGTCGACGTATAACTCGCGGCCGCTGGTCCCCGAAGTGCTCGTCGACGGCGCAGATTGGGCGATCGTCCGCCCGCGCGAGGACATTGCCGCGCAGCTTGCGCGCGACCGGATCGCACCTTGGTTAAGCAACCATTAGGCAACTTCGTGTCTTTAGGGTGCGGTGCAGCAAAAGGGGAGTAAACCAACGATGATCAAGCCGGTTCGCAAGGCGATCTTTCCCGTCGGAGGGCGCGGCACACGCTTCCTGCCCGCGACCAAGGCAGTCCCGAAGGAAATGCTCCCCGTCGTCGACCGGCCGCTGCTGCAATATGCCGTCGAGGAGGCGATCGCCGCTGGGATCGAGCAGATGATCTTCGTCACCGCGCGCGGCAAGGCGGCGCTCGAGGAGTATTTCGACGTCGCCGCCGAACTCGTCGCCGAGCTCAAGGCGAAGGGCAAGACCGCCGAACTCGCGGTCCTCGAGTCCACCCAGCTCGAGCCTGGCCGCGTCGCCTACGTCCGCCAGCAGGAGCCCGCCGGGCTCGGCCACGCGGTGTGGTGCGCGCGGCTGATCACCGGCGACGAGCCGTTCGCGGTGCTGCTCCCCGACGACCTCGTCTACGGCCCGTCGTGCCTCAAGCAGATGGTCGATGCGTACAACCGCGTCGGCGGCAACGTCATCGCGGTCGAGCAGGTCGCACGCGAACGGACCGGCAGCTACGGCATCGTCACCCCGGGCGCGACCGACGGCAACCTGACCGAAGTGCTCGGCCTCGTCGAAAAGCCCAAGCCCGACGTCGCGCCGTCGACCCTCGCGGTGATCGGCCGCTACATCCTCCAGCCCGAGGTGATGACGATTCTCGCCGAGGGCAAGCGCGGCGCGGGCAACGAGATCCAGCTGACCGACGCGATGGCGCAGCTGATCGGCAAGCAGCCGTTCCACGGGCTGGCGTTCGAGGGCACGCGCTTCGATTGCGGCGACAAGGCCGGGCACATCATGGCGAACATCGCGCTCGCGCTCGACCGAGACGATGTCGGGCCGGCGGTGCGGGCGTATATCGCGGGGCTGGGGATCGCGCCGGCCGGCAACTAAGGTCGCTCGGCCAAGGAGCGAATCGCACCCTATCGCCGTCACCCCGGCGCAGGCCGGGGCCCAACTACCCGCGCAACGCGAAGTTCGGAGTGTGCACGACGATGGGCCCCGGCCTTCGCCGGGGTGACGGAAACAGGTGCTGTGCGCACATAAGCGGGTGCCGTGCGCACATCAGCAGGCGTGGAGCACACGTACGCGGGTACTGTGCGCATCAGCGGGCGCGGAGCGCACCTACACGGGTGCGGGCTTCACGAAATCGGATACAGTGCGCCATGCACTCGCTCCCCATCTTCGTCCGCCTCACCGGCATGCACGTCCTCCTCATAGGCACCGGCCCCGCCGCCGAGGCCAAGGCGCGGTTGATCGAGGGGGCGGGCGGGGTCGTCGTCCGTGACCTGCCGGCGCGGATCGCCTTCGTCGCGCTCGACGATGCCGCCGAAGCCGAGGCCGAAGCCACCCGCCTCCGCAGCCATGGCCTGCTCGTCAACGTCGTCGACCGCCCGGCGCTATGCGACTTCACCGTCCCCGCGATCGTCGACCGCTCGCCGGTCATCGTCGCGGTCGGCACCGGCGGCGCGTCGGCGAGCCTCGCCAAGGCGTTGCGCGAGCGCTTCGAGGCAATGCTCCCGGCACGGCTGGGCGGACTCGCAGACGCGATCTTCGCCGCCCGCGCCGCCGTTGCGGCGACGCATCCGACGATCGACGCTCGCCGCCGCCTGTGGGACACCGCGCTCGCGCCGGGCGGCGGGCTCGACCCGTTCGCGGATCACGGCCAACCCGCCTCGTCGGTCGCGGGGATCGGTGATGCCGAAGCCACCGCCGCGCTTGTTGAGATCGTCCTGACCTCCCGCGACCCCGACGACCTGACGCTACGCCAGCTCCGCCTGCTCAATCAGGCCGACACGATTTATCACCCAGCTGATGTTCCGCCCACAATCCTGGACCGTGCCCGGCGCGATGCCGACCGGATCATCGGGGCGGCGCCGCCATCGCTCCCTCCCGGGCGGACGGTGGCGCTGCGCCTGATCTAACCCACCGCCGTCCCGAACAAGTGCCCGACTCCGGCAGTCACCGCCATCGCCAGCGCGCCCCAAAATACCACGCGCACCGTCGCCGGGACCATCTTCGCACCCCCTGTCCGCGCTCCTGCCGCGCCGAGCACCGCGAGCACGACGAGCGCCACCGCGAATGTCGCATGGAGCAGCACCGGCGGCGGTGCGAGCAGGACGGTCAGCACTGGCCAGATGCCCCCCGCGGTGAACGTCGCCGCCGACGCCAGCGCGGCCTGCACCGGGTTCGCAGTCGACACCTCGGTGATGCCGAGCTCGTCGCGGGCGTGCGCAGCGAGCGCGTCCTTCGCCATCAACTGCGCCGCGACCTTCTTCGCCAGATCGGCGTTCAGCCCGCGCTTGATGTAAATCGCCGCGAGTTCGCGGGTTTCGCCGCGCGGGTCGTCTTTTTGCTCCTGCTCTTCGCGGGCAAGATCGGCGGCTTCGGTATCGGCCTGGCTGCTGACCGAGACGTATTCGCCCGCTGCCATCGACATGGCCCCGGCAACGAGCGCGGCAATCCCGGCGAGCAGCACTTGCCGCCCCTGCGGATTTGCCGCCGCGACACCGGCGATGACGCTCGCGGTCGACAGGACGCCGTCGTTCGCGCCGAGCACCGCGGCGCGCAGCCAGCCGATCCGGGTGATGAAGTGGTTTTCGTTCATCCGTCCGCTCATCGCTCCCACTGCAGGCCCGGCATGCACCCGAGATTTACCGCGAGGTCACGCTACAACGGAAAATGGGACGGCGCTCGCGCACCGTCCCATTCATCCGACTAAACTGCGATCAGTTCGATCGCAGCGCGATCCTACTGCTGCGGGGCAGGCGTCGCCGGCGGCGTCATCGCGTTGCCCGCGGGCGAACCCATCGGCGCGGCATCGGGCGTCGCCATCGGTGCAGCTGCGCCCGAGTCAGACATCGCGCCATTGCGCGGTGCCATCGGGGCACCCATCGATCCGCCGCCCGATGCCTGGGCAAGCGACTTTTCGTTGAGCGCCTTGGTCGCTTCCGACCCGCTCGACGCGTGCGATGCCATGCGGTGATGCATCGGCTTAGCGATCGCGGTGGATGTGATCGCCGCAGCGGCGATTGTGGCGAGAATGATCTTCGTCTTCATCTATAATCTCCTTGGCAGGCCATTGGGCCGACACCCGCTCGCGCAATGAACGCGTCGAGCGGGCATCGGTTGCCCGCCTACTGCGGTGTCGTCGCCGCAGTGCCCGGCGTCGTCGAGCTGTTGGGCGACATCGAGCCATGGCTCATACCGGTCGACGACCGGCGGTTGTGATGCTTCGTCGTGGTCGACGACGACGTCCCCGGCGACATGCTGCTCGACGACATGCTGTCGGTCGAGCTGCCCGTCGACGACATCGTGTCGGTCGGGCTGGTGCCGGTCGTCCCTATCGAACTCGATCCTGCCGACCCACTCGGTGACGAGGGGACCATTTGGGCCGAGGCCGTCGTTGCAGCGAGTGCCGTAGCGGCAAGTGCGATCATGAGTTTCATGGTCAATCTCCCAAGGTTTTGTTGAGTTTAAGTTCAGCGCGGCGGCGGATTGGTCGTCGACGTTGTCGGCGTCGTCCCGCTCGTCGCCGGCATTCCGCCGGTCGTGCCGTTGACCGCGGGGCTGGTGGTCGATCCGGGAGCGAGTGTCCCGACCCGGCCATCACCCATAGTCCCAGCGGTTGAAGCCCCGATCGGCGGCGTCACGCCGGTTGACGGCTGGGGCAGGCCAGGCGAATTCATCGAACCCGGCGACATCGCACTGCCGAGACCGGACGGGGTCGTTCCCGGCGCCCGCACCCCTGCCGGCGAATACGCTCCCGGGGCCGCTGATGCCGACCCGCCGACGATGCCGCCAGCGGCAGTCTGGGCATTCGCCGCACCGGCGAACACGAACGTTGCCGCACTCGCTGCAATAGCTAAGTGTTTGATCATAAAGACCTCCTGTCGTGTGCTGGTTAACGGACGGCGGCGGCGTCGGTTTCACCGTCCGTCGCGTTGGCGGCTCGGCCCGCCCCGTGCTAATTGCCGCACCCCGCACTGGAGCCGTCGCATGATCCCCCGCTATTCCCGCCCCGAGATGGTCACGATCTGGGAGCCCGAGACGCGCTTTCGCATCTGGTTCGAGATCGAGGCGCACGCGATGGATGCGCTCGCCGAACTCGGGGTAATCCCGGCTGAAGCGGCGGCGACGATGTGGGCGAAGGGCAAGTTCGAGGTTGACCGGATCGACGAGATCGAGCGCGAGACGCGCCACGACGTCATCGCCTTCCTGACCAACCTTGCCGAGCATGTCGGCGAGCCCGCGCGCTTCGTCCACCAGGGAATGACGAGTTCGGACGTCCTCGACACCTGCCTCGGGGTTCAGCTCGCGCGCGCCGCCGACCTGATGATCGCCGACATCGACGCGCTGCTTGTCGTTCTCAAGCGCCGCGCGTTCGAGTTCAGGATAACCCCGACGATTGGCCGGAGCCACGGCATCCACGCCGAGCCGACGACCTTCGGGCTCAAGCTGGCGCAGGCGTATGCCGAGTTCGACCGTTGCCGCGACCGGCTCGTCGCCGCGCGCGCCGAGGTTGCGACGTGCGCGATCTCGGGCGCGGTCGGGACCTTCGCCAACGTCGACCCGTTCGTCGAGGCGCATGTCGCCAAGGCAATGGGGCTGACGGTCGAACCGGTCTCGACGCAGGTCATCCCGCGCGACCGCCACGCGATGTATTTCGCCACGCTCGGCGTCGTCGCCGGCTGCGTCGAGCGGCTCGCGACCGAGGTCCGCCACCTCCAGCGCACCGAAGTCCTCGAAGCCGAGGAGTATTTCGCGCCGGGGCAGAAGGGGTCGAGCGCGATGCCGCACAAGCGCAACCCGGTGCTGTCGGAGAACCTAACCGGCCTCGCACGGCTGGTCCGCGGCTATGTCACCCCGGCGCTCGAGAACGTCGCGCTTTGGCACGAGCGCGACATCAGCCATTCGAGCGTCGAACGGATGATCGGCCCCGATGCGACGGTCACGCTCGACTTCGCGCTGGTCCGCCTGACGGGCATGATCGACAAGTTGCTGGTGTATCCCGACCGCATGCTCGCCAATCTCAACAAGATGGGCGGGCTGATCCATTCGCAGCGCGTGCTGCTTGCGCTGACGCAGGCGGGGGCGAGCCGCGAGGAGGCGTACGGCCTCGTCCAGCGCAACGCGATGCAGGTGTGGCAGGCCGACGGCAAGCTCCAGCTGCTCGACCTGCTCGTCGCCGACCCCGACGTGACACGTTGGCTGCCGACGGCGGAGATCGAGCCGCTGTTCGACCTCGGCTACCACCTCAAGCACGTCGATACGATCTTCGCCCGGGTGTTCGGCACGACTTAGGCTCGCCGACGGCCCTTGTCTTTCGCGCGCGGCGTCTCGATGATGCGGCGCATGATCCAAGCCGGACTCGACCGCCGCTCGCTCCTCGTTTCGGGGGCGGTGCTCGGCGCGCTCGCGATCCTCCCCTCGGGAACCGCCGCCGCCGAGATCGACACCGCCGGGCTTACCTCGATGACCGGCGACGTCCGCCCGATCGGCCCCGCCGAACGCGCAGCGCGGCTCGACGCGGCGCGCGCGTTGATGGCGGCGCACGGGATCGGGGCGGTGGTGATCGAGCCCGGCGCATCGATGGTCTATTTCACCGGGGTGAAATGGCGTCGGAGCGAACGGTTGACGCTCGCCCTGCTGTTCGCGACCGGCGACCCGGTGATCGTCACGCCGTTCTTCGAGGAGCCCTCGGTCCGCCAGAGTCTCGGCATCCCCGCCGACGTCCGCGTCTGGCAGGAAGACGAAAGCCCGGTCGCGCTCGCCGCGAAGATCATCGGCGAGCGCGGTGCCGCACGCGGCGATATCGGGATCGAGGAGACGGTGCGCTTCTTCGCCAGCGACGGGCTCGCCAAGGCGCTGCCGGAGGCGCGGATCGTGTCGGCGAACCCGGTCGTGCGCGGCTGCCGGATGCTCAAGACGCCCGCCGAGCTCGCGCTGATGCAGAAGGCGAGCGACATCACGATCGCCGCGTATCGCTGGACATGGCCGCGGGTCCGCGAGGGGATGACCCCCGGCGATATCGGCGCGCTGATGGACGCCGCCACGGTCAAGCTCGGCGGCGTTCCCGAATTCGCGCTCGTCCTGCTCGGCGAGGCCGCGGCGTATCCGCACGGCTCGAGCAAGCCGCAACGCGTCCGCGAGGGCGAGGTCGTGCTGATGGACTGCGGCTGCACCGTCGACGGCTATCAATCCGACATCTCGCGGACCTTCGTCCCCGGCCGCGCTCCCGACGCCGTCCGCCGCGTCTGGGACACCGTCGCCCGCGGGCAGCAGGTCGCGTTCGGGGCAGCGAAAGTCGGCGCCCCGGCGGGGAGCGTCGACGACGCGGTCCGCGCTTTCTACACCGCGCAGGGCTTCGGCCCCGGCTACCGCCTGCCCGGCCTGTCGCACCGCACCGGCCACGGCATCGGCCTCGACGGGCACGAGCCGGTCAACCTCGTCCATGGCGAGACGACGCCGCTGATCCCCGGCATGTGCTTCTCCGACGAGCCGGGACTGTATCTGCCGGGGCAATTCGGCGTCCGGCTCGAGGACTGCTTCCACATCACCGCCGATGGGCCGCGCTGGTTCTCGACGCCGCCGCCGTCGCTCGACCGGCCGTTTGACTGAGGGACCCTCATGATTGCCATCTCGCTCGCCGTGGCCCTCGCCGCCGCGTCGCCGATTTCCGCTGAGCACATCAAGGCCGACGTCCGCGTGCTGTCCTCCGATGCCTTCGGCGGGCGCGGGCCCGGCGAGGCGGGGGAAGCGAAGACGATCGACTATCTCGCCAAACAGTTCTCCGCTGCCGGCCTGCAACCCGGCGGCGAGAATAGCGGCTGGTTCCAGGATGTCCCGCTGGTCCGGCTCGACCGCGCCCCCGGCGCGACAATGGTCCTCGGCGTGCAGGGAACCGCGCGCCCGCTCGTCCTCGGCCGCGACGCCGCGCTGTCGCTGCGCAACGCCGGCACGACGACGGTCACCGCCGCGCCGCTGGTCTTCGCCGGCTTCGGCATCGTCGACCGCGCGAAGGGGTGGGACGCCTATGCCGGGGTCGACATGGCCGGCAAGATCGCGGTCGTCCTGGCCAACGACCCCGACTTCGAGGGCGGGCGCGACCTCGGCTTTGAAGGCCGCCGGATGGTCTATGCCGGGCGCGTCGGCGCGAAGCTCGAGGCGGCAGCGAAGGCGGGCGCGATCGGCGCGCTCGTCATCCACGAGGACGCGGCGGCGAGCTACCCCTTCTCGCAGGTCGGCAGCGGCGACACCTTGCCGCAATTTACCTTCGCCCCACTCGGCCCCTCGGCGTTCAAGTTCAGCGGCTGGCTGACGCGCGACGTCGCGGTCGACCTGCTCCGCCGCCACGGCCTGACGCTCGACGGGCTCAAGACCCGTTCGCGCGATCCGGGGTTCCGCGCCTTCGCGCTCGACGGCAGCACGGTATCGGCGAGCGGAATTCTGACCGCGACCCCGGTCATAAGCCACAATGTCATCGCCAAGCTGACGGGAGCATCGCGGCCGAAAGAGGTCGTCCTCTACGGCGCGCACTGGGACGCCAACGGGATGAACGGCCCCGACGCGACCGGCGACACGATCCGCAACGGCGCGGTCGACAACGCCACCGGCACCGCCGAGGTGCTCGAGATCGCCCGCGCCTTCGCGCATGGCGCGCGGCCGGCGCGGACTGTCGTCTTCGCGGCGTGGACCGCCGAGGAGAAGGGCCTCCTCGGGTCCGACTATTACGCCGCGCACCCGCTGTATCCGCTGGCGACGACCGCTTTGATGATCAACCTCGACCCGCACGTCGTTTTGCCGGCGGCGCGCGACATCGAGCTGATCGGCGGCGGGCGCACCCCGGTCGAGGCCGACGTCCGCCGGATCGCCGCCGCGCAAGGGTTGCGGGTCGACGACGAGCCCGCGGTCGAGGCCGGCTGGTACTTCCGCTCCGACCAATATTCGTTCGCCAAGCGCGGCGTGCCCGCGATCACGTTCCGCGCCGGGCGCGACCTGGTGGACGGCGGCCTCGCGGCGGGGGTGCCGATCGTCGCCGACTATAACGCCAAGCGCTACCACCAGCCGAGCGACGAATTCGACCCCAAATGGACCTTCGCCGGGACCGCGCAGGAGGCGAGCGTTGCGTTCGCGCTTGGGGCCGAGGTCGCCGATAGCGCGGCGTGGCCGGCCTGGAATCCCGGCGGCGAGTATGCACCGTTGCGCGCTGTGAGCGCGCGTGAGCGCGCACCTAAATAGCGGCGCAGACGGCCGCGTGCTCGACGGCGTCGCGGCCGATCTTGGCGTCACGCCGATGCAGGTTGCGCTCGCGTGGCTGCCGTGGCGGTCGCCGAATGTCCTGCTGATCCCAAGAACGTTGTCGGTGGTGCATCTGCGCGAGAACCTTGCGGTGGCGGCGATCGACCTGCCCGAAGACGCTATGGCGACGCTCGACACGTTGTGTCGGCGGCGACGCCAGTTCCGCCCGCGCACTGAATTCGCTGTCCTACACCCGGTTTGCGGGGGTATCGCAGGGGCTTCGAGTCGCCACCGGGCGGCGGGACGTGCGCTTTCTCATTGTCATCCGCTACAGCGCTCCCGCTAGATCGGTCGGTGCTGCAAGTTATCGGTCGGCGGAAGCCGCCGTCGACCGCCCTACCGGCGAATCCGCCACCTGCGGTGACGCGCGGTTCGCTGAAAAACGGTAGATTATGTCAACGCTGTCAACTTAAGCCGCTTGTCCAAGCCGCGTAGCGAGAATTCGATCCGCTGGAAGCATCGGTTAAATTAACAGTCAGGTCCGCGACTTCGGCGAGCGTTCGCCTCGAACGAAAACGTCCGATTTCGTCAACTCTGTCAACTTAACCGAACTGGCGGAGGGTTCAGTCCGCGACAACCGCCTGCTCGATCGCCCCGAAGATCGAATGATGCCGCTCGTCGAGCATCTCGATCCGGACGACATTGCCGGGGCGCAGGAACGGCGTCGTCGCCGCGCCGCCGGTGATCGTCTCGACGACGCGAACTTCGGCGATGCAGCTGTAGCCGCGCCCGCCCGCCGCAACCGGGAGCCCCGGGCCGCCGTCGGTGCCGCGGTTGCTGACGGTCCCCGAGCCGATGATGCTCCCCGCGCCGATCGCCCGGGTCTTCGCCAGATGCGCGATCAGCGTGCCGAAGTCGAAGGTCATGTCCTCCCCCGCGTCGGCGCGTCCGAACGCCTGTCCGTCGAGATCGACCGACAGCACGCCGTGGAGCTTGCCATCGCGCCAGCGGTCGCCGAGCGCGTCGGGGGTGACGAACACCGGCGACAGCGCGCTCGCCGGCTTCGACTGGACGAAGCCGAAGCCCTTGGCGAGTTCGGGGGCGATCAGCCCGCGGAGCGAGACGTCGTTGACCAGCCCGACGAGGCGGATCGCCGCAAGCGCCTCGTCACGGCTTGCTCCGCGCGGGACGTCGCCGGTGACGACGACGACCTCGGCCTCGAGGTCGAGCCCCCACGCATCGTCGACGAACGGGATCGGGTCGCGCGGCGCGAGGAACTGGTCCGAACCGCCCTGGTACATCAGCGGGTCGGTCCAAAAGGTCGCGGGCATCTCCGCTCCGCGCGCCTGCCGGACCAGCGCGACGTGGTTCACATACGCCGAGCCATCGGCCCACTGGTACGCCCGGGGCAGCGGCGCGGCGGCCTCGCGCTCGTGGAAGCGGCTGTGCGGGACGGCGTCGTGCGACAGGCTCTCGGCCACGCCGCGCAGCACCGGCTCGGCATGGTGCCAGTCGTCGAGGGCCGACTGGAGCGTCGGCCAAGCCAGCGGCGGCGCTGCGCACCATGCAAGGTCGTCGGACACCACGACCAGCCGTCCGTCGCGACCGTGCTTGAGACTGGCGAGCTTCATGGCAGTTTGGCCTTTGGAAAGCCGGCCCATGCGGCGTCATAGTCGGGCTGGGCGCGGTCGAGGGCGAAGCGGGTCGGGCGGAACGGCCAGCAGCTTTCGACCATGAACGCCATCGTCGCGTCGAGCTTGCGCGGGGCGAGTTGGGCGGCGCTGGCGGCCTGCCACGTCGACAGGTCGGGGCCGTGCCCCGCCATCAGGTTGTGGAGCGACAGCCCGCCGGGCGCGAAGCCTTCGGCCTTGGCATCGTACGCCCCGTGGATCAGCCCCATGCACTCGCTCATGATGTTGCGGTGGAACCACGGCGGGCGGAAGGTGTCCTCGGCGACGAGCCAGCGCGGCGGGAACAGGACGAAGTCGGCGTTGGCGCGCCCCGGCACCCCCGACGACGAGGTCAGGACGGTGTAGATCGACGGGTCAGGATGGTCGAAGCTGACGCTGCCAATCGTGTTGAAGCGAGCGAGGTCATACCGCCACGGCACGAGGTTGCCGTGCCAGGCGACGACGTCGAGCGGGCTATGGTCGAGCTGCGTCGTCCACAGGCTGCCGAGCGACTTCTGGATCAGCTCGAACGGCTCGTCGCGGTCCTCGAACCACGCCTCCGGGGTCTCGAAGTCGCGCGGGTTGGCGAGGCCGTTCGCCCCGATCGGGCCGAGGTCGGGCAGGCGGAACAGGCTGCCGTGGTTCTCGGCGACATAGCCCTGCGCGGTGCCGTCGGGGAGGAGGGCGCGGAAGCGGACGCCGCGCGGGACGAGGGCGATCTCACCGGGCGCAACGTCGATCCGGCCGAGCTCGGTGAGCAGCGTCAGCCGCCCCGCTTGCGGGATGAACAGCAGCTCGCCATCGGCATCGACGAAGGCGCGGACGTCCATGTCCTTGGCCGCGCGGTAAAGGTGGACGGCGACCCCTTCGAGGCTGGCCGGATCGCGGTTGGCGACCATCGTCGTGATCGAATCGATCAGGTCGAGCGGCGCGGCGGGCATCGCCAGCGGGTCCCAGCGCAGCCGGTTCGGCGCGAGCGGGTCGTCGACCGTGCCGGGGGCAAAGTCGGGGGCGCCGGTGTAGCGGACGAAGGGCGGGTGTGAGGCGCTCGGGCGGAGCCGGTAGAGCCACGACCGCCGGTTCTCGTGCCGGGGCGCGGTGAAGGCGGTGCCGCTGAGCTGCTCGGCGTAGAGGCCGAAGGCGGGACGCTGCGGCGAGTTGCGCCCGACGGGGAGCGCGCCGGGGACTGCCTCGGTGGCGAAATGGTTGCCGAAGCCGGTCAGCATCAGCCCTTCGCCTTCTTCACCGGCTTTGGCTTGAGCCCGGCCACGCTGGCGACGGCCCAGTCATGGAGCGCGGCGGAGTCGGCGACGACCTCGGACGGCAGGACGACGTAGGACTTGCTCGACGGGGCGTCGGGTTCATAACGGAGCGGCAGAGCGCCCGGCAGCGCCAAGGCCCGGTCACGCTCGGTGCCAGACAGCTTGAGCGCGAGGCCGACGTCGGACAGCGAGGCGAAGACGACCCCGGCGGCATAGCCCATGATGCCGCCGAACATCTTGCGGAACGACAGGTCGAGATCCGGGGCGGCGGCGAGAAGCTGCGCCTGCAGGTCGGCCGGGTCGGTTGCCATCAGGCCTCGACCTTGCCCGGGATGACCCCGCGGCGGAGCTGGTCGAGCTCGAGGCTTTCGAACAGCGCCTTGAAGTTGCCCTCGCCGAATCCGTCGTTGCCCTTGCGCTGGATGATCTCGAAGAAGATCGGCCCGACCATGTTCTCGGTGAAGATCTGAAGGAGGAGGCCGCCGCCGGTCTCGGGCGCGCCGTCGATCAGGATGCTGCGCGACCGCATCTCCTCGACCGAGTGGTTGTGCCCGGGGAGGCGCTGGTCGATCATATCGAAGTAGGTGTCGGGCGACTCCTGGAAGCGGATGCCGTTGGCGCGGAGCTTGTCGACGGTGGCGAAGATGTCGTCGGTGGCGAGCGCGAGGTGCTGGATGCCCTCGCCCTTGTAGGCGCGGAGAAACTCCTCGATCTGGCTGTGCTCGTCCTGGCTCTCGTTCAAGGGGATGCGGATCTTGTCGTCGGGGGCGGTCATCGCCTTGGAGAACAGCCCGGTCGACTGGCCCTCGATGTCGAAATAGCGGATCTGGCGGAAGCCGAAGATGCGCTCGTAGAACTCGGCCCAGTGCGCCATCCGCCCGCGATTGACGTTGTGGGTCAGGTGATCGAGCGTGTGCAGCCCGACCGAGTTATCGTCGACCCCGGCCCCCGGCACCGGCTTGAAGTCGACATCGTAGATCTCGTGCTCGCCGGTCCGGTCGACGAGGTACAGGTTCGACCCGCCGATCCCCTCGATCGCCGGGATGGCGAGCTCCATCGGCCCGACCGGGCCGGTCACCGGGGTGGCGCCGCGCGAAACCGCCTCGGCAAAGGCGTGCGCCGCGTCGCCGACCCGGAACGCCATCGCATTGGCGGAGGGGCCATGGGCGTTGCGGAACTCGGCCGCCTGTCCCGCGGTATCCATGTTGAGCAGGAAATTGATCGCCCCCTGCGCATATCGCCGCACGTCCTTCGACCGGTGGGTCGCGACGTGGGTGAAGCCCATCGCCTCGAACAGGGCAGCGAGCGCCTGGGGGTCGGGGCCGGTGAACTCGACGAACTCGAAGCCGTCGAGGCCCATGAAATTGTCGGTCGTGGTCGTTGCCATCGATGTCTCTCCCGGCCGGATGCAGGCGCTTCAGCGCCCGTTCACTGTTGCTGCGGACATAGGCGCACGCAGCGAGACCGGCAACGGCAGGCTTGAGATGACCGATGGCGGTAGCCTTGATGAACGATAAATGGTTTAGGCAGCGGTCGCTCGCTCGGGTAGATGTGATACTATATCGTTACATGGAGTTGCTCGTGCGCCCTACCCTGTCGACCGCGTCACTGCTCGCCGCGACCTGCCTGCTCCCCATCGCCGCCGTCGCCCAGGTCAAGCCGACGACACCACCCGCGCCATCCGACGAGATTGTCGTCACCGCGCGCAAGCTCGATGCCGCGCGCGACGCGATCCTGCCGAGCCTCGGCGCGAGCGACTATAGCTTCGACCGCGCGACGATCGACTCCCAGCCCGGCGGGCAGGACCGCGGGATCTCGCAGTTGCTCCAGCAGGCCCCCGGCGTCAGCCAGGACAGCGACGACGAGATTCACGTCCGCAACGAGCATGGCAACGTCCAGTACCGGCTCAACGGCGTCATCATCCCCGAAAGCATCGCCGGGTTCGGCCAGACGATCGACACGCGAATCGCCAAGTCGGTCAATCTGCTCACCGGCACCCTGCCCGCGCAATACGGCTACCGCACCGCCGGGGTGGTCAACATCGCGACCCAGTCGGGGGCGTTCGACCTTGCCGGTAACGTCGACCTGTATGGCGGGTCGAACGGGCGGGTCGAGCCGAGCTTCACGCTGCAGAACTCGACCGGCGGCCTCAACTATTTCGTCTCGGGAAGCTACCTCCGTGACGACCTCGGTATCGAGAACCCGACCCGGTCGCGGAGCGCGATCCACGACCGGACCGAGCAGTATCGCGGCTTCGTCTATCTGTCGCAGATCCTGTCCGACACCAGCCGGATCAGCGCGTTTGGCGGGACGGCCATCGGCAAGTTCCAGATCCCCAACAATCCGGGGCAGGTCGGCGCGTATCAGCTCAACCGCCAGACGACCTTCGATTCGTCGCTGCTCGACCAGAACCAGCGCGAGGTCACCCACTACGGCGTCGTCTCGTATCAATATTCAGGCGACGCACTCAACGTCCTCGTCGCGCCGTTCGTCCGCTATTCGCGGACCAGCTTCCTGCCCGATCCGGCGGGCGGCGACATCATCTTCAACGGCTTCTCCGACCAGTCGCGGCTGTCGAGTCTCGTCTACGGCGTCCAGGCCGACGCCAGCTACAAGCTGTCCGAGGCGCATACGCTCCGCGGCGGCGTCTTCTTCCAGAACGAGCGGACGCGGTCGAACGTAACGTCACGGGTCCTGCCGACCGACAGCGAGGGCAACCAGACGAGCGACACCGCCTTTCCGATCACCGTCGCCGGCAGCAAGACCGGCCAGCTTTACGGCGTCTATCTCCAGGACGAATGGAGCCTGACGCCCGAACTCACGCTCAACGTCGGGGCACGCTTCGACGCGGTCGACGCCTACACCAGCGAGAACCAGCTCAGTCCGCGGATCAATCTCGTCTACACGCCGACGACGGGAACGACCTTCCATGCCGGCTATGCCCGCAACTTCACCCCGCCGCCGCAGGAGCTGATCGGGACGACGACAGTCGCCCAGTTCAACGGCACGACCAAGCAGCCCGAGGTCCCCTTCTCGTCCGCGGTCAAATCCGAGCGCGAGCATTACTTCGACGCCGGCGTCCTCCAGACCGTCCTCCCCGGGCTGACGGTCGGCCTCGACGGCTATTACAAGATCAAGAAGGACCTGCTCGACGAGGGCCAGTTCGGCGAATCGCTCGTCCTGTCACCGTTCAACTACGAAAAAGGCTATGCCTGGGGCATTGAGCTGACGACGACGTACCGGCGCGGCGCATTGTCGCTGTACGGCAATGCGACGCGCGGGCAGGAGAAGGGCAAGAACATCGTCTCCAGCCAGTTCTTCTTTGCCCCGGCCGAGCTCGCGTACATCCAGAACCACTATATCTACACCGACCATTCGCAGAATTGGAGCGCGTCGGGCGGCGGCTCGTATGCGTTCGGCGACGGCATCGGCAAGCTCACCCCGTCGGCCGACTTCATCTATGGCGATGGTCTGCGCGCGGGGGATCCGGCGGGGATCGTCCCCAACGGCGGCAAGCTGCCGTCGTACGTCCAGGTCAATTTCGGCGTCAGCCAGTCGATCGACGCGCTCAAGGGCCTGTCGATCCGCTTCGACGTGACCAACGCCTTCGACCACAGCTATGCGATCCGCGACGGGTCGGGGGTCGGGGTCGGCGCGCCACAGTACGGGGCACGACGGGCATTCTTCGGGGGAGTCCGCGCGTCGTTCTAGTGGCGCGGCCGGGCCGGAAGGTTACACAAGTCCACTGAACGACCAGCTTTTTCGCATCCACGCGCGCTGTGATTGCCGCGTAGGCTGCGATCGCCCACTCCGCCGTCATCGCCGCGAAGGCGGGGACCCATTGTCCCAACGTTCAGTGGTGATGGGTCCCCGCCTTCGCGGCGATGACAATTCAGGCAGACGTCTCAGCATCTTGCCAATGCCACCCGCGGCCGACCGTGCCCAAAGGTTACACAAGTCCACGAAACGACCAGCTTTCGAGCTTTGAGCATGCAAGCTCTGCGGAGAAATCACGACGAATTGCATGTTTCGGTGACAGCCCTCCCGAGCCGCATAAGACAACGACTCCAACAATGAGAAAGAACGCGGTGCCGGCAAGTACGCGCCGACTCGAACCCGCGATCATACCGCATCGCCAGCCCTGTAGGACAGCGCCGCGCCGCTGATCGCGTCGCCGCAGGGATTGTCGTTCGCCGTCGCGGTCGCCTAGGTTGCTTGCGCCTTTGAGTCCGATAGGAACCCCGTGATCCGAACCCTGCTCGCCGCCTCGACGATCGCCACCCTCGGCGGTGCCGCCGCACCGGCAGCCGCCGCCCCCCCTGCCGCAACCGCGACCCCCGCCGCTACCGCTGCCGACCCCTACCTCTGGCTCGAAAGCGTCGACTCGCCCCGCGCGATGGCGTGGGTCAACGCGCGCAACGCCTACAGCACCGGGGTGCTCGAGGCCGACCCGCGCTACAAGACGCTATACGACGAGGCGCTCGCTATCGCTGGGGCGAAGGACCGGATTCCGCAGCCGACCTTCACCCACGGCGCGATCTATAATTTCTGGCAGGACCCCGACCATCTCCGCGGCATCTGGCGGATGACGACTCTCGCCAGCTATCGGACCGACGCGCCCGACTGGAAGACAGTCCTCGACGTCGACGCGCTCGGCAAGGCCGAGGGGAAGAGCTGGGTGTGGCACGGCGCGCATTGCCTCGAACCCGACGAGCGGCGCTGCCTGATCTCGCTGTCCGACGGCGGCGAGGACGCGGTCGTCGTCCGTGAATTCGACCTCGACACCGGCAAATTCGTCGCTGGCGGCTTCGACCTGCCGCGCGCCAAGCACGCCGTCGCGTGGGAGGACGCCGACCATTTGCTCGTCGCGAGCGAATGGACCCCCGGCGACCTGACCAGCTCGGGCTATCCGTACATCGTCAAGCGGCTAACGCGCGGCCAGCCGCTGTCATCCGCGGTCGAGGTCTATCGCGGCACCAAGGGCGACGTCGAGGTCAACCCGGTCGTCCTCCACGACGCGCAGGGCCGCCAGCTGACGATCATCCAGCGCGCGATCGACTTCTTCCACTATGAGACCTTCGTCGTCACGCCGACCGGGACGAAGCGCCTCGCGATCCCGGCGAAGGCGAGCGTCGCCGACCTCGTCGCCGGCCGCGTCGTCGTCAGGCTCGACGAGGCGTGGACGGCCGCCGGCACGACATTGCCGTCGGGGTCACTCGCCCAGCTCGACCTCGCCGCGGTCGAGGTCGCGCCCGATGCGCTCAAGCCGAGCCTGATTTGGGCGCCCGGGCCGCGCGATGCATTGGGCGACGTCGCCGCGACGCGCGACACGCTCGTCGTCACGACGCTCGACAACGTCCGCGGGCGGGCGTGGGTGTTTACCCCGGCGGCGGGCGGGCGGTGGACCCGGGCGAAACTCGATGTTCCCGATAATCTCGCGGTCGACCTCGGCGACGCCGACCGCCGCTCGAACCGCGCGTTCGTGCGGATGAGCGGCTTCCTGACGCCATCGTCGCTCGCGCTCGCCGACGCCGCGACGGGCTCGCTGGCAACGGTCAAGACGCTGCCTGCGAAGTTCGATGCGTCGCGCGACGTTGTCGAGCAGTTCGAGGCGACGTCGACCGACGGAACGAAAATCCCGTACTTCGTCGTCCACCGGAAGGACCTGAAGTACGACGGCTCGACCCCGACCCTGCTGTATGCGTACGGCGGGTTCCAGGTTAGTGAGACCCCCGATTACAGCGGCGCAATGGGCAAGCTGTGGCTCGAGCGCGGCGGCGCGTACGTCCTCGCCAATATCCGCGGCGGCGGCGAGTTCGGCCCGGCGTGGCACGAAGCTGGCTTGGGCGTGAAGCGCCAGATCGTCTACGACGACTTCGCCAGCGTCGCTCGCGACCTGATCGCCAAAAAGATCACCTCGCCGCGCCGCCTCGGCATCGAGGGCGGGTCGAACGGCGGGCTGTTGATGGGGGTCGAGTTCACCCAGCACCCCGAATTGTGGAACGCGGTAGTCATCCAGGTGCCGCTGCTCGACATGATCCGCATCGGCCAGATCGCCGCCGGGGCATCGTGGCAGGGCGAGTACGGCAACGTCGACGACCCGGCGGTGATGGCATTCTGGCAGAAGACCTCGCCGTACGCGAACCTGCGCGCGGGGGTGAAATACCCCGAGCCGTTCATCTTCACCACGACCAAGGACGACCGCGTCGGCCCGCAGCACGCGCGCAAGTTCGCCGCGCGGATGGAGGAGATGGGCTATCATTTCTATTATTACGAGAACACCGAGGGCGGGCACGGCGCAGGGGCGGACCTCAAGCAGGCAGCGCATACGACCGCGCTGACGATGACGTATCTGCAGAAAAAGCTGATGGAATAGGGTTAATTTGCCGGGCTTGTCCGGGGGCGGCAAGCGCCTAGACTGTGCCCCGTGGACAACGTTCGGACCTTCCTCGTCGTCGTCGACGACACTCCCGAGAGCCGGGTGGCGATGCGCTTCGCGGCGCTGCGCGCGGCGCACGTCGATGGCCGTGTCACCCTCCTCCACACGATGCCGGTCACCGAGTTCATGCAATGGGGCGGGGTCCAGGAGTTGATCGAGGCCGAGGCCAAGGCGAATGCCGAAGCTTTGCTCGCGGGCGTCGCCGACGAGCTTTTCACCTTGTCGGGGCAGCGGCCGGGGATGATCGTGCGGCAGGGCGAGCCGACCGCGGCGGTGCTCGAGACCGTCGCCGCCGATCCGTCGATCCGCGCGCTGGTGCTCGGCGCGGCGCCGAAGGGTGCGCCCGGTCCGTTGGTGGCGTTCTTTTCGGGCGAGCGCGCGGGGACGCTGCCGTGCCTCGTGATGATCGTCCCCGGCAGCCTCAACGACGCGCGCCTCGCCGAACTGGCGTGAGCGGCCGGCCCCGACTTGATCTGACGGGCGTGGCGCGCCACATGCGCGGTGACCCCGGAGACTGACCATGTACATCGAGACCGAGCGCACGCCGAACCCGCAGACGCTCAAGTTCCTGCCGGGACGCCCCGTCATGCCGTCGGGGACGATCGGCTTCACCACGCCGGAGGACGCCGCCGCATCGCCGCTCGCTGCCGCATTGTTCGGCCTCGGCGACGTCGAGGGCGTGTTCTTCGGGTCGGACTTCGTTTCGGTCAACAAGGCGGAGGGATCGGCCGACTGGTCGTCGCTGAAGACGCAGGTGCTCGGCATCCTCGTTGACCACTTCAGCAGCGGTGCGCCGATCATGGCGGGCGAAGCCGCTCCCGCCGCGGCGATCGACGACGACCCCGAGGATGCCGACATCGTCGCGCAGATCATCGACCTGCTCGACACCCGGATCCGCCCGCAGGTCGCGAACGACGGCGGAGACATCATCTATCGCGGCTTCAACCGCGGCATCGTCTCGCTCCAGATGCAGGGCGCGTGCTCGGGCTGCCCGTCGTCGACCGCGACGCTCAAGGGCGGGATCGAGTCGCTGCTCAAATATTACGTCCCCGAAGTCGTCGAAGTCCGCGCGGTATGATGCTCGACGACGCGGCGCTCGACACACTGTTTCGCACCGCCCGGACTTATTACAGCTGGGCCGATACCCCGGTATCCGACGCAACGCTGCATACGCTGTATGAGCTGGCAAAGCTCGGGCCGACGGCGGCGAATTCGTCGCCCGCGCGGTTCGTCTTCTGCCGTTCGGTCGAGGCGCGCGAGAAATTAGCCGGGTGCGTCAGCGCGGCCAACGCCGACAAGGTCCGCACCGCGCCGGTGACCGCGATCATCGGCATGGACATGGAGTTCTACGAGAAGCTGCCGCACCTGTTTCCGCACGCCGACGCGCGGTCGTGGTTCGCCGGCAAGCCCGACGCGATCCACGAGACGGCGTTCCGCAATTCAAGCCTGCAGGGCGCGTATTTGATCCTTGCGGCGCGGTCGCTTGGGCTCGACTGCGGGCCGATGTCGGGGTTCGACAAGGCCAAGGTCGACGCCGCGTTCTTCGCCGGCACCACGGTCGAGGCCAATTTCATCTGCTCGATCGGGCACGGCACGACCGAGAAACTGTTCCCCCGCTCGCCGCGGCTGGACTTCGACGAGGCGGCACAAATCAGCTGATGCGCCTCGTCATCGAAACCGCGTTCGCGCTCTCGGTGGCGTTGCTCGACGATGACCGCATCGTCGCCGAGGAGCATCGCGAAGTCGGCCGCGGCCATGCCGAGGCGCTGATGCCTGCCGTCGCCGCCGTCGTCGGCAACTCCCGGGTGACGGAGATCGTTGTCGACATCGGCCCCGGCAGCTTCACCGGCCTGCGGATCGGCATCGCCGCCGCGCGCGCGCTCGGACTGGCGTGGGGCGTACCCGTTACCGGCGTCGGATCGCTGAGCCTGATCGCCGCCGCCGCGTTCGCTGCCGACCCGTCACTGGCCGCAGTCACCGCAGTCGCCGATGCCGGTCGCGGACAAGTCTACTGGCAATCGTTCGACCGCGACTTCGCCGAGACGGGCGAGGCGGCGGCAGGCACTCCGGAAACGATCGCCCTCCCGCCGAGCACGACCTGCGCCGGACCGGGAGCGGCCCTTATCCCCGGCGCGCGATGCCTCGATCTTTCGCCCCCGCGCGCAGCGAGCCTCCGCAACCTGCCGCGCTCCGCCTGGTCGCTGCCCCCAGTGCCACTCTACCTCCGCGCGCCCGACGCGGTCGCGGCATGACCGCAGCGCTGCGCCTCGCCGACGGTCGCGACATCGCGCCGATCATGACGGTGATGACCGCGGCGTTCGACCCGCGTTACGGCGAGGCGTGGTCGGCGCCGCAGGTTCTCGGCTCGTTCGGCACCGGGATCGCCTGGGCCCGCCTTGCCGAAGATCATGGTGAACCGGTCGGCTTCACACTCTGTCGCCGTGTCGGGCCCGAGGCCGAACTGTTACTCATCGGCGTCCCGCCTTTATGTCGCGGCAAAGGCTATGGCGGCGAATTACTCAGTGCCGCACGACACGATGCACAAATCCGCGGGGCCGACGCACTATTCCTTGAAGTGCGGGAAGACAATAGTCCCGCTCTCGGACTGTATCGACGTGGCGGATTTATCGCTATCGGCAGGCGGCGTGACTATTACCGCGGCCCCGGCGACGTCAAGTTCGACGCCATCACATTGCGTTGCGATCTGGCCCGATAAATTAACTCACATATAGTCGCCTAGTCGCTTGTCAAAAAAGGATGCTCACTGCATATGACGCGATAATCATCCTCCACAAATAGTTAAGGGCTTACCATGACCGACCCCCGCGCGGCGCACGCCGAGTTGCTCACGTTGACCGCCGACATCGTCTCGTCGCACGTCGCCAACAATACCGTCGCCGTTTCCGATCTCGCGACTGCGATCAGCAGCGTCTATGCTTCGCTCGCTGGCCTTGGTGGCCCAGAGCCGGTCGAGACGCCGAAGCTTGAGCCCGCCGTGTCGGTCCGCGCTTCGATCAAGCCCGATCACATCGTCTGCCTCGAAGACGGCAAGAAGCTGAAAATGCTCAAGCGCCACCTGATGACGCGCTACGGCATGACCCCCGACGCCTATCGCGCCAAATGGTCGCTGCCCGCCGATTATCCCATGGTCGCCCCCGACTATGCCGCGCAGCGCCGGACGCTCGCGAAGAAGATCGGCCTCGGCACCAAGCGCAACGTTGCGCGCTCGCGCTAAGGCACGGCTTGCCGCTGCGCCCCGGCCTTTCTAGGGTGCGGCGGCAGCAGGACGTGACCCGATGAGCGGCAGGATCGATATCGAGACGTTGTGCGCGGCGAAGGGTCTGCGGATCACCGAGCAGCGCCGGACGATTGCGCGCGTCCTGTCGGATGCGGTCGATCATCCCGATGTCGAGGAGCTGCACCGTCGCTCGGCGGCGATCGACCCGGGCATTTCGATTGCGACGGTCTACCGCACCGTCCGTCTGTTCGAAGAATACGGCATCCTCGAGCGCCACGACTTCCGTAACGGGCGCTCGCGCTACGAAGCGGCGGGCGAGGAACATCACGACCATCTGATCGACATCGAGAGCGGTCAAGTCATTGAATTTCATGACGCCGAGCTCGAGGAACTTCAGCGCAAGATCGCCGAGCGCCTCGGCTTCCGCCTCGTCGATCACCGCATGGAATTATACGGGGTGCCGATCGTAAAGTCCTCGGCGGACGAACCCGCGGTCGCGAAGTCTCCGGTAGCCACGCCAACGTGACCAGCCCGGCGACGCGCGTGGCACGGATGCGTCCGGTGCGCGGGCGTGGCTTCGGGCGGACACGGGCGTTTGCTGGGATCGGCGCGGCGGCGGCGGCGCTGGTGCCGATCGAACTGGCGATGCGGCGGATCTCCCCCAAGAATCGCCCGCGAATTCCGTGGCTTTTCCATCGCGCCTTGACCCGGTCGCTCGGCATCCATGTCGTCGTTCACGGGCGGCAGGAGCGGCGCGGGGGGGTGCTGTTCGTCGCCAACCACGTCAGCTGGGCCGATATTCCCGTAATGGGAAGCAATATCCTTGCGGCGTTCGTGGCGAAGTCCGAAGTTGCCAATTACGGCCCGGTCGGCTGGCTATCGACGTTGAGCCGGACAGTCTATGTCGAACGCGACCGTCGGCAGAAGACCGGTGAAGCGCGCAATGCGATAGTCGAGCGTCTCGCGGCGGGTGAGAATGTCATCCTGTTCCCCGAAGGAACCAATAGCGACGGCGTCTCGGTGCTGCCGTTCAAGTCGGCACTATTTGCCGCGATCGAGGGACCTGGGTGCGAGGACTTCATCATCCAGCCGGTCGCGATCGCTTATACTCGGCTCAATGGCATCCCGATCACACGGGAGCGGCTGCCCGACATCGCGTGGATCGGCGACACCGCGCTCGCGCCGCATATGCTCAGCTTCATGTCGCTCGGTAAGGTACGGGCAGAGTTACGATTTTTCCCGGCCGTCAAAGTCGCCGACTTCGCCGACCGCAAAGCGCTGGCGCTGCATTGTCACAACGTGATCGCCGACGGTTACCGAAAGATGATGCGCGGCGAGGCCTGATCCGGCCTGCCGCACACACCCCGCACATCGACCGCACCCCGTCCCGAACCGCACCGCCGCAGTGGCGCGCATCCGGAACGCCGGATTTATCCGAGGTGCTTCGACGTATCGACGCGAACCTTGACCGTCTGACCCGAATTGCCGGGGAAGTTGGTGAACATCGCGGCGATCAAGTTCGGGACCAGCTTGGTCAGGTCGTTCGTCGTCGCGACGGTCTCGGCGCGGCCCTCGAAGACGCTGAGATTGTCGGCGACACGATTGATCCGCATGTCGACGTAGCTGTTGTACTGGGTCACCGAATAAATCTCGGGGCCGTAGCCATAGCCGCCGAAGCCACCATAACCGAACCCGCCGAAACCGCCGCCGTAACCGAAGCCGCCATAGCCGAACCCGCGACGGCCGAAACCGCCGTAGCCGAACCCGCCGTACGGGCCGAAGCCGCCGTAGCCATAGCCGAAGCCCGGGGTCGACTCGATCCGCTCGCGCGGCATGCCGACGGCATAGTCGAAGTTGACGACGAGCGTCGCGGCGCGCGGATCGGCGGCGGGGCGATAGCCAACCGCCTCGAGGCGCTGCGTGACCAGGTTGGCGTAGGTCGCGAACTCGAGCCCGCCCGCCTTGCGCGCGTCACGCGACTGGATCGTGAAGGTCTGGCCTGAGGGGGCGGGAAGCTGCTGGAAGCGCGCGACCCGCGCCTCGAACGGTTCGGCGCAGGCACCGACGAGGGTCAGCGCGACCAGCGGAGCAATAGTGGCAAAACGCATGTGGCTACCCTCGAAACGAATGATGAACCGCCTTATCGACCTGGCGGTGAATAAGGTGTGAACCCGAATACGCGGCAGAGGGTTCCTGTCCCTCGAATATGGCGTCCGGGCGCGACGGTTCAAGCCAGCCGGACGATTAGGGCGATCGACGGTCGGAAAACAGCAGCGCTCCTTCGCCCCGCTGGTCGAAAGTCGTAGATTGTCGGGCACGTTTACAGTCTGATTCCGATCACACCGTCGCCCGACAAAGATTTCAATTGGTTAACGTTTTGGCACGCTTCTTGCTCAAATTACTGAACGGCAATGCACTGCTAGGTCAATTGATTATGAAAATCCTCTTCGTGTCGATGCTACTGGTCAGTGCTGCATCGGCGGGTGCCTCGACGCTTTATTCGCAGTCGGCGACGTCGGGCGGCGCCGCTTACGCCAGCCAGAACGACACCTCCGGGACGTATGGCTATTTTGCCGTCGCATCGGATGACTTTACGCTCGGAAGCTCGGCCAGAATTACCACGGTCGACTTCGTTGGAGCGTATTTCGTCGGCGCGCCCAGCACCATCACCGCCTTTACACTGACGTTCTCCGCCGACTCCTCCTCGGCGCCCGGTGCGACTCTCTACAGCACGAAGATCGCGGGCAATGCCGGCGAAAGCCTTACCGGCGTCGTTGGTTCGTATTCGGCGGCGGTCGATTTCGCCGCGACCAGCGGGACGAAGTACTGGCTGTCGATCGTTCCGGACCTGACTTACCCGCCATCATGGGGCTGGGCGGCAGGCAACGGCGGCAACGGCACGGCCTATCAGGTCTTTTTCGGTGAGAGTACGGCTCTGCCAACCGATCTCGCCTTTTCGCTCGAAGGTGGTGCTGTTCCGGAACCGGCGAGCTGGACGTTGATGATCGGCGGGTTCGGACTCGTCGGCACCGCGCTGCGTCGTCGACGGCCGGTGGCAGCGTAACGGTTCAGGATTTCCGCGAACGCATGCAACCTGTCCCGGTCATCGCAGGAATCCAACCGCGTCGTAGACCTTTGCCAGCACCGGTTCGGCGATCGTGCGAGCGCGCATGGCACCATCGCGCAGGACGGTGTCGATGTGCCCCGGATCGGCGATCAGGCGGACGTATTCCGCATTGATCGGCGCGAGCTTCGCCACCGTCAGCTCCGCGAGCGCCGGCTTGAATGCGCCGAAACCCTTGCCGCCATACTCGGCCAGCACCGCGTCGACGGTCATTCCAGCCAGCGCCGCATAGATGCCGACGAGGTTGCGCGCCTCGGGGCGGCCCTCGAGTCCGGCAGCGGTGTCGGGAAGCACGTCGGCGTCGGACTTGGCGCGCTTGATCTTGGCGACGATCGCCTCGGCGGTGTCGGTCAGGTCGATCCGGCTCGCGTCGGCCGGGTCGGACTTCGACATCTTCGCCGCGCCGTCGCGCAACGACATGATCCGCGCCGCCTCCCCCTTCGCCCCGCCGATCACCGGCTGCGGCGGCACGAGCAGCCCCTCGCCGTAGGTCGCGTTGAACTTGATCGCGATGTCGCGGGCGAGTTCGAGGTGCTGCTTCTGGTCGTCGCCGACGGGGACGTGGCTCGCGCGGTAGCCGAGGATGTCGGCGGCCTGGAGGACGGGGTAGACGTACAGCCCGACGCTCGGCCCCTCGGCGTCCTTCCCGCGCTTCTCCTTGAACTGGATCATGCGGTCGAGCCAGCCGGTGCGGGCAATGCTCATCAGCACCCACGCGAGTTCGGCGTGAACCGCAACCGCGCTCTGGGCGAACAGGACCGTCTTCGCCGGATCGATCCCGGCAGCGAGGATACCCGCCGCCATCGACCGCGTCGCATCCGCCAGTCCGCTCGCGTCGTGCGGCATCGTGATCGCATGGAGGTCGACGATGCAATAGATGCACTCGTAGGCCGGATGCCCGCCGGTCCCGTCCTGCATCGCCACCCAGTTGCGCAGCGCGCCGAGGTAGTTGCCGAGGTGGAGGTTGCCGGTCGGCTGGATGCCGGAGAAAACGCGGTTCATTTGGGGGCCCTGCGGAGCTGGCTCTTGAGGTCGGCGAGCGAGAAGGCGCGGAGGAGATACGCCGCCACGACATAGGCGATCCCGCCGCCCGCGATCAACAGCGCGAGCGCGACGCCGCGTTCGACGAGGCTGCCGGTCATCCACGGCGCGACGAGGCGGTCAGCGACGAGCAGCACCGCCGCCATGACCGCGCTCGCCGCGACGAGCCGCCATGCATTCTTGCGCAGACGGTGGTCGACGCTGAAATGGCGGCGGCGGTGGAGGGTGAGGTAAAGCAGCCCGGCATTGACCCACGCCGCTATCGCGGTCGACAGTGCGATGCCGAGGATTCCGAGCGGCCAGATCAGGGCGATGTTGCCGACAAGGTTGACGAGCATCGATGCGACCGCGATCCGCACCGGCGTCTTGGTGTCCGACCGCGCGTAGAACCCCGGGGTCAGCACCTTGATCAGCACATACGCCGGGAGCCCGAGCGAGAAGGTCGCGAGCGCTCCGGCGGTCGCGACCGAAGCGGTGGCGGTGAAGCGGCCGTGTTCGAGCAAGGTATGAATGATCGGCCCGGCGCTGACGACAAGCGCGGCGGCGGAGGGGAGGGTCAGCAGTAAAACGAGTTCGATCGCGCGGTTCTGCGTGTGCATCGCCTGAGCTTCGAGCCCGCCCGCAAGCTGGCGCGACAGCGTCGGCAGCAGGACGGTGCCGATGCCGATGCCGATCAGCCCGAGCGGCAGCTGGTTGAGGCGGTCGGCGTAATAGAGATAGCTGATCGCGCCCTCGCCGAGGAAGCGCGCGGCGAGCGCGGTCGAGATCAGCAGGTTGAACTGGACCGCCCCCGAGCCGAGCGCGGCGGGGCCGATTACCCGCAGCAAGGCGCGGACCGGCGGGGTCAGCCGTGGCCATGTCAGCCGCAGGTTGATGCCCGCACGGTGGCACGCCCACAGCAGCCAGACGAACTGGAGGATGCCCGCGACGGTCACCGCCGCCGACTGGACCCGCGCGCTTTCGACCGGCGTCGCGCCGTGGAACAGCGTCAGCCCGGCGATCAGCGCGAGGTTGAGCAGGATCGGCGCGGCGGCGTTGACCCAGAAGCGCCCGATCGAATTGAGGATGCCGCCGAGCAGCGAGACGAGGCTGATCAGCAGCAGATACGGAAAGGTGATGCGGGTGAACTCGACCGCGAGGCGGTATTTCTCGGGACTGGCGTCGGGGAAGCCGCCGGTCATCGCCCACACCACCGGTCCGGCAAGCGCGACCATAAGGATCGTGAACCCGGCGAGGACCGGGAGCAGGACCGACAGCACCTGCTCGGCGAACACCCGCCCGGCGGCAAGGTCGCCCCCCGTCCCGTCGCCGCGCCCCGGCCCGAGCGTCCGGCTGAACATCGGCACGAACGCGGCGGAGAACGCGCCCTCGGCGAACAGAGCGCGGAACAGGTTGGGCAGACGGAAGGCGATCAGGAAGCAGTCGGACGCGAGGCCCGCTCCGACGAAGCGCGCGAACAGAACGTCGCGGGCGAAGCCGAGAACGCGGCTGATCAGGGTCAGGCCGCCGATCGTGCCGGTGGCGCGGACGAGGTTCATAGCGTGCCGGGCGATTGGGGGACGCGATGTGCGATCGACGGTCCGCAAAAGAGCGCGACAAAGCCGTGCCCACGGACAGGTTCGGCGGGACTAACCGGCCGCCCCGCCGTCCGGCTCGGCGCGAGTCCGCCGGCTGCTAACGAACGCAAGGGCGCTCGCTTCGCTGCCGGACGGCCGCGCCTTCGCTCAGGCATTCCCCATCGCGGGAGCGCCGGCACCCTCGGCGAGTTGCGCCTGCTGCGCCATATACAGCGAGCCGAAGTCGATCGGCTCGAGCAGCAGCGGCGGGAAGCCGCCGTCGCGGGTCGCGTCGGCGACGATGCGGCGGGCGAACGGGAACAGGATGCGCGGTGCCTCGACGACGAGGAACGGCTCGAGCGCTTCCTCGGGCAGGTTGCGGATCGCGAACAGCCCGCCGTACAGCAGGTCGACGACGAACGCGGTCTGGTCGTTGTTGTACGCGCGCGCCTCGATCTTCAGCTCGACCTCGTACAGGTCGTCACCCGCGCGGCGGGCGTTGACGTTGACGTTGATCTCGATTCGCGGCTGGGTCTCCATCTGGAGCGACGCGGGCGCGTTCGGGTTCTCGAACGACATGTCCTTGGTGTACTGGGTCAGGATGCTGACCTGCGGCTGCGCCAGCGCTTCGGCGTCGACGCCGTTTCCGCTGCTCGCGCCCATGAAGCCTTCGGTCTCGTCGACCATGTCTTGTCTCTCATCTGGGAAAATGCCGGACCGACCCGCTATCAGGCACCAACCGGGCGCGCAAGCGTTGGAGGGGCCGGTTGTACCGCAGGTGCGTGCACCTATGTCACACCGATGGACCGGCGCGCCGTGCGTTGCTATGGTTCGGTACGTTACCAGAGGCGAAGACCAATGTCGGACAGCGGAACCTGGATCGAGATCGTGCTGCTGGCGATGCTCGCTGGCTTCATCGGGCTGCGCCTCGTCAGCGTCCTCGGCAAGCGGACGGGCAGCGAGAAGCCGGTCGGTGATGCGTTTCGCCCGGGCAACCCCGCGGTGGTGCCCGTTGCCGCGACCCGCGTCGAGGCCCCGGCGCGCCGCCTCATCACCATTCCTACCGGCACCGCCGCCGACCTTGCTCCCGCACTGCAGGCGGTTGCCGACGCCGACCCGAGCTTCGAGCCGGAGAAGTTCGTCACCGGCGCCCAGGCCGCGTACCGCATGATCCTCGAAGCCTATTGGTCGGGCGATGCCGCGGCGATGGACAAGCTCGTCTCGGACGAGGTCGCGACGCACTTCCAGCGCGCGATCGAGCAGCGTGGGGGCACCGCCCTGGCGAACAAGCTCGTTCGCATCGACGCGGCGGCGATCACCGCGGCGCAGATGATCGGGCAGATGGCCGAAGTCACCGTTCGCTTCGACGCCGATATCGTCGCCGAGGGTTCGACCGCAGATGCGGAGACCCACGACGTCTGGACGTTCAGCCGCCATGTCGGCACCTACGATCCGGCCTGGCTCCTGATCGCCACCGACGTTCACGCGTAAGCGGTGACGTTCCGGCTCGCCCCGTTGCGGGCGCTCGCCGTTGCCGCCGGTCTGGTGCTCGCGGGTTGCGCGGGCGGCGTTAAGGTTGCGACGGTCCCGCCCGCTCCTTCTCGCGTCGCCGTCAAGGCCGAGACACCGCGCCCCACGATTACTTTTGCTGCGCCGCTCGCCAGCCGTCCGGGTTTTGCGACCGCCTACTTCGGCCCGGCGCTGACCGCATTTCGCCGGTCATGCCCAGCGTTACTCAAGCGGACCGACGCAAGCGGGCTGACGCTGCCCGGCGACTGGACCGCCGCCTGTGCCGCCGCCGCGACCGCGACCGACCCGCGCGCATTCTTCGCCACCGCGCTCCGCCCCGTGGTCGCCGGTGACGGCCGCGGCCTCGACACCGGCTATTTCGAGCCCGAACTCGCCGGGTCGCGCACCGCAGCGCCGGGCTTCGCGGTGCCGCTCTACCGCCGCCCGCCCGACCTTATCGACCTCGACCTCAGTACATTCGACACCAGCCTGACCGGCAAGCACGTCCGCGGGCGGATCGCGGGCAAGACCTTCGTTCCCTATTTCGATCGTGCCGCGATCGACGACGGCGCGCTCACCGGTCGCAGCCTCGAACTTGCGTGGGCGGCGGATCCGTACGAGGCGTTCTTCCTCGAGATCCAGGGATCGGGACGACTGCGGCTGCCCGACGGCACTATCCTTCGTGTCGGCTACGACGGCCAGAACGGCCACGCCTACACTGCGATCGGCAAGCTGCTCCGCGATCGCGGCGTCCTCGCTCCCGGGCAGGCGACGATGGACGGCATCATCGGCTGGATGCGCAGCCACCCCGCCGACGGGCGCGAGCTGATGCGCGCCAACCGCAGCTATGTCTTCTTCCGCGTCCTGACGACCCCCGCCGACCTCGGCCCGACCGGCGCGATCGGCGTCCCGCTGACCCCACGCGTCAGCGTCGCCGCCGACCCGAAGTTCGTCGTCCTCGGCGGCCCCGTGTGGCTCGACACGACGGTCGACGGCGCGCCGTTCCGCACCCTTGTCGTCGCGCAGGACACCGGCGGCGCGATCAAGGGTGCGAACCGGCTCGACGTTTTCTGGGGAGCCGGAGCAGCGGCGCGCGCCACCGCCGGCGGGCTGTCGTCGACCGGCAGCGTCACCCTGCTCCTGCCTGCCGCCGCCGCCGAAAGGCTGGTCCATGGCGCGCCGCCTGCACCCTGACGAGAGCGCCTTGTGGGCGCAGGTCGCGGCGTCGATCCGGCCGCTTCCCGGACGCGTCCGCCCGATCGTCGGCCCCGCCCCGCGCGTCATCGTCGACCAGCCGCCGCCAGCACCTGCGCCGCCGAAGCGCGCGCCCGCGGCGAACCGGATCGCGGTCGACGCGGCGACGCTCGATGGCGGCTGGGACCGCAAGATGCGGACCGGGCGGCTCGCCCCAGACCTGACGGTCGACCTCCACGGCTATACGCGCGACCGCGCCCATGCACTGTTGACGCGGATGATCGTCGAGGCGGCGACCGGCGGCGCGCGGGTCATGCTCGTCATTACCGGCAAGGGTGCGCGCGACAGCGACGAGGTTGCCAATAACTTTGGGCGTCCGCGCGGCGTGATCCGCGCCTCGCTCCGCGACTGGCTCCAGTCGTCCGACCTGCGTCCTTATATCGCCGCGCTGCGCCCCGCCCACCCGCGCCACGGCGGCGGCGGCGCGTGGTACGTCATCCTGCGGCGGTAGCGACCCGCAGGCGGAGAAGGCCCCACATCGCCGCCGACGCCATGCGGAACAGCGTGCCATTGGGGCGCAAGGCAACCGCGCGAAGCAGCATCCGCACGCCGTTATCGACGTGGCGGCGGCGGTACAGCCGGAGTGCACGGATGCCGTATTCACGAGTGTAGCGGCGATGATATTGCGCGGTGCGGTCGTGCGGCAGGACGTTCGCAGCGAACCATGCCCAGCCGAGTTCGTCGTCGCCCGCCTCGCTGAAGCGCGTGACGGCGACGACCAGCCGGGTGCGCAACGAGACCGGCGCAGCGGCGTGGTATCGGGTGAAATGCGTCTGGAACAGGCGATAGTGCGCGAATTCGTCGGCGGCGATGCGCCCGGCGATCGCCTGTAGCACCGGCTCGGGCGTCGCATCGCGGATCGCCGAGTAAAAGGACGAGGTGCCGGTCTCGACGACTTGCCGGGCAACCAGCTCGCCGCAGCGCGATCCCCGGATCGACTGGTCGGCGCCCTGCGGAATCTGGAACCCGGCGCGAAAATCATCGAGTGCGCGGGCAAAGTCGAACCCCGGGTCGGCGAGCTCGGCCCAGCGCCCAAGGATCGCGCCGTGCTGCTGCTCCTCGACCCCCCAGCGCTCGATTTCGCTGAGGAACGCCGCGTCACCCGCGAACACGCCGCTGAGGTATGCGACATAGTCGGCGGCGTTCGCCTCGACGAGCGCAGCGGTCTTGATCACCGCGAGCAGGTCGGCGTCGACCGCAGCGCGCTCGAAGCGCGCCCACGGTATTTCGTCAGGGGTCCAGCCGGTCATTACGCGATCAATACCAAAGTCGCGCGAAAGTTGCCATTAACCCGAAGGTTACGACTTTCGAGCGATTCACGTGGCTTAGTTGACCGCGACCGCCTGCATAGCTTCGAGCTTGGCGATGCGGACTTCGGCCGCCGCTATCTCGGGCTCACCGCTCGCGGAGCGGAGCGCCTCGCGCGCCGCGGCGAGATCGCGGGCTGCACCCTCGACATCGAGTTCGCCGACCGGGATCGCGCTTTCGGCGAGGATCGTCAGCCCGTCGGGACCGACCTCGGCGAAACCGCCGTCGATGAAGATGCGCTCGGGCACATCGTTCATGCTCGTCGGAAACACCTGGATTGCGCCGGGGCGGATCGTCGACACGAGCGGCGCATGGCCCGGCAGCACGCCGAAGTCGCCCTCGGTGCCGGGAACGACGACCATGTATACCTCACCCGAGCGCAGGAGCTTCTCGGGGCTGACGAGCTCGAAGTGGAGCGTTTCGGCCATTATGCCGCGTCCTGCGCCAGCCGCTCGCCCTTCTTGACTGCGTCCTCGATCGTGCCGACGAGGTAGAACGCCGCTTCGGGGAGGTGGTCGTATTCGCCCGCGACGATCGCCTTGAAGCCCTTGATCGTGTCTTCGATGGCGACGAACACACCCGGGGTGCCGGTGAAGATCTCGGCGACGTGGAACGGCTGGCTGAGGAAGCGCTGGACCTTGCGGGCGCGGGCGACGGTCAGCTTATCTTCTTCCGACAGCTCGTCCATGCCGAGAATGGCGATGATGTCCTGGAGCGACTTGTACTTCTGCAGCACCTCCTGGACCGAGCGCGCGACGGCATAATGCTCGTCGCCGACGGTGCGCGGCTCGAGGACGCGGCTGGTCGAGTCGAGCGGGTCGACGGCGGGGTAGATGCCGAGCTCGGCGATCGAGCGGCTGAGCGTCGTCGTCGCGTCCAAGTGGGCGAACGACGTCGCCGGGGCCGGGTCGGTCAAGTCGTCGGCGGGGACGTAGATCGCCTGGATCGAGGTGATCGACCCCTTGTTGGTCGAGGTAATCCGCTCCTGCAGCTGGCCCATGTCGGTCGCGAGCGTCGGCTGGTAGCCGACGGCGCTAGGGATGCGCCCGAGCAGCGCCGACACTTCGGAGCCGGCCTGGGTGAAGCGGAAGATGTTGTCGACGAAGAACAGGACGTCCTGCCCCTCGACGTCGCGGAAATATTCGGCATTGGTCAGGCCCGACAGCGCGACGCGGGCGCGGGCTCCCGGCGGCTCATTCATCTGGCCGTAGAACAGCGACACCTTCGACCCGGCGCTGATCGCATTGCCGTCGGCGTCGCTGGCGATGACGCCGGCTTCGAGGAATTCGTGGTAGAGATCGTTGCCCTCGCGGGTCCGCTCGCCGACGCCGGCGAACACCGACGTGCCGCCGTGGCCCTTGGCGATGTTGTTGATCAGTTCCTGGATCAGCACGGTCTTGCCGACGCCGGCGCCGCCGAACAGGCCGATCTTGCCGCCCTTGGCGTACGGGGCGATCAGGTCGATGACCTTGATGCCGGTGACGAGGATCGCGCTCTCGGTCGACTGGTCGATGAACAGCGGCGCCTCGGCGTGGATCGGCATCGTGATGTCGGCATTGACCGGGCCGCGCTCGTCGATCGGCTCGCCGATGACGTTGAGGATGCGTCCGAGCGTCATCGGACCGACGGGGACGCGGATCTGCGAGCCGGTGTCGGTGACGGGCTGGCCGCGGACAAGGCCGTCGGTCGCGTCCATCGCGATCGTGCGGACGGTGTTCTCACCGAGGTGCTGCGCGACCTCGAGGACGAGCCGCCGGTCCTCGACGCGGGTTTCGAGCGCCGACAGAATCGCGGGGAGCGCGGTGTCGAACTGGACGTCGACGACGGCGCCGATGACCTGCGACACGCGGCCGATGTTATTGGTGGTGGGAGTGGTGGCCATGATGCGGTCCTTAGAAATCGGTCAGACGACGGTCGGCGTCACGGAGATATTGCCGCGTGTCGCTTTCGAATAGGGGCAGATCTGATGGGCTTCGGCGACCATCGCCTCGACCTTGGCGTGGTCCTCGCCGGGCACCGACACGGTGAGTTCGACCGACAGGTCGTAGCCGGTGTCGCTCTGGCCGAGCGTGACCGCTGCAGAGACGCGCGCCTTCGCGCCGTCGACGCCGTGCTTGCGCGCGACGAGCATCAGCGCCGAACCGAAGCATGCCGAATAGCCGAGCGCGAACAGCTGCTCCGGATTATGCCCGTCGCCCGCGCCGCCCATTTCCTTCGGCGGAGCCATCGCCAGCGCGAGCGCGCCGGTATCGAGCATGGCGCGGCCTTCGCGCCCGCCCTTCGTCGTTGCCGTGGTCGTGTACGCCATCGTTCCGATCCTAGTGCTGCGGCAGCGACGAGCAGCGCGGGCCGCCGTCGAGCCAATCCCAGCCGGTGCCGTTTTTCGCGACGAGCGCGGTCGTCGGCGTCCACTTCGCGCGTGTAAAGCGCTCCTGGTACGAACACTTCAGCTCGCTCGGGTCACCGAGTGCGGCGCACGACAGTTTGCGCATCGGCGGGCACGTCTCGCCCTTCGCGGTCCGCAGCGCGGTGAATTCGGTCGCGCTCGGCCCGACGGGCGCGGCAGCGACGATCGCCAGCGCTCCGAGCGCGAGAAGAGCGCGCGCGATCACAGCGATTCGGCGCCCGCGATGATCTCGATCAGTTCGGTCGTGATCGCCGCCTGGCGGGTGCGGTTATAGACGATCGTCAGGCGGGTGATGATGTCGCCGGCGTTGCGCGTGGCGTTGTCCATTGCGGTCATCTGCGCCCCGAAGAAGCTCGCCTGGTTCTCGAGCATCGCGCGGAAGATCTGCACCGCAAGGTTACGCGGGAGCAGGTCAGCAAGGATCGATTCCTCGTCGGGCTCATACTCGATCGCAGCGGGGGGCGGGCCTCCAGCGGCGACGACGGGCTCGGCAGTCTTGGCGACCGGCAGCGCGGCGGGGATCAGCTGGACCGTCGTCGGCTCCTGAACCAACGCCGAGCGGAAGCGCGAGAAGAACAGCTCGGCGATGTCGAACTCGTGCTTGTTGAAGCGGTCGATGACCTGCTGCGCAATGACCTGCGCGTCGGCGAACAGCTGCGCCTTGCCGTGGACGAGGTCGAGCGTGTCGAGGATCATGTCGCGGTGGGTGCGGATGAACGCGGCGCGGCCCTTGCGCCCGGCGAGGAGCAGCTTGACGGTCTTGCCCTGCGCGATCAGCTCGTCGGCACGCTTGCGCGCCATGCGGACGATGTTGGTGTTGAACCCGCCCGCGAGCCCGCGCTCCGAGGTGACGACGACGAGCAAATACGTCTGGTCGGCCCCGGTACCGGCGAGCAACTTCGGCGACTCAGGTCCGACGGTGATCCGTGAGCCAAGCGACGCCATCACCGCCGCCATCCGCTCCGAATACGGACGCGCGGCCTCGGCGGCTTCCTGCGACCGGCGCAGCTTCGCCGCGGCGACCATCTTCATCGCCTTGGTGATCTTCTGCGTCGACTTGATCGACGAGATCCGCAGCTTGAGCGCTTTGAGCGATGCCATCTAGCTTTCCCCAGCCGCCCGCTTACGCGAACGTTCGCCCGAATTCGGTCAGCATCGCGTTCAGCGCCTTCTTCGTGTCGTCGCTGATGTCCTTCGACGTGCGGATCGCGGTGAGGACGTCGGCGTGGTTGGTCCGCGCCTCGGCGAGCAAGCCGGCCTCGTAGCGCGTCACGTCCTTCGTCGGCACCTTGTCGAGGAAGCCGTTGACCCCGGCGAAGATCGAAACAACCTGCTCCTCGAACGGCATCGGCTTGTACTGGCCCTGCTTGAGCAGTTCGGTCAGGCGCGCACCGCGGTTGAGCAGCTTCTGGGTCGAGGCGTCGAGATCGGAGCCGAACTGCGAGAACGCCGCCATCTCGCGATACTGGGCGAGCTCGAGCTTGATCGTGCCGGCAACCTTCTTCATCGCCTTGGTCTGTGCGGCCGAACCGACGCGCGACACGCTCAGGCCGACGTTGATCGCGGGGCGGATGCCCTGAAAGAACAATTCGGTCTCGAGGAAGATCTGGCCGTCGGTGATCGAGATGACGTTGGTCGGGATGTACGCCGAGACGTCGCCCGCCTGCGTCTCGATGATCGGCAGCGCGGTCAGCGAGCCGTTGCCGTGCGCATCCGACATCTTCGCGGCACGCTCGAGCAGGCGTGAGTGGAGATAGAAGACGTCGCCGGGATAGGCTTCGCGGCCCGGCGGACGGCGGAGCAGCAGCGACATCTGGCGATACGCGACCGCCTGCTTCGACAGGTCGTCGTAGACGATGACCGCGTGCATGCCGTTATCACGGAAATATTCGCCCATCGTGCAGCCGGTGTACGGGGCGAGGAACTGAAGCGGCGCGGGCTCCGACGCGGTCGCGGCGACGACGATGGTGTACTCCATCGCGCCATTCTCTTCGAGCGCGCGGACGATCTGGGCGACGGTCGAACGCTTCTGGCCGATCGCGACATAGATGCAGAACAGCTTCTTGCTGTCGTCGTCACCGGCGGCGGCGTTCGGGGCCTTCTGGTTAATGAAGGTGTCGATCGCGACGGCGGTCTTGCCGGTCTGGCGGTCGCCGATGATCAGCTCGCGCTGGCCGCGGCCAACGGGAACGAGCGCGTCCAGCGCCTTGAGGCCGGTCTGCATCGGCTCGTTGACCGACTTACGCGGGATGATGCCGGGAGCCTTGACCTCGACGCGGCTGCGCGTGACGTTTTCGATCGGGCCCTTGCCATCGATCGGGTTGCCGAGGCCGTCGACGACGCGTCCGAGCAGGCCCTTGCCGATCGGTACGTCGACGATCGTGCCGGTGCGCTTGACGGTGTCGCCTTCCTTGATGCCCGAGTCCGAGCCGAAGATGACGATACCGACGTTATCGGCTTCGAGGTTCAACGCCATGCCCTGCACGCCGCCGGGGAATTCTACCATCTCGCCCGCCTGGACATTGTCGAGGCCGAAGACGCGGGCGATGCCGTCGCCGACCGACAGGACCTGGCCGACTTCGCTGACCTGCGCTTCGGTGCCGAACGAAGCGATCTGGTCGCGGATGACTTTCGAGATTTCTGCGGCGCGGATGTCCATCGTCAGCCTTTCATCGCCGTGGCGAGCGTGTTCAATTTCGTGCGGATCGAGCTGTCGACCATCCGGCTTCCGACGCGGACGATCAGCCCGCCGAGGATTTCGGGATCGACGTTGAGAATGAGGGCGGCATCGGCACCGAGACCGGCGCGGAGCTTCGCCTTAAGCTGGACCTGCTGGTCGGCGTCGAGCGGATGCGCGCTCGTCACTTCGGCGGTGATCTCGCCGCGCTGGCTCGCGGTCAGCTTGGAAAAGTCGCGGATGATCGCGGGCAGTGCCGACAGCCGCCGGTTGTGCGCGAGGACGCCGAGGAATTTCGCGGTCAGCGGATCAAGCTGCATCGCGCCCGCAACCGCCTCGATCGTCCGGGTCGCGGTGACGCGGTCGATCATCGGGCTCGTCGTCAGCATCCGCAGGTCAGCCGATTCGGCGAGGCCAGCGGTGACCGACGCGAGGCTCGCCGCAACCGCGTCGATCGCCTTCGCGTCGCGCGCGAGGTCGAACAGGGCTGTGGCATAACGCCCCGATAGTCCAGCAACGATGCCGCCCGATGTTTCCACGAAACTCGCCCAAACAGGAAGCCAAAGAGCAGATTTGCCCCGGATATGCCCCACGCGGAACCGCAGGGCGGCCCCCGGCGCTAGGCGAGCGGGGCGTTAGCATGGGGGTCCCGCGCGCGCAACCCGGCGGGAACCTGCGAACCGGAGCGGCATTGACCGGCACCATCGTAAACAGGAGTTTCCCGTGAAGACATTCACTTTCCTCGCCGCTGCCGCCGTCACGCTGGTCCCCGTCGCCGCCTCGGCGATCGCTTTGCCCGCGAAGACCTATGTGATGAAGGCCGGCGCGTCCGACATGTTCGAAATCGAATCGGCGAAGCTCGAGACCGGCAGCGCCGATCCGCAGGTAGCCAGCTTCGCGCAGATGATGATCGCCGACCACGGTAAGTCGACCAGCGACGTCATGGCGGCAGCCGCCGCCGATGGCCTGCCCGCGATGACCCCGAAGATGACCTCCAAGCAGGAGTCGATGATCGACAGCATGAAGCGGACATCGGGCACCGCGCGCGACACGCTGTACAAGAAGCAGCAGATCCAGGCGCACCGCGACACGCTGATGTTCCAGAAGCAGTTCGCGATGTCGGGCGACAAGCCGCAGCTCAAGGCCACCGCCGGCATGATCGTCCCGGTCGTCGAGAAGCACCTCGACATGATCAAGGGCATGTCGTCGGGGGCGATCAAGGCACAGTAAGCCAGCAAGCACCGAACTTCGAGACGGCGCGGCGGGAATCCCGCCGCGCCGTTTTCACGTCGGCGACACCTCGTTTCGGCGGTTGAATGCCGAAGGGGTATTAACCATCCTGATCGATCGATCTGTACCGCAACGGTTCATCGCAAATACAGGCTTATAGTTAACCAAACGCGCGTCCGCCCACCCTCCAGCTGCGTAGTGCCGCGAGGGACTTTGAGATGGCGATGGAGACGAGCATGCGATTCTGGATAACGGGCAGCATCGGAATAATGGCGATCGGTGTCGCCGCGACGGCGAACGCCAAGGTCGTGACGACGATCGTCAACGCAAGCACCTACAATACGCCGTACACCATCGACACCGGCGGCGGAAACAGCCTGACGCTGAGCACGATCGACAAGAGCGCCTATTCGTTCAGCCCGGAGGCGGTCTCGACCGGCGGCGGGCTCGAGGTCACGAGCCTCGGCTTCCCCTTCTACTCGAGCCCGCAGCCGTCGGTATTCTTCGCCAACCGCGGCGGCGACATCGGGCCGACGACGTTCATCGGCTTCTCGTCGTTCGCGACCCCGACGACAATCCAGTATTCGGGCTCGGAAAGCATTCTCGGCTTCCGCTTCGATAGCGGCAGTGGCACCCAATATGGTTATGCCGACTTCACTGGGTCGAACCTCCACGGGTATCGCGTCGAGACCACCCAGGGCGCCAGCGTCGCAATCGGTTCGGTTCCCGAGCCGGCGGCATGGGCGTTGATGATCAGCGGCTTCGGCTTTGTCGGTGCCGGAATGCGGTCACGCCGGGCAGTCGCAGCGGCCGCCTAAGCCGCGTCGATCTCGCGGCGCAGTGTCGCGAACAGGTCGGGAATTGCCGTCAGGAACGGGCGTTCGGCGTCGAGTATCGCGTCGAACGCCTTTTTCTTGAGCGCGGCGATCCGTACCGGGTCGATCGCATCGTCGACCGTCGACACGACGATGTCGATCAGCCGGTCGGCGGCGTGGAGGCGGCCCCACAGATAATCGTTCTCGCGGTAGGCGCGGCTGAAGAACGCGCCGAACGAGTTGAACTGCGTCCCTTTGAGCGTCGCCATATAGCCGCCGCCGCGAATCGTCGTCGCGTCCTCCGGCGCGATCCGGTCGACCTTGATCTCATCGAATTCGTCGAGCCCGTCGCCCTGGAGCAGCGGCAGCATCGCGATGTCGTAGAACGGAAAGCCGAGATAGGCGCGGAGCAGCGCACGGCGGACATCCTTGGTCAGGTCCATCGCGAACAGCTCGACCAGCCGCGCGTCGGTCGCGGTGTCGAGCGCGCGCAGGTCGAGCGCCGCCTCGAACGCCGCCATCGCCGCCGCCGGTTCGCCCGCCACGCCGGCGCGGACGTCATCGCCGTAGAACTCGTCGCGCCGCCGGTCGAGATACGGGGCGAGCAACGCGTACATCGATGCCTTGAGCGCCTCGATCGCATGGCGGTCGGCCAAGTCGATCTGCGCCACTGCGAGCCGGTTCAACCGCCGCAGCAGGAAGCGAAGCCGCCGGATGCGGAAGTCGAGATCGAAACGCCGCAGAAAGCCGACATACGCCGACCCCGCCCCGCCGCGCTCGGCGGCATCCTCGACGACGAGCGCCTGGCTGGCAACATAAGCAGTGACGCCCGGGCCCGACCCGCCGAGTGCGGCGATCCGCGCAGCAATGCCGTCGACGACCTGCGCGAGCTTGAGCTGGCCGTATGCCGAATAGGCAAAGCCCGCACGCTGCGCCGCGACCGTCTGCGCCCGCGACCGCCAGTCCGACAGCCGCGCCGCCGACAGCGGCAGGAAGAAGAAGCGCGCGCCGATTGCCCCCTCGATCGCCGTGTCGACCTGCCCCGCCATGCCGTCGACGACCTGCCGCAGCCGCCGGACCCGCACCGACAGCGCCGCGATCGCCTCGAGATTGTCGCGGATCGGCTGCTCGCGCGGAATGTCGGCGAGCGCGCGGAGGATCGTCGTGAAGAACCCCGGCGGCTCCCCGGGCGTGCTCTTGCCGCCGTGCGCGCCGGGCTTGGGGTCGATATAGACGAAGCGGCGGTCGACCTCACGGTGCGCCGGGCGGTGACGCAGCGCCTCGATCGCCGGGCCGAACGGACGGTTGTTAAGCACGCTGCCATCGATCAGCGAGGCCTGCTCATAGACCTGCCCCATTGCTGCGCGGCGCGGGAAGATCCGCTTGAGGAACGCCGTCCGCCCTGGCCACGCCGCATTGCGCTCGGCGAGCACCGCGTCGATCTCGCCGACCTGCGCCGGCGGGAAGGCCCCCGGAAACGACGCGGTCGCGCGCGCGGCGAAGGCGAGTTCGGCGGGATCGCCGATGCTGCGTGGCCCGGCATGTTCACCACTGCTGTGAAAGTCGATCACCAGCCGATGCTCGGTCTCGATGATCTGCGGCGGCGAATGCAGCGCGAGCGCCTCGGGGCGCCCGTGAAAATCGGTCACCGTGACGAACAGGTCGAGCGGCAGCCCTTCCGGGATCAACGGCGGCGCAGGCGCATGGATCTCCATCGCCTTGAGCGCGTCGTACAGCATCGCGGTGAAGCCGACGCCCGAGAACGGCGGACGGAACCAGCGCGAGCGCATGAAGCGCGACAGCTTGGCGCGAACCTCGACCCGCGCCGCCGGATCGACGACGTCGTCGGCCATGCCATAGCCCTTCGACCGGGCGTACCAGACGAGCGGCGTCGCCCACCATTTGCTCATGCGCCCGTGCGCGACCGCCTGCGGATCGAGCAGCCGGTCGACGTCGGCCCCCGCCAGCCACAGGTCGCGGAGCGGCTCCATGTCGTGCCCGCCGGCGATCGCGTGCGACAGCAGTATGCCGTTGATGCCTCCCGCCGACGCCCCCGCGACGATGTCGACGAGGACGCGGAGGTTGAGATGCGGCTCGAGTTCATCAAGCAGCGCCGCGTAGACGATCTCGGTATCGCCCGGCGGTGCCTCGCCGTGCGTCCGCGCCGCCGACGCGCGGAGCAGCTTCCACACCTCCTTGGTGATGCCGTGCATGTAGATCGCGAGGCTGACCCCGCCGTAGCAGACGAGCGCGAGCCGCAATTCCTTCTCGCGCATCGTCACGCCTCCCTGCCGTCCATCTACGCTATCATTCGGCCGGAACCCCGAATAGTTTCACGGCTCAGGGGGCGACATGACCGACAAGAGCCACGACCGTTTCCAGCTCGAGCGGCTGGCGTTCTTCAGCGACGCGGTGTTCGCGATCGCGATCACGCTGCTGATCATCGAGGTCCATCTGCCGGTGACGACGCCGGAGACCGAGCAGGGCATCGCGCAGGGGCTCGCCGATCTCATCCCGCAATATATCGGCTTCTTCGTCAGCTTCTTCGTCATCGGGCGCTTCTGGATCGGCCATCACCGTGTCTTCGGGCGGCTGCAGAGCGTCGACGACGGGCTGATCTGGCGCAATATGCTGTTCCTGATGACGATCGCGTTCATGCCGTTCCCGACCGCGCTCGTCAGCCATTATGTCAGCACGCGGGTCGCGGTCGGCGTCTATGCTGGGTGGCTGACGTTCGCGGGCGTCCTCAACCTGCTTCTCGAGCGCTATGCGATGAAGGGGCCGCTCGCCGCGCCGGGCGGGCTCGACGACCTGCGTCGCTGGGCGCGTGCGGGCTCCGCCCCCATCATCGTCGGCGTCCTCGCGTTCGGCTTTGCGATGGTCTCGCCGCACCTTGCGCTGATCCCGCTGCTGAGCAGCCCAATCATCACAGCGCTGGTCAACCGCAAACCGAAAGCGGTCTAGGCGCGCGGCGCGAGCGGTGACAGCCACGCGGCGAAGTGCCAAGCAGGGGCATGGATCGCCACCCCAATATCCTTAATGCCGCGACCAACCTGCTCGGCGTGTGCTTCTTCATCCTCACCGGACTGCGGCTGACGCATTCGACGGCAATCACCTATGCCGACGAGGTGGCGTGGGTGGCGGCGCTGTGCCTGCTCTGCAGCACGTTCCTGTCGTACGTCGTGATCCGCAGCGAAAAGCCGAGGCAGTGGATCGAGCGGATTGCCGAAGCGACCTTTTTTGCCGGCATCGGCCTGCTGACAGTGGCGGTCGCGCTCCTCTGGCAGCTCTATTGACCGCGATGCCAGCCTGACCGTCGCCACCGGTCAGCCGCAAGGCGAAGGCGGATCAGGCGCGCGTTAGGCGGCGGTAGCGGAGTGCGACACCGGCAAAGCCCAGCCCGGCGACGAGCATCACCCACGTCGCCGTCTCGGGGACCGTCGCGACCCCCGAGACCAGATAGCGGACGTCGCCGCCGCTCGCGTTGTAGCAGTTCCCCGACCCGCGGCACTCGTACGATGACGTCAGCAGCGCGACGCTGCCGGTCGCCGTCGTGATATCCGACACGAAGCCGAGATGAAGGTCGGCGGTGTAATCGTGCTGGTTCACGTCGAGCCCGAACGCGGTGTTCGACGCCGAGTCGCTGGGGACCGCATAGGTCGCCCCGGTGAACACGCCCTGCGCTTTCGTCGTCAGGTGCGCGGTGTCGAGGAAGCCGTAGACGTTGAACGAGAAGCGTCCGGCCAGCGCGGTGCCATCGCTGAACACGCCATTGATCTTCCACACGCTGGCGTCGGCGGCGGCCGGGAGCACCAAAATCGCGGCAATCGCCAAGCGCTTGAAAAATCGTGTCATGCCCATCCCCATCGCCAATCTTGTGCGCGCCCAAATCCCCGGCACCCAAGTCGTTACGGTTCAATAACCATAATCCATTAAGATTGGCTTGATTACCGACGGCACCCCCGCAAGTAATCCGGTTGCGTGCCGTCGCCCGCGCGCCTATGTTCCCGCTTCGTTCACCGGAGATCGCATGGCCCGCGCCGCCGTTCGCTACGTCTGCCAATCGTGCGGGACAACGAGTCCGCGCTGGGCGGGGCAATGCGGCGACTGCAACGAGTGGAACACGATCCAGCAGGAGGCGGCCCCGGTCGTTACCGCCTTCAGCGCCAAGCACTCGCTGAGCAGCGGCGGTCGCGGCATCGGGCTGACCGGGCTCGACGACGACGTCGCGATCCCGCCGCGCACGTCGACCGGGATCGCCGAACTCGACCGCGCGCTCGGCGGCGGGCTGGTTGCGGGGTCGGCGGTGCTGATCGGTGGCGACCCTGGGATCGGCAAGTCTACGCTATTGTTGCAGGCCGCCGGGCGGATGGCGCTCGACGGCACCCGCGTCGCGTATATCTCGGGGGAGGAGGCCGCCGACCAGGTCCGCCTCCGCGCCCGGAGGCTGGGGCTGGCCAAGGCACCCGTCGCGCTCGCGGCGGCGACGTCGGTGCGCGATATCCTGACGACGCTCGGACAGGGCACGACGCCGGGCCTCGTCGTCATCGATTCGATCCAGACGATGCATTCGGACACGCTCGAAGGCGCGCCCGGCACCGTCAGCCAGGTCCGCGCCGCCGCCCACGAGCTGATCCGCTATGCCAAGACCAGCGGCGCGGCGCTCGTGCTCGTCGGCCACGTCACCAAGGACGGTCAGATTGCCGGCCCGCGCGTCCTCGAACACATGGTTGACACCGTGTTGTATTTCGAAGGCGAGCGCAGCCACCAGTACCGCATTCTCCGCGCCGTCAAGAACCGCTTCGGCGGCACCGACGAGATCGGCGTCTTCGCGATGGGGGCCGACGGGCTCGAGGAGGTCGCCAACCCATCGAGCCTGTTCCTCACCGACCGCGAGCACGCGGTCAGCGGCGCGGTGGTGTTCCCGGCATTGGAGGGCACGCGACCGGTCCTCGTCGAAATCCAGGCGCTCGTCGTCCGCCTGCCGTCAGGGGCGACCCCGCGCCGCGCCGTCGTCGGCTGGGACACCGCGCGGCTGGCGATGATCCTCGCGGTCCTCGAAGCGCGCTGCGGCCTGAGCTTCTCGAATTGCGAGGTCTATTTGAACGTCGCCGGCGGCCTGAGAATCAACGACCCTGCCGCCGACCTCGCCGTCGCCGCCGCGCTCGTCTCGGCGCTGACCGAGACCCCGGTCGGCCACGACACCGTCGCGTTCGGTGAGATCGCGCTGTCGGGTGAAGTCCGCGGGGTGGGCCACGCCGGGCTGCGGCTCAAGGAAGCGGCGAAGCTCGGGTTCGCCGCGGCGCTGGTGCCGGGGAGCACCGATGCGAGCGGCGGCATGCGCACGGCGAAGTTCCGCACGCTCGCCGGGCTGGTCGATCATTTGGGCGTGAAGACCTGACTAAAATGTTGGCCGTCATCCCCGCGAAGGCGGGGATGACGGCATGGGCGGGACCCGCTAACACCCCCTCCATCATGGCCAGCCTAACCGCCCTCGACATCGTCGTCCTCCTGCTCATCCTCCTCGGGGGCCTCGCCGGCCTCGCGCGCGGGTTCGTGACCGAGGTGCTGTCGCTGCTCGCGTGGGTCGCGGCGATCATGGCGGTGCGATTCCTGTATCCGGTCGGCAAGACCGTTGCGCTCCACATCACTGGAACCGATTCTGGCGCGGCCATCCTCGCCTTCGCGTCGATCTTCCTGACGACGTTCATCGTTTTCCGGATGATCGCGGGGGAGCTCGGCGACCGCACGAAATCATCGGTGGTCGGCCCGGTCGACCGCGTCCTCGGCCTCGGCTTTGGCGCGTTCAAGGGGCTGATCGGGGCATCGATCCTGTTCCTGATCGTCCAGTTCGGCTACGACACGATGGAGGACGGCGCGCCGCGCCCGTTGTGGCTGACCGCATCGCGGACCGCGCCGCTGCTCGAAGTGACGTCGAAGGCGATGGTCGATTTTGTCGAGAAGCGCCGCCACCCGGCCCCGGCGGCAACGGTCGACGATCCGGCGAGCAGCGACCGCGCCGGGCACGACCGGCCCAGCCGCGGGCATCCTGCCGCCAAGGGCTATGACAAGGACGATCGCGGCGCGCTCGACCGGCTGCTCGACAGCGGCAGCAAGACCCCGCTGTGAGCAACATCCGCCTCTACGACACGATGCGCCGGGCGAAGGTCGACTTCGAACCTGCCGATCCCGCGCGGGTCACGATGTACGTCTGCGGCCCGACGGTTTACGGGCGCGCGCACATCGGCAACGCGCGGCCTGCAGTAGTGTTCGACGCGCTCCAGCGCTTGCTCCGCCACACCTACGGCGCGAAAAACGTCATCTACGCGCGCAACATCACCGACATCGACGACAAGATCATGGCGGCGGCGGTCACGGAAGGCGTCGACCCCAAGGTCATCACCGACCGCTATGAGGCGCACTACCTTGCCGACATGGGTGCACTCGGCATCCAGCCGCCCGATCTCGCGCCGCACGCGACCGATCATGTCCCGCAGATGGTCGCGATGATCGGCGACCTGATCGCCAAGGGGGCCGCGTATGAAGCCGAGGGCCACGTCCTGTTCGACGTTGCCGCGCCGGGCGATTACGGCAGGCTGTCGCGCCGCCCATTGGACGAGATGATCGCCGGGGCTCGCGTCGAGGTCGCGCCGTACAAGCGCAACCCCGCCGACTTCGTCCTGTGGAAGCCTTCGGCAGACGATCAGCCCGGCTGGGAATCGCCGTGGAGCCGCGGGCGTCCGGGGTGGCACATCGAATGCTCGGCGATGATCGCCGCACATCTCGGGCACACGATCGACATCCACGGCGGCGGACTCGACCTGATCTTCCCCCACCACGAGAACGAACTCGCCCAGTCGAGCTGCGCCCACGACGGTGCGCCGCTGGCGCGGGTATGGATGCACAACGGCTTTCTCAGCATGGGCGACACGAAGATGTCGAAGTCGCTGGGGAATGTGGTCACGGTCGATGCACTATTAGAGCAGGGGTGGAGCGGCGAAGTCCTGCGGCTGGCGCTGCTGAGCGCGCATTACCGGCAGCCGCTGGCGTGGACGGAGGACTTGCTCACGCAGAGCAAGGCGACGCTCGACCGCTGGCAGGGTTTCGTTCGACGCTCGGACGTCGCCGCGACCGAGGTGCCCGAGCGCGTGATTGCCGCGCTGGCCGACGACCTCAACACACCCGCCGTGGTGGCGGCGATCGCGCGCCTGTCGCGCCTCGACGACGTCGGCGGGATGCGCGCGGCGATGGGGCTGATGGGATTGCTCGAGCCGATCCCCGAGCATGCCGAGCAACTTGTTCTGGCGACCTCGGATGCGACGCCGGTCGCCACGACCATCGACGACCTCGTTGCCGCCCGCACCGCTGCGCGCGCCGACAAGAACTTCGCCGAATCCGATCGCATCCGCGACGATCTCGTGGCGCAGGGCATCATTCTCGAAGACGGCCCCGGCGGCACGACGTGGCGGCGCGCCTGACGCTACGTCTCACGGCAATTTCTCCGGCGGATGATATTTCGCTGATACAATGACGCTGAGCCTCGTGAGCGCGGGGACTTATCAACTGTCCCTTGGAGATGGGCCCCTGCTTTTGCGGGATGACCGTTTGCACCCGCGGTCGAGCAACCCGCCCATTCTCCCCGCAACAAAGCGTTTGCGCCTCGCCGCGACACTTGTATAACCGAACCCACTTGGGACAGGACGCGCTAGATGACATATATCCTCGGCGGGTGGCAGAGCGATTTCTCGCAGAACTGGGATCGACGCGGGATCGACATGGCGGGGGCCTTCGCCGAGGCGATCAACGAGGGCATGGCATCGGCAAAGCTCGACCCGGCCGAGATCGACACCGGCCACGTCGGTAACTTCGTCGGCGACCTGTTCGCCGGACAGGGGCTGCTCGGCGGCTTCTTCGGCCTCGTCGACCCCGTGTTCGATGGCCTACCGACCTCACGTCACGAGGCGGCGTGCGCGTCGGGCAGCGTCGCCATGCTTGCCGCCACCGCCGAGATCGAGGCCGGGCGCTACGACCTCGCCTGCGTCGTCGGTCTCGAGCAGATGCGCAACGTGCCAGGCCAGACCGCTGCCGAAAACCTCGGCGCGGCGGCGTGGAACGGCCACGAATTCGGGGACGCCAAGTTCGTCTGGCCGCGCGCCTTTTCCGATCTCGCCGACGAATATGAAAGGCGCTACGGCCTCGACTACGCGCACCTGATGCGGATCGCCGAGATCAATTTCGGCAACGCCAAGCACAACCCGAATTCGCAGACGCGCGCGTGGAAATTCACCCCCGAAAGCTTCACCGCCGACGACGCCGCGAACCCGGTGGTCGAGGGACGGACGCGCAAGATGGATTGCGGGCAGGTCACCGACGGCACGGCGGTCGTCTTCCTCGCCTCGCCGAAGCGTGCCGCCGAATATGCCGCGAAGCGCGGCATCGCGCTCGACAGCCTGCCGCGGATTGCCGGCTGGGGACACCGCTCGGCGCCGATCAGCTATTCGCAGAAGATCCGCAACAGCCGCGACAACGCCTATGTCTTCCCCCAGGTCCGCCGCGCGATCGTCGATGCGCGCGCCCGCGCCGGGATCGACCTCGACGCGATCGACCTGATCGAGACCCACGACTGCTTCACCGCAACCGAATATATGGCGATTGATCATCTCGGCATTACCGCCCCCGGCGAAAGCTGGAAGGCGATCGAGGACGGCACGATCGAGCGCGGCGGCGCGCTGCCGATCAACCCGTCGGGCGGACTAATCGGCACCGGCCACCCGGTCGGCGCGACCGGCATTCGCATGGCGCTCGACGCGTTCAAGCAGGTGACGGGGACCGCCGGGGATTATCAGGTCGAGGGCGCGAAGACCGTCCAGACCCTCAATATCGGCGGTTCGACGACGACGACGGTGAGCTTCATCGTCGACCGCGCGGCATGATCGATCGACGTGAATTTGTCGCGGCGACCGCGGCCGGGCTGCTGCTCGGACCCGCGGCGGCGTCAGCAGGGGAGAAAAAGATGGACACTCGTTTCAAGCAGTTCAGCGCGGTCATCGACGCGTGGAAGCGCAAGGACACCGACTTCATCTTCGCCGCGATGACCGACGACATCGTCTGGCATTACGCTGCCGCGGTCGCCCCGGCGGCGCACGGCAAGGACGAGGCGCGCAAGTTCCTCGCGGCGTTCGGGCCGGGCGTCGGCGCGGTGCGCTGGCGGATCTTCACCCACGCCGAGACCGCTGACCGGCTGTTCGTCGAAGGCGTTGACGAATACGACACGCCCGAGGGCAAGACGATCATCGCGCCGTATTGCGGCGTCATCGAATTTCGCGGCGACAAGATCAGCGGCTGGCGCGACTATGTCGACCGCAGCGTGATCGACGACCAGAAGGCGGGGAAGCCGGTCCCGGTCCAGGTCACCGAACTGGTCAGCCGCCCCGTCGCCCGATGATGGCGACGGCAGCGCTCGCGGCCCCGTTCCGCGAGGCCGAGTTCATGCCGGTCGATCTCGCGGTCGATCGGCGTGCTGACGGCAGTGTCGTCATCCGCTCAAGGATCGAGCTCGGCGCGTATGAGGCGAACATTCCCGCCGCCTTCGCCGCGAGCGCCGCCCGCGCCGGGGACAAGACTGCGCTCGCGTTTCGCGGGGCTGACGGGGAATGGGCGCATACGAGCTATGCCGCGCTCAAGCACGACATCGACGCGGCGACACAATGGCTGCTCGACCATGTCCCGCGCGGCCGGGCGATCATCGTCATTGCAGGCAACACCCTCCCCGCCGCGGTCCTTACCTTCGCCGCCTACGCCGCCGGGGTGATTCATTGCCCGGTCGGACTCGCGTACGGCATGGCGGGCGGAGACCGCGCGCGGCTGCGCCACGTCATCGCCAAGACCGATCCGGCGCTGATCTACACCGACGCCAGTCCCGCACTCGCCGCGTCGATCGCGGCTGTCGGCGGCGACATCCCCGTAATTACGCCCGACCCGGCGCTGTTCGGCAGGAACGCGATCGCCTGGGCCGACGTCGTCGCGACCCTCATAACCCCGGCGGTTCAAGCCGCGCTCGCCGCGGTCGATCCGCAAGCGGTCGCCTCGTACATGCTAACCTCGGGGTCGACCGGCCTGCCGAAGGTCGTGCCGACGACGCAGGACAATATCGCCGCGTGCACGCAGCAGGGTCTGCTCGCGATCGGCAAGGCGGCGGGCTGGGGCGGGACGATGCTCGACTGGCTGCCGTGGCATCATGCGGCGGGGGCGTCGGTCCTGCGCGCGACCCTGCTTGAGGGCGGCACGCTGTACGTCGATGCGGGAAAGCCCGCGCCGGGGCTGTTCGATGCGACGATCCGCAACCTGCGCGAGATTCCGGTCGCGTATTTCAACAACGTCCCGCTCGGCTATGCGATGCTCGTCGACGCGATGGAGACCGACGAGGTCCTCCGCCGCCAGTTCTTCAGCAAGCTGCGGCTGATGCTCTACGGCGGCGCGGGGCTCGCGCAGCACGTCCTCGACCGGCTTCAGGCGATGGCGGTCGCCGAGACCGGGCATCGCATCCACATGACGACCGGCTACGGAATGACCGAGACCGTCACCGGCTGCATGGTCATCCATTTCCCGACCGACAAGGTCGGCATCGGCCTCCCAGCGGCAGGGCTCGAGGTCAAGCTGGTCCCGTACGACGAGCGGTTCGAGGTGCGGCTGCGCGGGCCGAATGTGATGCGCGGCTATCTCGACGATCCGGCCAAGACCGCAGCGGCGTTCGACGATGAAGGGTTCTACCGCACCGGCGACCTTGCGGTATTCCATGACCAAGCGGCACCTGAGGCGGGCCTCGCCTTCGCTGGACGGCTTGCCGAGGAATTCAAGCTGTCGAACGGGACGTGGGTCTATGGCGGGCAGCTCCGCGACGGCCTGCTCAAGGCGCTTGCGGGGCTCGTCGGCGAGGTCGTGCTGGCCGACGATGGCCGCGATTATCTGTCCGTGCTGGCGTGGGGAACGCCGGGTGCGAGCCTCGACATGGTCGTCGAGCGGCTGCGCGGCTTCAATGCCGGGCAGCATGGCGGATCGGCGACGGTGCGCCGGGTGCTGCTGCTCGACACCCCGCCCTCGGTCGACGCCAACGAGATTTCGGACAAGGGCACGATCAACCGCCGCGCCGTCCTCGACAATCGGCAGCCCGCGGTCGCCGCGCTGTACGCCGAGCCGCCGGGACCCGGCGTCGGCGTCATCTAAGGAAATTATGATGACCGCGCTGACCTTGGTGGCGACGAACGCCGCGATCCTCATCCTGTTGTTCCTCCTGCTCTGGGCGATCTGCCTCCAGACGCGCGACGTGACACCGGTCGACAGCGTCTGGGCGCTCGGCATGGTGGCGATGGCGGGGACGACGTTCATCCAGGCCGACGGCGATCCGACGCGCAAGGCGCTGCTGTTCGGCCTGTGCGCTGTGTGGGGGCTGCGCCTCGGCGGATACATGCTGTGGCGGTGGCGCGATCATGGCCCCGACCGCCGTTATCAGGTCATGCTCGGGCGCGCGCAGGAGGCGAAGGGCTGGGGTTTCGCCCGCGCGACGCTTGTCCTCGTCTTCGCGACCCAGGCACCGATGCTGTTCATCGTCTGTCTGCCGGTCCAGCTCGGGCAGGTCGACGGCGGCCCGCCGGTCGGGACGCTTGGGATGATCGGCGCGGGAATGGCGCTGTGCGGGATCGTCTTCGAAAGCATCGGCGACTGGCAGCTGACGCGCTTCCGCAAGAACCCGGCGAACGCGGGACAGGTGATGGACCGCGGCCTGTGGCGCTATACCCGCCACCCCAACTACTTCGGCGATGCGCTAACGTGGTGGGGGCTGTTCGCGATCGCCGCCGAGACTGGCACCGGACTGTGGGCGCTGCCGGGGCCGGTGCTGCTGACGTGGACGCTGATGAAATGGTCGGGCGCACCGACGATCGAGGGGCGGATGAAGCGCAAGAAGCCGGGCTACGACGATTATGTCCGCCGCACCCCGGCGTTCGTCCCATGGTTCCCCAAGGCGGCGTGATGCGGGGACCGCGGCCCCCGCATCGGCGGCCGCGCTACCGTCCGAACGAGCGCAGTGCCTTGCCCTGCGCCGAATCGAGATACTCGTCGAGCCGGGTGATCAGGCCGTCCTCGATCTTGATGACGCAGCACGCATCCATCGACCACGCGGTGCCGTCGGGTAGCGTCGCCTCGAGGACGTGCTGCTGGAGGAAGCCGTCGGCGAGCGCGACGCGGCGGACGACGCGGTAGTTGCGATCGGGCAGCGTCCGGACGAACCAGTCGAGCACCGCCATGTTCTCGTCGACGGTCTGCTCGACGCGGTCGGTGTTGTGCCACAGCTTGGCGCCGGGTGCGTAGCAAGCACGGACCGTGGCGACATCGCCGCGCTGGATCGCGCCGACGAATTTTTCGGCGAAGTCGAGGATTTCCTGTTCGGTCACGGTGCGTCTCCCAAGGTTGTTTATCGAACTGGTGAGTCGGGCCACGCGGCGAGCCGAGTGGCAGCGATGCGGAATTCATTCTCAAGCTGGTCGACGATCGCGGCGACCGGCTCGACCGCGCCAACGGCGCCGATGCCTTGCCCCGCCGCCCACAGGTCGCGCCACTTCTTCGCCGGGTCGCCGCCGTAATCGCGCCGCGCCGGTCCGCCGAGCGCGTTGGGGTCGTAGCCTGCCGCAGCGAGCGACGGCCGCAGCCACGATGCCGCCGTCCCGGTGATCGCGGCGCTGACGACGAGGTCCTCGAGCTCGGAAGCGACGACCATCGCCTTATATCCCGGGACCGCCATGCTCTCGGCGGCAGCGAGGAAGCGGGTGCCCATGTAGACGAGGTCGGCTCCGGCCGCGACCGCGCCGGCGATGCCCGCGCCATCGGCGATCCCGCCGCCGACGCAGATCGGTCCGTCGAAGAAGGCGCGGAGTGCTGACACGAAGGCGAACGGCGACAGCATTCCGGTGTGACCGCCCGCCCCGGCCGAAACGCAAACGAGGCCGTCGGCTCCCGCCGCTGCGGCCTTGCGCCCGAGCGCGACGGTGACGACGTCGGCGAGGACAATGCCGCCATAGGCATGGACCGTCTCGACCGCAGGTCGCGGACTGCCGAGCGCGGTGATGACGATCGGCGGCCGGTATTTCGCGACCATCGCGAGATCGTCGGCGAGGCGGGGGTTGGTCGAATGCGTGACGAGATTGACCGCCCATGGCGCATCGCCGGTACCGAGTTGCGCGGTGATTCGTGCCATCCAGTCGCCGACCTCGGCTGTGGTCCGGCAGTTGGGCGTCGGGAACGCACCGATGACCCCTGCGCGGCACGCGGCGACGACCATCTCCGGCCCCGAGATGAGAAACATCGGGGCGACGACCACCGGCAGCCGCAGACCGGGCCAACGGATCATGCGAGCCGCTCGACGATCATCGCGACCCCGACGCCCTGCGCGCCGGTCGCGACGACGAGGCCGAAGCGCCCGCCGCATTCGTCGAGCGCATCGAGCAGCGTCGACAACAGGATTGCGCCGGTTGCCCCCATCGGGTGGCCCTTGGCAATGTGGCCGCCGCCGACGTTGACCTTCGCCGGGTCGGGACGGCGATCGCGGTGGAACTTGGCGATGGTGACGGCGAACGCCTCCATGAATTCGATGCGGTCGATGTCGGCGAGGTCGAGCCCGGCGCGGGCCAGCGCGAGGTCCATCGCAGCGAAACCGGCGAGCAGCGATGCCCGCGCCTCCCCGCCCGCCTCGGCGAAGGCGACGATGCGCGCGCGCGGGTTGCCGCTCGCGGGGCCGATCAGCGCGAGCCCCGCGCCGTCGGTCATCGGCGGGGCGTGCGCCAGCGTGTGCCGATGGTCGACCGGCGCGTTACCGATGACGCCGCGATAGTCGGCGGCGATCCCGGCGAACGCCGCCGGCATGCCTGCGAGCTTGGCTGCGGTTGTCGCGCGAACTGCTTCATCGCAGTCGAGCCCGCCAACCGCGATCCGCGACGCGAGCAGCGCCGGGCGATCCTCGGCGGCAGCGGCGCGCGTTTGCGACTCGAGCGTCACCGCGTCCATCGCCGCGCGGTCGATGCCCTCGGCCTCGGCGAGCATGTCGGCGGCGAGTGCGACGGGGATGTAGCGCAGCGGCGGGGCGAAGTCGGTCGCGCTATAATAGTCGGCGGCGTCGGCCTTGAACGCGACGCGCGACAGCATCTCGACCCCGCCGGCGAGGGCGAACTGGGTCGTGCCGGCGTCCACCGCCGCGGCGGCATGGCCGATCGCCGACAGGCCCGAGGCGCAGAAATTGTTGAGGCTGTGCGCCGCCGTCGCCGGGTCGAGCCCGGCGGCGAGCTTGGCGACCATCGCGATGTGCCCGCCCTGCGCCGCGACCTGGCCGACGCAGCCGAGCACGAGCAGCCGCGCCGCGCGCGGATCGCGGCCGCGCGCATCGAGCGCATCGACGAGGTGGGCGACAAGACCGTGCGGGGTTTGCGCCGCGAGTCCACCGTCGGGCCGCGCCCGGCCGCGCGGCGTGCGGACCGCGTCGTGGATATACGCGGTCATGCGCGCCACGCCGTCGGCTGGTATGCGAACAGCCCGGGGGGTGCCGCGACAACGTCGGGAATCGCGCGAATCGCCACCGCCATCGTCGCGTCGGTCAGCGCGCGCGACGGCGGGCGCGTCGGATCGGCCTCGGCGATATCGAGTGTTATCGCGATGTTCGGGCGCCCGGCGATGTCGATCGTCCAGTGCCCGGGAACGAGCCCCTCGTGGAGCGCGCGGTCGGCGGTCCACAGGATAGCGAGGACGAATTCGACCCCGTTCGCCATGATCGCGGTCCAGCGCCACTCGGTTGCCGCGACCCGGCCCTTCGCGATCGTCCCGGCGGCGATGACGATATCGCGGGGCGCGAGCGTTAGCCGGTGGTCGGGGACGATCCGCGCGACCGTCGTTGCCATCGCCGCCGCCGCAAAATGGAGCACCTCGCCGAACAAGGTCGAATACAGGTCGCCGAGCGGTCCGTCGCGGATGTCTCCCGCCGCCGGGTCGGAGCCGAGCCCCATCAGGTCGAAGACGAACGCGGGCGACGCCATCGCGCTCGCCTCGACGGTCTCGCGGACGATGATCCGGTCGAGGTCGACGCACATCGCCGTCGCCGCGAGCGCGATCCGCTCGACGATCATTCCCGGATTGACCCCGACCCCGGCGAGCGTGACGCCACCGCGGATCGCCGCGTCGCGCAACCGGTCGGCGTACGCCGGACCATGCGCGTCGGGCCAATGGAAGCCAGCGGTCGAAACGATGTTCTTGCCGCTTTCGAGCAACGCGACGACGTCGTCGACGAGCGCGTCGTACGGCAAGGTGATCCGCGGGGTGTGGACGACGACGGTCGCGTCGGTCGCAAGGATCGCGGCGCGGTCGGCGGTGGCGAAGACCCCGGTCGGCGGGCGCTTCACCAGCGTTCCTGCATCGACCCCGGCCTTCGCGGGATTGTAGGCATAGACCCCGCGCAGATCGAGCCCGGGATGGTCGAGGATGCGCCGCAGTGACGTCCGCCCCATCGCTCCGGTCGCCCATTGAACGACGCCGATCATGCTCGCTTCCACCCCATGAATGGGGTCTAACCGACTTGTTCGGGCGTGTCAGTTACTTTATGCAAGTGACCCTGGGGAGTAGCCGATGTTTCTGACACCGCCCGAACGGGTCGCCGATTACAGTGCGCGGGGTTGGTGGCAGGGGATCACCGTCGACGCCCTTTTCCAGCGCACCGCCACTGTCGACGGCGATGCGGTGGCGCTGGTCGACCCGCCGAACCGGACCGCGCTCGACGGCAAAATGCCCGAGCGGCTGACGTGGAGCGCGGTTGTCGAGCGCGTCGAGCGGACGGCGGCGGCGTTTCTCGCGCTCGGACTTGTCAAGGACGACATCATCGCGGTCCAGTTGCCGAACACGGTCGACGCGGTCGTCGTCCTGCTCGCCAGCGCGCGGCTCGGGCTGATGGTCACGCCCGTCGTGATGCAATATCGCGAACACGAGCTTGCCTACATCCTCGCCCAGACCACCCCGCGCGCTTTCATTACCGTAACGACCTTCGCCGGATACGATCATGTGGGGCTGGCGGCGCGGCTGGCGGCCGACGTTCTGGACATGCGCGTCGTCACCGACATCGGCGCACTCGCGGCGGCCGCCGATCATGCAACGGTCGCGCCATACGTCGCAGATCATCCGACCGATGCGGCCGAAGTCCTGACGATCTGCTGGACCTCGGGAACCGAGTCGCGGCCGAAGGGCGTGCCCCGCGACCATAATCACTGGCTGCTCAATGCGCGCGTCGTCGCCGAAGCGACCGGAATGGTCGCGGGCGACGTCCTCCTCAACCCATTCCCGCTGGTCAACATCGGCTCGATCGGCGGGCTGGTGCTGCCGTGGCTGCTGCTCGGCGGGCGTCTGGTGCTGCACCACCCGTTCGACCTCGGCATCTTCCTCGGCCAGATCGCGAGCGAGGGCGTGACCTACACGATCGCGCCGCCGGCGGTGCTGACCGCGCTGCTGAATCAACCGGGACTGATAACCGGCGGGGCGATCGCCTCGCTGCGCGCGATCGGGTCGGGGTCGGCGCCGCTGTCGCCATGGCTGATCGACGGCTGGCTAACCCGCCACAATATCCAGATCTGCAATATCTTCGGCTCGAACGAGGGCGCGTCGCTGTTTTCGAGCCACGTCGACGTGCCCGACACGACTGAACGCGCGCGTTATTTTCCGCGCTACGGGGCCGAGGGCGTCGAGTGGCCGGGGCTGACGCCGAGCGTGATGCGGACGCGGCTCGCCGATCCGGTGACGGGCGCAACGATCACGACTCCCGGGCTGCCTGGGGAGCTGAGGATCGGCGGCGGCAATGTCTTCGGCGGCTATTGGCGCGCGCCCGAGCTGACCGCAGCGGCGTTCGACGAGCACGGTGACTTCCGCACCGGCGACCTGTTCGAGATCGCCGGCGACGGAGCGCTTGCGCGGTTCTACCGCTTCGTCGGGCGGTCGAAGGAGATCATCGTCCGTGGCGGCGTCAATATATCGCCCGCAGAACTCGACGACCTGCTCGTCGGCATGCCGCTGCTCGCCGAAGCCGCGACGGTCGGCATCCCCGACGACCGGCTCGGCGAGCGCGTCGCGGTGGCGGTCGTGCCGAAGGGCAGCGAAACCCCGACCCTCGCCGACGTCGTCGCGTGGATGGCGCGCGCGCACGATGTCGCGGTGTTTAAGCGCCCTGAGCGCATCTTTGTCGTCGACCGGCTGCCGCGCAACGCGATGAACAAGGTCGTCCGGAGCGACTTGCGCTCGCTCGTCCTCGCCAGGCTCTAGGCTTGGCGGAGGACCCGGCGGTCGGCCCAATGCGCGTGGGTGCCGCTTGAAATCTTGTGCGGCAGCGCGATCCGGCAGACCGGACCGGCAGCGAAGTCCTTGCAATCGATCAGGATGCACTCCGACGTGCCGCGATTCTCGTCGATGATGAAGCTGACGAGATAACCGTCGTCCTCGTCGATCGCACCGACGCGCGGGGCGAACGGTGCCTCGCTCGCGTAGCGACCCTCGTCGAGCTGCAACACCGTCGACTCGCCGGTCAGCATGTCGTGCTTGACGAAGCCGTTGAACAAGAACCAGCCGGGCTTGGTCGTCGTGCTGTACGCATAGCGGTACTTATGCCCGGCGTACGCCTGGTTGATCGTGCCGAATTCGAGCAGGCGCTCGTCGAGGCGCTCCTCGCGGGTAGACCCGTCGGTGAGATTGAAGCGCCAGCGATGGAGCGTCGGCTTGAAGCTATGCTCGTCGACGTGCGCCATCAGGTGGCCATAGCCGTCGTCGTTCGCGACCGGGCCGGGGGTCGGATTCTCCTGGAAATAGCCGTCGACGATGACCTCGTCCCCCTCCTCGTAGGCGTTGAGGAAATGGAGGACATAGGTCGGCGCGGCTTCGAACCAGCGGACCTCGCCGCCGTGACGCGGGACCAGCGCGAAGCGTGCCGGAATGTCGCGATGGAAACGAACCGCATGGACATCGCGCTTGAGCAATTCGGCATCCCAGAACACCGGCAGGTCGTTGAGGATCGACCAATGTTCGGAAAAGATCATGTCGTGCGGCAGCCGCGGCCCGGGCAGCGGCACCGGCTGGTACGTCGTCAGCTGGCCCTGCGCATCGACGACACCGTAATGCATGTACGGCGCGTGCTTCGAGTAGTTGAAGAACATCAGTTCGCCGGTGTGGTCGTCGACCTTGGGGTGCGCCGAGATGCCGTCGAGCGGGACCCACGGTGCAAGGCCCGACTGGTCGAGCGTCTCGGGATCGAGGACATAGCCCTCGCCGCACTGGTAGAAGGTCGAGATCGCCTTGCCGGCGTGGACGATGATGTCGGTGCTCGACGAATCCTTGAGGCGGCCGTGCGCGCCGAAGCCCGGGCGGAGCGAGACGCCGGTCCCGTCCATCAGCCCGCCCCACAGCGACCCGCCGGCGTCCTGCTCGGCGGCGAAGCACCGCGTCCGCACCCAGCGATTGCGGTATGTTGCCGAGCCGTTGCTGAAGTCGATCGCGTGGATCATCCCGTCGCCGTCGAACGGATGATAGCGGCCGAGCGGCTGGTGGAGCTGGTTCTCCGTATTGCGCAGATAGATGCCGTCGATGTCGGTCGGGATCGCTCCCGAAATGACGTCGAGGTCGACTGCGGTGACCTCCTCGTGCTGCGGCGTCCACGCGCCGTTCAAATATGGATGGTTGCTCGGCCGGAGCGACGCCACGACGGGCGGGAGGCGTTCGATCTGCATGTGAACAGGCGTAATTCAACCGGTTCGATTGTGCAAGTTAGTCTTGACGGCGCGTCACCGAGTCGCTCATAGGTTCTTTCATAAACATACCTATGGGGGGATAGATCGATGTTACGTTCGTTGCTGATTGCACTTGCGCTCGTGCTCCCCGCCGCCTCTCTCGCCGCGAAGGAGCCCATGATGCACAGCGACCCGAAGACTGTCGTCCAGACGATGATCGATGCGTGGGATCACCGCGACTGGAAGAAGGTGACCGACCTGTTCACCGACGACGGCGTCCTCCATTCGATGATGCTCGAACCTATCGTCGGCAAGGAAGCGATCGGCAAGCGGATCGACCTGCTCGGTGCCGGGACCGAGTCGATTACCCTCAACATTCATAACATCGCGGTCACCGGCAACACGGTCTTCATCGAGCGGACCGACGAGTTCGTCTTCAATGGCCATGCCGGCAAGGTTCCGGTCGTCGGCGTCCTCGAAGTCGAGGGCGACAAGATCAAGGCGTGGCGCGAATATTACGACCGCGCCGAACTCGTCGCGGCGATGGGGCTCGAGAAAGATTTCCACCCGGCGCCGACGACGCACTGAGGGTTACGCGTCTCGACGCGTCGCCCTGCCATAGGCTATGGTCGCTGCGACAATGCAAGCGACCAACCTCATCCGCACCTGCTCGATCTGGCGCGCGCTCGAGACCGTCGGCGACACACCATCGCTGCTGATCATCGAGGCGAGCTGGCTCGGCGCTCGGCGTTTCGACGATTTCTGGCGGATGACCGGGCTGCTCAAGGCGCTGCTCAGCGATCGGCTCAAGCGGCTGATCGAGGCGGGCATCTTCACCAAGACGCCGTATTCGACGAGCCCGCCGCGCTTCGACTACACCCTGACCGCCAAGGGTCACGACCTGTATCCGACCGCGCTGATGCTGCTGCGCTGGGAAAGCCTGTGGCGGTCCGATACCGACAAGATCCGCGTCGAGCTGACCCACAGCAAATGCGGCGCGGTGTTCCAGCCGGTGCCGAGCTGCAAGCATTGCCATGCCGAGGTCGTCGCCCCCGATGTCGACTGGATCGAAGGCCCCGGCGTCGGCTGGATGGCGCCGATCTACAGCCGCCGCCGCCAGCAGCGCGCGAGCAGCGGCGTCGCGACATCGCTGCTCGAGGATGCCGCGCAATTGATGGGCGACCGCTGGGCGAGCCTGATCATGCGGTCGATCTTCACCGGTATCCGCCGCTTCGACGAAATTCGCCGCGACACCGCGATCGCCACCAACATCCTCGCCGAACGACTCGCGTGGCTGACCAGCGCGGGGATCATCCGCCAGCATCAATACGCCGCCGGCCCGGCGCGGTCGGAATATCGCGTCACCCGCAAGGGCGTCGATTATTATCCGGCGCTGCTGCTCCTGCTCCAGTGGGGCGACAAATATTATTGCTCGCCCGAGGGTCCCCCGGTGCGGCTGACCCACAAGCCGTGCGGCCATGAGCTTGGCACCGTCGTCACCTGCTCCGCATGTCACGAGCCGGTCGTCGCGCACGACGTGACCTTCACCGTGACGAGGCGAGCGGCAGACATCGCGGTCGAAGCGACGGTTTAGACTTTCACTACCATACCGACAGGTTTAGGGTCGCGGCATGGCGGCATCTTCCAGCACCGATTTCAACGGCGATACCGGACGGGTGGTCGTCGTCACCGGTGCTGGGAAGGGCCTCGGTGCGGCCTTCGCGCGAGGGTGGGCGGCACGCGGCGCGCGGGTTGTCGTCAACAACCGTCATCACGGCAATGGCGCATCATCTGCGGAGACGCTTGCCACGGCGTTGCGTGCCGATGGCGGCGACGCGGTCGCCGATCTCCACGCTGTCGATGCACCGGGGGCGGCGGTGGTGATCGTCGCGGCCGCGCTCGCGGCGTTCGGGCGGATCGACGCGCTAATCCTCAATGCGGGAATCACCGGCCCGGCCGCAAAGATCCCTGCCCTGCCAGCCGACGCGCTGGCGGAGGTCATGGCGATCAACTTTTTCGCCAATACCGCGCTAATCGACGCCGCGCTCCCGCATATCGCGGCGTCGCCATCGGGGCGCATCCTGTTCGTCTCGTCGACCGGCGGCCTGTATGGGGTCCGCGGGCGGTCGGCGTATGCCGCATCGAAGGGCGCGATCACCGCCTATGCGCTCAGTCTCGCGCACGAGCAGCGTCGCGCCGGGATCGGAGTCAATGTCCTGTGCCCGTACGCCGCAACGGCGATGACCGCGGCACCCGGGGTCACCGTCGATCCGCGCCTCGCCCCTGATAAAGCCGCCGCCGCAGCCGTTTGGCTCACGAGCAGCGCCTGCACAGCGACCGGCGAAATCTGGGTGACCGGCGGCAATCTCGTTCGCCGTGCCCTGGCCATCGAGGGCGCGATGGCCGACGCCGCGACCCCCGAAGCCCTCGCCGCCGCACCGCCACCCCCGCCCGCCCCGGGCTTCGACGGCGGCGAGGCGGCCTTCACCGATTTCTACTCCCACCTGACCAAGGAAGCCTGATCCCATGAACATCGACGGCTGTACTGCGATCGTCACCGGCGGCAACCGCGGTATCGGCGAGGGCTTCGTCGACGAGCTGCTCGCGCAGAACGCGCGCCGCGTCTATGTCGCCGCGCGCTCGCTCGCTGACGCACAGGCGGCGGCGGCGCGCGACCCGCGGCTGGTCGCGATCGAGCTCGACGTCACCGACGATGCCGCGGTCGCAGCGGCTGCGGCGGCGTGCCCCGACGTCGACCTGCTAATCAACAACGCCGGCGCATTCGGCATGACGACCCTGCTCAGCGCACCCGACATGACCGCGATGCGCGCCGAGATTGCGACCAACTATCTCGGGATGGTCGCGATGGTCCGGGCGTTCGCGCCGATCCTCAAGGCGAACGGCGGCGGCGCGGTGGTCAACGTGCTGTCGGCGGGCGGCATCGTCGCCGTGCCGAACATGGGCGGCTACAGCCCGTCGAAGTTCGCCGCGCGCGCCGCGTCGGATTGCCTGCGCGCCGAACTCGCGCCGCAGGGCACGCATGTCGCCGCGCTGATCGTCGGCTCGGTCGACACAAGGATGGCGGCGCATGTCACCTGGGTCGAAAAGACCAGCCCGCGCGACATCGGCAAGGCCGGGCTGCTCGCCGCGCGCCACAATATTCCCGAGCACGATACCGACGTGCATGCGGTCTCGGTCCGCGCCCATCTCGCGCGCGATCCGTCGGGGCTCGCCAAGGCGATGGCCAAGTCGCTCAATCCGGCCGCGCGATGACCGCGATCCTCCACGGCCGGACGATCCTCGTCACCGGCGCCGCGGGCGATATCGGCGCCGCCGCCGCGCGCCACTTCGCCGCCGAGGGCGCGCGCGTCGTCGTCACCGACCGCCGCGCCGACGAGCTAAGCGCGGTCGCGGCGATGATCGGCGGCGACGTGCTCGCCCACGCGTGCGACCAGACAGACCCCGATGCAGTCGCGGCGATGTTCGCGGCAATCGCCAATTGGGGATGCCTCGACGGCGCGTTCGTCAACGCCGGGTTCGGCCGCTACGGTGCGCTCGTCGAGATGGACTATGCCCAGTGGCGGCGGCACGTCGACGTCAATTTGAACGGCGGGTTCCTGATCGCGACGGGCGCGGCGCGGGCGATGATCGCGGGCGGCAGCGGTGGCGCGATCGTGATCAATGCCTCGACCGCGGCGAACCATGTCTGCGACTTGCTCGGTGCCTATGCCGCGTCGAAGGCGGGGCTGGCGATGCTCGCGCGATCGCTTGCGTCCGAACTTGGCGTCCACCGCATTCGGGTCAACACGGTGTTGCCGGGTGTGATCGAAACGTCGATGACGCGGTCGCTGCTCGAAGACGCGGCGACCCGCGCCGATGTCCTGGCGGAAACCCCAGCAGGGCGGCTCGGCGCGCCCGGTGACGTCGCCGCGCTCGCCGCGTTCCTGCTGAGCGATGCCGCCGGCTACATCACCGGGGCCGAGATCCTCGTCGACGGCGGCCAGACGATCCACGGCTACCCGCGCTGGTTCCGCAGCGACTACGCCACCCCCGGATCACCGTGGGTGGCGCAGGCCAAGCCGTAGCGCGCTGCCCCCCCTAGAAGCCTGCGCTCAGCTCGATTCCGTACGTCCGCGGCGGGGCGTAGGTCGAGACCTGGTCACCGAAGAACGCGATGATGTTCGTCCGATACAGCTTGTCGGCGATGTTCCGGCCATAGACCGAGACCGTCCAGTCACGGTGGGGCAGCTTGAGCGACACCCTCGCATCGATCAGGCCGTACGGATTTTCCCAATTAAAATTGTCGGGAGCCCAGTACATCTTGCCCTGGTAGCGGTACGTCACCCGCCCCGACAGCGCCCGGTCCCAGCTGCCGAGCGAGGTCGTAGCCTCGACGCCGAGCGAAGCCTGCCACGTCGGCGTCCGCTGGAGGAAGTGCCCGGTGTTGTTGACGCCGTTGGTGTCGACGAATTGGTCGTAGCGCGAGTCGAGCACGTCGCCGGTGCCGAAGATCCGGAACCACGACACCGGTGCGACCTGGATTTCACCTTCGATGCCCTTGATCGTCGCCGACGAGGCGTTGTTGATGATGTTGCACAGGCACGACGCGCTGGTCTGCTGGACCTGCAAGTTCTTGTATTTCTCATAGAAGAACGCGGCGTTGACGCGGACGCGATGCTGCCAGAATTCAGTCTTGAACCCGGCTTCGTAGTTGGTCACGGTTTCGGGGTCGTACGGGGTTCGCGCGGCGAAGGCATTCGGCGCGTCGTTCTGGAAGCCACCGCCCTTGAAGCCGGTCGAGATCGTCGCATACGCGAGGATGCCGTCGGCCGGGGTCCACGTCAGCGTCGCCTGCGGCGTCGTCCGCTGCCAATGCTTGCCGTACGGCGTGGTGAAGCCCGGGTTTGCGGTCAGCGGGGTCAGCGGCGTCGGGTCGGTCGGCACGAAGCGGTCGCCGGTCGCGATGACGGTACCGGTCTGGGTACCGTCCTTCTTGTCGTACGTGTAGCGAACCCCCGCCTCAAGCTTGAGCCGCGGCGTGATCTTGAACCCGACCTGCGCGAAACCGGCGATGTCCTGGTTGAGCGCGGCGTCGTCCCAATGTGATTCACCCGACAGCGAGGCGAGCGCGAACGGCGGGCGTCCACCCGGCTGGAACGGCGTCTCGCCCCAGAAGCGCGCGAAGACGTGAACCTTGTTGTGGAGGTAATAGGCCCCGACGATCCAGTCGAAGCGGCTGTCGGCATAGTTCGACGTCAGGCGGAGTTCCTGCGAAAACTGGTGGTCGTCCTCGATGAAGTTGACCGGCTCGGCGAACAGCAATGTGGTGATGACGTTGTACGGATTCGTCGGCCCGAGGCCGGTCTGATCGTAGAGCGTATACGCGCGGCCATCGCGAAAGCCGCTGATGCTCGTCAGGCGGATGTCTTCGGCGACATCCTTTTCGAGGCGGAGGATATAGCTCGCATTCTTGTGCCGGACATATTGCGGGCTCGGCGAGGCATCGCCGGCGAAGGTCGGCCAGTCGGGCAGGCTCTGGCGGACCGATAGTCCGCCCGGACGCAGCGCGGCGATCAGTGCACGCCCGGTCGACCACGGCCGGACACCCGTCAGAACCGGGTCGGGGACGCCGACGCGGTTGATGCCGTCGCTGGTGTCCTTCGAATAGTCGACGATGAGCGACGCGGTGAAGTCAGAGTCCTTCGGCTTGTACAACAGCTGACCGCGGAACTGGACCGAATCGAGGTTTTCGAGGTCGACATTATGAATGACGTCGCGGGCATAGCCCGAGTGGTTGATCGTCTGGAACGAGAAGCGCGCGGCGAGCGTGTCGGTGATTGCGCCGGTTGCATAACCGCTGGTCTGCTTCAGATCGTAATTACCGTACGCCAGCGAAATCCGCGCCGATGTATCGAACGATGCGGGCGCCGACAGAATATTGATCGCGCCGCCGGCGACATTCTTGCCGAGCAGCACGCCCTGCGGCCCGCGCAGGACTTCGATCCGCGCGAGGTCATAGAACGACGTGTTGAGATTGCCCGAACGGCTGACATAGACATCGTCGACGAAGGTTGAAACCGATTGATCGGCAGTCGGCGAGCTCAAGCGCGTATTGACGACACCGCGAATATTGATCTCGTTCGACTGCGGCGAATTCGAGGTAAATGAAATGCCTGTAATGCTGCTGGCAAGATCGGCTAGGGACAAGATTTTTTGCTTCTCGATATTTGCGCCTGAAAGGGCGGTAATCGACAATGCAGCCTTCTGGACATTCTCTTCGCGCTTTTGCGCGGTCACAACGATCGTTTCGAGTGCTTCACTTTCGGGTACGGCGGCTGGACCTGCGGTCGCTACCTGCGCGGCCAACGGTGACGAGGCAAGCGCCGCTGCACCGATAGCGAGCATCGAGACCGTATAAAGTAACCGCATTTGCTTCTCCCCCCGCGTCGAACTTGGCGAAGCGCTAATCGCGCTCCTTGTCATCAGTCGACCGACACACCTTAAGCGAAGACGGGTGGGTATGTCAATGCAAGCTAAAGGCGAAACCGTACAAACGCCACTGCCTGTCGGGGCAGGATCAAGCGGTCGCAATTCGGGCCGGGCACTCGCCACCTGTGCCAAGAGGCGGCACCGCAAAACATAGTAATAGCGCGGCCGCGGGTTTGGCGGCGGCGATGCCATCGCCTATATCGGCTGGCATGAGCGAGACCCTGTACAACACGCAAATTCTGCGCCTCGCCGCATCGATCCCGCATGCCGTGCGCCTCGACGCACCGCAGGCGAGCGTCGTCCGGGTGTCGCCGATCTGCGGCAGCCGGGTGACCGTCGACCTCGACCTCGACGATGCCGGCCGCGTCGTGCGCTTCGGGCAGGAGGTCCGGGCGTGCGCGCTGGGGCAGGCCTCGGCGTCGCTGCTCGGGACGCACATCACCGGGCGAACCCGCGCCGAGATCGCCACCGCGCGCGATGCGCTCGCTGCATACCTTAAAGGTGACGCGGAGGCGCCGGGCGAATGGCCCGGTCTCGAGCTGTTCGCCCCGGCGCGGCCGCACAAGGCGCGTCACGGCTCGATCCTGCTCGCCTTCCAGGCGGCGGCACAGGCGGCGGATCAGGCCGCGGTCGGCACCATCGCGCTGACCCCCGCGTGATGCACGATACGTCCGCGCTCCGCGACGCGGTCGTCTATCTCGCTGCGGTCGTCATCCTCGTGCCGCTGTTCGCCAAGCTCAAACTCGGCGCGGTCCTTGGGTATCTCGCCGCCGGCATCCTGATCGGCCCCGGACTTCTCGGCCTCGTCACCGACACCAATGGCATCGGCCAGATCGCTGAATACGGCATCGTCCTGCTGCTGTTCGTTATCGGGCTCGAACTCAAGCCGTCGCGGCTGTGGGCGTTACGGCGCGACATCTTCGGACTTGGTTTCCTGCAGGTGACGCTGTGCGGGCTAGCGCTGACCGGCGTCCTGCTCGGGGTCACCGGCCTGTCGTGGCAGGCGGCGCTCGTCGTCGGGCTGCCGCTCGGCCTGTCGTCGACCGCGCTCGTCATGCAGCTCCTCGCCGAACGCCAGCTGACCGACACCCCGTTCGGCGAACGCATCTTCGCGATCCTGCTGTTCCAGGACATCGCGATCGTCCCGCTGCTGACCGTCGTCGGCGCGCTGTCGCGACTGCCCGACCCGACCGCGCGGCCCGGCTGGCAGACCGCCGCGCTGACCGTCGCTGCGCTCGCCGGGCTGGTGCTGGCCGGGCGCTATTTGATGAACCCGCTGTTCAAGCTGATCGGGCGGCTCGGCGCGCGCGAGGCATTCGCCGCCGCCGCTTTGTTCACCGTCCTCGGCGCGGCGCTGCTGATGCAAAGCCTTGGCCTGTCGATGGCGCTCGGCGCGTTCGTCGCCGGGGTGATGCTCAGCGAATCGCCGTACCGCCACGCGCTCGAGGCCGACATCGAGCCGTTCCGCGGGCTGCTTCTCGGGCTGTTCTTCGTCTCGGTCGGGATGACGCTCGACCTGACGGTGCTGCGCGACAATCCGGTGATGGTCGTGCTCCTCGTCGCGGCGCTGATGGCGACCAAGACCGTCGTCATCGGCGGGCTCGCGCGGCTGTTCGGCACCGGCTGGATCCGTGCGCTGCAGATGGGCCTGCTCCTCGCGCAGGGCGGCGAGTTCGGCTTCGTCCTCTTTGCGCAGGCGCAGCGCGGGCTGCTGATCGATGCCTCGGCGGCGAACCTGTTCGGCGCGGTGGTGACTGTGTCGATGGTGCTGACCCCGTTCGCCGCGAAGTTCGCCGCGGTGTTCAACCGCGCCGCGCCGAAGCGCACCGATCTCGACGGCCCCGACAAGGTCGTCCACCGCGACGCCGACGCGCGGGTCATGCTCGTCGGCGCGGGGCGGTTCGGGCAGGGCGTCGCCCAGATGCTGCTCGCGCGCGGCGTCGAGGTTATCGCGATCGACCTCGACCCCGAACTGATCGACGTCAGCAACCTGTTCGGCAACCGCGTCTATTTCGGCGACGGTCGGCGGGTCGACGTCCTTCGCGCTGCCGGGGCCGAGGGGGCGCAACTGCTCGTGTTGGCGAATGACGGCGCGTGGCCGCCCGAAGCCACGCTCGAACCGATCCGCGCGGCGTTTCCGCACCTGAAGATCCTCGCGCGCGCCTTTGACCGGATCCACCTGCTCGCGCTGACCCGGGCGAATGTCGACGCGACGGTGCGCGAGGTCTTCGATGGGTCGATCGCGCTCGGCCGCGAAGCGCTGGCGCTGCTCGACACCGATCCCGAGACGATCGTCGCGATCGAAGCCGAATTCCGCCGCCGCGACGCCGAACGGCTCGAGGAGCAATTGTGCAGCGGCGACCAGATGTCCGGGCTCGACAAGCTGTTCCGCCCCGGATCGGTGTTCGTCCCCGACGCGCTGGGCGAAATTCCCTTCCAAATCTGACGGGCGGACCGACGACGCCTCGACAGCGCCGCCCGGTTGCCCGATACGTCAACCAAACGCACCGTGGGGAGTTCGAGCATGACGACGAGCCGTGAAGTACGCTTGATGAGCCGTCCCGAGGGGATGCCTGTCGCCGACAATTTCGAGGTCGCCACCGTCGATCTCTCCGCACCGACCGCCGGGCAGATCCGCGTTCGCAACCGCTTCATGTCGGTCGATCCGTATATGCGCGGACGGATGTACGACCGCCCGAGCTATGTCCCGCCGTTCCAGATCGGCCAGCCGCTCCAGGGCCACGCGATCGGCGAAATCGTCGAGAGCCACGCCGACGGCTACGCGGTCGGCGATATGGTGACGTCGATGCTTGGCTGGCGCGAGGAATTCGTCGTCGACCCGACGGTCTTTGCCGCCATGCCCGGAATGTTCGATAAATTACCGACGTTGGCCGGGATCAGCCCCAGCGCATTCCTCGGCGTCCTCGGTATGCCGGGGATGACAGCGTACGCCGGGCTGCTTCAGATCGGTGCGCCGAAGCCGGGTGAAACCGTGTTCGTCAGCGGGGGTGCGGGCGCGGTCGGCTCGGTCGTCGCGCAGATCGCCAAGCTCAAGGGCTGCACGGTGATTGCCACTGCGGGCAGCGCGGAAAAGTGCGACTGGCTGCGGTCGCTCGGCGTCGACCACGCGATCAATTACAAGACCGGCAATTTGCTCGACGCCGTCCGATCGGCAGCGCCGAAGGGCATCGACGTGTATTTCGACAACGTCGGCGGCGAGCACCTCGAGGTCGCGATCGAATTGGCCAACCCGTTCGCGCGCTTCGCCGAATGCGGGATGATCGCGCAGTATAATGCCACCGAAGTCGTGCCGGGGCCGCGTAACATGATCCTGGTGGTCGGCAAGCGACTCAAGATTCAGGGCTTCATCGTCAGCGACTTTGCCAGCTTGCGCGACCAGTTCATGACCGAGATGGGCGGCTGGATCGCCGAAGGCCGGATCAAGTCGGAGGAGACGGTGATGGAGGGCATCGACCAAGCCCCAGCGGCATTCATGGGGCTGTTCACCGGGGGGAATACGGGGAAGATGGTGGTCAAGCTTTAGCGGCCATGCGCAGCGAAGCGGACGCCCTTCGCGTCTGTGAGCAGCGGCGGACTCGCGAAAGCGCCCGGCCGGCGGGGCGGCGGCCTAAAGCCGCCGAACCTGTCCGACGAAGGCGGGGGCTTTGCCCGCGCCCGCCCGCGATCTCTTCTGTCCTACACCCCCGTACCCGGCGTACCGTCAAACACTCGAGTCGCCACCGGGCAACTCCGCGTTCATTCTCATTGTTGGTCCCGTCGAGAGGGCTGGCTCCAATGATTCCACAGCCGGTGCAGCGCGAAGAACCACATGCGTTTGTGTGAACTTATTTTGAACTTAAGCTTTGGAGGGCGTCGCGGCAAAGCCGCGCCGTCGGTCGGGTTCGGCGATAAAGGTTCGCCGACCCGCCGGCCGGCTTCGCGCGAGTCGCGCGATAAGCGGCAAACGCGAAGGGCGTTTTCCGCTTATCGCTTGCCGCGCTTCAGCGGAAAGGCGGCTCGTCGAACGCTCTTAGCTTCCGCGAATGCAACCGGTCCCCCGCCGCGCGCAGCCGGTCGATCGCCGCGATCCCGATCTGCAGGTGTTCGGAAATCGCGCCCTCGTAAAAGCGGTTCGCCTGCCCCGGCAGCTTGATCTCGCCGTGCAGCGGCTTGTCCGACACGCACAGCAACGTCCCGTACGGAACGCGGAAGCGATAGCCCTGCGCCGCAATCGTCGCCGATTCCATATCGACCGCGACCGCGCGCGACTGGTTGAAGCGCAGCGCGGTGCGGCTGAAGCGCAACTCCCAGTTACGGTCGTCGGTCGTCACGACCGTTCCGGTCCGCAGCCGCGGCTTGACCGCCTCCCCATGCAAGCCAGTGATCGCCTCGGTCGCCTGCTGAAGCGCTTGCTGGACCTCGGCAATCGGCGGGATGGGAATTTCGGGAGGCAAAACGTCGTCGAGGACATGGTCGTCGCGTAGATAGGCGTGCGCCAACACATAGTCGCCGATCGCCTGGCTTGGGCGCAACCCGCCGCAATGCCCGATCATCAGCCACGCCTCGGGACGCAGCACCGCGAGATGGTCGGTGATCGTCTTGGCATTCGCCGGGCCGACGCCGATGTTGACGAGGGTGATGCCTGCGCGTCCGGGAGCGGTCAGGTGATATGCCGGCATCTGGTGGCGCCGCCACGCGCCGTCGGCTATCGCCCGCGCCGGGTCGGGATCATCCCGGCCGATGACGGTCCCGCCGCTGCACGACAGGCTGGTGTAAATCGTGTCGCCCTGCAACTGGCGGCACGCCCATTGGACGAACTCGTCGACATAGCGGTGGTAGTTGGTCAGCAGGACATATTGCTGGACGTCGGCAGCGGGCGTGCCGGTGTAGTGCTTGAGCCGGGCGAGGCTGAAGTCGGTGCGCGGCGCGTCGAACAAGGCGAGCGGACGCGTCGCGTTGAGCGATAGGTCCCACAGCCCGTCGGGCAGTTCGTCGCCGATATGCGTCAGCTCGGTCGTCGGGAAGAAGCGCGCGAGGTCGGCGGCGGCGACGGTGTCGAGCCGCAGGTCGTCGGCGCCGTCGAGAACGTACGGGTAGGGAATCTCGACCCCCGAGCGCGCCACCTCGATCTCGACTCCGAAGTCGGCGGTGAGCAGATCGAGCTGTTCGACGAGATAGTCGCGATACAGCTCGGGGTGGGTCACCGTCGTCGCATAATCGCCGGGCACGGTGACGCGGGCATAAGCGCGGATCAGCCGAGGCGCGCCGCCGCCATGGTAGCGCAGCCGCAGTTCGGGGTAGGCGAACGCCCCCGCCGCGCGCGCCGCCGGGTCGGGCGGAGTGCCGTCGCGGAGGTATGCCCCGAGCGCGGCGCGGAGCGCGGCGACCGAGGTGGCGTGGATGGCGGTGAGGGCATCGACGATCTGGGTGGAAGTCATCGCCTGCGGCATGCCCGATAATTGGCGGCCGGTCGACCGTCTGCTAGGGCAGCGCTCCCGACGGAGCCTTTTGCATGCAGTTCGACCTGACCGACGACCAGCGCGAAATCCAGGAGGTCGCGCGCCGCTTCACCGCGAGCGAGATCACCCCCAATGCGAGCCATTGGGACGAACACCACGTCTTTCCGATCGACACGATTCGTGCGGCGGGCGCGCTCGGCTTCGGCGCGATCTATGTCTCGGAGGCGAGCGGTGGCATCGGACTCGGGCGGATCGAGGCGGCGTTGATCATGGAAGCGATGGCGTACGGCTGCCCGTCGACCAGCGCGTTCATCTCGATCCACAACATGGCGTCGTGGATGATCGACAGCTTCGGCACGGCGGACCTGAAGGCGCGCTATTTGCCCGCGCTGGTGCCGATGGACAAGATCGCCAGCTATTGCCTGACCGAGCCGGGGTCGGGCTCCGACGCCGCCGCGCTGCGGACGCGCGCAGTGCGTGACGGCGATGACTACATCGTGACAGGGAGCAAGGCGTTCATCTCGGGCGGCGGGGTCAACGACGTCTATGTGACGATGGTCCGCACCGGCGTCGACGGACCGAAGGGCATCTCCTGCCTCGTCATCGACAAGGACATGCCAGGGGTCAGCTTCGGGGCACCCGAACGCAAATTGGGGTGGCACAGCCAGCCGACGGCGCAGGTCAACTTCGATGCGGTGCGCGTGCCGGTGGCGAATCGTGTCGGCGATGAGGGGCAGGGCTTTTCTATCGCCATGACCGGGCTCGATGGCGGGCGGCTCAACATCGGCGCGTGCTCGCTCGGCGGGGCGCAGCGTGCGCTCGACGAGGCGGTCGCCTACACCCGCGGGCGGTCGCAGTTCGGCAAGGCGATCGCCGATTTCCAGGCGACCCAGTTCAAGCTTGCCGACATGGAGACCGAGCTGCAGGCGGCGCGGATGCTGCTCTACGCTGCCGCTGCACGGGTCGAGGACAACGCCCCCGACAAGACGCGCTTCGCGGCGATGGCGAAGCGGCTGGCGACCGACACCGGCATGGCGGTGGTCGACCGCGCGCTCCAGCTCCACGGCGGCTACGGTTACCTGATGGATTACCCCGTCGAGCGCCTGTTCCGCGACCTCCGCGTCCACCAGATCCTCGAGGGCACCAACGAAATCATGCGCGTGGTGATTTCGCGCGAGTTGATGCGGGCGAGCAATTGACCGCGCGCTACCTCCCGTCGCTTGCTGCGTTGAGCGCGTGCCTGTCGATCGCGGTCGGCGCGGCGGCGGTCCACGGCGTCACCGACCCACTGGCAAAGGGCTGGCTCCAGACCGGGGTCCAGTTTCAGCTTCCCCATGCGATCGCGGTGTTCGCGCTGCTCGGCTGGCGCGATACCCCGGCGGTGCGCGGCGGTGCGTGGGCGCTGCTGATCGGCAGCCTGATCTTTGCCGCCACGCTCGACGGCCTCGCGCTCGGGGCTCCGCGCTGGTTCGGGGCGATTACCCCGATCGGCGGATCGGCAATGCTGCTCGGCTGGCTGTGGCTCGCGCTTGCCCCGTTCGTACCGGGGCGTCGCTAGCTTGTAGGAAACCAGCGGGCGGCTTATCATGATAAGGAAGATGATAAGGAACGATCGATGGCCGCCACCGCCCGCGTCACCGTCCTGTTCGATCCAGCCGAGAAGGCCGCGTTGCAGTCACATGCCTCTGCCGCGAAGATCAGCACGGGCGAATATATCAAGCGCGCGGTGTCGGCGTACGAGATGTACGAGGAGGTCGAGCTGACGCCGGAGGTCATGGTCCAGCTCGAAACCTATGCCGAGTTGCTCAACTCGGCGACGCGGACGATGAATGCGCAACTCGACGCAACGATCGCCCGGATCGACCGCGCGCTCGATCCTGCGCGGGAGGATGAAATCCGTGTACGCGTGATGCGCGAAATTGCCGGGATGAACCTCGACCGCGTCGCCGATTTATTCAGAGCCAACGCTTGAGCATCATCGACAATATTCTGAGCGGTACGCGTAACCTCCTGTTGCTGCAGTACAAGGTCGATCAGCTCACCGCGGACTACGCAAAGCTCGAGGCCCGGCAGGACAGTCTAACCGAGCGCGTCATCCGACTCGAGGTCATCATCTCCGAAGCGCAACGCGCCGCGGCGCGCACACCCGCCCTGCCGCCGCCGAACGCCTAGTTCCGGAAGCTCGGGTCAAGCCGGTCCATCTTCCGCAGCAGCGCGGGCCATGCGAGGCGGTCGGCGACGACGTCGAGCCCGTTCTTGCCTTGGCCCGCGGTCTTTTCTGGCGACCCCTGCGGCGGGTGGTAAAGGTTCGCGACGCCGCCCGACAGCGCCATGATCTGCGCCTCGCACGCACGCTCGAGGAAATACATCTTGATGAAGCATTGGCCGACGTTCTTGCCGACAGTCAGCGTGCCATGGTTGCGCAGGATCATCGCGTCCTTGGTACCGAGGTCGGCGACGAGACGCTCGCGCTCCTCCAGGTCGAGCGCGACGCCTTCGAACTCGTGATAAGCCACCTCGCCGCGAATCAGCATCGCGGTCTGGGTGAGCGGCATCAACCCTTCCGCCTGCGCCGCGACCGCCTGCCCAGCCGGGGTGTGGAGGTGCATCACCGCGAACGCATCGTCACGTGCCATGTGCAGCGCCGAATGGATGGTGAAGCCGGCGGCGTTGGTGATGTATGGCGTCGGCATCACCGGTTTGCCCTCGACGTCGATCTTGACGAGGCTCGACGCGGTGATCTCCTCGAACATCAACTGGTAGGGATTGATCAGGAAGTGATGCTCGGGACCGGGGACGCGCGCCGACAAATGGGTGAAGATCAGGTCGTCCCAACCGTAATGCGCGACGAGCCGGTACGCGGCGGCGAGGTCGACACGGATCGCCCATTCCTCGGGGCTGACTTGGTCCTGCACGTTGTCGACGGTCTTGAAGGCGGTAGCCACGGCGACTCTCCCAGTTTTTTTGAGTGTGCGCCCGTCAGACCTTGTCGGCAAGCGGATGGCGGGTGTTGACCAGCTCGACGAGCTTCGCGCTCTGGACATGGGTATAGATTTGCGTCGTCGCGATATCGGCGTGCCCGAGCAGCGTCTGCAGCGTCCGCAGGTCGGCACCGCCCTCGAGCAGATGCGTCGCGAAGGCGTGGCGCAAGACGTGCGGGCTGATCCGGTCGGGCGGGATGCCGGCGTCGGCGGCGAGGTCCTTAACGAGCTGGAACAGGCGGACGCGCGACAGATGCTTTGTCCCGCTGGGAAACAGGTAGCGCTCGGTGACGGCGACAGCGGCGGCGTGGGCGGCAACTGCGGCGAGCGCGCGCTGGCCGATCGGGACAAGGCGCTCCTTGCCGCCCTTGCCCGTCAGGATGGCGAAGCCCCGCCCCGGCTGGACCGCGTGGCGTGGCAGACTGACGAGCTCGGTCGCGCGCAGCCCCGAGCCGTAGAGGAGTTCGATCAGCGCGGTCAGCCGGAGGTTCGCGAGAGTCGGTGCCCGGTCGGCGAGCGCCGCGAACAGCCGCTCGACGTCGCCCAACCCGAGCGACTTCGGCAGCGGGCGAGCGCGCGCGGTCTTCGGCAGCCCCGCTGCGGGATCGTCGGCGCGGAGTCCCTCGGTAATCAGGAAGGTGAAGAACCCGCGCAGCGCCGACGATTTGCGCTGGAGCGAGGCGCGCGCGAGGTCGCGCCACTCATGCGCCAGCCGAGCCAGATCGTCGGGGGTCGCCGCCACGAGCCGCCCGCCGAGCAGCGCACTCGCGCCGTCGAGATCGCGGCAGTAGGCAAGGATCGTATTTTTCGCCGACCCGCGCTCGGCGGCGCACATGTCGAGGAACAGGGCGATGGCGCGGGTGTCGGCCAGAGCCTCTGCAACCGCTCCCGTCACCCCCGCGTGACGGCTTCGGCGGCGAGCATTCGCGCCTCGTGGTTCCAGCCAACCGCAACATAGGCAGCTATGATGTGCGCGAAATACGCTGGCGACACCGCCGCCCAACGCACCTGCAGCCCGGTCGCAGCGAGGACCGCGACCTCGCCGGTACGGTGCGCCGCCGCCGCCGCGTCGATCGCGCTGCTCCAGCTGTTGGCGACGGTCAGCCCGGCATCGCTTTTCGACGAACTCCAGTCGCTGCCGCGCGCATGGCCCAAGCCGTCGAGTGCCGCGAGCAGCAGTGCCGCGCGGTGCGGCGAGACGTCCTTGGCGTAAGCGGCGAAGCGGTCGGGCGATACTGCTATGCCGCCATTCGCACCGACCGCGAGCAGCGCCCACGCGCTGCGGCTCGCGGCGTCGTCGCCGCGCGCGACGACCGGCCACCATTTGGCGGCGCGGTCCTCGATCCCTGCCGACAGCATCGACGCAATCAATTCGGGCGCGTCGGACGCCACCGCTTGATCGACCGGCAACCGCGCGGCGGCGAGCGCGGTCTCGACGTGCGCGGCATAGCGGTCGTGCTCGTCGGCGCCACTTGCCCAGATCGTCCGCATCGCCGCGACGCGCTCGACCGTCGTCGGCGCGGCATAAGCGGCGCGCAGCGTTCCCGCCGGGGACGCGTCGAGCGCACTGCGATCGAGATCGGCGCTCGCCGCGCTGATCGCGCTGACCATGTCGTCGACCGAGACGATGCCGATTGCCGCCGCCGGGCGCAGCGCCGCCGCGCGGACGTCGGCGGCCTGTCCGGGCGCGCGGAGCACCCAGCCCCAGCTCGTGCCACCGGTCGCCTCGGCGAGCTTGGTCAGCAGCGGAAGCGGCACCGCGACTCCCGCGGCGGTCGCGACGCCGAAGCGATAGGGCGTCAGCCGGTCGACCGCGTCCCATTCGACGTTCGCCGCGCGACCGCCACCGGCCCCGCTGATCGTCGCAATGCGCTCGCCGAGCATGATGTCGAAAGGGTCAACTTGGTTACCGTCGCGCAGGCCGTCGAAGCCGCTCGCCGCGGTGATGTCGTCGCCCGCCATCGCCGCGCACATCGCCTCGCTCAGCTTCCACAGCGGGTCGGTCGAGACCGCGCCGCCGGTGTCGGCGAGCGGACACAGGCCGGGGAGATCGGCGGCGGCGAGGTGGACCTGCCCCTCGACGCGAACCAGCCGCGGCGTCACCCGGTCGATCGGCAGATTGTCGATCAACGCCTTGGCCCCGTCGATCTCGCCCATCTCGAGCAGGGTCCGCGCACGCTCGGCGATCCAGTCGCCCGCGTTGATACCGGCCGGGGCGGGAGCCTCCGACAGCAGCGCGCGACGCAGGACGATATGCGCCCAGCGCGCGGCGACCGGGGTCCGCAGCCGCCGCAGCAGGCCGGCGACGAAGCGCCCGTCGGACCCGGCGAAGACGTCTGGCCCATAACCGCCCGCATCGGGGGTCAGCGGACCGACGCTGCCGAGCGGCGGCCCGCTCGGCTCGGCGGCCGCCGCAGCGGTCGTTGCTGTTGCGGCTGCCGCATCGGCAGGCGCGACGGCGTCGGGCGTCGCATCGGCATCCGGCGCGGGGGGCAGCGCCAGCGGCGCGGGCGCGACGACCGGGGCGGACGGTGCCGCACCGAAGCTATCGGGCAGCAGCGACTTCGGCGCAGCCCCCGGAGCCGCTGCGGCGTCGGGCGCGGGCGCGACCTGCGCAGCCGACGGACCAGCCGCGAATGCCGCGATCAGCAGCAGCGCGAGGGGACGGCGATCAGTGGCCAAGGCGGTCGTTCGGGATGACGCGCTCGACGTGGTGCGTCGGCGCGGGGACGTTGGCGGTCATCAGATAGACGACCCCGCCCACGACGATCACCAGGACCGCAAGCAAGACCCACAACAAAAACCGCATGTCGTTCTATTCCCGATACCAATGTCGCGGGGCTTTGCCCGTCTTCGGCGCGGTGTATAGCGTAAGCTTGTCATGGAGTGCGACGCAAAAAGCCCGGCCGCAACGGCCCACCCGCCGCGGGTCGCGGCAGCACCGGCGACAGTGTCGCGTGCTGCGCCCGCAGCGGCGCCGACGCGGACGATCGTGCTCGTCGGGCTGATGGGCGCAGGCAAGTCGACGATCGGGCGTCGGCTGGCGTCGCGGCTCGGACTGCCGTTCGTCGATGCCGATACCGAAATCGAGCGCGCTTCGGGCCTGTCGATCGCCGAAATCTTCGAACGCTTCGGCGAGGCGCATTTCCGCGACGGCGAACGCCGCGTCATCGCCCGGCTGATCGACGGCCCGGTCAAGGTCGTCGCCACCGGGGGCGGTGCCTTCGTCGCCGCCGACACCCGCGCGCTGATTCTTGCCCGCGCGGTCGCGATCTGGCTCGACGCCGATATCGCGACGCTCGCCGAGCGCGTCCGGCGGCGCAATACGCGGCCGCTGCTCCGCGACCGCGATCCCGCCGAGGTGCTCAGCGAGCTCGCCGCGATCCGCAACCCGCTCTACGCCGAGGCGCATATCCATATCAGCAGCAAGCCGACTCCGCATGACGCCACCGTCCGCGCGATCCTCGCCGCGCTGGCGAAGCCGCGATGATCGTCCGGGTCGCGCTCGGCGAGCGGGCGTACGACGTCCACATTGCGTCCGGCCTGCTCGCGCGCGCCGGGGAGATCGTCGCGCCGCTGACTGCGCGCAAGCATATCGCCGTCGTTACCGATTCGACCGTCGCGCGCCTCCATCTCGAACCGCTGCGGACGGCGCTGACGGCGGCGGGGCTGACGATCGCGCCGATCATCGTGTCCCCCGGCGAGGCGACGAAAAACTGGCGGACGCTCGAAACCGTCGTTGAAAGCCTGCTCGGCTTCGGCGTCGAGCGCGGCGACGTCGTCGTTGCACTGGGCGGCGGGGTCGTCGGCGACCTGACGGGGTTCGCCGCCGCGATCCTTCGCCGCGGATGTAAATTCGTCCAGATCCCGACGACATTGCTCGCGCAGGTCGACAGCTCGGTCGGCGGCAAGACCGCGATCAACGCGACGGCGGGCAAGAACCTCGTCGGCGCGTTCCACCAGCCCGCCGCGGTGCTGATCGACCCGTCCCTGCTCGACACGCTGCCGCCGCGCGAATTGCGCGCGGGCTATGCCGAGGTCGTCAAGACTGCGCTGCTCGGCGATGCGGCATTCTTCGACTGGTGCGATGCCAACGTCGCTGCGCTGCTCGGGGGTGATCCCGCCGCGCGGACACATGCGATCGCCACCAGCGTCGCTGCCAAAGCCGCGATCGTCGCCGCCGACGAGCGCGAAACCGGCGACACCCGCGCACTTCTCAACCTCGGCCACACCTTCGGCCACGCGCTCGAGGCCGAGGCAGGGTTCTCCGACCGGCTGCTCCACGGCGAGGCGGTCGCGATCGGCTGCGCGCTGGCGTTCGCCTTTTCCGCCGAGCGCGGCTTGTGCCCACCTGCCGACGCGGCGCGGGTCGCCGATCATCTTGCCCGCGCCGGTCTGCCGAACCACCCGCGCGGGATCGCGACGACCGCTGCGCCGCTGATGGCGCATATGCTCCAGGACAAGAAGATGCGGAACGGCACGCTCGCCTTCGTCCTTGCCCGCGGCATCGGCGACGCTTTCATCGCCCGCGACATTCCGCTCGGTGAGGTCGAGACGTTCCTCGACCGGACGCTCGCCGCCTGATGCCGAAGGGCGTCAAGAAGGCCGATCTCCCGACGAAGATCTGCGCCGCCTGCGCCCGCCCGTTCGCGTGGCGCAAGAAGTGGGAGCGCGATTGGGAGAACGTCCGTTACTGCTCCGATGCGTGCCGAGCGAAGGGCGTCAGTTCGTAAAGCTCGACGCCGCCGCCGGAACCCAGGTGAAGCCGTCGCCCTTGGCGGCAATCGTGCCGACGCCGGGGTACGGGAAGTGCGGCGCAAAGATCATCTCGTGGCTCGCGGCGAGCCGCGTCAGTTCCGCTCGGCGGCTGACCTTGCCGACCGCCTTGTCCGAATCGAAGCCCATCGACCAGTCGGGCTTCGCCAGCGACACGATCGTGCTGTGCGCGGTGTCGCCGATATCGAGCAGCCGCACCTTGCCCGAGACGATCTCATAGGCGACGTGGCCCGGCGTGTGGCCGGGGATCGACATCGCGGTGATGCCGGGAACGACCATCGTACCGGGGGTGAAGGTCGCGACCTGCGGGGTGATCGCCGCGACCAGCTTCGCCGCGCCGGTGTTCGCCTGGAGGAAGGTCCATTCGGCCGCCGACATGCGTACTTTCGCATTCGGGAACGCCTGCGCCCCGTCGCTTGTGATCAGGCCGCCGACGTGATCGCCGTGGCTGTGGGTGATGAGGACGTCGGTAACATCGCCCGGTTTGACCCCGGCCGCGGTGAGGCTCGGCATGAGCTGGCTCGCCGCAACGCCGACGCCGGTATCGATCAGGACGAAGTGCCCCGGCAGCTCGACCAGCAGCGCGTTGACCCCGACCCGGACCGTGTCGGTCGGCGCCCCCGCCGCGGCGAGCACCGCCGTTACCGCAGGCACGCCAGCATCGACGCCGAAGGTCCCGCCGTCGTTGGGGATGAGGAAGTCGGTGTCGTGAAGCGCCGCGACTCGCAGCGCGCCGACAGTGACCCAGCGCGCTTCGGGCGCGACCGGCTGCGGCATCGGCGCCGCGGTCAGCGGCACGGCCAGTACGGCGGAGAGCAGCAGGGCGAGCTTGAAGGACATATGCGTCTCCTTTGCGGTATTGATGCACTCTTAGCGGGCGCACGATGGGTTCGGAAGCCATGCGATCGCGCTGAACGCCCGGGATGGGACATCTTGGCTCCCGACCGATATTGTTCTAAGCCTCAGTAATGGGCTACAAGACGTCACTCTCAATTAGAGCGTGTGCTTTAATTCTGGTTACGGTCCAGCTGTCCTCGCCAGCCTCGGCGGGAAACGAAATCCGCTGGTTTTCAGTTTTGGGCCAAACCGAGTTCAGCGACGTCCGGTCGCAGCTTCAAGTCCTGACCAACGAACTTGGCCATGCCCAGAAAAACCGCTTTTGCGTCGTGGGGCAGGTGGTCGGTCGTGATCGCCAAGCATATGTGCAGTGGCTGACGGCAAACAAGCTGATTTTGTGGGAGCCGCAGGAGAGCAACCCGAGGGCGATCGCGGGCTCTCGTCGTTACCTCGACCTCGACCGCGACGTCGTTGCTGGCAACGACGTCGACGGAAGTACTTATCAGCTGACCCGGGCGACGGCGAATAGGATCGTGCGAGCTTGTCGAAAGTTCGGCAATACTTTCACTGTTGAGCGACGCATCGATGGGTGACCCCAATGGTAACGATGAGGTCCACCTTGCGCCCGCCAGCACCGATGCCGGCGCGATGGAACGTTTGTTCCTGCTTGAGGCAACCTCTCCGGGCTACATCAACAAATATCGAGCCGAGGAAAATCTTTCGTCGATGCGCCTGATGCGTCAAACGATTGAAAACCGGCTGAAGTCGCCGCGTGAATATGGCGCGCGTGGAGCAACCACGCCGACCGACATCGTGGAGCTTGGCAACCAGTTTGCAGGCTTCAGCGCTTACCCGATTCTCGATGCGCGCATGGGTGCTAATCTGCAGGACATCTTGCGGTTCGCCAATGATTCGCATCACCCGCTGCAAAAAGCCTACCGCCAGTTCATTGCCGACAGTGTGACCGCGGCTACCGAAGATGTAGTGTCACTAAAGGCGATCTTTCCTAACGTCACCGCTTGGCGAACGCATGGCTCTTCATCGCCTGGACCACGTTTTCGCGAGTTGACGACTCTGAGCGGAAATACCTTTTATTCGACGCTGCCGGTCCCGCCGCATCCGCCACACGATGTCAGGCATCGCTCCCGGCCATAGATCGACATGCTGCGATTTGTGTAATCGTGTTGCACCGTTCGGTCCGTGGGACTATATCGCCTTTATCTTCACATCGTCAGCTTGCGAAGGTCGGCCCGGAACGCTCCGGACCGCCGCGAATGTCGTACAGGGTTCATTTGGCTACAGCCGCCGTCCTCGCCGAATTGATCGGCCCGATCGCCACCGCTCAGGGGCTTGCCCTCGTGCGCGTCCAGATGAACGGGTCGAAGGCCGGGCAGACATTGCAGGTGATGGCCGAGGACCCGGCGACTGGGCAGTTGACGCTCGAGCAATGCGAGACCTTGAGCCGCGCGCTGTCCGACATGCTCGACGAGAAGGACCCGATCGAGGCCGAATACGCGCTCGAAGTATCATCGCCGGGGATCGACCGCCCGCTCACCCGGCTCGGCGATTATGCTAAATGGGCCGGGCACGATGTCCGGGTGAAATTCACCGAGAGCATCGACGGGCGCGCCCGGCTCCACGGCGCGATCGTCGGCGTGACCGGCGAGAATGTCGATTTCAACGTACCGACGGTTGGCCCGGTGACGGTGCCGTTTGCCGCGATCGAAAGCGCCAAGCTGGTGCTGACCAACAAATTGATCGCCGCCAGCCGCCCGCTCGATTTCGGCGATGCCGAGCAGATCGTCGAAGACCCGGCCGAATTTGCCGACAACGACAACACGCAGGATGAGGACTGACATGGCCCAAGCCGCCACCGCGACCAAAGGCGTCGCCGCCGTCACTGCCAACCGCGCCGAACTGATCGCGATCGCCGACGCCGTCGCACGGGAGAAGTCGATCGACCGGATGATCGTCATCGAGGCGATGGAGGAGTCGATCCAGAAGGCCGCGCGTGCGCGTTACGGCGCCGAGAACGACATCCGTGCCAAGATCGATGCGAAGACCGGCGACCTGCGGCTGTGGCGCGTCCTCGAAGTCGTCGAAGCCCCCGAAGATTTCTTCAAGCAGATCAACCTCGTCGACGCCGCCAAGCTGCAGAAGAACCCGGCGCTTGGCGATTTCATCGTCGACCCGCTGCCCCCGATCGAATTCGGCCGTATCGCCGCGCAGGCGGCGAAGCAGGTCATCGTCCAGAAGGTCCGCGATGCCGAGCGCGACCGCCAGTACGAAGAATATAAGGACCGGGTGAACGAGATCATCACCGGCGTCGTCAAGCGTGCCGAGTTCGGCCATGTCGTCGTCGATCTCGGCAAGGCCGAAGGCGTGATCCGCCGCGACCAGCAGATTCCGCGCGAAGTCCTGCGCGTCGGCGACCGCGTCCGCACGCTGATCCTATCGGTCCGCCGCGAAATCCGTGGGCCGCAGATCTTCCTCAGCCGCGCTGCGGGTGAGTTCATGAAGAAGCTGTTCGCGCAGGAAGTCCCCGAAATCTACGACGGCATCATCGAGATCAAGGCGGTCGCGCGCGACCCCGGCAGCCGCGCGAAGATCGGCGTGATCAGCCGCGACTCGTCGATCGACCCGGTCGGCGCATGCGTCGGCATGAAGGGCAGCCGCGTCCAGGCGGTCGTCCAGGAGCTTCAGGGCGAGAAGATCGACATCATCCCGTGGTCGCCCGACGTCGCCACCTTCGTTGTCAACGCGCTCCAGCCGGCCGAAGTCAGCAAGGTCGTGATGGACGAGGAGGACAACCGCATCGACGTCGTCGTTCCCGACGACCAGTTGAGCCTCGCGATCGGCCGCCGCGGGCAGAACGTCCGCCTCGCCAGCGCGCTGACCGGACGCCAGATCGACATCATGACCGAGGCCGACGAGAGCGAGCGGCGCCAGAAGGAATTCGTCGAGAAGTCCGAGCTGTTCCAGACCGAGCTCGACGTCGACGAGACGCTCGCGCAGCTGCTCGTTGCCGAAGGCTTCAGCGAGCTCGAGGAAGTCGCCTATGTCGACGTCGCCGAACTCGCGGCGATCGAAGGCTTCGACGACGACCTCGCCGGCGAGCTTCAGCAGCGCGCGCAGGACGCCTTGGACCGCAAGGAAGCCACCGCCCGCGAGGAGCGCCGTGGCCTTGGCGTCGACGATGCGCTTGCCGCGATCGACGGCTTGACCGAAGCGATGCTCGTCGTTCTCGGCCATGCCGGCATCAAGACGATCGACGACCTTGGCGACCTCGCCAGCGACGAACTCGTGGCGAAGCGCGACGGCATCCTCAAGACGTTCGGCTTGTCGGAAGACGACGGCAACCGCATCATCATGGCGGCACGCGCGCACTGGTTCGACGAAGAAGTGAAGCCGGAAGCTGGGGAGGTCGCTAACGCGGATGTCCCAGAATGAAACCGGCATAGCGACCGACATCGACGTTCAGGGACCGACCGGGAAACCGTCGGCCCCCGAACGCAAATGCATCCTGACGGGTGAGCACGGGTCGCGCGACGCGTTTATCCGCCTTGCGCTCGACGACGCCGGGGGGGTCCACGCCGACCTCGCGGCGCGGGCGCCGGGGCGCGGGGCATGGCTGTCGCCCGACCGGACGTTGATCGCCACCGCCGCCGCCAAGGGCAAGCTGCGCGGCGTGCTGATGCGCGCCTTTAAGACGACGAGCATTACCGTCCCCGACACGCTCGTCGAGACGATCGCTGCTGGGCTCGAACGCCGCGCGCTCGACCGGCTCGGGTTGGAAAACAAGGCCGGGCACCTCATCTGGGGATCGGAGCGGATCGGCGATGCGTTGAGCGCAGGGCGGGTCCGGCTGCTGCTTCACGCGAACGACGCAGCGTCCGACGGCATGGCGAAGCTCGACGGCAAGGCGAAGGGCGCACCGAACACCGTCGTGTCGCTGGTTTTACCGGTGGGACGCGAGATTTTGTCCTTGGCGCTCGGTCGCGAGAATGTGGTACACGCCGCAGTCTGCGAGACGGCGGCGGCAGTGCGTGTGAGCGGGGCGGTTGCCCGCTGGCGCGCCTTCAACGGCTTGGATTTCAACGACATGGGGGCGAACGCCGCTCCCGCTAAAGGCATCAGGGTAACGCATGAGTGACGACAACAAACCCAAGCTCGGCATGCGTGCCCCGCTCGGTCTGAACAAGACGGTCGAGATCGGCAAGGTCAAGCAGAGCTTCAGCCATGGCCGCTCGAAGTCGGTCGTGGTCGAGGTCAAGCGCGCGCGCGTCCTCCATCGTCCGGGTGAAGTCCGCGAGGAACCCGTCGTCGAGGCCCCCGCACCGGCGGCCGCACCCGTACCCGCACAGGTAGCGCCCCCCGTCGCCACCCCGGTCGCGCCCGCCGCCCCCGTCGCGAAGGCCCCCGAGCCGACACCGGCCCCCGTTGCCGAGCCCGCCGCCGCACCGGCTCCGGTCGCGACGCCCGCCGTGCCAGCGCCGGTCGAGCCTGCGCCTGCGCCCGTCCCGGCGCGCCCGGTCGTGCCCCCGGTCATGTTCACCCCGGTCGAACGCGCGCCGATTCCGGTCCGCGCCGAGCCCGTTGCAACCTCGGCCCCGGCCCCGGCTGCGACCCCCGCGCCGGTTGCGGCAGCACCCGCTGCTGCGGCTCCCGTCGCCCCGACGCCCACTCCAGCCCCGCCGGTCCGTTCGGCGCAGGCGACGCCGCGCGGTCCAGCACCGAATCGCGGCCGCCCGGCCCCGACCCCCGCTGCGCCCGACCGGCTGACCGCGCAGGAGCGGCTCGCCGCGATGCTGCGCGAGGCCGAGGAACAGCGGATGCAGGCGCTCGAGGAAGCGCGCCGCCGCGAGGAGATCGAAAAGGCCGAAGCGATCGGCATGGAGAAGCTCCGCGCCGAGGAAAAGAAGAAGGCCGAGGAGGAAGCCGCGCTGCGTCCGCCCGAGGCGAAGGTTGCCGCTGGCCGCCTGCCCGGCACGATCACGCCGATCATCGACGAGGAAGAAGGCGGCAAGCGCGGCCTGCCCGCGCGTCCGTCGCGCGGCCGCGTCGACGACCGCCGCCAGGGCAAGCTCACCGTCACCCGCGCGCTCGACAGCGACGACAGCGTCCGCACCCGCAGCCTTGCCGCACTTCGCCGCGCGCGTGAGAAGCAGCATCGCGGCCACGGCGGCGGCGCCGGTCAGGCACGCCAGGTTCGCGACATCGTCGTGCCGGAGGAGATCACCGTCCAGGAGCTCGCCAACCGCATGGCCGAGCGTGGCAGCGACCTGCTCAAGGCGCTGAACCGTCTCGGCTCGCCGATGGCGATGACCGATGCGATGGACCAGGACCTTGCCGAGTTGCTGGTCGTCGAGTTCGGCCACAACATCGTTCGCGTGTCCGATTCGGACGTCGAAGTCGGCGTCATCGGCGCGGTCGATATCGATACCGATCTCGAGCCGCGGCCCCCGGTCGTGACGATCATGGGCCATGTCGACCACGGCAAGACCAGCCTGCTCGACGCACTTCGCGGCACCGACGTCGTCGCGGGCGAGGCCGGTGGCATCACCCAGCACATCGGCGCGTATCAGGTGGCGTTGAAGGGCGGAGAAAAGGTCACCTTCCTCGACACGCCGGGCCATGAAGCCTTCACCGACATGCGCAAGCGCGGGGCGAACGTCACCGACATCGTCATCCTCGTGGTGGCGTGGGACGACGGGATCATGCCGCAGACGATCGAGGCGATCGCCCACACCAAGGCGGCGGGCGTGCCGATGATCGTCGCGATCAACAAGATGGACAAGCCCGGAGCCGATGCGCAGAAAATTCGCACCGCGCTGCTCCAGTACGATGTCCAGGTCGAGGAGTTGGGCGGCGACGTCCAGGATGTCGAGGTGTCGGCGACCAAGAAGACCGGGCTCGACGACCTGCTCGAGAAGGTCCTGCTCCAGGCCGAGGTGCTCGAACTCACCGCCAACCCGAACCGCGCCGCCGAGGCGACGGTGATCGAGGCGAAGCTCGACAAGGGCCGTGGTCCGCTCGCGACGGTACTCGTCAACCGCGGCACGCTCAAAGTCGGCGATGTCTTCGTCGTCGGTGCCGAGTGGGGCAAGGTTCGCGCGCTGCTCAACGACAAGGGCGTCCAGGTCAAGACTGCGGGGCCGTCGGTCCCGGTCGAGGTGCTCGGCCTGTCGGGCGTCCCGCGTGCGGGTGACCCGTTCAGCGTCATGGAGACCGAGGCACGCGCGAAGGAGGTTGCGGCGTATCGCGCCGGGCTCATCACCGCCGAACGCACCGTTGGTCCGCCGGCCGACCTTGCGCAGATGTTCAACGCGCTTCGCGAAGCTAAGGCGCAGCAGTATCCAATGGTCATCAAGGGCGATGTCCAGGGATCGGTCGAGGCGATCGTCAGCGCGGTCAACAAGATCTCGACCGACCTCATCAAGGTCAAGGTGCTGCATTCGGGGGTCGGCGGGATTACCGAGTCCGACGTCACGCTGGCGGCGGCATCGAAGGCGCCGATCATTGGCTTCAACGTCCGCGCCAACGCCAAGGCACGCGAATTCGCCCAGCGGGACGGCGTCGCGCTCAAATATTACGACGTCATCTATAATCTGATCGACGACGTGAAGGCGGCGATGGCAGGGCAGCTCGGTCCCGAGTTCCTCGAGAACGTCGTGGGCCGCGCGCAGGTGCTCGAAGTCTTCCAGGCGGGCAAGACCGGCAAGGCCGCTGGTGCGCGTGTCATCGAAGGCACGATCAAGCGCAACCTGCGGGCTCGCGTCATGCGCGACGATGTCGTCATCTATGTCGCCAACGTTTCGTCGCTGCGGCGCTTCAAGGAAGACGTCAACGAGGTCCGTTCCGGGCTCGAGTGCGGTATCGGCTTGGAGAACAACACCGACATCAAGCCGGGCGACATCATCGAGACGTACGAGATCGAAGAGCGCGAGCGTACGCTTTAAAGCATCGACGAGCGGGTCGGGCCTTGTGCCCGGCCCGCAGCTTTGCGCGTCTTCGCGACCGCCGCGGTTCAGGCGACCTTGCGCGACTCGCGCTTGTTGAGAAATACGATCGAGGATTGAACCGGGAGCGTGCGCACCTGGTTGTCGGTACACGCCTGCAACGCATCGTCGGCGGTCAACGCCCGCGACAGGAAATGACCCTGAAGCTTCTGGACGCCGAGATCGCGGAGCAGGTCGTGCTGCGCGGCGCTTTCGACCATCTCGGCAGTCACCGGCGCCCCGATCGCCCGGCAAAGATGCAGCACGCCGACCAGCAGGTCATGCGCCGCCGGACTTTCGATCAACGACGCGATCAAGCTGCCGTCGAGCTTGATTCCGTCGAAGTTGATTTCGCGCAGGTAGCCGATCGAGGCATAGCCGGCGCCAAAATCGTCGAGCAGGATGCGGAGCCCGCCGCGCTGCAATGCCGATAGCGCGGCCCGTGCCGCGACGAAGTCGCTGAGCAGCGCGGTTTCGGTGACTTCGATCGACAGCCGCCCTGGCTCGAACTCAAGCTCGCTGACGATCGTCAGGATACGGCTGGCGATCGAGGGGGAGTTCAGTTCGGCGGCGCTCAGGTTGAACGACAGGCCGACGTCGGCCGGCCACGCCGACGCCGCCCGCAAGGCCATCGACAGCAAGTGCATCGTCATCTGGCTGGTGATGCCGGCCTGTTCGGCGAGCGGGATGAACTCGGCCGGCGGGATGACGCCGAGTTCGGGATGGGTCCAGCGTGCCAGCGCCTCGAACGCCATGATCCGGCCATTCGCCGCATCGACGATCGGCTGGTAATTGAGCGTGATGAGGTCGTTTTCAACAGGCGACGCAAGCGCCTGCTCGACCATGATCCGGCGTCGGGTCCGCGCCTCCATTTCCGGCTCGAAAGTATAGATGTCGGAACTATGCGCGCGTTTCGCCTCGTACATCGCGAGGTCGGCGCGATTGATCAACGACAGCGACGACGCGGCGCCCGACACATCATGCGCGAGACCGATCGATGCCCGCAGTCGAAAGACGTGGCCGCCGACGACGAACGGCTCGTCGAAGGCGTTCGCGATGCGGACGAGGCGCCGCTGCGCGTCATCCGGGCCGCCGACGTCGCGCAAAAGAACCGCGAACTCGTCGCCGCCCAGTCGCGCGATCACCGCGTCGCCCATGTCGAGCCGCTGGAAACGCTGCGCCGTTTCAACAAGCAGCTCGTCCCCGGTCCGGTGGCCATAGGTATCGTTGATGACCTTGAAGCCGTCGAGATCGACCATCCCGATCGCCAGCGCACGCGATGGCTGTACCGAGGAGGCCATTTTGAGGGCGTCGAGGAATGCCAGCCGATTGGCGAGGCCGGTCAGCGAATCGCGGTACGCGAGATCGCTGACTTTCATCTTTTCATACGCAATGTCGCTGCGCGTCTCGACCATCCGTCGAAGCTGCTGGTCCTGCCGGTAGATCATGCTGATGACGAGCGGCGACACGAGAAGGATGTTCGCCCCCATGCTCGCGAGCATCGTGTCGCCGGTCGACAGTAATGCGATCGACAGCGGAATCGTCCCGATGGCGACGACGATATACGCCGCCAGCGGCAGGCTCGACAACGAGACCGCACAGCTGATCGTGCACAGCACGGCGAACAGCGAAACATACGCCTTGGTCGCGCCGTCGCCATACGCCAGCATTGCGCCCCAGGCGCTGAGGATGATCGAAATGGCGAACGCCACCACCAGGGTCGCGGTCATCGACGAGCGCATCTGTGCTACCGTCAGGACGCGCGCCGCGGCTTGCGGCGACCAGAGGAGGATCACGCGCACGGCGATGACCCCGCAAACGACGATCGGCAAGATGTATGCAGCACTGCCGATTCGCGGGGCAGACACATAATCCAGAAACAATATGTTAATGAAGACCGCGAGGTACATCATCGGACGTTGCGGCAGCAGTGTCCGGTACTTCTCGCTCAGTAGATTGTCATCCGACTTCCAGTGAAACAGACTGTCGGTAAAGCGTTGGCGGAACATGGACGCAATCCCTGATACCGGTCCTCTTCGACTGGTCCGACCGCCGGTCCAGGGAGACTATCCTAGCGCGATCCGCCGCGGCGGTCACCATGCGGATTGTACGGTATCATAACTTCGCCGGGTCGCATGCCCACTTCGCCGCGGCGACCCTAGCGGCCATTTGCGACTGGTCGATCAGCATCGATAAAAGCAAACTTGACACTAATTTCGCCACCAGCGATGGTAGCGCTATCAATAAAAGAGCTTTGGGGATTATGGATCTGGGCATCACCGCGGACGCGCTGCCGAGCGATTGGCAGGCCGCCCGCCTCCTTGGTCGTATTGCGACCGCTGTCGGCCCGGTACCGATTCTCATCGCGGATGGGATCGTCTACGACATGACCGCCGCCGCTCCGACCGTGTCGATGCTGGTCGAGCAGCGCGTGTTGGACGAAACGCTCGGGACGAAGCTCGGAACCTTCGAGGCGCTCCACGCAGGCCTCGACCTGCTCAGCCCGATCGACCTGCACTGCGTCAAGGCTGCCGGGGTGACCTTCGCCGTTTCCGCGCTCGAACGCGTGATCGAGGAAAGCGCACGCGGCGATCCGGGCGCGGCGGCAGCGGTCAGGTCGCGGCTCGAAGGTATCATCGGCGTCGGCCTCCAGCAGGTCGTCCCTGGATCGCCCGAGGCGGCGACGCTCAAGGACCGGTTGATCGCCGACGGCATGTGGTCGCAATATCTTGAAGTCGCGATCGGCCCCGACGCCGAAGTCTTCACCAAGGCGCAGATCCTGTCGACGGTCGGCTGGGGCGCAGAGATCGGCATCCGATCGGATTCGACGTGGAATAACCCCGAACCCGAAATCGTCATGATCGCCGATTCGAGCGGCCATGCCGTCGGCGCGACGCTCGGCAATGACGTCAACCTGCGCGACTTCGAGGGTCGTTCGGCGCTGCTGCTCGGCAAGGCCAAGGACAATAATGCATCGTGTTCGATCGGGCCGTTCATCCGCCTGTTTGATGACGCTTTCTCGCTCGACGACGTCCGCCGTGCCGAGGTCAATCTGCTGATCGAGGGGACCGACGGCTACACCCTGACCGCCACCAGCAGCATGAGCCAGATCAGCCGCGACCCGACGAACTTGCTCAAGCAGACGATGAGCGAGCATCAATATCCCGACGGCTTCGCGCTGTTCCTCGGCACGATGTTCGCGCCGACCAAGGACCGCGACGAGCCGGGGCGCGGCTTCACGCATAAGGTCGGCGACCGCGTCTCGATCTCGACGCCGATGCTCGGTCGCCTCGTCAACCGCGTGACGACATCGAATCTCGCGCCGCCGTGGACGTTTGGCATCAGCCAGCTGCTCCAGAACCTCGCCGGGCGCGGCCTCCTGTCGGGATCGGGGCATTGAGCACCGCCGCCTCCGAGACGCAGGATTTGTCGGCAGCGCCTGCGGCTGGTCGCGCACGCTACCCGAGCCTTGCCGGGAAGCGCGTCGTTATTACCGGCGGCGGCAGCGGAATCGGCGAGGGACTGGTCGAGGCCTTCGTCGAACAGGGGGCCCGCGTCGCTTTCGTCGATATCGTCGACGGCCCGAGCCACGCGCTCGTCGAACGGCTGAGCAGCGACGCGGCGCATGCTCCGCTCTACCTGCGCTGCGACGTTACCGATATTGCCAGTCTCAAGACGACCTTGTCGGCGATCGAGGAGCAGCTCGGCGGGATCGACGTGCTGATCAACAACGCCGCGAGCGACGACCGACATTCGATCGCCGAGGTCACGCCCGACTATTGGGACGAGCGGATGGCGGTCAACCTGCGCCACCAGTTCTTCGCCGCGCAGGCAGTCGTCCCCGCGATGAAGCGCGCGGGCGGCGGGGTCATCCTCAACTTCGGGTCGATCAGCTGGCATCTCGCGCTCGCTGACCTCGTCCTCTACCAGACCGCGAAGGCGGCGGTCGAAGGCCTGACGCGCAGCCTCGCGCGCGACCTCGGGCGCTTCGATATCCGCGTCAACACGATCGTCCCGGGCAACGTCAAGACGCCGCGCCAGATGAAATGGTACACGCCGGAGGGCGAAGCCGAGATCGTCGCCGCGCAGTGTCTCGACGCACGGATCATGCCGGTCGACGTCGCCGCGCTGGTGCTCTTTCTAGCCTCCGACGATGCGCGCATGTGCACGAGCCACGATTATTTCGTCGACGCCGGCTGGCGCTGATGCCGTCGGGCCGCCCTGAACTGGCGTGCCGTGTCGGGGCGATGCTCGGCGAGGGCCCGGTCTGGGTGACGCGCGAACAGACGTTGTGGTTCGTCGATATCAAGGGTCATCAGGTCCACCGCTTCGATCCCGCCGACGCCGCGCTGACCAGCTGGAGTGTCGCGGCGCAGCCGGGCTGGATCCTTCCGATCAGCGGCGGCGGCTTCGCGGTCGGCATGCAATGCGGCATCGAGCGCTTCGATCCCGCCGACGGCAGCTTCGCGCCGATCGTCGTCCCCGAAGCGCACCTCCCAGGCAATCGCCTCAACGACGCCACCACCGACGCGCATGGCCGCATCTGGTTTGGCTCGATGGACGATGCCGAGGCGGCGCTGAGCGGCGCGCTCTACACGCTCGATGCGCGCGGCGTCGTCCATAGCGGACTACCCGAAGTCGCGATCACCAACGGCCCGGCGTTCTCGCCCGATGGCCGGACGCTATATCACACCGACACGCTCGGCCGGACGATCCATGCGGTCGAGGTCAACGACGACCACAGCCTCGGCGCGGCTAAGACCTTCGTCGAGATCGAAGACGGGGCGGGCTATCCCGATGGCCCGGTCGTCGACAGCGCGGGAAACGTCTGGACTGGACTGTTCGGCGGCTGGGCGGCACGCTGCTACGCGCCCGATGGCAGCCTGATCGAGACCGTGCGCCTGCCGACCGCGAATATCACCAAGATCGCGTTCGGCGGTGCCGACCTGAAAACCGCTTACGTCACGACCGCGCGCAAGGGCCTCGACGCTACGGCGCTCGCAACGCAGCCCGAAGCCGGCGACCTGTTCGCCTTCACAGTCGACGTGGCGGGGCTTCCGGCGACCGAAGCGATCGTCGCGCTGCACTGACATCGATCATAAATATAAAAACCTGAGGGGGTATCGTGGCAACCAAGACAATCGACCAAGTAAACGTCGCCTTTATCGCGCTGATCGTGGCGGTCGCGACGATTGGCGGATTCATGTTCGGCTACGATAGCGGCGTCATCAACGGCACGCAGGCCGGGCTGGAAAAAGCGTTCAACCTGTCGACGCTCGGCACCGGCTTCAACGTCGGCGCGATCCTGCTCGGCTGCGCCGCCGGCGCGTTCATCGCCGGGCGGCTCGCCGACCGGATCGGCCGCCGCACGGTGATGAAGATCGCGGCATTCCTGTTCATCATCAGCGCCTTGTGCGCCGGTGCCGCGACGTCGTCGCTGATGTTCATCCTCGCGCGCATCGTCGGCGGCCTCGGCGTCGGCGCGGCGAGCATCCTCGCGCCGGTCTACATCAGCGAGGTCGTGCCCGCAGCGGCGCGCGGCCGCCTGTCGAGCGTCCAGCAGATCATGATCATCACCGGGCTCACCGGAGCGTTCGTCGCCAACTACGTCCTCGCGCATTCGGCGGGCGGGTCGCTCGGCACCTTGTGGTTCGACCAGCCGGCATGGCGCTGGATGTTCTGGCTCCAGGTCATCCCCGCGACGATCTACTTCGTCACGCTCCTGCTCATCCCCGAAAGCCCGCGCTACCTCGTCCTCAAGGGCCGCGACGCCGAAGCCGAAGTCGTGCTGGCACGGCTGTTCGGCCCGGAGGAAGCGCCGCACAAGGTCGCCGCAATCCGGTCGAGCCTCGCCACCGACCATCATCGGCCGTCGTTTTCGGACCTGCTCGACAATACCACCGGCAAGATCCGGCCGATTGTCTGGGCCGGGATCGGGCTCGCGGTGTTCCAGCAGCTCGTCGGCATCAACATCGTCTTCTATTACGGCTCGGTGCTGTGGCAGTCGGTCGGCTTCAGCGAGAACGACGCGCTCAAGATCAATATCCTGTCGGGCAGCCTGTCGATCATCGCTTGTCTGTTCGCGATCCTCGTCATCGACAAGATCGGCCGCAAGCCGCTGCTGCTCGTCGGGTCGGCGGGCATGACGGTGGCGTTGACGATCCTAGCGGTGTGCTTCTCGACCGCGATCACGACCGGGGGGGCGCTCAAGATGAGCGACCAGACCGGGCTCATCGCGCTGGTTGCAGCGAACGCCTACGTCGTCTTCTTCAACCTGTCGTGGGGCCCCGTGATGTGGGTCATGCTCGGGGAGATGTTCCCCAACCAGATGCGCGGGTCGGCGCTCGCGGTATCGGGGCTCGCCCAATGGATGACGAACCTCGCGATCTCGGTCAGCTTCCCGTCGCTCGCAGCCGGGGTCGGCCTGCCGCTCACCTACGGCTTCTACGCGGCGAGCGCGCTCATCTCGTTCTTCTTCGTTCGCGCGCTGATCAAGGAGACGCGCGGTCGTGAGCTCGAGGACATGGTGGGCTGAGCGATTACCGGCCGAGGCGACGCCTCGGCCCGGTTGCGTCAATGATTGTGGCGTGGGGTAGTCTCGGCGACCCGGCGGTATTTAACCGCCATCTCGAGAACAGCGCCGGTCGATAGCTGGCCTGTCTTTTCCCGATACAGCTCCTCCCACGGCGTGTGGCTCGCAGGGATCGGCGGCGGGGTTTCGGCGCGACGTCGCGCGATCTCGGTGTCGTCGACCAGGGCATTGCACTCACCGGTGTTGGTATCGATGCGGATCGTGTCGCCGGTCGCGAGCCAGGCGAGGCCGCCGCCGACCGCACTTTCGGGCGAGGCATTGAGGATAGACGGGCTGTCCGACGTCCCCGACTGACGCCCGTCACCGAGCGTCGGCAGCCACGCGATACCGCGGCGGAGCAGCGCGTCGGGCGGCTGCATGTTGACCACTTCAGCCGACCCCGGCCAGCCGATCGGGCCGGCGCCGCGGATCACGAGGATGCAATTCTCGTCGATGTCGAGGGCCGGGTCGTTGATCCGGTGGTGGTAATCATCGGAGCCTTCGAAGACGATCGCGCGCGCCTCGAACACGCCTTCGGCACCCGGGCGGTTGAGGTAACGGGTGCGGAATTCCTCTGAGATCACGCTGATCTTAAGGATCGCGAAGTCGAACAGATTGCCCGACAGCGCGAGGAAGCCCGCGCGCTCCTTGAGCGGTTCGTCGAAGGCGCGAATGACCTCGCGGTCGTGGCTGTCGCGCCCGGCGATGTTATCGCCGAGGCTGTTGCCGGTGACCGTCAGGCAGTCGGTGTCGAGGTGCCCGGCCGCGGCGAGTTCGCACAATATGGCGGGGACGCCGCCAGCGCGGTGAAAACGCTCGCCGAGGAAGCGGCCTGCGGGCTGGACGTCGGCGAGCAGCGGTAGGTCGTAGCCGAACGTCGTCCAGTCGTCCGGGGTCAGCTCGACGCCGGCGTGGCGCGCCATCGCCATGACATGCGGCTGCGCGTTCGACGAGCCGCCGATCGCCGTGACGAGGCGGATCGCATTGAGGAAGCTCGCCCGGGTGAGGATTTTCGACGGGCGCAGGTCGGCGTACGCCATTTCGACGATGCGGACGCCGGTCGCATACGCCATCTGCGCGCGCTCGCGGTATGCGGCGGGGATGGCGGCGCATCCGGGCAGCGACAGCCCAAGCACCTCGGCGACGGCGTTCATCGTCGACGCGGTACCCATCGTGTTGCAGTGCCCGACCGACGGCGCGCTGTCGCTCGCGAGGTCGATGAACTCGGTTTCGCTGATCTCGCCTGCCGCGAGCTTGCGTCGCGCGCGCCAGATGACCGTGCCCGATCCGACCAGCTCGCCGTCGTGCCAGCCATCGAGCATCGGGCCGCCCGACAGCACGATCGCGGGGATATCGACGGTCGATGCCGCCATGATCCCCGACGGCGTGGTCTTGTCGCAACCGGTCGTCAGGACGACGGCGTCGATCGGGTAGCCGTAAAGGATTTCGACGAGCGCGAGATAGGCGAGGTTGCGGTCGAGCGCCGCGGTCGGGCGGCGGCAGTTCTCGAAGATCGGATGCGTCGGGAACTCCATCGGAATGCCGCCGGCGTCGCGGATGCCGTCGCGGGTGCGCTTCGCCAGTTCGAGATGGACCCGGTTGCACGGCGACAAGTCGCTGCCGCTTTGCGCGATGCCGATGATCGGGCGGCCCGAGCGGAGTTCGGGGGCGGTGATCCCGTAGTTCATGAAGCGCTCGAGGTAAAGCGCCGCCATGTCGGAGCGGCCCGGCGCATCGAACCAGTCGCGCGAGCGAAACCGCCGCACCGGCTCCTTGTCCGGCGTCATGGGCGCGACACCATGATCGACGGGCGGCGGCGCGGCGCAGCGTCGGACTGGCGGCGGATAAGCTTGAAGTCGAGTTGCAAGTGTTGCGGCTCCATCGGTTCGCCCGCGCGATACGCCCTGATTTCCTTGACGAGCAGTTCGACTGCGGCGAGCGACATGTCGGCGATCGGCTGGCGAATGGTCGTCAATTCGGGCCAGATCGTCGTCGCCAGCGCGGTGTCATCGAAGCCGCAAACGGTAAGGTCACTCGGCACGTCGATGCCGTGGCGGTGCGCCACCGCGACGGTCGCCGCCGCCATGTCGTCGTTGCTCGCGAAGATCGCCGACGGCGGGCCGTCGACCCCGATCAATTCTTCGGCGGCGTCGAGGCCCGAGCGATAGGTGAACAGCCCGTACTTGATCAGCGCGTCGGGAACGTCGAGCCCGGCGGCCGCCATCGCGTCGCGAAAGCCGGCGAGGCGCAACAGGCTCGACGGGTGCTCGCGATCGCCGACGATGAAGCCGATCCGCTGGTGGCCGAGCGAGATGATGTGCGCGGTCATCTCGTATGCCGCGCGATGGTCGTCGATGCTGAACGCCGAAAAGCCTGGCGCGGGGTGGCCGCTCGCGACCGTCACGCCGATTGCGTCGGCTGCGCGCAGGACCGACAGGACCTGCTCGGTGTCGCAGAGCGGCGGTGGCAGGACGAGGCCATCGACGCCGCCTGCGAGCAGGTGGCGCGCGGCCGCCTCGGCCTGGTCGCCGGTATCGCATTTCTCGATCACCAGCTGGATGTTGGCGCGGCTGGCATAGTCGAGCGTGCCGACAAGGAATTCGCTGAGATAGGCCGCGCTCGGGTTGCTGTAGAGCATGCCTATCTTGATCGGCTGCGCCCCGGCGAGGCTCTGCGCGGCGGGATTCGGCGAGTAATTCAGGTCGGCGATCGCGGCGTTGACCGTATCGCGGGTTGTCTGGCGAACGTTTGCCTCGCCGTTGATGACACGCGAAACCGTCATCGGCGAAACGCCGGCCTTGAGCGCGACATCGCTGATCGTTGTCGAACGGCGCTGCGGACGTCCCGGTGGTTTTGCCAAAGATCCTGCTCCCCCGATGTCGGTACGATGTTGCCTTGAGGTACGCAACGCACCCCTCGAAGGCCTCGCACCATCCACCTTTATGTTCGGCGTGCCAGCAGTCGTCGCGCGACGTCGATCGTACGATCGGATGCTGGTCAGGCCGGTCGACATTGACATGGTTTCGGCGATTGAAGCATGTTAGCGCTATCAAGAAAGGGTTGCGCTTCACGGGTCAAGCCCGGCGACGACCCGCGAGGGAGGATATATGTTTTTGCGTCCAATCCGGCGGCCCGTTCGCCTGCGATCAGGAGCGCGTCCGCGCACTGTCGGTCTCATTCTCGCTGCATCGCTCGCCCTGCCGGCGAATGCCGCTGTCGAGCGCCCGCTATACAGGGACGCGCACGCGCCGGTGGCGGCGCGGGTCGACGACCTTCTTGCCCGCATGACGCTCGCCGAAAAAGTCGCCCAGCTCGTCACCGTGTGGGAGGGCAAGGTCAAGCTGCTCGACACGCACCAGCGCCTCGATCCGGCAGCGCGCGCGACGCTGTATCCCAATGGTATCGGCGGCTTCGCACGCCCGTCCGACGCCGCCGGGGCGGTGTCGCCGCGCGTCCTTGCCGGCCGCGATGTCCGCAGCACGATCGAACTCGTCAACGACCTCCAGCGCGATGCCCTGACCCACACCCGCCTCGGCATCCCCATCCTGTTCCATGAGGAGGGCCTGCACGGGTACGCCGCGCTCGGCGCGACGAGCTTCCCGGTACCGATCGCCCTGGCGTCGAGCTGGGACCCCGATCTGGTCCGGCGAACGAACGTCGTCACCGCGCGCGAAATGTCGGCGCGCGGCGTGACGCAAGCGCTTTCGCCGGTCGTCGACATCGCCCGCGACCCGCGCTGGGGGCGGATCGAGGAGACCTTCGGCGAGGACCCCTATCTTGTCGGCGAACTCGGCGTCGCCGCGATCGAGGGGCTCGAAGGCGTCGGCAAGCCGCAGATGCTCGCACCGGGCAAAGTCTTCGCGACGCTTAAGCACCTGACCGGACACGGCCAGCCCGAGAGCGGCACCAATACCGGACCGGCGCCGATCTCCGAGCGCGAGCTGCGCGAAAACTTCTTCCCGCCATTCGAGCAGGCGATCGCGCGCGCCGGACCCGGGGCGGTGATGCCGTCGTACAACGAGATCGACGGCGTCCCTAGCCACGCGAGCAAGTGGCTGCTCCAAACCGTCCTGCGCGGCGAATGGGGCTTCACCGGCGCGATCGTCAGCGATTATTCCGCAATCGACCAGATTGCCGACCTCCACCACATCGCCCCCGACCATCAGGCTGCGGCGATTATCGCGCTCTCGGCCGGGGTCGACAGCGACCTGCCCGACGGCAACAGCTACAAAACCCTTGCTGCGTCGGTCGCGGCGAACCGCGTGTCGGTCGCGCTGATTGACGACGCGGTCCGCAAGATGCTCGAGATCAAGTTCCGCGCCGGCCTGTTCGAGCATCCGTACGCCGACGCCAAGGCCGCCGTCGCGGTGACCAACAACGCCGATGCGCGCGCGCTCGCCAGGGTCGCGGCGGCGCGGTCGATGGTGCTACTCAAGAATGACGGGACGTTGCCGTTGGCGCTGCCGTCGCTTGGCGCTGCGGTTCCGGTCATCGCGGTGATCGGGCCGAACGCCGCGGTCGCCCGGCTGGGCGGCTATTACGGCCAGCCGCCGGTGACGGTGTCGCTGCTCGACGGGATCAAGGCGAAGGTCGGATCGCGCGCCAGGATCGTCACATCGCTCGGGGTCAAAATCACCGAGAACGACGACTGGTGGGAGGACAAGGTCACCCTCGCCGACCCCGCCGAGAATGCGAAGCGGATCGCCGCTGCGGTCGACGTTGCGCGCGGGGCCGACACGATCGTGCTCGCGATCGGCGACACCGAGCAGACCAGCCGCGAAGGCTGGGCCGACAATCACCTCGGCGACCGCGCCAGCATCGACCTCGTCGGCGAGCAGCAGGCGCTGTTCAACGCATTGAAGGCGCTCGGCAAGCCGATCGTCGTCGTGATGATCAACGGCCGCCCGCTCGCGATCAACCGCGTCGCCGAGCAGGCGAACGCTGTCGTCGAGGGATGGTATCTCGGCGAGCAAGGCGGCACAGCGCTCGCCGACGCGTTGTTCGGTGACGTCAATCCCGGTGGCAAGCTGCCGGTGACGATCGCGCGCTCGGTCGGGCAGCTGCCGATGTTCTATAACTACAAGCCGTCGGCGCACCGCGGCTATCTGTTCAGCGACAAGACCCCGTTGTTCCCGTTCGGCTTCGGCCTGAGCTACACCACCTTCGCGGTCGGCGAACCGCGGCTGTCGACGCCGACGATCCGGCCCGACGGCACGGTCGATGTCAGCGTCGAGGTCCGCAATACCGGCGCGCGCGCGGGCGACGAGGTCGTCCAGCTGTACGTCCATGACAAGGTCCCGTCGGTGACGCGCCCGGTCAAGGAACTGAAGGCGTTCGAGCGCGTGACGCTCCAGCCGGGCGAAGCGCGAACGGTCAAGTTCACCCTCGACCATCGCGCGTTCGAACTGTGGAACCTCGAGATGAAGCGCGTCGTCGAACCCGGCGAGTTCGAGATCATGGCGGGCAACAGCTCGGTCGCTTTGAAATCGGCGACGCTGACGATCGCGCGCTGAGGCAATGAGTCGGCGGCGGTTTCTCCCGGCGATCGCCGCCCTGATCGCCATCGGCGCGGCGAGCGCCCAGGCGCGTCCGTCGATCGCGATCACCTTCGACGATCTCCCGGCGCACGGCCCGTTGCCGATCGGGACGACGCGCCTCGCCATCGTCGGGGACATCGTCGCCGCGCTCAAAGCCTCGCGGGTCGGCGAGGTCTACGGCTTCGTCAACGGCGTGCTGACCGAGCGCGAGAACGACATGCCGGTGCTGCAATTGTGGCGCGACGCGGGGCTACCGATCGGCAACCACGGCTGGTCGCACCTCAATCTCGACGAGGTTGGCGCACCTGCAGCGAGCGCCGACATCGTCCGCAACGAGTCACTGGTCGCCGCACTCGCCGGCACCACCGACTGGCACTGGTTCCGCTACCCGTATCTCGCCGAGGGTCGCGACCCGGCGGCGCGGCTCGCGCTGCGACATGAGCTGACCGCGCGCGGCTACCGCATCGCCGCGGTGACGATGAGCTTCGACGACTATTTGTGGAATCCGCCGTACGCGCGCTGCCTCGCGAGCCACGACGCCGGAGCGATCACGCAGCTCGAAACGAGCTATCTGACCGCCGCCGCCAACGCCGCCGACGAAGCCCGCGCCAATGCAAAGGCCGTGTACGGTCGCGACATCCCGTATGTCCTACTGATGCACGCTGGCGCGTTCGACGCGAAGATGCTGCCGCGCCTGCTTGCGCTTTACCGTCAGAAGAATTTCGCCTTCACGACGCTGGCGAAGGCCGAGGCCGACCCAGCTTATGCCGCGGACGGCGATCCGTCGCTGCCGCCGGTCGCCACGATCCGCGACCGCGTGCTGGCGGCCGGAAAGACACCGGCACCGCGGACCGACATCGCCCCGGTCCTCGCCGCCTTTTGCCCGACACCACCGAGCTGACGCCGGCTCACGCCGCCGCGCAATAGCGCGCAATGAAGGCATCGTGGGCGGGTGTCGCAGCGACCGTCGCGGCAATGCCCTTCCTGAGATCTCCCAGCGCCTGCCCCAGCTCACCGGGCTTGAGCAATTCGGCGACGCGGTGCCAGTCGCGCGGCATCAGCCCCTGGCCGAGCATTACGGAAACCCACGAATCGACGCGGAATAGGTCCTCACCACCCTGATAGGCCATCGCCGATTCGCGGAACAAGGCGATCCGCTCGGCAAGCGAATCGGGAATCGGCATATCGCGGCAACGCCGCCAGAACGCCGTGTCGGCGCGCTCCGACTGTTTATAATGCAAGATCACGAAGTCGCGGACGCCCTGCCATTCGCGCGCGGACTGGGCGTTGTAGCGGTCGGCGAGCGCGGCGGTCGTCCCGGCGAACGGGAACAGCTGGATCAGCCGCGTCACCGCGACATGAATCAGATGGATGCTCGTCGACTCGAGCGGTTCGACGAACCCCGAGGCGAGCCCGAGCGCGATGCAGTTACGCGACCAACTGCTCGTTCGCATCCCGGTCCGGTACCGGATCGGCCGCGGATCGAACAACGGCCGCCCGTCGATCGAGCCGAGCAGCCGCGCCACCGCTTCGTCCTCCGAAAGGAAATCGCTCGCATAGACCAGGCCGTTGCCGACGCGGGTCTGCAGCGGAATCTTCCACCGCCACCCCTCGCCGTGCGCGATCGCCCGCGTGTACGGCACCGCCGGCCCGGTGCTTTCGGTCTGCACCGCAAGCGCACGGTCGGTCGCGATCCACTCGCCCCAGTCCTCGAATTTCACGCCGAGGGTCTCACCGATCAACAGCGCCCGAAATCCAGTGCAGTCGATGAAGAGGTCGCCTTCGATTCGCTCGCCCGATTCGAGCTCGAGCGCGACGATCTCTCCGCTTTCGGCGTCGACCGGCACGCTGCGGATCTTGCCCTCGACCCGGCGGACGCCCGCGGCTTCGGCGAGCGAGCGGAGGAAGCGCGCATAGCCTCCGGCATCAAGGTGATACGCATAGGCCAAGGGCGGCTTGCCATCGCGCGTGAAGCGGCTGGCGAGCGCCGCGTTCTGCTCGAGCGAGAAATCACCATAGTCGGCGTTGGTCAGGCCCTGCCGTCGCGCCTCAAGCCAGAAATGCTGGAAGTCGCCCATCCACACCGAACGGCCGACCGATCCGAACGGGTGAAAATAGCGGGTGCCGTCATGTCCCCAGTTCTCGAACGATATCCCCAGTTTAAACGTCGCCTGCGACGCGCGCATGAAGGCGTCTTCATAGATGCCGAGCAATTCGTGGAAGCTGCGCGCAGTCGGGATCGTCGATTCGCCGACGCCGATCGTCCCGATCTCCTCCGATTCGACGAGCGTGACCGAGATCAGCGGACCGAGCTGCTTGACCAGCGCCGCCGCTGCGATCCACCCCGCCGTTCCGCCGCCCGCAATAACGACGCGCTCGACCCGCTTGCCCTGCATATCCGCCTCCCCATCGGTCCGCTCACGAGACCTTCGCGCTTCCTCCGTCGATCTCGATCGATCGGCGGGAGCGATACATCGAGCGTAGTGGATATAGACGCGTCGTGGGTAGCGCTATCGCCATACGACTTTTATCCCGCGCTGCGGCATTTCGAACGATTTGCATTTCCGCGCTTCAGGGTTCGTCAAACCGCGCTTTGAACCCGTATGCGATATTTTTACCACGCTTGGGATTGAATCAGAGCGTCAAAGTGCAGCTATGCGCAACGATCGCCATTCTCGATTGACACCCCCAACCGGTATGTTACCGCTCCCATCAAGAATAGCTGGCCACGCAATGCGCCGCTCTAGGGGGAGTTGATATGAATATCCGAATCTACGCGACTAATCTTGTTCGTTCGTCATCGACGATCGCAATCGCGGCATGTCTGACACTGCCGGCGCATCTATCCGCGCAAGCGACCAATGCCCCGTCGGCGGGTGCAGAAGCCACGAATGCTCAGCCTGGTCCCACGGTCGTCCCGGGCGTTGCTCCGGCGGCGGACGAAATCATCGTCACCGGCATCCGCGCCTCGCTCGAGCGGTCGATCGCGATCAAGCGCGAGTCGACCGGCATTGTCGACGCAATTTCGTCCGAGGACATCGGCAAATTCCCCGACACCAACCTCGCCGAATCGCTTCAGCGCATCACCGGCGTCTCGATCAGCCGGCGCAGCGGCGAAGGCGCCGAAGTCACCGTTCGCGGTTTCGGGCCGCAGTATAACCTCGTCACGCTCAACGGCCGCCAGCTCGCCGCCACCTCGCAGCAGACCGTCGGCGGCGACGAAAGCGCCGACTTCTCGCGCAACACCAGCCGCTCGTTCGACTTCTCGAACCTCGCTGCGGAAGGCGTCAAGACGCTCGAAGTCTACAAGACCGGCCGCGCCGCAATCCCGTCGGGCGGCATCGGCGCAACCATCAACGTCGTCACCCGCACCCCGCTCGATGCTCGCGAAAGCGGCTTCACCGGGTCGATCGGCGGCAAGGCGACATACGACATGAGCAGCGACGACTGCATCAGCTGCGGCTCGCATGTCACTCCGGAGTTCTCGGGCGTCGGCGGCTGGACCAACGAAGCCGGGACGTTCGGCGTTTCAGTGTTCGGCAGCTATCAGAAGCGCAACTTCAGCAACATCAGCGCGACGTCGAACGGCTGGAATATCACCACCTATTCGCAGTTCATCGATCCCGCGAGCGGCAACGTCAATGCCGCCACCAAGATCACCAACGCACCAACCGACCCGAATTCGCTCGTCGCTCGTCCGAACGACCTGCGCTACCACTTCGGCGAAGGCACGCGCGAACGGATCAACGGTCAGGGAACGATCGAGTTCAAGCCGAGCGACAGGCTCGACCTCAGCGTCGACGGCCTCTACGCGCAGAACATCCAGAAGGAACGCCGGTCGGATCAGTCGAACTGGTTCAACCGTCCGTTCGACCAGGTTACCTTTGACAGCGGTCACTCGGTTGCGACGACGACCTTCCTCCACGAGGTCATCTCGGGCGAGACCAAGGACGCCGGTTTCGAGCAGCAGTATCGCGCCCAGAAGGAGGCGCTGTACGACTTTGGTGCCAAGGCGAAGTGGGACGTCACCGATACCTTCCACCTCGTCCTCGATGGCCATATCGGCCAATCGAAGAGCACGCCGGACAATCCCAACGGAATGAGCTCGACACTCGTGTCGATCAGCTCGCCGACGCTCGCATCGCACTCGGTCGATTATAGCAACGGCTTCCCGGTCCAGACGGTCGTGTTCGCCGATCCGGCGACGGCGACCGCATCGCATCCGGTGATCAAGGGTAACGGCAACGGCGTGCTCGACACCGGCGACCTCGGCAGCCAGGTCGCCCGTCAGGTCGCGACCACCCTGTCGCAGGACATCAAGGAACTCCGGCTCGATGCAGGCTGGGATATCGGCGGGGGCAGCCGACTCGATTTCGGCGGCGATTACCGCACGACCAAGACTCGCTCGACGCAGACGCAATATCAGCAAACGCTCGGCGACTGGGGCAACGTTAATCCGCGCGACGTCAACGCGATTGCACCCGGCCAGGTTCAGGCATTCTGCCTCGTTTGCCGCTTTGCCGACAACAACCCCAAGGCAACCGGCGATGGCCTGACCGCGTTCCGGACAGAAGACGCGACAAAATTATACAATGCGCTCTCGAGCTATTATCTGGCGCACGGCAATCCGAACCCAATCAATGCTTTCGTCGACGATCGGGTCAAGGAGGACATCTGGGCAGCTTACGGCCAGTTCACCTGGAAGGGTGAGATCGGCGACCACGCCGCCAGCCTCGTCACCGGTGCGCGGTTCGAAAGCACGCGGGTCCGGTCGAATTCGCTTCAGGCCGTGCCGCTCGACATTCGCTGGCAGTCGGACAACGACTTCATCGTCGATGTCTCGCCCAACTATCAGCCGGTCGCTGCATCGGGTCGGTACAACAACCTGCTGCCGTCGATGGACTTCCAGTTCGAGATCAAGCGCAACCTGATCAGCCGCTTCTCGTTCAGCAAGACGATTTCACGTCCGAGCTACGGCAATCTGTTCGCATCGGGTTCGGCCGGCCAGCCGAACGACGCGACCGCAGTCGGCGGTCAGGCCACTGGAACGGCGAACGATGCCAACCTCCAGCCGCTGACCTCCGACAACTTCGACCTGTCGCTCGAATGGTACTTCAAGCCCGACAGCTATGTGTCGATCGGCTTCTTCGATAAGCGGGTGCACAACTTTATCGGTAACTCCGTCGTCAAGAAGAACCTCTTCGGACTTCGCGATCCGAGCTCGGGCGCTGCCGGCAGCCGCTCAGGCACTGCGAAAGCCGCACTGACGACGATTGGTGCCGATGTTACCGACGTCAACCTGTTCACCTACACCGCGCTGCTCCAGCAGAACAACGGCAACGCCGCTGCGGCCAACGCGGCCTTCCTCGCCAACTACAACGTCGGGGCGCGGGCGCTCAACCAGGCGTTCGTCGACCAGATCATCGGTGCCGTCGACATTGTCGCCGATCCCAACGACCCGCTGTTCCAGTTCAACGTCAATACGCCGGTCAACAATAAGGACGCCGAAGTCTATGGTGTCGAGGTTGCTGGTCAGTACTTCTTCGGCAACAGCGGCATCGGCGTCGCAGCGGCGTACACCCTCGTTCGTGGTAACGTCGGCATCAACATCGCCGCCGATCCGAACGTCGATCAGTTCGCGCTGCTCGGCCTGAGCGATACGTTCAACGCGACACTGATCTACGACAAGAACGGCGTCTCGGCCCGGTTGAGCTACAACTGGCGGGATCGGTACCTGTCGGGTCTCAACCGCGACGCCTACCACAACCCCGAGTTCACCGCGCCTTACGGTCAGCTCGACTTCAACCTCAGCTACGACATCACCCCGCACATCGCGGTGTCGCTCGAAGCGATCAACCTCAACAAGGAAGGCGTAAAGACCTACGCTCGCTCGCCGAACGAAATCTGGCTCGTCCAGGAAGGCCAGCGCCGCTTCCTGCTGGGTGCCCGCTACCGCTTCTAACGGCCAGAGTGACGGGGTCGCGAGCAATCGCGGCCCCGCGCGCTTTGCTCCACGTTGTGCAAAAGCAGCTTCCGGGTCATTCTTGGGACCTGGCGTCGGCGAGCGACCCATCGGAGAGATTGCCGTCGCAATGACCACGACGACCAGCCCCACAACCGCCCCGGGCCCCATGACCAACATCGTCAGGCTCAACAACATCGATCACGCCGGGCTTCGGGTGATCACCGCGCGTGGTGCCGAGTGGGGCGATGCGGTCAACCAGATCCCCGTCTTCCCAACCGAGTTCGAGGCGGTCCAGCGCGATTTTCCGATCGTCCTTCACCGCACGCCCGACGGGGCTTGGGAAGCGCTCGCGCTGCTCGGACTCGACCGCTACGAAAATCTATTCCTCGACGGCGACCGCTGGATCGCACGCTACATCCCCGCCCTGCTCGACCGCGGCCCATTTTCGATCGGCGTTCATACCGGACCGGATGGTCAGCGCGAGCCAATGGTCCATATCGATCTCGCCCACCAGCGGATCGTGCGCGACGGCAGCGTCACGCCAGCGGGGGAGCCATTATTTCTGCCGCACGGTGGAAACGCCCCGTACCTCGAGCGGATACAGGACGCCCTCCAGGTCATCCATACCGGCTATCTCGCGCAGTCCGCGATGTTCGGGGCGCTGGCCGACGCGGGGCTGATCGAGCCGGTCCGCATCGAGATCCAGCTCGACGAGACGTTGCGCTACGATCTCGTCGACTTCCATACGGTCGGCATCGAGGCGCTCGCCCGGCTCAGCGGCGCGGCGCTTGAAAGCCTGCACCGTCAGGGTCTCCTCGCCGCCGCCGTGCACATCGCCTCGTCGCTCGGCAACGTGTCGCGGCTGATCGCGCTCAAGAATGCCAAGCGAGCCGGATGATCACGATCGCCCGCCGTACCCGCGTTGTCGAGGCATCGACGCTTGAGGGCGATGGCATCGACGCGCTGCTGGCGTCGCCTTATCCGTCAATTGTGAGGGGACTGGCCGAGGCATGGCCGCTCGTCCAACGCGGCAGGGAGTCGGCGGGTGCCGCTATTGAATATCTGTCGACCTTCGCCGGACCGGCGCAGGTTGTCGGCTACACCGGCGCGCCGTCGATCGGAGGGCGGTTCTTCTACAACGCCGCGCTCGACGGCTTCAACTTCGCCCGAGAGCGAACCGGTCTAGGGGACTACCTCAACCGTATTCGCATGCACCTCGACGATCCCGGGGCACCGTCGATGTACATCGGCTCGACCGACATCGCCGCCTATCTTCCGGGTTTCGGCAACGACAACCCGCTGCCGTTTGCCAGCGCGACGCTCGACGCCCACGAGCCGATGGCGAGCATCTGGATCGGCAATCGGACGATCGCGTCGGCGCATTGGGACATGTCGAACAACATCGCCGTCTGCGCGGCGGGACGGCGGCGCTTTAGCCTGTTCCCGCCCGACCAGGCGGCAAACCTCTACCCCGGGCCAATCGAGCCGACCCCCGGGGGCCAGATCGTCAGCATGGTCGACTTCGACGCCCCCGACTTCGACCAGCACCCCGGCTTTCGCGACGCACTGGCAGCGGCGCAGGTCGCCGACCTCGGGCCGGGCGATGTACTGATCTACCCGGCATTGTGGTGGCATCAGGTCGAGGCGCTCGACCCGTTTAACGTGCTGGTCAATTATTGGTGGAACGACGCCCAGCCGTTCATGGACAATCCGATGACGACTTTGCTCCATGCGATGTTGTCGCTGCGCAACCGTCCGCTCGCCGAGAAACAGGCGTGGAAGTCGTTGTTCGACTATTACGTCTTCGGCTCGGCGGAGCTGGCGCGTGCCCACTTGCCGCCACACGTACAGGGGCCGCTCGCCGAACCCGATGACCGCGAAGCTCGCCGCTTGCGCGCACAAATTCTCCAGCGGATCAGCCGCTGAGGGCATACGACCGATCGAACGACGAAGCGAGCGCTCGACGCCGCCAACTTGGGAGGACTGACATGCACCGCCGCGACGTCATGAAGGCCGGATTCACCGCTGGAGGCGCGCTCGCCGCCGCCGCCGCAACCCCGGCGCTCGCCGCGCCACCGCGCCCCGCTGACCTGAAATTTCCCGACGGATTCGTCTGGGGCTGCGCGACCGCGAGCTACCAGATCGAAGGCGCGGTTGCGGAAGACGGGCGCGGCGCGACCAACTGGGATGTGTTCTCGCACACCCCGGGGCGCGTCGCGAACAACGATACCGGCGACGTCGCCTGCGACAGTTATCACCGCTACCGCGAGGACATCGGTCTGCTCAAGGCGCTCGGCGTCAAGGCGTATCGCCTGTCGATCGCGTGGTCGCGGATTTTCCCCGACGGCCGTGGTAGCCCCAATCCGAAGGGCGTCGATTATTATAATCGCGTGGTCGATGGCCTGCTTGAGGCGGGGATCACGCCGTACGTCACGATGTTCCACTGGGACCTGCCGCAGGCGCTTCCGGGCGGATGGCAGTCGCGCGACACTGCCTTGGCCTTCGCCGACTACGCGGGCTTCACGGCAGGCAAATTATGCGATCGCGTCGACCATTTCATGACGGTCAACGAATTACGCTGCTTCACCGATCTCGGGCATCAGGAAGGCAAGCACGCCCCGGGGCTGCGGCTCGGACCGGCAGCGGTCAATCAGGTCCGGCATCACGGTGTGCTGGCGCATGGGCTCGGCGTCCAGGCGATCCGGGCGCACGGCAACGCGAAGACGCAGGTCGGGCTCGCCGACAACACCAACTTCTACGTGCCGGTGATCGAGACGCCCGAGCATATCGAGGCGGCAAAGCACGCGGTCCGGCGCGAAAACGCGATGTTCCTGACTGCGGTCATGGAAGGCAAATACCTCGACAGCTATCTCGCCGAACAAGGCGCGGCGGCCCCCAAGGTCGAGCCCGGCGACATGGCGGCGATCGGCAGCCCGCTCGATTTCGTCGCGCTCAACGTCTACGCGCCGAGCTACGTTCGCGCCGACGACTCGCCGCAGGGCTATGCGATCCTGCCGCATCTGAAGTCGTCGCCGCGGATGGCATCGCCTTGGCTATATGTCGGCCCCGAGGTTGCCTATTGGGCGGTCCGTAATGTCAGCGAACTGTGGAAGCCGAAGGCGCTGTACATCTCCGAGAACGGCTGTTCGGCCGACGACCCGGTGACCAACGGCGTCGTCTACGACTCCGACCGCATCATGTACCTGCGGAACTATCTGACCGAATTCCGTCGCGCGGCGGTCGAGGGCTATCCGCTCAAGGGCTATTTCCTGTGGAGCCTGATGGACAATTTCGAATGGGCGGACGGCTATGGGCTGCGTTTCGGGATCCACCACGTCGATTTCGCGACGCAGAAGCGGACGCCGAAGCTGAGCGCGGCGTGGTATCGTGAACTCATCCGGCGAAACGAACTCGTCTGATCGCGCGACCCTTGCGGCGCTCGCGTCGCAAGGGTCGCGCGCGGGGCGCTTTGTTGCTAAGCTTGACCGATGAAACCCGCACAAGACGAGAAGGGCAAATCGGTCCGGCTGCTGCGCATCGGCGAGCAGGTGCGCCACGCGATGGCGGCGCTGCTCGCCCGGCGCGAGATCCGCAACCCAGTGCTCGAAAACACGATCATCTCGGTCAGCGAGGTCCGGGTCACTCCCGACCTGCGGCAGGCGATCGTCTTCGTTCACCCGCTCGGCGGCCCAGGGCTAAAAGTCGACGAGGCGGCGGTGCTCGCGGCGCTCAAGGAGAACAGCCGCTGGCTGCGCGGCGAGATCGCCAAGACGCTGGCGACGAAGTACACCCCCGACCTGACCTTCCGCCTCGACGAGAGCTTCGACGCGGGGGCAAAGATCGACGCGATCCTGCGGTCGCCGCACGTCGCGCGCGACCTCAACAGGCCATAGCTGGATCAACCAACCCGGGGAGATCACGATGATGCGCATATTATTCGTCGGCCAGGATCCCGACACGGTCGATTTTTCCGACCCCGCCCTGCCGCCCGGCTTCGATGCCGAGAAGATCAAGGCTGGCATCGCGCTCGGCATCAGCAAGATCGAGGAGCGCGGCTGGCAGGTCGATCCGTGCATGGTTCGTCCCGACGATAGCGCTGGTCCAATGATTGAAAAGCAGCTGGCGTCGGCGATTTATGATTGCGTCGTCATCGGCGGCGGTCTGCGCATTCCGCCGAAAAGCCTGTTGCTGTTCGAGGCTGTCGTCAACGCGGTCCACAAAGGCGCGTCGAACGCAGTGATCGCCTTCAACACGCGTCCCGAAGACACCGCCGACGCTGCGGCGCGGCGGCTTGGGCTCGGCTGAGCGCGGCGGCGATCGCGCCAACCGCTTAGCCGGTTGCGTTCCGGTATGGCACCGACGTAGGTGCCGGATCGTTCGACGACCCACCAGCGGGAGCAGCCATGACGATCAAACTCGGTATTCTCGGCGTCGGCAAGATCGCCCACGACCAGCATCTACCCGCGATCGCCGCGAACCCGGCCTTCACCCTCGTCGGGGCCGCGAACCGGTCGGGCGCGGTCGATGGTATTCGGACCTTTCCTGACCTCGACGCGCTCGTCGCGGGCGTTCCGGGGCTCGAGGCGATCACGATCTGCACCCCGCCGCAGGATCGGCACACGATCGTCCGCGCCGCGCTCAACCACGGCCTCCACGTCATGCTCGAAAAGCCGCCGGGGGCGAGCCTGAGCGAGATCGCCGACCTGCCGGGGCTGGCCGCGGCTAAGAACGTCGCGCTGTTCGCGACATACCACTCCCGTTACGCCCCCGCCGTCGCTCCGGCGAAGGCGTGGCTGGCCGATAAGCACATCACCAACGTTCGCGTCCGCTGGAAGGAGAATGTCCGCCAGTGGCACCCGGGGCAGGCGTGGATCTGGGAGCCGGGCGGGCTCGGCGTGTTCGATCCGGGGATCAACGCGATGTCGTCGCTGACCGAAATCCTCCCCGCCGCGTTGCTCATCACCAAGGCCGACCTGTCGTTTCCGGCCAATCGCGGGACGCCGATCGCGGCGATGCTCGAACTCACCGACATCGCCGGGCTGGCGATCAGCGTCGAGCTCGACTGGCGGCAGGTCGAGAACCAGATGTGGGAGATCGCGGTCGACACCGACGCGGGATCGTTGCTGCTGTCGGGTGGCGGCGCGATGCTCGATATCGCGGGCACGAAGACCGACGACCAGGACCAGCACGCCGAATATGAAGGGCTTTACAAACGCTTCGCCGAACTCGTGCCCCGCCGCGAAGTCGACTTCGATATTGCCCCGATCAAGTTGATCGCCGACGCCTTCATGCTCGGCAAGCGCATCGAGGTCGAGGCGTTCACGGATTAAGATAAGGGCCGTCATCCCGCGAACCGGGATGACGGCCGAATGCCTACGCCGCGAAATAGTGCGCGTACGCCGGAAGCGTCAGGAACGCCTCCAGATCGTCCGCCAGCGCCAGTTCGCGGAACACCTCGGCGGCCTCGACGAACTTGCCCGCGGTGTAGAAATTGTCCCCCACCGCCGCCTTCCACACGTCGAGCTGCTCGGTAATGACGCGCTCGATCAGTGCGGCATCGACGAGTTCGCCCGAATCGAGGCGCGTCTCGGTCGTCCGCCACTGCCAGACCTGAGTGCGGCTGATCTCGGCTGTCGCGGCGTCCTCCATCATGTTGTGGAGCGGGGCCGCGCCCTGTCCGCGCAGCCACGACGCGATATAGCCGATCCCGACATTGATGTTGTTGGTCAGCCCCGCGAGCGACTTTGGCCCCGGCGCGGGGGTGGTCAGCGCTTCCTGCGTGGCGACGCCTTCGGGGATGACATCGAGCTGGTTCGGCCCCGGCATCGCCTTGTCGAACACCTCCATCGCGACGCCGACGAGCCCAGGATGCGCGACCCACGTGCCGTCATGGCCGAAACCCGCCTCGCGCTCCTTGTCGGCGCGGACCGCGGCGAACGCCTTGTCGTTGGCGGCTTCGTCGCCCTTGACCGGGATGAATGCACTCATCCCGCCCATCGCGTGCGCGCCGCGCTTGTGGCAGGTGCGGATGACGTGGAGCGCATAGTCGCGCATGAACGGCACGGTCATGTTGACCGCCGCGCGGTCGGGCAGGACATGCGCCGAATCGGCGCGGAAGCACTTGATATAGCTGAAGATATAATCCCAGCGGCCGCAGTTGAGCGCGGCGATATGGTCGCGCAGTTCGTACAGGATCTCGTCGGCCATGAACGCGCCCGGCAGCGTCTCGATCAGCACGGTGCCTTTGATCGTGCCGACCGGGAGCCCCATCACCGACTGGGCGGTGACGAAGACATTGTTCCACAGCCGTGCCTCGAGATAATGCTCGAGCTTGGGCAGGTAGAAATACGGCCCCGACCCCTTGGCGACCAGCGCGCGGGCGTTGTGGAAGAAGTACAGCCCGAAATCGAACAGCGCGCCCGCGACCGGTTCACCGTCGACGACCATGTGCGCTTCGGGCAGATGCCAGCCGCGCGGGCGCACCAGCAGCGTCGCGATGCTGTCGTTGAGCTTGTACGATTTGCCTTTGTCTTCGAGCGTGATCGTCCCGGCGACGGCGTCGCGCAGGTTGATCTGACCCTCGACCATCGTCTCCCACACCGGCGACGACGCATCCTCGAAGTCAGCCATGAAGCATTTTGCGCCCGAGTTCAGCGCGTTGATCACCATCTTGCGGTCGACCGGACCGGTGATCTCGACGCGCCGGTCCTGCAGGTCGGGCGGCGACCCGGCGACCTTCCATGTTCCCGCGCGGACGCTCGACGTTTCGGGGGCGAAGTCGATTGCATTGCCCGCATCCCACCACCGCTGCCGCGCGACTCGGGCGCCGAGCAGCGCAGCCCGAGTCGGCTCGTACTGGCGGTGGAGGTTCGCGACGAAAGTTAGTGCATCGTCGGTAAGGACCGATTCGAAGCCGGGCTTCATTGCGCCGGTGATACGGATGCCGGCCAGCGAAGGCTGCGTCATGAAGAAACCCTTCAGGTGATAGATTAGCGTTGACGTTCGCCTAGCGGAGCGCCACAGGGCTGACAATCGGGGATCACGGAGTACTGGGGAGAGGGTGGCGGAGGTCGCGATGTAACGCGCCCCGCCATTGCCCCGCGCTCCCGATAACTTCAGATATCCGAAAATCCGAACGGCGCGCTCGCCCGGCGAAAATCGTCGGGCAGGACAGTGCGCCCGATCGGCGGGGCCGACCGCGCGGTGCAATGCGTCCGGTGGCACAGGTGGCAGGTCACGCCGATCGGCGTCGCGGTGTCGGGTCCGGGGCTCAACGGATCGCGGGTGTAGATCAGCCTCGCGGCATGCTCGGCGCTGCATCCGAGCGCGATCGCACGCTCGACCCGGGCCGCGCCGAAGGCTCCGCCCCCAGCGGTAACGGTGCGTGCGATCGAGAAGAAGCGCTGGCCCTCGGGCAGTTCAATCCATTGCGTGACGATCTCGCGCGGGCGGCGGAAGACCTGATGGACAGACCATAAGGGGCAGCCGCCGCCGTGGCGCGCGAAGGGGAAGCCTGCGCCGTCGAGCCGCTTCGAGACATTGCCCGCCGGGTCAACGCGGATGAAGAAGAACGGCACATAATTGTCGCCTGGCTTCTGCAGCGTCGTCAGCCGGTGCGCGACCTGTTCGAAACTCGCGCCGAACTGACGGGCCAACGCCTCGACGTCGTAACTGCGGCGTTCGGCGGCGCGGGCGAACGCAGTGTACGGCATCAGGATCGCCGCCGCCGCGTAGCTCGCCAGCGCCTTCTGCGTCAGCCGCTCGCCGTTCGCGGTTGTGAATCGGCTCCCCGCCATCGGCGCGTCAACCACGCCGCGGAGATCGAGGTAGGCAAGCTGGAGCGCGAGTTGAAAAGTCTGGCTGGCATTGTCGAGCGTGTCGTCGAGCAGCACCTCGTCGCGATGCCGGTCGAAGCGCCGCATCGCCCCGCCCATGACGTCGGACGGCAGCCGCCGGACGCGCAATTTGTGGCGCTCGCGCAGATACGCAACGAGGCCGCCCGCGTCGGCGACGGCAGCGGCGAGCACCTCGGCGGCATCGTCGATCGCGGGGAAGTTGTTACGCCGCGCCGCGAGAAAACGCCGTGCCTCGGCGACCGGATCGGCAGGCGCCGACTCTCCGCCCGGCCCTTCGGCACCTTGATCGGCGAGCGCGAGATGCTCCTCGCGGTACGCGGTGTAAAGGCGAAGGAACGCCTCGGTGATGCCGGGGAAGCCATTGACGATGTCGGCGGTCTCGATCGCCGGCATGTCGACGTCGGCGAACATCGGGTCCTTGAGGACGGTTTGCAGCCGGGCGATCGTGTCCGAGCCATTGTCGCTCGCGAGGGTCGCCATATCGAGCCGGTACGTCCGCGCCAGCCGGAGCAGCATGTCGGCGGTGAGGGGGCGCTGGTTGCGTTCGATCAGCGCGACGTACGACGGCGAGATGTCGAGGTCGGTCGCCATGTTGGCCTGCGTCAGGCCAAGGTCGCGGCGCAACCGGCGAAGGCGCGGACCCATGTAAACAGGGCGGTCGTTCGACACAGGACTTCCCTCCGGTTGTGCAATCCTTACATCAGCACAACCGAAGCCTGTAAAGTGTGACAGCACAACTTCGATAGGGCTTTTCGCATCTGCAGCACCGCCGTAACCGCCTCGGAGCAATCATGCGTAGGGCAACACTTCGATGTCATATCAAGAACATATCGCCCAGGTGAACCACCTTATCGGTGCCCAGAAGGGTAGCTGGGACGGCATCAACGCCGAGTCCGTCGCCAGGATGCGACTGCAGAATCGCTTCAAGACCGGCCTCGATATCGCCCGCTACACCGCGACGATCATGCGCCGCGACATGGCGGCGTACGACGCCGACCCTTCGAACTACACCCAGTCGCTCGGCTGCTGGCATGGCTTCATCGGCCAGCAAAAGATGATCTCGATCAAGAAGCACTTTGGGTCAACCGAGCGGCGTTACTTGTACCTGTCGGGCTGGATGGTCGCGGCGCTGCGGTCGGAGTTCGGTCCGCTGCCCGATCAGTCGATGCACGAGAAGACCAGCGTCCCGGCGCTGATCGAGGAACTCTACACCTTCCTCCGCCAGGCCGATGCGCGCGAGCTCGGCATGATGTTCCGCGACGTCGACGCCGCGCGCGCCGCCGGCGACGTCCTCAAGGAAAAGCAGCTCCTCGCTGCGGTCGAGAATTACCAGACGCATGTCGTGCCGGTGATCGCCGACATCGACGCGGGCTTCGGCAATGCCGAGGCGACATACCTGCTCGCCAAGAAGATGATCGAGGCCGGGGCGTGTGCGCTCCAGATCGAAAACCAGGTCTCGGACGAGAAGCAGTGCGGCCATCAGGACGGCAAGGTCACAGTCCCGCACGAGGACTTCCTCGCCAAGGTCCGCGCCTGCCGCTACGCCTTCCTTGAGCTTGGCGTCGAGGACGGCATCATCGTCACCCGCACCGATTCGCTCGGGGCCGGTCTGACCAAGCAGATCGCGGTGTCGACGGAGCCCGGCGACCTCGGCGACCAGTATAACAGCTTCCTCGATTGTGAGGAGATCGACGCCTCGACCGCACGGAACGGCGACGTCATCCTCAACCGCGACGGCAAGCTGATGCGCCCGAAGCGGCTGCCGTCGAACCTGTTCCAGTTCCGCGCCGGGTCGGGCGAGGATCGCTGCGTCCTCGACTCGATCACCTCGCTCCAGAACGGTGCCGACTTGCTGTGGATCGAGACCGAGAAGCCGCACATTGAGCAGATCGCCGGCATGGTCGACCGCATCCGCGCGGTGATCCCGAACGCCAAGCTCGTTTACAACAACTCGCCGTCGTTCAACTGGACGCTCAACTTCCGCCAGCAGGTCTATGACGCGCGGGCCGCCGCCGGTGCCGATGTCTCGGCTTACGACCGCGCGCGGCTGATGAGCGTCGATTACGACGCGACCGACCTCGCGATCGAGGCCGACGAGCGAATTCGCACCTTCCAGGCCGATGCGGCGAAGCGCGCGGGCATCTTCCACCACCTCATCACGCTGCCGACCTACCACACCGCGGCGCTGTCGACCGACAACCTCGCGAAGGAGTACTTCGGCAGCCAGGGGATGCTCGGCTACGTCAAGAACGTCCAACGCGCCGAAATTCGCCAGGGCATCGCCTGCGTCAAGCACCAGAACATGTCGGGCTCGGACATCGGCGACGACCACAAGGAATATTTCGCCGGTGAGGCCGCGCTCAAGGCAGGCGGTAGCCACAACACGATGAACCAGTTCGCCGCCTAGTCGCGGGACCAGTTACCCTGGGGAGGGTCGCTACGCCCGTCGCTCGACACCGAGCGGCGGGCGTTTTGCTGCGCCGTGCGCGTCACCACGACCCTTCGACAAGGGACCTGCGGTGCGCTATCGCCGCCAGATGAACGTGCAGTCGCCTCAGCCCGCGCTGCCGCCCGCGAAGTCGCGGCTGCGGACGACCCGGCGCGGCTTCCTCATCGGCACCGGCGCAGTCGCGGGGCTCGCGGTCGGTTATGCGGTCTGGCCGCGGCGGGCGGTGCTCAACTGGGCTGCCGCCCCCGACGAGACCGTGATCAACGGCTTCGTCAAGATCGGCACTGACGGGCGCGTCGTCGTCGCGATCCCGCAGGCCGAAATGGGACAAGGCGTGTCGAGCGCGCTGGCGCAGATCGTCGCCGACGAGCTAGGGGCCGACTGGAACACGGTGTCGGTCGAACCCGCGCCATTGAACCCGATCTACGCCAATCGCGGCATGGCGCTCGATGCGACCGCGGGAATGCCGTCGGCGCTGCGCGGCTTCGCGCGCTGGGGGCTCGGCGGGGTGATCGACCATTTCGACGTCCAGATGACCGGCGGCAGCACGTCGGTCCGCGGCTTCGCCAAGCCGATGCGGCTCGCCGGAGCAGCCGCGCGCGAGATGTTGTGCAGTGCCGCCGCACGCGAGTGGGGAGCGGATGCCAGCCAGTGTGACACCGCCAACGGCTTCGTCGTTTACAAGGCGAACCGCATCCGCTTTGCCGACATCGCGGGGAAGGTCGTCCAGAGCGATGCGCCGTCGGCGCCGGTGTTGCGGGTCAAGTCGACGCTTATGGGGAAGCCCGTCCCGCGCCTCGACATCCCGGCGAAAACCGACGGCACCGCGCGCTTCGGCATCGATGTCCGCGTGCCCGGCATGGTCTATGCCGCAGTCCGCTCGGGCCCGGCGGGCGATCCGAAGCTGGTCAGCGCCGACGGGGCCAAGGCGAAGGCAATGCCGGGCGTGATCGACGTCGTCCACGGCCCGACATGGGTCGCGGTCGTCGCGACGACGTGGTTCGGCGCGAATCAGGCCCTCGACGCGGTCGTCCCGGTGTTTGCCGCGCAACCGAAGCCCGCGGGTCAATGGGTGTCCGATGCTCCTCGGCGCGCGCTGGCAGGAACCGCGAAAGCCGTCCGCGACGACGGCGACGCGGCGGGCGCGCTCGCGAAGGGCGACGTCATCACCGCCGACTACACCGTCCCCTACCTCGCCCACGCCGCGCTCGAGCCGATGAACGCGACCGCGCGGGTCGACGGCGACAAGGTCGAGGTCTGGGCTCCGACCCAGTCGCTGTCGATCACGACATGGAGCTTGGCCAAGGCGCTCGGCGTCGACGAGGCCAGTATCATCGTCCACCCGACGCTGATCGGCGGCAGTTTCGGGCGCAAGGCCGAGGCCGACGCCTCGGTCCAGGCGGCGCTGATCGCTCGCGCGGTCAAACGCCCGGTGCAGCTCATCTACAGCCGTACCGAGGACCTAGCGCAGGACCGCTTCCGCCCCGCCGCCGCCGCCCGGATGCGCGGGTCGGTGGCGAACGGCCGGATCGCCGCGTGGGACAGCCGGATCGCCGCCCCCGATGTGACGTCGAGCTTCGCTGCTCGCAACCTGCCGGCGATGGCGGGCGCACCCAAAGCGAGCGCCGAGGCGGTCGATGGCGCGACGCAGATCCCGTACGACCTCGCGCACGTCCGCGTCGAACACGCGCTCGTCCTGACGCCGGTGCCGCTCGGCTTCTGGCGGTCGGTCGGTCACAGCTTCAGCGCGTTCTTCGTCGAGAGCTTCGTCGACGAACTCGCCCATGCCGCCGGGTCCGATCCGGGCGCGTTCCGCCTCGCGATGCTCAAGGACCAGCCGCGCCACGCCGCCGTCCTCACCGCCGCACTCCGTGCTGCCGGGCCATTGGGGCAGGTCGAGCCGTCGAGCGCGTCGGCAACCTCCGGCACCACCGCGGGGCGCGGGGTCGCGCTCCACGAAAGCTTTGGCTCGATCGTCGCGCAGGTCGCCGAAGTCGAATGCACCAAGGACGCCGCGCCGCGGGTTACCCGCGTCTGGGCCGCGATCGACTGCGGCCCCGTGGTCAACCCCGACGGCGTCCGCGCGCAGGTCGAGGGTGCGATCGCCTACGGCCTCGGCGCCGCGCTCAAGGGCAAGATCACCTTCGCCGACGGCGCGGTCGAGCAGACCAATTTCGACGGCTATCCGGTCCTGATGCTCGCCGAAGCCCCGGCGATCGAGGTCATCATCGTCAATGGCGAGCCCGGCAGCGCGTCGCCGATGGGCGGGGTCGGCGAGCCCGGCACCCCTCCGATCGCCCCTGCCGTCGCCAATGCGATCTTCGCCGCCAGCGGCCAACGCCTGCGCAGCTTGCCGTTCGCGTGAGTTCGCTGCCGCCCGATCACCCGCCGGTCGCCTTTGGCCGGATCGGGGTCCTGCTGGTCAACCTCGGCACCCCCGACTCGCCCGAGACCGGGCCGGTCCGGCGCTACCTCGCCGAATTCCTGTCGGATCGCCGCGTCGTCGAGCTGCCGCCGATCCTGTGGCAGCCGCTGCTGCGCGGCGTCGTCCTGGTCACCCGCCCGAAGCGGACCGCGGCGAATTACGCGAAGATCTGGGACCGCGAGGCGAACGATTCGCCGCTGCGGGTCATTACCACCGCGCAGGCGGCATCGCTGTCGGCGGCACTCGGCGACGGCGTGATCGTCGACTGGGCGATGCGCTATGGCTCCCCGTCGATCCCCGACCGATTGCAGGCGCTCAAGGATGCGGGGTGCGAGCGCATCCTGATCGCGCCGCTGTATCCGCAATATTCGAGCGCGACGACCGGCACCGTCAACGACAAGGTGTTCGCAACGCTGATGAAATGGCGCTGGCAGCCGGCGCTGCGGACGCTGCCGCCGTACCACGACGATCCGATCTTCCTCGACGCGCTCGCCGCCTCGTTCGCTGACGGCGTCGCCGGTCTCGACTTCGTCCCCGACCTGCTCCTCACCTCATTTCACGGCATGCCGCGATCGACCCTCGACAAGGGCGATCCGTATCATTGCCAGTGCCGCAAGACTGCGCGGCTGATGGGCGAGCGGATCTCCACGCCGTTGCGCGTGTCGTTCCAGTCGCGCCTCGGCCGTGCCGAATGGCTCAAGCCGTACACCGATGTCACCCTCGCCGAATTGCCTGCACAAGGCATCCGTAAGCTCGTCGTGATGTCGCCCGGCTTCTCCGCCGACAATCTCGAAACGCTTGAGGAAGTCGCGATGGAGGGGCGCGCGACCTTCCTCGAGGCCGGCGGAACCGACTTCGCCTATATCCCGTGCCTCAATGCCGGGGCGATCGGCAACGCCGCGCTTACCGCGATCGTCCGTCGCGAACTTGCCGGGTGGGTCCCCGCGCCCTAGGGTTAACCGCATCCTCTGGGGAGAGACGAGAACATGGCACGCGTAGCAATCGTGACCGGCGGAACCCGCGGCATTGGTGAGGCAATCTGCCTCGCGCTGCAGGAGGCCGGGGTCACCGTGATCGCCAATTACGGCGGCGACGACAAGAAGGCGGCCGAGTTCACCGCGCGCACCGGCATAGAAGCGATCAAGTGGAACGTCGCCGACCACCAGGCGTGCCTCGACGCGGTGGCGAAGGTCGAGGCCGAGCACGGCCAGGTCGACATCATCGTCAACAACGCCGGGATCACCCGCGACGGCACCCTGCTCAAGATGACCTACGAAATGTGGCGCGAAGTCATCGACGTCAATCTCGGCGGCTGCTTCAACATGGCGAAAGCGGCGTTCCCCGGGATGCGCAAGCGCGGCTTCGGGCGCATCGTCAACATCGGCTCGATCAACGGCCAGGCCGGGCAGTACGGGCAGGTCAATTACGCCGCCGCCAAATCGGGCATCCACGGCTTCACCAAGGCGCTCGCGCAAGAAGGGGCGAAGTTCAACGTCACCGTCAACGCGATCGCGCCGGGCTATATCGACACCGACATGGTCGCCGCGGTTCCCGCCGACGTTCTCGAGAAGATCGTCGCCAAGATCCCTGCCGGGCGGCTCGGCCAGGCGAGCGAGATCGCCCGCGGCGTCGTCTTCCTGACCGGCGACACCGCCGGATTCGTCACCGGGTCGACGCTGTCGATCAACGGCGGGCAGCACATGTATTGATGTGGCGGCGGGGCTGATCAAGCGCTCGGTGGCTATAGCCGGGCACCGCACCTCGATCAGCCTCGAGCCCGTCTTCTGGACCGCGCTCGTCGCTGCCGCGGCGGCGCAGGACCGCCCGCTCAACGCACTGATCGCCGAGATCGACGAGGCGCGGACGACCAACCTGTCGAGCGCGATCCGCGTCTGGCTGTTCACAAAGAGTAACGCTGCCGTCCCGAGACGGTAACCTGCGCATGTCAGGTAACGTTGGTTAACAAACGGGAACCAACAATGCGCACGATGATCATCCTCGCTGCCGCTGTCGCCGCGATCGCAGCCACGCCGGCTGCGGCCGACCTCACGGTGATTTCGGGCAGCGGCCAGCGGGCACTGCAGGTTGCGTATTACGGTCCTGTCGGCCAGTCGTTCACCGCGACCGATACCGACCTGACATCGTTCGGTTTCCAGTTCGAGACGTTCAATCCCGGCCAGCCCTATGCGCCGCTGACCTTCACCCTGCGCGACGGCGCCGGCTTGACCGGAGCGGTCATCGCCACCCGCACTGCGACGTTGCCGGTCATTCCGGCGACCCGCGTCGGCACGTGGTACGACTTCGACCTAACCGGCACGACGCTCGCTCTGGGCCATAGCTATACCGCGCTGGTCTCGACGACCTCCGCCCTGCTCGGCTTCGTCTACGGCCCCGACATCAACATCTACACTGGCGTTCCGCTGGGCAGCGACGCCTATGCCGGGGGTGCGCTCGTGACCACGCGCGACCTCGGCGACCGCATCTGCGCGAGCGGAATCTGCGATGCCAATTTCCGCCTGTCGGCGACGACGCCCGCCGCAGCGGTCCCCGAGCCGGCGGCATGGGCGCTGTTCATCACCGGCTTCGGTATGATCGGAGCCGCCAGCCGCCGTCGCTCAGCACGCTTCGCCTGAAGCGACCCGCAGCGTTGCCTTCGTTCGGTATCGGCATTCTGCCGGGGAGCGGGCGAAGGTCGGTGTAGCTATAGCGTTTTCGCCAGCACAGCGAATTCGAGCAAAATCCCGCCTTCGAGCAAGTCCTCCGGGAACGGCCGGACTTCGCTGGTGACCGAATATCCGCGGCGTTCGTAATAGGCGATCAGCGTGTCGCGCACCGACACCACCGTCATCTCGAACCGCGTCGCGCCGCGTTCGGTTGCAGCGTTCTCGGCGGCTGTCAGCATCGTTCGCCCGAAGCCACCCGCCTGCAGGTCGGGATCGACCGCGAGCAGGCCGATATAGGCGAGCCCGCCGCCCTTGATCGTCACCTGGACGCAGGCGCGGATTATGCCAGCATCCTCGCCGACCAGGATCGTCTGCGCGGGATCGGAGATGATCGCCGCGAGCGTCGCACGGTCGGTTCGCGGCTGGGTCAGCAGGTCGGCCTCGTTCGCCCAGCCCTTGCGCGACGCTTCGCCACGATACGACCGCTCGATCAGCGCGTGGAGGTCGGGGAGGTCGGCGGCGGTCGCGGGGCGGATTGACAGGGTGGTCATCGCCACGCCGATAGCGTGCGGTGGCGGCCGATGCCAGCCGCGCGAGAATTCGCTGTCCTACAGGGTGCGGCGTGAGTTAGCCTCTCCAGGCTGCCAACGGGCGGCGCGCGTTCTTTCTCATCGGTGAGCCCTCGTCACGCGTCTCGCCGGAAAGGCGGGAGCGAAAGCCTTGCCGGAAGGCTAAAGTGAAAACCCCCGCCGAAAAGGCGAACGCGCAAAACATACGCTTTTGTGTGAACTTATTTTGAACTTAGGCCCCGATGTGACCGGTGAACCGGCGCCGGCGATGGCTGCGGGTGGCGCAAACCGGCCGCCCCGGCTAAGACCGCGCCATGCTAATGACGACGATCCACCCCCCGACGGCTGCCGAGTCTGCGGTCCTCGACCGGATCGATGGTGCCGCGATGCTCGATCGGACACTGGCGTGGGCGGCGATCAATTCTGGGAGCCGCAACCTCGCTGGCCTTCGGACGGTGGCCGATGCGATTGAACCCGCGCTCGCCGCGCTGGGCGCCGTCAGCCGCCTTGCCCCGACCCCGGTCGATGCGGTCGACGCCACCGGTACCGCCCGGCCGCTCGCGCATGGCGACAACCTGCATCTCGTGGTCCGCCCCGACGCCCCGGTCCGTGTCCTGCTGACCGGCCACATCGACACGGTGTTCGCCGCCGACCATCCGTTCCAGGCGTGCCGCTGGCTCGACGCGACGACGGTCAACGGCCCCGGCACCGCCGACATGAAGGGCGGCATCGCGGTTATGCTTGCCGCGCTCGAAGCCATCGAGGCGTCGCCGTTCGCCACCGGGATCGGCTACGAGGTCGTCCTCAACAGCGACGAGGAAGTGTCGTCGCTCGGCTCGGCGGCGCTGCTCCGCGACGCCGCTTTGCGCTGCCACCTTGGCTTGACCTACGAACCCGCGCTGCCCGACGGCACCCTCGCCGGCGGGCGCAAGGGGTCGGGCAACTTCGCCGCCGTCGTCCGCGGCACTGCCGCCCATGCCGGGCGCGAGCCCGAAAAAGGACGCAACGCATTGCTTGCAGCCGCCGACCTCGCGCTGCGCCTCGCCGCGCTGGTCCGCGATGGGCTGTCGGTCAACCCGGCACGGATCGACGGCGGCGGGCCGAACAACATCGTCCCCGACCTTGCCATCCTGCGCTTCAACGTCCGCCCGTCGACGCTTGCCGACCAGGCCTCCGCCGAGGACGCGATTGCCGATGCCATCGCCGCGGTTGCCGTCCAGCACGATGTTGCCATCACCCTCGACGGCAGCTTCGCTCGCCCGCCGAAGCCGCTCGACGCGAACCAGCGTCGCCTGTTCGACCTCGTCCACAACTGCGGCGCGGCGATCGGGCTGGGGATCGGCTGGCGCGATACTGGCGGGGTCTGCGACGGTAACAACCTTGCCGCGACCGGCCTCGCGGTCGTCGACACGATGGGCGTCCGCGGCGGCGCGATCCATTCGGCAGACGAGTATATGGATACCGCCAGCCTCGTCGAGCGCGCCCGCCTGTCGGCGCTCGTCCTGATGCGCGTGGCGCAGAGCGGATGGATCCGGTGACCTGGCACATCCGCCCGGCGCGGGCCGACGACCTCGACGCACTGCTCGAGCTCGCGCATCTGACCGGCGGCGGCTTCACCAACCTGCCGCCCGACCGCGATGCGCTCGCGGCCCGGCTGGTCAAGTCCGAGGCCTCGTTCACCGCCAGCCTGACCGGCCCGGTCGACGAGATGTACCTGCTGATCCTCGAACAGACCTCGACGCGCCGCATCGGCGGCACCGCGGCGGTGTTCAGCCGGGTCGGCAGCGAATGGCCGTTCTACAGCTATAAGATTTCGAGTGCGTCGCAGACCTCGCGCGCGCTCGGCAAGACCTTCTCGATGCAACTGCTTAACCTCGTCACCGACCATGACGGGGCGAGCGAGGTCGGCGGGCTGTTCCTTCACCCCGACCTGCGCACCGGCGGGCTCGGGCGGCTGCTTGCACGCTCGCGTTACCTGTTCATCGCCGGGCACCGCGAGCGCTTCGCTGCCAAGCTCCTCGCCGAGCTCCGCGGCGTGCTGACCGACGACGGCGACAGCCCGTTCTGGGACAGCCTCGGCCGCCGCTTCTTTGGCATGGAATTTCGCGACGCCGACAAGTTCAACAGCCTCAACGGCAACCAGTTCATCGCCGACCTGATGCCCAAACAGCCGGTCTATGTCGCCCTGCTCAGCGAGGGCGCGCAGGCGGTCATCGGCCACCCCCACCCGCGCGGCGTGCCGGCTTTGAAGATGCTCGAAGCCGAAGGCTTCCGTTACGAGAATTACGTCGACATCTTCGACGGCGGTCCAACCGTGACCTGCCCTACCGAGAGCGTGCGAACGATCGCCGCCAGCCGCGCCGCACCGGTCGGCGAGCTCGCCGAGGGCAGCGGCGGCCTGCCCCGCGCCTTGCTCGCTGCCGGACGGCTCGGCGACTTCAGGTCATGGATTGGCCACGCCGACTGGTGCGCGGATGGGCTGGTCTTGCCCGCAGGTGAGGCGGAATTGATGCGGGTCGGCTTGGGCGACGAGGTGCGGCATGTCGGGTTTTAGCGTATGATCCAGACCTCCACCGACCCCTGCACCGGCGACATCGTCTGGCAGGGCCCTGCCGGCGAACCCGCCGCCGCGGTTGCCGCAGCGCGCGCCGCCTTCCCCGGCTGGAGCGCGACCACACTCGATGAGCGCATCGCCGCCGCTCATCGCTTCGCTGCCGTCGTCGGTGAGCGCGCCGAGGACTTTGCCGTGCTGATCGCTCGCGAAACCGGCAAGCCGTTGTGGGAAACGCGGACCGAGGTCGCCAGCGTCCGCGCCAAGGTCGATATCTCGATCACCGCTCAGGCGGAACGCGCCGGGACACGCAGCGGCACGGTTGCGGGGGTCCGGCAGGTCCTGCGTCACAAGCCGCACGGCGTCGTCGCCGTCCTCGGTCCGTACAACTTCCCCGCGCATTTGCCGAACGGCCACATCGTGCCCGCCCTGCTCGCGGGCAACACTGTCGTGTTCAAGCCGTCCGAACTGACCCCCGCTGTCGCCGACTTCATGGCGGCGTGCTGGGACGCAGCGGGGTTGCCGCCGGGCGTGCTCAATGTCGTTCACGGCGGCGGCGAGACCGGCAAGGCGCTTGCCGCCGCCGACATCGACGGGCTGTTGTTCACCGGCTCGCCGCGAACCGGGGCGGCGCTTGCCCGCCAGTTCGCCGAGACGCCGCACAAGATTCTCGCGCTCGAAATGGGCGGCAACAACCCGCTCGTCGTCTGGGACCTCGCCGACGACCGGCTCGACGCGGCGGCGGCGCTGATCGTCCAGTCGGCGTATCTGTCGGCGGGGCAGCGCTGCACCTGCGCCCGGCGGCTGATCGTCGGCCCCGATGCGGCCCCGCTGCTCGACCGCGTCGTTGCCCTGATCGACCGGATCGTCGTCGGTGCGCCGTTCGACGAGCCGCAGCCGTTCATGGGGCCGGTGATCGACAACCGCGCCGCCGACGCGCTTCAGGCGGGGTTCGCCGCCCTAGTTGGCAAGGGTGCCAAGGTAGTCCGCGGGCTCGACCGGCTCACACCGGAAAAGCCGTTCCTGACGCCCGCGCTGATCGACGTGACCAGCGTCGCCGACCGCGACATCGAGCTGTTCGGCCCCGTCCTCCAGGTCGTCCGCGTCCCCGACTTCGCCGCCGCGATGGTCGAGGGCAACGCGACCAAGTTCGGGCTATCCGCCGGGCTGATCGGCGGCGACGCGGCGCTTTACGACCGCTTCTGGCGGGAGAGCCGCGCCGGGGTGGTCAACTGGAACCGCCCGACCAATGGCGCGGCGTCGAACGCGCCGTTCGGCGGCGTCGGCCTCAGCGGTAACCATCGCCCGAGCGCCTATTACGCCGCCGATTATTGCGCATGGCCGGTCGCCAGCCTCGAGGCCGACGGCATCGAGGGCAGCATCGCGACAGGCTTGCGGTGAGCCTCGAGATCAACTTCGACGGGATCATCGGGCCGAGCCATAATTATGCCGCGCTGAGCCTCGGCAATTTCGCCAGCGCCAGCAACGCCGGGTCGGTCTCGCGGCCGCGCGACGCCGCGCTCCAGGGGCTGGCGAAGATGCGCGCGGCGATGGGGCTGGGTCTGGTCCAGGGGTTCTTCGTGCCCCCCGACCGACCGGCAACCGGCTGGCTGCGGCAGCTTGGCTTTGCCGGCAGTGACGACGAGGTCTGCGCCGCGGCAGCACGGGCCGATCCGGTCGTGTTCGCGCAGGCGATGTCGGCGTCGTCGATGTGGACCGCGAACGCCGCGACGGTTTCCCCGGCTCCCGACACAAGCGACGGGCGCTGCCACCTCAGCATCGCCAACCTCGCCCGGATGCCGCACCGCAGCCACGAGGCGACCGCGACCGAGCGACAAGTCCGGCTAATGTTCGCGCACCCGGCCTTCGCGGTGCATCCGGCGCTGCCGACCTTCGGCGACGAAGGCGCGGCCAACCATATGCGGCTGGCGGCGGCACACGCTGCGCCCGGCGTCGAGGTCTTCGTCTACGGCGTCGAGGGCGGTCCGTTCCCGGCGCGGCAATCCCGGCGTGCGTCCGAGGCGGTTGCCCGCCGCCACGGCCTCGACCCCGTCCGGACGCTGTTCGTCGAGCAGTCGCCGGCAGCGATCGCGGCGGGAGCGTTCCACAACGACGTCGTCGCGGTGGCGAACGAAGCTGTTGTCTTCATGCACGAACTCGCCTTCGCCGACCCAGCCGGGTTCGCCGCCGACCTCACCCGGCTGCTTCCCGAAGCGACGATTATCGCGGTCCCCGCCGCCGCCGTCAGCCTCGCCGACGCGATCGAATCGTATCTATTCAACTCGCAGCTGGTGACGCTGCCTGCTGGCGGCATGGCGCTGATCCTGCCCGCCGAAGCCCGCGCCAACCCGCGCGTCGCGGCGTATCTCGACGCCCTCGTCGCGAGCAACGGCCCGATCCGCGCGCTTCATTTCGTCGAGGTCCGCGAGTCGATGCGTAACGGCGGCGGCCCCGCCTGCCTCCGCCTCCGCGTCGTCGCCGACCCGGCAACGGTCGACCCGCGCTTCCTCCTCGATGCGGCCAAGGCCGAGAGCATCGAGCGCGTTGTCGGCGAGCACTGGCCCGCGGTCGTCGCGCCGGCCGACCTCGCCTCGCCCGGGCTGTGGCATCACTGCCGGCAAGCCCGGGCTAAGCTGTTGGTGGCGCTCGATTTAAGCGAGTTGGGCTGAAACCTGCGCGTTTGAAAGGTCACACGAAGTTCACGGAAATCGACATGGATTTTCGCGACGACCTCTATCTCGAAGGAGCGCGCGCAGACCGTTTCGCTGCCCCTCCCGTTGCCCTTCGGGCGGCCTGCGGCTCAGGGGAGGGGCGAGAGGCGGCGCTTGCCGGCCCGGGGTAGGGCCTTCCCGAGCGAAGGGCTCGGGGCGACTCCCCCACCCCCGGCCCCTCCCCTGAAGGGAAGGGGAGCAGGAATAGAAGGAGCCGGAAAGAACGGCGGCCAACAATGAGAAAGAGCGCGTTGCCGGGCTGACGCGACCCGACTCCAAGCGGAGAGCGTAACCCCTTCATGCCCCTGTAGGACAGCGCAAACCGGAGGCGGCGGCGCACCCATCGCAATATCCCACTAAATCGCTTGGGTAACGCGCCTTGACCCCGGCAAAGAAAGCCTTGCTTTCCAATCGGGTCCGCACAACCCACTTGCCGATCATGGCTCCATCCGTCCCACTAACCGGTCGCGTCACCCTTGTCGGGGCTGGTCCCGGCGCGCCCGATCTCCTGACCATTCGTGCCGTCCGCGCGCTGGCGGTGGCTGATGTCGTCGTCCATGACGGCCTGATCGACCCGGCAGTGCTCGACTTCGCCCCCGGCGCGCGCCGCGTCGATGTTTCGAAGCGCCGCGCCCGCCACACCCTGCCGCAGGATGAGATCGGCGCGCTGCTCGTCGCCGAGGCGCGCGCTGGCTACAATGTCGTCCGGCTAAAGGGGGGCGACCCGTTCGTCTTCGGGCGCGGCGGCGAAGAGGTCGAGGCGCTGCTCGCCGCCGGCGTCGCGGTCAGCGTCGTTCCCGGCGTCTCGGCGGCACTCGGCGCCGCAGCCGGGGCACTGATCCCGCTCACCCACCGCGACCATGCCTCGTCGGTCAGCTTCGTCGCAGGCACCTGCCAGAACCTCGCCGAGCAGGACTGGGCAGGTCTCGCCGGCAAGGGACGGACGCTCGTCGTCTACATGGGCGTGACCAATTCGACCGGGATCGCCGACAAGTTGATGGCCGACGGGCTCGCTCCCGAGACTCCATGCGCGATCCTCGAGCGCGGGACGCTGCCCGGCGCACGCGCGTTACGCACCCTGCTCGCCGACCTTGGCCGCGCGGTCGAGGACAATGCCGTCGTCTCGCCCGCGCTCCTCGTCATCGGCGACGTCGCGCGGCTCGGCACCGCGGTCGACGTCCTTGCCGCTTTTCAGGAATTCGCATGATCCGCTTGTTGACCGGCAATGCCCTCGAAACGGGCGACGTCGTCTGGTGGACCGGGTCGACCTGGAGCCTCGCGCTGCGCGATGCCGTCGACGTCGGGCCAGATGGCGACGCGCTGCTCGCGCGGACCGTCGCCGCCGAGCGGATCACCGATGCCGCCCTCATCGATGCCGAGCCGACCCCGGACGGCCCGCGCCCGCGGACGATGCGCGAGCGCGTCCGCGGTGCCGGGCCGACCATCCGCCGCGATCTCAACCGGCCCAACTCAATCGAAGCGACCGCCTGATGTATCGTTATGACCAATACGACCAGTCGATGGTCGATGCCCGCGTCGACGAGTTTCGCGACCAGGTCGCGCGGCGGCTGGCGAACGAGATCACCGAGGACCAGTTCAAGCCGCTGCGGCTGATGAACGGGCTCTACCTCCAGCTCCACGCCTACATGCTCCGCGTCGCGGTGCCGTACGGGACGCTGTCGGGGACGCAGATGCGGATGCTCGGGCATATCGCGCGCAAGTACGATCGCGGCTACGGCCATTTCACGACGCGGCAGAACATCCAGTACAATTGGATCAAGCTGTCGGAGGCCCCCGACCTGCTCGCCGAGCTGGCGGCGGTCGAGATGCACGCGATCCAGACGAGCGGCAACTGCATCCGCAACATCAGCAGCGACCAGTTCGCCGGCGCCGCCGCCGACGAGGTCGGCGACCCGCGCCCCTACGCCGAACTTCTCCGCCAATGGTCGAGCTTCCACCCCGAATTCAGCTTCCTGCCGCGCAAGTTCAAGATCGCGGTGATCGCCACCGACATCGACCGCGCGGCGATCCAGCTCCACGACATCGGGCTGCAGCTTGTCCGCAAGGACGGCGAGTTGGGCTTCAAGGTCTGGGTCGGCGGCGGCATGGGGCGGACGCCAATGATCGGCCATGTCGTCCGCGAGTTCATCCCCGCGCGCCAGTATCTCAGCTATTGCGAGGCGATCCTGCGCGTCTACAATCGCTACGGACGCCGCGACAATATCTACAAGGCGCGGATCAAGATCCTCGTCCACGAGCTCGGCGCGGTCGAATTCACTGCCCAGGTCGAGGCCGAATGGGCGATCGTCGAGCCCCTCGCGCTCGATGCCCCGCAGGCCGAATACGACCGGATCGTCGCGCAGTTCGCCGATCCCGACTACGACCGCGCCGCGCCCGACACCGTCGACCGCAGCGACCCCGACTTCGCGATGTGGGTCGACCAGAACGTCCATGCCCACAAGCAGCCGGGCTATGCGATCGCGACGATCAGCCTCAAGCCCGTCGGCGGCATCCCGGGTGACGCCACCGCCGCTCAGATGGACCTGATCGCCGACCTTGCGGCGCGCTATGCCCATGACGAGATCCGGGTCACCCACAGCCAGAACCTCGTCCTCGCCCACGTCCGCAAGGCCGACCTGTATGCGCTGTGGACCGCGCTCGAGGGCGCCGGGCTGGCGACGCCGAACCTCGACCTCGTCACCGACATCATTGCCTGCCCCGGCCTCGACTATTGCGCGCTGGCCAACGCGCGCTCGATCCCGGTCGCACAGAAAATCGCCGAGCGTTTCGCCGATCTCGACCGCCAGCACGACATCGGCGAGCTCAAGATCAAGATCTCGGGGTGCATCAACGCCTGCGGCCACCACCACGCCGGCCACATCGGCATCCTCGGCGTCGATAAGAAGGGCGAGGAGGCGTATCAGCTTTCGCTCGGCGGATCGGGAGCTGAGGACGCCAGCCTCGCCAAGATCCTCGGCCCGGGCTTCTCCGAAGCGGGCGTCGTCGATGCGGTCGAAAAAGTCATCGAGGCGTACCGGACGGTCCGCAGCGGCCCTGGCGAACGCTTCCTCGATACGTATCGCCGGGTCGGTGCCGGGCCATTCAAGGATGCGGTTTATGGGTAAGCGGGTCGCGGTCTTTCCCGCCGGTCGGCAGGATCTGTACGAGCGCAACAGATATTCGGCGGCGGTCGTGTCGGGTGGCTTCCTGTTCGTTTCGGGGCAAGTCGGCAGCCGCGCTGACGGCAGCCCCGAACCCGATCCCGAGGCCCAGCTTCGGCTCGCGTACCGGAACCTCGAAGCGGTGCTCGCGGCGGGCGGGTGCACGTTGGACGACATCGTCGATCTCACGATTTACACCGTCGACCCCGAGAAGACGCTGCCGATCGCAGCCAAAGTTCGCGCCGAGTTCTTCGGCGAGCCGCCGTATCCGGCGCTGACCGGGATCGGGGTGACGTGGCTTTACGGCTTCAACTTCGAGCTGAAGGTCATCGCCAAGCTGCCCGGGGAAGCCGCATGACCGACGTCCAGGACCAGTCCCCCGTCGCCGGCGCGGCACCGACGCCCGAGACGCTGACGCCGCCGCTCAGCTTCCGCGATAGCGCGCTCTACGACGGGCCAGTCGTCGCGCTCGCCGACTTCACCGCGACGTCGAACACCGCCGCCGTCCGGCTCGATCCGGGCGATGACGCTCGCGCGCTCGTGCCCTACCTGGGCGGGCTGCGGCTGATCGAGATTGCCTTCCCCAAGTACCGCGACGGACGCGGCTATTCGTCGGCGCGCATCCTGCGCGAGGCGGGCTACACCGGCGAACTCCGCGCGGCTGGCGACGTGCTGCTCGACCAGGTGTTCTTCATGCGCCGCGTCGGCTTCGACAGCTTCGCCCCGGCCAAGCCGCTCGATCCGGCCAGCGTCGAGGCTGCGCTGAGCCGCTACGACTATGTCTACCAGAAGGCCGCCGATGGCCGCCCCCCGGTCTGGGCATTGCGGCATGGCTGAGGCAGCACGCATCCCCGACGTCATCGACGTTGCCCCGGCATTCACGCTCGCCGAGGTCGGCGCGATGAACCTGCGCTTCGCGGGCGTCGACACCGCGGCAATGCTCGCCGAGCTGCTGATCGGCGAGCTTGCCGGGCGGACCGCGGCGGTGTCGTCGTTCGGCACCGAATCGGCGGTCCTACTCCATCTCGTCGCCGCGATCGACAAGACGGTGCCGGTGATTTTCATCAACACCCAGAAGATGTTCGGCGAGACGCTCGCGTATCGCGACGAGCTTGCCGAGCGGCTGGGGCTGACCGACCTGCGCGTCCAGCGACCCGATCCGTACCGGCTGGCGGCGCGCGATCCGACGAGCCTGCGGTGGAGCTTCGATCCCGACGGCTGCTGCGAGATCCGCAAGGTCGAGCCGCTGCGGGCTGCGCTCGCGCCGTTCGACGCGTGGCTGTCGGGGCGCAAGGGCTTCCAGGGCAAGACCCGCGCCGCGCTGCCGCGCTTCGAGCTCGACGAGGGGCGGCTCAAGGTCAATCCGCTCGCCGATTGGGACAAGGCGCGGCTCGACGCCTATTTCGCCGAGCACCAGCTGCCGCGCCATCCGCTCGAAGCGCAGGGCTTCGCTTCGATTGGTTGCGTGCCGTGCACGAGCAAGGTGCTGCCCGGCGAAGATCCGCGTTCGGGGCGCTGGCGCGGCTGGGACAAGACCGAATGCGGCATCCACGAACCCGCATTCGACCCTGCCTTCTAGGATCGACGGCCGGTCTGCTGTCGCGTCAGCCGCCGAGGTAGTCGCGCTTGCCGATCTCGACTCCCTTCGACCGCAGCAGGGCATAGGCGATGCTGACGTGGAAGAAGAAGTTCGGCAGCACGAACGTGAGCAGATACGCCTGCCCCGACAGGTTTATCGACTGCTCGCCGAACTTGAGGCTGATCTCGCGGTCCTCGGTGCCGTCGATCTGGTCGGCCGGGACCGACTCGATGAATGCGACGGTCTTGGCGATGCGCTCCTTGAGCGCGTCGAAGGTGGTTTCGGTGTCGGCATAGCCCGGCACGTCGATCCCGGCGAGCCGCGCGATGCAGCCCTTGACTCCGTCCGACGCGATCTGGATCTGCCGCGGCAGCGCGGCCATGTCGGGCGCGAGGCGGGCTTCGATCAACTCCGACGGGTCGATTCCGCGTTCGGCGGCGAAGGCGGCGCCCTTGTCGAGGATCGCGGTAAGCGAGGCGAACTGCCGGACGAACACCGGCACCGACGCCTGATACATCGAAAGGGTCATTGAATTTCCTGAGGTTGGAGGATCGTTTCGGACCTAGCATGGCCGACGGCGGGCGTCTTGCGCGTCATGCCGGTTTCTTGCGGTCGAGCAGGGCAAACGCCGCCAGTCCGGCTCCCAACGCGAGCGCCGCCGCGACGAACGCCGCGGTCTGGAAAGCGGCGACGAGCGCATCGCCCTTTGCCGCGAGCGCCGCGCCGAGCAACGCCGTCGCGATCATCCCACCGGTCCGCGCGACCGCGCTGTTGAACCCCGACGCGGTCCCGGTGTGGCGCGCGTCGACCGAGCTCAGCACCGCCGTCGTCAGCGGCGCGACCGCCCCCGCCATGCCGAGCGAGACGACGATCAGCGCCGGAAACACCTCGGTCCAGTACGTCCCGCCGCCACCGATCCGCGCGGCGAGGAGGAAGCCGCCGGCGACGACGATCGGCCCGACGGTCAGCGGCAGCCGCGACCCCGTCTTTGCCGCGAGCCGCCCCATAGCCCGCGACGCGATCCCGATCGTGACCGGCAGCGGCAGCAGCGCCGCCCCGGCGGCGAACGCCGAATAATGATCGGCCTCGATCAGGACGTACGGCAGCAACAGCAGCAGCCCGCCGAGCGCGCCGTAGAGCAGCAGGGTCAGCACCGTCAGCCCGGTGAAGCTGCGCGAGGTGAAAAGCGACACCGGCATCATTGCCCGGTCGCCGCGCCGCCACTCGACCGCGACGAAGGCGGTCAGCAGCACCGCGCCCGCGACGAGGACGACGCCTCCCCCGGCTCCGGTCGAGCGCAAGGTCAGTCCCCACGTCAATGCCCCGAGCGCGGCGGTCGCGAGGATGCCGCCGGTCCAGTCGAGCGGGGTGCCGTCGTCGGTCGACTCGCCGACGTAGCGCAGCGCGAGGACGATTGCCCCAGCCGCGATCGGCAGGTTGACGAAGAAGATCGCGCGCCAGCCGATCAGGTCGACGAGCCAGCCACCCGCGAGCGGCCCGATCGCGCCCGCGATCGCCCCCGCCGCCGCCCATGTCCCGATCGCCCGCCCGCGCGCCTCGCCGCTAAACGACGAGCCGAGGATCGCGAGGCTGTTCGGCATCAGCATCGCCGCGCCGATGCCCTGCGCCGCGCGCCCGGCGAGGAGCCACGGCAGAGATGGCGCGGCGGCGCAGAGTATCGAGGCGAGCGCGAACAGCGCGATCCCCGCCACCAGCAACCGCCGCCGCCCATAACGATCCCCCGCCGCGCCGCCGAGCAGGAGCAGCGCGCTCAGCGGCAGGAGGTAGGCGTTGACCACCCATTGGAGGTCGGGGGCCGCGCCCGCGAGGTCGCGCCCGATCGAGGGTAGCGCGACATTGACCACCGACCCGTCGACGAAGGCGAGGCTCGACGCGAGGATCGTCGCGGTGAGGACCAGCCCGGCATGCGGAGTCGATCCCTCGGGTTGCGCGGTTGCGCAGTTGGCGTCGCACGCGGTTGGCTGGGTCGAGGTCATTCGACCGCGCTACGGGCGAGCCGCGGTAACCGACTTGGCACTAGAGGCAATTTGGAAGTTGACGAAGTTAACGGACCGTTCGACCAGAATTTCTGCCCTTCGAACCGTTGCGGGATAATTTGGCCGCGGTTTGAGGGGGTGTTCAAGGTCATGGGTCGCAACTTAGTCGGAAACGCGAGGTGTAGGACAGCGCGTTCGTCTGCCCGACAGGACGGGAATACAGCGCCCACTTCTCGTCACCCCGGCGAAGGCCGGGGCCCATCTCTCCGCGCAACGCGAAATTCGGTGCTTGCACGACGATGGGCCCCGGCCTTCGCCGGGGTGACGATGAAGGACTGGCGGGGCTCTCGACGTCCGGCCAGCTGCGCCATCCCGACCAGACCCCGCGCCCTACAGGATGAACTTCGACAGGTCCGTGTCCCGCGCGATGTCGCCCAACTCGCGCTCGACATACGCCGCGTCGATCGTCACCGTCTCGCCGCCGCGCTCGCTCGCGTCGAAGCTGATGCCCTCGAGCAACTTCTCGCAGATCGTCTGGAGCCGTCGCGCGCCGATGTTCTCGACCGCGTCGTTGACCTGTGCCGCGGTCGCCGCGATCGCCTCGATCCCGTCGGCGGTGAAGTCGAGCGTGACCCCCTCGGTCGCGAGCAGCGCGGTATATTGCCGGATCAGCGACGCCTCGGTCTCGGTCAGGATGCGGACGAAATCATCCTTGGTCAGACCCTTCAGCTCGACGCGGATCGGCAGCCGCCCCTGCAGCTCGGGGAGCAGGTCGGACGGGCTCGAGACGTGGAACGCGCCGCTGGCGATGAACAGCATATGGTCGGTCTTGACCGGGCCGTACTTGGTCGCAACCGTCGTGCCCTCGATCAGCGGCAGCAGGTCGCGCTGGACGCCTTCGCGGCTGACCGACCCGCCGCGGACATCCGAAACCGCGATCTTGTCGATCTCGTCGAGGAAGACGATGCCGTTCTGCTCGGCCGACTTGACCGCCTCGCGATTGATGTCGTCGCTGTCGAGGCGCTTGTCGCTCTCCTCGGCGAGGAGGACGTCCCACGCGGCTTCGACCGACATCTTCCGGCGCTTGGTCTTGCCCGACATCTTGCCGAACATCTCGCCGAGATTGATCATGCCGACCTGCCCAGGCTGCATGCCGGGCATCTCGAACGGCATGCCGCCCGAATCCTCGACCTCGATCTCGATCTCGCGGCCCTTGATGTCACCGTTGTAGAAGCGCTGCTTGAACGCCTGCCGGGTCGCCTCGCTCGCGTCCTTGCCGACGAGGACGTCGAGCAGCCGTGCTTCGGCAGCAGCCTCGGCCTTGTCGCGGACGCTGGCGCGCTTGCTCTCGCGGATCAGGCGGATCGATTCCTCGACGAGGTCGCGGACGATCGAGTCGACGTCGCGTCCGACGTAGCCGACCTCGGTGAACTTGGTCGCCTCAATCTTGAGAAACGGCGCCTCGGCGAGCTTCGCCAGCCGGCGGCTGATCTCGGTCTTGCCGCACCCGGTCGGACCGATCATCAGGATGTTCTTCGGGCTGACCTCGTCGCGCAGGTCGTCGCCGAGCCGCTGCCGCCGCCAGCGGTTACGCAGGGCGACCGCGACTGCGCGCTTCGCGTCGCCCTGGCCGACGATATAGCGGTCGAGCGCGGCAACCACCGCCGACGGGGTGAGGGTGTCGAACGCCGTCGGCGCTTCGTCGGGGCCGGGCACGGAGATTGGGGACATCACATTCATCCGATTGATTCCAAAGTGACATTGTCGTTGGTGTAGACGCAGACCTCGGCGGCGATCTTCATCGCCTTGCGGGCGATCGCCTCCGCATCGAGGTCGGTGTCGGCGAGCGCCCGGGCGGCGGCGAGCGCGTAATTGCCCCCCGACCCGATCGCCGCGACGCCGAATTCGGGTTCGAGGACATCGCCGGTCCCGGTCAAGATCAGCGTCACATCCTTGTCGGCGACGATCATCATCGCCTCGAGCCGCCGCAGGTAGCGATCGGTCCGCCAGTCCTTGGCGAGCTCGACCGCGGCGCGGGTCAATTGCCCGGGAAAGCGGTCGAGCTTCGCCTCGAGGCGTTCGAACAAAGTGAAGGCGTCGGCGGTCGCGCCGGCGAACCCGCCAATGACGGCGCCGTCCTTGCCGAGCCGCCGGACCTTCTTCGCGTTCGACTTCATCACCGTTTGCCCGGCGGTGACCTGCCCGTCGCCGGCAATGACGACGCGGCCGTTCTTGCGCACCGACACGATCGTCGTGCCGTGCCAGTCGGGAAATTCTGCCATGTGAGGGGAGTTACTTTCAAACAAATGGGGTGTGGTTATCCCCAATGTAGGAAGGCCGGAGGCGGCGGAAAGGGCCGCGTTATTAAGCGGCTCCCCGCCTTTCGGAATCGCTCGAAAAGCGTTACATCAAGTAAACGCCAAGAATCACCTTAGGAGACCACGCCATACCACCCCCCATGACCCGCCGTCCGCAGAATGCCCCGGTGCCGATGAACGGCCCGCGCTACGATGAATTCATCACCGTTCCCAAGGTCCGCGTGATCGACCAGGACGGCGAAAATCTTGGTGTTCTCTACACCAAGGAAGCGATCGCCACCGCGCACGAAGTCGGCTTGAACCTCGTCGAGGTTTCGCCGGGCGCCGATCCGCCGGTGTGCAAGATCCTCGATGTCGGCAAGTTCAAGTACGAGGCGCAGAAGAAGGCCGCTGCTGCCCGCAAGAACCAGAAGACGCAGGAGATCAAGGAGATCAAGATGCGTCCGAACATCGACGATCACGACTATGATACCAAGATGAAGGCGGTCCAGCGATTCATCGAGGAGGGCGACAAGGTCAAGCTGACGCTGCGCTTCCGTGGCCGCGAACTGAGCCACGGCGAACTCGGTCTGCGCCTGCTCGAGCGCGTTCGCGACGACGCGGTCGACTATGCCAAGGTCGAGCAGTTGCCGAAGATGGAAGGCCGGCAGATGCTGATGGTCATCGCCCCGCGGTGAAGCCGTTGCCGATCGTGCTCGGGCTGCTTGTCATTGCCGCCGCGACGACGGCGGTGGTCAGCGGCCCGCTCGGCTCGCATTCGCCCGAGCCGAGCTTCCCGGCACTGTCGCGCCCGGTCGCGCCGATTGTCTCACCGCGCTGGTCGACCGAAGACGAGCGCGAGCACCTTGGCGAGGCCGAGAAGGTTATCGCGGTGCTCGGCGACTTGAAGGGCATGACCGTTGCCGACGTCGGCGCGGGCGAGGGCTATTACGAACCGCATCTGTCGCGCGCGGTGGGCCCATCGGGGCGTGTCATCGCCGAGGACATCGACGACGCGACGGTCGCCAAGCTCGCGCGTCGGGTCAAGCCGCTCCACAATGTCACGACGACGATGGGCCGCGCCGACAATGTCGGGCTCGCGCGGAGCAGCACCGACGTCGTCCTGATGGTCCATATGTATCACGAGATCACCCAGCCATTCGCTTTGCTGTGGCGGGTCCGCGCGAGCCTCAAGCCCGGCGGTCGCGTCGCGATCGTCGACGCCGACCGGACGACGGGCGATCATGGTACGCCGCCCGCGCTGCTCGAATGCGAACTCGGCGCAATGGGTTTTGCCCGCGAATCGACCCACGCGATCGAGGATGGGATCTACCTCGCGGTCTTCGTCCCGCGCGCCGCACCGAAGACGATCGTTCCCTGCCGCTAGCGCAAAGGGCTGGGACCGTCCCAGCTTGGCCAGGCGCTCTGGCGGAGGCCCAGCTTCAGGTCGAGATCAGCGCATCGAGGACGAGCGCGCCGTTGGGGTAGGCGACGACCGGGTTGAGGTCGACCTCGGTGATGCCCGGGGTTGCGCCGACGACACGGCCGAGCGCTTCGACGATCGCGGCGACCGCGTCGATGTCGCAGACCGGCGCGCCGCGAAAACCGTCGAGGAGCGGCGCGAGGCGTAGCGTGCGGATCGCGGCGACGATCTCCGCGCGCGACAATCCCGGCGGCAGCAGCACGACGTCGTGGAGCAGTTCGGCCGCGACGCCGCCGAAGCCGACCAGCAGCGTCGGTCCCCATGCAGGATCGCGACGCGCGCCGACGATCAGCTCGACACCCTTCGCCGCCATCGCCTCGACGAGGACGCCGTCAAGGTCGAGCTCGGGACGCGACGCGGCGAGGTTGGCGTGGAGCCGCTCCCATCCAGCCGCGACCGCCGCCGCATCGGCGAGGCCGATGATGACGCCACCGGCATCGCTCTTGTGCGGCAACGCGGCGGCCTGCGCCTTGAGGACGACGGGATAGCCGAGCCGGTCGGCCGCCGCGACCGCCGCCGCGACCGTCTGGGTCAGCTCGAACCCGGGAACATCGATTCCGTACGGCCTGAGCAGTTCCTTGGCGCGATATTCGGGGACGATCGATCCGGCGGGCGGCAGGCCGGCAAGGCCTTCGCCACCGCCAAGGGCGTGCACGACCGTCGCCGCGCAGCCGTCGATCCGCGCAAGCGCCCGTACTGCGCGCTCGGGCGTCGGCAAATACACGACTCCGAGCCCACGCAGCCGCGCGATGTCGGATGGCGCGACCTCCCCGCCCTCGTCGACGCCCGCGACGATGACGGGCTTCGTCATGCCGCCAGCATCGAGCGCTTCGGCGACCGCAGCGAACTTGATCCCCGACGTCCCGGGTTCGGTCTGGATCAAGGTCACGAGGACGGTGTCGATGCGGTCGTCGCCGAGCAGCGCGGCGATCGTGCGCCCGTACAGGCCGGGGTCGATCAAACCCTGCGCGGTAATGTCAGTTGGGTTCGAGACGGGTACGAACGCGGGCAGTGCCGCGCGCAATGCGGGGCTGTCGGCGTCGCCGAGCGGCGGCAGGTCGAGCGCGACCGCTTCGGACAGGTCGAGCAGCATCGCCTTCAACGCCCCCGATTCAGCGACGATCCCGACACCGCCGCGCGGCAGATTGGCAAAGCGCACTGCGATCTCGGTGACGTCGCCAAGCTCCTCGAGCGACGCGACGACGATCACCCCCGCCGCCTCGGCATGGACTTTCATCACCGCATAGCTGCCCGCCATCGCCCCGGTATGGGTGGCGGCACTCGCCGCGCCCGCGTCGCTGCTGCCGGGGTGGAGGAGGACGATCGTCTTGCCCGCTGCCCGCGCGGCGCGGGCGGCGGCGAGGAAGGCAGCGGGGCGGCGAAAATGCTCGACGACCATCGCGATCACCGCCGTCTCGGGCGATGCAACGAGGTGTGCGAGATAATCCTCGACGCCACTGGCGGCCTCGTTGCCGGTCGAGATGTATGCGGACAGCGGCACGTCACGCGCGATGAACGTCGTCGCGAGGACCGCCGCCATCGCGCCCGACTGCGACACGATCCCGACCCGGCGCGGACCCACTGCGCGCGCCTCGGGCATGGTGATGAAGGTCAGCGAGACGCGGTCGACGAAGTTGACGAGGCCGAGGCAATTCGGTCCCTCGACGACCATGCCCGCGTCACGCGCGATGCGGCCGATTTCCTCCTGGTCGGCGAGCCCCTGCGGTCCGTCCTCGGCAAAGCCCGCCGAGAACACGACCGCCGCACCGACGCTGCGGGCGGCAAGCCCGCGGATGACGTCGAGCACGCCGGCGCGCGGGATCGCGAGGACGGCGGCGTCGATCCCCGATGGCAGGTCGTCGACGCTGGCAACGCAAGGCCGCCCGCCGATCTCGCTGCGCTTCGGATTGACGAGGTGGATCGGCCCGGCAAAGCCCTGCCGCTCGAGATTGGCGAGGACCGACGCCCCGAGCGATCCCGGCTTGTCGGACGCGCCGACGATGACGACCGACCGCGGTCGAAGGAGCCGGTCGAGCGCGAGCGGAGCCTGCATGTCGTCGTGCTGCTGATCCACCGGCGCTCCCCATCACTCTATTTGTTTATGCACATAACATAAACTAGTCGTCGCTGCGCAAGCCCCGTGTCGCACAACCACCCGAGTCTCACGGCTCGACGGCGGCGGAGCGGCCGCCGCTGCACGATTTTCGGCAGGGGGACGATATCTTCCGCCCGGGATGAGGCAGCGGGGAGCACTGGCATCGCGGACCAAGAGCAGGTGCGCAGATCGCCGGCCGGGTCACCCGGAGTCGGCGGAGAGGAGCGCGTGTTGCCCACCTCCGCCACCGCGTACCAATTACGCCTTTTCGAGCATCGCGGTGATGTCGGCGATCGACGCCCCGGTCATTTCCTTGGCGACTTCGCCCGCGATCTTGCCCTCGGTGACCTTGTGCCAATGCTTGCGGAGTTCACCGAGCGTCTTCGGCGGCGCGACGACGACGAGCGCGTCGATCTCGCCTTCGAGCGCCATCTTGTTGAGCAGGCTGGCAACTGCTCCGGCGTGGCCGTCCTCGACCAACTGGGCATCGTCGGGGTTCGCCGAACTGCTGTGGTGGCGTCCGCCCGAAGCGATATTGTCCTCGCCGACGCCGGGCGTGCCGATCGCGGTCAGCTTCGGCGCGCTATCGCTGCCGCCGTTACGGAACAGCGTCAGTTTTTCCCCGTCGGCGACAGCGACGATCGTACCATGAGCGAGAAGCATTACGTTTTCCTTTGAAAGCTACGATCATTGAACCATCGGCGACCGCGATTGGGGCCGAATCCGTTCGGACTTACCCCCAAAGGCTCGGCTCGGGTGGCCAGACGTCGGAGGCGTCGAAGCGCATCCCGGAAGCGCGATCCTCGATCAGGAGCGGGCCGTCGAGGTCGGCGTACATGCCTTGCATCGCGACGAAGAAGGCCGGGGCGATGCCGAGCGAGGTCGACAGCATGCACCCGGTCATCACGCCGATGCCGCGCGCCTTGGCGGCGTGGACCAAAGCCAGCGCCTCGGTCAGCCCGCCCGCCTTGTCGAGCTTGATGTTGATGAAGCGGTAGCGGCCGACGACGGCGTCGAGGCTGGCGCGGTCGTGGACGCTTTCGTCGGCGCACAACGGCACCGGTGACCAGACCTTGTCGAGCAGGTGGTCGGATCCGGCAGGGACCGGTTGTTCGATCAATTCGACGCGGAGGCCGGCCATTTGATGCGCGATCGCCTCGATATCGAGCGTTTCCCACGCTTCGTTGGCGTCGACGATCAGGCGAGCATCGGGCGCACCGTGCCGCACAGCGGCGACACGCGCGAGATCCCCGGAGGCACCGTCCGCGCCCGACAGCTTGATCTTGAGCAATTCGCGGTGGCCGGCGGCGCGCGCGGCAATCTCCATCGCGCCGGGCTCGCCGAGGCTGATCGTGTAGGCGGTGAGCAATGGGCGCGGTTGCGGCAGGCCGATCGTCCGCCACACCGGCACGCCGCTGGCCTTGGCCTCGATATCCCATAATGCGGCGTCGACCGCGTTGCGCGCCGCTCCCGGAGGCATTGCCGTGAGCAGTTCGGCGCGGCTGGCGCCCGAGGCGATCAGCGGGGCCGCGCCCTCGACCTGCGCGAGGACCGATTCGGCGCTCTCGCCGCGGTAGTAGATCGCGGTGCCCTCGCCGCGCCCGATGTGCTCGCCATCGTCGATCTCGGCGGCGACGACATCGACGAAGGTTTTTGCCCCGCGCGCGATGACGAAGGCCCCGCGGACCGGATAGCGCTCGATACGGGCTGAGAGGCTGCGATTGGACATGGCCTCCCTTGCCGCTAAACCGGACGGCATGAAAGACGACAGCGAAGTCCAGCTCGATCCCGTCGCGACCGTCGCCCGGATCACCGCGCTCGAAATCCTCACCCGCCAGCTGATGGTCGTTCAGCTGCGCATCCTCGACGAGCTCGGCCAGATCGACCTGACCCCGGCGTATGTCCGCGAGCTGGCGACGATCTACACCGCCAAGGTCGACGAATCGAAGATCATCGAATCGTCATCGTCCGAGGTGAATTATGAGTTCAAGCTCAACGTCATTCACAACCTCGAGCGCTTTTTCGACGAGATCGCCGACCATCTGACGGCGAACCCGTAACCCTTAAGCGGCGCGCTTGAGCTTCGGCTGGCGCAGCGCCTCGAAACTGGCGAACAGCGCGGCGAAATGGTCGTCCATCGTCCGCACCGGGGTTGCCGGGGGGACCGGCAGCGTCCCCGCCGCGCGGGCATCGACGAAGCGCCCGATCGCGTCGGCCGCGCTCGTGGCGTCACCCGAGGCGAAGATCGTCCCGCCCGACTGGCGCGCGTGGTCGGCTGCGGCGCCGCGATCGGGGGTGATCAGGTGGAGGCCTGATGCACGCGCTTCGGCGGCAACGAGGCAAAAGGTTTCGGATTCGGAGCCGTGGATCAGCGCGTCGGCGCTCGCCATGAACCGCGCCATTTCGGCGCGGTCCGACGTCCGGTCGGCGAGATGAATGTGCGGGTTGCCGCCGATCGTCCGGCGGATCTTGCCCGAATCGCGCCCCGAGCCGACGATAACGAGCCCGATCGGACGGTGGTACGCCGCCGACATCACCGCCTCGACGATCATCCGCCAGCGCTTCTCGGGCGCATGCCGTCCGACGCCGAGCAGCAATGTCGCGTCGGGTCCGAGCTCGCATTGATGGAGCAGGCGGCGGCGCAGCGCCTCGTCGCGCAGCCCCGCCGAAAACACGTCGGGGTCGATCCCCATCGGATTGGTCACGACGCGACGCAGGCCCCCCGCGGCGAGGCGGTCGGTCAGGCTGTCGCACGCGCTGACGACCATGTCGAAATGCTGGTCGAGGCGGAGCAGGTGCCGCCAGTACCAGTCGAAACCCTTGTCGACGACCGCCGGCGACGCCAGCCCTTCGAACCAGCGGTAGGCGAAGGCTGCGAGCGGATCGGCGTGCATGAACAATGATCGCGGTGCCGAACCCGGCCAGCGCGCGACCATCGATGCGCTCCGCCACGGCGACGATGCCTCGAGGATGTCGGGGGCCTCGGCGGTGATCGCGGCGTGCAGCGCGACCTCGTCGGCGAAATAGCGATAGTTGCGATCGATCGGGAACAGCGGCCCCTGGAGCCAGACGATCTTCGCGCCTGGTCCGCGCTGCTCGACGCCGTTGGTCGCGCCCGGCGCGATGATCGTGACGTCGTGCCCGGCGGCGGGCCCGGCCGCGAGCTTGCGGTCGATATACGTCCGAACGCCGCCGCCGGTGGGCGTGTAGAAGGCGCAGACATCGACGATCTTCACTTGGCGTCCTCGAGCGGGCCGAACGAAAGCAGCCCATGGCGATAATTGAGCCGGATCGAGGCGCGCGTCACCCCCTGCCCGACCTCGACCTCGGACACGTCGGCGTGCGGCTTCGACAGGCCGAGGTGCGGGTTGCCGCCGAAGCCGATGCCGTCGGACGACAGCTTGAACTTCTTCGCGCCCGCGCGGTCGTGGATCAGCGCGACCGACCATGTCCCGCTGTGCGGCGCGCGGACGCACAGCTCGACCGGCCCGGCGGCGGGGACGTCGATGGTCGTGCGGCGGAAGACCTTGCCGTCGCGAACGAGATCGCGGTCGTCGGCGAGGAATTCGGTGTCGTTCGGCGCATAGAGTTCGAGCCGCAGCTTGCCGGTGCGGTCCTTCAGCCCGGCGGCGGTGACGAGCAGCGCCGGACCCTTTTCATGCGCGTGGCACATGCCCTCGGCGATGCCGTAATCGGGCACCGGCGCGGCATCGGCGGCAGGGGTCGCGGCGAGGATGGCGGCAGCAAGGAAGGCGATCATGCCGGCTTCTCCAGCCCGAGCAGGTCGGACGCGACAAGCACGCCGCCGACCGCGACATGGACGATGATCAGCAGCCCGGCCATCATCGCCATCAACGGGGCGATGCCCGACGCGGTGCCGACGATCAGCACCGCGACCCCGGCAAAGACCACGTCCTTGTTCGGCACCAGCGGCAGCCGCGAGATCAACAGTCGCAGCGTCGTCAGCATCATCCAGTAGATGAACGGCACCGTCGGCAGGACGAGGCTCCACATCACCGCGAGCAGCGTCGCCGACCCGAGGACGCGGATCAACTGCATCGTGCCGACGAAGATCAGGTCGCGGCGCGGCATGCTGAACACCCGCCCGCGCAGCAGCATGACGACGAGCGACGACACCAGCAGCACCGCGATCGAGGTGAACAGCGTCTTGCCGCTAAGCCCCATGTTGAGCTTTTCGAGCGTCGAATAAGCGAAGCTAAACATCACCAGCGTGACCGCGTTGCCGATCAGCGCCGACAGGATCGCGACGTCCTTGATCGCGCCGAACGGCGCCCCGGTCCGGATCGCCCCGGCGGAGTCGCCGTCGAGCGTCGCGCGACGCCGCGCCCAGGTGTAGAAATAGATCTCGCCCGAATAGCCGAGTAGCACCTCGTTCGAGATGAACTTGCGGACCAGCGCCGGGAAGCCGGCGGGCGGGATGCCCCACAGGCGGCGGAAGATGATGAAATCGACCGTCGGCTGCGCGAGATATGCAGCGACGAAGACCAGCCAGAACAGCGGCGACGACGGCACCAGCGCCCAGATGCGGTGGAAGTCGGTCCCGCGAAATGTATTGAGGGCGACGCCGACGATCGCCAGCGATACCAGCGGGCCGACCCAGCGGAGGATCGACTGGCCGAGCGTGCGCGGCTCGGCCGTGGTCGCGCTCATCTGCGCAGCGGCGCTTGCCGAACCCGCCGGAGTTGCCCCCGCCGGGCTGAGTCGACCAAGGTCGTGCACCGCGTCTGTGTCCTCAAAGCCGTTTAAACTGCCCCTGTCGTGTCCGCTGTGCAATGTCATTGTGACCTTGGCGTGGCAAGGGAGGGGGGCGTGGCCAGCGATGTCGCCAAATCGTTACCATGCCCCGCAAGCTCGGCGTAGCGTCCCGGACGATGCGACCGCGCAAAACGGCCGATAGTCGCGTCGATGCTGTTTAGAATCGACGGCTCACGCGTGTCGCCCGGATGAACCGCGACGCGGATCACGCGCTGCCCGCCAAGCGCGGTCCTCGCCGCCCCCGCGACGAAGCGCGAGCTTAGCCGCCGCCAGCGTGACCGCGACGCCCAGGTAATGACGGGACCGCGGGTCAGCGCAGCGCAGTTGTCGGGGTTCCAGACGCGGAAGTGATCCTCGGCAAGCGCGAACCCCGCATCGGCAAGCGCGGCGCGGGTGCCATCGCTATAGAGCCACGCTGGGGCAATGAAGCCTGCCGCCGGCCGGCCGGTGGCGTCCTCGACCACTGCGCGTGCGCGCGTCATCCGCTTCAGCGCTTCGGCGCGGTCGAGCGCGGCGAATTCGCCCTCGCCCGCCGTCATGTGGCGCGCAGCAAACCCCGCCGGAGCGGCGTCGCGGTGGCACCAGCCATGGACAAACATCTCGACCCCGGCATCGGCCCAGTCGCGCAGTCGCCGGGCATAGGCCGGGGATGCGCTCAACGGGGCCTCACCCCAATGATCGGCCACGACGAGCATCGCGAAGCGCGGCCCGCCAAGCAGCCGCTCGAGCCGGGCGGCAAGCACATCGACCTCGCGCTCGAACTTCGGGCCGACGTCGTGGATCGAAGCGAGCAGCAACCGTTCGGTCATGATACCCATGCAGCGCATATATGGAGGCCCGACCGGGAATCGAACCCGGGTGCACGGATTTGCAGTCCGTTACGTCACCACTCCGCCATCGGGCCGGCGCTGGCCGCGGGGTGTAGCCATATCGCTTGGCGACTGCAACCGCGCCCGCTAGACGCATCGCACCAAGGGCCGGTCGCGGTGTTGCGTCGCAACTGTATTACCCCTATAACTCACCGAAGCGATACGGAGCGGCGTAAGCGGGATGATGTTCGAGACAATGCGCGAGGCAATGGTCGAAAGCCAGTTGCGCCCGACCGGGGTCAACGATCCGGTCGTGCTCGCGGCGATCCGCGCCGTGCCGCGCGAACGCTTCGTTCCCCCCGCTCGCACCGGGCTCGCCTACGCCGACACCGCGATCGAGATCGCGCCGGGGCGCTGGTTGCTCGAGCCGCTCGTTACCGGTCTGCTGCTGACGCACGCGCGGATCATGCCGAGCGACCGGGTGCTCGTCGTCGGCGCGGGGACCGGCTACGCCGCCGCCATCATCCGCCATCTCAGCCGCCACGTCACCGCGGTCGAGGAGAACTCGGGCCTGGTGGCGGCGGCGCAGGCGAACGGCGTCGATGTCGTGACCGGGCCGCTCGCCGACGGCTGGGCGGCGCGCGCGCCGTACGACCTCATCTTCATCGACGGCGCGGCGGCGGTGCTCCCGTCCGCATTGCTCGCGCAGAGCGCCGACGACGGGCGGCTCGCGGCGGTGATCATCGGTGACGACGGGGTCGGCCGCGCGACGGTGGGGCGTGTCGCCGGGGGGCATTTTGCCGGCACCGGCTTCTTCGACACTGGCGCCGTTGCGTTGCCGGGCTTTGGCCGCGCGCCGAAATTCATATTTTAAGAGCGCTTGGGGGAATGGCCGGAATGACGCGTTTGACGGTGCTGGCCGTGGTCGCTGCCGCGGTTGGAGCCACGGGCTTCGCAGGGGCCGCCGCCGCCGATACGCTGCCCGATGCGCTTGCGGCGGCGTACGAGACCAACCCGCAGCTCACCGTCCAGCGCGCGATCGTCCGCCAGGCCGACGAAGGCGTCCCGCAGGCGCTCGCCAGCGGCCGTCCGACGGTCAGCGCGAGCGGTGTCGCGCAGCAGAGCGGCGATAATTTCACCAGCGATGGCGGGCGTTATTACAACGGCGCGCTCAGCCTCAACCAGTCGCTGTACCGCGGCGGCCGGACCCGGAGCGCGACGAGCGCCGCCGAGAACCGCATTCTTGCCGCGCGCGCCCGACTCCGCGCGGTCGAGGACAATGTCCTGCTCGCGGTCGTCACCGCTTACGCCGACGTGCTGCGCTATGCGCAGGTGGTCGAGCTCAACGAGAATCAGGTCAAGGTCCTCCAGCGCGAACTCCAGGCGAGCCGCGACCGCTTCGAGGTCGGCGACCTGACGCGGACCGATGTCGCGCAGTCCGACGCGCGGCTGGCGAACGCACAGTCGAACCTCGTCGTCGCGCGCGGCCAGCTCAACACCGCGAATAACGCGTATGTCCGCGTCGTCGGCCGCCCGCCGGTCGACCTCGCGCCGTTGCCGCCGCTGCCGCTCCTGCCCGGCACCGTCGGCCAGGCAACCGACCTCGCCAACGCCAACAACCCGTCGCTCGTCGCGGCGCGCTTCGACGAGGCGGCGGCGCGCTACGACGTCAGCACGATCGAACGCCAGCGGCTGCCAACCCTCGATGCCGGGGGCGGCGTCAACTACACTTACACCCAGTCGGGCACGGCGGGCTTTACGACGACGGGAACCGGATCGACCGGCACCGGGTCGACCGGCTCGGGTTCGACGGGGACCGGCTCGACCGGAGGGTCATCGGTCGTCAGCGGCAACTTCCACGCTTTCCAGCAGACCGCCGGGCTGACGCTGACGGTGCCGCTGTACCAGGCGGGACTCAACGGCTCGCAGATCCGCGCGGCACAGTCGGTGCGGAGCCAGTATATGGAGCAGATCGGCTTTATCGGGCGCCAGGCGGTCGAGACCGCAAGCAACGCCTTCGTCTCGGTCGCGACCGCGCGCGCGGTGATCACCGCGTCGGAAAGCTCGGTCAAGGCGAACCAGCTCGCGCTCGAGGGTGTGACACAGGAAAATCAGGTCGGCACGCGCACCGTCCTCGAAGTCCTCAACGCCGAGCAGGAACTCGTCGTCGCCCGGGTCAATCTCGCCGCCGCGCGCCGGGACGAATATGTCGCTGGCTACACGCTGCTCGCTGCGGTCGGAGAGGCCGAGGCCGACCCGCTCGCGGTACCGGGCGAGCATTACGACTCGACCGCGAATGCGAAGCGCGTCCGTCATAAGTGGGGCGATTACGACATCGACGACAACCCCGCGCCGCTGCCGCTGCCCGACCCGGTGGCCGCATCGAAGTCGGTCGCGATCGGGCCGCCTCGGTGAGCCCCGAGGCCGAGCTGCCGCAGTCGATCGACGACATCATGGCGTCGATCCGCGCAAGCCTCGCCGACGATGTCCCCCCCGTCGTCCCGGCTCAGTCCGCGGCGGCCCGCCCGCCCGCGCCGCCGCCGGTCCCGTCGGTCGCCGACATCAGCGCGTCACTCGACGACGTCGTCCGCTCGATGGTCGGGCCGATGCTGCAGACGTGGCTCGATACCCATCTCCCCGAGATCGTCGAACGCGTGACGCACGAGGAGATCCGGCGGCTGACCGGGCGGACCGACTAGCGTCTGTTCGCAGCGTACCGATTGAGCCGAAACGGCGGCTCCGCGTTGGAAGCGTGACGGCGACCTGCTATATCGAATCCGAGGAGACAGCGATGGCGACCAAGGCGGAGATCAAACCGACGCGACTGCCAACGCGAACCTACCGGCTCGCCGATGGTACGGTCGTCCGCAAGAAGGTCATCCAGTCGAATAGCCCGACGCTTGCCGAAGACATCCTGTCGGCTTTCCGTTCCAACGTCCGCACGATCCGCGCCGAACAGCGCAAGCGGGCGCGTGACGCCGCCGAATAGCACCGATCGGCCAATCCTGTGGCTCGTCGCGGGGCCGAACGGCAGCGGCAAGAGCTCGCTTTATAACAAATCCGACATCGCCGGGTGGAGTGGCGCGGTCTGGATCATCAATCCCGACCTGCTGACGGTGAGCATCGCCCAGGGCGAGTCGATGGCTCTGACCGCCGCCAACCTTGCCGCGGTCCAGCGCATCGAGGCGTGGCTCGAAACGTCGATCGACGTCTACCAGACGATCGGCGTCGAAACTGTCCTGTCCTCGCCCAAGTACCGCGCGCTCGTCGCCCGGGCACAGGACAAGGGTTTCGATGTTCGGATGATCTACGTGCTGCTCAGCCGCGTCGACCTCCAGATCGAGCGCGTCCGCGTTCGCGTTCAGACCGGCGGGCACGACGTCCCCGAGGGCAAGATCCGCGCGCGGCGGACGCGATCGTTCGAACAGCTCGCGTGGTTTGCGCGGCACGTCGACCAGCTGATCGTCTTCGACAATTCAGCGGGCGAGCCCGAACTGATGGCGACCAAGACCGGTGATGCGGCGATCGTCTGGCACCGTCGCCCGGTGGCCGCGCTGCGCATCGAACTTGCCGCCGCCGGGCTCGAAGGCTTGCCGCCGCTGCGCTGATCCGCAAAAGACGCAGGCATGACCACCGAAACCAATCCCGATATCATCGACAAGACCTTCGACCCCGCCGAGATCGAGGCGCGGCTATACGCGCATTGGGAGTCGACCGGTGCGTTCCGCCCGGCGCGGCCCGACGCGAAGCCGTTCACCATCGTCATCCCGCCGCCGAACGTCACCGGATCGCTCCACATCGGCCATGCGCTCGACAACACGCTCCAGGACGTGCTGATCCGCTACCACCGGCTCAAGGGGCGTGATGCGTTGTGGGTCGTCGGCACCGACCACGCCGGGATCGCGACGCAGATGGTCGTCGAGCGGACGATCGCGTCGCAGGGCCTCAAGCGCGCCGACATGAGCCGCGAGGCGTTCCTGTCGCACGTCTGGGAATGGAAGGCGCAATCGGGCGACACGATCACCCGCCAGCTCCGGCGGCTGGGGGCAAGCTGCGACTGGGCGCACGAGCGCTTCACGATGGACCCGGGCTTCTCGGCGGCGGTGACCAAGGTGTTCGTCGACCTGTATAATCAGGTCGATCCGACCACCGGGAAACGCCTGCTGTACCGCGACAAGCGGCTGGTCAACTGGGACCCCAAGCTCCAGACCGCGATCAGCGACCTCGAAGTCGAGCCGCGCGAGGTGCAAGGTAGCTTCACCCACATCCGCTATCCGCTGGCTGACGGCGTCACGCTAGCGAACGGCGCCGACCATATCATCGTCGCGACGACGCGCCCCGAGACGATGCTCGGCGACACCGCGGTCGCAGTCAATCCAGGCGACGAGCGCTACCAGTCGGTCATCGGCGCGCACATCGTCCTGCCGCTGACCGGGCGGCGTATCCCGATCGTTGCCGACGAACATGCCGACCCCGAGCTCGGTTCGGGCGCGGTCAAGATCACCCCGGCGCACGACTTCAACGACTGGCTGGTGTTCGAGCGCCATAGAGAAATTGGCTGGCTCAACATCCTCGACGCCGAAGCGAACATTGTCGCCGCCGACGGGATCCCAGCGAAATACGTCGGCATGACGCGGGAGAACGCGCGCAAGGCGGTCGTTGCCGATCTCGAGGCGCTCGACCTGATCGAACTGATTGAGGCGAAGACGATCCAGATGCCATACGGCGACCGCTCGGGCGTGGTCATCGAACCGTGGCTGACCGACCAGTGGTACGTCGATGCGGCAACGCTGGCGAAACCGGCAATCGAGGCTGTTCGCTCGGGCGCAACGAAGTTCGTGCCGACGAACTGGGACAAAACGTATTTCAACTGGATGGAGAATATCCAACCGTGGTGCGTGTCGCGGCAGATCACCTGGGGGCACCAGATCCCGGCTTGGTACAGTCCAGATGGCAAGTGTTTCGTGGCCAAAGATGAGCCGGACGCTGCGGACAAAGCGCTGTCGTATTACTCTGGCCGTGGCGAGCCGTTCACGCGCGTTCAATTCTATAACGAGGGTGCCGCGCCGTTCATCCGGGGTGACATCGGAGAAGTACTGCTGCTGCGACGAGACTCCGACGTTCTCGACACGTGGTTCTCCTCCGCGCTCTGGCCGTTCGGTACCCTCGGCTGGCCCGAGCAAACCCCCGAACTCGCCCGCTATTACCCCGGTGATGTCCTCGTCACCGGGTTCGACATCATCTTCTTCTGGGTCGCCCGGATGATGATGCAGGGCATCCACTTCATGGGCGAGGTGCCGTTCGCCACGGTCTACTGCCACGGCCTCGTCCGCGACGCCAAGGGCGCGAAGATGTCGAAGTCGAAGGGCAACACCGTCGACCCGCTCGCGCTGATCGACCGCTACGGCGCGGATGCGCTGCGCTTCACGCTGACCGCGATGGAGAGCCAGGGGCGCGACATCAAGCTCGATGAAAAGCGCGTCGAGGGCTACCGCAACTTCGCGACCAAGCTGTGGAATGCCGCGCGCTTCTGCCAGTCGAACGGCATCGCCGCGTCGTCGTCGGTAACGCCCCCCGCCGCCACCGCCCCCGTCAACCGCTGGATCATCGGCGAAGTCGTCGCCACCGCCCGCGCGCTCGATGGCGCGATCGCCGCATTCCGCTTCGATGGCTATGCCGAGACCGCGTACCAGTTCGTCTGGAGCCGCTTCTGCGACTGGTATCTCGAACTGACCAAGCCGCTGCTGGCCGAGGGAGCCGACGCCGCCATCGCCGCCGAGACCCGCGCGGTGACCGGCTGGGCGCTCGACCAGATCCTCGTCATGCTCCACCCGGTCATGCCGTTCCTCACCGAGGAGCTGTGGCACAAGCTGGGCCGCCGCGATCACGACCTGATCCTCGCGGCGTGGCCGGTGACGGATGAGGGGGCGATAGACACCGAAGCCGCCGCCGACATCGACTGGCTGATCGCGCTGGTCACCGAGGTCCGCTCGGCGCGCAACGAGCTCAACATCCCGCCGGGGGCCAAGCTCGGCTTCCAGTTGCAGAACGCCGACGCCGCGACCGAGGCGCGCCATTCGCGCAATGCCGCCGCGATCGAGCGGCTGGCGCGGATCGTCCGCGCCGACGGTGCGGTCGCCGAAATGGCGCGGATGCAGGTAGTCGACGGCGCGGCGACGATCTCGATCCCGCTCGGCGGCGTGATCGATATCTCGGTCGAGAAAGCCCGCCTCGAAAAGAACGCCGCCGCTGCGGAGAAGGAGCGCGATGCGCTGACCGGGCGGCTCGCCTCGCCCGGCTTCGTCGACAAGGCCAAGCCCGAGGCGGTCGACAAGGCGCGGGCCGACCTCGCAGCGCGTGGTGCAGAAGCTGAGCGGCTCCGTGCGGCGTTAGCGCGGCTCGGCTGACGTCGCACACGTGCGCTCTGTACCCGATCGCACGGTCGCGGCGTTAACGGCGCAGGTCATCGCGACCAAGGAGATTCAACCATGGCATTCTTAAAGACCCTGACACTCGCCGCCGCAGCGGCCGTCGCCTTCAGCGGCACCGCGAACGCCGGTGAGATGGTTCGTTCGGGAACGATCACGATCGACGAGGCGCAGTTCGGCTTCCTCATCGGCGGCAGCACCGGCGGCGGCGTCCTCCGCTTCCACGGCCATCGCTATCCGTTCAAGGTCGGCGGCGTCTCGATCGGGACGATCGGCGGCTCGAAGGTAAAGGGCTTCGGCACCGTCTACAACCTGCGCTCGATCGAAGATTTCGCCGGCACCTATTCGAAGCTCAACGCCAGCGCGACGCTGGTCGACGGGTCGGGCGCGCTCAAACTCAAGAACGAGCATGACGTCGTCCTCGAGATCGACACGACGTCGAAGGGTCTTCAGCTCAGCGCCGGCGCGGGCGGGGTCAAGATCACGCTCAAGTAGAGCTTGCTCGCCGCTTCGGCGATCTACTGAGCAGAAGCGTATGATCGTGCTAGACCAGCCCCTCAAACGAGGGGCTGGCAGCACAATGAATAAATACATACTCGGCGCGGTCGCGATAATCCTGCTGACCGGCGCGACCGGCAAGCCCGACATGCGGCTGCCGTCGGCGACGATTACGATCGACGAGACGCAATTCGGCTTCCTGCTCGGCGGCAACGTCGGCGGCGGCAAACTTCAGTTCGGCGATAAATTCTACCCGTTCAAAGTCGGCGGCATCTCGGTCGGCGACATCGGCGTCTCGCATGTCCGCGGCTATGGGCAGGTGTTCAACCTGACCCGCGTCGCCGACTTTGCCGGGACCTACACCCGCGTCGCGGCGAGCGCGACGTTCGTCAGCGGCTCTGGCGCGCTGCAACTTCGCAACAAGCACGGGGTCGTGATCGAACTCGACACGACGTCGAAGGGCCTCCAGCTCAGCGCCGGGGCGGGCGGGGTCAAGATCACGATGCGGTAGCGAGAAAGGCAATCAACCCGCGTTCGGCCGCGCTGAGATAGCGCGTCAGACGCGGCAGCTTCGCTTCCACGACCTTATCCATCTGACCGTCGTTGACGAGGGCGATCAATGCCGGATGGACATAGCTCTTGCGGCTGATCGCCGGCGTGTTGCCGAGCGCCGCCGCAACGGGTTCGAGCATCTCCTTCAAGGTCGTGACACCATCGCGGATCGCGGTGAAGGCGATGACGCTCGCGCCCCATGTGCGGAAGTGCTTCGCCGAGAAGCCGTCGCCCATCCCCTCGCGGATATAGGCGTTGACGTCGGACGAGCCGATGCGGTGCGGCTCGTTGTCATCGCCGACATACTGGAACAGCGCCTGCCCCGGCAGGTCGTGGCAGCGCCGGACGATCTTGGCGAGCGCCTCGTCGGCAATGACGACGCGCTGCATCTTGCCCGACTTGCCGCGATATTCGAGCCGGACCTTGTTGCCGCGAACCGCGCTATGTTCGTTGAGCAAGGTCGTCGCGCCATAGCTCTCGTTCTCGCTCGCGTAGACGTCGTTGCCGACCCGGACGTGCCCTGAATCGAGCAACCGGACGATCGCAGCAAGGACCTTGGACCGGCCGAGTCCGCGCTCGGCGATGTCGCGCTCGACGATCGCGCGGAGATGCGGCAGCGCCTCGCCGAAACCGCCGCAACGATCGTATTTGTCGGCCTCGCGCTGCTGACGGAAGCTCTCGTGATAGCGGTATTGCTTGCGGCCCTTGGCGTCGTAGCCGACTGCCTGAAGGTGTCCCGACGGGTCCGGGCTGAACCACACACGGGCATAGGCAGGTGGCACGCCGAGCTTGTTGAGACGGGCGATCTCGTCCGCCGCAGTGATGCGGACCCCGTCGATGGCGAAATAATGCCAGTGTTTACCGCGCTTGCGCCTCGTGATGCCGGGTTCGCTGGTGTCGGTATAGTTGAGCACACGGATCGAACGTTACGCGACCGGCAGCGGTTCCCAGTGCCGGAGCCGACTGCGGCAATTCGCTGTGGCGTCGCCGTCGACGCTCATGCGCCGACGTCGATCGTCATCACCGCGATATCGAGCACGAGCCCAGTCGCTGCGACGGTCGCCGAAATCACCCGCGCCTCGGCAACGATCGACCCCCTGAGGATCAGCCCGTCGAAGGATAGTGAATCGGCGGACACCGGTTCGGTGACGACGAGCGTGATTCGATGGCGCTGGCCGGCAAAGGTCAGGCTCGACCAATCGGTCGTTTCGAAGCTTTCGACGACCAGCGCCGGTGATTGCCTATTCATCGTTTCGGGAGCCGCGAGGGCGCGGGTCAACGCTCGGAGCAGACGGCCCTGCGCCTCCGACAGCATTGGCCTCATGACCGCGACTCGGGCGACGGGGCGGCGGCAATGAATGTCATCACCCTCGCCGCAGTCCGCGGACGCGGCTCGCGGCCTCGGCGCAGGTCAAAAACAAAACGGGGGTCGCCTGCGGCCTCGCGTCCGAAGCGCGATGCTGATATGTTCCGCCGACGAATGCAGCGTTCAATCTCTGTTAATAGGTGCGCCATGATGTTCTCCCGACTCGACTCGCTCGATCGACACAGGATGCGAAGTGAATTCCTACTAGTCTAGGTTAAAAACTATCTCTATACGCCGTTAATAGCGGGGTCTCGGGGGGAGAAAGGTCCGCTACGCATGGAAAACGTCGCTATACGTCAGCGGCTAGATGCACTCATCGCCGAACACGGCGAGGATTACGCGTCGCTATCGCGGCTCATCGGGCGAAATCCGACGTACATTCAGCAGTTCGTCAAGCGTGGCGTCCCGCGACGGCTGAGCGAAGACGATCGCCGCAAGCTCGCCGCGCATTTCGGCATCGCCGAACGCCTGCTTGGCGGCCCGGCCGATCGCGCGGGGCACGCGGTCATGGCGCGTGCCGGGATTGCGTCGACGCCCGGCGATTTCGTGCTGATTCCGCACCTCGATATCGGCGCGTCGGCAGGGTCGGGGGCCGAGCCGGGTCCCGAACTGCCGGTTGCGGTGCTCGCCTTCCAGTCGAGCTGGGTCCGCGGCCTCGCCAGCGGACGGCCCGAAGCGCTGTCGGTTATCCGCGTCGAGGGTGATTCGATGCTGCCGACGCTCGCCGACGGCGACAACATCCTCGTCGACACCGATGACCGCGAGCGCCTGCGCGACGGAATCTACGTGCTGCGGACCGACGACGCGCTGCTGGTCAAGCGACTGAGCATCAACCCGGCGACCCGGCGGCTGACGATCCGCTCGGACAATAGCGCGTATCCAAGCTGGGACGACTGCGACCCGGCGACGGTCGCGGTAATTGGGCGAGTGGTCTGGGTCGGACGGCGGCTGACCTGATCACGCGGGCCCGGTTTGCTGTCCTTCGCCGGGCGGCTATATCAGCGAGCTACCGTTGTAAGGCCGCCGCATGACCTATATCGCCCCGATCGCTGAACAGCGGTTCGTTCTCGAAACGATCGCCGACTTGCCCGGCCTGAGCGCCCTGCCGGGGTTCGACGGCGCGACGGCGGATATGGTCGAGGCGATCCTGACCGAAGCGGGTAAGATTGCGAGTGGCGTCTTCGCGCCGTTGAACGCGGTCGGTGACAAGGCGGGCGCGAGGCTCGCCGACGACGCGGTGACGCTGCCGGCCGGGTTTGCCGAAGCGTATAAACTCTATGTCGACGGCGGCTGGGCCTCGCTCGGCGCGCATTCGTCGCACGGCGGACAGGGGTTGCCGTTCGTTCTTGCCAGTGCAGTGCAGGAGCAGCTGACCAGCGCCAACATGGCATTCAGCCTGTGCATGATGCTCAGCCAAGGGGCGATCGAGGCACTGCAGGTTCATGCCTCGCCGAAATTGCAGGAAACCTATCTGACCAAGCTCGTCTCGGGCGAGTGGACTGGAACGATGAACCTGACCGAGCCGCAGGCGGGAAGCGACGTCGGCGCGCTGCGGACGAAGGCCGAGCCTGCCGCGGACGGGACGTACCGGATCGAAGGGTCGAAGATCTACATCACCTGGGGCGAGCATGATTGCGCGCCGAACATCGTTCACCTCGTCCTCGCCCGGCTGCCTGACGCGCCTGCGGGGACGAAGGGCATCTCGTTGTTCCTGTGTCCCAAGTTCTTGCCCGACGATGCCGGCAACTTCACCCGGCGCAACGACCTGCGGGCGGTCGGCGTCGAGCACAAGCTCGGCATCCACGCCTCACCGACGTGCACGATGGCTTTCGGTGAAAATGGCGGCTGTGTCGGCTATCTGGTCGGGGCCGAGGGCGCGGGCATGAAAGCGATGTTCACGATGATGAACCACGCCCGGATCAACGTCGGGTTGCAGGGCGTCGCGATCGCCGAGCGGGCAACGCAAGGCGCGGTCGCTTACGCTCGCGACCGGGTCCAATCGGCGAAGTTCGGAATGGGCGGCGCGCCGGTCCGGATCATTGAGCACGCCGACGTCCGGCGGATGTTGATGACGATGCGGAGCACGACCGAGGCGGCGCGCGCGCTGACCTATTACACCGCCGCCGCAGTCGACCGCGCGCACGCCGCCGACGATTCGGCGGCGGCGGGGCTCGCCGACCTGCTGACCCCGGTGACCAAGGCGTATTGCACCGATATCGGCGTCGAAATGGCGAGCATCGGCATCCAGGTGTTCGGCGGTATGGGGTTCGTCGAGGAGACCGGCGCGGCGCAGCACCTGCGCGACGCCCGGATCGCGCCAATCTACGAGGGGACCAACGGCATCCAAGCGCTCGATCTCGTCGGGCGCAAGCTGGGAATGGACGGCGGCGCGCATTGGAAGGCGCTGTTCGCCAAGGTCCGCCAAGACATTCGCGACCTGCCGCCGCGCGGCGATCTCGGCCTGCTGCGCCCGTATCTCGAGGACGCACTGGCGGCGCTCGAGAGCGCGACGGTGTGGCTGACGGGGAACCGCGGCGAGGCGCTGAGCGACACCGCCGCCGGGGCGACGCCGTACCTGCGGATGTTCGGCATTACGGTCGGGGGGTGGCTGATGGCGCGGCAGGCGGTGGCAGCGCAGGAGCGGCTGGCGGCGGGCGACGGCGACGCGGTGTTCTTGCGCGCCAAGATCGCTACTGCGCGTTTCTTCGCTGAGCAGGTTTTGCCGCAAGCCACTGCTTTGCTTGGACCTGTGACTCGCGGGGCCGAGTTATTGTACGCGTTACCCGAGGAGGCGTTCGCGGCATGAGCGGCAGTCACGACCACGCGCACGGACACGCGCACGGACACGATCACCACGGCCACGATCATCACGGCCACAGTCACGCCCCGCCCAAGGACTTCAGCACCGCCTTCATCATCGGGATCGTCCTCAACCTCGGCTTCGTCGCGGTCGAGGCAGCGTATGGCTTCCTCGCCAATTCGGTCGCGCTGCTTGCCGACGCGGGGCACAATCTGTCCGACGTCGCCGGTCTCGCCGCGGCGTGGGGCGCGACCGCACTCGCCAAGCGCGCGGCGAGCGAGCGTTTCACCTACGGCATGCGCAGTTCGTCGATCCTCGCCGCGCTGTTCAACGCTGTCCTGCTGCTCGTAGCGGTCGGCGCGATCGCGCTCGAGGCGATCCGCCGCCTCGGCGATCCGCAGCCGGTCGGCGGGGTCACCGTCATGGCTGTCGCCGCCGCCGGCATCGCGGTCAACGGCGTCACCGCATGGCTGTTCGCGCGCGGGCGCGAGGGAGACATCAACGTCCGCGCCGCCTTCGCGCATATGATGTCCGACGCGCTCGTTTCGGCGGGCGTCGTCGTTGCGGGGTTCGTCATCCTCGAGACCGGCTGGACGTGGCTCGACCCCATCGTCAGCCTCGTCATCGCGGCGACAATCATCTGGGGAACGTGGGGACTGCTCCGCGATTCGATGACGCTCGCGCTCCAGGGTGTTCCGCCGGGCGTCGAGCTCGACGCCGTCCGATCACGGCTCGCAGCCCTGCCCGGGGTTGCGCAAACCCATCATGTCCACATCTGGCCGGTCAGCACGACCGAGACCGCGCTCACCGCGCATCTGCTGTGCCCCGCCGGTCACCCCGGCGACGCGTTCCTGTGCGAGGCGGCGCATATGCTCGAGCATGATTTTGGGATCGGTCATGCGACCTTCCAGATCGAGCTTGTCGCGGGGTCGTGCGCCTGACGCGCTAATCCTCGCCGAACTTTCCCTCGACGAGCGCGACGAGCGCCGCGAGCGCTTCATCGGCCTGCTCGCCCTCGGCCGATAGCTCGACGGTGTCGCCCGGGGCGGCAGCGAGCATCATCAGGCCCATGATCGAGGTGCCGACGACGCTCGAATCGTCCTTCGCGACCGTCACCACCGCGTCGAAGGTCGACGCCAGCGTGACGAAGCGCGCACTCGCCCGCGCGTGCAGGCCGCGCTTGTTGCGAATCAGGACAGTGACAGGACCCGCCAAGACCTACGCCGCCTCGCCGAGGATCTTCGACGCGACCGAAATATACTTCCGCCCCGCCTCCTGCGCCGCGTCGACCGCAGCGGCAACCGACATCGTGCCGCGCACCGACACGAGGCGGACGAGCATCGGCAGGTTGACCCCGGCGATGACTTCGACGCGCTTCGGCACCATCAGCGAGATCGCGAGATTCGACGGCGTGCCGCCGAACATGTCGGTCAGGACGATCACCCCCGACCCGCGATCGACCTTGGCAATCGCGGCGGCGATGTCGCCGCGGCGAATTTCCATGTCGTCGTCGGGGCCGATGCAGATGCCTTCGAGCGCGGTCTGCGCGCCGACGACGTGCTCGAGCGCGGCGACGAATTCGGCAGCGAGCCGCCCGTGCGTCACCAGCACCAGTCCGATCATCGGCACGTTATTAAGTATCCTCACCGTGTCTGCTCGCGGCCCGGTAGCGCGGCTTCGTCGCCGTGACCAGCCCCGGCCCCGTCGGCGGCCGCGCTCGCCCCGCTTGCCTTGTCGCGGTGAACGACCGACCCGGCCCATCCCGCCGCCGCCAGCCGCTCCGCCATCATCCGCGCGACATAGACCGAACGATGCCGCCCGCCGGTGCAGCCGAAGGCGACGGTGAGGTACGACTTGCCCTCCGCACCGTAGCGCGGGAGCAGCAGGAGGAGCAGATCGGCGATCCGTTCGAACGCCGGGGCAAAGGCAGGGTCGGCGGCGACATACGCCCCGACCTCGGGGTCTTCGCCGGTCAGCGGGCGCAGTGCCGCGTCCCAGTGCGGGTTGGCGAGGAAGCGCACGTCGAAAACGAGGTCGGCGTCGCGCGGCAGGCCGCGGGCGAAGCCGAACGACATGATCGTCAGCGTCAGCGGGTCGACGCCGGCGCGGGCGAAGCGCCCGGCGAGCGCGCGGCGCAGATCGGAGACGGCATAATCCGAGGTGTCTATGACGATGTCGGCGGCGCGGCGCAGCGGCGCGACGATCTCGCGCTCGCGGGCGATGCCGTCGGCGGCGGGGCGATCGAGCGCGAGCGGGTGACGGCGGCGGGTCTCGGAAAAGCGCCGGGTGAGCTCGGTGCCGCTGCAGTCGAGGAAGACCAATGTGATGTCGACGCCTTCGGCGCGGAGGTCGCCGATGCGGTCGACGATCGCGTCGGCATCGAACGCCCGCGTCCGCGAATCGATGCCGATCGCGAGCGGGCGTTCGGCGTCGTGATCGGCGTGGCCGTCGCTCGTCGCGAGCAATTTGTCGAACAGCCCGAGCGGGAGGTTGTCGACCGCCTCATAACCGAGGTCCTCGAGCACCTTGAGCGCGGTCGAGCGCCCCGCCCCCGACATGCCGGTGACGAGGAGGGTGCGCGGCGAGGTCGCGGCGCCGGACGGCGAAACCGGGGAAGACAAAGCGGGCATATCCACGAAAACAGTCTCTACCCGCCGCCCGAACGCGGTCAACGCCCGTTCGACCTTGAGCGCCGCCGATGCGTCGAACGGATCGAGGCCGATGACCGGGATCGCGTGGCCGAAAACGTCGCGGGTGGTCGCCTCGGGCAGGCGTTCGGGCGACTCCGCGAGGTCGACGACGAGCGAGACGGGGACGCCGGCGACGTGGCGGATGGGGACGATGCCGACGCCGCGGACCTCGATCAGCCCGGCGATCGACGGCGGCGGCGCGACGAGGAGCCGGTCGCCATCGGTGGTCAGCGCGACGCGGTCGTCGGCGATCAGCGTCGCGCCGCGATCGATCAGCCGCAGCGCGAGGTCGGACTTGCCGCTGCCCGGCGGCCCGACGAGCAGCACCGCGCGCGCAAAACCCTGCGCGCCGATCGCGACGCCGGTGGCGTGGATGGTCGGCGGGCCGGGCGGGGGGACCGTCACGCGACCGGCAAAGTGACGGTGAAGCGCGCGCCGCCGCCGGTGCGATTCGCCGCGACGATGCTGCCGTCGTGCGCCTCGACGATCGTCCGCGAGATCGACAGGCCGAGCCCCGAGTGCCGTCCGAAATCCTCGGCTGCCGGACGTTCGGAGTAGAAGCGGCGGAAGATGTCGTCGCGATTTTCGTGCGGGATCCCCGGCCCGTTGTCGTCGACGCGCAACTCGACATGGCGCGCCGAGCGCGTCACCGCGACCGCAACGATGCCACCGGGGGGCGAGAACGACACCGCATTGTCGATCAGGTTGCGCGCGACCTGCGCCAGCCGGGCATTGTCGCCGTAGACGATCGCGGTCTCGCCGGGACCGGCATAGGCGACCGACACCCCGCGCGGCAGCGGCGCGCTCGAGTAGCCGTCGACGAGCCGTTCGACCTGCGTGCCGAGGTCGAAGCGTTCGTAGCGGCTGCGCGACAGCTCGGCGTCGAGGCGGCTGGCGTCGGCGATATCGGTGATCAGCCGGTCGATTCGCCCGACGTCGGTGCGGATGACCTCGAGCAACTGGCTCTGCAGCCGCGGCTCGCGGACGCGCCCGAACGTGTCGACCGCGCTCGACAGCGACGCGAGCGGGTTCTTGATTTCATGCGCGACGTCGGCGGCGAACGCCTCGGTCGCGTCGATCCGCTCGCGCAGCGTCAGCGTCATGTCCGACAAAGCGCGCGCCAATTGCCCGATCTCGTCGCGCCGCTGGTTAAAGCGCGGCACCGTCACATCGCGTGCTCGCCCAAGCCGGACCCGCTGCGCCGCGAGCGCGAGCTGGCGCAGCGGCCGGACGATCGTCGAGGCGAGATAGTTCGACAGCAACAGCGACGCGGCGAGGACGAACAGGAAGACATAGAATGACGACAGGCGTTCGGCACGGACAAGGCTGGTGATGTCGCGACTGTCGCGGGTCAGCTGGACGGTCGCGAACGGCGCATTCTCCGGTGCCTCGGCGGTGCCGAACAACGGCGCGGCGGCGCTGATGATGACGATGCGGTCGGGGGCAGCGCGCATCGTATCGGCGGGGCGGCCGGTCACGGCGGCAGCGGCGACCTCGGCCCACGCGGCGCGGTTGTCGACCGCGGGCTCGGCGTAGCCGACGATCTTGGGGAACGAGCCGACCGCCTCCACGACCTGGTCGAGAAAGCGGGCGACATCGCGGCGGAATGGATCGTCGGCGGGGTCGCGGAGTTCGAAGGTCGGCCCCGTCGCGCGCCAGCTATCGGCGGCGAGCGCGCCGTCGCGGTCGTAGACGCGCAGCCGCAACGCGCCGACCCGGCCGTAGCGCGCCGCGATCGCGGGGAGCGCGGCGGGCGGTGCCCCGGCCATGAAGCTCGCGATTAGAACCGCCTGCATGCGCATTTCGGCGCGGCGCTGGTCGAGCAACCGCTCGCGGAACGAGTCGAGGTAGAAGATGCTGCCGGTCAGCACGAGAATGGCGAAGACGTTGACCGCGAGGATGCGCGGCGCGAGGCTGAAGCTGCGGTTGGGGGTGTCGCCGCCGATATCGCGGGTCACCTGCTGCGCTCCGGCCGCAGCGACCGGCGCGGCGCGTCACTCCTCATTGAAGCGGTAGCCGACGCCGTACAGCGTCTCGATCGCTTTGAAGCTGGGATCGACGACGCGAAATTTCTTGCGCAACCGCTTGATGTGGCTGTCGATCGTCCGATCATCGACGTAGACGTCGTCCTGGTACGCGGCGTCCATCAGCTGGTCGCGCGACTTGACGAAGCCGGGCCGCGCGGCGAGCGCTTCGAGGATCAGAAACTCGGTAACCGTCAGCGCGACGTCGCCCTTGCCGTCGCCGCCCGCGACACCCCCAGGCGCGACACCCCATGTGACGCGGTGTCGCGCCGGGTCCATCGCGAGCCGTCCGCGGACGATCGCGGGCGCAGGCGCAGCCTCGCCATCGGCGAGCGGCAGCCCCTTGCGCGACGCCGCCCGCCGCAGCACCGCGCGAATCCGCTCGATCAGCAGCCGCTGGCTGAACGGCTTGCCGATATAATCGTCCGCCCCCATCGCCAGACCGAGCGCCTCGTCGATCTCGGTGTCCTTCGACGTCAGGAAGATCACCGGCACGTCGACCTTGTCGCGCAGTCGCCGGAGCAGCTCCATCCCGTCGAGGCGCGGCATCTTGATATCGAGCACCGCAAGATCGGGCGGGGTTTCGACGAGTGCCTTCAACGCCGCCGCGCCGTCCGAATACATCCGCACGACGAAGCCCTCGGCCTGGAGCGCGATCGATACCGAGGTCAGGATGTTGCGATCATCGTCGACCAGGGCGATGACGACCGGGGTAATGGCGGTGTCGGGCATGATGCGGGGACGGCCTGACAGTTGAATACGCCGCTCTGCCCCGCGCGCCCCGCCTGCGCAAGTCCGCCCTTTGACGGAGCCGCGGCGCATCCTGTAAGCGATTTGAAAATCTGCGGCGGCTATCAGTCCGCCGTCCTTGAGGAGACGTCGCCCGTGACTACCGTATCCGCCCCCCGCCACGGCCTCAACGCTCAGGGCTTTCCGACGACTGCGAAGGTCCACTGGAACCTGTCGACCGCGCCGCTGATCGAGCTCGCGGTCGCGCGCGGCGAAGGGCTGTTGTCGAAAGACGGCGCGTTCGTCGTCGAGACCGGCAGCCACACCGGCCGCTCGGCGCAGGACAAGTTCATCGTCCACGACGATGTCACCGGCCCGGTGATCTGGTGGGGCAAGACCAACAAGGCGATCACGCCCGAGCAGTTCGCCAACGTCAAGGCCGACTTCGCCGCCGCGCTCGCCGCGAAGGAGACATTGTTCGTCGAGGACCTGTTCGGCGGCTCGCAGCCCGAGCACCGCGTCAACGTCCGCGTGATCACCGAGCTAGCGTGGCACGCGCTGTTCATTCGCACGCTGCTGGTGCGCCCCGACGCCGCTGCGATCGCCGATTTCGCGCCCGAATTCACCATCGTCGACCTGCCGAGCTTCAAGGCCGACCCGGCGCGCCACGGCTGCCGTTCGGGCACGATCGTCGCGGTCGATTTCGAGGGCAAGACGATCCTGATCGGCGGCACGAAATACGCCGGCGAGATGAAGAAGTCGGTCTTCTCGATCCTGAACTACCTGCTCCCGGTCAAGGGCGTGATGCCGATGCACTGCTCTGCGAACATCGGCGCCGACGGCCGCACCGCGGTGTTCTTTGGCCTCAGCGGCACCGGCAAGACGACGCTCAGCGCCGATGCCAGCCGCACGCTGATCGGTGACGACGAACACGGCTGGTCGGACACCGCGGTGTTCAACTTCGAAGGCGGTTGCTACGCCAAGGTCATCCGGTTGTCGGCCGAGGCCGAGCCCGAGATCTACGCGACGACGCAGTGCTTCGGCACCGTCCTCGAGAATGTCGTGATTGACCCCGTCACCCGCGTCATCGACCTCGACGACGCGACGCTCGCCGAAAACAGCCGCGCGTCGTACCCGATCGACTTCATCCCCAACGCCAGCGCCGACAACCTCGGCCCGGTGCCGTCGAACGTCATTATGCTGACCGCCGACGCCTTCGGCATCTTGCCCCCGATCGCCAAGCTGACCCCCGAGCAGGCGATGTACCACTTCCTCAGCGGCTACACCGCGCGCGTCGCGGGGACCGAGATCGGCGTCACCGAGCCCGACGCGACCTTCTCGACATGCTTCGGCGCGCCGTTCATGCCGCGCCACCCGTCGGTTTACGGCAATCTGCTCAAGGAGCGGATTGCCAAAGGCGGCGTCGATTGCTGGCTGGTCAACACCGGCTGGACCGGCGGCATCTACGGCACCGGCAGTCGCATGCCGATCCGCGTCACCCGCGCTTTGCTCAACGCCGCGCTTGACGGCAGCCTCAACGATGCCGAGTTCCGCACCGACCCGAACTTCGGCTTTCAGGTGCCGGTGTCGGTCCCCGGCGTCGAGCCGCGCATCCTCAACCCGCGCGAGACGTGGGCCGACAAGGCCGCGTACGACGCCAAGGCGAAGTCGCTCGTCAGCATGTTCGTCGCAAACTTCGCGCAGTTCGAGGATCACGTCGATGCAGGCGTCCGCGAATCGGCCCCCAAGGCGGCGTAAATCGAGGTCCGCTGAGTAATACTCAAATCGCTCGACTTGCCTGCGGCTGCCTCTTAAGGTCGTCGCAGGCTGGGGGAGCATGACATGAGCAAGGGCAAGGTCCTCGTCACGGGGGCGTCGGGATACATCGCGGGCTATGTCGTCAAGGCGCTGATCGCCGATGGCTGGTCGGTCAGCGGCACGATCCGCAGCCTTGCCAAGGCCGACGCCGTCCGCGCCAGCCTCGGCCTCACCGCCGACCAGCTCCCGCTTACCGCCGCCGACCTGACGAGCGACGCCGGGTGGGCCGAGGCCACGGCGGGATGCGATTTCGTCCAGCACATCGCCTCGCCGCTGCCGACCGGCGCGGTCAAGACCGACGACGACCTGATCGTTCCCGCCCGCGACGGTGCGCTCCGCCTACTCCGCGCGGCGAAGGCGGCGGGGGTCAAGCGCGTGGTGATGACCTCGTCGGTCGCGGCGATGTATTACGGCATGACCGGGCAGGACCGGACGTACACCGAGGCCGACTGGAGCGACCTGACGTCGCCCGCGACCGGGGCCTATGCCAAATCCAAGACGATCGCCGAACGCGCTGCACGCGACTGGATCGCGGCCGAGGGTGGCGGCATGGAATATTGCACGATCAACCCCGCGCTGGTGCTCGGCCCGGTCCTCGGCAACGACTTCTCGGGGTCGCTCTTGGTCATCACCAAGATGCTCAACGGCGAGCTGCCCGGCCTGCCCGCGATCAGCTTCGGCATTTGCGACGTCCGCGACATCGCCACCGCGCATCTGTCGGCGATGACGACGCCCGGCATCGACGGCGGACGCTTCCTGTGTTCGGGCGAGTACCTGTCGATGGCCGACGTCGCCGCGATCCTCAAAAGCCGCCTTGCCGACAAGGCGAAGCGCGTGCCGACGATGAAGCTGCCGAATTTCCTCGTCCGCGTGTCGGCGCTATTCGACGCGCAGGTCAAGCTCGTCCTGCCCGAACTTGGCCGGACCCGCGTCGGCGACGCGAGTCATGCCCGCGCAGTGATCGGCTGGAACCCGCGCCCGGTCGCCGAGACGATCGTCGACACCGCGCGCAGCCTGATCGCGGCGGGACTGGTCAAGAGCTGAGCAGTTCGGGGACGGGCATCCCGCCCATCCCAGGTCCGGCATTATGCCGTCTTGAGCGACGCCATGTCGATGACGAAGCGATACTTGACGTCGCTCCGCACCATACGCTCATAGGCGGTGTCGATCTCGTCGATCGCGATCATCTCGATATCGGCGGTCAGCTTATGGTCGCGGCAGAAATCGAGCATCTCCTGCGTCTCGGCGATGCCGCCGATCAGCGAACCGGCGATCGCACGCCGCTTGAAGATGAGGTTGCCGACGGTCGGCGACGGATGCGGATGCTCGGGGACGCCGACCAGCGTCAGCGTCCCGTCACGCTTGAGCAGCGACGTCAGCGCGTCGAGGTCGTGGCTCGCCGCGACGGTATCGAGGATGAAGTCGAAGCTGTTGGCGTGCGCCGCCATCGCGTCCGCGTCTTTCGACACGATCAGCTCCTTCGCGCCGAGCCGGATCGCGTCGTCACGCTTTTTCGGCGAGGTCGAGAAGACATAGACCTCGGCCCCCATCGCGGCAGCGATCTTGACGCCCATGTGGCCGAGCCCGCCGAGTCCGACGATGCCGACCTTCTGCCCCGGGCCGACCTTCCAGTGGCGCAGCGGCGAGTAGGTGGTGATGCCGGCGCACAGCAATGGTGCCACTGCAGCAAGGTCGGCCTCGTCGTGGCTCACCGTCAGAACGAAGCCCTGGTCGACGACGATGTGATCCGAATAGCCGCCGAAGGTGTAGCCGCCGAGGACGGTATCGGGACCGTTGTAGGTGCCGACGAAGCCGGTGGTTTCGCAATATTGCTCCTCGCCATCGTTGCACGACGGGCAATGCCCGCAGCTGTCGACCATGCAGCCGACGCCGACGACGTCGCCGATCGCGAACTTGCTGACGCTGGCACCGACGGCGGTGACGCGCCCGACGATCTCGTGGCCGGGGACGCACGGATACTGGGTGCCGCCCCACTCGCTGCGCGCGGTGTGGAGGTCGGAATGGCAGACGCCGCAGAACAGGATGTCGATCGCGACATCGTTGGGCTGGACGTCGCGGCGGGTGAAGCTGAAGGGCGCGAGCGGCGCGTCGGCGGAATGCGCCGCATAGGCGTTGGCGGTCGTCGACATGATGATTCCTGACGGATTTGGCGGGCGCGGACTGGGGGCGCCACAAGGGATATCGGATGGCGACGGGCGATGTTCCACCCTTGAGGCCCGTCGGGCACGGATAATTTGCTGCGATGCAACAGACTGTTCAAGCCGCGCCGATCCTCGCTATGACTGAAATGCACAACGAGGACCGATAGAGCATGCAGACGATTGGCGTTATCGGCGCGGGACTGATGGGCAACGGCATCGCGCATGTCGCGGCGCTCGCCGGCTACGACGTCATCCTGTCCGACGTCGCGCTCGACCGAGTCGAAGCCGCGAAGGCGACGATCGCGACGAACCTCGCGCGCGGGGTCAAGAAGGGAACGGTCGACGCCGCCACGGTCGAGCCCGCTCTCGCCCGGATCGCGCTAACGACCGACACCGCCGCTTTCGCCGCCGCCGATCTCGTCATCGAGGCGGCGACCGAGAACGAGGGCGTCAAGGCGAAGATCTTCGCCGGCCTGTGCCCGCACCTCGCGCCGCATGCGCTGATCGCGACCAACACCTCGTCGATCTCGATCACCCGGCTGGCGGCGGCGACCGACCGCCCCGACCGCTTCACCGGGGTGCATTTCTTCAATCCCGTCCCGCTGATGGCGCTTGTCGAGATCATCCGCGGGCTGGCGACATCGGATGCCACCGCGACCGCGATGCACGGCTTCGCGACGAAGCTCGGCAAGTCCGCGATCGAGGCGGCCGACGCCCCTGCCTTCATCGTCAACCGCGTGCTGTGCCCGATGCTCAACGAGGCGATCTTCGCATTGGGCGAGGGCGTCGGCTCGGTTGTCGACATCGACACCGGGCTCAAGCTCGGCGCGAATCACCCGATGGGACCGCTAACCCTCGCCGATTTCGTCGGCCTCGACACACTGCTGTCGATCATGCGCGTCATGCAGGAGGCGACCGGCGACCCGAAATACCGCCCCGCACCACTGCTGGTGAAATATGTCGAGGCGGGGTGGCTGGGAAAGAAAACGAAGCGCGGGTTCTACGACTACTCGGGTGCCGAGCCGGTGCCGACGCGATAGACTATAGACGAGCAACTTCGTCGGTGGAGGCGCGTGCGCTCAACCCCGCGCCACCGCCGCCGCCTTGATGAAGTCCCACACCGCCTTGGTGAAGCCCGGCGTTGTCTCGGTCGACCACTCGTCCATCCGTTCGTAGAGCGCGACGACCTCGGTCCTCATACGCGCGTCGGCGGCCATGGTGAATGGCTTGAGCAGCGCGTTCCATTCGGTGAGATACGCCTGCGCCGCATTCGAGGCCGGATCGAGCGGTAAGGCCGCAGCGATCCGCGAGCCGATGTCGGCCCACTTCGCCTGATAGGCAGCCGGGTCGAATCCGCTCGGCAGGGCGCCCATCTTCTCGCGCCAGCGCGCTTGATCCTCGGTAGTATAATAGCGGTCGACGACCCTTTGCCATGCGGCGGTCTGCTCGGTCACGGTCTTCTCTCCTTGTCTGATGAGGGCGCAGAATGTGTCGATGTCGATTGTCGCATCGGCGGTCAGCGCCGCCTGCGCCGCGCGCAAGCCCGCAAGCGCATCGTCGATGCTCGCCCGCCGCGCGGACAGTGACTTGGTGGAGGCGCGCGACCTCGGCGGCCCCGTAGCGCCGCTGCCCCGCCGCCGATCGCTGCGCGCCGACGAGTCCGCGCGCTTCGTAGAAGCGTAAGGCGCGGGCGCTGAGCCCGGTGCGGCGGCAGACATCGGTGATCGACAGGGTTCCCATGCCCCGAGTCGTAACCGATGACGCTACGTCAACCGCAAGGGGTATTTCGGGGGGCGCTGTCCGACGTGGATTGCACTAGCGGAAAGGGGGGAGCGCCCATCATCTGGTTATGTTTGGCCGGGCCTTACGCACGCTTACATCCGTGTTCCATCAGGCTCGATCAGAACCTCGCGCCGCCCGACATGGTCGGCGACGCCGACATAGCCGTCCTTTTCCATGCGCTCGATCAGCCGCGCGGCGTTGTTGTAGCCGACGCGGAGCTGGCGCTGGAGGTAGCTTGTCGAGGCCTTGCGGCTCTCGGCGACGATCATGATCGCCTTCTTGTAAGTCTCGGCCTCCTCGCCGCCGCCCTCGCCGAGATCGAGCCCGAAGACTCCATCGCCCTCGACCGGCTCCTCCGTAACCGCGTCGACATAGTCGGGGCGGCCCTGGGTGCGGCAGTAATCGGCGACCGCCTCGACCTCCTCGTCGCTGACGAACGGGCCGTGGACGCGGACGACCTGCTTGCCGCCGGGCATGTAGAGCATGTCGCCCTTGCCGAGCAGCTGCTCGGCCCCCTGCTCGCCGAGGATCGTCCGGCTGTCGATCTTCGACGTCACTGAGAAGCTGATGCGGGTCGGCAGGTTGGCCTTGATGACGCCGGTGATGACGTCGACCGACGGGCGCTGGGTCGCCATGATCAGGTGGATGCCCGCCGCGCGGGCCTTTTGCGCGAGGCGCTGGATGAGGAACTCGACCTCCTTGCCCGCGGTCATCATCAGGTCGGCGAGCTCGTCGACGACAACGACGATCAGCGGCAACGGCTCGAAGTCGAGCGTCTCTTCCTCGTAGATCGCGTGGCCGTCGTCGTCGTAGCCGGTGTGGACCTTGCGGATGAACGGCTTGCCGCTCGCCTTCGCCTCGCGGACGCGCTGGTTGAACCCCGACAGCGAGCGGACGTTGATCGTCGACATCATCCGGTAGCGGTCCTCCATCTGCTCGACCGCCCATTTCAAGGCGCGGATCGCCTTCGCCGGCTCGGTGACGACGGGGGAGAGCAGATGCGGGATGCGGTCGTAGACGCTCAGCTCGAGCATCTTCGGGTCGATCATGATCATCCGGCACTGGTCGGGCGACAGCCGGTAGAGCAACGACAGGATCATGCAGTTGAGCCCGACCGACTTGCCCGATCCGGTCGTGCCCGCGATCAGCAAATGCGGCATTGGCGACAGATCGGCGATGACCGGATCGCCCGCGATGTTCTTGCCAAGCACCAGCGGTAGTGCGGCGGACTGGTCCTCGAACGCCGCCGACGCGAGGAGCTCGGACAGCGTCACCATTTGGCGATTGTGGTTGGGCAGCTCGATGCCGATGACGTTGCGCCCCGGCACGACCGCGACCCGCGCGCTGACCGCACTCATCGACCGGGCGATGTCGTCCGACAGGCCGATCACCCGGCTCGCCTTGAGCCCCGGCGCGGGTTCGAGCTCGTACATCGTCACCACCGGGCCCGGGCGGACGTCGCCGATCCGGCCTTTGACCCCGAAGTCGTCGAGCACCGATTCGAGCAGCCGGGCATTTTGTTCGAGCGCGGCGCGGTCGATCTTGACCACCGGCCCCTTCGGCACCGGCTTGAGCAGGTCGAGCGGGGGCAGTTCGTAGATGTCGCCGAGGCCAAGCGTCGGCTGGCGGTCGCGACGGCCGCGCTTCGCCGAGAGAGGAGGCGGCGCGGCAGGTGTGACGATCGTCGCCCGCGGCACGGCGGCCTGCTCGATCGCGGCGGCGGTGGCTTCGGGAGCAGGGCGGCGGCGGCGCTCGACCGGGGCTGCGGCGGGCTCGATCTCGTCATCGTCGCGGTGGCGGAACAGCCCAGTGATGGCTGCAGCATCGCTTCGATCGACACCGACGCCCCAAAGCAGCAGCGGCAGTGCGACCATCGCCAGGACGAGCGCGAGCAGGCTCGTTACCGGCAAAGCGGACAGCGCCGTGATCGACGATAGCGAGTCGCCCACGCTGGCGGCGATGAGCCCGGCAAGCCCGCCGCTCCCCGCCGGCATCGCTGCATCGGGATCAGGCCACAGCGCTCCGACCGCGCCCGCGGCGAACAGCGTCCCCGCCAGCGTCGCCAGCGCATAGCGCCGCCAGTTCGCAAGCCCCTTGCGCCGCAGCAGCCGTGCGCCAGCAACGACGAGCGCCGGAACCAGCGCGACGACCATATAGCCCGCAGCGAACAGCAAGGCGTCGGCGGCCCATGCGCCGGGAGCGCCGAGCAGGTTCTGGGGCACACGCCCGGTGACGGTGTTGAACGACGGATCGGCGGGGCCGTAACTTGCGAGCACCGCGACGATTGCCGCCGCGACGAACAAGAGCGCAATCCCGCCCGCGATGCCGACCCCGCGACTCAGCGCGGCCTTGGTTTCGGCGCCGACGATCTGCGCCCCGCGCCCCGTCGTTGCGGCCCTCGTTGCCATGCCGTTCGCCCTCCGTTCGCGTGACTGCCACGATGCCTTGGATCGAGTCGCGGGGCAAGATCGGGACATCGTGCCGCTTCGCAATCGCGGCGATGCGGGCTAAGACGCAACACATGCAGAGCGACGTTATCATCATCGGCGGCGGGCTGGTCGGCATGACGCTCGCGCTCGCCCTCGACGCGCATGGGCTGTCGAGCGCAGTGGTCGACGCCGCCGACCTCGACGCGACATTGGCGCTGGGCTTCGACGGCCGCGCGACCGCAATCGCCAGCGCCTCGGCGGCGATGTTCCACGCGATCGGGCTGGGCAAGGTCCTCGACGAGCAGTCGTGCCCGATCCACCGCATCCGCGTCAGCGACGGGATCACGACCAAGCCATTGATCTTCGACGCACTTGCGACCGATGGGCCCGACGCGTCCGGTGGCGGCGCGCTCGGCCACATGGTCGAGAACCGCCACCTCCGCGCCGCGCTGCTCAACGGCGGACGCGCGGCGGCGGGGATTGCCCTCCATGCCCCGGCGACCGCGATGTCGATTGTCCGCGCCGAGCACGGAGTGACGGTGACGCTCGCCGACGGCACGGTCCTGACCGCGCCGCTGCTGATCGCCGCCGACGGGCGCCGCTCGAAGATTCGCGACGGGGCCGGGATCGCGGTGGCGCGCTGGACCTACCCGCAGACCGCGATCGTGACGATGATCGAGCACGCCGAGCCGCACGGCGGCACCGCTTTCGAGCTGTTTTACCCGACCGGCCCGTTCGCGATCCTGCCGATGCAGGACACTCAAAGCGGGGCGCATCGGTCGGCGATCGTATGGACCGTCGAGAACGACGCCGCGGCGGGGACGATGAAGCTCGGCCTTCGCGGGCTTGCGGCCGAGATCGAGGCGCGGATCGGCGGGCTGCTCGGGGCGGTGACGGTGGTCGCGCCGGCGGCGTCGTATCCGCTCGGCTACCATCACGCCGCGACCTACACCGCCGATCGCCTCGTCCTGATCGGCGACGCGGCGCATGGGATACATCCCATTGCAGGACAAGGACTTAACATGGGGTTGCGCGACGTCGCGGCGCTGACCGAGGTGCTTGTCGACAGCGCCCGGCTCGGCCTCGACCTCGGCGCGCCGGCAGTGACGGCGCGCTATTCGGCATGGCGGCGGCTCGATAATTCGATGGTCGGGAGCGTCACCGATGGCCTCAACCGCTTGTTCGCGTTGAAGGGGCGGGTCCCGGCGGCGGCGCGGCGCTTCGGGCTGGCGGCGGTCGAGCGCGTCCCGCTGCTCAAGCGGCGCTTCATGGCCGAGGCCCGCGGCGAGACCGGCGACCGGCCCAAATTACTGACCGGGACCGCGCTTTAGCCCGTCGCGCCGCCACGCGCACAGGCACCGCACAACGCCGCACGTCGAAGGATCGTGCCCGCATCGAATGCACCCTGCCGTCACAGCTTGACGTCCCGACCGGCATAGCCGAGCCTTTGCCGGGTTTTCGATATTCGGCGACGGGCAAAGGGGTAGCGACATGGGCGTAACCGGTATCGGCGGCTTGTTCTTCCGGGCGCGCGACCCCGAGGCGCTGACGGCATGGTACGTCACCCACCTCGGCGTCGGCGCGGGATGCGGCGGCGGCGCGAACGACGACCCCGACCCGTGGACGTGGCGCACCGCCGCCGGCCCGACCGTCTTCGCCCCGTTCGCCGCGACGAGCGACTATTTCGCCGCCGACAAGCCGTTCATGCTCAACTTCCGCGTCACCGGCCTCGACGACCTGCTCGCCGGGCTGCGCGCGGCGGGAATCGATGTCGAGACACGCCCCGAGTGGGACTCGCCCGAGGCCGGCCGCTTCGCCCGAGTCCACGACCCTGAAGGCACCCCGATCGAGCTGTGGGAAGCGTCGTGAGTCGGCGCTAACGTCAGCCCGACAGGTTGCTCGAAGTCGATCCCGACGACCCCGGCGCGCATCGTCGCGAGGGCGTTTTCACACGCCTTGACTCGGTCAGGTTGCGAGGCCAAGCGCAGCCTGCGTTCGCCCGAAAGGTCATGCGCAACTTTAGCGAAACAGGCACCAATGCCAGGCGATAGCAGCAACCGAAGACGCACGCCGCCGAGGTCGAACGGGGCCGCCTGATCTCCAGGCGCTCGTGGCGGCAGGGCGGCCACGAGGGACACGATGGCGCAACGCGATGCCACGACTGAACGCGGCTGGCCGATCGCACGCTTCTTGCGGATGCGGTCTGCCCCGTCATGGGCCGACCTGATCAGCTTCCTGCTGCTCGCCGCCGCCGCCGTCCTGATCGTCCGGGGGGCGGGCGAGGCGAGCCAGCCGCTCGCCGCGCTGCGGGCGACGCCGGTGACGCTCGATGTCGCGCGGCTGCCCGAATACGCACTGCGGACGACGCTGCGGATGTTCGCCGCACTCGGCGCATCGCTCGTCTTCACCTTCGTCTTCGCCACCCTCGCCGCCAAAAGCCGCAAGGCCGAGATGATCATCGTGCCGGCGCTCGACATCCTCCAGTCGGTGCCGGTGCTCGGCTTCCTGACCTTCACCGTCACCTTCTTCATGAACCTGTTTCCCGGCCGCCAGCTCGGCGTCGAGCTCGCCGCGATCTTCGCGATCTTCACCAGCCAGGCGTGGAACATGACCTTCAGCTTCTACCAGTCGCTGCGGACCGTGCCGAACGACCTCGACGAGGTCAGCCGCCAGTTCGGCTTCTCAGGCTGGCGGCGGTTCATCCGGCTCGACCTGCCGTTCGCGACGCCGGGACTCGTCTGGAACATCATGATGTCGATGTCGGGCGGCTGGTTCTTCGTCGTCGCGTCGGAGGCGATCACCGTCGGCAACACGACCGTGACGCTGCCCGGCATCGGCGCGTGGCTGGCGCTGGCGATCGAACGGCAGGACCTGCACGCGGTCGCGATCGGCGTCGGCGCAATGGCGGTTGTCATCCTGCTCTACGATCAGCTGGTGTTCCGCCCGGTCGTCGCCTGGGCCGACAAGTTCCGCTTCGAGCAGACCAAGTCGCAGGAGGCGCCGCAATCGTGGGTCTATGCGATGGTCCGCCAGACGCGCTGGCTTCGCGTCGGCTTCGCCGCGCTGGCATGGCCGATGCGCCAGATCGGCCGGATCGACTGGTCGGTGCCGCGCCCGCCGGCGCTTCGCCTCGGCGGCGAGACGAGCCGCATTCTCGACATCCTGTGGCTCGTGATCATCGGCGGCTTCGCGGTGTGGGCGGTCGCGGTGCTCGCCGGGTTCGTCAGCCACACGCTCAACTGGAACGACGTCTGGACGGTCACCGGCCTCGCCTTCGCGACGCTGGTCCGGGTGCTCGTCCTGATCGTCGTTGCCAGCCTGATCTGGGTGCCGATCGGCGTCTGGATCGGACTTCGTCCGGTCTGGGCCGAACGCCTCCAGCCGATCGCCCAGTTCCTCGCGGCCTTCCCGGCGAACGTGCTGTTTCCCTTCGCCGTCGTCGTCATCCTGCGCTTCCGCCTCGACCCCAACATCTGGCTGTCGCCGCTGATCATCCTCGGCACCCAGTGGTACATCCTGTTCAACGTGATCGCCGGGGCGAGCGCGATCTCGACCGACATCAAGGAGGCCGCGCGGATCTTCGACATCCGCGGCTGGCAGTGGTGGCGGCAGGTCGCGCTGCCCGGCATCTTCCCGTACTACGTCACCGGCGCGCTGACCGCGTCGGGCGGGTCGTGGAACGCGTCGATCGTCGCCGAGGCGGTCAGCTGGGGCCACGAGCATATCGAGGCGGTCGGGCTCGGTTCGTACATCGCGAGCGCCACCGCAGCGGGGCGGTCGGCGCAGGTCGCGCTCGGCGTCGCCGTCATGTCGGTCTTCGTCACCGCGCTCAACCGCGCGGTATGGCGGCCGCTCTATCGCTATTCCGAACGCCGCCTGCGGCTCGACTGAGGAGCAATCATGACCGCCATTCTCGACCGGCCGCTCGTCGAAGTCCGCAATGTCCGCCATTTCTACGGCAAGTCGGCGGAGAGCAACCTCCTCGTCCTCGACGACGTCGACCTGACCTTGTTCGACAACGAGATCGTCGGGCTGCTCGGCCGCTCGGGCTCGGGCAAGTCGACCCTGCTCCGCTCGATCGCCGGGTTGTTGACCCCGACCGGGGGGAGCGTCGCGTTTCCGGCCCCCGCGACGACGGTCAGCATGGTCTTCCAGAGCTTCGCGCTGTTCCCGTGGCTGACCGTCCAGCAGAACGTCGAGGTCGGGCTCGAGGCGAAGCGCGTCCCCGCCGCCGAGCGGCGCAAGCGCGCGCTCGCCGCGATCGACCTGATCGGCCTCGACGGCTTCGAGAACGCCTACCCCAAGGAGCTGTCGGGCGGGATGCGCCAGCGCGTCGGCCTCGCCCGGGCGCTCGTCGTCGATCCGTCGATCCTGCTGATGGACGAGCCGTTCTCGGCGCTCGACGTGCTGACCGCCGAGACCCTGCGGACCGACCTTCTCGACCTGTGGTCGGAAGGGCGGATGCCGATCAAGTCGATCCTGATGGTGACGCACAACATCGAGGAGGCGGTGCTGATGTGCGACCGCATCCTCGTCTTTTCGTCGAACCCGGGCCGCGTCGTCGCCGAGATCAAGGTCGACCTGCCGCAGCCGCGCAACCGGCAGGAGCCGGCGTTCCGCGCGCTCGTCGAGGACATCTACGTCCGCATGACCAAGAAAGCCGCCCCGGGCGAGGCACGCGACGGACTGTTCCCGGGAACCGGGATCAGCATGGTGCTGCCGCGCGTGTCGACCAATACCCTCGCCGGTTTGATGGAGGCGATCGCCGCGCCGCCGTACAGCGGCAAGGCCGACCTGCCGCAACTCGCGCGCGAATTGCAGTACGAAGCCGACGAGCTGTTCCCGATCGCGGAAGTCCTCCAGCTGCTGCGCTTCGCCGAGCTCGAGGGCGGCGACCTTCGCCTGCTGCCGCCGGCGTTCCGCTACGCCGAGGCCGAGGTCGACCAGCGCAAGCAGCTGTTCGCGCAGCAGCTGCTCAACTACGTCCCGCTCGTCGCGCATGTCCGCCGCGTCCTCGACGACCGCGCCAGCCACCAGGCCCCAGCGCGCCGGTTTCGCGACGAACTCGAGGACCATATGTCCGAAGAATACGCCGACCAGACGATCCGCTCGGTCGTCCAATGGGGCCGTTATGCCGAGGTCTATGCCTTCGACGAGACCGCCGACCTATTCACCCTCGACAATCCGACCTAGCGGTTCGCTCTGGTTACTGACCGGCAGGCACCACGACCCCGCCCTTCATCACCATCCTGATCCGGCGGACTGCGCCGATGTCGGCGGTCGGGTCACCGTCGACCGCGACAAGATCGGCGAGCAAGCCCGGTTTCACCGCGCCAAGTTTCCCGGACAGATGCAGACAGCGGGCATTGCCCCACGTCGCCGCCACGAGCGCGTCGGCCGGGGGCATCCCGGCGTCGACCATCAGCTCGATCTCGCGCGCGTTCTGGCCGTGCGGGAACACACCGACATCGCCGCCCATGCAGATCGGCACGCCCGCCTTCATCGCCATGCGGAAACTCTGGCGGTTCAACACGACCCCCGGCGGCGCGGGCTCGCTGCCGTTCCAACCCCGATAGCGCGACGTCGCGTCGGATGCGGCGAGGGTCGTGCACAGCGCGATCCGCTTCGCCGCCATCGCCGCGAAGATTTCCGGCGTTCCGCCATAGCCGTGCTCGATCGTATCGACCCCGGCGGCGACCGCGCGGCGCATCCCCTCGGCAGTCGAGGCATGGACTGCGACCGGGCGGCCGGCATCGTGCGCGGCGGCGACCGCAGCCTTGATCTCGTCGAGGCTGAGCGTCGCGCGGCTGTCCTCGCCCGGACGCCAGCGGTAATCGGCGTAAAGCTTGACCCAATCCGCGCCCGCCGCGATCTGGCGGCGGACGGCGGCGGCGATCTGGTCGGTGCCCGAGACCTCCTCGGCACCCTGCGGGACCACGACGCCCGGCTCGAAGCCCTTGGGGCCATAAGCGCCGAGCGCGACGATCGCGCGTGTCGCAACCGACAGGCGCGGCCCGGGAACGATGCCCTCGTCGATCGCCGCCTTGAGTCCGACGTCGGCATAACCCGCACCCTCGGTGCCGAGATCGCGCTCGGAGGTGAACCCCGCGAGCAGCGTCGCCTTCGCGCTCGCCACGGCGCGCGCGGTCCGCAGCGCCAACGGCTCGTGGAGCACCTGATCGTCCCAGCTGGTCTCGTTATACGGGTGGAGGAACAGGTGGCCGTGCCCCTCGATCATCCCGGGCATCAGCGTCGTGCCGGGCAGCTCGATCGGCTTCGCATCGGCGGGGTGCGGCAGGTCGGGGCCGACCGCGACGATCTTGTCGCCGGTGACGAGCACCTGCCAGCGCGCGTGGACCTTGCCGTCGACGCCGTCGAACACGCCTGCAGGCTTGAGCAGCAGCGACCCGGTTTCGGCCGCCGACGCCGACGCCAGCGGACCGATCGTCAACGCCGCGAGTATCGCCAGCCACCGCATAGTCATTCCCTTTTTCCCACCCTAAGCTCGGCTCATGGATAAAGCCCTGCGACGCACACGCAATCTCCTGATCATGCTGGCGGCGGGAATGACGGCAGTGCCGGGTGCCGCCGAGACCGATACGGCGCGGTGGCAGCGCGAGGCGGCGCGGGTGACGATCGTCCGCGACGACTGGGGCATCCCGCACGTCAGCGGCCCGACCGATGCCGACGCGGTCTTCGGGCTGATGTACGCGCAGGCCGAGGACGACTTTGCCCGGATCGAGGCGAATTACCTGACCGCGCTCGGACGGACCGCCGAGGTCGACGGCGAGGACGCGATCTGGGGCGACCTGCGGCAGCGGCTGTTCGTCGACCCCGCCGAACTCAAGGCGGAGTATGCGAAGAGCCCGGCCTGGCTGCGGACGCTGATGGAGGCGTGGGCGGATGGCCTCAATTTCTACCTCGCCTCGCATCCCGGCACGAAGCCGCGCGTGCTGACCCGGTTCGAGCCGTGGATGGCATTGAGCTTCACCGAGGGGAGCATCGGCGGCGACATCGAGCGGATCTCGCTGAGCAGCCTCAAGACCTTCTACGGCCAGCCGACCCCGCCGACACCGGAGGAGTTGGGCATGGTACTGCGCGAGCCGTCGGGATCGAACGGCATCGCCATCGCGCCGCGGCTGACCGCGAACGGCCACGCGCTGCTGTTGATCAATCCGCACACCAGTTTCTATTTCCGGTCGGAGGCGCAGATGACCAGCGCCGCCGGGCTGAATGCCTATGGCGCAAGCACGTGGGGACAGTTCTTCGTCTACCAGGGGTTCAACGCCAGCGCCGGCTGGATGCACACCTCGTCGACCGCCGACGCCGTCGACGAGTTCGCCGAGAAGGTGACGCGCACCGCGAACGGCTGGTCGTATCGCTACGGCAAGGCCGCGCGGCCGGTCGCCAGCCGTGTCGTCACGCTCCGTTTCCGCCGCCCTGACGGCACGATAAGCGAGCGCAGCTTCACGACCTACCGCACGCGTCATGGCCCGGTCGTGTCGATGAAGGCGGGGAAATGGATCGCCACCGCGCTGATGTGGAAGCCGGTTCCGGCGCTCGAACAAAGCTATCTGCGGACCAAGGCGACCAACCTCGCGAGCTACATGACGAGCGCCGCGCTTCAGGCCAACTCGTCGAACGACACGCTGTTCGCCGACAGCACCGGCGAGATCGCCTTCCTGATGCCGCAGTATATTCCGCTGCGGAACGACCGCTTCGACTATACGCGGCCCGTCGATGGCAGCGATCCCGCGACCGACTGGCGCGGCCTCCACACGCTTGCCAGCCTGCCGAGCGTGGTCAACCCGCGCGTCGGCTGGGCCCACAACACCAACGACTGGCCGTGGAGCGCCGCCGGACCCGACAGCCCGAAGGCGGCTGACTATCCGCGTTACATGGATCAGGCGGGTGGGAATGCCCGCGGCGTCCATGCCGACCTGCTGCTGACCGGCAAAAGCGGCTGGACGCCCGAGACGCTGCGCGCCGCGGCGTTCGATCCGTACCTGCCCGCCTTCGCCCGCCTCCTGCCCGCACTCGTCGAGGCTTGGTCCGCCCTGCCCGCAAGCGATGCACGCAAGCCCGCCCTCGCCGCGCCGATCGCATTGCTCAAGGGCTGGGATTATCGCTGGAGCGCCGACTCGACTGCAACGAGCCTCGCGGTGTTCTGGGGCGACCAGCTGTGGCGCGACGTCGGCAGCTTCGCGCAGGCGGAACGGCTCAACGTCCCCGACTATATCGCCACCCGCGTCAGCCCCGACGCCAAGCTTGCCGCGCTGACGGCGGCGGTCGGCCAGCTGACCCGCGACTTCGGCAGCTGGCAGACGCCGTGGCAGACGATCAACCGCTTCCAGCGCCTCGACGATGCAATCGCGCCGCATTTCGACGATGCCAAGGCGTCGCTGCCCGTGCCCTTCACCTCGGCGCAATGGGGCAGCCTCGCCTCGTTCGGCGCCAAGTCGTGGCCGGGGACGACACGCTATTACGGCACGAGCGGCAACAGCTTCGTCGCGGTCGTCGAGTTCGGTTCGCGCGTGAAGGCGATGGCGGTGATGGCGGGCGGCCAGAGCGGCGACCCCACCTCACCGCACTTCGCCGACCAGATCGCCCGCTATGCCGCTGGTGCGCTCCGCCCGGTGTATTTCTACCCGGACGAGCTCAGCGGGCACGTCGAGCGCCGCTATCACCCCGGAGGATGAGCGTGGTCGCTACGGCTTGAGCTTCGCCTCGAGGAACCGCACCGTCGCGCTGTCGGCCTTGAGCCAACTGTCATAGCGCAGGAAGCCGTGGATTTCGTTAGGCAGGACAAGCTCGTCATAGGGCACCCCCGCCGCGTCAAGACGGCGGGCGAGGTCGATCGTCTGGTTGAAGCGGACGTTGCGGTCGTCGTCGCCCTGGATCAGCAGGACGGGTGACTTCCACGTCGCGACGTCGGCATCGGGCGAGCTGGTAAAGGCGGTCTTGACCAGCTCGGGCCAGTCGCCCTGCTCGTAGCGCTTCGCGGGAGCAGCCTCCTCGTACAACAGGCGCGACCAGTCGTGGACGCCGTGGAGATCGACGCCCGCCTTGAAGATGTCCGAGTTGCGGGCGAGCGCGAGGCCGGTCAGATAGCCGCCGTACGATCCGCCCCAGATGCCGATCCGCGCCGGGTCGACCCCCGGCAGCGACTGGAGATACTTCGCGCCGGCGACGACGTCCTGATACTCCGACGCCCCCGCCGGGCCGCCTTTCGCCGGATGCTGGAACGCGCGGCCATAACCGATGCCGAGCCGGTAGTTGACCGACAGGACGACGAAACCGTGCGCGGCGAGGTACTGGTTCACCGCATAGGCGTTCGAATAATAGTCCATGTACGACCAGCCGAGGAGCATCTGCCGCGGCGGTCCGCCGTGGACGAAGATCACTGCGGGCTTCTTCTCGTTGCCAGCAGTGACGAACAACTGGCCGTGGATCGTCAGCCCGTCGGCAGCGGTAAAGGTGACGCGCTGCGGCACGACGAGCGACGCGGCGGGATAGGGTGCGGCGCCGTCGATCGCGCGGTCACCGCCGGCACTGGCAACGTGGACCGATGCCGGGCGTTGCCCCGTGACCGCGACATAGGCGAGCCCGGAGCTGACTGGAACCGGAAGAAATTCGAGGCCGGTGCCGGGGGTCAGCATCGCCGGTGTGCCGCCGTCGACGTCGACGCGGTAGATGTGGCGGCGGTCGTCGTCGCTCGCATCGGGGCCGGTGTTGGCGGTGTAGAGCAGGCCGTGCCGGTCGGCGGTCGGCTTCACGTTCTCGACGATGAACTTGCCCGGCGTCAGCAACACTGGCTCGCCGCCGCCCACCGCGACGGCGTAGAGATGCGCCCAGCCGTCGAGTTCGGCGCGGAAGCTAAGCTTGTCGCCAGCCGCCCACGCCAGCCCGACCCCGCCCGGAACCTCGGGAAACGAACCGTCGAGCGTACGCGGGCTGTGCCAGACCTCGCGGCCTTCGCCGGTGGCGGCGTCGGCGACGCGGATCGACCACGGGTGAGGCACGTCGACGAGCATCGGCTCGGGGGTGCCGCCAGCGCCGGGACGGCGAGTGAAGGCGACGCGGCGGCCGTCGGGCGACCACACCGGGTCCTCGTCCTGTCCGGTCGACGGCGTCAGCCACGTCACGGTCTTCGCCGCGACATCGTAGACCCCGACAAAATTATGATCACGGCGATGCGAAACGAAGGCCAGCTTCGCGCCGTTCGGCGACCATGCCAGATCGGCATCCTTGCCGGCATCGTAGAACAGCCGTTCGGGCTTGACCTTGCCGCCGTCGAGCGGGGCGGTCCAGACCTGACCGTCCTTGACGTACGCCAACTTGCCCGTAGCCGATAGTTTCGGGTGGTCGCCCTCGGCAACCTTGACCGGTGTGCCGCCCGCGGCGAGCGCGGTCCAGATCGTCAGCTTCGGTTGCTCGAGCGCATCGGCGGGGTTCGGCTGGACGCCGCCCTCCGCGGGCCAGTTCGCATCGTGGTCGCCGCCGCGGACCCACGCCAGGCGGATGCCATCGGGCGAGAAGGTCAGCCCGGTCAGCTCCTGCCCGTCGTCGGCGGTGCCGCGCGTCACCTGCCGCGGCGCAAAGCCCGGCGCGGTCGCGATCCAGACATTGCGGACGCCCTTGACCGTCGTCAGCCATGCGATGCGGTCGCCCTTTTCCGCCGCAACGAGTTCATTGACGAACGGATAGGCGAGCATCGCCTCGAGGCCCGGCGGCGGCGTTTCGGCCGGAAGTGGCATCGACGCGAGAAGCATCGGCAATGTCGCGAGCCACCAAAACCTGAGCGTCACCGCGCATCCCCCTGCCGTTGCGGCGTAAACCTAGCCGCAGTCATGCAACTGTCAAATACGTCGCCGTCGAAGGCCGAGCCGAGCTTGGCGGGTGCCCGGCGGCGTGCAACATGGTGGCGATAAACCGGCGGTGAGCAGACCATGTCGATCGCGTTGATAGCCCTCGCACTGGCGACATCCCCGCCCGCGACCGACCGCGATACGAGCGCGTGGTGGGCGACGACGACCGTCTTGTCGAACGATGCGATGGAGGGCCGCGACACCGGCTCGGCAGCGTACGAGCGCGCGGCGAAGATCGTTGCCGCGCGGCTGGCGGCGGCCGGGGTCAAGCCGGCGGGTGACAATGGCAGCTGGTTCCAGCGCGTGCCGATGGAGCAAGTCGCGCTGCCGAAGGCCGGGGTCCACATCGCGGTCGACACGACGCCGCTCGCCTTCCTCCACGATATTACCGTCGAGCCGACGGTCGACATGCCGACCAAGCTCGACGCGACGATCGCGTTCCGCGGTTATTGCGGCGCCGCCGTGCTGGGCGATGTCCGGGGCAAGGTCGTCGTCTGCTGGGGGACGCACCGCCCGGGCCTGCCCGATGCGGCGGCGCGGCTCGCGGCGGTACGGACCGCCGGAGCCGCCGGCATCGTCACTGTCGCCGATCCGGGTTTTGCCGTCGAGCCGCCGCGCTGGCCGTTCGCCTATGCGCGGTCGGTCTGGCTCGCCGGGACCACGCCGCGGCACGAGGCGATGCTCGTCGCGGCGCTCAACGTCGCGGCGTTGGGACGCGTCGTCGCCGGTTCGAGCCATGACGCGGCAGCGCTGACCGTTGCGGGCACAATGGGCGAGCCGTTGCCGAGCTTCGACGCGCCGGGGCGTTTCGTCGCGAGCTTTGCCCCGACGCGCAAGTCGCTGACCGCCTCGAATATCATCGGCTTGCTGCCCGGTACGGACGCGGCGCTGGCCAACCAGCATATCGTTTTGTCGGCGCATCTCGACGGCTATGGCTTCGGCGAGCCGGTCGACGGCGATGCGTTGTACAACGGGACGCTCGACGACGCGGCGTATGTCGCGCTGTTGATCCAGCTCGCCGAGCGCCGTCACGGGCACGGCTATCGCCGCCCGGTGATGCTTGCGGCGTTCACCGGCGAGGAGAAGGGGCTGCTTGGGGCACGCTGGTTCGTCGCGCATCCGACGGTGCCGCTCGCGACGATCGCCGCCGACATCAACCTCGACCAGCTCCGCCCGATCTTCCCGCTCGACCTGCTGACGGTCCATGCGCTCGACGACACCACGCTCGGCAATGACGCGCGCGCGGTGGCGGGAGAGATGGGCATCGCCGTGCAGAAAGACCCCGAGCCCGAGCGCAACCTGCTCCGGCGAGCAGATCAGTGGCCGTTCCTCCAGGCGGGCATTCCGGCAACCGCCTTCGTCTTCGGCTATCGCCCGGGAGGCCCGAGCGAGCGCGTCTACCGCCACTGGTACGTCACCGGCTATCACAAGCCGCAGGACGACATCGCCCAGCCGATGGACTGGACCGCTGCCGCACGCTTCAACACCTTCTTCTACCGCCTTGTCGACCGCGTCGCCGACCAGCCCGCGGTCCCCGCGTGGCAGCCGGGAAGCACGCTCAAGCCGTGACGATCGCGCCGAAGCGTCAGGTGCTCGCCGCCGTGACGATATCGACCAGCTTACGGCACACCGGCGAGCAGGTGCTCGCCGCCGTGACGATATCGACCAGCTTACGGCACACCGGCGACATATCGCGATGATGGATAAGCCATAACCGGCTGATCGCGCCGGGGGAGTCGAGCGGAAGATAGACGAGATTGTCGAGGTGCAGCGCCGCCAGCGAGCGGGCCAGCACCGTGATCCCGAAGCCAGCGGCGACCAGGCCGAGCAACGTCGACAGCGCGCCGACCTCCTGCACCACCCGCGGCTCGAACCCGGCGTTCCGGCATAAGTGCGTCAGGTGCTCGTTGAACCCCGATCCGAGCTTGCTTTCGTAAAGCACAAAGGCTTCGTCGACGAGATCGGCGATAGCGAGCGCGGGCGACGATGCGAGCCGATGGTCGGTTCGCATCGCGACCATGATGTCTTCCTCGAGCAGCATGGTCGCGACCAGCGACGGCGGTAGCACCGGCGGCTCGACACCGCGGATGAAGCCGGCATCGAGGCTCCGCTCGGTCAGCCGCTCGACTTGCAGGGCGCGCGGCATCTCGGTCAGGTCGAGGTAGACCGCCGGATACGCCTTGCGGAAGTCGAACAATGCGGTCGACAGCAGCGGCGTCAGCGGTGCCGACGTGATGAAGCCGATGGTCAGCTCGCCGATCTCGCCGCGATCGGCCCGGCGGGCAGTGGCAAAGGCATGGTCCGCCTGCGCCAGGGTCTTGCGTGCTTCGTCGAGAAACGCCGTCCCGGCTTCGGTCAAGCGGACACGCCGACTCGTCCGTTCGAACAGTTCGACGCCCAATTCAGCTTCTAATGCGCGGATTTGCTGGCTTAGCGGCGGTTGCGAGATGCCGAGGCGCTCGGCGGCTCGGCCAAAATGCAGCTCCTCGGCGACACCGACGAAATATCTGAAGTGCCGCAGCTCCACGGATCAAGTCGCCCTTCGTATCGATCATGCTGCATCGAGTATTAGACCGCAGCGCATCATTCTTGCAAAACGCTTTGTCGATCAGCCGCCCGTGCCGGCTTACGTCCCGGCAACCGCGCGGAGCAGGTCTGTAATGGCGTCATGATCAGCATCGTCAAAATCGCCTTGCAGCGGCCTTTGACGTTCATCGTCATGGCTATGCTGATCGCGATCGTCGGCGTTCTCGCCGCGCTGCGGACCCCGGTCGATATCTTTCCCGACATTCGCGTACCGGTGATCGCAGTCGCGTGGACCTACGCCGGCCTGTCCCCCGAAGACATGTCGGGACGGCTGATCACGCCGTATGAGCGCGTGCTGACGACGACGGTCAACGACATCGAGCATATCGAGAGCCAGTCGCTGCAGGGCATCGGCGTGGTCAAGATCTTCTTCCAGCCGGGCGCCGATATCCGCACCGCGACGGCGCAGGTGACGTCGATCTCGCAGAGCGTGTTGCGCCAGCTTCCCCCGGGGGTCACGCCGCCGCTGATCCTCAATTACAGCGCGTCGACGGTGCCGATCCTGCAGCTCGCGTTGTCGGGCAAAGGCCTGAGCGAGCAGCAGCTGTTCGACATCGGCCAGAACCAGGTCCGGACGAGTCTCGTCACGGTTCCCGGCGCGGCGATCCCCTACCCGTCGGGCGGGCGCCAGCGGCAGATCCAGATCGACATCGACCCGCAGGCGCTCCAGTCGAAGGGCCTGTCGGCACAGGATGTCGGCAACGCTATCGCCGCGCAGAACCAGATCAACCCCGCCGGTTTCGCCAAGATCGGCTCGTATCAGTACAGCATCAAGCTCAACAACGCCCCCGACACCATCGCCGGATTGAACGACCTTCCGGTCAAGGTGGTCAACGGCGCGACGATCTACATGCGCGACGTCGCGAACGTCCGCGACGGCAGCGGCCCGCAGACCAATGTCGTCCACGTCGACGGCCGCCGTTCGGTTCTAATGACGGTCCTCAAGAACGGCGCAACCTCGACGCTGGCGATCGTCCAGGGGGTCAAGGACAGCCTGCCCACGATCGCCGCGACGCTGCCCGACAGCCTCCACATCGTGCCGATCGGCGACCAGTCGGTGTTCGTGAAGGGCGCGGTCACCGGCGTCATCGTCGAGGGGGCGATCGCCGCCGCGCTGACCTCGCTGATGATCCTGCTGTTCCTCGGCTCGTGGCGCTCGACCGTAATCATCGCGCTGTCGATCCCGCTCGCGGTGCTCGCCGCGGTGGCGATGCTCGCTGCGATCGGCGAGACGTTGAACGTCATGACGCTCGGCGGGCTGGCGCTCGCGGTCGGCATCCTCGTCGACGACGCGACCGTGACGATCGAGAGCATCGAATGGCACCTCGAAAAGGGCAAGGCGGTCGTTCCCGCCATCCTCGACGGCGCCGCGCAGATCGTCACCCCGGCGTTCGTCTCATTGCTGTGCATCTGCATCGTTTTCGTGCCGATGTTCTTCCTCCCCGGCGTCGCGGGATTCCTGTTCGTGCCGCTGGCGATGGCGGTGGTGTTCGCGATGATCGCCTCGTTCGTCCTGTCGCGGACGCTGGTGCCGACGATGGCGATGTATCTGCTGCGCGCGCATGCGGTCGGCGAGGATGGGCATGCCGCGGGCAAGCCAGGGTCGCGCAATCCACTGGTCCGCTTCCAGCGCGGCTTCGAACGGACGTTCTCGCGGATCCGCACGAGCTATGGCGGCCTGCTCGGACGCGCGCTTGCGGGACGCGGCATCTTCATGGCCGGGTTCATGGTCGTCGTGCTGGCGTCGTTCCTGCTCGTCCCGTTCCTCGGCAGCAACTTCTTCCCGAGCGTCGACGCCGGGCAGATCACGATGCACGTCCGCGCGCCGATCGGGTCGCGGATCGAGGATACCGCCGCCGAGTTCGACCTGATCCAGCGCCGCCTCCGCCAGCTGATCCCGCCGTCGGAGCTCGCCTCGGTCGTCGACAACATCGGCCTGCCGGTGAGCTCGATCAACACGGTGTATAATAACTCCGGGACGATCGGCTCGCAGGACGGCGACATTCTCGTCGCCCTGACCAAGAAGCATCGGCCGACCGCCGAATATATCGCGCTGCTGCGGCGTCAGCTGCCGAAGGATTTCCCGGGCACGACCTTCGCCTTCCTGCCCGCCGACATCACCAGCCAAATCCTCAACTTCGGCGCGCCCGCGCCGATCGACATCCAGGTGACCGGCAAGAATGCCGCCGACAATGCGGCGCACGCGGCGCGCATCCTCCGCGCGATCCGCTCGATCCCCGGGCTGGCCGATGCGCGGGTCCAGCAGTCGGCGCGCTCACCCCAGCTCAACATCGACATCGACCGCACCCGGATCGGCCAGTACGGCCTGACCGAGCGCGACGTCACCAACAGCCTGTCGACGACGCTCGCCGGGACCGCGACGTCGGCTCCCGTGTTTTTCCTCAACCCCGACAACGGCGTGTCGTACGCGGTCGTCGCCCAGACCCCGGAATACCGCATCGGCTCGATTGCCGACCTTCAGGGCGTGCCGATTTCTGGCGCAGCAGGCACCGCCGCCCAGACGCTCGGCGGGCTCAGCACCTTCGTACGGAGCAACACGTCGCCGGTTATCAGCCATTACAACATCGCGCCGGTCATCGACATCTTCGGGACGCCGCAAGGTCGAGACCTCGGCTCGGTCGCGAAAGACATCAACGCCGCGATCCACGACCTCGACAAGGTCAAGCCGAAGGGCGTGACCGTGACGCTGCGCGGTCAATACGTGACGATGAACGCCAGTTTCACCGGCCTCGGTTTCGGCATCGTCGCGGCAATTGCGCTGATCTACCTGCTGATCGTCGTCAACTTCCAGAGCTGGGTCGACCCGTTCGTCATCATCACGGCACTGCCCGCCGCGCTCGCCGGGATCGTCTGGATGCTGTTTGCGACGGGGACGACGCTGTCGGTCCCGGCGCTGACCGGCGCGATCATGTGTATGGGGGTCGCGACGGCGAACTCGATCCTTGTGGTCAGCTTCGCCCGCGAGCAGCTCGAAGTCCTCGGCGACGCGACCAAGGCGGCACTCGAGGCCGGGATGGTCCGCTTCCGCCCGGTGCTGATGACCGCGCTGGCGATGATCATCGGCATGACACCGATGGCGCTCGGGCTCGGCGAGGGCGGCGAGCAGAACGCCCCGCTCGGTCGTGCGGTGATTGGCGGGCTGATCTTCGCGACGGTCGCGACGCTGTTCCTCGTGCCGACCATTTTCAGCTTCGTCCACCGGCACGGCCGGGCAAAACATGCCGCACAGGAGCTTGAGCTCGCCAATGCTTGATCCGTCGCATACGCAGTTCGAGCCCGCCCGCACTTCATCCAGTTCGCGGACCCTGAAGCTTGCGGGCGTCGGTGCGGCGATCATCGCGCTGGTGGTCGTTGGCTACGGCATCACTTCGCGGAGCAGCGCCGACCACCAGCTCGTGGCCGTCTCCAGCGACGCCGCGATTCCGACGGTCTCGGTCGTCACCCCGACCCGCGGCGACCGTTCGACCGGGCTCGTTCTGCCGGGCAGCGTGCAGGCATATAATAGCGCGCCGATCTATGCCCGGACCAACGGCTATGTCCGGCGCTGGCTGGTCGATATCGGCGACCGGGTCGTCGCCGGGCAGACCCTCGCGATCCTCGATGCCCCTGAAATCGATCAGCAGCTCGCGCAGGCGGAGGCGAACTACCAGACCGCGCTGGCCAACGCCGCGCTCGCCAAGAGCACATCGGTTCGCTGGGTCGCGCTGCGTGCAAAGGATGCAGTGTCGCAGCAGGAGACCGACGAGAAGGCAGGCGATCTCGCATCGAAGAACGCGATCGCCAACGGCGAGCTCGCCAACCTCAAGCGCCTCCGCGCGCTGCAGGGCTTCACCCGGCTGACCGCGCCGTTTGCCGGCACCGTGACGAGCCGTTCGGCGCAGATCGGCGGCCTTGTCAGCTCGGGGACCGCGTCGGCGACGGCGCTGTTCACCGTGTCCGACGTCCACCGCATGCGGGTCTATGTCCGGGTGCCGCAGGGCGCATCGGCGCAGGTCCATACCGGGCTGCACGCGACGATGACCCTGCCCGAATATCCCGGGCGAAGCTTCGACCTCGTGTTGACGCGCAACGCCGGGGCAGTCGATCTTCAATCGGGCACCGTTCTGGTCGAGCTGCAGACCGACAATCCCGGCGGCGCGCTCAAGCCAGGGTCGTATTCGCAGGTAACCTTCCCCATCGCCGCAGCCGGTAACAGTGTCCATCTGCCCGCGAGTGCGCTGATCCTCCGGGCGAATGGCCCGACCGTTGCGCTGGTCGACGGCAATGGGCGCGTCACGCTCAAGCCGGTGACGATCGGCCGCGACGAGGGCAAGCAGGTCGAGATCAGCGCGGGTCTGACGGGCAGCGAGCGCATCATCGACTCGCCGCCCGACGCGTTGGAAAACGGCGACCGGGTCCGCGTCGAAGACCCGAAGGCTGGCCGTGTCCAAAGCTAGAAATGCTGCGACCGCCGCCGTGCTGACTGCTCTGCTGGCAACCGCAGCGTGTTCGCTGGCGCCGCCGTACCAGCCGCCCGCCACAGTCGCGCCGCCCGCGTACAAGGAGGTTGCCGGCTGGACCGCCGCCGCGCCCGCCGACGCTACGCCGCGCGGTGCTTGGTGGAGCATGTTCGCCGATCCGGTGCTCGACGACCTCGAGACCCGCGCCGAACAGGCCAGTCCAACGCTTGCCGCCGCCCTCGCGCGCTACGACGCTGCGCGGGCGCTCGTCAGTTTAACGGCGTCCGACCAGATCCCGACGGTCGTCGCAAACACTAGCGCGGGGCGTACCCGCGCCTCGGCAGGCCGTCCGTTATCCAACGGCAGCGCGGTGACGTACAACGCCTTCTCGATCGGGGCGACGCTCGACTATGAGCTCGACCTGTGGGGCCGGGTCCGCAATAGCGTCCGCGCCGACCGCGCCGACGCCGCCGCGAGCCAAGCCGACCTCGCCGCGGTCAGGCTCAGCCTTCAGGCTTCGGTCGCCGATGCGTATTTTCGCCTCCGCGGCCTCGATGCGCAGGCCGCGCTGTTGCACGAGACCGTGCTCGCCTACGAACGCGCCCGCGATCTGACGACGACGCGCCACGACGGCGGCATCGCCTCGGGCCTCGATGTCAGCCGCGCCGACAATATCCTGTCGGCAGCACGCGCGCAGATTTCCGCAACCGCCAACGAGCGCGCCGCGACCGAGCACGAGATCGCGGCGCTGACCGGCGCCGTCGCGTCGAGCTTCGCCATCGCCCCGCTCGTCCGCCCGCTCGAGCCACCGCCGGTCGCGTTCGGCGTGCCGTCGCAGCTTGTCGAACGCCGCCCCGACGTTGCCAAGGCCGAACGGCGGATCGCCGCCGCCAACTTCCGAATCGGCGTCGCGCGCGCGGCGTATTTCCCCAACATCTCGCTCGGGCTCGGTGGCGGCGTCGAGGCGACGAGCGGGTCGATCTTCAGCAGCGGCGCTGGGTTCTGGGCACTTGGACCCGCGCAGGCGTTGCTGACGCTATTCGATGGCGGCCGCCGCCGGGCGCAGGTGCGGATCTCGCGCGCGCAGTACGACGAGGCCGCGGCCAACTACCGCTCGACAGTTCTGACCGCGTTCCGCGAAGCCGAGGATCAGATCGCCGCGACGCGCCATTTAACGGCGCAGGCCGCCGACCAGCTGGCCGCCGCTCAAGCTGCCGAACGAACCCGTGAACTCGCGCTGGTCCGTTACCGCGACGGCGCGTCGGACTATCTCGACGTCGTCACCGCCCAGACTGCGTCGCTCGAAGCCGAGCGCGCGGCATTGGCGGTCCAGACCAGCCGGATGCAGACCGCCGTCTCGCTGGTCCGTGCCCTCGGCGGAAGCTACGTTCCGGCCGCCTGATCAGCAGATCGCGCTGCTCTAGCTTTCCAGCCCCAGCTTGCGCGCGCGCGCGGCGACTGCCGGCTGAAGAGCGATCGCGGCGGCCCGGTCAGCCGTCGCGCCAGCTGCATCGCCGACTTTTGCGCGAACGATGCTCCGCGAATAGAGCGACCACGCGCTGCGCGGGGCGATGCCGATGGCGGCGTCATAATCCTTGAGCGCCTGCGTGAGCTCGCCGCGGCGCAGACGGACGAGGCCTCGGCTGTCGAGATAGGCGACCGTTCCTGGGCGAAGCCGGACCGCAGCGTTGCAGTCGTCGAGCGCACGGTCGAGATCGCGGTTGAGCAGCGCCCGGGCCCAGCAGCGGCCGTTGAGCGCCTCCGGACGGGCGGCGTCTTCGGGATGAGCTTTCAGCCACGCATCGAAATTCAGCAGCGCCGCATCATACTCGTCGACGGCCACGAGCATCGACGCGAGCTGCAGACGCCGCTCGGACGACGGCGGCAGCCCCTTGTCGGCGACATGCAGATCCTCCGACGCTCCGGCCGGATCGTGCCCACGCAGCTTGAGACCGGCGCGCATCAACCGCACGTCGGCCTCCGCCGGTCGAGCGCGATCGCCTTGTCGAGATCTCCCGAGGCAAGCAGCGGCTGCCGGTTGGCGAGCCGCATTCCGGCGCGGATGCGGAGGGTGGTCGCGTCGTTCGGGGCGAGCGCCACCGCCTTGTCGAGATCGGCCAGCGCCGCTTCGAGCTTGCCGTTCGATGCCTGCACCGTCCCGCGGCGGGTATAGCCCTCCGCGGTGGTCGGCTCGGCGGCTTTGTCGGACAGGTCGAGCGGCGTGCCGTCGGCGCTGACCGCGCGGGTCGGCGTCAGTCCGAAGACCGGGCCGCCTTCGTAGGTGACGAGCATCTTGTTCGCCTTGTTGGCGACGTAGATGCGGTGAGTGCGGAAAAAGTCGAAGCCGATCAACATGTCGCCGTCGCCGATCGTGATGTCGCTGAACTGGATCCTGGGCTTGGGAATCGCCTCACCGCCGATTTCGAGCTTGTCGAACGTTCCGATCCAGGTGCGGAGGGCGCGACTGCCGAGGCCGGTCGACAGTCCGCTGGCAACGACCCCGGGGCTGTCCGGAGTGATGCCGGCGCGCCTCGCGGCGGAAAGGGTCATGATCGACGATTCGGCACCGGTATCGAAGACGGCGCGCAGCTTGACGCCGTTCAATGTCACGGTCCCGACGGTATGAACCTGAAACGGCGGATTTCGCGATTCGAGGGACACGATCGTAAACGGCTTGGTCCCGGCCCAATACGCCAGCGTTTCGACCGGGCAGTCCTTCGCATGCAGCAGCCGGATCGCCCCGTGGGGCAGGTCATATTCGACGTCGCCGATGCCGAGGAAATTCTGGCCGAGCAGCCCCACGGCTCCGGTGTCGGTGCCGCCGACGATAAAATCGACCTTGGGCACCGAGACGCCCCCAAGGCCGAAGTCGCGGACCGAGGCAATCGAGGCGGAGGTATCGCCGTTGACCCCGCGCAACCGGAACCACGTCGGTGCCGGGTCGAGGTGCAGCCCGAATTCCGCCGCCGACGCCCGTGACATCGTGCTGTAAAAAGCGCCGCTGTCGACGATGAAGCGCGCGTCCTTGCCACCGATCTTCGTCGTCACGATCGGGCGGTGTCCGGCGAGCATCACCGACATTTCGAGGAACTTCGAAAGCTGGCAGCTCGGCGCAGCGTATGCCGGGGCCGTGGTCAGCGCGGCGATCGACCCTAGGACGATCGCGGAGGCAGTCGACCACCGATTACTTTCACAACGACGTCGCGACCGGCCCGTGGACACTCCCCAATCCCCCCATGACATCAGTGACTGTCCCGCTCAAAGATCAAGCAATCGCACTAACTTACTATAGGCTGTTGATCCCGGTCTATATGAACTGATGGCAGCGCGACTATCCGACATCGCACCGTATCGCCGAACGCCGGCAACGCGTCAGGCGCGGGGCAAAACAGGAAGCAACCGCGAGGCGCCGTAAGCGATCGCAAGCAGCCCCGCACCGCACGTCGCATAAGCGATGTCGCACAGGAACTCGGTCCACGGCAGCGAGACATGGACGAAATAGCGGGTCAGAAGCAGCGCGACCGATCCCGCGTAGCCGCATGCGTCGGCGACGTAGATGAGGAAGCCGGCATTGCCCGACGCGTGGGTCGCGGCAATCAGCCGGTCGAATAACAGCGCGTTGAACGGGACATAGGCGAGGTACAGCCCGGCCCCGGCGGCGATCATCCAGCCGACCGCGCCGAGCCAGCCGAGCTGGAACGCGGCGGTGGCGAGGCCCATCGTCGCCAGCCCGACCGCGATCAAGGCAAGGTTCCAGATGACGCCACGGCGATTGTCGCGGACCCGCGTCAGCATCGCTAGCGCGACGAGGACGACCGCCGCGACCGGCAATTCAGACCAGGCGAAGATGCCCGCCTCGCCGGCGAAACCGAGTTCGCGCCAGATCTCGGCGGCGAAATTGTCGCGGAAGTCGCGGAACGCCGTCAGCAAGACATAGACCGCGATCAGCGCCACGAGGCCGGCGGCATGGGCGTGAAAGAAGGCAGCGCGCGTGCGCGAATCCATCGGCGAGCGTGGCGCGCGTTCGGCTTCGTCGCGCGCGTCGGGGGGCGGCAATTGTGCGAGCGCGGCGACCGCGAGCAGCAGCAGCGGGGCGAACAACAGCCCGGTCATCGCGGGCATCCAGCGTTCGCTTACGAGGTTACCGTCGAGCAGTGCCGCGCCGACCGCCTTGACCGCGCCCGACGAGACGATGAAGCTCGCGCACAGGATCGCGCCGAGGATCTCGGTCAGCCGCCGCCCTTCGAGGAAGCCGAACACCAGCCCCCAGATCATGCCGAGGCCAAGTCCGTTGAGAAACAGTGCGATAACGCCGACGACGGGCGGCGCGACGGCAAATCCGACCAGCGCGACCTCGGCGAACCCGATCAGCAGCAGGATCGCGACGGCACGATGCGCGGGCGGCATTTCGGAGACGATCTTGATGCCGATCAGCTTCGACAGCGCGTAGCCCGCGACCTGCGCGATCACGAGCATGATCTTGAAATCGATCGCGAACGGCCAGCCGGCGATGTGGGTGTAGCTCGCGACGGCGAACGGCTTGCGGTACGCGTACATCGCGAAATAGGCGGCGAACGCCGACGCTCCACCGTAGAGCGCGAACATCGACGGCGGGGCCCGCCGCAGCCAGCGCGTCACCGCGCTCTCGCGGCCCGGAAGCGCTGTAAGCGGTGCGGCGATCAAGGCTTCTCGCCCGCCGCGATGCGCGTGGCGATCGTCTCGAGGACCGGCCAGAGATCGGCGACGCTGTCGATGACATAGTCGGCTCCGGCGGCGTGGAGGGCGTCGGCCGACGCCCCGACGCGGCGCGCGCGCTCGGCCGGGTCGAGCGCATTTAAGTCGTTTAGCGACAGCCCGACGCCATTGCCCGACGCCGCGACCCCGACCGTCCACGCCCCCGCCGCCTGTCCCTCGCCGATGCCGACGACGGCGTCGTCGACCTTGACACACGCCGACGCGGGCCACGCGCCAAGCTCGACCAGCACCTTCCACAGCATTAGCGGCGACGGGCGGCCTTCCTTGGTCTCGCCCGAGCAGACGACGATCGCTGGGGCATAGCCTTGGTGCGCGGCGAGCGGCAGGATGTCGCCCATCATCTCGCGGGTGTATCCAGTGCACGAACCGACCGGCACCCCGGCCTGCGCAAGGCGCGCGGCGAGATCGGCAGCTCCCGGGATCAGCGCCGAGCAATCGCGCGCGGCGTCGCGCATCAGCGCCGCGACGGTATCGTGGAGCCGGGTGACGTCGTCCTCGGTTGCGTCGACGCCGTGCGTCGCGTGCCACGCCTCGGCAAGTCGCGGCAGCCCAAGGATCGCGCGGATATGGTCGCGCTTGGCCCGGCCCATGTCGGCGCGCGCCTCGGCTTCGGTGATCGGCACGCCTTCGCCGTCGAACAGCCGAAGCAGCGCGACGACGGGGGCACGGCTGCCGAAGTCGATCATCGTCCCCGCCCAGTCGAGGACGACCGCCTTAATGCCCGAAATCATGCCGAAACTCCCAGTGTCCGTCCGGTGAGATCGCCGATCACCTCCTCGGCGAGCGCGAACGACGTCGATGCCCCGGTGCCGCTGGTGACGACGACGAGGCGGACCCCCTCGGCGGGTGCCGCGACGAGGCTGTGCCCAGCCGCGGAAGCGTAGGTCCCGGTCCAGCGGTCGACGACCGGCGGCACCGCGCCGAAGACCTGCGCGAACTCGTCGAGGATCAGGCGCTCGACCTGCGCCGACGCGAACGGATCGGGGGTCGCGGCGTAATCGTGGCTGTCGCCCACAATCAGACTGCCGTCGGCATTCTGCGCGACGATGAGGTGAATGCCGTGGGCGAGATGGTCGGGCTGCTCCGCATCGAGCCGCGCGCACAATGCTGCCGCTTCGGGCAGCGCGGCATAGCCGAGGTAGCGGACGAGGCTGAGGTCCGACATCACCGTTGCTGGCAGCCGGAAGCCGGGCGACGCCAGCCGCAACATCTGCAGCTTGCACCGCGTCACCGCCGCCGCCGCCAATTCCTCGGGGAAAAGGGTCGCAAGATCGTCGCCCGAGCAGACCACGATCGCGGCAGCGTGGACCATCCCCGCCGACGTCTCGATTCGCTTGGCTTCGACCGCGTGGACCGCGACACCGAAACGGAACTCGACGCCATGCTCGCGCGCCAGCCATGCGGCAAGCGCGGGGACCGCCGTCCGCGAATCGACGCGCAGGTCGACCGAGCTGAACAGCGCGCCGGTCAGTGCGGCGGGAGCCATCGGCGCGATCCGCGCTGCCACCGCTTCACGCTCGAGCCATTCGCAGCCGTCGCCCATGTCGGTATCGAGGAACGCCGCGAGCACCGCTGCCGCCTCGGGCCGCTGCGCGACCATCATCAGGCCGGTCTGTTCGATCGCGATCCCGGCGCGCGGCGCGATCTCGGCCCAGACGTCGCGCGATCGCCGGGCGCGCTGCCAGACCGGGCCTGCCTCCTGTCCGGTCACCGTGACGAAGCCGAAATTGCGGATCGAGGCGCCGTTCGCCTGCGCGTCGCGGTCGACAACGACGACCCTGAGCCCGAGACGGCTTGCGGCGAGCGCATGGGCGAGGCCGACGATGCCGGCGCCGACGATGGCGATATCGAACGAGTCGGCCAAGCGATCTCCTTTCCCCGGTCGCGACGCCGGATCCGCCAAACTTCGCGCGCCTGTTCGCGGCGCGCCAAGTCATTCGACGAATGCCGCGCATAGGCCGCGTCTATAAGTCGCGCCGGCGCAGCTTTGGCCCGGTCACGCAACCGTCACGACCGCGGTCTACGCTGGGCCGTCATGGCGGCGAGCTACCAGCATCTCCGGGCGTTCCACGCGATCGCGGTCGAGGGCGGGGTATCGCGCGCGGCGCGCCGCCTCAACGTGTCGCAACCGACCCTGTCGCAGCAGTTGAAGGCGCTCGAGGCGCGGCACGGCGTGGCGCTGTTCGAGGGGCGCAAGTCGCCGCTCAAGCTGACGACGGCGGGGCGCGACCTGTTCCTGCTGACCCAGCGGCTGTTCGCGACGGCTTCGGACATCGACGAGATGCTCGGCGAGACGTCGAGCCTTAACGGCGGCATCCTCCGCCTCGGCTCGGATTCGCCGTTCTACGCCGCGCGACTGGTCGACCTGTTCCACCGGCGGCACCCGGCGACCGGGGTGCAGGTCCGCATGGGCAACGCCCATGATGTCATGCGCTGGCTGAGCGAGGCGCAGATCGACGCGGCGCTGGCGAGCGATCCGCCGGGCGACCCGACCTTCAGCTACGATCCGCTGTACACCGACGGCTTAAGCGTCGCGCTGCCGCTGCACCATCCGCTGGCGCTGCTCGACGCGATCCCGGTCGAGGCGCTGGCTGCACAGGTACTGCTGCTGCGCGAGCCGACGTCGAAGACCCGTTCCTTTACCGAACGCGCGCTCGGCGATGCCGGGGTGGTACCGCTCGCCAGCCTCGAATTCCACGGCCGCGAGACGATCCGCGAGGCGATCGCACTTGGGCTCGGCGTCAGCGTCTTCTTCACGTCGGAGTGCCCGCCCGACCGGCGGATCGACTATCGCCCGCTCGATACCGGCGACCGCGCCTACGAGCTTCGCGGCTTTCTGCTGTGCCTCAACGACCGCCGCCGCAGCGCGTTGATGCGCGCGGTCAAGGCGGTGATCTGCGACATGCGGCTCGAATGCGACGACCCCGCGCCGGTCGCGTTGGAGCTGGCATGATTGCTACCCTCGACGACATCGTCGCGCTTTACGCGCGGCACGGCCATCGCAGCTACGGCGAGGGCGTCAGCCAGCTCGAGCACGCGGTCCAGTGCGCGATGCTCGCCGAAGCCGAAGGCGCGCCGCCGTCGCTGGTGGTCGCGGCGCTGCTCCACGACGTCGGCCATCTTGTCGAGGACGGCGAAAGCGCCGCCGATGCGCGGCACGAGATGGTCGGTGCCGCGATCCTCGCCCGCGTGTTCGGTGCGGCCGTGGTGCGGCCCTGTGCGCTGCATGTTCAGGCCAAGCGCTACCTATGTGCGACCGAGCCCGGCTACGCCGCCGCGCTCAGCCCCGCGTCGCAACGCTCGCTCGTTCTGCAGGGCGGGGCGTTCGATAGCGCTGCGAGTGTGGCCTTCGCGCAACGCCCTTATGCGGGTGAGGCGATCGCTCTCCGACGGTTTGATGACAGCGGGAAACGGGTCGATGCCGGGGTCGGACGCCGCTTCGCCGACTATCTTCCGATGCTGTCGAAGGTTGCAGCGCGCTGACCGAGCGTTCGGCCAGCGTTAGTTAACATACTCGAAACATTAGGCGATCGGGAATTGCTGCACATGCGAACAGCGCGCTAAGCCAGTCTTCGAATCGCCGTCTGCGCGACACATCCCGTCGTTCCATGACAGATAGATGACGCTTCCCGCCGTCGGTCCATAGATATCGCCTATGACCGGCATATGGCCAAAGACTTGGCGCGCGCCCTCTCATCGGCGCGAGAGCGGCCCCGAGAAATTCAGCCGAGCAGGGGGCCGTGGCCATGAAAGCCGATCGTTTTGTCTATGGTGCCGTCGCCGCCCTGCTGTGCGGGTGCGGCAACGCCGCCCTCGCCGCCGCAACGACCGCTGCTCCCTCTGCCGTGCCCGACACGGCACCCGACGCGACGGCAGCCGACACCGCCGACAACGGCATCGGCGAGATCACCGTCACCGCGCAGCGTCGTAACGAAAGCATCCAGAAGGTCCCGCTGACGATCCAGGCGTTCACCGGCGAGACGCTGTCGCAGCTTCACGTCTCGACCTTCGACGACCTGATCAAGTACACGCCGAACGTTACCTTCGGCAACAACGGCCCGGGCCAGGGCGCGATCTTCATCCGCGGCCTCAGCGCCGGGTTCGCCGGCGGCCAGTCGAGCGCCACCATCGGCAACTTCCCCAACGTCGCAGTCTATCTCGACGACCAGTCGCTCCAGTTTCCGGCGCGTAACGTCGACATCTACGTCGCCGACATCGAGCGCGTCGAAGTGCTCGAAGGGCCGCAGGGCACGTTGTTCGGCGGCGGCGCCGAGGCCGGCGCGGTTCGCTACATCACCAACAAGCCCAAGCTCGACCGCTTTGAAGGCCATGCCGAGGCGATGTACGGCGGCACTTCGGGCGGCGCGGCAAACAACAGCGAAGTGCTGACGCTCAACATCCCGATCATCAAGGACAAGCTCGCGATCCGCGGGACGATCTACAACGAGCGCCGCGGCGGGTACATCGACAACGTATCGAGCACCTTCACCCGGTCGAACGCCGATCCGGGCAATTATTATCTCAACATCAAGCCGAATGCCGGCGGGCTTTGCCCCAACGGCCAGCCGCAGGCGGCGACATCGCCGGGCTTCTGCACCTTCGCCAACCAGCACCAGATCAATAACGGGACGACCGCGGGTAACGACTTCAACCCGGTCACCTACACCGGCGGCCGGATCGAAGCGCTGTGGGATGTTGCCCCGAACTGGGACATCCTGATCACCGAGAGCCTCCAGCACCTCGATGTCGAAGGCCTGTCAGCGCAATATCCGATCGGCTCGGACTTCCAGCCCTTGAAGCCGCTGCAGGTCACATCGTTCGTGCCGAGCTACGATCACGACCGGTTCGAGAGCACCGCATGGACCGTCCACGGCAAGCTCGGCCCGCTCAATGCCGTCTACACCGGCAGCTATCTCGAGCGGCATATCGACAACCAGGTCGACTATACCAACTACTCACGCACCGCTTACGGCATGTATTACGAGTGCACCGGCGGCGCGACCGGCTTCGGCAAGGGGGCGGCGACGTGCTTCTCCCCGGCGACCTACTGGCACGACCGGGTCAAGAACACGCATTTGACGAACGAATTCCGCCTGAGCACCCCCGACACGTGGCGAATCCGCGCGATCGGCGGGGTCTTCCAGGAGACGTTCCGCGTCGAAGACGTCATGAACTTCGAATATAAGACGATCCCGTCGTGCAACCCCGCCAACCTCGCGACGGCACTCGCCGGCGGCCAGCCGTGCGTCGCCAACACCCGGACCGTCGCCGGGGCGGAAGTCAACGAACCCGGCACGCGCGACGACAACACTGGCTTCGGCGAAGACGTCAAGCGCGGCTACACCCAGCTTGCCTTCTTCGGCTCGGTCGACGTCGACATCATCCCCGACGTTCTGACGATCACCGGCGGCACGCGCTATTTCAACTATAAGGAATACGAAGTCGGCGCGCAGTATTCGACCGGAACGAACTGCCTCAACGTCCCCAACGGTCAGTGCGGCCCGCTCGGCGGCACCTTCGACATCGGCGCGCATAACGATCACGTCAGCTATCACGGCTTCAAGAGCCGCGGCAGTGTGAACTGGAAGGTGACGCCGACGACGCTCGCCTACTTCACCTTCTCGCAGGGCTTCCGCCCCGGCGGGTTCAGCCGGTCGCAGCGCAACGTTGCGGTCGGCCCGGCGGCGGGTGGTACGGCGCAGTTCCAGACGCCGAACAGCTATGCGCCCGACAGCCTCGACAACTACGAGATCGGGATCAAGACGTCGCTGTTCGATCGCCGCCTCCAGCTCAACCTGTCGGCATACAACATGAACTGGAAGAACGTGCAGTTCCTGTTCTACAACCCGACCCAGCTCGGCAACACGACCTTCGGCATCAACGGCCCGAACTACAACATCAAGGGTGTCGAGGCGCAGTTGACCGCGCGGCCGACACAGGGGCTGACCCTCCTCGGAACTGCGACGTACAACGACAACAAGCAGACCAACTCGCCGTGCCTCGTCAGCAACATCGCGGCGTCGCCGACGTTCGGCAAGTGCATCACCTCGGTCAAGGGTGCGCCGTTCCAGAACCCGTTCGGCGTCGCCGGATCGGTCGCGGCGTTCTCGCCGCATTTCGAGGCGAGCGGGCGCATCCGCTACGACACTGAGATCGGCGAGTACAAGCCATTCGCGCAGGTTGGCGCGCAGTATATCAGCGCGCAGTACAACCAGCCCGCGACGTATCTGTCGGGTGACGGGGTGATCCTGCCGACGACGACGTTCCTGCGCTACCGGATGCCTGGCTATGCCACCGTCGATGCGTCGGTCGGCGTCAGCGCGCGCGCCGGATGGAACACCCAGCTGTACGTCACCAACCTGACCAATTCCCACGCGAGCCAGTTCACCTCGTCGGTCGAGTTCATCAAGGAGGAAATCCCCATCCGCCCGCGCGTCTTCGGCGTGCGCCTCGGCTATGATTTCTGACGCTGCGGTGTAAGCGCAGGCTGCGGGTGATCGGGCCCGCAGCATGCGTCCGGATGCCATGACCGTCGATCCCACTGCGTCGAGCGTCTTCGCGGAGATCGCCCGCCTGCGGCAGCTCCACGCCGCCGGCCGGCACGCCGATGTGCTTGCTGCGGGGAGCGTGCTGCTCGGCGAGGTGCCGGAGAACCGCGACCTGCTCCTCCTCGTCGCGACGAGCCAACGCGTGACGGGAGACATCGCGGCCGCGATAGCGATGCTCGACCGGCTCGAGGCGCTCCATCCGCGTTTTAGCCGGATGCTCCAAGAACGCGGGCTGTGCTTCGTCGCGCAGAAGGATGCGCCGCGCGCGATCGACGCTTTGCTGCGCGCGGTCAATATCAACCCCGCGCTCCCGATGAGCTGGCAGATGCTCGCGGGCGTCTATCGCCTTTCGGGCGATCCGGCAAACGCCGCGATCGCCGCCGAGCATGTCGCCGCGCTCGCCTCGCTGCGCCCTGCCGTCGTCGCCGCGACCTCGCTGTTCGCCGACGGCGACCTCGCGCCTGCCGAGGAGATCGTCCGCAATGTCCTGCGGCAGCACGGCGACGACGTCGAGGCGATGCGGCTGCTCGCCAAGATCGGCATGGCGCGCGAGGTGTTCGACGACGCCGAACTGTTGTTCGACGCGGTGCTCGCGCGCGTCCCCGGCCACCGCGCGGCGCGCCACGAATACGCCCAGTGCCTGATCCAGCGACACAAGTACGCGGCGGCACAGGCCGAGATCGCGACGCTCCTCGCCGCCGACCCGGGCAACACCGCATATCGCGCGCTCGCCGCGACCGCGGCGGTCGGCGTCGGCGACAACGAGGGGGCGATCGAGCTGTATCGCGCGCTGCTGGCGGACGTCCCGGATTCGCCCGACGTCCATTTGTGGCTCGGGCACGCACTCAAGACCGTCAGCCGCGTTCCCGAAGCGATCGCCGCGTATCGCGGTGCGGCGGCGGCGCGGCCCGACTTCGGCGATGCCTATTGGAGCCTCGCCAACCTCAAAACCTACCGATTTCCCGACGCCGAGGTCGACGCGATGGCCGACGCCGAGGCTGCGCCCGCGACACAGCCCGACGACCGCATCCATCTCGCCTTCGCGCTCGGCAAAGCGCACGAGGATCGCGGCGATTATGCCCGGTCGTGGGACCATTACGCGCGCGGAAACGAACTGAAGCGCGCCGAAAGCCGCTACCGCCCCGAGATCATCGAGGCAAACACCCGACAGCAGATCGCGGTGTGCACCCCCGCATTCTTCGCGCGCCGTGCCGGCTGGGGCGACCCCCGGCCCGACCCTATCTTCATCGTCGGGCTACCGCGATCGGGGTCGACGTTGATCGAGCAAATCCTCGCGTCGCATTCCGCGGTGGAGGGGACACAGGAACTTGCCGACATCCAGCGTATCGTCCTCGACCTCCAGGGCCGCGACCCCGATCCCGACAATCCGCGCTATCCGGCCATCCTTGCCGAAATGACCGATGCCGAGTTCACACGCTGGGGTGACACCTATCTCGCCGATACGCGTATCCACCGGACTGACCGGCCGTTTTTCATCGACAAGATGCCGAACAATTTCCGGCACATTGGCCTGATCCACCTGATGCTGCCGAACGCGCGGATCATCGACGCTCGTCGCGAGCCGATGGCTTGCTGCTTCAGCAACCTGAAGCAGCTGTTCGCAAACGGACAGGAGTTTACCTATAGCGATGAACATATTGCGCGATATTATCGGACCTATCTCGAATTGATGGCGCACTGGGACATCGCGTTGCCGGGTCGCATTCTGCGCGTGAATCACGAGAATGTAGTCGCTGACCTCGAGGGCAGTGTGCACCGGATTCTGGAGCATTGTGGCTTGCCGTATGAATCTGGGTGCGTCGAATTCTACAAAACCCGGCGACACGTCCGAACGCCGAGCTCTGAGCAAGTCCGGCAGCCAATCTTTCGCCAGAGCCTCGACCAGTGGAAAAACTATGCAGCGGAATTGATGCCACTGCGGCTCGCACTAGGTAACGCGATTGAGGGCTGACGCTGCAAACTGATCGCCGAGCCGCCGGTGCAACGACATTCACCGCCTTTGGTCGAGCAGGTGACGGTACGAGTTAATGTAACGTGCTCTGCGGCTCGTCAAAAAACGGGATAACCCCCTCTCAAGGTTATCGGCCTCGATCGAATACCATCCTTGGTCCCTTATTCATCCTTCACGGTTCACTAATCACTGCCCCGTAGAATCCACGAGTGCACAACGATCTCTTCCGGCGCGATTAAGCAAGTGTGGCAGCACCGTCTGTCGCAGCTGAGGCGGCCGAAGGGTGCGAGTTTTGAAGACGTTGGTGGTTGGCGCGGCGTGCGTGATGATGGCCAGTGCGGCAGTGGCGCAGCAGTTGCCGAGCGCAGGCGGCCAGTTGCAGCAGATTCCACCGGGAACAGAGCCACCTAGGGCTGTACCCCGGGTGACGGTCGAGCGCCCCACGCCGCCGCCACCCGTCGCTGCGGCAGGGCCGGGCATCGCCGTCGCGTCACTCGGCATAACCGGCGCGACCTTGTCCAGCGAAAGCGAGCTGATTGCAGCATCGGGCTTTCGTGCCGGATCCGTGATGACGCTTGCCGACCTCCAACTCCTGGCATCGCGGATCGCCGATTTCTATAATGCCCGCGGCTATTTCGTCGCGCAGGCCTACCTGCCGCCACAGCCGGTCGACGGCGGCCGCGTCGTCATCGCGGTCGTCGAGGGCCATTATGGCAAGGTCACGCCGCATAATACGAGCCGCGCGTCCGACCGCACCGTCCGGGGCGTACTTGCGGGACTCGCGCCGGGTGACCTCGTCGCGAACAAGCCGCTCGAGCGGCGCCTGTTGCTGCTCGGCGACCTGCCAGGCGTCGGTGTCCATTCAACCCTCGCGCCCGGCACCGCGATCGGCAGCTCGGACCTTGGCATCGACGTCACGCCGACGCATCGCATTTCGGGCGACGTCGAGGGCGATAACGCGGGCAATCGCTACACCGGCTATTTTCGCGCGGGCGGGACGGTCAACCTCAATGAGCCGTTCGGCCTTGGCGACGTCATCAGCCTGCGCGGCCTCGTCTCCGACGGCGGGCTGACCTATGTCCGGGGTTCGTATCAGGCGACCGCCGGGGTCGCGACGATCGGCGTTGCGTATGCCCGGCTCGATTACCGCCTCCACCGCGAATTCGAAAGCCTGCGGGCGCACGGTTCGGCGGACATCGTAAGCGTGTATGGCAGCTACCCGCTGATCCGGTCGTACAACGCGAATCTCAACGCGCTCGGCGGCGTCGATTTCAAGTTCTTCCACGACCAGGCCGATGCCGTCGGCAGCACGAGCAGCAAGCAGTCGCAGGTCGGCACGATCGGCCTGAGCGGCGATAGCCGCGACTCATTCGGCGGCGGCGGCGCGTCGTTTTATTCGATTGGCGGCACGTACGGAAACCTCGACATTCGCACGCCGGTGGTTCTCGCCGCCGACGCGGCGACGACGCGGAGTAACGGTGGCTTCGGCCGCTTCAACGCCGCGATCGGACGCGTGCAGGCGCTATCGGGGCCGCTCTCACTGTACGTTGCGGTCCGCGGCCAGGTCGCGACGAAGAACCTCGACATCTCGGAGAAGATGGAGCTTGGCGGGGCCTATGCCGTGCGCGCCTATCCCGAAGGAGAGGCGTACGGCGACGACGGCTACGTCGCCACCGCAGAACTGCGCCTAACGCTCGCCGCGCTTGCCCGGCGAGTCCCCGGCGAGGTTCAGTTGTTCGGCTTTATCGACAATGGCGGCATCACCTTCAACCACGACCGTTTCGCTACTGGTCGCAACCACGCCAACCTGACCGGCGGGGGTGCCGGCGTCAGTTGGGCGCGTAACGGCGATTTTCTCGTCAAGGCGTCGTACGCGCACCGCATCGGCAGCGACATCGTCACCTCCGAGCCCGACCACGCCGGACGGTTCTGGGTCCAGCTCGTCAAGTCGTTCTGACCATGAGCAGCCACAGCCCCCTCCCCCAGTCGCAAAGGTTGCGTCCGATGTTTACCGTGTCCCGTCGCGTTCGCCCGGTTCGCGCCCGTCTACTCGCCGGCAGCATGATGGTCGCCGGTTTCGCGACCAGCGTGCACGCCTTGCCCACCGGAGGCGCTGTCGCGGCAGGTGCCGCAACGATTACCGCCGCGCCGACGCAGCTTACGGTCCACCAATCGACGCAGAACGCCGTGATCAACTGGCAGAGCTTCGGCATCGGTCGCGGCGAGGGCGTCAGCTTCGTCCAGCCGAACAGCAATTCGGTCGCGCTCAACCGCGTCCTCGGTCAGGACCCGACTGCAATCCTCGGCAGCCTCACCGCGAACGGCAAGGTCTTCATCGTCAATCCGAACGGGGTGCTGTTCAGCCAGAGCGCGCAGGTCAACGTCGCGGGGCTGGTCGCGTCGAGCCTCGGGATCACCGACGGCGACTTCATGGCGGGGCGTTACAGCTTCTCCGGGGGCGGCGGCAGCGTCGTCAATCGCGGGAGGATCGTCGCCGACGGCGGGACCGTCGTCCTGCTCGGCGCACAGGTCAGCAATACCGGTCTCATTGCAGCGCGCCTCGGCTCGGTCGCGCTTGTCGCCGGGACCGCCGCGACACTCGATATCGGTGCGAAGGGCTTGCTTACCGTGACGGTCGATCGCGGCGCGGTCGATGCGTTGGCGGATAACGGCGGCATGATCGTCGCCGACGGCGGCAACGTCTTAATGACCGCGCGTGGCGCGAGCGGCCTGCTCAAAACCGCCGTCAACAACAGCGGCGTTATACGGGCCAATTCGATCGGCACGCGGAACGGCACAATCATGCTCCTCGGCGACGCCGCGAATGGGATCGTTTCGGTTGGCGGAACGCTCGCTGCCTCGGGTACTGCCGCTTCAGACACTGGTGGCACGATCGTCGCGACCGGCAATGCTGTCAGCGTCACCGGCACCGTCGATGCATCGGGGAGCGCGGGTGGCGGCTTGATCGCGCTCGGCGGCGGCTATCGCGGGAGCGACCCTTCGATCGCCAACGCGGCATCGCTCAACATGGCAGCCGGGGCAAACGTCACCGCCGACGCCGTCACCACCGGCAACGGCGGCCGTGTTGTCCTGTGGTCGGCCGGCGCGACCGACGTCGCCGGGACCATTTCGGCCCGCGGCGGGCGCCTGTCCGGGAACGGCGGACTCGTCGAGACATCGGGCGCACACGTCACGATCGCCGGCAGCGCGCTTGTCCGCACCATTGCCGCACATGGCAGCACCGGCCTGTGGCTGCTCGACCCGGTCGACTATCTGATCGCGACCGCCGGCGGCGACGAGACACCCTCGCAGGTAACGCTGAGCCTCGCCAATTCGAACCGGCTGATCATCGCCGACCATAATATCACCGTCGCCGACGCGGTGACGTGGACGACGCCGCAGACGCTCGAACTGCGTGCGGGCAACGACGTCCTAATCAACGCCGCCGTCACCGCGAGCACCGCCGGTTCGAAGTTTATCATCACCGCCGGTCACAATGCCGAGCTCAACGCCGCGATCACCGCGAGCGCGCTCGGCTCGCAGATCAACATCAACGCGGGCCAGGATATCAACCAGAACGAGGCGATCACCGCGAGCGCGGGTGGATCGGTCCTGCTCGTCGCCGACTCCGACGGCAGCGGCGGGCTGACCGGCGGCACCGTTCACCTAAGCTCGCTGTTCCCGGTCACATCGACCTCGAAGACGATCTATTACTCGCCCGAAAACGGCTATGGCGCGCCGAACGCGTATACCGGCTTCACCGCGTTCATGTGGGTGTTCGTCGCCGCCAAGGACAAGATCTACGACGGCACCACCCCTGCGGTGCTGACCTTCCGCGGCGATCCGACCGTCGGCGGCGCAGTCGATGTCCGCCTCAGCGGCGGGACCGGCAATTTTGACAATGCCAATGTCGGCACGCTCAAGCCCGTCACATTCACCGGTGTCGGCCTCGCCGGAGCCGACCAGGCGCGCTACGCGCTGTTCGCCGCCGCGGGCGTGACCCCGGCGTCGATCACGCCCGCGCCGCTGATCGTCACCGCCAACAACGCGAGCAAGACCTACGGCGACACGCTGGGGTTCACCGGCTCGGAGTTCACCTCGACCGGCCTCGTCAACGGCGAGACGATCGGCACCGTCACCGAGGTCAGCCCCGGCACCGTCGCCACCGCGAGCGTGGCCGGCGGCCCGTACGCGATCACGCCGAGCAACGCGATCGGCGGCAGCTTCAGCGCGTCGAACTATACCACGACCTACGTCAACGGCGTGCTGACCGTCGCCGCCGCGCCGCTGACGATCACCGCAAATAACGCGAGCAAGACCTACGGCCAGACGGTCGCATTCAGCGGTTCCGAATTCACCAGCAGCGGCCTGCGCAACGGTGATGTCGTCGGCGTGGTGACGCTGGCCAGCCCGGGCGCCGCGCCGACCGCGAGCGTCGCCGGTAGCCCGTACGCGATCACCCCGAGCGGCGGGTCGGGGGGCAGCTTCGTGCCGACCAATTACGTCGTGACCTACGTCAACGGTACGCTGGCGATCTCCCCAGCCGCGCTCGTCATCACCGCGAACCCGACGAGCAAGGTCTATGGCGACGCGTTGACCTATACCGGGTCCGAATTCACCACGAGCGGCCTCCAGAACGGCGAGAGCGTCGGCAGCGCGACCCTGACCAGCCCAGGGACAGCGGCAACCGCCGGGGTCGCGGGCGGCCCGTATCCCGTCACGGTCGCGGGTGCAGTCGGCGGGAGCTACACCCCCGCGAATTATTCGACGAGCTATGTCGGCAGTTCGCTGACCGTGACCCCGGCGAGCCTCGTCGTCACGGCAAACAGCACGAGCAAGGTCGCCGGAACCATGCTGACCTTTGCCGGAACCGAGTTCAGTAGCACCGGATTGAAGAACGGCGATACGATTGCCCATGTCGACGTGTCGAGCCCCGGGGCGACGAGCACCGCCACCGCGAGCGGCACGCCGTATGAGATCGTCGCCGGCAACGCCACCGGCGGCACCTATGTCCCGACCAACTATACGACGAGCTACACCAGCGGCGCGCTGACTGTAACCGCGGCTGCAAGCACCACGCCGACACCAACGCCAACGCCGACGCCAACACCCGGCACCGGTGGCGGGACCGGCACTGGTGGCGGGACAGGTACAGGCGGCGGGACGGGTACCGGGGGCGGGACCGGCACTGGCGGCGGGACAGGTAATGGCGGCGGCGCGGGACAAGGCGCTCAATTCGCCGGTGGCGGAGTGCTTACCGATACGGCGACATTCGAGGCGCTGGCGGCAGGAAGCGGCATCGTGCCGCTCGCAGTGGCAAGCGGCACGCTGCCGGCTGGCGTCGAGCTTGCCGTGCTTGGCGGCGGCGTCAGAGTTCCCGTCGTCCAGTATGCCACGATCACACCGCAGCCCGTACTACCCTATCCGACGCCGGTGACGCCTGCCGCCGCCCCGGTTGTGCCCGCCGTTCCTGCGGCCGTTCCGGTCATGCGGCCGCGCAAGCAGGACCGGAACTAGGCGGCGTGAACGCGTCCCACCCCGTCCGGGCGCTGCGCCGCATCGCTCATTCACTGCTGCTCGCCGCCGCCGCCGCCGCCATCGGCGCTGGTGCCGCCGCCGCACCGTTAACCGGCACGTCGGATGCGGTCCGTTCGGTAGCGGGGTGGATCGCCGCCTCGGGCGACGCGCACGACCGGCCTTTTGCGATCGTCGACAAGCGCAATGCCTCACTGTTCGTCTTCGACAGCAGTGGTGTGCTTATCGGCAGTTCGCCGGTGTTGCTCGGTCTGGCACGCGGCGATGACAGCTCGCCAGGCATCGGCACGCGCCCGCTCTCGGCGATCCGGCCCGCAGAACGCACGACGCCGGCCGGGCGCTTCGAGGCCGCGCCGGACATCAACGCCGCCGGCCACGCCATCGTCTGGATCGATTACGCCGCGGCGATCTCGATGCATGCCGTCGTCCCAGGTTCGCCGACCGATCACCGGCTCCAGCGGCTCGCCACCCCTTCGCCTGACGACAACCGCATATCCTATGGCTGCATTAACATCCCGGCGGCGTTCTTCACCGACGTCGTCCAGCCCGATTTCGCGAAAGGTGGGATCGTCTATATCCTGCCCGAGGTTAGGCCTTTACGCGACGTCTTTCGAATGGGCGCAGGTCGCGCCAGCGGCCAGCCGTGAGAATCCCGTTCTCACATCCGCCGGTCCAGGCGCCGCATAGGTAATTGCCTCTCCAAGGCTAACCACTTGCGGCAAGCTATCAGTCGCTGGACGGCATGTGGCGTTCTGACGCTGGGCGTTGGTCTCGGGAGTCCTTGCTGGGTCCTCCCGATCGGTTATGACGCTCGCCCTCAGCTTAATCCATGAGAAGCCCCAGTGCCCCAGCGGCCCATGGAGCCGGATGAACCAATTGGGGAATCGCAAGTGGCGTACCAGTACCGTTTCCGTGCCGCGGCTTCGACTGCGGCGCTCGCCGTTGGGTTGATCGCCATGCCCGCTGCCGCTCAGTCGGCGGCTAATCCAGCCCCTGTTCAACCACCCGTCGCCGTCGACGCTGTACCGGCTGCAACGGCAACTGGGGTCGGCCAGTCAGGGGTCGGCAATGCCGGCGTCTCGCAGACCGCTCCCGCTCAGACGGGGGGTGGCAACGTCGACGAAATCGTCGTCACGGCGCAGAAGCGCAGCAACAGCCTGCAGAATGTGCCGATCGTCGTCACCGCGATCAATCGCCAGCTGCTTCAGGACACCGGCGTCAAGGACATCAAGGATCTCGCGATCCTGACGCCAGGCCTGCTCGTCACCTCGACGTCCAACGAAGGCTCGACGACCGCGCGCATCCGCGGCGTCGGCACCGTCGGCGATAACCCCGGCCTCGAATCGTCGGTCGGTATCGTCATCGACGGCGTCTACCGCTCGCGCAACGGCGTCGGCTTCGGCGACCTCGGCGATGTCGACCGCATCGAGGTCCTCAAGGGCCCGCAGGGAACATTGTTCGGCAAGTCGGCGACCGCCGGCGTCATCAACATCCTGACTGCTCCGCCCGAGTTTACCTTCGGTGCCAGCGCGGATCTGACCGGCGGCAACTATGGTGCCATCGGCGGCGCGGCGCAGGTTACTGGACCGATCGTGACCGACAAGCTTGCGGCCAGCCTGTATTTCGCCGACCGCCAGCGCGACGGCTATTTCAACGTCAACACCGGCCCCGGTCCGCGCACCGCGACCGAGGATACTAACCGCAACTTCTACACCGTTCGCGGCCAGTTGTTGTTCACGCCGAGCGACGACTTCAAGCTGCGGATCATCGCCGACCATTCGCACCGCAACGAGACATGCTGTATCGCCGTCATCACCCGCGCGAGCCAGGCCCCGGGCGCGAACCTCGCCAACAACCTCGTCGCGGCACTCGGTGGCAACGACGGCAATCCGGCGACACCGTACAACCGCAACGCCTACGCCAATCGCCCCGACGGCCAGCGGATCAACGACAGTGGCATCTCGGCGCAATTCGACTGGAATGTCGGACCGGGCACCCTGACGTCGATCAGCGCCTACCGCGACTGGAAGAACACTGCCGGTTTCGACGCCGATTTCTCGACTGCCGACATCGACTACCTGCCCAGCGACGACAGCAATTCGTCGCAGTTCCGCACCTTCAGCCAAGAGGTCCGCTACGCCGGGACCGCGGGCAAGCTCGACTATCTCGTCGGAGCCTTCTTCGCCGATGAAAAGCTGCGCCAGAACACGAGCGTCCTCGTCGGCAGCCAGTTCACGCCGTACCTCAGCCTGTTGTTCTCGTCGCTGGTCGAGGGCAAGCCCGACGCGACCTTCCTCCAGACCGGCCTGACGTTTCCGTTCGTTCGCGGCGTCAACTTCGCCGCCGGCTCGGGCTCGGTCGACCGTTACCGCCAGCGCGACGACACTTATGCGCTGTTCAGCGACGACACGCTGCACATCACCGATCAGCTCAGCCTGAACGTCGGCGTGCGCTACACGCTCGACGACAAGAAGCTCAACGCGGTCAGCAACAACATCGGGAACGGTGCAGGCTGCGGCGCGGCTAACGCGGCGTTCGGCATTCTCAACGGGGTCAACCCGGCGGCGGCGGCACAACTCGCGGCGGTCAACGGCACGCTTTGCCTGCCGTTCCTCAGCCCCGGCTACAATAACTTCATTAATAACCAGACGCGCGAGGAGAACGTCCCGTCGGGGACGGCCAAGCTCGCCTATAGGCTCAATCGCGAGCTGCTGCTGTATGCGTCCTACGCCCGCGGCTATAAGGCGGGCGGCTTCAACCTCGATCGCGTCGAGTGCACCGTCGGTACCGCCGGTTGCGCCCCGGGCAGCGTAGCGGTGGTCACGCCGATCCTCAACACTGGCTTCGCCAAGGAAACCAACGACTCGTACGAGATCGGCGAAAAGGCGACGCTGTTCGACCGCAAGGTGCTGTTGAACGCCACCGCCTTTTACCAGAAGTATCAGGGCTTCCAGCTCAACACCTTCACTGGGTTGGTGTTTGTCGTGACCTCGGTGCCGCAGGTGATCAGCAAGGGCGTCGACGCCGACTTCGTTTGGCTGGCGTCGAAGGCGTTCAGCGTTCAGGGCGGCGTGACCTACGCCGACACGCGCTACGACCTGAATGATGGGCAGCTTGCTACGCTTCAGGCGCAGACCGGCTACCTCGGCGGCGAGCACTCGCGCGTTTCGCTCGCGCCACTGTGGTCGGCGTCGCTGTCGGGGACTTACTCGGTCGAAGTCGGCAACAACTACGTCGCCCGCCTCAACCTCGGCGCGAAATACTCGTCGGGCTACAACACCGGGTCGGACCTCGACCCCGGCAAGTACCAGTCGGGCTATGTCGTCGCCAACGGCCGCGTCGCGTTTGGACCCAAGGACGGCCGGTTCAGTGCCGAAATCTGGGCCGAAAACCTGCTCAATACGAACTACCAGCAGGTCGCGTTCAACTCGGGTTTCCAGAACGTCCCGACGAACGCAACTGGCGTGCTCGATGCGTTCCTGGGGGCGCCGCGCACGTTCGGTGGGACGCTGCGCGTTAAATACTAACGCTTTGTCGACGGTTCTGAAGGGCTAACTCGCTTAATTTGTGCGTGTGAGCCCTTCAGGCGTCGAGCCAATATAGTCGATCGGGATTTGCAACCAGCAGCTTCTGCTGGAGCTGCGCACTGACCGCTATCCGCGGCACGACATCTACCAAAGCGCCGTCGTCGGGGATGTTGTTTTCCATGTTCGGATGCGGCCAGTCGGTTCCCCACAACACGCGATCGGGGAAGCGTTCGACGACCGGGCGGACGACCGCGACGAAGTCGTCGTACGGCGCGCCGGTGACCGATAGCCGGTCGGCCCCCGACACCTTCGCCCACACATGCGGCTGGGCGTCGAGCAAAGCGACGAAGGCGCTGATGTCGGCACCCCCCGGTCCCTGCCCGATGTCGGGGCGGCCGAGGTGGTCGACGACGACGACGGTCGGGATCGCGGCGAGGAACGGCGTAAGTTCGGTCAGCAGGTCGGCCTCGAAATAGACGACGACGTGCCAGCCGAGCGGGGCGATCCGCTGCGCCAGCGCGAGGAAGGCGTCCTTCGGCGCATGGTCGACGAGGCGCTTGAGGAAGTTGAAGCGGACCCCGCGGATGCCCCCGGCATGGAGACGGGCGAGTTCGGCGTCCGAGATCGCCGGATCGACCACCGCGACGCCGCGCGCCGTGCCGTTCGACCGGGCGATGCCGTCGAGCGTCGCTGCGTTATCGGTGCCGTGGCAGCTCGCCTGGACGATGACGTTGCGCGCGAAGCCGAGGCTATCGCGCAACGCGAACAGCATCTCGGGGGTCGCATCCTGCGGCAGGTACTTCGCCTTCGGGCTGAACGGGAAAAGCGCCTCGGGGCCGAAGACATGGACATGCGCATCGACCGCGCCCGGCGGCGGGGTCCAAGCGGGCCGCGACGGCGTATCGGTCCACGACTTGATTCGCGCCGACTCGATTAGCCCAGTCATCCGAACACCGTCCCGTCCATCAATTTGCGTGCGGTGCGGAGGACGCCCGCGCTGACCACCGCGCCGGCGGCATCGGTTTCGAGGACGCAGCTCGTCTCGCCGCTCGGGTGCTCGACCGACAGCGTCTTGCTCAACCCCTCGGGCACGACCGCGACCGCGGCGGCGGGGGTTCCGGGGATCAGGCACGCGGTGGCGACGCTGACCGCGCCGAGGACGCCGATCGAGGCGTGCGCGCGCTTGGGGATGAAGCTTCGGACGGTGACCGCGCCGCCGTTCACCGGCGCGGCGACGAGCATCATCTTCGGCACCGATTTGTCGGCAACGTCGCCCAGGCTCATCATCGGCCCCGCGATCAGCCGGACCTTCTCGATTTGCGCCTTGACCGCATCGTTGGCGTCGAGCTCCTCGCGGCTCTCATAGCCGGTCGCGCCGACATCGGCGGCGGCGATGACGATGCACGGCATGCCGTTGTCGATCAGCGTGCACGCGACGCCGTCGATCGTGTCGACCGCATTGCCCGTCGGCAGCAGCGCGCCGCAGCTCGATCCGGCGGTATCGGTGAAGACCAGCGGGATCGACGCCGCGGTCCCGGGGACGCCGTCGATCCGGGCGTCGCCGGCATAGGTCACGACACCGCCGGGCGTCGCGACCGTCGCCACCGCGACCTGCCCGGTGTTGACCATGAAGATCGCGACCCGCGTCGTTTCTCCCGCCGCCGCGACGAGCCCGCGCTCGATCGCGAACGGCCCGACCCCGGCAAGGATGTTGCCGCAATTCTGTGCGTCGGTGACGATCGCCTTATCGACGAAGACCTGGAGGAACAGATAGTCGACGTCGACGCCCGGGCGCTCCGATCGCGAAACCACCGCGACCTTGCTCGTTAGCGGATCGGCGCCGCCCATGCCGTCGATCTGGCGCGGGTCGGGCGAGCCCATGAAGCGAAGCAGGAAAGCGTCGCGCGTGGCGCTATCGGCGGGGAGGTCGTGGCTGAGGAAATAGCCGCCCTTCGACGTTCCGCCGCGCAGCCACATGCAGCGGACGCCGCCGGGGACCACATCAGACATAAGTCAGCCCCAGTGCCGCGAGCTTGCCGCGCATATCGTACATGTCGAGCCCGAGTTCGCCGCCTGCGAGCCGGTTGCGCTTGTCGCCCTCGTTCGCCTCCCGTTTCTGCGCGGCGGCGAGGACCGTCGCCGCCTGTTCGCGCGGGACGACGCACACCCCGTCGTCGTCGGCGATGATGACGTCGCCGGGCATGATCGCCGCCCCGGCGCAGACGATCGGCACGTTGACCGAACCGAGCGAGGTCTTGATCGTCCCCTGCGCGAAGACCGCTTTCGACCACACCGGAAAACCCATTTCGGTGAGGTCGCGGACGTCGCGGACCCCGGCGTCGATGATCAGCCCGCGACACCCGCGCGCCATCGCCGAGGTCGCCAGCAGGTCGCCAAAATAGCCGTCCTCGCACGGGCTGGTCGGCGACAGGACGATGATGTCGCCGGGCTGGACGAGCTCGATCGCAACGTGGAGCATCCAGTTGTCGCCCGGCGGCGCGCTGATCGTCACCGCCGACCCGGCGATGCGCGCACCCGCGTAGATCGGGCGCAGGCGGCTGGCGAGGAGGCCGGTGCGGCCCTGCGATTCGTGGACGGTGGCGACCCCGCACGCGCCGAGCGCGTCGATGACGGCGGGGTCGGCGCGCTCGATCTGGCGTTTGACGAGTCCGGTCATCTGTCGCTCCATAAGACGGCCTTCCCCGTGCCGCCGCCACAGCCGCCGCCGCCAGTCACAGTTGCGGCTTTCGCATAAGTTCATGCTAATCGACAGGCATGGAGCCCGACCGCCTTAACCTTCGCCACCTCGACGTCTTCGCCGCGATCGTCCGGCTCGGCAGCGTCAGCGCGGCGGCGGCGGCGGCGAACCTGACCCAGCCGGCGGTGACGCAGGGCCTGGCCCGGCTCGAGCACCAGCTCGGCGTCGCGCTGTTCAACCGCCACCCCGGCGGGATGACCGCGACGGCGGCGGCGCGGGGGTTTGCGCCGCGGGTCGAGGCGGCGCTGGTCCATGTCGCGAGCCGCCGGGTGACGATGGCGCAGCTGACCGCGTTCGTCGCGGTGGCGCGCGGCGGCAGCTATGTCAGCGCGAGCGCGGCGACGGGCCTCGCGCAGCCGTCGCTCCACCGCGCGGTCCGCGACCTGTCGCTCGCGCTCGGGCGGTCGCTGGTCGACCGGCGCGGGCGCGGGCTGGTGCTGACGGCGGGGGGCTCGAGGATCGCGCGCGGGTTCCGTCTCGCGCTCGCCGAACTCGCCGCCGGGATCGCCGAACTCGAGGGGTTGCAGGGGCTCGCCCGGGGGCGGATCGCGATCGGGGCGATGCCGCTGCCGCGCGCGCGGGTGCTCCCGGCGATCGTCGCGGCGTATCATCGCGCCTTCCCGCACGTCGAGATCGTCATCGCCGAGGGGTCGCACGCCGAGCTGATCGAGCCGTTGCGCGACGGTGAACTCGACCTGCTGATCGGCGCGCTGCGCGATCCGGTGCCGGGGCCCGACCTCGTCCAGACGCCGCTGTTCCGCGACCATCCGGTGATCATCGGCCGCGCCGGGCACCCGCTCGCCGACGCCCCGCACACGACCGCGCAACTGGCTAGCTTCGAGTGGATCGTCCCCGCGCGCGGCACCCCGCTGCGCGCGATGTGGGAGGCGATGTTTACCCGCGCCGGCGTCGCCGTCCCCCGCGTGTCGATCGAATGCGGCTCGGTCATCCTCATCCGCGGGCTGCTCCTCGACAGCGACTGCCTGACGATGCTGTCGCCCGACCAGGTCGCGGTCGAACTCGCCGCCGGGCTGCTGGCGACGGTCGGCGGGTCGCCGGCGGGGACGCTGCGGACGATCGGGCTGACCGCGCGGACGGGGTGGATCCCGACCCCCGACCAGCGCGCGTTCATCGACCAGGCGATCGCGACGGCGGCACAGACTTCGTAGGAAGTTATACCGGCGATCGGATTGCGATTGGCCCTTCGCCGCCGCAGCGAGCAGGCGGATCGCCGTGGTCCCGGTCTCCCTCATCGGCTTCGGCGAAGCGGCGCAGGCGTTTGCGAGCGGAGCCGGCTGGGCGGCGCGCGGCTACGACATCGCCGGGCGCGGTGCCGATTTCGCGCAGTCAGGCGTCACCGCGATGGGCGACAACGCCGCCGCTGTTGCCGACGCGCCGCTGATCCTCAGCCTCGTCACCGCGAGTTCGGCGCTCGCCGCCGCGCGCGACGCGGCGCTGCATCTGACGCCGGGCAGCCTGTGGTGCGACATGAATTCGGTGTCGCCCGCAACGAAGCGCGCCGCCGCCGCCGCGATCGACGACGCGGGCGGGCGCTATGTCGACTGCGCGGTGATGGCCCCGGTCCACCCGAAGCGTCGCGACGTGCCGATCCTGCTCGCCGGGGACCACGCCGCCGCCGCCCTCGACGCGCTCGCCGCCGCCGGGTTCACCGCGCTTCGCGTCGTCGCCGGGGCGGTTGGCAGCGCCGCGGCGATCAAGATGGTCCGGTCGGTGATGGTCAAGGGGATCGAGGCGCTGACCGCCGAATGCCTGCTCGCCGCGCACCGCGCCGGGGTCACCGGCGAGGTCGTCGCTTCGCTCGGCCCCGACTGGGCGGCGAAGGCCGATTATAACCTCGACCGGATGCTCGCCCACGGCACCCGCCGCGCCGACGAGATGGACGAGGTCGTCGCGACTCTGACCGATCTCGGCATCGACCCGGTGATGAGCCGCGGCACCGCCGCCCGCCAGCGCGAACTCGGCGCAACGGGCTCGAACCCCGCCGGTCTCGCCGCGAAACTCGCGCTGATCGACCCCGACCAAAGGCAATGTGCCGCATGACGCTGACCATCGACTGCCACGGCCACTACACGACCGCGCCGCCCGCGCACGACGCATGGCGCAAGGAGCAGGTCGCCGCGTGGAAGGCGGGGACCGAGGCCCCGCCATATCCGTATATCTCCGACAACGAGCTGCGCGCCTCGGTCGAGGACAACCAGCTCCGCCTGCTGCGCGAGCGCGGCGCCGACATGACGATCTTCTCACCGCGCGCCTCGGTCATGGCCCCGCACGTCGGCGACGCGGGCGTGTCGCTGGCGTGGAGCCGCGCGTGCAACGACCTGATCGCGCGCGTCGTCGCACTTTACCCCGAGACCTTCATCGGCGTCTGCCAGCTGCCGCAGTCGCCCCACGCCGACATGGCCGCGAGCATCGCCGAGCTCGAGCGCTGCGTCGTCGAGTTGGGCTTCGTCGGCTGCAACCTCAACCCCGATCCGGGCGGCGGTCACTTCACCTCGCCGCCGCTGACCGACCGGGCGTGGTATCCGTTCTACGAGAAGATGGTCGAGCTCGACGTCCCCGCGATGGTCCACGTCTCGGGGTCGTGCAATCCGGGGCTCCACGCGACCGGCGCCTATTACCTCGCCGCCGACACGATCGCCTTCATGCAGTTCCTCGAAGGCGATTTGTTCGCCGACTTCCCGACGCTCAAGTTCATCATCCCCCATGGCGGCGGCGCGGTGCCGTACCATTGGGGACGGTATCGCGGCCTCGCCGACATGCTCAAGAAGCCGCGCCTCGCCGATCATGTCATGCACAACGTCTTCTTCGACACCTGCGTCTACCACCAGCCGGGCATCGATCTTTTGTTCGAGGTGATCGATCCGAAGAACATCCTGTTTGGGTCGGAGATGGTCGGCGCGGTCCGCGGGATCGATCCCGAAACCGGATATTATTTTGACGACACCAAGCGCTACGTCGACGCGCTGCCAATCGACAATGCGACCCGCCAAGCGGTCTACGAGGGCAACGCCCGCCGCGTCTTCCCGCGCCTCGATGCGCAACTAAAGGCCCGCGGACAATGACGACCGATATCCACGCCTATCTCGCCGAGCTCGAGGATATCCCCGGCACGCGCGTCTTCACCGCCGCGCGCAGCCGCAAGGGGTATCACCTCAACCAGTTCTGCATGTCGCTGATGAAGGCCGACAATCGCGCGCGCTTCAAGGCCGACGAAGCGGCGTATCTCGACGACTGGCAGCTGACCCCGGCGCAGCGTAGCGCAGTCCTGACGCGCGATTACAACGCGGCGATCGACGAGGGCGGCAACATCTATTTTCTCGCCAAGATCTTCTCGACCGACGGCCAGAGCTTCGTCCAGGCGGTCAGCACGATGACCGGGGCAAGCGTCGACGCGCACAACGAAATGATGATTGCCGGTGGCCGCTCGCCCGAGGGGCTGCGGTCGAAGCGCGACGCGGCGCTCGCCGCAGTTGCTGCCGAGGCCGCCGAGACGACCGGGAGCACGATCTGATGGCCCGCCTTACCGCCGGCATCGCCGCCAGCCACATCCCCGCGATCGGCGCCGCCGTCGATAACGGCAAGACCGCCGAGCCGTATTGGGCGCCGGTGTTCGCCGGGTTCGACTGGACCAAGGCGTGGCTCAAGGCGGAAAAGCCCGACGTCGTCATCCTCGTCTACAACGACCATGCGAGCGCGTTCAGCCTCGAGATGATCCCGACCTTCGCGATCGGCTGCGCCGACAGCTTCCAACCCGCCGACGAGGGCTGGGGCCCGCGCCCGGTCCCCGTCGTCGAGGGCCATGCCGACCTTGCGTGGCACATCGCGCAGTCGTGCATCCTCGACGAATTCGACCTGACGATCGTCAACAAGATGGACGTCGACCACGGCCTGACGGTGCCGCTGACGCTGATGTTCGGCCAGCCCGCGGCGTGGCCGTGCAAGGTCATTCCGCTAGCGGTCAACGTCGTCCAGTATCCGCCGCCGACCGGCAACCGCTGCTGGCGGCTCGGCGAGGCGATCGCGCGGGCGGTCGAGTCGTACCCCGAGGATCTCAACGTCCAGATCTGGGGCACCGGCGGGATGAGCCACCAGTTGCAGGGCCCGCGCGCCGGGCTGATCAACAAGACCTTCGACAACGAATTCCTCGACGACCTGACCGCCGATCCCGAGCGGCTGCGGACGATGCAGCATATCGAGTATCTGCGCGAAGCCGGGTCGGAGGGGATCGAGCTGGTGATGTGGTTGATCATGCGCGGCGCACTCGGTGCCGATATCCGCGAGCTTCACCGCTTTTACCGCGTCCCGGCGTCGAACACCGCCGTCGGCCACATGGTCCTGGAGAAGACGTCGTGAGGATCGCGCTCGCCGGGGCCGGGGCGTTCGGGGAGAAGCACCTCGACGGGCTCAAGCTGATCGACGGGGTGACGGTGACCTCGCTCGTCGGGCGGAACCTCGAGCCGACGCAGGCGATCGCGGCGAAGTACGGCATCGACCATGCGACGACCGATCTGGCCGAGACGCTCGCACGCGATGACGTCGACGCGGTCATCCTGTGCACCCCGACGCAGATGCACGCCGCGCAGGCGATCCAGTGCATGGACGCGGGCAAGCATGTCGAGGTCGAGATCCCGCTCGCCGACAGCCTCGCCGACGCCGAGGCGGTGCTGGCCAAGGCGCAGGCGACCGGGCTGACGTGCATGGTCGGGCACACGCGGCGGTTCAATCCGAGCCACCAGTATATCCACGGGCTGATCGCGAAGGGCGAGCTCAACCTCCAGCAGATGGACGTCCAGACGTATTTCTTCCGTCGCCGCAACATCAACGCCAAGGGCGAGGCTCGGTCGTGGACCGACCATCTGTTGTGGCACCACGCAGCGCATACCGTCGACCTGTTCGCGTATCAGGCGGGGCCGATCGTCGCCGCGAACGCGCTCGCCGGGCCGCTTCATCCCGAACTCGGCATCGCGATGGACATGTCGATCCAGTTGAAAAGCGAAAGCGGCGCGATCTGCACGCTGTCGCTGAGCTTCAACAACGACGGGCCGCTCGGCACTTTCTTCCGCTACATCGGCGACACCGGGACGTGGCTCGCGCGCTACGACGACCTGTTCACCGGCAAGGACGTGCCGGTCGACGTGTCGAAGGTCGACGTATCGGTCAACGGCATCGAGCTTCAGGACCGCGAGTTCATCGCCGCGATCCGCGAGGGCCGCGAGCCGAACAGCAGCGTCGCGCAGGTGCTGCCGTGCTACCGCGTCCTCGACGCGCTCGAAAAGCAGCTGGCGACATCCGGCGAGCGATCGTTCGCTTGAAGACCCAGGTCGCGATCGTCGGTGCCGGTCCGGCGGGACTCCTCCTCGGCCATTCGCTGCGCCAGGCCGGGATTGCGTGCATCGTCGTCGAGCGGACCAGCCAGGTACGCGTTGAATCGCGCATCCGCGCGGGAATCCTCGAAGCGACGATGACCGACTTGCTCGCGCGGCTCGGCCTCGACGCGCGGCTCAAGGTCGAGGGCTTGCCCCACGACGGGCTCACCCTCGTCAACGACGGCGCGGTGATCCCGGTCGACATCGTCGGCTCGACCGGCAAGCACGTCACCGCCTACGGCCAGACCGAGATCACCCGCGACCTGATCGACGCCGCCCCCGCCGCCGGGCTCGACATCGTCTGGGAGGCGGGCGACGTCGCGCTCCACGACGTCGACAGCGACCACCCGTCGCTGACCTTCACCGTCGACGGCGTCGCGCAGACGATCGAATGCGACGTCATCGCCGGATGCGACGGCTTCCACGGCCCGTCGCGCGCTGCGATCGGCGGCACATATTGCGACCGCGCCTACCCGTTCGGCTGGCTCGGCGTCCTTGCAGACGTCGCGCCGTGCCACCACGAGGTCGTCTACGCGAGCCACGACCGCGGGTTCGCCCTCGCCTCGATGCGCTCGCCGACGCGCAGCCGCTATTATGTCCAGGTCGGCAACGACGAGCGCGTCGAAGACTGGTCCGACGACCGGTTCTGGGATGAACTCGAAACCCGCCTCGGCCCCGACATCGCGCGTGGCGTCACCCGCGGCCCGTCGATCGAGAAGTCGATTGCGCCGCTGCGCTCGTTCGTCTCGGAGCCGATGCGGCGCGGGCGGCTGTTCCTCGCCGGCGACGCCGCGCACATCGTCCCGCCGACCGGCGCGAAGGGGCTGAACCTCGCCGCGTCGGACATCGTCTATCTATCCGAGGCGCTGATCGGCTGGTTCGCGCGCGGCGACACCGCCGGGGTCGACGGTTATTCGGCGCGCGCGCTCCGCCGCATCTGGAAGACCGAGCGCTTCAGCTGGTATCTGACGTCGCTGATGCACCGCTTTCCCGACGCCGGACCGTTCGAGCGCCGGATGCAGCACGCCGAACTCGACTATATCGCGACCTCGGCGGCGGCGCAGGCGAGCATCGCCGAGAATTACGTCGGCCTGCCGCTTTGACCTTTTGCCGCAACCCTGGCGACCAAACTCGCGACTAAAGTCCGATTTGCAGCCGCGACAATCTATGCTATGTCTCATAACAATAAGATTGGGGAGTGACGATGACTCTAGCTGCATCGGTTGTTCGAGACGACACGGCTCAGGCTCCGCACGCCACCTTCGATCGTCTCAACCCCGTCGATGGCAGCGTCGCGACGACGATGCCGGCGGCGACGGTCGCCGATGCCAATGCTGCCGCCGACGCGGCAGCGGGTGCGTTCGCCGCATGGTCGGTCCTCGGCCCCAACGCCCGTCGCGCACTGCTGATGAAGGCGGCGACGTCGCTCGAAGCCCGCGCGCCGCAGTTCGTCGACGCGATGATGGGCGAGATCGGCGCGACCGAGGGCTGGGCGCGGTTCAACCTCGCGCTCGCCGCCGGCATGATTCGCGAGGCGGCGGCGCTGACGACCCAGATTTCGGGCGAGGTCATCCCGTCGGACAAGCCCGGCTGCATCGCCATGGCGCTCCGCGAACCGGTCGGGGTCGTCCTCGGCATCGCGCCGTGGAATGCGCCGATCATCCTCGGCGTCCGCGCGATCGCGGTCCCGCTCGCGTGCGGCAACACCGTCGTCCTCAAGGCGAGCGAACAATGCCCGCGCACCCATAGCCTGATCGTCGAGGCGTTCGTCGAGGCGGGGCTGCCCGACGGCGCCGTCGGCATCGTCACCAACGCGCCCGCCGACGCTGCCGGGATCGTCGGCGCGCTGATCGACCATCCCGCGGTCCGGCGGATCAACTTCACCGGGTCGACCGCAGTCGGGAAGATCATCGCCGTGCGCGCGGCGCAGCAGCTCAAGCCGTGCCTCCTCGAACTCGGCGGCAAGGCTCCGCTGATCGTCCTCGACGACGCCGACCTCGACGAGGCGGTCAAGGCGGCGGCGTTCGGCGCGTTCATGAATTCAGGACAGATCTGCATGTCGACCGAGCGGATCATCGTCGTCGACGCGGTCGCCGACGACTTCGTCGTACGATTCAAGGCCAAGGTCGCGACGATGGCGGTCGGCGATCCGCGCGAGGGCAAGGCGCCGCTCGGCGCGGTGGTCGACCGCAAGACGGTCGACCATGTCGCGGGGTTGATCGACGACGCCGTCGCTGCCGGTGCAACGCTGGTGATCGGCGGCGCGAGCGATGGTGTTCTGATGCCCGCGCACGTCGTCGACCGCGTCACCCCGGCGATGGCGCTGTTCCGCGACGAGAGCTTCGGCCCAGTCGTCGGCATCACCCGCGCCCAGGACGAAGCCGAGGCGATCGTGCTGGCGAACGACACCGAATACGGCCTGTCGGCGGCGGTCTTCACCCGTGACACCGCGCGCGGACTTCGTGTTGCCCGTCAGATCAAGTCGGGGATCTGCCACGTCAACGGCGCGACCGTCCACGACGAGGCGCAGATGCCGTTCGGCGGGACCAAGGCGTCGGGCTATGGCCGCTTCGGCGGCAAGGCCGGGATCGACAGCTTCACCGAACTACGCTGGATCACGATCGAGACGCAGCCCGGACATTATCCGATCTGATCGATCGCAATCGACAACAGGGAACCGCCATGACCGAGACCAGCAACACCGGAACCGTCGCGTACGACGTCGTCGATCGCATCGCCTGGGTCCGCTTCAACCGCCCCGACAAGCGCAACTGCATGTCGCCGACGCTCAACCGCGACATGATGGCGGTGCTCGCCGAACTTGAATTCCGCGACGACGTCGGGGTGCTCGTCCTGTCGGGCGAAGGCACCGCATGGTCGGCCGGAATGGACCTCAAGGAGTATTTCCGCGAGACCGAGGCGAAGGGGCTCGGCGCGACGCGCGACGCGCAGCGCGAGGCTTACGGCTGGTGGCGCCGCCTGCGCTGGTACCAGAAGCCGACGATCGCGATGGTCAACGGCTGGTGCTTCGGCGGCGGCTATGGCCCCTTGTTCGCGTGCGACCTCGCCTTCGCCGCCGAAGAAGCGCAGTTCGGCCTGTCCGAGATCAACTGGGGTATTCTCCCCGGCGGCGGCGCGACCAAGGTCGCGACCGAACTGATGCCATTCCGCAAGGCAATGTACCACGCGATGATGGGCGAGAACGTCGACGGCAAGACGGCGGCCGAATGGGGCCTGGTCAACGAGGCGTTGCCCCTGGCCGCGTTGAAGGACCGGGTCGCCGAGGTCGCGGATGTCCTGCTCAAGAAGAACCCGGTCGCGCTCAAGGCGACTAAGGATGCGGTCCGCCGCATCGGCGTCCTCAGCTACGACGACGCCGAGGATTACCTCATCCGCGCGCAGGAAGCGGCGAACAGCTACGACAATCACGGCCGCAAGGAAGGCATCAAGCAGTTTATCGACGACAAGACCTTCAAGCCCGGCCTCGGGGCGTACGACACCAGCAAGCAGCGCGCCTGAGTTGACGGGCGCGGAGCGGGCGATCGTCCGCCTGTCCGCCGCAGAAAGGAGTCCGCGATGCGGATAGCCGACACCCTTCGGGGCCGACGCGGCCGTCACCCGTCTGGCCTGATCGGCGTCGCGCTCCTGCTCGTCTCCGCTCCGGTCGCGGCTGCGGAGGCACCGGCAACTTCCGCCGCGCGGTCCGAAACGGGTGAGCTCGTCGATGGCGCAAGCTGGCGCGCGACGGTGCCGCCGAACTGGAACGGCACGCTGCTCTTGTGGTCGCACGGCTATTCCCGGACGCGTCCCGCCGCCGAGGATGCGCCAGCGGCGTCGCGCGCGGCGCTGCTCGCCGCCGGCTATGCGCTCGCGGGATCGAGCTATGCCGAGGGCGGCTGGGCGCTGGCGACGGCGATCCCCGATCAGGAAGCGACGATCACGGCGTTCGCCGAGCGATTTTCGCGACCGAAGCGGACGATCGCCTGGGGCTATTCGATGGGCGCGCTGGTGACGGTCGCGCTCGCCGAGCGACCGCGTCGCCTGATCGACGGGGCACTGCCGATGTGCGGGTCGATCGGCGGCGCTGTGGGAATGATGAACATGGCGCTCGACGGCGCGTATGCCTTCCGCACTCTGCTCGCACCCGACTCGGCGATCCGGTTGACCGGAGTCGACAACGACGTCGACAACGCACACCGGGTAGCGGCGGTTCTGGCCGAAGCGCAGGCGACCCCGGCGGGGCGCGCGCGCGTTGCGCTGGCGGCGGTGCTGGCGGGGCTGCCCGGCTGGACGACGCATGACGGCCCGCGCCCCGCCGACGACGACGCCGCTGCCCAGCAGGCTGAGATGGCGAAGACGTTTGCGATGGGCGCGTTCCTGCCGCGGGTCGATCAGGAGCAGCGCGCGCACGGGGTGTTCTCGTCGAACACCGGGGTCGATTACCGGGCGCAGTTGGCGCTTTCCGGGCGTCACCCGCTTGTCGCCAAACTATACGCCGCCGCCGGTCTCGACTTGAACCGCGACCTCGACGCGCTCAATGCCGGATCGCGGGTAGCCGCCGACCCCGCCGCGACGCGCTATATGCTCGACCATTATACGCCGAACGCCCGGCCCACGGTGCCGACGCTTGCGGTGCAGAATATCGGCGACGGGCTGACCTCGCCGTCGCTCCAGCGCGCCTATCTCGAGGCGGCGGAACATCGCGCGCCAGGGATGACGAGCGGCCTGTGGGTGGCGGATGCGGGCCATTGCACCTTCACGACGCCGACCGTGCTCGCGTCGCTGCACCAGCTCGAGACCCGCATCGATACCGGGCGGTGGCCGGTCCGTCCCGCCGGATTCGTCGCCTACGATCCGCCGCCGATGCTGCGCCCGTGCATCCGCGACGGGGCCTGTCGCTAGACGCGGCGCGGGGCGTCAGTCGATGCCCTTCTTGCGGACCGTCCAGGCCTTGTCGGTGCACAGGCGGCAGTCGGCGCCCTTGAACCAATGTGCCGCCGCCGGATCATGGCGCAACTGCCAGGCGAGCCACGCGACCGCGACCTGCGCGTTGTCGCCGCCGTTCGCCAGCCCGAAGGTGCCGCCATGCCCGGTGTCGTGGCTGACGAGCATCGCCGGAACGACGGTGATCTTGTCGTAATCGTCGCTGCCGTTGGCAAATGCGACGTCGCCGGGGCCGCCCATGACATAGAGTACCGGCGTGTGCAGCGTCTTCAGCAGCATCTTGTCGACCTTGAGCCCGGCGATCGGGTTGCCGCCATCGGTGAAGACGCCGCTGTTATGGATGATTACCGCATGGATGCGCGGGTCAGCGGCAATCTGAAGCGCTTGCAGGCCGCCGCAGCTATGGCCGGAGACCGCGACCAGCGCCGGGTCGATCCGATGGTAGAGCGGGCTGCCCGCGCGGTTGTTTTCGGCGAGTGCCCAGTCGATCCCGGAGGCGACCTGCGCCGTGTCGGTCTTGATGCCGAGCGGCTCGGGAGCAGACCGCGCGGGGCGGCGCGGCGCGCCGGGGCCCGACAGGATTTTGCCCGGTGCGATGACGACATAGCCGTGGCTGGCGATCTCCGCGAGGTGCTGCCGGGCGCTCGCGGCATCGTCGCTACACCCGCCGTTGCCCCAGACAAGGACACCGAGCTTGCGCGACCCGAGCTTGGCCGGGTCGGCGGGAAGATAGACGACGTGGTCGGGCAGGCCCGGCTCGACGGTCTTGATCGCGGGGTAGGGGCCGGTTCCCGGTGTGTCGGGCATCGCATCGGCCGCCGCGCGCGCCACAGCCATCCGCGCCATGTCGGCGGGCGGTATGATCGGGACCGGCTGCGCACATGCCGCGCTCGTCGCCAGTGCCGACGTGACAATCAGTCGAATCCATCCCCGCATCGCGTTTCTCCGTCTTGTTATGTCGCAATACTGTTCGCAGGCCACTAGCGATGCAAGCCCTTTCATGCGCTTTCGCGGGCGATTATGCGGAAGCCGACGTCGATCGACCGTTCGGCCAGCTTGGTCCCGGCGGCGCGCAATCGCAGCACGCGATTGACCTCGTGGGCGATGCGGGCGCCGTCGACATCGACCGAGGTAATCGTCGGCCGCATGTCGCCCGCCATTCGCAAATTCCCGAAACCTGTGACCGCGAGCTGGGCGGGTACGGCAACCCCGGCAACCTGCGCCTCGACGATCAGCCCCTGCGCGATCCAGTCCGAGCCGCAGACGACGACGTCGGGCTGGACTGCAAGATCGGCGAGACCGCGGTAGCTCAGCCGCCCCTGGCCGAAGTGGCTCGGAACGTTGACCTCGAACCGGGTCGGCGGCTCACCGCCGTCGGCGATCCAGCGCTCGGCAAACGCGGCGGCGCGCCGTTCCGCACGCGGCGAGCGCGGCACGATCAGGTGCGGCCGCCGATATCCGCGATCCCGCAGGAAACAGGCCAGCGCGTCACCGATCGCACGGTGCGAAAACCCGATCGCGATGTCGATCGGATCGTCGGGCAGGCCCCAGGTTTCGATCACCGTCACCCGGCTGGTGCGAAGCTGCGCTCGGATCGCGGCATCGGCGACGATGCCCGTCAGAATGATCGCATCGACCCGCCGCGACAGCGCCGCATTGATCTGCGCGCCGAGGCGGCCATCGGTTGTCCCGGTCAGGGCGAGGATCACGCTATTGCCCTCGACCGACAGCGCGTCGATCATCGCTTCCATCGTGTCGTTGAAAATCGACTGGGCGATGTCGGGAACCAGCGCCGCGATCAGCCGCGATCGGCTCGACGCGAGCGCGCCCGCGGTCAGGTTCGGTAGATAGCCGGTCGCCGCGATCGCCGCCTCGATCCGCTGGGCCGTCGCTGGCGCAACGATACCCGGCGAATTGAAATAGCGCGAGACCGTCGCCGACGAGACATTGGCAAGAGCAGCGACCTCTTCGAGGCGAGGCACACGCGCGCGGTCGGACGGGGGCTGCATCACCGGTCAGCATAGAGCAGATTACGCGACCACCGCAAAAATACGCTTGCAAGCGCTTACACGCCCTCGTACGGCATTGTTATGTCGAATGACTTTAACCCGCTGCAGCCCGAGACGTTCGACAGCGCACAGGTCGAATATCGCACGCTGCGCGAGACCTGCCCAGTCGCGCATAGCGACACCTGGGGCGGCTTCTGGGCGCTGATGAAGCACGACGATGTCGTCGCGGCCGCGTCGGACTGGCGGACATTCCAGACGTCGAAGCAGAACGTCGTGCCGAAAGTCGCCTTCACCGGCCGCCGCCCGCCGCTCCACCTCGATCCGCCCGAGCATACGCCGTACCGCCGTGCGCTCGCGCCGCTGCTGACCGAAAAGCGCGTTGCCCGGCTCGAACCGGTCATGCGCGAGATCTGCCGCGGCTTGCTTGCAACGATGGTCGCGCAAGGCGGCGGCGACGTCTGCGCCGACTATTCGGCGCCGATGCCGGTCGCCATTTTCGCGCACTGGATGAACCTCGACGCGGCGGCGATCGAAGCGCTGACCGATGCCGGACGGAAGTATAATATCGCGGTCCAGTCGGCAGACCTGGTGACAACCAAGGAAACCAGCCTGCTCCTCTACGATATGGCGAGGCAGGTCGTCGCCGACCGCCGCGCCGCGCCGTTATCGGTCGACGAAGATGCCACAAGCGCGCTGCTCGCCGCCCGCGACGACGGCGAGCCGCTGCCCGACGAGATGATCGTCGGCACGATCCGGCAGGTCCTCGTCGTCGGGCTGATCGCGCCGAGCGTGATGATCGGATCGATCGCGGTCCATCTCGCGCGCGACCAGGAGCTCCAGTCGCGCCTGCGCGCCGCCCCCGAACTGCTGCCCGACGCGATCGACGAGCTGCTGCGCCTTTACACGCCGTATCGCGGCTTCGCCCGGACAGCGATCCACGACGTCACGATCCGCGGCCGGACGATCCCCGCCGGCGAGCCGATCGCGCTGGTCTATTCCTCGGCCAACCGCGACGAGGAGGTTTTCGAGCAAGCCGACACCTTCCGCATCGACCGGCCGAATATGAAGGACTCTGTCGCGTTCGGCCGCGGTCCGCATTCGTGCGTCGGTGCCGCGCTCGCCCGGCTCGAACTGATCGTCGCGGTCGACGAGCTCCTCAAGGCCGCGCCATCATTCTCGCTCGCCGGCGAGCCTGCGCCGACGCGCTTTCCCGAGATCGGCGCGCTGCGTGTGCCCATCACCTTCGGCACCCCCGCTTGACCGCGATCGTCCTCGCCACCGGCGATCTCGCGATGGACCGCGCCGATTACGACGAGAGCTTCGTCGCGACGCGCGACGTGCTGTCGGCGGCGGACATCGTCTTCGGCCAGCTCGAGACGAGTTTCGCCGCGCACGGGACGCGCTTGCCGCAGGCACGGCATGCCGTCCTCGCACGGCCAGAGGGCGCAGCAGCGCTCGGGCGCGCGGGTTTCGACGTCATCTCGTGCGCCGGCAACCACGTCCTCGACTGGGGCAACGAAGCCTTCGCCGAGACGCAGCGCCACTTGCGCGACGCGGGGATGCAGGTCGTCGGCGCGGGTCCGGACATCGCCGCGGCGCGGACACCCGCGCGCTTCACGCTGCCCGACGGGACGACGGTCGCCTTCCTCGCTTATTCGAGCATCCTGCCACAGGCGTATTGGGCCGACGAGCGCCGCCCCGGCTGTGCGCCGATGCGCGCCTTCACTGTCTACGAGCAGATCGAGCACGATCAGCCGGGGACGCCGCCGCGCATCCACACCTACCCTCATCGCGGCGACCTTGCGGCGATGGTGGCGGACATCCGCGCGGCCAAGGCGGCAAACGACATCGTCATCGTCTCGCAGCACTGGGGCATCCATTTCGTCCGCGCGAGCATCGCCGACTATCAGCGCGACGTCGCCCGCGCCGCGGTAGAGGCGGGTGCCGACGTCATTCTCGGCGGGCACGCGCATATCCTGAAGGGCTGCGAAGTGATCGACGGCAAGCCGGTGTTCTACTCGCTGTGCAACTTCGCGACCGACCTGCGGATGGACCCGGCGCACGCGGCGTCGGCGAGCTTCAACGAAATTCGCGCCCTCGCCGAGGTGTGGGAGCCCGACTTCGACAGCCTGTACAACTTCCCCGACGCGGCGCGGGCGTCGATGGTCGCGCGTCTCGAGATCGCCGACGGCAAGCTTGTCCGGGCCGGCTTCCTGCCGCTCGACATTGGCACCGACGCGGTCCCCCGCTTCGTCGATCGCGGTTCGGCGCGCCACGCCGAGATTGTCGACTATATGACCGCAGTCACAGTCGAGGCCGGCCTCAACGCGCGGTATCGCAGCTGCAACGACATGGTCGAGCTGGAGCTGGCGGCGTGAGCGCGCGGCGCGCCTTTCCGCTCGAGGCGTATGTCGGCGTCTATTTCCTCGTTTATCTGCCCAACGTCATCATCACCAAGCTGATCACCAGCCTGCCCCGCGGGGCCGGCGTGCCGCCGCTGACCGGCCTCGAAACGCTACCGGCCTCGCTGATCCTCAACGCGATCCTGACCTATCTCTTCATCTGGCTGGCGGGTTGGTACCGCGATGCGCATACCGTAACGGTGGCGGGGCGCACCTTGCCGGTGCCGACCCGCTATACCGTCCTGTCGGGGATCGGCACCGCGCTGATCCTGTTTACCGTGCCGCTGTCGTTCACCTTCAAGGGCGTCAGCATCCCGTTCATCCAGCTGCTGATGCGCGGCGACATCCTGATCATCGCGCCGCTGGTCGACCTCATCTATGGCCGCCGCGTCCGGTGGTGGAGCTGGACCGCGCTTGGCCTCGTCGCGCTCGCGCTGGCGATCACGCTCCACGCGCGCGGCGGGCTCAATCTGCCGCCGTTGGCGATCCTGACCGTCGTCCTCTACACGCTCGGCTACTTCATCCGCCTCGCGGTGATGACCCGTGTCGCCAAGACCGGCGAGCCAGCGTCGGTCCGGCGTTATTTCGTCGAGGAGAAGATCGTCGCGCTGCCGCTGTCGGTCGCGCTGCTTGCGGCGGTCTCGGCATCGGGCATCGGTGGCCAATCGGGTGAACTCGGCTTCGGCTTCATCACCATCTGGAGCGATCCGGTGATGGTCTGGATCGCCTTGATCGCGGTCACGCTGACGGCGATCTCGATCTTCTCGGCGATCATCCTGCTCGATGTCCGCGAGAACGCTTATTGCGTTCCGCTCGAACGCGCGTCGAGCCTGCTCGCCGGCATCGCCGGATCAATCCTCCTCGCCTGGGGCTGGGGCCTGCGGATGCCCAGCTCCGCCGAACTTATTGGCGCGGTCATCCTGATCGGCGCGATCGTGCTGCTGTCGGTCGCACCCCGGATCGGTGCCGCCGGGCGAAGAGCGCTCGCCGAAGCTCAGTAACACCGTTTCATCGGAATCACCGCCGCAGTGTCCGCAGAGACGCACCGGCTCAGCACAAGGGGAGTGACATGCACCACATTCTGCAAACGCATCGGACGGCAACGATCGCCGGAAGCGCCTTGGCGTTAGTTTTCGCGGCACCGGGTTTCGGCCAGACCGCCGAGCCGCGCGACCAAGCGGTCGCGGCCACTCCCTCGGCGACAGCCGCCGCGGGCGCCCCCGACACGAGCGCCGCCGACGCCGACATCGTTGTCACCGGCAGCCGCATTCGGGGCGTCACCGCGACCGGATCGAACGTCATCGCGATCGACCAGGCGAAGATCGCCGAGGAGCCGGTGATCTCGACCAACGATCTCCTCCGCCGCCTGCCGCAGGTCGTTGGCCTCGGGACCAACCGCAACGGCGGCTCGGCACAGAACGGGCAAGCCAATGCGACCAGCGGGGCGGGTATCAACCTGCGCGGTATAGGCACCAACGCGACGCTGCTGTTGTACGACGGCAAGCGCTTTCCGCCGCAGGGCACGCAGGGCCAGTACACCGATCCGGCAGTCCTGCCGTCGATCGCCCTCGAACGCGTCGAGGTCGTCGCCGACGGCGCGTCGGCGATCTACGGATCCGACGCGATCGCCGGAGTCGTCAACTTCATCCTGCGCAAGAAGGTCGACGGCGCCGAGTTCCGCCTGCGCAGCGGACTGACCGAAGGCGGCTATAACGAGCAGCAGGCGGCCGGCATCGTCGGCAAGACCTGGGCGACCGGCTCGGCGATGCTCGCGGGCGAATATACTCGCAACGACGCACTGATCGGCGGCGACCTGCCCTTCTACCAGGACAATAATGTCAATCGCGGCGGGCGCGACCTGCGGACGACATTCTGCAATCCGGGAACTATTACCGCGGGTGGCAGCACCTATGCGATCCCCACCGGCGGCGTGACGCGCGCGAATGTCGGTTCACTGGTCGCCGGGACCGCCAACCGCTGCTTCTACAATACCAACGACGCGGTCATCCCCCAGCAGCAGCGCGCCAGCCTGGTGGGCAACGTCAGCCAGCAAATCGGCGATCGGGTCCGGCTGTTCGCCGATGGATATTACTCGTACCGCGAAGGCATCTCGCTGGGGACGGGAGATACGTTCACCGCGACGGTCCGCAACACCAATCCTTTCTTTGTTTCGCCCGTCCCGGGTCTGACGTCCGAGACGGTAAATTACTCGCTGCTTCCCGAGCTCGGTGCAGACCGCAATCCGTACCACAGCTATTCGTGGAACCTGTCGGGCGGCGTCGAAGCCAAGCTGTTCAGCGACTGGGTGGCGACGGCCTATTATGCGCACGGCGAGTCGAAGGATATCGCCGATCGCCGTCTCGGCGTGAACTCCGCAGCGCTCGCGACCGCGCTCGCCGACACCAACCCGGCCACCGCGCTCAACGTCGTCGGCGGCCCGAACAATCCGGCGACGCTCCGGCGCATCAACGACAACTATTTCATCATCGCCGGTGCCACCCGGCTCGATGTCGGCAACGTCCAGCTCGCCGGATCGCTGTTCAACCTGCCCGGCGGCAACGTCCGCGTCGCGGTCGGCGGGGAGTACCGCAAGGAATACACCTTCACCGACCTGACTGTCGGCACCAGCGCGGCACAGGCCCATATCCGCGACGCGGGGACGCGTAACGTCAAGGCGGCGTTCGGCGAGTTATACGTGCCGATCTTCGCCGGCCCCAACGCGATCGACGGCATCCAGGAACTGTCGCTCTCGCTCGCCGGGCGCTACGAACATTACAGCGACTTCGGCGACACGACGAATCCCAAGGTTGGCGTGACCTACAAGCCGATTGCCGGCGTCACCTTCCGCGGCAGTTATGGCACGTCGTTCCGCGCGCCGACCTTCACCGAGGTCTCGACCGTCGCGGGCGGTGCCGGGCTGTATTACGACACGCTGCCGGGCCCCAACGGCAACCTGACCGGCATCGGCATCGCAGGCGGCAATCCGCAGCTCAAGCCCGAAACCGCAACGACCTATTCGGGCGGGATCGAGATCGCGCCGGTCCGCTTCCCCGGCCTCGTCGCGACGGCGAGCTATTTCCACATCGACTATAAGAGCCAGATCCAGGCGCTGCGCGGCACTGCGGGCATCCTGACCAACCCGATCTATGCGTCGTTCGTGACGCTCAACCCGACGGCGGCGCAGGTCAACGCGCTCGTCACCTCGGGCCTGCCGATCAACAGCGCGATCAATACGTCGGCGGTCTCGTTCATTGTCGATGGCCGCCGCCAGAACCTCGGCTCATCGCTCGTCGGCGGCATCGATTTCGGGCTGAACTACGACTGGACGATGGGGAATGCGAAGATCGATGCCGGGGTCCAGGGTAGTTATTTCACCGAATACAAGTTCCGGGCGGTCCCCGGTGCGCCGCAGATCGACGTGAGCAACACGATCAACTTCCCGCAGAAGTTCCGCATGCAGGCCGATGTCGGAGTCAAGCTCGACAAGCTTCATGGCCGCGTCACGGTCAACCACCTGTCGGGGTATCGCAACACGACGGTAACACCGAACCAGACGGTCAGCGCTTATGACACGGTCGACCTTTACGTCGGCCTCGACGTGACGCGCCAGCTCACCCTGTCGGTCGATGTACGCAACCTGTTCGATCGCAACCCGCCGTTCGTCGACACGACGCGCGGCTACGATCCGCAGTCGGCGAACCCCGTCCCGCGGCTCATCAGCGTGACGGCGGGGGTCAAGTTCTGATGCGCCGGCCGCTGGCGGCAGCGCTCGCGGCCAGCGCCGCGTCGTGGGCGCTTCCCGCTGCGGCGCAAGACTGTGGTGCGCTCGCTGGGCCGCATCCGGGAACGGTCGTCATCACCGCAGCGCGATCGATCGAGCCCGGGCCGGCGGGCTGGCAGCCCGACACGACGAGCTTCTACCGCCCGCTTCCGGTCAAAGTGCCGCTCTGCCGGGTCGAGGGGACGATCGAAGGCAATATCGGCTTCGAACTGTGGCTGCCCAACGCGGATAAGTGGAACCGGCGCTTGTTGGGCGCCGGGGTTGGCGGGGACGCCGGAGTCTATAACTACACCGACATGAGCCGCCGGATTGGCGAAGGCTTCGCTACGGTGACGACCGACAGCGGGCATAAGTCCAGCCAGGCGAGGTGGATGGCCGACCCCAAGGCGCGGGTCGACTACGAGCACCGGGCGACGCACCTGACCGCGCTAGCGGCAAAGGCGCTTGCGGCGGACTATTACGCCAAGGCCCCCGACAGGAGCTATTTCCTCGGCTGTTCGGGGGGCGGGCGACAGGCGCTCAAGGAAATGCAGCTTTATGCCGGTGACTATGACGGCGTCGTCGCCGGGGCTCCCGGGCCGTATATGCCGCTGATCTCGGTGCGGATGATGTGGTTCTCGTTGCTCCAGAAGCAAAATGCAGCCGCGGCGCTGACCGACGCCGACTGGGATCTCTACGAGCGGGCGTCGAACGCGGCGTGCGACGCCAACGATGGTGTCCGCGACGGCATCGTCGAGAACCCGCTCGCCTGCCATTTCACGCCCGCCCAGCTGGCATGTGCGCCCGGGCAGGCCAGCGCCTGCCTGCCGCCGGCCAAGGTCGCGATGCTGACCGAGATTGTTGCACCGATGCGCAACGAAACCGGACGCATTATGGACCATGGGCTGCTGCCCGGCGTCCGCACCCGGCCGGGACCGCCGTCGCCTTTGCTCCGCGCGATGTGGGCCGATGCGGTATACGACGATCCAGCTTGGGACGAGAACAGCTTTCGCCGAACCGCCGACCTCGACAAGGCCAATGCGATCATGCCCGAACTGCGCGCGGACAGTACCGCGATCGCGCCATTCATAAAGCGCGGCGGCAAGGCGCTGATCTATCAGGGATGGCAGGACCCGTCGGTAATCGCGGGGCCAACGATCGACTATTATCGCGAACTGGAGGCGGCGCAGGGCGGTGCGGCGGAGCTCGCGAAATCGGTTCGACTGATGATGGTCCCGGGCATGTACCACTGCCATGGCGGCCCGGGAGCCGACGAGTTCGGTGGATCGGGGCAGATCTCCACGCCCGCTAACCCGTCGCGCGATATCCTGTGGGCGGTGATCGACTGGGTCGAGCACGACCGCGCGCCCGACCGTATCGTCGCCGCCAAGATCGCGCACGGCGACGTCGTCCTGACGCGCGCATTGTGCCCATTCCCGCAGTCAGCCCATTATGACGGCGTCGGACCGCAAGACCGTGCCGCGTCGTTCGCGTGCCGCATCGATCCGTTGCTCGCGACAGCTCGATAATGCTCAGCGACGCGCTGTGCCGACATATCGCCGAAACGGCTTTCGAGGCGATCCCACCTGCCGCACTGACCAATACGCGGCTGGCATTGCTCGACGCAGTCGGTGTCATGCTTGCCGCTAGCGAGATGAGTCCCGAAGCCGCGCCATTCGCTGCGCTGGCGATGGCCGCGGGTACGGGTCCGGCGACTCTGCTTGGCCGGAATGAACGGACATCGCCTGCGCTGGCGGCGTTCGCCAATGGCGCCTTGGCACACGCGCTCGATTTCGAGGACACGTTCGACGCCGCGCCATGCCATCCGAATGCGGCGTTGGTGCCGGCGGTGCTCGCGCTGGCCTCGACGCGCGCGACGACCGGACGCGAACTGCTAACCGCGATGGCGATCGGCTGCGATCTGACATGCCGGATTGCGTCGTCGCTTACGCGTCCGATGACCGGCTCGTATCCGCCCCCGATCCTCGGCGCTTTCGGCGCGACGGCGGCAACGGCGCGGATCATCGGCCTAGACGCTGCGGCAACACGCGGCGCCTTGTCGCTCGTCTTGTGCCAGGCAACCGCGCCCGCCGAAATCAAATACAGCACCAGCACGACGATTCGGGCGATCCGTGAAGCATTCCCGGCGCAGGCGGCGGTCGTTTCGGCGCAGCTTGCGCGCGACGGTGTCGTCGGATTTGAAACACCCTTCGAGGGAGAGGGCGGCTTTTTTCAGATATTCGCCGGCGGCGGCTACGATCCGCAGGTGCTCACCGACCGGCTCGGCACATATTTCCACGGAGCGGAACTGACGTTCAAACGCTGGCCCGCGTGTCGCGGCACCCACGCCTATATCGAAGCGGCATTGCGGCTGCGCGAGGCACCGCGCTTCGACTGGCGGCGGATCACCAGCGCGACTGTCGTCGTCGGCGAGGTCCAGCAGATGCTTGTCATGCCGGCCGAGCGGAAAAGGGCTCCGACGACGTCGATCGATGCGAAGTTCAGCATTTTCTTCACCGTTGCGCTGGCACTCGTCAGGGGCGAGGTCGGGCTCGACGACTTCGACGCCGCGTCGCGCGGCAACGCCGACGTCCTCGCCATGGCGGCACGAATGTCGGCGAGATTTGACCCTGCCGCCATCCCTACGGCGATCGGCGGTATCGTCGAGATCGTATTCGACGACGGTCGAGCAGTTGAGGCCGCCGTCCCGATCGCACTCGGTCATCCAACCCGTTCGATCCCGGTGTCCGATATGGTCGAGAAGTTCGTGGCATGCGCTGAACGCGCATCGGTGCCCTGGTCACGTGCGGCGGCGGGGCTGCTCGCGCACAGGTTGCTGACGATCGACGACTGCGACGATATCTCCGGACTTTTCCAACCAGCGGTGTGACCCGGCCGCGCGACTGTTCGCCGCCACGCTGGTCTCATGCACTTACAGCTTGGATACAACTGCACTCCGCAAGTACAGGGGCGCAGAAGACCGATCGGACCGGGGCAACCCCAGCTTCGATCCATGTCGATCGCCACCCTGCGGATCGGCGGCCAGATGACGAAGCGAGATGCAATTGAGTGACGACTTAGAGAGCCCTGTCGACCTTGGCGCCCTGGGTAATTTTGCCGGCTATCACCTTCGGCGCGCCGCGGTTGCCTTCGCCGCGAACTTCGCAAACGCTATGCAAACGACGAAGATCCGGCAGGTCCAATTCGGGATCATGTCGGTGATTGCCGCGAATCCGGGCATGAACCAGGGCACGGTCGGTCGCGCGCTCGGAATCCAGCGTGCCAACATGGTGACGCTGATCAACGAGCTGGTCGACCGCGACCTCGTCGCAAGGAATGGCTCGGTGGGCGATCGCCGCGTCGTTTCGCTCTCGCTGACCACCGCTGGCGAGGCCGCCCTCGCGGATTGCATCACGCACATCGTTCCGCACGAGGAAGCAATGCTGGCGCACCTCGACGCGCACGAACGCGAACAATTGATCGTCCTGCTCGACCGGATCGCCGCCGTCGGCGCTTAGGGCCGGCCCGCTCTCACGAGCAGGTGAAGCTCGCAGCCTTCTCCACATCTCCGGTCCCGTCGTATCGCGCGACCTTGGGGAAGGCACAGAGCGGCCGCGTGCGTCCGGGCCACGGCGAGCGCGGGTTGGCCGTCGCGATCAGGCTCTCGGGTGCCTTGGCATGCTCGACCCACGCGACCACGGCGCCGAACGCGTCATAGCCGTCGGTTGCCGGTCCGCCCTGGCAATGCCCCATGCCGGGCACGGGGAAGACCCGCACGAAGCCCGCCGCGCCGCCACCGTCGCGCTGGTCGACCTCTTTATACCACGCGATCGTGTCCTCGACCGAGAAGACCGGATCGGACACGCCTTGCGGTACGACGAGCTTGCCGCCGCGCTTCTGGAACGCCGACAGGTCGGCAGAGCGCGAGCCGATGTCCTGCCATGCCGAGCGCGTGAAGCCGTTACCGGTCGCGTAGATCTTCGCGGCTTCGGCGTTCATGTCAGCGTGCAGCAAATAGTCGAGCTTCGCCTGATTATCCTCAGGCAGAGGCGTCGGCGGAGTCGTAAACACTGCGCCGAGCGAAGGACTACCCATCGCGACGTTGATCGAGGGCACCGGCCCGGCTCCCGTCTTCCACACCCGCCAGCCGTCGTCGCCCCAGCCCGCATCCCAGTAGAAACCCGAATAGATCGGCTTGCCCTTCGGATCGCGCGCGCCATCGTGAATCTTGCGTAGCGCGGTGATTTGCGCCGGTGTCAGGCACGAGTCCTGCTTACCTCCAGCACAGGTGATCTTCGCCAACTCGGGCAGCACGCGCTCGGAGGTGCAGCGGGTATAATCGGCGATGATCCCATCGACTACGCCGTCGGCCTTGTCGCATGCCGCGAGCACGGCCCGACGGACGAGCTGCCCGTCAGCGGCGGAGAAAGTACCGGCCAACGATGCCAGCGTCACCGGCTCGCCTTTTGCCCGCACGACACCAGCCAGCGCCTGCGTGTCCCAAGCCTCGGCCAGCGCCGCCCGCGGCAGTGCGAAGCCGGGGGCAGCCGCCACGATCCCGTCGAACAGATCGGGATAGCGCGTTGCCAGCATCATCCCCTCCTGCCCGCCCTTCGAGCAGCCGACGAAATAGCTCTTCTGCGGCGGGCGCTGGTAGAAGGCGGCGACGAGCGCCTTTGCCGCTTCGACCGTGGGGCGGAGCGACGTGCCGCCGTAATCGGCGCGCGCCTGCGGATCGAGACCGAACGCCGAGACGCCCCCGCGCGCCGGAACGGTGTTGGTCGCATTGTCGTGTCCCGAATCCTGCGACATGACAGCATAGCCCTGGACCAGCGCGGGCGCGGCCCCGCCACTGAGGCGTCCGATCGCGTCGCCGAGCTCGCCGTTGGTGCCGCCACCGCCCTGCATGAAGAACTTGCCGTTCCAGCTGTCGGGCAGGCGCAGGTGGAAGCGAATCGCATAATGCTGGCCGTCGGCGCCGGTGCGTTCGTGCATCGTCGCGATCACGTCGCAATGCGCCGGCAGCTCGAGCGCGGGCATCGGCGGGACGCCGGGTGGCAGGCGCGGGGCTGGCGCCGCCTCTGCGTCATGCCCCACCGCGCTGATGATGCGCGTCGTCGGATCGGGCCAAGCGACCCAGCCGGACTGTACGAGCGCGGCGCAGCGATCCGCCGGCTCTGCCGCCTGGACGGATCCGGCGAGAGAAGCCGCCATTACCGAACCGGCGACGAGGAGCATCGCCTTGATCTTGGGCATAATCAGAACCTCACCGCGACGCGGACACCATATTCACGCGGCGGCCCGTAGAACTGATTATTCCCGGTGATGCCGCTGACATAGGTCTTGTTCGTCAGGTTCGTGCCGTATCCTTCAAGCGTCCACTTCTTGACGCGCAACGTCACGAGCGCCGACAGCAGCCCGCGCGAGCGCAATGTGTCGAACTGTTGAGTGTAGAAATATCCGGCGTACTGCGAACCGACAAAGGCATAGTTGAGTCGCGGAGTCAGGCTTACGCCGTCCTTGATCGCGATCTCGTAGTCGATGCCGACGTTGTAGCTCCACTTCGGCGAGAACAGGTTCGGCCCGCCGCCGGCCTGCTGGAAATAGGGCCCGTAGTTGGTGCAGCCGGCGGTCGGGATCGCCCCGCACTGCGGCCCGAGCGTCGTTCCCGGCGGAATCAGCCGCGAATTGACTGCGGTCAGGCTGCCGAGCTTCGAATGAACATAGGCGAAGCCCGCATCGACATCGAACCCGGCATATTTGGCTTGGACCTGTCCCTCGACGCCGTAGATTTTCGCGCTCGCGACATTGACCACGCCGCTCTGGCCGGTGCTCGTGTCGACGAAATCAAACTGGAAGTCGTTGTAATTCATGTAAAACGCGCCGAGCTGGGTCCGCAGATGCTTGTCAAGCATCGTCGACTTCCAGCCGGTTTCGTAATCCCAAACAGTCTCCGGCCTGAACTGCGAGACCGACGAGTTCGCCCCGCCGGGCTTGTAGCCGCGCGCGACGAAGGCATAGACGAGATTGTCGTCGTCGACCTGGAAGTTGACGTTGGCCTTGCCGGTGAGGCGGCCGTCCTTGTGGTTGCTCCCAAGGTTCGCCACGGTCAGCCCGGTCGGGCCGAAGATGGTGCCATAGCCGATCGCGACCCCGCCATCCTGTGTCACCGCGTAATGCGAATAGCGCGCGCCGAGCTGGAACTCGACCCGGTCGGTGATCTTGTACCCCGCCTGCGCGAACGCACCGACGGTCGTCTTGTAGTCGTTGATGACGATGTGGGTCGGATCGACCGGAGCACCGGTGTGATTTAGGATGCGGACGTTGATAATGTTGTGCTGGAAATAACCGCCGAGGATCCAGTTGAAGCGGCCCGTCGTCGGTGACAGCAGGTTGATCTCCTGCGACACCTCGCGTTCGCGGACGAACTGGTCCTCGGTTTGGGCCGGCGTCGCCGCCGTATTCAGCGCCGTGCCGTCGGTATCGTAGAGGTTGGTGACCCGCTTGCTGGTGTACCCTGTCATCGAGCGGATGGTGATGCCGTCAGCGAGTTGATAGCGCAGTTCGAGATCGGCGAGAAAGCCACGCTCGTAGTTCGAGGTCGGCGCATCATGGTCGAGCGTGCGGATGTCACCGATCGCACCGGCACCGTACGGCGTTCCCGGCAACGGACGATAGGCATAGCCCCCGGTCTGCTTGTCGATCCACTCGACATGGCCGAGCGCGTGCAGGTTTCCCGGAGTCCACAGCACGCCGAGGCGGCCCGCCTTCTCGTCGAGGCGGTTCGGGTGGTTGTGGTACGTGCCGATATCGTTGAAATAGCTGTCGTGGCGCTCGTAGTTCCCCGCCGCGCGGATCGCCAGATTGTCGGTCAGCGGCACGTTGATCGCGCCCTGCGCCGCAGCGCTGCTGTAATTGCCGAGCGCGCCTTGGAGGAAGCCGCCGACCCGGTCCAGTTCGGGCGCCGCCGAATTGATGAAAATCGCGCCGCCGGTCGAGTTCGATCCGACCAATGTCCCTTGCGGCCCGCGCAGCACTTCGATGCTGCCGATGTCGTAGAAGCTCGACGTCGTCAGCAGGGGCGGCTGGAAGACGCCATTAATGTAGACCGCGACGCCGTTCGCAACGGCGGGCGATCCGCTCGCGATGCCGATGCCGCGAATGTTGACCGACTGGGTCAGGCCGGCGTCGACCACCGACAGCGATGGCGCGGCGAACTGGAGGTCCGAGATCCGGGTAACCGCTTTCTCCTCGAGCTGACTTCCCGACAGCGCAGTCGCTGCAATCGGGACGTTCTGGAGGTTTTCGGTGCGCCGCTGAGCGGTGACGGTGATTTCGGCGAGGCCTCCCGATTCAGCCGCCGTACTCACTGGCGTCGCGCTTCCCGCCGGGCTCGGCTCGGCTCCCGGGGGCGCAGCGGTTCCGGCGGATTGACCCCAGGCGGCCACCGGCGCGGCAGCTATCAACAGGAAAGCGGTCGACTCGAACAGGCGTTGGCGCATCGCAAGATCTCCCCAAAATCAAAAGCATCAAAGTAAAGATGCCGGGGGAGCCTCGGTGCCGGAGTCGTCGGCCGCTGAAATCGCCCCCTGCCGCCAGGCTTTTGCCTGATCGTTGACGTCAGGATAACGCGCCAAAAAGACGTCGGCAATGGATTGTTTTCAGACATAGCTTTTGTGTCGCAGGCCGGGACGATCACTGCTCAAAGTTCGTCGCGAGGCTCGCGGCGGCCGTCTACCGCTCGCTTCGTGCTTGCGCTTGGATGGCAAGAGCCACCGCCCCGAGCACGCCCGACCGATCACCGAGTGCGGGGGGAACCAATAGGCTGGCGAGCGCTGCGGGGTCATCGAGATCTGGCAGATAGCCCGCGAGTTGGCGGGAAAGGCGCGCTTGCAGGTGGGCAAACACGTGCGGGTTCTGACCGACACCGCCGCCGAGGACGATGCGCTGGGGTGCAGCGACGTAGCACAGCGTCGCCGCCAGCTGCGCGAGGTAATCGGCGATCAGCTCCCAGACCGGATGATCGGGCGAAACGTCAGCACCCGGTCGACCCATCCGCCGCTCGATCGCCGGGCCGCTGATCAGCCCTTCGAGGCAGTCACCATGGAACGGGCAGATACCGGGAAAGGGGTCGATAGCCGGGTCGCGCCGGACCAGCAGGTGTCCAGCCTCGGGGTGGAGGCGGCCGTGAACTGGGCGACCCGCGACCATGATCCCAACCCCGACGCCAGTCCCGACCGTAACATAGGCGTAGTCCTGCATTCCGCGGCACGATCCCCATGTTCCTTCGCCAAGCGCCGCGCCCGCGACATCGGTATCGAGCGCAATCGGCAGCCCCAGCGCCCGCAGTGGTGCGAGCAGATCGGTCCCCGACCAGCCGGGCTTGGGCGTTCGCAGCATATGGCCGTAGTCGGGCGCGGCGGGGTCGACGCGCAATGGGCCGAAACTCGCGACGCCGATCGCGTCGACGCCTGCTGAGTCAATTTCCCGGGCGACCAAGTCTGCAATTGCAGAAAGCGTCTGCTCCGGGGTCGTGGTCGCGATTCGCACCGGCGGACTCAGGTCGTCCGGACCGCTTCCGAAGGCGACGAAGACCTTGGTCCCGCCGATTTCGACGCCTGCGTATCGGCTCATTGATCGGCGAGCCGCCACAGGACCTCAAACGGCGCAAGGTCGACCGGACCCGCCGGGATCACCCGGTTTGTCAGCACATCGGATCCAGTTTCATCCCAGCCTCGCGGACACCGCACTGTCTGCGCCTCCGCCGACAAATTGGCGAGGCAAAGGAACCGGCGCCCATCGTCGCGGACAAAGCCGAGGACAGCGGCGCAATCGAGCGCCAGCGGCACCGCCCGGCCTGCAACGCCGAGCGCGTTCAGCGCGCGCGCCGCCGCACCGTAAATGCGAATTGCATCGCGCATTTGTCCTTCTGGAGCCTCAGTCGCTGACGCCCGGCTCCAGTCCATCGCCGGTCGCTGGAGCCATCGTCCTTCGTGGCATCGCGCAAGATCGTTGCGGTAAGTCACGTCGTTACCGAGCGCGACCTCATCGCCCATGTAGATCATCGGCCAGCCGTCGAGCGCGTGGATCGTCGCATACAGAAGCTTGAGCCGCGCAAGGGCCTCGCCCTGATCGACATCGGGGCGCCCCAGCCCAACCAGCGCCGCCGTCATCCCATTGGTCGATGGCACCCCGCCCGGCACGGTCTGAAATGCCTGTCCCCCCGAAAAACCGTCGCCGCCGTAAAAGTCCGACCAGCGCTGCAGGTCGGCTGGCGACGCATGTCCCGCGAGCGCGTTCCAGATCAAATCGTCGTGGCAGCGGACGTAATTGAGCCATGCCGCGTGGTCCGGCCGCTCCGCCGCTGCAGCGATCATCGTCCGCGCGATCATCGCGTCCTGATCGGCCAGCGCGCCCCACAAGGCGGTCATCACGCCGTTATTGTACGCGAGGTCGCTCCCTTTCGTGTCACCTTCGCCGAAGAACGGCGTCACGTCCTCGGGGCTCTCGATTGCTTCGGTGAGCAGGACGACGCTCGGCGCCGCGATATCGAGCGCAGCGCGGAAGGCGGCGACGATTGCGTAGGCTTCGGGCTGGTTGCGGCAGGTGGTGCCCGCGCGCTTCCACAGGAACGGCGCGCTATCGAGGCGGAAGCCCTGCACCCCGCGGTTCGCGTGGAACAGCAGCACATCGAGCATCTCGAGGAAGACCGCGGGGTTGGCGTAGTTGAGATCCCATTGATACGGATAGAAGGTCGTCCACACCCAGTCGGCCATCGCCGCGTCGTAGGTGAAATTGCCCGGTGCAGTATCGGGGAACACGTCGACGAGGGCCGCATCCCATCCCGCGACGTCCGCGCCGTCGACGACGTGATAATAAGCGCGGTAATGCGGATCGCCAGCGCGTGCCCGCTCGGCCCAGTCGTGCTCGCGCGCGGTGTGATTGCAGACGATGTCGAGGATCAGCCCCATGTCGCGCTGGCGCAATTCGGCGGCGAGACGTTCGAGTGCTGCCAGATCACCGAGCCGCGGTTCGACTTCGCGATAGTCGGCGACCGCGAAGCCGCCGTCGCTCTCGCCCGGCCGTGCCTTGAGCAGCGGCAACGGATGCAGCCAGCGAATGCCGAGCGATTGCAGATAGTCGAGCCTGTCGACGACGCCCGCCAGCGTCCCGGCAAATTGCCCGACATAAAAGGCGTACACGGTTTCCCCAGATCGCGCCGCCCAGCCGGCATCCGCCGATCGGCAACGATCGAGTGCCTGAAGGTCGGCGGCGCGACCGGCGACCGCGCGATCGAGCAGGTCGTCTGCCCTGGCGAACACCGCTCCCGCGTTGTCGCCGTAAATTCGTTCGAGGCAGGTCGCGAGGGCTCGGCGCGCCCGATCGGTTTCCCTTTCCATGATGTCTTCGGAGTCCCCGGTCAGGTGGTCGTGCAGCGCGCGAGCCGGCAAATGCAATCGGTTGTCGATAAACTCAAGCGGGTTGGGCCAGGGATGCGTCTCGATCCGACCGGACGCGGCGGGCTCGCGTCATCGAGCCCGCCGCGTCTGTCACGTGTTGAGGCGGAACGTCAGCCCGACCGTCCGCGGGCGCGGTCCGGCGAGCAGCGTCGGACCGTTGGCCGAGGTCGGCCCGCGATAGTCGGACAGGTTGTCGGCAAACACGCGAACTTCGTAACGGTCGAAGCTGACGCCGACGCTCGCCGAGTAAAGCTGATACGGGCTGACCGAAACGACCGTCGCGTCGCCGTTGCGCGCGCGCCCGACCGCGGTCGCCGACGCGGTGGCGAACATGTCGTAATCGCCGATCTTGCGGTCGTACGTCGCGTCGCCGCGGGCGTTGAACGGCGGTGTGTAGAACAGCCGCGAACCGTTGGTGATCCGCGTGTTCGCCTCGGTGAACGCGGGGATCACCTTGGTGAACTTCGAGTCGTTGACGTTGCCGATCGCCGAGAGCGTCAGACCCTTGAGCGGCGTCTTCCACGTCGCCTCGAGGTCGATGCCCTGGCTCTTGCCGTCACCGAGATTGGCGAACGCGGCGAGCCCGATCGACGTGTTGAACGCGCTTTGGATGTTCGTGTACTTGATGTCGTAGGCGCTGACGGCGAGACGGAGCTGACCGTCGAACAACGTCCCCTTCGTCCCGATTTCGAGGTTCCGCAGCCGATCGGGGCTAAGCGAAAGCCCGCTCGGGACGCCATCGGCGGTCACCGCGCTCGCCTGTGCCTGCGACTGGAGGATGCCGCTGCGGAAGCCCGTGCCCGCGTTAAAGAAAACCGTCCATTGCTTGCTCGGGTAATATGCAAGGTTCGCGCGCCATGTTACCGCATCGGGGTTGGCGTTGGTCAGGACGTGAACGCCGTTCGTCAGCGAATCTGCTTTCCGCGTGTCGTTGAAGTAGCGGATTCCGACGAGGGGGACGAGCTTACCGTCGAACAATTCGTAGCTGACTTCGGAGAAGACGGCTTCGTTCTGGGTCTTGGTCTGGGTGTCGCCGTTTAGAACGAGGCCCGGGAAGTTGAGGTTGAACGACGCGAGCCCGGTGGCGTTCTGGTAGAACACCCCGGCGACCCCGTGGAACGGTCCGCTGCCCGACGTCGCGACGCGGAATTCGTTGACGAAGCTATCGGCATTGCCGCCATTCGTAAGCGTCCCGATCCCGAGTGGTGCGCCGAGATTGAGGCCGACCGCAAACCCACCGGGCAGCGATTTCTGATACGACGTGGCGTTGGTCAGCGTGAACTCACCGACCTGCCGCGTGATCGTGCCCGAGAAATATTCGGCGTGTCGCCGGTCATAACCGACGACATTGCCCTGATACGATGCGTACGGCGGGCTCACCGAGTTGAAGACGCTGAGATAGTCCTCGTCGGTGCTGAAATACCAGGCACGGAGCCGAACGGTCGTGACGGCATCCGGCTGCCACAGCAGGACCGCCTGCAGGTCCTTCGCAACGACGTCGTTGGCATCGCGCTTCGTCGGGGTGCCGGTCGGCGCGCCGGGATAGACGTCGACATAGCCGGCGCGATAGTCGTAGCCGCCGCTGACCCGCAGCGCGAGGCTGCCGGGGACGATCGGCACCGAAATCGCGGCGGCACCGCGATAGTTGATCTGATGCGTATCGTTCGTCGTCGAGACTTCGGCTTCACCCGCCTCGGTAATCTTGTTGAGGTCGGGGTTCTTGGTGTGGAAGATGATCGTGCCCGCCGACGAGCCCTGGCCGTAGAGCGTACCCTGCGGGCCGCGCAGAACCTCGACCCGGTCGATGTCGAAATACTGGAGTGGCGGGGCGCTTTGGTTGTTGGGGACGCCGAACGGCGTGTCGTCGAGGTAGTATCCGACGAGCCCGTCGCCGATCGGACCGCCGGCGCCTGAACCGCGGATCGAGAAGATCCGGTAGCCCGCACCGATTTCCTGCGTCTCGGCGGCACCCGGGATGAGCGAGATGAGGTCGCCACCGTCGCGGATGTTACGCTCTTTGAGCGTCGCGCCGGAGAATGCCTGGATCGCGATCGGTACGCGGTCGAGCTTCGTCGCACCCGACTTCAATGCCGTCACGACGATCTCACCCATGTCTTCATTCGACGCTGCGGCTGTCTGGGGCACCCCCGGCGCGGCGGCGGGCGTTTGCACGACGGTATCCTGCGCGGCGGCAACGGCCGGGAGGCAGGCAAGCGCCATGCTCGCGCTGGTCAGCAGCAGACGGCTGCGCACAGCGGCGAACGAGCGGCCGCGCGGCGCATCTATGGTCAAATTTGCTGATGTGTTCATTCTCAAACTCCCCTATTTATCGATCGCTTTTCTGCAATCGTTTGCACGTTGCTATCACGAGTGTCATGCTCGTGCAATCCGGTTCGCGCCGCAGCTACCGTTGGCAAAAATGTCGCGTTACGCCGTCGCGAATGCAGCGCGGAGCGCGCTCTTCCATGCCCCCGCGAACTCGATCGCGACGCGCGCGCCGGGGGCGATGAAGTCGAAGCCGTGATAGGCTCCTGGCGTAACGCGGAGCTGGACCGGCACCCCCGCCGCCGCGAGGCGCTGCGCGTAGGTGATGTCTTCGTCGCAGAACAAGTCGATTGCGCCGACGCCGATGAATGCCGGGGGCAACCCGGCGAGATCGGTGACGCGCGCCGGCACCGCGCCGTATAGGGGGGTCCCGGTCCCCGCCGGCTGCCCGAGGAAACTCGACCAGCCATAGCGGTTGCCCGCCTCATTCCACCCGATCGTGCCGATGAACGGCGGCACGCGGCGGGTGCTGCCGGTGCGGTCGTCGAGCATCGGGTAGATCAGCACCTGATAGCGCAGCGGGACCTGTCCGCGATCGCGCGCGGCGATCGCCACCATCGCCGCAAGGCCGCCGCCCGCGCTTTCGCCCATGACCGCGATCCGCGAGCGATCGACCCCGAGCGCCGCGGCATTGGCATGCAGCCACGCCAACGCCGCGTAGCAATCCTCCATCGGGCCGGGAAAATGCGTCTCGGGCGACAGCCGGTACTCGACCTCGACGACGACGCAATCGAGTTCGGCGGCAAGCTTCTGCGACGCGACGACCGCATCGGCAGCGCGACCGAGGATCATGCCGCCCCCGTGAATATGCACCACGGCCGGACGCGGTGCGCCGCCGGGCCGCGCGCCGATCACCATGATCGGCACGTCGGGCTGGCCCTTCGTCCCCGCGACCGAGCGGCGTTCGACCGCGGCGGCCGGAGCGGGCAACGGCATGGGCGGCGGCGGGATATTCGCGCGAATTGCCCGTAGCCCCTCGTCGGTCCAGTGCAACGGCAGCGGGCGCGCCATCACTAGCCGCGCGCCCGCGCGCAGTTCGGGATCGACGCGATCGAGCGACGGGCCGGCGGCTCCCGATGCGAGCACCGAACCGACCGGGGACGCCGCTGCGGCCATCGCCGGCACGACAAAGCCCGACGCCATCAGGCCGAACTGAAAGCTCCGCCGCGTGAGGTCCATCGCTCATCCTTCCCATCCGGCGTCTGCGCGCGCTTCGTCGTCAGACTGCGGCTCCCACAAGGATTTGCAAGGAGATCCACGCATGATCTTGCAAACGATTGCAGCCTGTTGCTTATCTGTCGCGTAAGCAAATCATGCCGCAACCAAGCGGCGCGTGCGGGTCCAAGGGGGCGTGGGATGCATCGGTCACTGTCATATCGGGTCAAGATCGCGAGGGCTGCGGCGCTCGTCCTGGCCCTGTTCGCTGGAGCCTCCGGTCTCCAGGCGCAATCACCCAACGTCCCCGTCAAGGTCGACCAGGACGGAACCGTCCACGTGCCGGCGATGTTGGTGCCGGTGTCGAGCCTGTCGAGCCCCGAGGCACAGGCGTATGTCGCCGAACATCTCCGCCAGATGCAGCAGCCAGCCCTGCTGCAGCAGGTCGACGGCGTGCCGGTGTTCATGAAGCCCTACCTCGCGCGGCAGACCGCGCTATTCGCGCACAAGAAGGTCGAGGCGACGATCGGCGGCGTCCACGTCTATGACTACGCCCCCGCCGCCGGGATCGCGCCTGCCAACCGGCACCGCGTCTTGATCAATCTTCACGACGGCGGTTTCTCGGGCTGCTTCCCGGGCTGTGCCGAGCTCGAGTCGATCCCGGTGACCGCGCTCGGCCGGGTGCGCGTCGTCTCGGTCGACTACCGCGAGGGACCGGACCATAAATTCCCCGCCGCGAGCGAAGACGTCGCGTCGGTTTATCGTGCGCTGTTGAAGTCGTATCCGGCGCAAAATATCGGGATCTACGGCTGCTCGGCGGGCGGAATGCTGACCGGCATGGCGATGGCGTGGTTCGACGCGCACGGCCTGCCGCGTCCCGGCGCAATCGGCATTTTCTGCGCGGGAGTAACGACCTCCGCCTTCGGTTTCGGCGGCGATGCCGATTTCGTCGCGATCCCGATCGGCGAGGCGCGCGCCGCGCCGGTGTGGCCGCCAGCCGAGCCGAACGCCGTGACCAAGCTGCCATATCTCGCCGGGACCGATCCCAAGGATCCGCTCGTCAACCCGGGGGTATCGGATGCGGTGATGCGCCGCTTCCCGCCGACGCTGATCATCACCGCGACGCGCGGCTTCGAATATAGTTCGGCGGTCCACACCCACGCTCAGCTCGTCCGCCTTGGCGTCGACGCCGAGCTTCACGTCTGGGAGGGGCTGTTCCACGGCTTTTTCTACAATCCCGACGTCCCCGAATCGCGAGAGGCGTATGACGTGATGGTCCGCTTCTTCGACCGCCATCTCGGCCGATAGCGGGCGGTGACGGCGCGGGGGGACGCATGACGACCGCGTCACCGTTCCAGGAGCTACAGCCGCCGTCGTTACGCGGACGGCTGTTCGTGTGCCGCGATTTCCGTTCGCGCGCACTGCTGCCTCGCGACATCTTCGTCTGGGTGCCCGATGGCGGGCCCGGCGCGCGGTTTCCGGTGCTCTACATGCAGGACGGGCAAAACCTGTTCGACGCGCGCCTCGTCGCGTTCGGCACTGCGTGGGAGGCCGATCGCAGCATGGCCCGGCTGGCAGACAGCGGGGCGATTGCGCCCGCAATCATCGTCGGCATCGGCAGCACTGCCGATCGCTTCGTCGAATATGCCCCCGAGCTGATCCTCGACCGGCTGGCCGAGCCCGCGCGCCGAGCGATCGAGGCGGCGTGGGGCGGCGGCGCGCGGTCCGGCAGCTACGCGCAAATGGTCATGGAAGACATCCGCCCCCTTATCGACGCGCACTTCCCGACGAACTCCGCCGCGAGCGCGACCTTCGTCGGTGGATCGTCGATGGGTGCGGTTGCCGCCGCCGAGTTGCTGGCGCGGTATCCTAACCGCTTCGCCGGGGCGGCCTTGTTGTCGGCGCACTTCAGCCTGTTGCCGGTGACCGGCGCCGATCCGCTGCCCGCAGGCTTCGCCGAGCAGGTTGCGGCGGCGGTCGGAAGTTTCGCGCGCGCGTGCCTGCCCCCAGCAGGGCACCATCGGATATGGCTCGACCGCAGCACGCTCGGCATCGATGCATTTTATCCGCCGAGCCATGCGGCGTTTGTCGCGGCGCTGACCGGGCTGGGCTATGTCGAGGGCATCGACATGACCGCGAGCGTCTATCCCGGCGTCGGCCATGACGAGGATGCATGGCGGAGCCGGCTCGACGACGTCCTCGGCTTTCTGCTCGCGCCGGCGCGTGCTGCGCAGTGAGCGGTCAAGCGTTCGCCGATGTGCGGCCTGTGTGCGCGTGTGGTTCGCGTGCCCAGAATACGCTTGCCGCCGCTGCCAGCATCAGGACGCCGCATAACGTCAGCGCATTTCGCGCGTCGCCGGCGAGGAGCGTATTGAAATACAGCGGCATCGTCACGGCGTTGAGCAGCATCGGCGCGACGATCATCATGTTGAAAATGCCCATATAAACCCCGGTCCGTTCGGGCGGGATGCTTCGCGCGAGGATGATATATGGGTTGCCCATGATGCTCGCCCAGCCAATCCCGATCCCGATCGCCGGCACCAACAGCCACGATTTGTCGGCGATATGCGGAATAGCGGCCATTCCGAGCCCCGCAGCCACAAGACAAACTGCATGCGTCGTCGCTGGTCCCCACCGTTTTGACAGTGGTACCATCACCAATGCGGCAATGAACGCAATGCCGTTGTAGAAGCCACCAACAATACCATTATCGAGGACTGCCCGGCGGAAGCTCTCGGACAGCGGATTGGCCTCGTCGTACACCGAACGACTGATCGAATAGACGACATAATTCCAATACGCGAACATCGCATACCATTGGAACAGGCTCATCAGCGCCAGCTTTCGCATCGTCACCGGCATCGTGACGATCGCATCCCAGATCTCGCCCAGGGTGGCGCCAACGGTGCGCGACTTCGCCCGGATGACCGCCCGAGCCGCATCGCTCAGCGGCAATTCAGGAACACGCCAGATCGACCAGACGATCGTCGTGAACGACAAAACCGCGCCGATCGTGAACGCCGCCCGGGTGATGACGGGGATGTTGTGCGCGTCGACCGCATTGAGGTCGAAACCGAGCGCACTGACCATGAAGCTCGGCGCCAGATACGCGAGCATCTGGCCAAGCCCGGTGAACGCGCTCTGCGATAGGAAGCCGAAGTTGCGCTGCTCGTCGGACAGCCGGTCGCTGACATAGGCGCGATACGGCTCCATCGTGATGTTGTTGCCGGCATCGAGCAGCCACAGCGTGCAGACCGCCGCAAGGATCGTCGGCGCGAGCGGCATGACGAACAGCCCGATCGAACACAGCACTGCGCCGACGAGGAAATACGGCGTGCGGCGGCCCCAGCGCGACGCGGTTCGATCGCTCATCGCACCGATCAACGGCTGGATCAGCAGCCCGGTCAGCGGCCCGGCAAGCTGAAGTAGCGGGATGCTGGCCTCGCTTGCGCCGAGGTAAGAATAGATTGGTGCCATGTTCGACTGCTGCAGGCCGAAGCTGAACTGGAGCCCGAGGAAGCCAAGGTTCATCTCGACGATCCGCATGATCGGGAGGCGCGGCTTCAAGGCATAAGTCACGGCTGCTCCGACACGCGATGCGGCCAGCTTCGTGTCAACGCTGGGCAAGATGTATGTCCAGCCATTTGTGAAACAGCGCCGGCCAAGCGCGGTTGGTCGCGGCGGGTGAGCCAAGCCCAAAGCCATGACCACCGGTCTCGAAGAAATGCGCCTCGACAGGAACGTGCGCCGCACGCAGCGCGGACAGCATCATCAGGCTGTTCTCAGGCGGAACCGCAGGGTCGTCGAGAGCATGGACGAGAAAAGTCGGTGGCGTAACTGTCGTGACGTGCAATTCGACCGAGCGCATCGCCACCAGCGATGCCGGAGGGTTCTCGCCGAGCAGCGACGTCGCACTTTGCGGGTTGGTCAGCCGCGCATCCATCGTAATCACCGGGTAGATCAATCCCGCCGCTGCGGGTCGAGCATCTATCGCATCGACGGCATCGCGCGCGGCATAGACCGGCTCGGCAAAGGCGGTGGCGAGCGACGCCGCAATATGTCCGCCCGCTGAATAGCCGAGCGCCGCGACCTGCGCTTCGTCGATCGCAAAGCGCGCAGCATTCGCGCGGATCAAGCGCATCGCGCGCTGGGCATCCTGCAGCGGAACATTCCAGCGATGAGACCAGCCCTCGCCCGGCAGGCGATATGTCAGCACGAACACGGTGTAACCCATTGCGGCAAAAGCTTCCGCAGTCCCCGCGCCCTCATGCGTTCCGACGATGAAAGTATAGGCCCCACTCGGAATGAGCAGGATTCCGTGCCGGTTGCTGTCGCGCGGACGGAAGACGCGCAGATTGGGCGCGGCGACATTGCGGATGAAGCCCGGGGGCGACGCTGGCGGAACCGGGCGCGGGGCAAAGCCACCCTCGGGCGGCGCACCTGCCCACAGTGGGATGACTTCGGCGTTGATCCAGCTCGGAGGCAGCGGACCGAGTGGATTCATAGGTGACGGTGTTGCGGCGGCGAGAGGCGTCGCCGACCGCGCTACCGAACTCTGCGATAGCGCGAGGCCCACGCCAGTTGCGACCAGCACCGCACGGCGATCGATCTCGGGGCGGGCGTGAACGAGGGTCGGATTGTTTGCGCTGCCCGGTTCGATGGTCTGCATTAGACAGGTACCGCGAAGGCGGCCTTCATGGCGCTTTTCCACGCGGCGGTGAATTCGCGCGATACGCGCGCTTCGGGGACGACGAAATCGAAGGCGTGGAAGGCTCCCGGCGTCACCTGAACCTGAGTTGGCACGCCTGAAGCGACGAGCCGCCGCGCATAAGCCATGTCTTCGTTGGCGAAGAGGTCGATCGCGCCAACGCCGATAAAGGCCGGCGGCAGGCCCGCCAAGTTCGCCACGCGTGCCGGGACCGCGCCGGTTGGCACGCGATCGCCGCCAGCAGGCACTCCGAGAAACGCGGTCCAGCCGAAGCGGTTCGCCTCGGGAGACCAGCCGATCGACCCAATATACGGTGGCGTGGCTCGGGAGCTGCCAGTTCGGTCGTCGAGCATGGGATAGATCAGCGTCTGATAGCACAGACGGACCTCGCCGCGGTCGCGAGCGACGATCGCAACCATCGCCGCAAGTCCGCCGCCAGCGCTTTCGCCCATGATGGCGACCCGCACCGGATCGACCCCCAGCGCCGCAGCGTTGCGGGCAACCCAAACGAGCGCGGCGTAATTATCTTCGACCGGTCCTGGAAAAGGGGCTTCCGGCGACAGGCGGTAGTCGACGTTGACCACGACGCAGTCGAGTTCGGCGGCCACCGTCTGGCAGAAAGCGGTCATATTCTGCGCGCGACCCGAGATCATGCCGCCGCCGTGGATGTGAAGAATGGCCGGCCGTGGCGCGCCGCCCGCGCGTACACCGATGACCTGCACCACGACGGGCGGGTCGCCGCGCGCGCCGGGAACGGTGCGCGTTTCGACCGCGGGCGCGGGCGCGGGCGGCGGAAGCGAGGCGGGCGCGACCCACGACGCACGAAACGCAGGCAGGGAAGCCCGGGTCATTGGCGGGAAATGTTGGGCAAGCATGGCCGCAGCGGCGGCGCGCAGTTCGGGATCGACGAGATGAAGCGGGTTCATCTCTGCCGGAGCGGCCACGGTGCCGGCCGCCGCCGGACCGAGCAGCAATGCGGCTCCGGTTGCGCCAATGGCCTTCGACAAATCACGCCGGGTCAACATCACGAAACCTCTCCCCTCAATCGCCGCAGTTGGTTCTGCAATCGATTGCGAAATCCTACCGCCATCTCCGTTACATCGCAATGATCGTCGCGCGGCAATCGTCATGCACACTGCAGTGCAAGCCGTTCGAGCTGCGAGGCGTTGCGGCGCAGCCGGGATGCGGTAAGTGGCGCTATGCGATCGTCAAAGCCTACCAGTCCGAACGGCGCGTCTGCGGGGCCGCTGAAGATGACCGATATCGCCCGGCTCGCGGGTGTCTCGACCTCGACGGTTTCGCGCGCGCTGGCCGAAAGCCCGCTGATCCCGGTGAAAACGCGGCAGCAGATTCAGCAGATTGCGGCCGAACATAGCTATGTCATCGATCAACGTGGACAGCGGCTTCGGTCGAGTCGAACGCGCACGATCTGCGTCGCCATTCCGCTTGGGCACGAAGCAGACCAGATGATTTCGGACCCGTTCTTCCTCCAGCTCTTCGGTCATATCGCCGACGAGATCTCTGCGCGGCAGTACGACGTGCTGTTGTCGCGGATCCCGTCGCCAGCTCCGGGTTGGCTGTCGCGCCATGTCCAGACGCAGAAAGCCGATGGCTATATCATCGTCGGGCAAAGCGACCAGCACGCGGAGATCAACCAGGCGGCACGCGCTTTTCTTCCATTGGTGGTGTGGGGCGCGCATCTTCCCGAGCAGGCGTACTGCTCAGTCGGATCGGACAATATCGGCGGGGCGCGTGCCGCCGTGGATGCCTTGCTGCGAGCCGGGAGACGCCGGATCGTCTTCCTCGGCGCGTCTTCGTTGCCAGAAATCCAGATGCGGCTGCGAGGCTATACGACGGCGCTCGAGCGTGCCGGTATTGCCGTGGTCGACGAACTCATCCAGCCCGCGCATTTCACCGGGGATACGGCGTTGGCCGCCGTCCAGGACCTTATCGCGCGTGGTGTCGCTTTCGACGGCGTCTTCGCGGCGTCGGACGTCATTGCGCTTGGCGCGCTGCGTGCGCTTCAGACCAGCGGCGTGTCGGTGCCGGCTGACGTATCGGTGATCGGGTTCGATGATCTCGCCCTTGCCGAACATTCGAATCCGCGGCTGACGACGGTGCATCAGGATCTCAAGCATGGCGCTGCGGCGCTGGTCGAGTTCCTTTTTCGGCGGATGAACGGTGAGGAGACACCTTCGGCGACTTTGCCTGTGCGAGTCGTTCAGCGCGATTCGGTCTAGGCCCTAAGCGTCAGGAGACGGCAAGCGGCCATCGCCGCTTAAACGTCACGCGCCTCTTCGATCATCATGATCGGAATGCCCTTGCGGATTGGATACGCCAGCCCCGCCGAGTCGGACACAAGCTCGTTTGCGGCACGGTCGTAGCGCAGCGGCGAGCGCGTTAGGGGGCAGACGAGAATCGCGAGAAGGCGCGGATCAGGGTCGCGCGCAACGTGCTCGGCGACGTGCTCGGTCACTGGAGCAAATTGCCGTCGCTGCCGCCCGCGCCTTGGGCAAACGTCATCAGCGCGTTGAGCGTTGCCGCCCGCGCTGGCAGGTCGCGGGCTTCGAGGAGCGCCTGCCGCTCGACCGGATCGAACGGACAGACCGCCGACAGCGTCGTCACGAGCGAATCGTCGTCGGCCTCGGCGACTGCGGTCCAGTCGGCGCTCAACCCCTGCGTGTCGAGGTACGACCGCAGCGTCGTCTCCAATGCCGACCGTGCGGCGGGGGCAAGCGGGCGCGGCTCGCCCTCGTCATCGGCAAAGGCGTCGAAGTCGGGCATGACCTGTCGGTAAGGTGTCGTCACGTCGAGCTCGCGCGCGACGGCAAAACGCGCGACACCGGTCAGCGCGATGATCATCCGCCCGTCGCCGGTCTCGCGGAATTCAGTGATACGCCCCGCGCAGCCGACGTCGAACAAGCCAGGACGCCCCCCGGCGTCGGCGTCATCATCCATCGTCAGCCGGGGCTGGATCATGCCGATCAGATTCGAGCCTGCCATCGCGTCACGGACCATCGCCAGGTAGCGCGGCTCAAAGATGTTGAGCGGCATCACCCCGCGCGGCAGCAGCACCGCGCCGCCGATCGGGAAAACCGGCAAGACGGTCGGCAGCATCGTCATCTCCTCGTCGGGGCCGGGATCGGGCGTGTCCATCATTGCTTATACGATCAGGCGAACAGGATCGTCGACAGGCGGCGGCGCACCGCCGCAGCCCAGGGGTCGGTAAAGCCGGCAGCTTCGAGCATTTTAAGCAACCGCGCCTTCGCCGCGCCTTCATTTGCGTCGCGGTCGCCGGCGATGCTTGCGAGCAGAACGTCGGCCGCGCCATCGCGGTCTCCCCGCGCCATTAAGCCGCCAGCGAGCTCAACCGCACCGGCATGATCGCCAGGATCGGCGGCGACACGCGCGGCTAGCCCGGCGAGGTCGTCGACCGGCACCGCATCCTTAGCCAGCGCGATCGCGGCGAGCGTCTGGGCGAGCGTCGGATCCTTTGCATCGGGCGCGAGGGCGGCCAGCGCGGTGTCCGCCGCCTCATGCTGGCCGAGCGCGACAAGTGCGCGGGCATAGCCTGCGATGACCTCGACCCGGTCCGGGAACTCTTGCGCCAGCGCGCCGAACATCTCCGCCGCCTCCGCTGCCGCGCCCTCGTCGAGCGCTTCGTTGGCGGCAGCAATCATCTCCTTGATTTCCACCTCGGGGTCACCGGGCGCGGGCGGAACGGCGGCGAGCAGACGATCGACGAAAGTGTTGATTTCGCGCTCGCTCAGGGCACCCTGAAAGCCATCGACCGGCTGGCCGCGAAGGAAGGCGTAGACGGTCGGGATCGACTGGATGCGGAATTGCGCGCTGATCGCCGGGCTCTTGTCGACGTCGATCTTGACCAGCTTTACCCGCGGCGCGTGCGCGGCGACGATCCGTTCGAGGAGGGGGGTCAGCGTCTTGCAGGGGCCGCACCACTCAGCCCAGAAATCGACGAGGACCAGCGCGGTCGCGGACGCGTCGATGACGTCGCGCTTGAACGCCTCGATGCTGGCTTTATCGGATTGGGGGGACGACAGGCTGGCCACGCGCGATGACTCCGTTGTTCGGTCCCGGCATATGGGGGTCGAGTGCGGTGCTTGCCAAGGCTGGTCGGAACCGCAGCCCTACCCGATTTCAGGCTTGCCCCCGCCGCCGACCTGCTGTAGCGAGCCGTCTCCCGAAGCGCAGGTCAAACCAGCGCTTCCGCCGAGCGGGCGTAGCTCAGGGGTAGAGCACGACCTTGCCAAGGTCGGGGTCGAGGGTTCGAATCCCTTCGCCCGCTCCATTTTCGCTTCGGCTTCGGCCGGGCGACTTAGTCAGTTGGCAGCAAGCGTCGACGCCGGCGACGGGTCGAGCAGCAACGTCTCGAGCGCCGCCATGCCGCGCCATCCGGCGTCATAACGGTCGGCGGCGGCGAGCCATGATTGTGCCTTCGATCGCTGCGCAGGGGGGAGTGCGTTGATCTCGGCGGCGGCAGCTGTGACATTGCCCGCCGCAAGCGATGCCGCCGCGCGGTCGACCCGCGCCGGGTTCCCGGTGGATGCCGTCCCCGGACGCACGACGATGCCGGCAAGACTGTCGCGAAAGCCATCCCACCAGCTCTGCGGCACCGTCGTTACCGCCGCGCCCAACGCTGGCCTCAATTGCTCAAGCCCGCTGCGCAACCCGGGCAGCGTCACCGGGTTGGAACCGAGCACAGCGACCGCATCGACCGCTGCGGCGGCGCGCGGGCCGAATGACCGCCGCAGCGCCGGTTCAAGCGCACCGAGCCGGTTACCCTCGGTCAACTGCCGCCGGACCGCGCCCGTGACGAGCATTGCCTGCGCGCGGTCGGCGGCGGTCGTCGCGCTGGCGAGCGCCGCGGCGGTCGCGGCTGCACCCGAGTCGATTCGCGCGGTCAACGCCGCGAGGTCCGTCGCGATCTTGTCGGTCCGCCCAGTCGCAGCGGGGACAGTCGCGCCGAGCGTCGCGACCGTCCCCTCGAGCCGTGCGAGGCGCTCGCCACTCGCACCAATGGCCGCTGCGTCACCATTTGGCACGACGACGGCGGGACGGGCTTCGATTGCGGCGATCCGGGCATCGAGGGTAGCGAGATCTGCGACCGTCGGCGCGACGGTCGGAGCGAAGCCGGGCAGACGACTGCGAACGGACCGTTCGAACCACGGATTGGCGATCAGGCCGAGTGCGAAGGCGAGCAGCGCGGCGACGAGTACCCACGCAAAGACAGCACGTTGCGGGCGCGCGGCAACCGGCACGGCGCGGCTGCGCATCTGGTCGAGGCGCGCGCCAGACAGATCGCTCCCGCCGCGGCCCGTATCGAACGGTTCCATCGTCATACTCCGCGGGTGACCGTCATGAGGCTTTGTCGCACACGACTGCCGCAGCCGCAAAGAGTGCGTCGTCGGTCGGCGCAGCGGCGATTGCGACCGAGCGCCATCCGGCTCCGGCAGCAGCAGCGGCGGCGGGGCTGATCGCGACGAGTCGCAGCGTATTCCGGGCGATCCCAGCAGCGTCGACCGCGCACGAAAACGCCCCGGCGGAGCGTGGCGAATAGAGCGGGACGACGTCGATCGCTCCTGCCGCGAGCGCCGCCACGACGGCGGGCGGCAAGTCGACCGGTACCGCCGCATAGACCTCGCGGACCTCGACGCTCAGTCCCGGGGGAAACGCCGCAATGATGCGATCGACTCCGGCGAGGTGAAGAATGCGCGTCAATCGCGCGGCCGCAACGCTGGCGAACATGGCCGCACCAGTACCCGCACCAGCCCGAACCTCGCGCCAACCTGCCGCGCGCGCCGCCTCGGCGGTCGCCGCCCCGACGGCGAAGGCTGGCAGGCCAAAATAGCGCTCGGCACCGCTCCCGGCGCAACGAACACCGTTGGCACTGGTCAGGGCGATTGCCTCGGGTTCGATAACGGGCGGAGACCACGGCCGCGCTTCGATCCGCAGGAGCGGCGCCTCGATCACCGTCCCCAGCGTCGCCCATTGCGGTGTCGCTCCGCCCGGGCGCGTGACGAGAATCCGCGTCACTGCCCGCCGAACAGCCCGCGCAGTTCGGGGCTGGCGGCACCGAGCAAATATGCCGCCAGCGCATCGACCTCGGCGGCGGCGTCTTCGGCGCTGCGGTCAAATGCGCCGCCTTGCCGCTCGCTGCCGTCGGGCAACAGGATTTCGGCGCGGAAGACGACGCGGCCGCCTTCGATCTGCGCATAGGCGGCAACCGAGCTATGACAGTCGGCGGCAAGCGCGGCGAGGAAGCGGCGTTCAAGCAGGACGGCAGAGTGGGTCGGGACGTCGTCAATGGCCGCCAGCAGCGCCGCGACCGCATCGTCGCCCTCGCGGCACGTCATCCCGACCGCGCCCTGCGCCGGAGCGGGGAGCACCGTCGAGAGCGGCAGCGCGACGCCTTCGGCGATGCCGAGCCGATCGAGCCCCGCCGCCGCGAGCAACGTCGCGTCGGCCTCGCCCGCGGCGATCTTCGCCAGCCGCGTCGCGACATTGCCGCGCAGGGGCACGATGACGATGTCGGGGCGCTCGCCGAGGAGCTGCGCCGCGCGGCGCGGCGATGATGTTCCGAGCCGAGCGCCCTCGGGCAGAGCCTCGAGGCTCGCCGCGCCAATCAGCCGGTCGCGGACGTCGGCGCGCGGCAGCATCGCGGCGATCACGATGCCGTCGGCAAGGCGGGTTTCGACATCCTTCATCGAATGGACCGCGAGGTCGATTCGCTGGTCGAGCAGGGCGGCATCGAGCTCCTTGGTCCACAGCGCCTTGCCGCCGATCTCGGCAAGCGGGCGGTCCTGGACGCGGTCGCCGGTGGTGACGACGACGACGATCTCGACCGCGACATCGTGTGCCGCGACGAGCGCATCGCGGACCATATGCGCCTGCGCCAGAGCCAGCGGCGAGCCGCGCGTACCGAGCTTGAGGGTTTTCATCGCGAATCCTTGTGCAAGCGACGGCGGCGATTGGCAAGATTTGCGGGCGATTGCAACGACCGGCGCGGTTATGCGACGCAGCGCGCGGAACGCGCTATAGGGCGGCAAGTGACCGGATTTCCCCTCATCCTCGGTATCGAATCGTCATGCGACGAGACCGCCGTCGCGCTGGTTCGCGGCGACCGGACGATCGTCGCGCAGGCGGTCGCGAGCCAGGACGCGGCGCATCGCCCGTTCGGCGGGGTCGTCCCCGAAATCGCCGCGCGGGCGCATGTCGAGGTCCTGACCCCGATGATCGAGCGCGTTCTCGCCGATGGCGGTGTCACGCTGGGCGAGGTCGACGCGATCGCCGCGACCGCGGGGCCGGGACTGATCGGCGGGGTGATGGTCGGGCTGGTGACGGGCAAGGCGCTCGCCTTCGCCGCGAACAAGCCGCTGCTCGCGATCAACCATCTTGAAGGCCATGCGCTGTCGCCGCGTCTGGTCGATCCCGAGCTGGCCTTTCCGTATCTCCTCCTGCTGGTGTCGGGCGGACATTGCCAGCTGCTCGCGGTCGACGGCGTCGCGCGCTACCGGCGGCTGGCGACGACGATCGACGACGCGGCGGGGGAGGCGTTCGACAAGGTCGCGAAGCTGCTCGGCCTCGGCTTTCCCGGCGGTCCGGCGGTCGAGGCGGCGGCGCGGTCGGGCGATGCGGCACGCTTCAAGCTGCCGCGCCCGCTGCTCGGGTCGCCCGAGCCGCATTTCTCCTTCGCTGGATTGAAGTCGGCAGTCCTGCGCGCCCGCGATGCGCTGCCCGCGTTGACCGCGACCGATGCCGCCGATCTCGCCGCCGGGTTTCAAGCTGCTGTCGTCGATTGCCTGCTCGACCGGACGGTACGCGCGATGGCGCGGATGCCCGAGGCGACGGCGCTGGTCGTGGCCGGGGGAGTCGCCGCCAACGGCGCGATCCGGTCGGCGCTGACCGGGCTCGCCACCAGCCGCGGCCTGCCGTTCATCGCGCCGCCGCTGTGGCTGTGTACCGACAACGCCGCGATGATCGCATGGGCCGGGGCCGAGAGGCTCGCGCTCGGCCTGGTTGACGGGCTCGACGCGGTCGCCCGTCCGCGCTGGCCGCTCGACCCCGCTGCCGAGCCGGTTCGCGGCGCCGGGGTCAAGGCATGAGCCTGATAACGATCGGGGTCGTCGGCGGCGGCGCATGGGGCACCGCGCTGGCGCAGGTCGCGGCGGCGGGAGGGGCGAGGACGACGCTCTGGGCACGCGAGGCCGAGGTCGTCGCCGGGATCAACGCGGACCATGTCAACGCGCTGTTCCTGCCCGGCGTCGTGCTGTCCCCGGCGATCGTCGCGGTCCCGGCGCTCGACGGGCTGGCCGACGCCGATGCGCTGCTGATCGTCACGCCGGCGCAGGCGATGGCCGACGTCCTCGCGGGTCTCGCTGGCCAATCCCCCCGCCCGCTGATCCTCTGCGCCAAGGGCATCGCGCCGGGAGGCCGGTCGATGGCTGAGGTCGCTGCCGAGGCCCTGCCCGACTGGCCGCTCGCGGTACTGTCGGGGCCGACCTTCGCGCACGAGGTCGCTGCAGGGCTTCCGACCGCAGTGACGCTCGCCTGCGCCGACGAAGCCCTCGGCCAAGCTCTGTGCCAGCGGCTCGCCCAGCCAGCCTTCCGCCCCTATTACAGCGCCGACGTCGCCGGTGCTTGCATCGGCGGGGCCGTCAAGAACGTCCTCGCGATCGCCTGCGGGGTCGTCGCCGGACGCCGTCTCGGCGACAATGCCCGGGCGGCGGTGATCACCCGCGGGTTCGCCGAGATGCTCCGCTACGGTCTCGCCTGCGGGGCGAGCGCAGCGACCTTGGGGGGGCTGTCGGGGCTTGGCGACCTTGTCCTGACGTGTACCGGGACCGCGTCGCGAAACTTCACCCTCGGCGTCGCGCTCGGCGAGGGACGGCCTCCAGCAACGGGGCGGACGGTCGCCGAGGGGGCAGCGACCGCGCCGGTCCTCGCAGCGGCGGCGGCAGCGCGCGGCGTCGAGATGCCGATCGTCGCTGCGGTCGCGGGCCTTCTCGACGGCTCGCTGACGGTGGAAGCGACGATATTACAGCTGCTTAGCCGCCCGCTCCGCGCCGAGGTCTAGAAGTCGACGGCAACGCCGCGGCGTTCCCAGTCGCCGTAGCGGACCGGGTCGGGACCGTCGCGGCCGCCGATCTCGGGGACCGGCTGCGACGGGTCCATCTCGGGCTCGGGGCCACCCGGAACCGGCAATTCGGGGGGCTGTTCGCTCGGCAGGAGCGGTTCGGGCATGTCGGGACGGGGGATCGAGGCCATTGCGCTTCTCCGGTGGATGGATTGAACTGACATCAACATAGAAATGGGGAGGACGGGTTCAAATGACCGATCTGAACGGGCGCGCGATCGCGGTGACCGGGGCGGGGAGCGGAATCGGGCGCGCGCTCGCGGTGCTGCTGGCAAAGAAGGGCGTCCGCCTCGCGCTCGCCGACAAGGACGCGGCGGGGCTCGGCGAGACCAAGGCGCTGCTCGGCAATTCGCCGGCGACGACGACCGCGCTCGACGTCACCGACGACACCGCGCTCAAGGCGTGGATCGACGAGGCGGCACGCGAATATGGCGGCCTCGACGGCATCATCAACAACGCCGGCCTGTCGATCATCGCGCCGTTCGCCGACACGCCCGCAGCCGATTTCGACCGGGTGATGGACGTCAATTTCGGCGGCGTCGTCTCGGGCTGCCGCCACGCCTTGCCGCACCTGCGCGGGCGCGACGCGGGCTGGATCGTCAATATTTCCAGCGTGTTCGGCATGATGGGCTATCCGACGCAGTCGGCGTACAACGCATCGAAGTTCGCCGTGCGCGGGCTGACCGAGGCGCTGTACCTCGAACTCGCGCAGACCGACCCCGCCATCCGCGTCATCCGCGTCCACCCCGGCGGGATCAAGACCAACGTCGCCCGCAACGCCAAGTTCATCAAGTCGATGCCCGGTGCTCCCGGAGCGATGGATTCGGCGTCGGAGTTCGAGAAGAGCGCGCGGACCACCCCCGACCAGGCCGCCGCGACGATCGTCGCGGGGATGGAAAAAGGCAGCCCGCGCGTCCTGATCGGCGGCGATGCGAAGATGATCGACCTGCTCACCCGGCTGTTCCCGGTGTCGTATTACAAGCGCATCGGCGCCTTCCTCGGCGGCGGGCGGTAGCCGAGTCGCGCCGCCGAAAGTGTCAGGCCAGCTTGACGAAGTTGATGAACCTGACGCCACGTCGCGATGGAACGCGGGCTTCCACGAGGCGTCCCGACCACCAGCGCGACGCTTCGAGGGATGAGAAAAGGTCATCTGGTTACGCTGGGCCAGAAGCCGGGGTGTAGGACAGCGTTTTCTTACGCGGGCGTTTTCTCATCATATACATCGCCGTCATCCCCGCGAAGGCGGGGACCCATCAGCCCAGACGTTCGTGGTGATGGGTCCCCGCCTTCGCGGGGATGACGACTTAAGTGAACACCAACTCGTGCTCTAGCCGGCACCCGCGGCGATGCTCGGCCGGGCGGCGACCCGCGCGAACCAGTCGGCCAGCGCGGGGGTGTCGTCGAGCATGACAAGGCCGACTGCGCGGCCGAAGTCGAGCGTGCTCCACAGCGCGATGTCGGCGATGCTGAAGCGCTCGCCGGCGACGAACCCGCCCGGGGCGATTGCGGCATCGAACCACGCGAGCGCGGTGGCGACCTTCGCCCGGTTGCTCTCGCCGAAGTCCTTGTATTGCGGGACGACGACGGCAGCGGTGAACGGATGGCAGTGCATCCACACCATCGACAGCGGGATGCCGAGGACGGTCTCGACCCGGCGCAGCGCCATGTCGACGAGCGCGCGGTCGAGCGGATCGGTGCCGAACAGCGGCGGCTCGGGGTAAAGCGCGTCGAAATAGCGGCAGATCGAGATCGACTCGGCGATCACCGTGCCGTCGTCGAGTTCGAGCGCCGGAACCTGCCCGCGCGGGTTCTTCTCGACGAACGCCGGTGCCTTGTGCTCGCCCTTGAAGATCGCGAGGTCGGTAACCGGGATCGTCACGCCCTTCTCGGCGAGAAAGATCGTGACCCGGCGCGGATTGGGCGCGGGCGCGGCGGCGCTCCACAGCATCATTTTTTCGTCTCCCCCGTAAGCAGCGTCTTTGCGGCTGCCTCGGGCGACAACTTGTCCGATTCGCGGTCGACGAGCAAGTTCGCCCGGCGCATCGCGTCGACCCCGATCGACCCGACCAATGGGCGCAGCGCCGCATCGAGCGACCCATCCTTCGCCCGCGCGGGGGAGACGAGGAGCAGCGCATCGTACGCCGGAATCGCGCCCTTCGGGTCGGTCAGCACGACAAGATCCTGCGCCGCGATCCGCCCGTCGCTCGAAAACGCCGAGATGACGTCGGCCTCGCCGCTCGCCAGCGCGCGGTACATGAAGGTCGGCTCGAAAGACTTTTGCGTTTTGAAGGTCAGTCCATAGGCGTCGCGCAGCCCCGCCCATTCGGGTCGCGAGAGGAATTCGATGTCGGCGCCAAGGGTCAATCCGGGGGCGGCGCGGGCGAGGTCGGCGATCGACACGAGATGCAGCCGGGTGGCGAGATCGCGCCGGACGGCAAGGACGTAGGCGTTCTCGAAACCGAGCGGGCCGATGACCCCGACCCCGTATTTCGCGTGGAGTTCGCGGCTGAGTTGCGCGAGCATCGTAGCGCGCGGGAGCTTTTCATTATGGCCGAGGATGGCGGTCCACAATGTCCCGGCATAGTCGACGTAGGTGTCGATATCGCCGCCGGCGAGCGCGCGGAAGGCAACCGCCGAGCCGAGGCCGGTGTGCTCGACGACACGGCGCGGGGCGAGGCGGGCGGCGATGACGTCGGCGAGGATATATTGCTCGGAGAAGTTCTTCGCGCCGACGACGATCGGCTTACCAGACGCGGCCGAGCCGAGCTGCGGCACGACCGCGAGGCCGCCGATCAACATCAGCCCTACGGCTCCGGCGAACATCTTGAAGCGCGATCCGGTGCCAAGGCCCGACTCGACGAGCCCGAGCAGCGCATCGACCGCGACCGCGAGCGCCGCCGCTCCGGCGCAGCCGACGAGGACGGCGATCCAGTTCTCGGTCTGAAGCCCCGAAAAGATGAAGTCGCCGAGGCACGCCGCGCCGACCGCGGTCGCGAGCGTCGCCGCGCCGATCGTCCACACCGCCGCGGTCCGTACCCCCGCCATGATCACCGGCGCGGCGAGCGGGAGTTCGACCTGAAGCAACCGCTGGCGCGGGGTCATGCCGACCCCTTCGGCCGCCTCGACGATATCACGGTCGATCCCCATCAGCCCGTTCAACCCGCCGCGCAGCAGCGGCAGCAGCGCGTAGAGCGTCAGCGCGAGCAGCGCGGGGAGGAAACCGAGCACCGGCAGCGTGCCGCCAGTGACACCGCGCACCGCGAGCAGCGCCGGGTAGAACAGCGCGAGCAGCGCCAGCGCGGGAATCGTCTGGACGAGCCCCGCGCCCGCCAGCACCGCCCAACGCGCTCCGGGGCGGGTGCGGGTGAGCAGCACCAGCGGCGTCGCGACGACGATCGCCAGCCCGAGCGCGGCGGCGCTGAGCGTGACGTGTGCGGCGAGCTTGCCCGGAAGTTCGGCGAGTGCGGCGCTGAGTGCGGGGCTCATGCCAGCAGCGCCGCGAGCCGCTCGGCCTGGCGGCGCGGCGACGCGATCATCGCCGCGACCACCGGGTTAGCATGGCCGCGCATCAGTTCCGCCGGCGTCGCATCGGCGGCGATCTTGCCGCGTGCGACGACGATGACGCGGTCGGCGAGGAGCAACGCCTCCTGCATGTCGTGGGTGACGATAACGCTGGTCAGGCCGAGATCGTCGTGGAGGCCGCGGTAGCGCGTTGCCAGCGCATCGCGGGTCAACGGGTCGAGCGCGCCGAACGGCTCGTCCATCAGCACGATCTTCGGGCGTGCGGCGAGGGCGCGGGCGACCCCGACGCGCTGTCGCTGGCCGCCCGACAATGCAGCGGGGGCGCGCGCGCCGAGGCTTGGGTCGAGGTCGACGAGGGCGAGCAGCTCGTCGACCCGCGCGGCGATATCGGCGGCGCTCCAGCCGAGCAGGCGCGGCACGGTGGCGATGTTCGCGGCGACGCTGAGATGCGGGAACAGGCCGATGCCCTGGAAGACATAGCCGATGCCGCGGCGGAGTTCGGGCGGCGACACGTCGCGGACATCGCGCCCGTCGACGCGGACCGTGCCGCTATCGGCGTCGCTCAACCGGTTGATAAGCTTGAGCAGGCTCGTCTTGCCCGACCCCGATGCGCCGACCAGTGCGACGAAGCTGCCCGCCTCGATATCGAGCGCGACATGGTCGACCGCCGTCGTCGCGCCGAAGCGCTTGGTGACATCGGCGAAGGCGATCGCGGCGGGCATGCGGGGGAGGTTAGCGGGGAGGATGCGCGGCGTCTCCCCCCTGCCGTCACCCCGGCGCAGGCCGGGGCCCATCGTCGTGCAAGCACTGGAATTCGCGTTGCGGGGGCAGTTGGGCCCCGGCCTTCGCCGGGGTGACGAAGTGGGTTACGCAGCCCGTCCGACCCAATGCAACGCCGCGCCGTTTGTCGCGAGCCACGCGCGTGCGGTCTTGATGTCGCAATCGGTCAGGTCCTTGGCGAGCCGCCAGAAATCGCGGCCGTGGTTCGGGTGGACGAGGTGGGCGACTTCGTGGGCGACGACCGATTGGCGCACCGATGGCGGCGCGAGGATCAGCCGCCAGCTATAGCCGATCGCCCCGCTCGACGAGCAGCTGCCCCATCGCCCGGCGGGGTCGCGGACAGCGACTCCAGTGACATGGCGGTCGATCAGCGCGGCGATGGCGTGGGTTGCCGTGGCCATGTCGGCGAGCGCGGCGGCGCGAAGCCAGCGCAATGTCCGCCCCGGCACCGTCGCCTCGGGGCCGCCGATGACGAGCCGGTCGCCGTCGCGCTTGACCCCGCGCGGATGTGACGAACTCCAGTCGATCGAAAGGCTTGTCCCATCGAACGGGATCGCTGCGCCGGGTGCAAACGGCACCGCGACTGGCCACGTCGCGACCCGCGCCGCGATCCAGCCGTCGTGCGCGGCGATGAACTTTTCCGCATCGCCCAGCCGTCCGCGCGCCGGCAATGCGACCCGCACCACCCCGCGCACCGCGTCCGCACGCAGGGTCAACCGCCGGGCGCGCGCCGACCGCTCGATCCGCACCTCGACCGCGCGCCCGGCAAACGTCGCGACGCTAGAGCGGTGAGTCGATGACATGGTTTTCGAGATCGCCCGCGACGTCCTCGCTGATCGTCCAGCCGCGAACCGAGATTCCGGCGCGATGGACCGAGTCGGGATCGCCTGAAACCAAGGGATGCCAGTCGGCCAAACCCTGACCGCGATGGATGCGGAGATAGCCGCAGGTCGACGGCAGCCAGTCGATCGTCTCGAGCTTTGCCGGGGTCAGGCGGACACATTCGGGGACGTGCGCCTTGCGGTTGCGATAATCCTTGCACTGCCCGGTCGCGCCGTCGAGCAGGCGGCAGGCGACGTTGGTCGGCAGCAGCTCCCCCGTCTCCTCGTCCTCGAGCTTGTGGACGCAGCAGCGCCCGCAGCCGTCGCACAGGCTTTCCCACTGCGGCCGGCTCATCGCCGACAGCGGCACGGTCTCCCAGAACGGTCTATCGGACATAGGTCTTCAACTCGGCGGCGATCGCTTGCGGGGTCGCGCCATGATCGAGGAACGACACCGGCTGGTTCGCCGGGTCCATCAGGTAGATGATCGCGGTATGGTCGACGAGATAATCGGGGCCGGTCCCCGCCTTCTTCGCATAGACGCGGAACGCCTTGCGCGCCGCCTCGGCCTGCGCCGGGGTGCCGGTCAGCCCGACCATCGTCGGCGAGAAAGCGCGGACGAAGGTCTTGAGCACCGCGGGGGTGTCGCGTTCGGGATCGACGGTAACGAAGATCGGTACGATCTTCGCCGCCCGCGCCGGATCGTCGGCGGTAAAGACCTTCATCCCCTGTGCGATTTTCTGGACGTCGACCGGGCAGACGTCGGGGCAGAAGGTATAGCCGAAATACATCAGCCGCCAGCGCCCGGCATAGGTCTTGTCGGTGACGGCGTGCCCGTCCTGGTCGATCAGGCTGAACGGCCCGCCGACCCCGCTGCCGACGAGCGGCCCGGCCGGCGGCGGGGCCGAGCACGCGCCGAGCGATGCCGCGCCGATGACGACGGCGGCAAGGACGGCATAAGGCAGGCGACGCCTGTTCATTAAGAGTTGGTCCGTCTAGGTTAGGGCAGCGCGATCGACCCGTTATATAGGAGGCCCCATGCGCTCAGGCATCATCGCATTTGCCGCCATCGCATCGATCGCCACTGCGGGTCCAGCAGCGGCGCAGTTTTCGGACTCGTACAACTTCATCAAGGCGGTCCGCGACAAGGACGTCACCAAGGCGCGCGAGATCCTGAACAAGCCGGGCACGACGATCATCAACGCCCGCGAGCAGTCGACCGGCGACGCCCCGATCCACATCGTCGTCCGCCAGCGTGACATCGCGTGGCTCGGCTTCCTCCTCCAGGCGAATGCCGATCCGAACATCCGCGACCGCGACGGCAATTCACCGCTGCTGCTTGCCGCGACGGCGCGCTTTGCCGAAGGCGTCCGCGTCTTGCTTCTCGTCCACGCCGTCGTCGACCAGCGCAACAACGCCGGCGAGACGCCGCTGATCAAGGCGGTCCAGGCGAACGACCTCGACGACACCAAGCTGCTGCTCGACGCCGGGGCCAATCCCGATCTCGCCGACAACAGCGCGGGTTTTTCGGCACGCCAGTATGCAGCGCAAGGCGCGCACCAGCAGATGGTCAAGCTGCTAGCCGAGGCCAAGTCGCGCATCTCCGCCCCAGTTCAAGGGCCGCCTCGATGATCTAACCCCTCTCCCACCGACGGGAGGGGGGTAGGTCCGCTCATTCTCACCAAGCCGTAACGTTCATGTCGCATGGCGAGTGCGGCGCGCGCGGCGTATAACGTGCGTACAGTGGAGAATACCCGTTCCTTCGTATCGGCGGCGATCGAGCGGCCCGGCGTTCGCGTCCGAACGCTGGTGTCGCTGCGCTGGATCGCGATTGCGGGGCAGTTCGGGACGCTGATCGTCGTCGGGCTCGACCTCGACTACCCGCTGGCATGGCCGTCGCTGATTGCCGCCGTTGCCGCGGCGGCGGTGCTCAACGTCGGGTTATGGACGCTGTACCCGCGCAACGCGCGGTTCAACGGGCGCGACGCGCTGCTCCAGTTCGCTTTCGATCTCGTCCAGGCCGGGGTGCTGCTGTTCCTCACCGGCGGGTTGAAGAACCCGTTCGTCGTCCTGTTGATCGTCCCGGTGACGATTTCGGCGACATTATTGTCGGCGCGCGGGACGCTGCTGCTGACCGCGATGGCATCGGCAATCGTCTTTGTCCTGTGGCGCTGGGCGCTGCCGCTGCCGTGGATGGGCCCGCCGGTGATCCTGCCGCCGGTGTACCGCTTCGGCGTCGTCGTCGCGATCGCGCTCGCGGGGACTTTCCTCGCCGGATATACGTGGCTCGTCTCGGCCGAGGCGCGCAAGCGGGCACACGCGCTGGTCGCGACACAGTCGGCACTTGAACGCGAGTCGAGGATGTCGGCGCTGGGCAGCCTCGCCGCCGCCGCGGCGCACGAGCTCGGCGGTCCGCTCGGCACGATCACACTGATCGCGCGCGAGCTCGCCGACAGCCTCGGCGACGATCCCGATTTTGGCGAGGATGTCCGCCTGCTCAACCGCGAAGCCTCGCGCAGCCGCGCGATTCTTATCGGTATCGCCCGCCGTGCCGAGGCCGAAGACCCCTTCCCCCGGCTGTCGCTCGATGCGCTGCTCCATGAAGTCGCGCATCCGCTCGAGCCGGCGCGGGTTCCGATCCATGTCGCGGCGGCGGGCGGTGCCGCGCCGATGATCCGCCGCACCCCCGAGCTGCTCCACGGCGTCGCCAATCTCGTGACGAATGCCGTTCGCCACGCCGGATCGGCGGTCACGCTGACCGCGACGACCACGCCGACCGAGGTGTGCATCAGCGTCGTCGACGATGGCGGCGGATTTTCCGACTCGATGCTGCCGCATCTCGGCGAACCGTTCCTCGGGCCATCGGTGTCGGGGTCGGGGGGCACGGGACTGGGTATCTTCATCGCGACGACGTTGCTCGAACGCACCGGCGGGCGGCTAAAGTTCAGCAATCGACGGAGCGGTGGAGCGCAAGTCGACGTTCGCTGGTTACGGTCGCATATCGAAGTGCAGGAATTGGAATGATCATGGAAACAGCAGCGCTCGACTCCGCCGTCGCGACGGCCAACTTGCCCCTTCTTCTCGTCGACGACGACGCGCCGTTCCGCCAGCGGCTGCAACTGACGCTCGAGCGCAAGGGCTTTGCCGTCACTGGCGCGGGAAGCATTGCCGAGGCACGGCGCTATGCGAGCACGCTCAAGCCGGGGCATGCCGTCGTCGACATGCGGCTCGAGGACGGCAACGGGCTCGATCTCGTCACCGAATTGCGCACGTTGCGTCCCGACATCAGGATCGTCGTGCTGACCGGTTACGGCAACCTTGCGACCGCGGTCGCAGCGGTCAAGGCCGGGGCAGTCGATTATCTCGCCAAGCCCGCCGACCCTGAGGATATCGTCGCCGCGCTGACCGCAGCGCCGGGCACCCGCCCCGAAGCCCCCGCCGAGCCGATGTCGGCCGACCGGGTGCGGTGGGAGCATATCCAGCGCGTGTATGAACTCTGCAGCCGCAACGTCTCCGAAACCGCACGGCGATTGAAGATGCATCGGCGAACGCTGCAGCGGATTTTGGCGAAGCGGTCGCCGCGGTAGCGAGAGACGCTTATATTTAGATCGTCATCCCCGCCTTCGCGGGGATGACGGCCGTTTATTGCGAGACGATCACGGCAAGCGCAGCCCTTCGTCCGCGCCCGGATCGCCCAGCCACAACAGCCGCTGCGCTCCGCGTCGGGCAAAGCGCAGCGTCTCGGCCTTGCGCCGCGCCGCGTTGAGCCGGACCCACGCGGCTGGCCGGACGATTGCCGCATCCCAACGGTCGGCGACGATCAGCCCGGCGCGTGCGGGCTGGAACCACTCGCTGTCGAAATCACCGAGGGGGAAACCGGGCGGCACCGCCCAGTAATAGCGGTCGCAATAATCGAGGTATTCGGGCCATTTCGCGTCGCCGCGCAAATCGGCGAGCGAAACCTTGATCTCGACGAGCGTAAGCAACCCGTCGCTGCCGAGTCCGACGACGTCGGCGCGCCGCCCGTTACCGAGCGGCACTTCGGTCAGGGGGGCGATCCCGGCGTGCCACAACAGCCGCGAAACGCCGCGCGCGACGTCCTGCGCAGTGCAGGCCGTCGCGAGCTGACTGTCGGGGGCAATCTGACTGTCGGGGGCGAGTTCGGGAACGCTGGCCATCGGCTCAGCGTATCAGAACAATCGGGGAACGAAAACCGCTTTAGCGGTAGAAGACGTGGTTGCCGATCGTGCTGACCTTGTGGAGATTCGACCAGCTGGCGTTGATCCGGGTCGCATGAAACGACACGGCGCGCGGGGCGACGACGTCCCAGGCCGCGGTGGCAGCGATCGCAGCGATCGCCTTGGCGGTCTGCCAGTCGCGCGACGCGGCGGGGGTGCGGCTCTTGTCGAAGCTGAACTGGCCGTGCTGGGCGATGACGCCGCAGACGCTGTCGGCGAACTTGCCCGACGCGACGCGGTTGAGGATCACCTGGGCGACGGCGAGCTGGCCTTCGAGCGGCTCACCGCGGGCTTCGAAATAGACGGCGCGGGCGAGGCACTCGCGATCGCCGTAGGCGGTCGGCTGGGTGTCCATCGTGCGGGCGACGAGAGTGGCAAGCTGCGCCGGGCGCGGCTCGGCGGCGGCATCGCTCTCGGCGATCTGGGGGGCGTTGGCCGTCGAATTGGCGGTCGTGCGGTCGGCTGTCGTGATGTCGGCGGCTGGCTGAGTGGTTTCGATGGTCGTGGCGACGATCGGGGCCAGCGCGAGGGCCGCAACGGGGAATTGCCCCGCGGCCGGAAGAAGTGTCACCGCGACGGCCAAAGCGGCCAGACGGGCGAGAATCGGGAACCTGAAGGTCATTCGTTCGCTTGCTACCCACGGCGTTCCCGGATCCGCTCGGCCTCGATCCGAATGATCGTGCGTCGCTGGGCTGAACCCGGTTCGGTCCGCTTGGGCTGATGATCACCGGACCCGCCCACGGTTCCGGCACTCGATGCCGTTCGTGGTGAAGACCGGTTCACATTGTAGCAAGCTCAGTCGATTGTTTCGTCGATGAACCGTGCCGGATCAGGGGTGTCCAGTTCAATTACCCAAAGATCGGGGTCAAAGCCGCGCTGCCGGGCGACCCAGGAATCGACCGAGTCGCCGGCTGCTGCGGTGCGCCAGACGTACGATCCCGACTCGCCGAGCGCCCGCGACAGCGCACGAACGCTCCCCGATCGATCGCGGTGAATCAGGACGACGCTGCCAGCAACGGCGTCGCCGCGGTAAACGACGGTGGCGAAATCCCCGGCGGCGTTTACCCGCCGGAGCAATGCGCTGGTCCACGTCCCCGCCGACAGGCGGGGCTCGCTCACGCCGCCTCGCTCCGCGCGTCGCCGGTGACGAGCGCGTACAGCGCATCGGCCGACGCACTGCCGCGCAGCTTGGCGCAGAAATCGCGGTCACGCAGCGCGCGGCTGACGCGGGCGAGCGCCTTCAGATGTTCGGCGCCCGCTCCGGTCGGCGCGAGCATCAGCACGACGAGATCGACCGGAAGCCCGTCGAGCGCGGCAAAGTCGACCGGCGCGGCAAGCTTGGCGATCACCGCGACGATCCGCGGCAGGGTGTCGAGCCGACCGTGCGGGATCGCCGTTCCCGCACCAAAGCCGGTCGATCCGAGCGCCTCGCGCGCAAGAATCACCTCGGCGACATACCCGTCGTCCTGGCCGGTCAGCCGCGCCGCGTGCGCCGCCATCGCCAGAAGCACCGCGCGCTTGTTGACCGCGTGCAGGTCGAACTGCACCGCGGGCGAGATCAGGTCGCCGAGGGCGATCATCACACCCTCGGCTCGACCCAGCCGATGCTGCCGTCTTCGCGCCGGTAGACCATGTTGTGAACGCCCGACTTGCTGTTCTTGAACAGCAATGCGGTCGTGTTGCGCAGGTCGAGCATCATCACCGCGTCGCTGACCGTCGCCTCGGGAATGTCGACGCGGGTTTCGGCGATGATCAACGGATTGTCGTCGGCTTCCTCCTCGGGCGGCGCGGCGAAGATCGTATAGGCGGCGTTGTCGAGGTCGGTCTGGCTCTCGACGGCGCGCGCATTACCCGGACCGTTGCGGTCCTTGAGGCGGCGCATGTAGCGGCGGAGCTGCTTGTCGATGCGGTCGGCGGCACCGTCGAACGCGGCGTGCGCGTCCTGCGCTTCGGCGCGGCCTTTGAGGATCAGGTCGGACATCACGTGCATGACGATATCGACCGCAAAGCCACTGTGCGGGGCCGGGCTCAGCGTGACGTTGGCACCGATCGCGCGGCTGAAATACTTGTCGGCGATGGCGCGCAGCCGGGTCTGGACGTGCTCGCGAAAAGCGGCCCCGGCGTCGACCTGATGGCCTGAAACGCGGATGTCCATATTCGTCTCCTTGTGGCGGGCGGTGGCTCTAGGCCCGGCCCCGGATGCCGTCAATCAGCCGGGGTCGACTGGGAATTAGGCAACGCTACGACAACCAGACCGGGTCCTTAAGTCCCCCGATGAACGCGGCGTGGCGGGCGAGTTCGTCGGCGGATGCCGCATGCGCGCGCGCCGCGACCAATGTCCGTGGCGCCGCCGCTTCCTCGACGACCGCATCGGCGGTGAGGTCGAACCCGATCTGCCGCCCGCCGGTCAATTCGACGTAGACCCGTGCGAGCAGTTCGGCATCGATCAGCGCGCCGTGTTTCGACCGTCCCGACAGGTCGATGCCGTAGCGATTGCACAGAGCGTCGAGGGTGTGCTTCGCCCCCGGATGCTTCTTGCGCGACAATTCGAGCGTACACACCGCCCGATGCGCCGGGATCGCCGGCATCCGCGCGCGGCGCAGCTCCCAGTTGAGGAATTCCATGTCGAAGACGGCGTTATGCGCAACGAGCGGCGAATCCTCGATGAAGGCGAGGAAGTCGTCGACCACCGCTTCGAACACTGGCTGGCCGGTCAGGAACGCCGTCGACAGGCCGTGAACGCCCTCGGCATCCTTCGGCATCATCCGGCACGGATCGATGTACGAATGGAAGCTGCGCCCGGTGGCGACGCGTCCGCGCAATTCGATCGCACCGATCTCGACGATGCGGTGGCCATCCCCGGGCATGATCCCGGTCGTTTCGGTGTCCCAGACAATCTCGCGCATGACTCTATCTAGCGTCGATCCGACCCCAGACAAGTCAAAGGCCGGCGACGATCTCCTTGACCGCCCGCCATGTCGTGATCGTCGACCCGCCGTTCTGGATGACGATATCGGCGAGCGCCTGTTTTTCCGCGTCGGGGATCTGCTGCGCGAGGATCGCCTCGAACTTTTCCGCGGTCATGCCGGGTCGCGCCATGACGCGATCGCGCTGCACATCCTCGGGGGCCGAGACGACCGCGACAAGGTCGCAGTCGTCGTCGCCGCCACGCTCGTAAAGCAGCGGGATATCGAGGACGACAAGCTCGCGGGTACGGTAGCGGAACAGGAAGCGGGTGCGTGCCACCGCCACGAGTGGGTGGACGATGTCCTCGAGCGTCTCGAGCCGGTCGCTATCGGCGAACACCTCCTGCCCGAGCGCGGCACGGTCGAGGACGCCGCCGACAACGACGCCCGGAAACGCCGCGGCGATCGGGCCGAGCGCTGCACCGCCCGGCGACTGGAGTTCACGCACAACGGCATCGGCGTCGAACACCGGCACCTTCAACCGGCGGAACATCGCCGCGACGGTCGACTTGCCCATCCCGATCGAACCTGTGAGGCCAAGGACGATCATGCGATCAGCAACGCGCGAAGCTCCGCGTCATGATCGCGGGGGGCGGGGGCACCATAGAACAGCTCGAACGCGGCGGCAGCTTGTCCGACCAGCATCTGGAGACCGTCGATGGTACGCAACCCGCGGGCGCGGGCGGCCGCGAGAAGCGCGGTTTCGAGCGGAGCGTAGACCATATCGAAAACAACCGTAAAGGGGTGCGTAAGTGTACTCTGTACATTTTCGTACAATTCAGGCTGTCCGTGCATGCCACGGGGAGACGCGTTAACAATTAGGTCAGCAAGGGCAAAACAGCTGCCAATACTCTCCATCGGAACTCCAGTCGCGACGATGTCGAACTCTCGCGCGGTTTCCGCCGCCAGCCTCGGATTGCGGCTGACGACTAAGATTTCGCGATGGCGGGTGCCTGACAGCGCCGCGAATGCTGCGCGCGCTGCACCGCCGGTCCCGATGACGACGATCACCGATCCCGACAGATCGATCCCGCGCAGCGCCTCAGTGACGCCATCAATGTCGCTGTTATAGCCGCTTCGCGTGTCGCCCTCGACCACGACGGTATTGACCGCCCCGACCCGCGCCGCTCGCGGATCGACCCGGTCGAGAAAACGCATCACCTCGACCTTGTGCGGCGCAGTCACATTGACCCCGGACAAGCCCAGCGCCGGCAACGCGTCGATCGCCGTGCCGAGATGTTCGGGTGCGACCGGGAAGCGCCCGTAATCGCCATCGATCCCCAGCTTTGCCAGCCAGAAGCGGTGGATCAGCGGGGACTTCGAGTGCGCGACCGGCCAGCCGATGACCCCCGCAGAGGCAAAGCTCACGCCGCCAACTCGCCGCGCGTCCGCAAATAATCGAGCACTGAGAGCAGCGGCAGCCCCTGGATGACGAACGGGTCGCCCTTCACCTGCGTAAACAATTGCGCCCCCAGCCCCTCGATCCGGTACGTCCCGACGCACCCCAGCACCGCGTCGCCCTCGCGGTCGAGATAGTCCGATATGAACGCATCCGAAAGCGACCGCATCGTCAGCCGCGCGGTGTCGCTCGCTCGCCACACTGCCACGCCGTCCTCGGCGATCACCGCCGCCGCGATCAGCCGGTGCTCGGCCCCCATCAACCGGCGCAGCTGCGCCGCCGCGCCCGCCCGGTCGCCGGGCTTATCGAGCATCGCGCCGTCTGTGGTCACCAGTACTTGGTCCGCGCCGAGAATGAGGCCGCGCACTCGACGCGAAACCTTGATCGCCTTGGTCTCGGCGAGCGCATCGGCGATCCGATCGGCGCGCGCGCCTTCGGCGGCAAGGCCGTCCTTGATCGCATCTTCGTCGACCAGCGGAGCCTGTGCGATGAACGCCACCCCGGCCGCAGTCAGCATCGCCGCGCGCGCCGGACTCGTCGATGCGAGCGTGATCACTTTCCCTCGAGCTCGATATTCGCGCTGTCGCTCCGCGCCTGGACGAGATTGATGATCGCCGCTGCGGTTTCCTCGATCGATCGCCGCGTCACGTCGATCACCGGTATATCGTTGTCGGCAAACAGACGGCGCGCGAAGGCAACTTCGGCGGAGACGAGTCCAGCATCGACATACGCAGTATCTGCGGTCTGGCCGAGCGTCAGCAAGCGGTTGCGGCGGATCGAGATTAGCCGTTCGGGCGAAGTGGTGAGTCCGACGACGAGGGGCTTCGCGAGGTGGAACAGTGACGCTGGTGGCGGCGATTCGACCACCAACGGAATATTCGCGGTCTTGTAGCCGCGATTGGCGAGGTAGATCGACGTTGGGGTTTTCGATGACCGCGACACGCCGGCGATAACGATGTCGGCTTCCTCCCAATCCTCGGCCCCGACGCCGTCGTCGTGCGCCATCGTGAAGTGGATCGCATCGACCCGGCGGAAATATGCCGCGTCCATGACGTGCTGGCGTCCCGGCCGGGTCACCGCCGACTGACCGAGAAACTGCGACAGCGCGCTGATGATCGGGTCGAGCACCGACACCGCCGGCAGTGCCAGCTGGTCGCAGCGTAGTTCAAGCCGGTCGCGAACTGCACCGTTGATCAGCGTGTAGAGGACGAGCCCGGGCCGTTTGGCAATTTCCTCGACGACTCGATCGAGATGCCCCTCAGACCGGACCATCGGCCAGAAATGCTTGATCGTGTCGGTGCCCTCGAACCGCCCGAGTCCCGCCTTGACGATCGATTCGAGCGTCTCGCCGGTCGAGTCGGACACGAGATGGAGGTGCAATCGCGCCATGACCGATTTATTTCGTTCCCGCGAAATCTGGGGATAAGTCCACCATCAGCGGTTAGCGGCTTGGGCTGAAACCAGCAAGGCACGGGTTTCGTGTGATGTGTGCACCGCCCGTCCACAAGGGGACAACGTGTGGGGAGTGCCTGTGAACAACGGGGACAAGTCGGCCTCGCCATCGGAATCACCACCGGTTTATACGGTATCGCACAATAGGTGACCGTGGATAAATCCGAAATGCCGCTGACTCACAGCACTACAACTTCATCTAAGTCTTTTTAAGATTCTTGGAGAGTAGTAGTGCGATGGCAGGTACGAGCCGCGACCGGGACGGGGCTTGACGCCGCGCTGCCGCCGGGGTTTGCAAGGTCCATGATCTCCAGCGCCGCGACCTCACCGATCCTCGCCGTCCTCGGTGGCGAACACCTCGACCCGCCGCCGATGTGGCTGATGCGCCAGGCGGGGCGTTATCTCCCCGAATATCGCGCGCTACGGGCTGAAAAGGGCGGCTTCCTCGCACTCGTGTATGACAGCGTCGCCGCGTGCGAAATCACGCTGCAGCCGATCCACCGCTTTGGCCTCGACGCCGCGATCCTGTTCTCGGACATCCTGATTGTCCCGCACGCGATGGGGCAGGATCTGACCTTCGGGGTCGGCGAGGGACCGCGGCTCATGCCCGCACTGCTCGATGGTGCCTTCGACAGCCTGATCCCGGCGCCCGAGCGCTTCGCCCCGATCTACGACACCGTCCGGCGGGTCAAAGCGGCGCTGTCGCCCGAAACCGCGCTGATCGGCTTCGCCGGCAGCCCATGGACCGTCGCGACGTATATGGTCGCCGGGCAGGGCAGCAAGGACCACGAGATCGCGCGGCGGCTGGCGTATCGCGATCCGTCGGCATTCGGGGCGTTGATCGACCGGATCGTTGCGGTCACCGTCGACTATCTGTCGGGCCAGATCGATGCCGGGGCGCAGACCGTCCAGCTGTTCGACAGCTGGTCGGGGAGCCTTGCGCCGTCGGAATTCGAGCGCTGGGTGATCGCGCCGACCGCTGCGATCGTCGGCCGCCTGATGGTCCGACACCCCGACATCCCGATCATCGGTTTTCCCAAGGGGGCAGGCGCGAAGCTCGCCGCTTATGCCGCCGAGACCGGAGTCGATGCGGTCGGATTGGACGAGACGGTCGACCCGGCATGGGCCGACGCCATGCTGCCGCCGGGGATGCCGGTCCAAGGCAATATCGATCCGCTCGCCCTGATTACCGGCGGCGAGACGCTCAAGGCCAGTGTCGCGCGGATTCGTGCTGCGTTCGACGAGCGGCCGCATATCTTGAACCTCGGCCACGGCATTTTGCAGGACACGCCGATCGCGCATGTCGAGGCGTTGCTCGATATGGTCCGAAATGGGGAGCGCAGCTGATGGACGTCGGTTCGACCGCCTATCTGTGGGTCAAGGCGCTCCACGTCATCGCGGTGATCTTCTGGATGGCGGGGCTCTTCATGCTGCCGCGCTTCCTCATCTATCACATGGAATCAGCGGTCGGTTCGCCCGAGGATGCGGCGTGGATCGACCGCGAACGGCGGCTCAAGCGGATCATCCTGACGCCGGGGCTGATTGCGGTATGGATACTCGGGATCACGCTGGCGGTCAGTTATGGGCTCGCCGGGCAAGGCTGGCTCCACACCAAGATATTTCTCGTCGTCCTGCTTTCAGGCTATCACGGCTGGGCGTCGGCGACCGCGTCTAAGTTCGCGCGAGGCGTTCGGCCGTATCGTAACAAGACACTGCGCCTGTTGAACGAAGTACCGGCACTGGCGACGATCGCGATCGTTATCCTCGTCGTCGTCAAACCTTTTTAATCAAGGAGAGCGAAGATGGCCGAGCAGAAATCGAACAAGGAAGCCCGCAAGCCGAAGGCGAAGAAGGTCAAGACGATCGCCGCCAACCCGTCGACCAAGGGCATCGCGCCGAAGTCCTGAATTTTCGCGCCCGCCGGATCGCTTGACCGGCGGGTGCATCCCTCCTACGTTTGCTACAGCGCCGCCATCCTGGCGGAGCGCTCCCCCGCAGCCATCGCCTTTCCCCATCGCGACAGTGCCCGGACGACACGCAAAGATATCTAATGCATCTTCATGATCTGAAACGCAAAACTCCCGCCGAACTGGTCGTCATGGCCGAGGCGCTCGGGGTCGAGAATGCGTCGACACTACGCAAGCAGGACATCCTTTTCGCCATCCTCAAGACCGAGGCCGACAACGGCACGACGATCATGGGGACCGGCACGATCGAAGTGATGAACGATGGCTTCGGCTTCCTCCGCAGCCCTGAGTCGAACTATCTCGCCGGCCCCGACGACATCTATGTCTCGCCCAACCAGGTGCGTAAGTTTGGCGTCCGTACTGGTGATACGATCGAAGGCGAGATCCGCGCGCCGAAGGACGGCGAGCGTTATTTCGCGCTGACCAAGCTGATCGCGATCAACTTCGACGACCCGGACGTCGTCCGCCATCGCACCAATTTCGACAATCTGACGCCGCTGTATCCTGACGAGAAATTGCGTCTCGACACGCTCGATCCGACGATCAAGGACAAGTCGGCGCGGGTGATCGACATCGTCGTTCCGCTCGGCAAGGGCCAGCGCTGCCTGATCGTCGCCCCGCCGCGCGTCGGTAAGACGATCATGATGCAGAACATCGCGCGGTCGATCTCGGCAAACCACCCCGAGGTCTATCTGATCGTCCTGCTGATCGACGAACGCCCCGAGGAAGTCACCGACATGCAGCGGACGGTCAAGGGCGAGGTCATCTCCTCGACCTTCGACGAACCCGCCACCCGCCACGTCCAGGTTGCCGAGATGGTCATCGAAAAGGCCAAGCGCCTCGTCGAGCACAAGCGCGACGTCGTTATCCTGCTCGACAACATCACCCGGCTCGGCCGCGCCTACAACACCGTCGTCCCGTCGAGCGGCAAGGTCCTGACCGGCGGTGTCGACGCCAACGCGCTCCAACGCCCGAAGCGCTTCTTCGGCGCGGCGCGTAACATCGAGGAAGGCGGCTCGCTGACGATCATCTCGACCGCGCTGATCGACACCGGCAGTCGGATGGATGAAGTCATCTTCGAGGAGTTCAAGGGCACCGGCAACGCCGAAATCGTTCTCGACCGCAAGATCGCCGACAAGCGCGTCTTCCCGGCAATCGACATCGGCAAGTCGGGAACGCGTAAGGAAGAACTGCTCGTCGACAAGAACACTTTGTCGAAGATGTGGGTCCTGCGTCGTATCCTTATGCAGATGGGTACGATTGATGCGATGGAATTCTTGCTCGATAAGATGAAGGATTCGAAGAGCAACGAAGACTTCTTCGACGCGATGAATCATTAGTCGGCGATGCGGCGGCGTTGAGCCGCCGCATTCGCTTCGATCTGATTTGATTTACGGAATTAGTATCGTCGATCTCATCGTTGCGCGTCCCTCCATCGCGCGATGCGCTTCGGCCGCGTCGGTAAGCGGAAACGTCGCGCCGATATCGACGACGATCGTCCCATCGGCGATCAGGTTCAGCAGACGACCAGCGCCGGTCAAAATTTCGTCGCGGGTCAAATAATAGTCCATCATCGTCGGCCGGGTAACGAACAGCGAGCCCGACCGCGCGAGGACGCCGATGTTGACTCCCTCGACGGGGCCGCTGGCATTACCGTACGACACGAGCAGCCCGCGCTTTGCGAGCGAGGCGAGCGACCCCGCCCAGGTATCGCGCCCGACCCCGTCGAAGACGACGTCGACGCCCTTGCCGTCGGTCAGCTCGCGAACCGCACTAGGAACGTCGTCGTCGCGATAGAGGATGACGTCGTCAGCTCCCGCCTCCCGCGCGATCGCGGCCTTCTCGGCAGTTCCCGCGGTGCCAATGACCCGCGCGCCGACATGGCGCAGCCACTGCACGAGGAGTTGCCCGACACCGCCGGCGGCGGCGTGGACGAGGACGGTCTGGCCCGCCTCGACCTTGGCGCAGCGATCGACGAGCATCTCGGTCGTGCACCCCTTGAGCAACGCAGCCGCGGCGATTTCGTTGGTCACCAGCCCGGGCAGTGCGATGACGCGGCTGGCCGGCATCAATCGTTCGGTTGCGTAGGCACCGACCGGGCCCCAGCAGTAGCCAACGCGGTCACCGACGGCGAAGTCGAGTACCTCGGGACCGATCGCCTCGACGACGCCCGCCGCTTCGAGACCGATGCCACTCGGCAGAGGGAGCGGATAGAGTCCGGTCCGGTGATAGGTGTCGACGAAGTTGACGCCGATCGCGGTTTGGCGAATCTTGATCTCACCCGCTCCGGGATCGCCGACCTCGACGGTTTCTAGCCGGAGCACGTCGGGGCCGCCGGTGGCGTCGAAACGAATGACTTTGGCGTCGGTCATCGCGTGGGTCCTTGGTCGCTTGGCGGTTCTCGTGACCAACGCTAGACTTTGGCGTTCGCCGCAGCAAAAGGCCGGGTTGCATGAAGATTACGTTCGATATCGACTGTTCGCCGCAGGAGGCGCGCGCGTTTCTCGGACTGCCCGACCTCGAGCCGCTCCACGCACTGTATCTCGACAAGATGAAGAGCTTCGTCACCGAGGGTGTCGGTCCGGCGGATTTCGAAAGAATGGCCCGGGCGTGGATGCCGGGGATAAGCGAGGGGCTCGAGACGTGGCGCAACGCGCTGTTCAACGCGGGACGGCCGAAGAGCGACTGAGTCGCGCATGACGACGATCTTCGCGCTGTCGAGCGGACGGCCGCCGGCCGGCATCGCGATCATCCGAATATCAGGCGCGGCTTCGCACGACGCGCTCGCAGTTCTAACGCAGCGGGAGGTGCCCCAAGTTCGGCAACTGGTGCGGAGGCGGCTGATCGATCGCGCGGACAGTTCGGTTCTCGACGACGCGATGGTTGTCGCCTTTGCCGCGCCGTCGAGTGCCACCGGTGACGATCTTGTCGAGCTACACCTCCATGGAGGCGTTGCCGTTGTCGCGGCGGTGCTCGGCGCTCTGTCTCGGCTGCCGGGACTGATGCTGGCCAAGCCGGGAGAATTCACCCGGCGCGCGTTCGATAACGGCAAGCTCGACCTGTCCCAAGTCGAGGGTCTGGCGGACCTGATCGAGGCGGAAACTGAGCTGCAACGGCGACAGGCTTTAGGGCACGTCGAGGGCTTCCTGCGCGACCGCGTCGACGGGTGGCGAACGGCGCTCATCGAAACCCGGGCCGACCTTGAAGCGAGCCTCGACTTTGCCGACGAGGATGACGTGCCTGCAGGATTAGCAAGCGCGGCGCGAGGCCGGCTGACATTATTGTCCGCCGAGCTCGACGCCGCAGCGATCGACGCAACCCGAGGCGAACGTATCCGGGACGGCTTAACGGTTGCCATCACGGGCCCCGTCAATTCCGGAAAATCTAGCCTTGTCAACGCGCTCGCCAAGCGAGACGTCGCCATCGTCAGCGAGCACGCAGGAACGACACGTGACATCTTGGAGGTCCGTCTCGATCTCGGCGGCGCCGCCGTGACCTTGCTCGACACGGCCGGACTGCGGTTGACGACCGACCCCGTCGAGGCTGAAGGGGTCAAGCGAGCGATAGCGCGCGCCGCATCGGCGGATCTCGTCATCGTGATGGGCGGCGGTGCGGCCCGGTCTGAGGATCTGCAAATCGTTGGCAAATGCGATTTATCTGGCCGGAGCGCAGGGTGGGACGCTGGCCAGGTCCATCTTTCAACGAAGACAGGTGAAGGGATCGGTACCCTCGTTGCCTGGCTGACGATTTGGGCCAACACGGCGGTCATGCGTGCAGAACCTGCCTTAGTGACACGCGAGCGACACCGCACCGCAGTCGTTGGAGCGCAGGTCGACATCGGCAACGCGATAATGGCAAGCGACTCCGTACTCGCTGCGGAATATTTGCGCGGAGCCACTGTTCAACTCGACTCGATAGTCGGTGCCGTGACGAACGATGATGTGCTCGACGCGATCTTCATGCGATTTTGCTTGGGAAAATGATCGTGTTCCACGTGGAACATTTTGACCTTCGCGAGCGACGGCTCTAATTACCCGATGCGACATTTTGATGTTTTGGTTGTTGGTGGTGGGCACGCCGGGTGTGAAGCTGCCGCCGCGGCGGCCCGCATGGGTGCGCGGACAGCGCTAGTGACTTTCAATGCTGCCGATATCGGGATCTTATCGTGCAACCCCGCTATCGGCGGGCTTGGCAAAGGTCATCTGGTCCGCGAAATCGATGCGCTCGACGGGCTGATCGGCCGGGTCGGTGACGCGGCAGCGATCCAGTATCGCTTGCTCAACCGGAGCAAGGGCGCGGCGGTTCAAGGACCTCGGGCCCAAGTCGATCGAAAGCTTTATGCGGCCGAGATGCGCGCGACGATCAGCGCACAACCTGGATTGGATGTCGTCGAGGCCAAGGTTGAATCGCTAATGATAGGCGATCATGGCGAGATCACCGGCGTCAACACGTCGATCGAACCGATATGCGCAAGCGCGACTGTTCTTACGACGGGGACGTTCCTCGGCGCGACCCTGCATTGCGGGATCACTGCGACCGCCGGTGGGCGTGCAGGAGGCAGAGCCTCGAGCGCGCTCGCCGTCGCACTTCTCGACCTTGGCTTGCCGATGACCCGTTTCAAGACCGGTACTCCGCCGAGACTCGACGGACGCACGATCGACTGGGCGCGACTCGAGAAACAATATGGCGATGCGGTGCCTGTTTATCTGTCCGACACACCACTCATCCGAGCCAATAAGAGATCGCTTCCGTGTGGGATGACACGAACGAATGCGATCGTTCACGACATCATCCGGCGTAATATCGCGCTAGCGCCGATGTATGCGGGACGCATCGATGGTATCGGACCGCGCTATTGCCCGTCGATCGAAGACAAGGTGATGCGCTTCGGCGACCGCGACGGCCATCAAATCTATCTTGAGCCCGAAGGTTTCGACGACACCAGCATCTACCCGAACGGCATATCGACGTCGCTGCCAGCGGATATTCAAGCCGAATTTATCCATGCGATCGTGGGACTCGAGCGCGCGCAGATAACGCGCGCTGGATATGCGGTCGAATACGGCGTGGTCGACCCCCGCATTCTGACCCGGGCACTGGCGTTTCGCGATCGGCCAGGACTTTTCCTGGCCGGGCAAATCAACGGCACAACCGGTTATGAGGAGGCGGCCGGCCAGGGGATCGTCGCCGGAATTAACGCGGCGCGCGCGGCCGGCGGATCATCCCCCGTCGTGTTCGACCGCGCATCCTCATACCTTGGCGTAATGATCGACGACCTCGTGACGCAGGGTGTTAGTGAACCGTATAGGATGTTCACATCACGTGCCGAATATCGCCTGAGCTTGAGGGTTGATAACGCCGCTGAGCGCCTCACACCCCTTGGCGTATCGATCGGCGTGGTCGGATCGGAGCGGCGCGAGCGATTTGCGAAACATCACGACCAACTCAACGCGGCTCGTAAACTTGTCGCCAATCTGACGGCGACTCCAAGCAAGATTGCTACGGCCGGCATCCCGGTCAATCAGGACGGGAAATCGAGAACGGCAGCTATATGGTTGGCTCACCCGGGCATCGATTGGGCGGCGGCTTGCCGAATTTGGCCTGAGCTCGGCATGGTGTCCGACAAGATCGCTGCGACCGTCGCAACCGACATGCTGTATTCGGTCTACCTTAATCGCCAAGGTAACGACATCGCGCGCTTTCGAAAGGACGAGTCAATGTCGCTTCCGGAGGACATCGATTTTGTTGCTGTTGCCGGGCTCTCGACAGAGATGGTTGACCGACTATCGGCGGCGCGTCCTGTGTCGATCGGAGCAGCAATGCGCGTTCCTGGGATCACGGCCGGAGCGCTGACCGCGCTTCTGTCTCACTCGCGACGTGCAGCGTGAATGGGCGCGACGCATTTCGGTCAGCCTATGATGTTCCACGTGGAACAATGGACAAGTTGGACACCTATGCGGCATTATTGATCGAATGGCAGGAGCGGATGAATCTGGTCGCGCGCTCGACGCTCGACATCGTCTGGGAGCGCCATTTCGCCGATTCCGCCCAGCTGTCTGATCTGGTGACGGAGTCTGACGCAACTTGGTTGGATATCGGTAGCGGCGCGGGCTTCCCGGCGCTTGTCTTGGCATTGTTCCAATCGGGCGAGTTTCACCTCGTAGAAGCGACTGCCAAGAAATGCCGCTTTCTTTCTGAGGTTGTCGAGCGTCTTGATCTGTCCAATCGAGTAACAATCCACAATTGTCGGATTGAAGCGCTTCCAAAAATTCGTGCCAGTATAATAACGGCACGAGCTTGCGCATCTCTGTCACAATTATTCGATTGGGGGATACCACATGCGCGCGATGCGCGGTGGCTGCTGCTTAAGGGCAAGACCGCTTCAGACGAGGTCGAGGCAGCACGCGCGATGTTCACGTTCGATTGCGTATTGACCGCTAGCCGGACCGACCCCCAAGCGCGTATCGTCGACGCGCAACGGGTTCGGAGGCGGCAATGAGAATCGCGGTCGCGAACCAGAAGGGTGGGGTCGGCAAGACGACGACCGCAATTAATCTCGCGACTGCGCTGGCAGCTGCGGGGAAGACGGTGTTGCTGCTCGACATGGATGCGCAGGGCAACGCGTCGACCGGGCTCGGTATCGACCGACGCGCGCGCGATTGCTCGATCTACGACGTGATCCTTGGTGAGGCGTCGATTGCAGAGGCGACGATGCCCACGGCGGTCCCGGGCCTCTCGATCGTGCCATCGACGTCGTCACTCGCGGGGGCAGAGGTCGAGCTTGTCGGACTTGATCGTCGCAACCGGCGTCTCGCCGACGCGGTCGACGCAGCACCGGCATATGATTTTATTTTGACCGATTGTCCGCCGTCGCTCGGGCTTCTGACGCTCAATGCCTTGACCGCCGCCGAGACGGTGCTCGTCCCGCTGCAGTGCGAGTTTTTCGCGCTCGAGGGGTTGAGTCAATTGCTCGATACGATCGAACGGGTGCGCTCGGGGCTGAACCCAGCACTGCGTTTGCTCGGCATTGTCTTGACGATGGCCGATCGACGTAACCGTCTCTCTGAGCAGGTCGTCGCCGACGTTCGCGCGGTGATGGGTGTGCAAGTCTTTGAAACGACTATCCCGCGCAATGTCCGCCTGTCAGAGGCGCCGAGTCACGGGATGCCGGCGTTGGTCTATGACCTGCGCTGCGCGGGATCGCTCGCATATATTGCGCTCGCGCGCGAGGTGCTCGCTCGGACGCGAGTCAAAGGAGAACTCGTCGATGCTTGAGCGTAAGCGCGTTGCTGGTCTTGGGCGCGGGTTATCGGCGCTTATGGACGAAGGAGCTGCGGCGACGCCAGCGCGGACGACGTTACCGATCGCCGACATCATCGCCAGTGCGACGCAACCGCGGCGGCGGTTCGATGCGGCGGCGATGGAGGAACTTGTCGAGTCGATCCGCACGCGTGGGGTGTTGCAGCCGATTCTGGTGCGGCCATTTCCGGGGCGGCGGTATGAGATTGTTGCCGGGGAGCGCCGCTGGCGGGCGGCTCAGGCCGCACAACTCCATGAAATTCCAGTCGTAATTCGTGAGCTCGACGATGCGGCGGCGTTCGAGGTGGCGCTGGTCGAGAATATTCAGCGAGCTGACCTCAACCCGGTCGAGGAGGCCGAGGGGTTTCGACGGCTGATCGGCGACTATGGGCATACCCAGGAGGGGCTAGCCAAGATCGTCGGCAAGTCACGCAGCCATGTCGCCAACCTGTTGCGATTACTCGATCTTCCCGACGATATCCGGGAACAAGTTGCTGCCGGGGCGCTGAGTACAGGGCATGCCAAGGCGCTTATGATGTCGCCCGATGCGTCGGCGCTGGCGCTGCGTGCGATCAACGAGGGGCTGTCGGTCCGCCAGATCGAGGCACTCGCACGCCGGTCGAACCCGGGTAAACCTAGCGCACACAGCCCCGCACATACCGGCGCACATGGGCACGACGCCGATCTGGCGGCCCTTGAGGCGCGGCTTGCCGAGGCGCTCGGGATGACGGTGACACTGGCGGCGCCGAAGCCGCCAACCGGCACGATGACAATCGCGTTTTCGACGCTCGACCAGCTCGACCTGCTGTGCCGCCTGCTCGAGGCGGCGCATGTGACGCTGACCCCGCGCTGAGCTTAGCGCTGCGCTTGGGTCGCGATCCCGAGCAGGAGCTGCGCGACCGCGACGTCGCCTGCCGAGCCGCTGCGCTTGACCGCGCGTTCGGCCGCCAGCAGGCGGGCAAGGACGCCGCGGATCGCCGGGGTGCGCCATTGGCCGAGCTGCGCGGTGACCGCGCCTTTCTCCTTCCAGAACACTGGCGGCCGCGCCCCGTCGACCGCGCGCGATGCGCTCGCGCCGCCATCGACCGCGGCGCGAAGGTCGAGCAGCAGCCAGAAGCGCCGCGAAACGGTGCGGAGGAGAGTGATGCCCGGAATTCCCGACGCGGCGAAGCCGGTCAGCTGGCGGTCTGCGACGGCAGGCTTGCCTCCGGCAACGCCGTCGACCAGCGCGGCGAAGTCGGCATCGCCGAGGTCGGCACCGATCGCGGCGATGTCGCTCGCCTCGGCGGGGACGGACGCTTCGGGGGTCGCATCGAGATACAGCGCAAGCTTGACGATCTCCTGCCGCAGGATGCCGCGGTCACCGCCGGTTGCCTCGGCGAGCATCGATGCCGCGGCGCGGGTTGGTCGGACACCGACTTCGGCCGACATCTCGGCGATCGTCGCGGCGATGTCGCGCGCCTCGGGGGCGTAGCTCGCGTAGGCAAGCGCGTTCGCCGCGCCCTCGACGCGGGTCAGCAGCTTCGAGCCCTTCTTGAGCGTACCCGCGACGACGATGACCGGATTGCCCGTCGCCGGGGCGTCGAGCACCTGGCTGACCGCGGCGAGCGCGTCGTCGCCGGCATCGTCGACTCGGATCAGCCGCGTGCCGCCGAACATCGAGACTTCGCTCGCGGCGGCAACGAGTGCGGCGGGGTCGGCCGTTAGCGTTTTGCCCTCGATCACCGTCTCGCCGAGCGGGTCGTTCGGGTCGGCGAACTGACGGGCGATCGTACGCGCGAGATCGGCGGAGGCCGAGGTGTCGGCGCCGTGGAGCAGGACCAGCCGGATCGCCGGTTCGAGCTTGCGGATCGCGGCCGCGAGCGCGCCGCGGTCGGCCTTCATCGGGCCGTCGTCATTGCGCCTCGACCATGCCCCCGGCCTGGGCGAAGCGCGCGAGCCGGACGCTGATTTGTGCGGCGAGGTCGACCGCAAGGCGTTCGAGCGCGGTCGTCTCGGCGGCGACGACGGCATAGTCCGAGCTGACGCGGTCGATGCCGGCATCGCTCGTCGCGGTCGCGTCGAGGATGAGCGCGCCGGTTGCCGCATCGACGAGGCGGTAGCGCGCGCGAAGGGTTCGCCGCTCGCGCGCGATCGAATTGTCGCCGCGGACGCCGAAGCCGATGATCTGGTCATCGAGCTCGACCTCGAGCCGGTATTTCGGCTTGTCGACCGTCGTGCCGAGCCGGTCATGAAGTGCGCCCATGACGAGGTAGCCCGCGCGGTCGGGGATCGGCGCAATCGCGATCTGGGTCAGCGTCGTCGCGGCGACGCCGTGGCTGCCCCCCGAATAAACCGGCTGGAGGCCGCACCCGGCGAGGGCGACGAGCGTGGCAAGGGCGAGGAGCAGCGCGCGGATCATGCGACGAGGTTCACCAATCGGTCGGGGACGACGATGACCTTGCGCGGCGGCTTGCCGTCGAGCGCGCGGACGACCTTGTCGCGCGCGAGCACCAGCGCCTCGATCGTCTCGCGCGGCGCACCCTTGGCGGCTTCGACGCTGTCCTTGAGCTTGCCGTTGACCTGGATCGCGATGGTGACGGTGTCGTCGATCAGCAGTGCCGGGTCGGCGACCGGCCATGCGGCATCGGCGATCAGCCCGTCGTGTCCACGCAACGCCCACGCTTCCTCGGCGAGGTGCGGGATCATCGGCGCGGCGAGGGTGAGCAGCGTGTCGATCGCCGCCGTCCGCGCGATCGATGGCGCGGCGCGCTCGATCGTGCTGGTGAGTTCGTACAGCCGCGCCACCGCCTTGTTGAACTGGAGCTTGTCGATATCGGCGGTAACACCATCGAGGGCCTTCGCCACCGCGCGATCGAGCGCGTTGTCGAGGCCTTCGCCGCCGTCGGCGATCGCGAGCCGCCAGACGCGCTGCACGAGCCGCCATGCGCCGTCGATCCCGCTTTCGGACCAGGCGAGGTCGCGTTCGGGGGGCGAGTCCGACAGCATGAACCAGCGGACCGCGTCGGCACCGTAGCGCGCGAGGATCGAGTCGGGGTCGACGATATTCTTCTTCGACTTCGACATCTTGATGACGCGGCCGACATCGACCGGCAGCCCGGTCGCGCGTTCGAATACGCCGTCGTCGCGCTTCTCGATGTCTTCGGGGGCCAGCCAGGCCCCAGCCAGTTCGCTGCTGCCTTCGAAATCGCCTTCGTCGGCAGCCAGGCCGTTGGCGCGGATCTGGCGATACGTCTCGTGTGTCACCATCCCCTGGGTGAACAGCCCGGCGAACGGCTCGGTGACGTCGAGACGGCCGATGCGGCGGAGCGCGCGGGTCCAGAAGCGGGCGTAGAGCAAATGCAGGATCGCGTGCTCGACGCCGCCGATATATTGCGCGACCGGCAGCCATTGCTTCGCGACGACCGGGTCGAACGCCGCGTTGGCGGGCGAACTGGCGAAGCGGATGAAATACCACGACGAATTGACGAAGGTGTCGAGCGTGTCGGTCTCGCGGACGGCGGGCTCGCCGCACACCGGGCACGTCACGTGCTTCCACGTCGGGTGGCGGTCGAGCGGGTTGCCGGGGACGTCGAAGGTCACATCTTCGGGCAGGACGACGGGCAGTTGCTCGCGCGGGACGGGGACGACGCCGCAGCTCGGGCAGTGGATCACCGGGATCGGCGTTCCCCAATAGCGCTGGCGCGATACGCCCCAGTCGCGTAGCCGCCAGACGGTGGTGCCGGTGCCCCAGCCCTCGGCTTCGGCCTTGGCGATGACAGTCGTCTTCGCCTCGTCGATGCCCATGCCGTCGAGGAAGCGCGAATTGACCAGCGTTCCCGGCCCAGAATAGGCGGTATTGCCGTCGAACACGGGGTCGGTCGCGTCGCCGTCGGCGATGACGCGCGGCACCGGCAGCCGGTACTTGCGCGCGAAGTCGAGGTCGCGTTGGTCGTGCGCGGGGACGCCCATGATTGCGCCGGTGCCATACTCCATCAGCACGAAGTTCGCGATGTAGACCGGCAGCGTCAGCGCGGGATCGAGCGGATGAACGACGGTGCGCCCGGTGTCGAAGCCGAGCTTTTCCTGCGTTTCGAGTTCGGCGGCGGTGGTCCCGCCGGCCTTGCAGCGTTCGATGAACGCCGCCGCGTCGGGGTTGGTGGCTGCGGCGCGTTGCGCGACGGGGTGGTCGACCGCGACCGCGACGAAGCTCGCGCCGAAGATCGTGTCGGGCCGGGTCGAATAGACCTCGATCTCCTCCTCGCCTTTGAACGTAAACTTCAGCCCTTGGCTCTTGCCGATCCAGTTCTCCTGCATCAGCCGGACCTTGTCGGGCCATTCGTCGAGCGTCGCCAGCCCGTCGAGGAGTTCGTCGGCGAAGTCGGTGATCTTGAGGAACCACTGGCTGAGCTGGCGGCGTTCGACCAGCGCGCCCGAGCGCCAGCCGCGTCCGTCGATGACCTGCTCGTTGGCGAGGACGGTGTGGTCGACCGGGTCCCAGTTGACCGCGCTGAGTTTGCGGGTGACGAGCCCCGCCGCCATCAGGTCGAGGAACAGCGCCTGTTCGTGGCCGTAATAATCGGGCTCGCACGTCGCCAGCTCGCGGCTCCAGTCGAGCGCGAAGCCGAGCCGCTGGAGCTGGCCGCGCATCGTCGCGATATTCGCGCGTGTCCACATGCCCGGATGGATGCCGCGTTCGATCGCGGCGTTTTCGGCGGGCATGCCGAATGCGTCCCAGCCCATCGGGTGAAGGACTTCAAAACCCTGTGCGCGGCGCGCGCGGGCGATGACGTCGCCCATGACGTAATTGCGGACGTGGCCGACGTGGATGCGCCCCGACGGGTAGGGGAACATCTCGAGGATGAAGGTCTTCGGTTTCGGCGAGGCATCGTCGGCGATGAAGGTGCCGCGCGCGGTCCATTCCGCCTGCCAGCGCGCGTCGGCGGCAGACGAATCGAACTTGGCCGGCGGGCCGGCCGGCGCTTGACCGGGCACGCCGGTCACCCGGTGATCGATGCCTGGCGCAGGTCGCGGGCGTGGCCGAGGATCGTCTCCTCGAGCTTCTGGACGGTGCCGGCACGGACCGGGACTTCGACCCAGCCGCTCGCGCCGAGCTGCTGGCGGTTCGCGGAGACGCGAACCGCGTCGGCGCGGAGGACGGTGTCGAGGATCGTGATCGTCACCTTGATCCGCTCGTTCGGCGTCACCGGGCTGACATACCAGTCGGTGACGATGACGCCGCCGTTCGAATCGACCGAGGCGATCGGCATGAACGCGATCGTGTCGAGGCTCGCCTGCCACAGATAGGAATTGACGCCGATCGTCGACAGCCGCGCCGGGGCCAGCGCCTCGGGCCGCGGCTTTTTACCGTGGTGACCGTGGCTGCAGCCGCCGAGGAGCGCGAGCGCCATCAACGCCGCGCCAGCACTTGCTCGACCGACCGAAACCATTCGTGTAACTCCGCACCGTGATTGCGGCGCCCTTATAGGTCGCGGACGCGTTCGCGCAAAGGGCGATGCCGGTGGCGATGCAACGAGGCAACACCCTCGAATGATTCGACTCTCTAGCGAGGGGAATCAACAACGTGTGCCGTAGTTAATCAAGAATCCAGCAGCCTTTGCCGGTTATGGATGTTGTTGGGGACTGGGCGAAACTACAGCGTCCTGATAGTGGGCAGACGTCATGGGGATGGAAACAGCGAGGATTGCGGACGGGATCCGCATCGCCGTGCCGGCAGCGCTGCTGCTGGCGGCTCTCGTCGCGCATCCGGCATCGGCGCTGATCAAGACGCCCAAGCACAAGATGACGTCGTCCTTCGCGATCGACGCCGACGGAGCCGCCGACCGGCTGCGCGTCGGCAATCTCGCCTCATTCGCCCCGTCGCTCGTCGATGCCGGCAAGTTCAGCTTCACCGCGCCCGGCCAGGGTGCGGCGAACGCGCGGCTGGCGACGGTCGAGCGCGCCTTTCGCTTCACGCCGTCGGGCAAGGCCGACAACCGCCGCGCGTTCAGCGTCGGGGTGACCTCGCGCGTCGTCGCCGCGGTCGCCGATACGTCGAAGGCCGCCGCCCCGGTCGAGACCGCTGCGGTTACGCCGGCGGCGTATAACGTCGATCTCGCGGTCGGCTGGCGCAATTTTGCGGTCTCGGGCGGCTATTCGCGCTCCGAGATCCTTGGCGGGACGCTGCCGACGAGCCTGACGCCGCGCCGGAACGCGGTCGATGTCGGGGTCAGCTATCGTGGGGCAAGCTGGAAGACGAGCCTCCAGATCGCCGCCGAGACCGGTGCCCCGGCGCTGTTGACGCCGATCACGCCGCTGTCGCCGCTGCCTGCCGACCGGCGCTATTCGGTCGAATTCGGCGGTGCGTATCTGTTGACGCCGCAGCTCTCGCTGACCGGTGGCGTCCGCTACAAGACGATCGATTCGATCGCCGACCCCGCCAAGCGCGATCAGGCGGTCTATTTCGGGACGGCGTTCACCTTCTAGCCGTGACGCCGCGCGCTGCGTATAGCGCGGCGATGACGATCGAAGATGCAACGGAACGGCTGGCGGCAGTGCGCGATGCGATCGCGCGCACGGCGGCGCTGGCGAAGCGCGACCCGGCGGCGGTCGAGTTGATTGCCGTATCGAAGACCCACGATGCTGCGGCGATCGAGCCGCTGCTCGCCGCCGGGCAGCGGTCGTTCGGCGAGAACCGCGTTCAGGAGGCAGCGGCGAAGTGGCCGGCCCTGTGCGCAGCGTACCCCGGGGTACGGCTCCACCTTGTCGGCCAGCTCCAGTCGAACAAGGCGCGCGACGCGGTCGAGCTGTTCGACGTCATCCACAGCGTCGACCGGCGGTCGCTGGTGATCGCGCTGGCGGGGGCGATGGCATCGGCGGCCAAGCGCCCCGACTGCTATATCCAGGTCAATATCGGCGACGAGGCGCAAAAGGGCGGGGTCGCACTCGGCGAGCTCAAGGCGTTGCTCGACCTCGCGCGCGCGCACGATCTGCCGGTCGCCGGGCTCATGGCGGTGCCACCCGAGGGGATCGAGCCTGCGCCGTTCTTCGCGCTCCTTGCCAAACTCGCGCGCGATCACGGCCTGCCGGGTCTGAGCATGGGGATGTCGGCGGACTACGAAACTGCGGTGATGCTCGGCGCGACATGCGTCCGCGTCGGCAGCGCGCTGTTCGGTGCGCGGGGCTAGGAAATAGCGCGCGAGTCGGTGTAGCTTCCCGCGATTGGGGAGTTTTCTTTGATGAAATTGAGTTTGTTGATCGGCGCGTGCCTGCTTGCGATCGCGGCGGTGCCGACCGCCGCCGCGCCGTCGAACCCGCTCCTCGCGCCGTGGACCGGCCCTTATGGCGGCGAGCCGAACTTTGCCACGGTCAAGATCGCCGATTTCGCTCCCGCGCTGGACGCCGCAATGGCCGAGAACCTCGCCGAAATCGATGCGATCACCGCGAACAAGGCCGCACCGACGTTCGAGAACACGATTGTCCCGCTCGAGAAGTCGGGCGCGGCGCTCAACCGCGTCGGCGCGATCTTTGGAGTATGGTCGGGCAATCTCAAGTCGCCCGAGTTCCAGAAGGTCGAGATAGCGATGGCGCCGAAGCTGTCGGCGTTCGGCGACAGGATCACGCAGAACCCGGCGTTGTTCGCCCGGATCGACGCGGTCTATAACTCGCCCGCCAAGGCGAAGCTGACACCCGAACAGCAGCGCCTCGTCTGGGTCTACTGGATGCGCTTTACGCAGCAGGGGGCAAAGCTGTCACCGGCAGCGAAGGCCGAATTCGCCGCGAACAACGAAAAGCTCGCGACGCTCTATACCAGGTTCCAGCAGAACGAGCTCGCTGACGAGGAGAGCTATGTCCTGACGCTCGACAGCAAGGCGCAACTGTCGGGGCTGACCCCGGCGCAGGTCGCCGCCGCCGCTGCCGAGGGAGTCAAGCGCGGCCAGCCGGGCAAGTGGCTGATCACCAACACGCGCTCATCGATGGAGCCATTCCTGACCTACGCCGACGACCGCGCTGCCCGCGAAAAAGGCTTCGCGATGTGGACCAAGCGTGGAGATAACGGCGGTGCGACCGACAATAATGCGATCGTCACGCAAATCCTCCACCTGCGCGCGGCGAACGCGAAGCTGATCGGCTACCCGACCTACGCGCACTGGCAGATCGCCAGCAAGATGGCGAAGACCCCCGACAATGCCCTCGCGCTCGAACTCGCCGCATGGAAGCCTGCGGTCGCGCAGGTCAAGCAGGACGTCGCGGTGATGCAGGCGGTCGTCGACAAAGACGGCGGCACGTTCAAGATCGCGCCGTGGGACTATCGCTATTATGCCGAGAAGGTCCGCAAGGCGAAATACAACCTCGATCTCAACGAGGTGAAGCCGTACCTCCAGCTCGATCACGTCCGCGCCGCGATGTTCTTCGCTGCGGGCAAGCTCTACGGCTTCACCTTCACACAGGTCCACGGCCTGCCGGTGTTCCACCCCGACGTCACCGTGTGGGAGGTCAAGGGCCGCGACGGCAAGCATGTCGGGCTATGGTATTTCGATCCGTACGCTAGGCCCGGCAAGAATTCGGGGGCGTGGATGAACGCGTATCGCGAACAGTCGCGAGTCGACGGCGACGTTCCGACGATCGTCTCGAACAACGCCAATTTCATCAAGGCCGATCCCGGCCAGCCGGTGACGCTGTCGTTCGACGACGCCAAGACGATGTTCCACGAATTCGGCCACGCGCTCCACGGGCTCAACTCGAACGTCGTCTATCCGACGCTGTCGGGGACCAATACCGTCCGCGATTTCGTCGAATTCCCGAGCCAGCTCAACGAGAACTGGTTCACCACCCCCGAAGTCCAGGCGATGCTCGTCAACGCGCAGGGCGAGCCGCTCCCCACCGACCTGATCGCCAAGATCAAGCGCGCCGACACGTTCAACGCCGCGTTCGGCGTCGTCGAGGCGCAGGCCAGCGCGATTGTCGACCTCAAGCTCCATCTTGCGGGCGACGTGCCGATCGACCCGAAGGCGTTCGAAAGCACGACCCTTGCCGAACTCGGCATGCCGTCGGAGATCGTCATGCGCCACCGCATCCCGCAGTTCGGCCACGTCTTCGCGGGCGACGGCTATGCCGCGGGCTACTACGGCTATCTGTGGGCGGCGGTGCTCGACCATGACGCGTTCGAGGCCTTCACCGAGGCGGGCGGGCCGTACGATCCGGTCGTGGCGAAGCGCCTCCACGACACGATCACCTCGGTCGGCAACACCGTCGACCCGGCGGTCGCGTTCCGCAATTTCCGCGGGCGCGATCCGAAGGTCGGCGCGTATCTGCGGTCGATGGGCTTTCCGGTTCCTGTCGCGACGCCAGCGACGGGAAGCTGACGATCAACCTGACTTGACCGCTGAATTAGTCGACGACAGTCCCTCTCGCTGAAAGCTTTCTTTCGATGATCTCCCGTCTCGCCCTCGCGGCCGCCCTGCTTGCCGCTCCGGCGCTCGCGCAATCGCCGCCGCAGCCGCGACCCGTGCCGATGCCCCCGCCGACGATCGCCCCGGTCGACAAGCCGTATCCCGGCACGATCACGGTGCACGTCGACGCGACCGATCTCGACCGGCGCATCCTGACGGTTCACGAGACGATCCCGGTCGCGGGACCGGGCCCGATGACGCTGCTGTATCCCGAATGGCTGCCGGGCAAGCATTCGCCGCGCGGGCCGGTCGACAAGCTCGCCGGGCTGATCATCCATACCGGGGCGACGCGGATCGAATGGACCCGTGATCCGGTCGACGTCTACGCCTTCCACATCGACGTTCCGGCCGGGGCGACGGCGATCGACCTCGACTTCCAGTTCGTCTCGCCGACCGATCCGAAGCAGGGGCGCGTCGTCGTCACGCAGAACATGCTCAACCTCGAATTCGACCAGACGACGCTGTATCCGGCGGGGTATTTTACCCGGCAGATCCCGGTGTCGGCGACGGTCAAGTTTCCCGAAGGCTGGAAGGTCGCGACCGCACTGCGTCCGGTCGCCGGTGCTCCAGCGGGTGAAACCACCTTTAACACCGTGCCGTTCGAGACGCTGGTCGACTCGCCGATCTTCGCCGGACGCTACATGCGCGTCATCCCGCTCGACACGTCGTCGCGCCCGGTGACGCTCAACGTGGTGGCCGATCGTCCCGACCTGCTCGCGGCGACCGACGCGCAGATCGCGCCGCATGTGAAGCTGGTCAAAGAGGCGGTCGCGCTGTTCGGATCGAAGCATTTCGATCACTACGACCTGCTCCTCGCGCTGAGCGACAAGCAGGGCGGGATCGGCCTCGAGCATCATCGGTCGAGCGAGAACGGCTCGGTTCCGGGATATTTCACCGAGTGGGACAAGAATCCGGGGGCGCACGGGCTGCTGCCGCACGAATTCACCCACAGCTGGGACGGCAAGTTCCGCCGCGGCGCGGATTCGTGGACGCCGAACTACAACGTGCCGATGCGCAACTCATTGCTGTGGGTGTACGAAGGCGGGACGCAGTATTTCGGCACCGTCCTCGGCGGCCGGTCGGGCATCTGGACGCCGCAGCAGACGCTCGACAATCTCGCCGGTTATGCCGCGACGTATGATGCGGTCATCGGGCGGACGTGGAAGCCGCTGATCGACACGACCAACGATCCGATCACCGCCGCGCGCGCGCCCGAGCCGTGGCGCAACTGGCAGCGGTCGGAGGATTATTACACCGAGGGCCTGCTGATCTGGCTCGACGCCGACACGCTGATCCGCGAGCGGTCGAAGGGCAAGCGCTCGCTCGACGATTTCGCGCATCGCTTCTTCGGGGTCGACGATGGTGCCTGGACCGAGCTCAGCTACACCTTCGACGATGTCGTCGCGGCATTGAACGCGACCGAGCCGTACGACTGGGCAAAGTTCTTGAACGACCGGCTGACGTCGCACGGCCCGGGGGCGCCGCTCGATGGCATCACGCGCGGCGGCTACAAGCTCGTCTACACCGACAAGCAGAGCGATTTCGGCAAGGCCGCCGACAGCGCCGCCAAGCGCATCGATCTCAATTATTCGCTCGGCCTCAGCGTCGGCAAGGACGCCGACCTGACGCAGGTGATGTGGGGCGGCCCGGCGTTCAAGGCGGGGTTGACCGTCGGCACGGTGATCCTCGCGGTCAACGGCGAGGCGTATGACGGTGACGGCCTGAAGCGCGCGGTGACCGCGGCGAAGGCCGGGAAGCCGGTCGAGTTGATGTTCAAGAATGCCGACCGCTTCCGCGTCGTCACGATCGATTGGAGCGGTGGCCTCCGCTATCCGCACCTCGAGCGTAGCGGCAGCGGCCCGGCGTCGCTCGACGCGATCATCTCCAGCCGGACGAAGTAGTTAGGCCCGGCGCCGCCGCCAGCGGATGAGGTGCGCGGCGGCGACGAGGCTGACTCCGGCGACGGTGAGGATGCGCTCGGCGGGCAGACCTTCGTAGAAGGCGACTCCCAGCGTCATCAGGCTCAGACCGGCGGCTCCGAGTGCAAGCGGGACGAGGCCCTCGGGCCACGGATCGCGGGTCAGCACCCACAGGCTGACTGGCAGGGCGAAGGCGAGGAGCACCCAGTGCGTGCCGCTCCCCGCGATCGCGCCGCCGACCGACGGCAGCAGCGCAATCAGCAGCGGCAGGGCAAGGCAGTGAATCAGGCACAGGCCCGACGCCGAGACGGCTGCCCAATCGAGCCAGGATTGCGATGGACGCGACGCGGCCACGCGGGCCTCCCGAGGTTACTTTATATCATCGCTTAAATATGCGTCGTGCGCGGTGATTACAAGCGCGGAAGCAAGCGCCGCAGCACCCAGATGACTGTCAGCGTGACGACTGTGGCGACGGTATCGGCGATCCAGTCGCCCCATTCGGCGTCGCGTCCGATGAAGGGGATCGCCTGGACGATCTCGATCAGCCCGCCGAGCGCGCTCAGCCAGAGCGCGATGCGCCACAATTTCGTGCGCGGCCAAGCCCATGCCGCAGCGAGGCTCAACGTGATGAACGCGGCGATATGGTTGATCTTGTCGCCGTCGCCAAAGTCGGGTGCCTCGGCGTTCGGCAGGATCGCCGCGATGAACGTCCCGATCAGGATGACTGCAAAGATGACGCGAGGGAGGCGCGGGGTCATGCGATATCGATCCAGTCGCCGGGGGCAAGATGCGGCAGAAGGGCTTCGAGCGCCTCGCGGTCGATCGCGACGCACCCGGCGGTCGGGTGCCCGGCGATCATGCAGTGGAGGAAGATCGCGCTGCCCTTGCCCGGGACCGGCGGTGCATCGTTATAGCCAAGCTCGACGATGACATCGTACAGACCGTCGTCGCGCCATAGATGTTCAGCAGAAAACGGGTGCGGGTGGCGGACACGGCGGTTGTACGCGGGGTCGCGCACGTCATCCGACCAGCCGTCGGCCGGGTCGAGCGCGCGCCACGGCAGTGCGGTGACCGGCGCGGCGACGCGGTCGGGACGGATCATCGCCGAGCGGATCGCCCAGCGTCCGCGCGGGGTGCAGCCGTCGCCCTCGTGCTTGCTCGCGGCGGGTGTCGCGCCCGACCGGCCGATCAGGCACGGAGTCGAGACGCCGTCGGCGGTTAGAGTCAGTGCTGCTGTGTCGACGGCCAGGATCATGCGTGCCGCATTACAGATAATGCCCGCTGCGGTCGCGCTTGGTCGCGAGATAATCGGCGTTGTGCGGGTTGGGCGGCATCGAATGCGCGATGCGCTCGACGACGTCGATGCCGTGCGCGGAAAGGCTTGCGACCTTGTCGGGGTTGTTGGTCAACAGCCGAACCTGTCCGACGCCGAGCAGGCGCAGCATCGTCGCGGCGACGGCGAAATCGCGCTCGTCGGGCTCGAAGCCGAGGCGGAGGTTGGCGTCGACGGTATCGAACCCCTGGTCCTGGAGCGCATACGCGCGCAGCTTGTTGATCAGCCCGATACCGCGCCCCTCCTGCTGGAGATACAGCAATATGCCGCCCCCAGCCGCCGTGATCGCGGCCAAGGCGGCGCGAAGCTGCGGGCCGCAATCGCATTTGAGGCTGCCAAGGACATCGCCGGTCAGGCACGCCGAATGAAGCCGGGTCAGCACCGGCGGCGTCGTCCCGCGCGGGCCGATGACCAACGCGAGATGCTCGGGGCCGCCTTCGGCCGGGCGGAACGCGACGACTTCGGTATCGGGGGCGCCGTCGAGCGGCAGGCGCGCGCGGGTGACGATCCGCAGCCGGTCGGCGCGGGCGTAGCTCAGGATATCGGCGGCGGCGGCGGTCAGCGGCGTGCCGCCTCCGGCGGGAATGGCGAAGACTGCCGGCAGGATGCCGCCGAGCTTGGCCAGCCGCACCGCCGCCTGCGCCGCCGCCATCGCGGTCGGCACGCATGTGCGGAACGGTCCCTTGAACGGCAGGCGGAGGTCGTCACCGGGGTCGGCGATCGCGACCGTCGCGGCGAGGTCGAGCCATGCCGGGCGGTCGATCCAGACGACATCCTGCCCCGCCGCTGCGGGCTGATTGACGATGTGGAGCACCGCCGCCCGCCGCGCCGTGACGATGAGCCCGGCGCGCGCATCGGTCTCGAGCCGCGTAAGGACGAGGTCGTCGGCGAGTTCAGTGGCGAGGACATCGAGATCGCCCGCCGGGCTCGTTATCCGAACGACCTGTCCGCGACGGAGCTCGTCGACCGCGCGCGCGACGCTGGTGGCGGCGTCCGGGCTCACAGCGCGAACGTCGCGATCTGCGGGACGTGGTCCGATGGCTTGCCCCAGTTGCGCGCGTCCTCGACAACCTCGAACGCCGTCGCCGACCGCGCCACGCCCGGCGATGCCCAGATATGGTCGAGCCGCCGCCCGCGGTCGTTCACCGTGTGGTCGGCGTTGCGGTAGCTCCACCATGTGTACAGCCGCTCCGGCGCGGGGATGAACGTGCGGCCGAGGTCGACCCAGTCGTGGCTCGCGGCGAGACCGTCGAGGCGGTCGACCTCGATCGGCGTGTGGCTGACCACGTTGAGCAATGCCTTGTGGCTCCACACGTCGCACGGCAGCGGCGCGATGTTGAAGTCGCCGACAATGACGGTATCGTCGCGCAACCCCTCCGACCAAGCCGTCATCCGGTCGACGAAGGCGAGTTTTTGCGCGAACTTGGGGTTGAGCGTAGGGTCGGGAATGTCGCCGCCCGCGGGGACATAAACATTCTCGATAAGCAGTCCGTTCGCCAGCCGCGCGCCGATGTGCCGTGCCTCGCCGTTGTCCTGCCAGTCGAAGCGGCGTTCCTCGGTCAGCGGGACCTTCGACAGCGTCGCGACGCCGTGGTGCATCTTCTGCCCGCAGACGACCCGGTGCGTATAGCCGAGCCGGTCGAACAGCGCGTGCGGGAAGTCGTTGTCGATGACCTTGGTTTCCTGCAGGCACAGGATATCGGGCGAATGCTCCGTCAAGAACCGCTCGACGATGTCGAGGCGGAAGCGCACCGAATTGATGTTCCAGGTGGCGATCGACAGCGTTTGGTTCGGGGACGGCATCGCGGTCATGTAAGCACGCGCGGGCGCTCCACCAAACGAATTAGGCCCCCGCTCCGGGGGCATGGAGCGGGGGCCCGTCTGCGCTCGTCACGCAACGATCGAACCCGAATGCCCAGACAACAGGGGGGCAAATTCCAGACACCGGGCGGCGACCGCATGTCCGTGTTAGCGCCCGCAACATTGCTCGGCCATGAACAGAAAGGTTCATAAACCAGACAATATGCCGCGTGGTTAATTCGACCTTGCGGCGACGTCACGGCCGCGTCGCTAGCCGGTTTTTCCGGGTAGGCTTTTCGCGCGCGGATCGCGGAAACCGAAGCTCGCGGCGGGCACCGCGACGTTGTATTTCGTGCCGCGCAGGGTGATGTCGGTTCGGTTGTTCTGCGCGTCGAGGGCCGTCCAGCCGAGCAGCGCCAGTCCGCCCGGCGCAGCGGCGTCGGTAGCGAAGTTGAGCGTGATCGCGCCATATTCGGGGTGCTTGGGATCGCGCGCCTCGACCAGCAAACCGTTGCCCTGCTGCCCGACAACATGCGCAAAGCGGGCAAGGTCGGCGTCGCCGTCGAGCAGGACGCCGAGCGGGGTGCTCTTGATCGGGTATTGCGAGACCTGGTTGACCTCGTAATCGACGACGCTGAGCCGCTTGCCGTCGGCGACGACGAGCAGCGGTGCCTTGTCGTAGGCGAAGCGGATCTTGCCGGGACGCGACAGAATCAGCTTGCCGGTCGCAACGGTGCCGTTCGCCGCGGTCTGGCTGAAGTCGGCGGTCATCGTCGTCGTCGCCTGCAGCGCCGCCTTGACTGAGTCGATCGTCAACGGGGCAGCGGCGAGCGGGGTGGCGGCGAGGAGCAGGGCGAGAGCGAGGAGCTTCATAGTTCGGCAAATCCTTGAGACCGGCCAGCTTTAGCGCATCATCCGTTGAACCGCGACTGAACCTGTCGGATCACAGTTAATTCTGCTAAATGCCCAAGTTGAACCGGGGGATGGGCAAGATGGCGGGCGACGACGGGCACGCGGGACTGTCGATCGACACGATGATCGATCTCGCCGCCAAGGGCGACAAGATCAAGAGCGAGTATGACGGGTACAAGGCCAAGTACGACAAATACAAGATGCGCTATGACCAGGTTCGCGGCCTGCTCGACACCGACCGGCGGTCGGATGCGCTGTTCGACCTCGGCCTCGAGGGGCTGCAGAAGCTGCTCGGCGAGTTTATCGGCGAAGTCCCCATCACCAAGCTGTTCTGGAAGTCGTACAGCCAGTATTTCACTGCTCTCAAAGACGTTATCATGGTCGCCGGCGTCAACAACGACGTTGCCGCGCTTCAGGCGAAGATCATCGATCTCGCGCAGACGGCGCGGCGCAATGCCGACGCGATGACGAAGCGCTACGCGATAGACGGACCGCTTGCCGGCAAGTTCGACGACGAGGCGGCTTCGGTCGTTCTTGGCTTCAAGCTCAATCGCCCGCTTCTTGAAATGGCCGACGAGGCGATGCACCGGGCGCAGCCGACCGCGTCGGACAAGGCGCTGCGCGATTCGGCGATGCGCGAGGTGTTCCTGCTTTACGGCCATTACCGCGACGCGCAGCGCACCGGGGACGAGTGCATCGACGACCTCCTCGCGCAATGGGCGGCGATGGCGGCGACGCGCGCCGGGGTAATCGCGGCGCAGGCGCGGATCAAGGCGCGGTTCGATGCGCTCAAGACGGGCAAGACCGGGCTGCGGCGCGGGCTCGGCACAATCTTCGACGGGCTGGCAAGCCGCGACCTCGAACTCGCTGCGGTCAACGGTGAAATCCAGGATACCGACCTTGGCGTCGACCTCGAGGCATCGATGAGCGTCGTCGGCGGCCATGCCGACAAATGGGCGAAGAAGCTCGACGCGTGGAACGAGCAGATGCTCGCGATCGGGCTGGCGAAGCACATCTCTAGCCTGATGGGCGGCTGATCCGAACGTCAGGCGCGCGGGTGCGCGTTGCGGTAGACGTCGAGCAGGTGCGCGGCGTCGACCGCGGTGTAGACCTGTGTCGACGACAGGCTGGCGTGGCCGAGCAGTTCCTGGATCGAACGAAGATCGGCACCGCGCGCGAGCAGGTGCGTCGCAAAGCTGTGGCGGAGCGCGTGCGGGGTGGCGCTCGCAGGCAGTCCGAGGCCGGCGCGTGCCGATGCCATCGCCTTGCGGATCAGCTCGGGCGCGAGCGGTCCGCCGCGGACGCCGCGGAACAGCGGGGCCGACGCGCTTCGTGGCCACGGGCATAGGTCGGCATAGGCCTCGATCGCGGCGCGGACGACCGGGAGCAGCGGCACGATCCGTGTCTTGGCCCGCTTGCCGGTCACGGTGATCGTCTCGCCCAGCGGCAGCGCGCTGCCGGTCAGCGCAAGCGCCTCGGCGATCCGCAGGCCTGCGCCGTAGAGCAGCAACACAACCGCGGTGTCGCGCGCCGCAACCCACGGCTGGAGCGCGGCGTCGCCGATGTCGGCGACGAGCGCGCGCGCATCGGCGGGGGACACCGGGCGCGGCACGCGCGCAGCACGCTTGGGCGAGGCGAGGCCGGTCAACCCCGACGCATCGACTCCGGCGGTCGCGGCGAAGGCGTAGAAGGTGCGGAGTGCGGCGACCTCGCGCGCGATCGAGGCGTTGCCCAGCCCCTCGCTGCGCCGCGCCGCGAGGAAGGCGCGGAAGTCGGCGAGGGTGAAAGCCGACAGCGTCGCCGCGTCGACTGCGCGCCCGAGGTGTCGCCCGGCAAAGGCGATGAAGCGGTGGAGGCTCGCGGCATAAGCGCGGACGGTGTTCGGCGACAGCCGCCGCGCATCGGTCAGGCTCGCGCACCATTCGACCACGAGCGCGGTGGCGTCCGCCTCTGCGAGCGCGGTGGTCCCAACCTCCTTGTCATCCTCGCGCACGCGGGGACCCAAGGTCACTTCCCTCGGTGACATTGGCTTCCCGCGTGCGCGGGGATGACAAGATTGTCGGTCACAGGATCGTCTGCCCCGTCTTCGCCCAGTCGCTCGCGAACCCGGCGAGGCCCCGGTCGGTCAGCGGGTGGTTGGCGAGCGCGCGGATCACCGCCGCGGGCATCGTGCAGACATCGGCACCGATCTTCGCCGCCTGGAGGACATGGACCGGGTGGCGGACGCTGGCGACGAGGATTTCGGTGTCGAAGGCGTAATTGTCGTAGATCAGCTTGATGTCGGCGATCAGCGCCATGCCGTCGAAGCCGACGTCGTCGTGCCGCCCGACGAACGGCGAGATGAACGCCGCCCCAGCTTTCGCCGCGAGCAACGCCTGCGTCGCCGAGAAGCACAGGGTCACGTTGACCATCACGCCGTCGTCGGACAGCGTCTTGCACGCGCGCAGGCCGTCGAGCGTCAGCGGCACCTTGATCGTGATATTGTCGCCGAGCGTCAGCAGCTTCGCCGCCTCGCGCAGCATGTCGTCAGCCGACGTCGCGACGACCTCGGCCGAGACCGGGCCGTCGACGAGCTTGGCGATCTCGGCGATCACCTCGAGGAAATTACGCCCCGACTTGGCGATCAGGCTCGGGTTGGTCGTCACCCCGTCGAGCAGGCCGGTACGGCTGAGCTCCTCGATCTCGCGGGTGTCGGCGGTGTCGACGAAGAACTTCATGGCGGCGGCCTCATGGCGGGGATGCGCCGCTGTAGCGCCTCCCCGCGCGCGTCGATAGCCTTCAGGCGCTGCGCGCGCGCATCGCCGTCGGGGTGATCGTGGTGAAGTTGGCGACGTCGGCGAACACCGCTGCGGCATCGGGCGACGAGGTCGCGGCGGCAAAGGCGGCTTCGTCGGCGAAGTCGAGCGTCGTGACTGCAACGAACGGCGCGTCGGGCTGGTCGGCGAACAGCACGCGCGATCCGGTCAAGCCGTGCGGCCCGAACGTCGCGTGGACCAGCGGCATGTGCGTCGCCATGTAATAATCGGAGTCGAAGGTTGCGCCCGGGGTGGCCGGATAGGCGACGATATAGCTGGTCATGGGTGTCAACTCCCCGCCGGTCATGGTGCGCAGCGCGATCGCCGGCCGAATCGCCTCGCCGCACCGTAGCCTGCGGACACGCGCCGCCATAGCCTGGCAACCGGCCGGGGTGGCGGCGATTCGTCCCCGCGCCTATCTCGGGGGCGATGACCGCATCCCGTCCCCGCGTCCGTGTCCTCGTTCTCCAGCACGGCCTCGGCGCGCTCGATTACGCGGTGCCCGACGACCTCGACCTCGGCTACGGCGACATCGTCGAGGTCCCGCTCGGGCCGCGGACGATCGTCGGCGTGGTGTGGGAGGCCGACCGCTGGGCCGCGCGCGAGGTGCCCGATGCCAAGCTCCGCCCCGTCGTCCGCCGCTTCGACGTCCCCGCGATGACCGCCGGGTTGCGCCGCCTGATCGAATGGACCGGCGCGTACTACATGGCTCCCCCGGCGGCGGTGCTGCGGATGGCGCTGTCGGTATCGTCGGCGCTCGTCGCGGCGGCGGATATCACCGAATACCGGCTCGGTGCCGTTCCGGAAAAGCTCACCTCGCTCCGCGCCGCCGCGATCGAGCGCCTCGACGGGCGGCAGGGGTCGGTGCGTGAACTCGCGCGCCACGGCGGCGTGTCGGGGGGAGTGATCCGCGGCATGGTCAAAGCGGCGATGCTCGTACCCATCGCGGTCAGCCCCGACACACCGCCCCCGCTCCCCGACCCCGATTTCGCCCAGCCGGTGCTCAGCTACGAGCAGGCGGTCGCGGCGGAGGACATCGCCCGCGCGGTCGCCCTCCACGACTTTGCGCCATTCGTCCTCGACGGGGTGACGGGGTCGGGCAAGACCGAGGTGTATTTCGAGGGGATCGCGGCGGCGCTTCGCTCTCGCCGTCATCCCCGCGAAGGCGGGGACCCACCACAATCGGTCGGGGTGATGGGTCCCCGCCTTCGCGGGGATGACGGAGAAGGAGGCGGGCGTGCTGGCGAGGGGAAGGCACCAACCCCCACCGGCCAAACCCTCGTCCTCGTCCCCGAAATCGCCCTCACCGCCCCGTGGCTCGCGCGCTTCGCCGCCCGCTTCGGCTGCCCCCCCGTCTCATGGCACTCCGACCTCCGCGGCTCCGAACGCCGCCGGGCGTGGCGCGCGGTCGCCAACGGCACCGCCCGCGTCGTCGTCGGCGCGCGCTCCGCGCTGTTCCTCCCCTACGCCGACCTCCGCCTGATCATCGTCGACGAGGCGCACGAATCGAGCTTCAAGCAGGACGAGGGCGTCCAGTACCACGCCCGCGACGTCGCCGTGATGCGCGCGCAGATCGACGGCATCGCGGTCGTCCTCGCCACCGCCACCCCGGCGATCGAGACCCGCGTCCAGGTCGCGCGCGGCCGCTATACCGAGCTCAAGCTGCCGACCCGCTTCGGCGGCGCACAGCTTCCGCGCGTCGAGACGATCGACCTGCGGACCAACCCGCCGCCGCGCGGCAACTGGCTCAGCCCGCCGCTGGTCCACGCGCTGCGCGAGACCTTCGTCGCCGGCGAGCAGTCGCTGCTGTTCCTCAACCGCCGCGGCTATGCCCCGCTGACCTTGTGCCGGAGCTGCGGCGAGCGGATCGAGTGCCCGCAATGCACCGCGTGGCTCGTCGAACACCGGCTGACCGGCCGCCTCCAGTGCCACCATTGCGGCTATTCGGTGCCGGTGCCCAAGCTATGCCCGGCGTGCGGCGCCGCCGACAGCCTCGTCCCCTGCGGCCCCGGGGTCGAGCGTGTCGCCGAGGAGGTTGCGCGCGTCCTCCCCGACCTGCGCGTCGCGCTGGTGACGTCGGACACGATCTTCTCCCCCGCCCGCGCCGCCGCGCTCGTCGCGAGCGTCGAGGCGCGCGAGGTCGACCTGCTGATCGGCACCCAGCTCGTCACCAAGGGCTATCACTTCCCCGACCTGACGCTCGTCGGCGTGGTCGACGCCGACCTCGGCCTCGCGGGCGGCGACCTCCGTGCGGGCGAACGCACCTTCCAGCAGATCGCGCAGGTCTCGGGCCGCGCCGGGCGTGGAGCCAAGCCCGGCCGCGTCCTCCTCCAGACCCACCAGCCCGAAGCCCGGATCATGCGCGCGCTCGTCGAGTATGACGCGGAGGGCTTCTACGCCGCCGAGACCGACGCCCGCCGCGACCTCGGCCTGCCCCCCTTCGGCCGCCTCGCCGGGATCGTCGTCTCGGGCGAGGACGACGCCGCCGTCACCGCCACCGCCCGCGCGCTGGGCCGCAGCGCTCCGCAAGCCGAAGGCCTCGCCGTCCTCGGCCCCGCCCCCGCCCCGCTGGCAATGCTGCGCGGGCGCCACCGCCAGCGGCTGCTGGTCCACGCGCCGCGGAGCCTCGACCTGCAGGGGATCATCGCTGAGTGGCTCGAGGGGGTCGCGGTGCCGGGCAGCGTGCGGGTGACGGTCGATATCGACCCGTATAATTTCTTGTAAGCGACCGGCCTGCACGCCCCGCTTGACAGTCCTATGGTGAAACTACCATATCAACAGCGATGGATCAGATGAGGCCGGTTGCGTGGATCGGGTCGAGCTACAAGGATTTCCGCTCGTTCCCCGATCCGGTGCAGGACGGCATGGGCTACGCACTGTTTCTCGCGCAGGCTGGCAAGATGTACGGCGACGCCAAGCCCCTTAAAGGGTTCGGCGGAGCCGGGGTGGTCGAAGTGGTCGATGACCACCAAGGCGACACCTACCGCGCCGTCTACACCGTCAAGTTCGACGAAGCCGTCTACGTCCTGCACGCGTTTCAGAAGAAGTCGAAACAGGGTCGCAAGACCCCGATACAGGATCTGGAGATGATCCGCCGACGCCTCAAAGCCGCCGAGGATCACCACCGGCAACACCAGACACCGAAAGGCACGGCATGACCGAAGACCCCGATCTTTCCGTCCAGATGGGCACCAGCAATGTGTTCGCCGATCTCGGCCACGCCGACTCCGACACCCATCTGCTCAAGGCGCAGCTCGTCGCGCGCATGGCCGACGTCATGGCCGATCGCAAACTGACCCAGGTCGCCGCCGCCAAGGCCTCCGGTGTCAGCCAGCCCGACGTCTCGCGCATCCTCAAGGGCCAGTTTCGCGACGTCTCGGTCGAGCGGCTGATGCGCATGCTGACGCGGCTGGGGTGCGAGGTCGATATTGTCGTGCGGCTGGGAGGTCAGGAGGCGCGGCCGTCGACGATTCATTTCAGTTAGGTGCATCCCCCTGAGCGTTATTTCTGTGGCCGAGTCACTGGATATTGACGGGCCTTACTGCCCGCATTAGATTCTCTTAGCCGGGAGTGCGTCACCTTGCACGTTGAAGCCACGGCTTCACCCGGCGTCTAATCTAAGATCGGTCCAATCCACCCCGCCTTGGGAAATCGTACGAGTCCCCATCCGTCGATTTTTCCCGTTGGGGATTGCCTAAACGACGGACGTAGGCGGTTGTACCAAGTTAGATCACCAAACGCTTGTGCCCGCCAGATAGCGCCCGCGACCATATCCACAAGTTGAATTCCGATGCTCAGATGCGATGGAGCGAAGAAAAGTCTTTCGATAAAATTAGCGTAGTTTGAAGTATATTTACCCGACTCTCTGATCAGCCGCTCATGCTGTTGGCGCATGTTGTCGTCGTCACCTTTGCCGCGGTGGTCCGCTACGATTAATCCCATAGTGTCACTGCCGCTCGCTCGCGTAATGTCTTGGAGAAGATACTGAAATCTTTCGGTCACAGGTTTATATATCCGAAAGTACAAATCGCTTTGCGAATTCACATTCCCCAAAGCATAGCTTGTCGCAGATTCGCTGGCGCAAGCCACAATCCGACATGATTTAGCGTCAGTGATCAGCTTAAAGACATTATCACGAAACGTATTTTTGGCAGCGGGTAGCCATCCCAACATTGGATTGTCATCGTCAGTGTTATTGGGCGCGAAAAAGCGCCATTTTAGTTCACCATGATATGCCGAGGCTCGCTTTAGCCCGACCAACTTGTCGCGCATCCCGGACCAGCGATCCTCTGGAATAACGAGCCCTGCCATCACGAAGTACCCTTGGTGTACACTTTCGGGCTTTGACGGGGTACCGCTTTCATCGACGAAGAGTAGGTGCATTCGGCAAAACGATGGCAAACTTGCGACTAAGTCAACCCGACAAATTTCTCAGAATAGCGTCTACTGCCACTGCGAACCGGCCTACACTCAAAGTCGCCCAATATTTCTCTGCAGGCTAGCCTACTCAAGCCCCATGCCCATCGCCCGCCACACCCCCGCCTACCGCGCCCTTTCCACCGCGATGCTCGTCGCCGGGTTCGCGACCTTCGCGCTGCTGTATTGCACGCAGCCCCTCCTGCCGCGCTTCGCCGCCGAGTTCGCGATTACGCCGGCGGCGGCGAGCCTTGCGGTGAGCCTCGCGACGGGGCCGCTTGCGGTGGCGATCCTGTTTGCTGCGGTGGTGGCCGACCGGGTCGGGCATCGGCCGGTGATGATCGGGGCGCTGGGGTCGGCGGCGGTGTTGACGGCGCTGACGGCGGCGCGGTCGGCGGCGGTGTTGACGGCGCTGACGGCGGCGGTGCCGGGGTGGCATCTGCTCCTCGTCATGCGGCTGTTGACCGGGGTCGCGCTCGCCGGCATCCCCGCGGTGGCGATGGCGTATATCGCCGACGAGGTCGACGCCGCCGCGATCGGCCCGGCGATGGGGCTGTATATCGCCGGGTCGGCGATCGGCGGGATGGCCGGGCGGCTGGGAGTCGCGGTGGTCACCGAGCACTTCGGCTGGCGCGTCGCGATCGCCGCGACGGGGGCGACCGGGATCGTCGCCGCGATCGTCTTCGCCGCGTTGGTGCCGCGCTCGGCGGGGTTCGTGTCACGCCGCCCGAGCCGCGCGGCGTGGGTCGCCGGGGTCAGGCGGATCTTCGCCGACGGCGCGCTGCCGTGGCTCTACGCCGCCGCCTTCGTCCTGATGGGGGTGTTCGTCACCGTCTATAATTACGTCGGCTTCCGCCTGCGCGCCGCCCCGTACGGGCTCGGCGACAGCGCGGTCGGCGCGGTGTTCCTGCTGTATATCGTCGGGTCGTTCAGTTCCGCATGGGTCGGCGGCATCGCCGGGCGGCGCGGGCGGCGGAAAATATTCTGGATGCCGATCGTCGCGCTGATCGCCGGAGTTGCGCTGACCGCCGCGACGCCGCTGCCGCTCGTCATCCTCGGGATTGCCGTCGTCACCGCGGGATTCTTCGGCGCGCATTCGATCGCGTCGAGCTGGGTCGGACGCCGCGCGCGCGGCGACCGGGCGCAGGCGGCGGCGCTGTACCTATTCTTCTACTACCTCGGGTCGAGCGTCCTCGGCTCGGCGGGCGGGGTCGCGTGGAGCTGGGCCGGGTGGCCGGGGGTCGCGGGGTTTTGCGGCGTGCTCGGGGTGGCGGCTTTGGGCATCGGCGCGCGGCTTTCGGGGGTGCCGCCGCTGCCTGAACCCGAGGGGTCGGTCGCGCTCGCGTCGGCCGGATGAGCGCCTAAAGGGTGCCTACGGTGTGCGGGCCTGTGCGGGACGGTGTGCGCGTGGTGGTGCGCGGTCAGGTCGAGCGGTCAGCCGAGGCGGATACGAACCGAATTGGCGTGTGCGGGGAGGCCCTCGGCGGTCGCCAAGGTTACCGCCGCGGGGCCGATCGCGGCGAGTCCGGCGGCATCGCAGCCGAGGAAGGTCGTCCGCTTCATGAAGTCGGTGACCGATAACCCGCTGGAAAACCTCGCCCTTCGCCCCGTTGGCAGGACGTGGTTGGGCCCGGCGACGTAATCGCCGACCGCCTCCGGCGTATGCCGCCCGAGAAACACCGACCCAGCGTGGCTAACCCGTTGAAAGAGCGCGTCCGGGTCGTCGAGCATGATCTGCAGATGCTCCGCCGCAAGGGCATCGATCAGCGGGATCGCAGTGTCGAAATCGGGCACGACGATGATCGTGCCATACGCCTCCCAGCTCGCCCGCGCCGACGATTGTGTCGCAAGCTCAAGCAGTTGCCGCTCGACCGCCGCCGCCACCGCATCGCCGAACGCCGCCGAGTCGGTGATCAGGATCGACTGCGCAACAGCGTCGTGCTCGGCCTGTGCCAGCAGGTCGGCGGCGACCCATTCGGGGTCCGATTTGTCGTCGCTGATGACCACAACCTCCGACGGCCCAGCCACCATGTCGATCCCGACCACCCCGAACACCTGCCGCTTAGCCTCCGCCACCCAGGCGTTGCCAGGGCCGACGATCTTGTCGACTTTATCAATGTTTTCAGTACCATATGCCAAGGCCGCGATCGCCTGCGCGCCGCCAATGCGGAAGATCTGATCGACTCCAGCAAGCTCGGCGGCGGCCAAAACAAGCGGATTGAGCCGCCCGCCGGGGGTCGGCGTGACCATCACCACCCGCCCGACGCCAGAAACTTTCGCCGGAATCGCGTTCATCAGCACCGACGACGGGTAGCTCGCCAGCCCGCCGGGTACATACAGCCCCGCCGCAGCGACCGCTGACCACCTGTAACCCAATCGAATCCCAGCAGAATCGGTCGTATCGAGGTCGACTGGACGCTGCGCCGCATGGAACGCCCGGATGCGCTCCGCCGCGAGTTCGAGCGCCGCCAGCACATCGGGAGCAATGCTCGACCGCGCCGCCGCGATCTCCTCACGCGAGACCTCGACGCCAATTTCGTTCAGGTCGATCCGGTCGAACTTCGCCGTCAGCTCGGCAACAGCGACATCGCCCCTTGCTCGGACATCGGCAATAATCGCAGCAACATCTGACGAGACAGCGGCATCACTTTCGCGACGGGCGTCGACCAACGCCTTGAATTCGCACGAGAACCCGGGCGCGGTAGCGTCAAGCCGCAACGGCATGGGGGACCTCAGCGGCGGTGCGGAAGCGCTCGACCCACGGCACGACCTGCGCCGCGCGGGTCTTGAACGCGGCGCGATTGACGATCAGCCGCGACGATATCTGTGCGATCGTCTCGACCTCGACGAGCCCGTTTTCGACGAGGGTCCGCCCGGTCGAAACGAGGTCGACGATCCGGCTGCAGAGCCCGAGTATCGGCGCCAACTCCATGGCACCATTCAACTTTACGCACTCGGCCTGGACACCGCGGCGGGCGAAATGGGCGCGGGTGACGTTGGGATATTTGGTCGCGACGCGGACATGGCTCCACGTCCGCGGGTCGTCGCCGGCAGCTTGCTCGGCGGGTTCGGCGACCGACAGGCGGCACTTGCCGATGCCGAGGTCGACGGGTGCATAGATTTCGGAGAAATCGAACTCCATCAGCACGTCGTTTCCCGCAATTCCAAGCTGCGCCGCGCCGAAGGCGACGAAGGTGGCGACGTCGAACGCGCGCACCCGGATCAACGCTACGCCCTTGAGATTGGTCGAGAATTTGAGCGCCCGACTGTCCTCGTCGGTGAACGCCGCCTCGGGGATGATCCCGGCGCGCGCGAGCACCGGCAGCGCTTCCTTGAGGATGCGGCCCTTCGGCAATGCGATGATCAGTTCGTCGGCCATGCCGCCCGATACCGGCGCGACCGTTGCGCGTCCAGCGCGGCGCTGTCACAGCAACCCGATGACCGCAGCGATCCGCCAAGCCTTCGCCGACCAGGCCGACTGGGCGCGCCGCCTCGATGCGCCGTTCACCGAGCAGCTGTGCGAGACTTTGGGTACGATCATCGACGAGTCGACCGAGACAGGGCGGCGTGTGCTCGGCTGGCGCGGCGATCCGCGCGCCGACGCGCTCGTGCTGCGCCTTCTCGGCGGGCTCAACGCGATGGTACGTGGCGGCGAGGCCCCGTCGCTGGCGGCACTGTATCCGCCGAACCCGCTGCCCGATTCGGCAATGCTTGCGACGGGGTTGGGCGCGACGCTCGCCGACCCGCGCCTGCTGCCGTGGCTCGACTCCGCCCCGCAAACCAACGAGGTCGCTCGCTCGGGGATGCTGATGCCCGGCATGCTGGTCATCGCCGCCGAGACCCGGCTGCCGCTGCGACTGTTCGAACTCGGCGCAAGCGCGGGGCTCAACCTGCGGATGGACGGCTATCGTTATGATTTTGCCGGCCAGATCAGCGGGCCGGGCGACGCCCCGCTGACGCTCGCGCCCGCTTGGCAGGGGCCGCCGCCGCCGTTGGCTCCGGTTATTATCATCGAGCGCTGCGGCGTCGATCTCGCGCCGGTCGATGTTCGCGACCCAGCGGGCCGGGCGCGGCTGCTCGCTTATGTGTGGCCCGACCAGACCGCGCGGATCGAGCGGCTGAGTGCGGCGATGGCGGCCTTCGCCAATGACCCGGCCCCGCTCGATGCAGGCGACGCCGCGCCGTGGGTCGAGCAGCACGTCGCGCCGCGCCCCGGCACGGCAACGGTCGTTTACCACAGCATCGCGTGGCAATATTTCCCGCGTAATACCCAGGCACGGATCGCCGCGCATCTGAAGAAGCTCGCGGCAGCCGCGACCGCTGCCAATCAGCTCGCATGGCTGCGCTGTGAGTTCGAGCAGGCCAACGCTCCACGCCCGACGCTACGCCTGACGATGTGGCCCGGCGGCGAGGACCGGTTGCTCGCGTACGGTCACCCCCACGGTGCGACGGTCGAATGGCTCGGTTGATCCTCGCCTCAGCGAGCCCGCGCCGCTTGGCGCTCCTCGCGCAGATCGGCATCGTCCCCGATGCGGTCGATGCCGCCGACCTCGACGAGACTCCGTTGAAGCGCGAGCTTCCGGCCCCGCATGCGGCACGCTTGGCGGCGGCGAAGGCGGCTGCGGTGGCCGCGCGGCACTCCGGCGCGGTGATCCTCGCCGCCGATACCGTTGTCGCAGTCGGGCGGCGCATCCTGCCTAAGGCGGAAACCGAAGCCGAAGCGCGGATGTGCCTCGGCCTGATCTCGGGACGCCGCCACCGGGTGATTACCGCCGTCACCGTCGTCGACGCTGCCCGAGCCATGAGAAGCCGCTCCGCGTCATCGGAGGTGACCTTCAAACGACTGACCCAGCGCGAGATCGATACTTACATCGACGGCGGCGAGTGGCGTGGCAAGGCGGGCGGCTATGCGATCCAGGGCAGCGCCGTCGCACTCGTTCGCGCCTTCACGGGGTCGTGGTCGGGGGTGGTCGGGCTACCGCTCTACGAAACGCGCGCCTTGCTCACCGCTACCGGGATTGCGGTGAATGTCTGACGCGCTGATCGAATTCGGCATCGGCGAGACCCGCGCGATCGTGCTCGGCGCCGATGGCGGCATTGCCGAGGCCTATATCGAACGCGACGGCGGCTGGCGTGCGGGCGATGTCCGTGAGGTCCGGCTGACGACGATCCTCGCTCCCGGCGTGCGCGGCATCGTCGGTGTCGGCGGGGTCGAAGCATTGCTTGAGCCACTACCGCGCGCGTTGACTGAGGGCATGACGCTACGCGTCGAGGTCGTGCGCGAGGCGCTCGCTGAGGCAGGGCGACTCCGGTTGGCGAAGGTGATTGCGACCACTGCCCCGGTCGGCTCGGGGCCAGCGCTTGCCGACCGGTTGCGCAGCAGCGGAGTGGCGGTGCGCGAGGCCAGCCGACACGGCCCTGACCTGTTCGAGGCGGTCGGGTGGAGCGAGGTCGTCGAGGCGGCGCTGACCGGGCATGTGCTCTTCTCCGGCGGATCGCTGACAATCAGCCCGACCCCGGCGATGACGGTGATCGACGTCGACGGCGCATTGCCCCCGGTCGAACTCGCCCTCGCCGCCGCCGATGCCGCCAGCGCCGCGATCCGCCGATTCGACTTGACCGGATCGATCGGCATCGACTTCCCGACGGTGGCCGACAAGGCGGCGCGAACCGCGATCGGCGCGCGGCTCGATGTCGCGTTGCCGCAGCCGTTCGAGCGGACCGCGGTCAACGGCTTTGGTTTCGCCCAGATCGTCCGGCCGCGCCTGCGTGCGTCGTTCGTCGAGGTGTTGCGCGTCGACTCGCACGCGACGGCGGCGCTACGGCTGCTCCGCCAGGCCGAACGTGGCGCTGCCGGGCGCTGCACGCTGGTCGCCGCTGCGCCGGTCATCGCATGGCTCGACGCCCGGCCCGAGCTCGTCGCCGAACTCGCTCGCCGTGTCGGCGGCACCGTCGCCTTGCGGGTCGACCCGTCGCCAACTACGTCGGGGTATGTCGCGCCCTGATCCCGCTCCGCCTGCCTGCGTCCGTTGCGGCAAGCCGCAAGTTGCCGCGGTCGCGCCGTTCTGTTCGGCGGGGTGCAAGGACCGCGACTTGCTCGACTGGCTCGACGAGCGTCACGCAATTCCGGGGGAAGCGCTGGACAACGACCGCGAGCACGACTAAATCCGCCGCTCGCTTGGCGAAGCGCCCGGGTAGCTCAGGGGTAGAGCAGGGGATTGAAAATCCCCGTGTCGGTGGTTCAAATCCGCCCCCGGGCACCACGCAGTTGTTCGCGCAACTTAGAGCGCGTCCCCAGCCACGCTAACGATCGTATCAGCCACCATTACGGTAGCAGACCAACAAGGCCGCGGTGGTCAGTGCCGGGCGATGCGAGCCTCGTCGCTCGGTCGATGGCGCCTCCGGCCCTTCAGCCGGTCCATCCGCAACGCGTCATTCCGCTCGACAGATATTAAGGGCTGGGACAAGCTAAGGTCCGATCCAACCATCTTCGAGGAATGTCCATGGCCTGGTACAAGGACTCCGGCAAACTATCGACAAACAACCACGCCAACTTCGACAAGCTGTAGAAGCCCGGGGAGACGCCGCCCGACAACGGCATCTACGAGTGCCAGGGTTGCGGTGACGAGATAGCGTCGAACAAAGGCGTGCAATTGCCCTCGCAGAACCATACCCAGCACAGTCCGCAGCAGGGTGCAATCTGGTGGAAGATGATCGTCAGCTGCGAGAACCGTTGAAGCATCACGCGGATGTGCGACATTCGCCGGGCCGAAGGCTTCAACGAGCGATCGAAGGCGCAGGACGGTCGAACATTACGGAGCAAAATCAAGACTTGCTCGTCTTCCGATGGGCCTTGGCGAGCCTAGGCGACTAAGGGATATGGTCGGCATTCTACAACAGCGGTCGGGTGCCGTGTCCCGTGGAAGACGGTTTCAGGCAACGGCTCATCTATCCAAGACGGACAAGGCCGCTTTCGCAGCCTACGCCCAGACGGTCGGCCTTGACGCATCTTCGCTGCTCGTCGTGCTTCTTCTACGCGGCCATAGAGTCGCCGGCGAACCGGGACTTCTCGCAGACCCCCGATACAACGTCGCGGCGCACGGCGCCAAGATTACCGCGCACACGACGTCCGACGATGTCGCCGCACGGATCGTGGAAATCGTGAAGCGGAGCGGGTTGACTACATCGCGCTTCTGCGGCGTTGTCGTGCGTCTCGAGTTGGACCGACGCTGGCTGGCCGGAGAGACGCTTCAAACGACTCACGTTGAGTCGCGAAATAAAACGGTGTAGGATTGAAAATGTCAGGTAGGGGTGACGCGATGCAGCAGACGACCGAAGCTCCTCTTCTCTCCAAGTTCGTGATCGGCGATCTCGCGCTTCGATCCGCTCTGGAACTCGAGCTGGCCAAGAACTGCATGAAGTTCAGCCCGTTGCCGCTCCAGGACCTCGCGCAGGCCTTGCGCCAAACGTCGTTCCCGTCATCTGCGAACGCGGCAGCGGCGATGCGGCCGGGCTACTTCGAATCATTCAACCGGGTGTCCAGCAGTGAGACCGCCGGCTCCGGCGACGACGGTGCCATCGATCGTCTACTGGACTGGGCCGTCGACGGGCTAAACCGCTTGGCGGATCAGCATGGCCGGGGAGATGATTCGGACAAGGTCGTCGATTTCTGCCTTAAACTCCATTCCGAGTTCGTGGGTCGACCAGCTGCGGAGGCGAGATTTGGACGATCTGGAACAATCGCGGCACCGGCTAGCTTCGGCTAGACGTCGCGTAGACGCATTCGCGGAGCAGATCGTACAGCTGCGCAACTCCAGCTTCCCACACGAGGACGGCAAGGAGGCGCTCGGTTATCTCGACGCACATTTCGTAAAAATCCGAGCGAGATTGGGAGAGGAGTTGGCTGCTCTCAGACCCGATCTGGTCGACGACTTGTGCGCAAACGCCATCGTCCAGGTCGGCAAGTCGATCGTCATCCTCGGACTGATCCTTCGATCCACGAACGTCCGGAACCCCTTCGAACTGCACTACGCCCTTGGTGAGATGGTGCGGAGGACGATCGGAGACGACGTGCGCGTGCTGGTCTCATCGGAATGGCAGTACACGCCGTTCACCTGGCCGATGAACTTCGACATCCTACCTACATTCGTAATCATCGGTACGCCCGCCTCGGAATCGGGGAACGCCCTCGTCTCGCCCCTTGCCGGACACGAGATCGGCCACACGGCCTGGCGGCGGTATTCTGTGATAAGAGATGAATCAGCGAAAGCCATCGGGCCAGCAGTCGACGCTCAGCTCTTGGCGCGTCCCAGTGTGGAAAAACGCTTGCTCGAACAGATGAAACTCGATGACCTCGGTCGGCGATCTGTCGCCGAACGATGTTCATACAATGCCGCTCAACAGATCGAGGAGATCTTCTGCGACTTCTTCGGACTCCACCTATTTGGAACGGCATATCTCCACGCATACGACTATTTCATCGCTCCCGGAGCGGACATGACCACTCTTTCTTATCCATCCGATCTAAGCAGGCTGCGGTTCCTTGTAGAGGCGGCAACCGATTGGTCGATGCATCTCGACCGCGACTTCACGGAAAGGTGGATGTCTCCGAAACCGCCCAAAGGCGAAGCCGACATGCACGAGATCGTGACGGCAGCCGTCGCCGAGGTGGTGCCAATGATGCGCACCCTCCTGTCCGAGGAAATGCAGCGGCGCGGTCTCGTCCTCCCCAGAGAGCAGCGTGTCAAAGATGTCCTTGAAGCGTTCCGTCGGAACGAGCCTCACGAAGGCGAGGCCTCGTTCGCCGAGATCATCATCGCGGGGTGGCGCCGGCTCGCCAATCCTGAGGGAATGGCCGGGAAGAGCGATACTGAGAAGCTGCGCATCCTCAACGACCTGATTCTGAAGTCGGTCGAAGTGGCGGAATACCGAGACAAGGTCAGCCGCGATGCTTAACACCGACGAGATCGCCATGCGGCTCAACCATCCGGTGACGAACCACGACCGTCTGGCCATCGTTCCACGTCCCAACCTCGACGCGATGTTCACGCGGTCGGCGACGTCGGTGGATCTCAGACTTGGTCGCTGGTTCAGGAGCTTCAAGCAGAACCAAACCCCGAATTTCCCGCTGTGGCGTGACGGACCCGATGACGACGGAAACGACACGTCCGGCATCGGCACCAAAGAGCACTTCGTGCGCTTCGGCGAGGAGTTCATCCTCCATCCCGGCCGCTTCGTCCTCGGCGTGACGCTCGAATGGCTGTCTCTTCCGTCAACCCTGTCCGGTTACGTCACCGGCAAGTCGTCGCTGGGTCGGCACGGGCTCATCATAGAGACGGCCGCCGGCATACATCCCAAATTCACCGGATGCCTCACTCTGGAACTGGCGAATTGCGGAGAAATTCCGCTGACGCTCGCTCCCGGCATGTCGATCTGTCAGATATTCCTGCATTCGACGAAGACCGGTTCCGGCAGCAGCGGCGGTGACTTCTCCAGACAGCGCAAGCCCTCGATAAAGCTGCCTTCGCGTGATCCGGTGTTCGACAAGCTCAGAGCGAGCCGCGCGGATCGCCCACCAACACCGGCGCCGGATATCGCGGTAACGTCGCCGGACGTGGAAGCGGCATGAGCCGACATCGTTAGTCAGGTGCCACGTCTGTTCACGGAGAGGCATCCGGACCCCACGGCGCACCTCATCGTTTGATTGAGCAGACGCTGGCATCGACCACGGAAAACGTGATGGATCTGCTCAGAGATCGACGACGTGCGCGGGACCGTCCACCGTCTTCAGGATGTAGCCCCAATCGGCCGCGGGGTGCGAACCCCGCAACGCGGCGAGCGAAGGGGCGTCATGCGTCACTATGATCGTGACACGACGCCCGGCAGCCTTCGCCGCCTCGACTATCCAGACGAGCGTTTGGAGGTCGGGATTGCCGTGCTTGCCGTTCGCCGAGATCACGTAGACGTCGGCGGTCACTCTCTCGAAAAATCCGGCGTCCGCGTTGCGGTCGCTGCCGTGATGCTGGACCTTGAGCAGGTCCAGAGCGATCCTACCGTCGACCAGCAGACCGGCGGCCTCGAGACCCTGCAGGATGTGATCGCCCCGGGCATCGCCCGTCAGCAGCATGCGCCGTCCATCGGCTTCTGCGAGAAGAACGACGCTGCTTAAGTTGGGCACACTTCTGTCGGCATTTGCCAGAGCAGCGGCATCGGCCATGCGGTCGCCATGGTCAGCGATCCATCTCAACCAGGCGGTCCGCAGTTGACCGAGGTTGGCCGCGGTCGGACCGACGACGGTCAGCCTGACGTCGGCCAGGTCGACGGCGAAGCGCGCCGAGCCGTCCGGGCGGATGACGCCACCGGCGAACGCGGCATTCACCGGTACGCCGATACGCGCGGCGCTGCGCCTCAGGCGGGCGCCTTCGGCGATGCCGAAGAAGCTGTCGGCCGTGCCCCTCATCTCCATCTGCTGCGATCCGGCAACGTCGAGGATCGCCTGCAGACCTCTCCCGACCGCCCCTTCCGGGGTGTCGACGGTATCGGCGAACGAATTGTGCCACAGGTCGCGAACGACCAGCGCATCCGCTCCGTCGGCGTTGTCGCGTTCGATCTCGGCGAGCAGGTCGAGCACGCCGACAATGTGATCAGCGTCGATATGGCTGACGAGGACGACGTCGAGCGTCCCGCCGGGACCGATCACAGATCGGATGTACGGTCCGGCGACGGCATTCCACGTCCCGGCCGGACCCCCGTCGATCAGCATGCGGCAAGGACGGTCGCCCCCCGACTCGAGAAGAAGGCAGTCGCCTTCCTCCGCCCTGATCGCATGAAGCCTCACTTAGCGGCATTGCTCGTGAAATCCATGATCGAGCCCGTGGCGACGAGGGCGAACGACTGCGGAGGGAAGAGGATGTTCGATGCCACGACGGAGATAATGTATGTGCCAGTGACCATGTCGGTCACGCGGACGGACTGCACGTTGTTTCTGGCGTCGCGTGATACGAATGGTCCGAGGCCGGCGAGCGCAGTCGGCAGACAATGTGTCTGCGGAATGTCCTGGTTCGAACTCCACTTACGCGGTGTCCCAACCTCGTCGACCACTAGAAGAAGTGAGTTCTGCACGCCGTTCGCAGGAGGATCTGTCCAAACGAGGCAGAGGCGAAGCTCGCCAGGATCGGACGTGCGCAGTGTCCACTGACGCATCTCACCCGACTCTTGGAAGTCTAATTCGGGTTGACGCAGGGTGTCGATAAAAACCAGACACATCGAGCTTCGTTCGTCGTCAGGCAGCGTCCGTCGCATGTCGAGCCGGCCGAACCCCTGATGGTAGTTAGGCTCGCCGACTGGCGCGGCCACTGCGTCGACATGCGTCAGACGCTCGGTGCCGTTGACGAGCGTCGCTCTGAGCAGCGCGGCCGACGGGATGTGCCGACGTCGCATCGTGAAGTACTGGCGGACCAGCGCTGCCGCACCCGCGACGAGGGGCGCCGCCATGCTTGTTCCTCCCATGAAGGCGTAATGCGGATTGTGCGGGTAGGCGCCCCAGAAGTTCCGCAGCGGCGCCGACGCGGATCTGGTGGAGGCGATATCGGTACCGGGGGCGACGAGGTCCGGTTTCAACACGTCGTTGTCGACGGGCCCGCGACTGCTGAAGCCCGCGATTGCCGACGCGTTGCCAGACACCGTTTCCGTGGCGATCGGATCGTCGGGAAACTGGATCGACCACATGCTCCGCCACGTCATGCGCGAATAGCCCCCGCTGCTCCTGTCGCTGCGACTGGCTCCCACCGTTAGAGCGTTCTTCGCAGACGCCGGCGTGGCGATCGAAGGATATTCGACGAAGCCGCGAGCGGAGTTGCGCTGCGCGGACGGACCGACATGGCAACTTCCACTGTTTCCGGCCGCGATCACCGCCAGAAAGTCAGGATGGTCGTGCACGAACTTGTCGACCCGGACGGCGTTCGCCCCGTACCTCGATTCGAGAAAAGCTCCCCAACTGTTGTTGTGGATACGGACACCGGCGTCGTAGGCGCTCTGAAACAGGGAGCCGATCTCTTTCGGTAAACCCCCAAGACGTCCATTGGCATCCAGAAGCGACTGGAAGTAGATCGACGCTCCCGGCGCCGCACCCCGGAGCACCCCCCCCGAGGCGATGCCGGAGCCGGCGATCGTCCCGGCGACGTGCGTGCCGTGTCCGTTGGGATCGCCGTGATCACCAGGCCGTCCGAGTGCCTCTATGCCTACGATTCGCCCGGCGAAATCCGGATGAGCGTCGTCTATGCCCGTATCGGCGATGCCTACTATTTGCCCGGAACCGTCGAGTGTCGTCGCGACGTCTGTTCGTCCCGGCGTTCGCAGCCCGACGATCAAACCCGCCGAATCGTTCATCAGTTTCGGCGGAGCGGACCTTTGAAGCCGCGACACGTCGGGTATGTCGGCGACGCGCCGCAGATCCTCGCCAGCACCGGCGAACCTGACGCTGCCGGCATCGCTCGAAATTACGTGGCCGCCCAACTCGGTGATCTCCCGCACGACCGCGCGCTCGTCCGCGTCGACGTGAAGAACCGCCTCGAACTCTTGGAGGGCGTTCGGCAACGTCGTAGCCGCATCGGAATCGACGATCTTGTCGTCGATGCCGTAGGTGCGGACATCCGAGACGAAATCGAGCGCCCTAAGCCGCGCAGCCGACTCCGCCTTGAGGACGTATTCCTCCGAGTCGATCCTTTCCACAATCCGGACACCCGCATCCAAAAGCCTGCGCTTCCTGTCCGGCGTGATCGATCCCGTCACGCGGCCGATCAAGTAGTTGCGTCGACCGTCGGAGCGCTCCACCTCGAACGTCGGTCCAACCGGCGCCCCGAAGAACGCGGGACCGGCCGGCTTTGCGAACATCTGAACTCCCGGCGGCGCACGCACCTCCGCGGCCTTGCCGTGCAGGGCATCTCGTATCGACCCCAACGCCAGTGCGGGATCTGCGACGACCGGCTCGATCGAAATGCTGGTCAACCCCAGATCGACGATGGCGAGAACACCATGGTCGTCAGCCGTGCCTTGGCTGAATCCCCTCAGCCGTTCAGCGTTACGCAGGAAGCCGCGAGCCACGGCCTCGGAAACGAGCGCGTCGTCGCCTTTCGTCAAAGTGTAGACCTTGACCATGTACACCGCGGCGGACTCCCAGCAGATTTCGAATGATCTGCTCGACAGGCGGCGACAAGTCCAGTGAAAGCGGTGACGATTACGGATCGAATCGAGCCATAATTCGGAACTCGCGTGACGGACGCCGGCCTTCTCAAGATCGATCACGTTCATCAGGTCGCATTGCGATCTTCCCGGATTCTGAAGGCAGGCATCCGGATCGACGGCCATGGCGTTAACGACGAACTTGCACTGGCGAAGATCAGCCGCACTGCGGACTTTCTGGTCCGAAACCGCCCGGTAGACGTCGAACCGCGGCGGTACAAACACCAGCGTCGGACACCGGCGCAACGCGATGACGGACGCCATCGCCGAGCGGACGCCGAAGACCCTCGCCTCGTAGCTCACAGCAGCGACGACGCCGCGCGCCTGGGCGCTCCCGATCGCGACCGGCTTGCCACCGAGCGACAGGTCATCACGCTGTTCGACGCTCGCGTAGAAAGCGTCCATGTTGATGTGAATGATCTTGCGCGTCGTCATCGCGCTAATGCGCGCGATCAACCCCGACATCGAGATCGCCGACCGCCCAGCCTGCGAGGAGATCGTCATCGTAGCGGGCTTGACGACTTCGCCGACCGTACCGAGATCAGCCTCTTCGTCCGGTTGTTCTGGGAACTTGCATTGAACCACGACGTCGTCTCGAGCCTACCGCCCGGCACCGTCATGCTCGCCGGTCTCTGCGGCGAAGACGCGCAGCGCGGACGGCGGACGCGATGGCACCAGGTGCCGCGCTGATCCACGGTGGCAGGATCGCCGTGGACGATTTCCTCGGCGATCCCGACCTGCTGGTGCGGCGTGGCGACGGATATCATCCGACCGCGACCTAGACCGGACCAGACGCCCGCAACCCAGTCGAAGACCAGGTAACAGGCGCACGAGGCGCGCGATGGCGTTGCGCCGGGTGCCTCGCTGCGACTGTGGCCCAGTCTCCCTCGTGCGGGAGACCAGGTTGGGCGCTTCTAAGAGACGTCAGGTTGCAAGGCGCCGGTCGAGGAATTCCAGCATCGCCTCGCCGATCTGCGGACCGTGAGTTTCGAGGGCGAAATGCCCGGTATCGAAGAACCTGATCTCTGCGTCCGGGATGTCGCGTCGGAACGCTTCGGCGCCCGGGGGCAGGAAGAAGATGTCCTTACTTCCCCACACGGCAAGCAGCGGCGGCTTGTAGGTCCGGAAGTAGACCTGCCACGCATCGTATAGTGCGACGTTGGTGCGGTAGTCGTAGATGAGGTCCAGCTGGATTTCGTCGGTGCCCGGTCGTTTGAAGTAGGCGATGTCGAGAGTGTAGCCATCCGGCGAGACGAGCGCTTCGTCCGCCCCAGTCACGTATTGCGTGCGGATCGCGTCTGGTGTCAGCGCCGCCCGGACCGCGTTGCGGCTCTCTGCCGAAGGCTTCTCCCAATAAGTCTGGTACGGACCCCACGCCTTGCTCAGGCCCTCGGCATAGGCGTTGCCGTTCTGACTTATGATGGCGGTGACGCGCTCGGGATGTGCAGCCGCGAGCCGGAAGCCGGTGGGGGCGCCATAATCGAAGACGTAAAGAGCATAGCGCTTCAGCTCGAGCGCCTCGGTGAAGCACTCGATCGTCCGGGTGAGGTTCTCGAAGGTGTAGTCGTACTCGCCTCGGGGCGGCGCCTGGGTCAACCCGAAACCCGGGAGGTCTGGGGCGATCACACGGTACCTGCCCGCGAGCTGAGGGATCAGATGGCGAAACATGTGGCTGGTGGTCGGATAGCCATGCAGCAGCAATACGACGGGGGCGTCCGTCGGCCCTGCTTCCCGGTAAAAGACATCCACCTGCCCGACCTTCTGGGTCCTGTACCTCACGGTCATCGCATCTCGTTCCTTTTCATCGAAGACCTTAGTTCGGCCGTTTGAGCGCGGAGGGAAAGCTGTGGCTCGGACGGGGCGGGCGATCACGGCCGCCAACCCGATTGAGAGTATGGCAAGGGACGCGCGGCGGGAGAGGGAAAATCGGGGAGCGGTTCTCATGTTCAATTCTCTATCTCTTGCTGGCGCACGCACCGCGGTCCATGCTTCGCGTTCTCGATGTCCAGCGCGCCCGCCCGCCGTATGCAGCTCAACGGGAACGCGGTGCGGCGGCGGGCCGAAGACGGGTGGTTCCGCCAGCCAACTGCTCATGCAACCTGCACACCCTTCCAGAATGCAACTCGATCCTTGATGTCAGCAACAGCCGGGAATGGTTCGGGGTAATACCACGCAGCGTCTTTGTTCTCGGTGCCGTGAACGACGACTTTGAGATATCTGGCAGTTCCTTTCCAAGGGCATTGTCTCGTCGTCATGCTTTCCTTGAGCAGCTCGACCCTCACGGATGCTCTCGAGCAGTGTTGGTTGCCCTCGACGACGATAGTATCCTCGGCGTCGGCGGCGACTTGCCCGTTCCACATGGCTTTGACCATTTGAACCTCCGCGTACCCTCAGATCTGCCGCAGTCGGCTTCAGCGTTGCGTCCGGCGAGCGGGTGCCCGGTGGAGCGCATGGCTTGATACGCTGACCAGGCACTTCCAATTCGCTTCGGTACTGCTCCCGGTTACACCCTGGCGGCCCAAAGATTGGGAATGGCGCCTCACCCCCTTCAGGCGTAATCTTTTCGCCAGCGCAAGCGAAGATGCAGGCACGCCGTAATTGTCGTCAGACGCATCGGCGGCCCTGTCTGCCCAAGCAGGCTGTGCGCTTCGTTCATCCGCTTGGCCGACGCATCGCCCCAGCGCTCGATTGTCGTCAGGAAACCGATGCCATCGGAATAGCTCGACTTCGTCAACTCCGCTGGGCGTCGCATCGCCGCTCGCCTCGACCGGCCAGCGGGACAACCGACGGCCTTCGCCCTGTTTGCCCACTGCTTCGCCTGCGACAAGAACTCGACGGCCGCCGTCCGGATTGCACGTGCTCTGACCGGCGCGGGCATAGCGGTGCCGAGGTTCGACTTTACAGGTCTCGGTGAAAGCGAGGGTTCTTCTTCAGCGAGAGTGGCTTCGCCAGGCGAGCGAGTTCGACGCTCCGACAAAGGCGACGCTCGATCGGGGTGGGCGGGCATCAAGACGCCGAACGAGATGCCTTGACCGACCGCCATCCGTCCGCCTGCCGCGCCGACCGGGTGGGACGGCGGCACAGCGATGTCGTGCACTCAGGCAGCGATGATGCCGCAGATGCCCGCAATCGAACCCTCTGTGCCGGCAGCACGGTTGCGATCCTCTCGGTCAGCCCGGCTCCCGGATCGCCGGCGGTCGAGATCACGGATCTTACCTGGCCGACCAGCAGCGCTTGTTGGTGCCCCATCTCCGCTGGGAGGAGTTTTGGGCTTTCGTCGTGGCTGTGCCCGTCACGCCAGTAGGCCGGCGGCCAACCTCCGAAAGACCTCTATCGCCTTTGGCAGAGCAATTCGCGGCTCGTCATCCGCCGCGACCCACAGAGCTGCATTTAAGGCGGCGCCACTAAGGAGGCGGGCGGCCGCCGCGGCGTCGACCCGGCGGATAACACCTTCGCAAATGAGCTTGGCGACGGCCTGCTTGGTCATTGCCAAGCAAGCATTTTGGCTCGGCCAGCGGGAGGGATCGCCAAGGAACGCCGGGCCGTCTAGAAGCACGATGCGCTGTACTTCCGGGTCCAGTGCCATCTCGATGTAGGCCTCGCCTTCCGCGAGGAGGGCTTCCCAGCCAGTTCCCGCCAACGCTCCTGCCGCCCGCGCGCGCTCAGCCATCTCGTCGTCCACCTGCGCGACGACGGCGGCGAGCAGCCCCGTCTTGCCACCGAAGTTGTGGTAGAGCGCGCCCCGCGTAAGCCCCACCTGCGCGGTAAGGTCATCCATCGACGCCGCGGCGAAGCCCTTTTCGGCGAACGCTCCGCGAGCGGCCGAAATCAGCTTGGCGCGGTTCTCCTCCACCGTATCGACGCGACGTCTCAAGGCCGCAGCGCCTCGACCTCACATGATGGTCGAAAAGCATTTGACATACGCAGCGTATATTCGTTAATTGCCATACATGCCGTATATGAGATTGTTGGTCACCAGGCAAACGCTTGTCGTCGGCGACAAGCTCGACCGCCCTTGAAACGGTTACAGAGGATTCAACCCATGAAGCTACGCGATGCGATCTTTCCGGCGTCTCGACACGCCCTCTACGAGGCGCACGGCTATTCCGCGGCGATCCGCTCCGACGACCTCCTGTTCGTCTCCGGGCAGGTCGGCAGCCATGATGACGGCTCGCCTGAACCCGACTTCGCCGGCCAGGTCCGACTGGCATTCGCCAATCTGGAAGCCACGCTCTCGGCCGGAGGATGCGGGTTCGACGACATCGTTGATGTGACGACGTTCCATACCGACCCGGAAAAACAGTTCGAGACGATCATGGCCGTGAAGGCCGAAGTGTTCCGGGAGCCCCCCTATCCGACGTGGACCGCGATCGGCGTCAACTGGCTCGCCGGTTTCGATTTCGAGATCAAGGTGATCGCTCGGATTCCGACGCGGCGCTAGCGTCAAGACTCAAGCCCGATCGTACGGCGTGGAAGACCGCGGCTTGCGCCACATCGATGCACCTCGGCGAATTCAAACCGAGGACCGGCACCCTGCCGTACTGTGGATTTCCCCGCGACGTCGCTCGCCGGCTTGGCTCGCGTGCCTTCAGCCCGCGCCGCCGATCACGGAAACCGGTCGGCAGGCAGGCGTCCCAGCCGAGGTGACCGCACCCGGCTTCGGCGCTGGCAAGCGGGGTTCGCTTTATCGGCGAGCGAGAAAGCGGTCCGCCGTGCGTAGCGACAACGCCATGATGGTCAGAGCCGGGTTGACGGCCAGGGCGCTCGGAAAGACCGAGTTGTCGCAGATGGTCAGGTTCGCGACGTCATGGGCACGACCATCGGCGTCCACCACCGACGTTGCGGGATCGTCGCCCATCCGCGCCGTACCGATGGTATGCGCGTATCGATCGAACGCCCAAATGTCATGAGCCCCCGCTTCGCTCCAGATTTCGCGCATCAACCGTTCGGCATGTCCCGTCATCCGCCGCTCGTTCTCACCTGCACTGAACGTGATCAAGGGTTTGGGCAAGCCACGGGAATCGAGCTCCCCGGACAGGGTCAGCGCGTTGCAATCGTAGGGTAGACAGTCGCCGAGGATGTTGATGCCCGCGACGTGGTTGTAGCCTCGCATATGCTCCTTGAGGTCTTCGCCCCAGAGGCCACGTCCTCTGGCGACCTGGACCGCGTAGGTGAGCGGCATGACGCCGATCGACTGAAGCAGATAGCCACCTGCGAAGTCCGCATCGGGTGCGCGATGGGTATCCTCGGAGATCAGCCCGCCGGGAATGCCCTTGTAAGGACGCGTCGCTCCGTCGAACTGACCCCAGACCTGGATGCCGGTATGCGCCATGAAGTTGCGCCCGACCTGGCCACTCGAGTTGGCAAGTTCGTTGATTAATAGCAGTCTCGGCGTTTCGACCGCTCCGGCGCAGAGGAAGACGTGGCGGCAGCGCTGACGCTGGTCCTGCCCTTCGTGGCGGTAGACGACGCCTGTGATGGCGCCGCCGGCATCGCGTTCCATGCCGATGACGAAGCTCAGCGCTCGGATCTCGGCGCCGTGCATGACCGCCAATGGAATGTAGGTCACATCCATGCTCGCCTTGGCACCGGTCGAGCAGCCCGCCTGGCAGAAGCCGCGGTTGCTGCACGCCGGACGCCAGCCGTACCCGGGTTGATAGTAAGAGCCGGACAAGGCCGCGTTCGCGGCCGGCGACGTCCGGATGCCAAGCGAAGCGCAGGCCCGCTCCATCAACTGTGCCGCTGCATTCAGCGGCAGCGGGGCCAGCGGATAGGGCTGGTCTCTGGGCGGACCCCAAGGATAGCTGGCTGGCCCCGACACGCCCAGGAAGGCCTCGATCTCGTCGAAGTACCGGGCAAGGTCCTGATAGCCGATCGGCCAGTCCACACCGACGCCGAACTCGGTGTTCAGCTTGAAGTCGTCAGGTTGAGGGCGAGGTGTGTAGGCCGTGTAGTGGAGGGTCGAACCACCCACACCGATACCACTGTTGTTCTTGCCGAACTGGATCGGGTCGGCACCGGCGCTGAGACGCTCATCCATCCAGAACAGCTTGTTCTGCTCGGTTTCGTCCGTGGCGAAGTCGGCGGCCGGATCCCATTGCCGTCCGGCCTCGAGCGCGACCACGCTCAGACCCGCGGCGGCCAGCCGAGCCATGAGCGGCGCACCGCCCGCCCCCGTCCCGATCACGACCGCGTCGACGACATCGTTCGTGCGGTAGCGGATCACGCGGGACGTTCCGGCTCATGAGCAGCGCGCGCTTCCAGCTCGACGGCCTGCCAACCTCGTGCATCCGCGAACCCGGCATAGCCGATCTCGTCCAACGCCCCGGGTTGCGCGTAGAAGATGTCGACAAGTGTCGCCAAAAGCTCGTCGAAGAAGCGATCCGGCCTGATGCCCTCCCATTCGGGACCGGACACGCGATTGAACTGGATCGCGCGCAGGATCTCGTCCTGCTGCTCCTCGTCCAGCCCAGCGAATTCCCGGCCGAGGATTTTGTGGGCGGTGGCATTCAGCGCGGCCAGACCAAGCTCGAACAGCGTCGCATCATCCGGCATGTCCGCGTGCCGCCAACCGATTGCGGTCCCGGCGACCATCCGACGACGCAGTTCGTGTCCGAGGTCGAGCCCGGGCACATCATGTGGGATGAGGCGCGCCGCGACCGCATCAAGTATCGGAGCGACGTCGGCGAACGCGGTCTGATCAGGAGTGACGCGGTCGGTCCGCCGCCCGAGAGCAGCGGCCGTCGGTGGGGTCACCAAGGGCCCTGACAGCAACTTGGCGGATGTGCCCGGTGGGTAGACGGGATACCGCCTGCGGGATTCTACCATCGATTTCTCCGACTACACGTGAACAGCGAACTTTGCATGTTTTGAACGATGTCGGGACCGGCTTCCACGAGACCTCGCTGAAAAGCGCACGATAAGCCCGGCTACGGCACTCCACGCCTTAAAGGCGAGTTGAAACCTCTTTGCGATCGTGGACGAAGTGAGCGTCATGGTCGCCGACTTCGCCCAGTGTACATCTCCAGCGGCCTGGGCGGCGAGCCTCGGTGGACCGCAGGTCCCGTTCGCGGCGACCATCGGTAGGGACGGTGCCACCTTGCGCCGCTGGCGCGACATCGACCCAAACATCTCGCAACCGGCTTTCGATCAGCACTATCTCACCATCCATCTCGGCGGTCGTAAGCGTATCGTCAGACGAGGCGAGGGAAGGGCGCGTGAAGTCGACACCGAGGATGGCGCGATGTCGCTGATCCCGGCCGGCGCCGCGTACGAGTGGCGGACGTCCGGGCCTGTCGACTTCGCGCACCTCTATCTGCCGGTGAGCGCCGTCCGGCAAATCGGCATCGAGGCGTTCGGACGCGATGGCGGCTGGGGGATCGAGGACAGACTGGGGTTCGTCGATCCTCTGATCCGGTCGCTCTTCGTGACGATGCTGGCTGAGCTCGCGACGCCCGATCCGACGTCAGATCTGTATCTCGACACGCTCTACACCACGCTGATGGCAGCCCTATTGAAGGACCGTGCCGGTCGACTGTCGGCGACGGGGGCGCCGTTGTCCTTGACACCTGCCCGACTCCGACGGGTGTACGACTACATCGACGTTAATTTCGCGTCCGATATCGGTATCGACGAACTTGCAGGCGTCGCGGCGCTGAGCCGCTTCCATTTCAGTCGCGCCTTCACCGCGGCCAACGGTGCCGCGCCGTATGCCTATCTGACGGCACAGCGGATCGCCCACAGCAAGGTCCTCTTGGGCGATGCAAGTCTGGTGATCGGCGAGATCGCGCGGCAATCGGGCTTTCGGACACCGGGTCAGTTCTGTCGGATGTTCAAGAACGCCAATGGCATCTCGCCTCGGGAGTATCGACGACTGGCCCGGTGACAGTGCGTTTCGTGCGCGAAACGCGCGTGTCCTGCGGTTACTTCCGGTTCGTTGGCACCGCGGCGACCGGACACAGGTTGACGGGGCGAATAACAGGAACCGCTCAAATGAAACTACATATGTCGATCTTACTGTTGGCCAGTATTGCGCAACCCGCGCTGGCGAAGCTGGCACCCGAGGCTGTGGCGCTTGTCGATACGGCCGCACGGGAATCCGGTCGGCCGGCCTACACCCCCGAGAACGGTGTCAAGTTCACGAAGCAGCAGAACGTCTTCGTGAGGAGCGCGTTGGCGGTCGACTTCACCTACCGCGCCGCAAGCGTCACCCTGCCTCTGTTTCGGGGCAAGGCGCCCGACGGGAGCGACGTCTTCTACATAATCACGGACACCTCGGACTTCGAAACGGCCAAGCGGATGGGCCTCAACTACGCCCCGAAGATGGCCAAGGTCGTGGGAACTCAGGGTGCCCAGACGGTGACGGTCGACAACGGCATCATGACGTTCCGCGGCAATGTCGACTTCTCGCCGAAATACGAGGTCACACCGGGAGATGCGCCGACCTTCTTCCCGCCGAAGTCGTTCACCCCCGGTGCCAGGGGCGACGCGGAATGGTCGTCGATGGCGGTCCTGCCCAGTGGCGTCGTGCTCAACGTCCAGATGGTCCAGAACGCGAGCGGAGCGCATGATCGGATGAAGGCGATCGACCTGAGGAAGCGCACCGTGACGCTGTCGCTTCTGGACGGTGTCCAGAACGGCAAGCAGTACTACTACCATCTCGTCACCGACGTATCGGCGGATTTGCCGTCGGTGCTCGAAAAGGGCGTCTACACACCCCGATTGGCCATGGTCCCGGCATTCGGTAAATCTGAGCCCGGCGACAACTCGGCTCTCCTGGGCTTCTCGCCTGTTCTGAACGGCAGTACGCAGAAGGGTTCCGGCCAGGATCAAGGCTTCTCCACTTCGCTCGCGAACATGGGTATCGATCCGATCAACGTGTTTCCGCTGCCTCCGCACAACGAGGACGCGTCCAAGACGAACAACTACAGTCCGCTATGGGATGCTCACGTCAGCATGTGGACGGAGAAGGCGATCGCCCAGGGCAAGGTGCATCGGATCTATTCCCTCGATGAACTCAAGGCCCTGATCAAGTCGGGTATGATGACGAGTGCCATGATCAACCCGCCAGGGGCCACGAACGGTTTCGTCGGCGGTCTCCGCCCGACGAAGGCCATCATCAACTGCCCCGTGATCGCTCAGCCAGACCTGCCGAAGCAATAGCGTCGGGAGCTTCGTCGGCCTGCGCGTCAGATAAGCCAGGCCGGCGACGGACCGCGCACCCCTCCTCCCCTCCCTGACCGGGGGGTGCGCGGTCCCAATTCATGATGTGAGGTTGCTATGGGCGAAACTGTCGGAGACTTTGTCATAGAGCGCCTCGGAGAGTGGGGAGTAGATTTGATCTTCGGGTATCCCGGGGATGGCATCAACGGTACATTCGCAGCGCTTCAGCGCGTCAACTGCCCGATCAAATTCGTGCAGGTCCGGCACGAGGAGATGGCCGCGTTCATGGCCTCGGCCTACGCGAAGTTCACCGGCCGGATGGGTACCTGCATCTCCACGGGGGGACCCGGAGCGACACACATGATCACGGGTCTATATGACGCCAAGATGGACCACTCGCCGGTCCTTGCCATAACCGGCGGCGCGGCCCGCGGTGTCCGCGGTGCCGGATACCAACAGGAATTGAACCTTGACCGGATCTTTGCGGACGTCGCGATCTTCGCGCAGGAGGCGTTTGTGGCCGAGCAGGTCCCGCACCTCCTCGACCGCGCGATCCGTGTCGCGACGGCGTACAAGGGCGTCGGAGTTGTAGTGTTGCCGGCCGACCTTCAGACCGCAGCCTACCGTGATCCACCCCGCCAACACGGTTTCACTCGGTCGAGCAGCGGTTACTCGAAACCAAAGGTCGTTCCCTACGATCTGGACCTGCAGCGCGCTGCCGACATCCTGAACGCGGGCACGAAGGTCGCGATCCTCGTGGGTGCCGGTGCCATTGGGGCTCACGACGTACTTACGGAGGTCGCCGACAAGCTCGGTGCCGGCGTCGCGAAGGCACTGCTCGGCAAGTCCGCACTCGCGGACGACTTGCCGTTCGTGACGGGCACCATCGGACTGCTCGGCACCAAGCCGTCATCCGACATGATGGAGGCCTGCGACACGCTGCTCATGATCGGGACGAGCTTCCCCTGGGCCGAGTTCCTTCCCAAGACAGGGCAGGCGCGCAGCGTGCAGATCGACATCTCCGCCCACGCGCTCGGCATGCGCTATCCGATCGATGTGCCCCTGCATGGCGACAGCATCGAGACGCTCGAGGCCCTACTGCCGCTGCTGACGCGGAAGGAGGACCGCAGCTGGCGCCAGGGGGTCGAGAAGAGCGTAGCCGAGTGGTGGGAGCTGATGGACAAGCGCGCCCACGCCAAGGCCACCCCAGTCAATCCGCAGCGTGTGGTCTGGGAGTTGTCACCACGGCTCGGCGCGGACGCGATCATCACGTCCGATTCCGGCAGCTGCGCCAACTGGTATGCGCGCGACCTGCGGGTCAAACAGGGCCAGATGATGAGCCTGTCGGGTGGCCTCGCCTCGATGGGTGCGGCGGTACCCTACGCGATCGCGGCCAAGTTCGCGCACCCCGACCGACCGGTCGTCGCGCTTGTCGGCGACGGCGCCATGCAGATGAACAATATGGCCGAGCTGATCACCGTCCAGAAGTACTGGCGGGAATGGACTACGCCGACGTGGATTTGCTGCGTCTTCAACAACGAGGATCTGAACCAGGTGACCTGGGAGCAGCGGGTGATGCTCGGCAGTCCAAGATTCGATGCGACCCAGCTCATCCCCAACGTCCCCTATGCAAAATTCGCGGCGTCCATCGGCCTGAACGCGATCTACGTCGACAACCCCGAGATGCTCGGCGCCGCCTGGGACGAGGCTCTGGCGTGCGACCGGCCTACCGTCATCGAGGTCAAGACCGATCCCGAGGTGCCGCCGCTGCCGCCGCACATCAGTTTCGACCAGGCGCGCACTTTTATGAGCACCGTGCTCCAAGGCGACAGCGGCGGGGCGCATCTCGTGGTTGAGTCGGCTCGGCAGGTCCTTGCCGGTCTCCTACCGGGGGATCGACGCTGAGCGCGCCCGTACCCCAGCTCGTCTTCGGCCACTACTTCGGCGGCTCGGATCGTTCTTGGGCGCCGATGCTGCGCGAACTCGGGGAGCGACCGGTAGCCGCTCCGTTGCTGGCAGGCTTTGGCGGAACTCCGGCCGCGGTAGGCGGTCCCAGCCTTGACGGTTATGCCCGGCAGCTTGCGGCGGCAGCGCGCGGGCCCTGGATCGCAGTCGGCCATTCGATGGGGGCCAAGGTGGCGCTGGAGTCCGCGGTGTGCGGCGCACCAGGCCTGCTGGGCTTGATCCTGATCAGCCCGTCTCCGCCCACTCCCGAGCCGATCTCCGACGAGGCGCGTCGCAAGGCGCTCGCGGCTTGGGGCAACCGCGCCGCAGCGACGGTCAATCTGACGGCCATCACCGGCGGTGCGGTTTCTGCCGAAGTGCTGGCGCAATGCGTAGAAGACGAACTTAGCGTGGACGAGGTCACATGGCGCTGGTGGTACACGACCGGTAGCCTCGTCGACATCTCGGCAGCCGCGTCAAAGGTGAATCTGCCCGTGCTTGTGCTGACTGGCGACAACGACAAGGTGCTCGGTCTCGAAGTCGCCGTGGGCGTCACTCGACACTTCGCCAACGCAGCACTCGACATCATTCCCGGTGGCGGGCACCTGGTACCACTCGAGCAGCCTGGAGTGGTCGCCGGGCATATCCGCGAGTTCGCCTCGAGGCTTGCTGAACTGTCTGCGGCGTGAAGATCAACCTCGAGGATTTCAGGCGCATCGCCCGCCGCAAGCTGCCCCGCGCGGTGTTCGAATACATCGACGGCGGATCGTACAGCGAAATCACGCTCGGCCGCAATCGCACCGACCTCGATGCGCTGGCGATCCACGGCAGTGTAATGCGCGATGTGTCCGCGCTTTCGATCGGGACGACGCTTGCGGGCGACCCGGCGTCGATGCCGTTCGCGCTGGCACCCGTCGGGATGGCCGGACTCGCCTGGCCTGACGGCGAGATCGGCGCGGCGCGCGCCGCGGAGGCGTTCGGGGTTCCATTCTGTCTGTCCACCTTCTCCATCGCTTCGATCGAAGACGTGGCGGGAGCAGTGGGACGCCCGTTCTGGTCGCAGCTCTACATGATGAAGCAGCAGAGCGTGAATGAAAGCCTGATCTCCCGGGCCCTCGATGCAGGTTGCTCGGCGCTGGTGATGACACTCGACGTCCACGTCCATAGCCAGCGATGGGCCGACAACCGCAATGGGCTGACCTCGCCGGTCCGGGTCACCCCGTCCGGCCTGCTGGACATGGCGATGAATCTGCCTTGGCTTCTGCGTATGGCCGGTAGCCGCCGGTGGACGTTTGCGACCATGCAAGCCGAGCATCCCCAAGCGGCGAACGTGTTCGAACTTGCGGCGTGGGTGAACGCGAACCTCAATCCGTCGATCAACGCGGACGTCGTGCGTTGGGTTCGTGCCAGATGGCCGCGCAAACTCGTGCTGAAGGGCGTGATGGGTGTCGCCGATGCCAAGCTCGCAGTCGACCTCGGAGCCGATGCGATCATCGTGTCCAACCACGGTGGTCGACAACTCGACAGCGCGCCATCCTCCATCTCGATGCTACCTGCGATCGTCACGGCGGTCGGCGACGATGTCGAAGTGCTTTGGGACGGTGGCGTTCGCACCGGTTTCGATATCGTCAAGGCGATGGGCCTAGGTGCTCATGGCTGCCTGGGCGGACGCTCCTGGGCCTATGCGGTCGCGGCCGATGGCGGACGAGGAGTGAGCGATATGCTTAGTTTGATGCGCCAGGAACTGCTCGACTGCATGGCGCTGTCCGGGGTCACCGACATCCGTGCGTTGCCCGACGGGCTGGTGACAGGTCAACAAACCCGATGAGCCGGATCGAAGCCACCATCTACGCGGTTACGGACACGCCGCTAGGAAACGGCGCCTTCACGGCCGACGGGCGACTGGTGGTCAGTCATCACCCGATGTACGCGACCCGCCATCGCGTGTCGGTGTTCCTGCCGGACGGCTCTCTCGCCCCCTTCCCGAACGTCGAATGGAACACGCCGAACGACGACCCGATGACCTGGCTCGACGCCGTCCTCGGCCTGCACGACGACGCGGAAGGGCGGATATGGCTCGCCGACATGGGGACGCGGTCGAACATCCAGCCCAAGCTCGTCGTCTGGGACACCCGTCGCGACGCGCTGTGGAAGGTTATCCCGCTCCCACTCGCTGCGCTGACTCCGTTCTCGGAGCCGAACGACTTCGTCGTCGATGGGCCCCGCGGTAAAGTCTACATCGCCGACGAAGGTGCTGGCGGCGGTGGTGATGGTTCCCGCGCCGCCTTGATAGTCGTCGACATCGAGAGCGGGGCTGCGGTCCGGCGTCTCGAGGGGCACGAAGGCATCCTGGCCTCGCACGAGCCGCTCCTGATCGACGGCCTCAAAGTCGAACGAAACCGTCCAGACGGCTCTCGCGAACCGATCTTCGTCGGCGTGGACGGCATCGTCATGGACCGTTCCGGTGATTGGCTGTACCTCTCGCCGCTGAACGGCAGGACGCTTTGGCGACTGCGCGTCCGTGACCTGCTCGATACCGCGCTTGATGATGTCATGCTGGCGGCGCGCCTCGAGCGCTATGCCGACAAGCCGAATTCAGGTGGCATGTGCATGGACCGGAATGGTGACATCTACCTGACCGCCATCGAGAGCAGCGCGGTGGGGCGCATCAGGGCCCGGGACCGCAGCTACGACGAGATCGTCGCGCGGCCCGACATGTTCTGGCCCGATGGTATCATGGAAGGGCCCGACGGGGCATTCTACGTGGTCTGCACCCAACTCCCACGTTCTCCGACTTTGGCTCGACCTGGGGATCAGCCGGAACTGCCCTTCAAGGTCTTCCGCTTCGAAACCGGAGTGTCGCGGATATGAGCGAGCTTGGCCGCGGCATCGTCGCCGGCGTACTGGCGGCTTCGGTCACCAGCCTGTTCCAAAGCACCTGGACCGCGGCGCAGGTGCGACCCATTGATAAGCCAGCCGTCCCACCACCGCCGACCGAAATCGTAGCGGATCGGGCCGCCCAGTTGTTCACCGGGAACGCATGGCCATCGAGTACGCGGGCGTTCGCCGGCGAGGCTGTGCACTACGCCACAGGAGCGGCGATGGGCGCGGCCTATGTTCTAGGCGGCTCGCGCTGGCAGCGCGGTCGCGGTGTCGCCTATGGCCTCGGCTGCTGGGCAGTCGTCGAGGAACTCGGTCTCACCCTCGCTCGAATACGTCCCGCTCCGTGGCGTGTCGAACCGGCCGAACACGTCTTCGCAGCGACGTCGCACATCGTCTTCGGCCTTGCGCTCGATAGTTTCTTGCGCCTCGCCAAAATCGAATAGCCGCCGATCCCTGTTTCCACTATGTACCGCGCAATATCATTCAGGGAAATATCGTGAAGCTGGTTGGATCGTTTGCTGATTTCCTACGCGATACTGTGAATTTGAACCAGACGAGGATCGACGTTTTAGAAAGTAGTGTCGAGTCCATCAAGGATTTCATCAAGGATTCGGATTGGACGCCGAGAGTTTGGAAATTTGTCGAACAGGGATCATGGGCTCACGATACGATCATCAAACCCGTTGAGGGAAGTGAGTTCGACGCTGATCTTCTGGTAATCATTGATCCAGTCGAAGGATGGAGTGCTAGTGACTATGTGAAATCTCTGGGTGATGCATTTTTAGCTAGCGGACTTTACAAGAATAAAGTTGCCGTGTGGGAATACTGCGTAACTATCACATACGCCGGATCTCGGAAGATTGACATAGCGCCGTGCGTGCGTGGCCGCCTGAACGCTGGCGAACTCGAAGTCTGCAACGCGGACACGGAGAAGTTTGAGCGAAGCGAGCCGGTGCTGTACACCGACTGGGTCAAGGAGAAGAATGGGTATTCCGGCTCGAACTCATTCCGCAAGGTAACGAGATTGCTTAAGTATCTTCGTGATATCCAGCATGACTTTAATGTTTCATCCATTTTGCTGACAACGATGTTGGGCGAGCGCATCGAATGGAGTGATGAAGGCGCGACCGCCTTTGCAGATGTGCCTACAACTCTCAAGACTCTAATCAGTCGTCTTGATGACTGGATGTCGGCGAGACGACTTAAACCCGAAGTGCGCAATCCTCATTTACGGCACGAAGATTTTTCATCTTCGATGACGCAGGACGAATATACCGAATTGCGAGCGGTCATCAGCAATATCCGACAAGACGTTGATGCCGCTTATTCGACCAAAGGTCGTTTTGCCAGCATATCAGCTTGGCAGGAGGTTTTCGGTGTCGAATTCGCTAAGGGCGCCGCGATTCTCGCCAAGAGTTACTTGTCCGAGGAGGCGCGCTCCGATGTGGACGAGGATGAAGCGGCTCTCTTGGGGGGCGTGCTTGATGCTGGTCATGCACACGGCGATGCAATCGTTGACAGGATCAGTCGCTACGGGCGCTGGCTATGGAGCCCTTCGCTCGACCGCCCGGCGCACATGCGACCACCGGTTTGGGCTCGAGCCGATATCGTCAGCGACAGAGTCTACGTAACCGCGAAATGGAGCGCCGCACGACATGACCCCATGCGCAGAGAAATCGCCGATTTCGAGAAACTGCCACCACAAGGCGGCATCTGGTTCGACCTAAAGGTGAACGACGGAATTGTTCTCCCAGATGGTTACTTTGTTCGGTATCGCGTGACCAACACTGGTCGCGTCGCGCTGGCTTTGGGCAAAGGGCGCGGAGGGTTCGAAGAGCCTCAGGAGGGAACCCAGCGCTGGGAGGTGCTAGAGTTTCACGGAGTCCACTTGGTCGAGGCATTCGTCATCCGCAGACACGACAGCAAATTGGTAGGCCAGAGTTCGCCATTTCACGTCATGATCGACTAGGATATGACCATGGTTGAACCACCGTCTGAAGCACGTCGTCAATCGGACATAGCAACGCGGCAGAACAGTCCGGCTCTGCTCAGGCTCTTGAAAGCGCGACAGTGGCGTTGGCATGTCGCGAGAAATTGGCAGAAGGCACAGCTCGTGCTTCTCATCTTATTGCCTGCTGCAATCGGTACTGTGGGCGCAGTGCATCCACCTTGGAAGGCCGGATTGTCGGTGGTCGCATCGCTTTTGGCGTTAGTCGATATCGCGGTGATTGATAGGCGTTACCGAGAGGCGATCAAAACTGCCGCTCGGATGAGCGAAGTTTTCGATACATGCTTGCTCCATCTGGACTGGAATAAACTCACTACAGGAAAACATCCTACACCCGAAGAGGTTGACCGCGCATCTCGATCTTGGGATCGAAGCAGCTTAACCCAACCTCTAGAAAACTGGTATGCTCATAATATCGACTGTGCGCCGCTCGCACTGTCGAGAGCGATTTGCCAGCGAACGAACCTGACATATGATCGAGATCTTCGAAGGATCTATGCTACGGTATTAACTGTATGTGCCGCTCTATCCATTGCAGTTCTACTGGCAGTAGGCGTGTTCAACAATGCGCCGGTGGTCGAATTTCTCATTACTTGGTGTGTTCCGGTATCGCCATTCCTGTTTTGGATATTACGCGAACGCTGGCGGCAATTGGATGCGATCAACGCGAATGGTCCTGTCATTGAAGAAGCAGAACGCTTGATTGATGCCATGATAGTCGACCATTCCTCGGATCTGCGCTGCGAGCAGGCTTCACGTGAGCTGCAAAACGCCATTTTCACACGACGCTCAACCACCTACCTGATGGTCCCCGGGATTTACGGCCGGCGACGTGATGACTCCGAACAGGTAATGCGAGCGGCAGCTAGCTTCTGGCTCGAAAAAGCCGGCTTGGGTAACATAGCCGCGTAGCTAGCCGCTATGACTGGACGCCGGCGTCAAACTGAGCACTCGGCGACGCGTGTATCGGAGGCGGTCGCGAGCAGCGCCGATAATCGGTCGAACCCATGACGGCATCGAGGAGGTGTTGGCATGAGTGATCATCTGGTTGTCGGAGACACAGATTTGTCGGATCGAGCCGCACTTTTCACTATCGCACGGTGGGCCTAGGGTCGACCACCGACGCGTGATCAACGGGATCATCTTCGTGATCAGGAATTGCCTGCGCTGGTGCAATGCGCTCAAGGACTACGGACCGCACAAGATGATCTACAACCGCTTCACCCGCAGGAGCAGGTGGGTGCGTTCAACCGCATTTTTGCAGCGCTCGCTTGACCCGGTCAGACCCCTGCTTCTCGAGTCGCCACATCTCGGTGATGGCGTCCTTGAGCAACGTGTACTTGTCCGTTTTCGTGAGCGTCCTCCTTAGGCCTCGACCGTTCGGCGCGGCAGCACCCAGCTGGGCCTCACGAAATGGCAGGTATAGCCATTCGGCCGCCGCTCGAGGTAATCCTGATGCTCGGGTTCGGCCTCCCAGAAGTCGCCCGCCTTGCTCACCTCGGTGACGACGGTATCCGGCCAGAGGCCCGAGGCGTCCACGTCCGCGATCGTGTTCTCGGCGATCGCGCGCTGCTCGTCGCTGGTGTAAAAGATCGCCGACCGGTAGCTGGTGCCCAAGTCGCCACCCTGCCGGTCCTTCGTCGACGGATCGTGGATCTGGAAGAAGAGTTCCAGCAAGGTCCGATACGACGTCTTCGCGGGATCGAAGACGATCTCGATCGCCTCGGCATGGTTGCCGTGGTTTCGATAGGTGGCATTGGCGACCTCGCCCCCGGTATAGCCAACCCGTGTCGATACCACGCCGGGCCGGCGCCTTATCAGGTCCTGCATGCCCCAGAAGCAGCCGCCGGCGAGCAATGCGCGTTCTTCCGTCATGACATCGTCTCCACCTGACCGGCGTAGGCGCCGTAGCCTTCGGCCTCCATGTCGTCGCGATGGACGAAGCGAAGCGAGGCCGAGTTGATGCAGTAGCGGAGACCGCCTGCGTCTTGCGGACCGTCGGGGAAGACGTGCCCGAGATGGCTGTCGCCGTACGTCGAGCGCACTTCGATGCGCATCCTGCCGTGCGTGTCGTCGCGCAGCTCGTTGACGTTGGCAGGCTCGATCGGTTTGGTGAAGCTGGGCCAACCACATCCAGAATCGTACTTGTCGGATGACGCGAACAGGGGCTCTCCCGACACGATGTCGACGTAAATGCCGGGCTCCTTGTTGTCGAGATACGCGCCCTCTCCCGGGCGCTCGGTTCCGCTTTCCTGCGTCACGCGACGCTGTTCAGGAGTCAAGGCCGCGAGTGCCTCGTCAGTCCTACGATATTCAGGCATGCTGCACTTCCTTTCCTCGCTAATCCCAGATGAAGAGACGCTATCCCTCCACATTGATATCGGGACGGTCATGTCCATCGGCGCGTTCGGTCACCCATGTTCCGTCCGCATTCTGGAACTCGATATACGCAACCTCCCCGGACACTCCTTGCTCCCGGCATGCCATCGCGGCGGCCTTGCGGGCCATGTCATAGGTCGCGAACGTTTCCGCGAACGTGTCGCCCTGCTTGTAGGTCCAGCCGCCGTCATGTTCGACGACGCGATAGGTTACATGGCTCATCGCAATCCTTCAGGGGGTTATAGCTTTGAAGCGCTCGCGCGCGGCAAAATGGGCAGCCTCGACCCTCAGATGGATCCAGCCCGCGACCGCGAACGCAATGACGCCCGCGATGGTGGCGAACAGCAGCCCGGCGTGCAGTGAGCGCGCCACCGCCAAGCTGACTAGAACCGCGATCACGGCGCTGCTCACCCCACCGACCATGCTCGCCGCGGTGAAGAGCATCTGGAATTTCGAACCGCCGGCAGTGAACAGGTTGTGGTTGGCGTGCGCATCCCCAACGGGATGATCGAACCACCGGTCCAGGCCCGGCGACACGTCGGCGTAGAAGGCCCAGATACGCGCCTCGTTGTAGCTGAGGCGCAGGTCCTGCACCCCTGTCTGCACCACCCGGTTGAACGTGACGATGCCGAGCGGCACGAGGCACGACAGCAGCACGAACGCGAAGACGTAGAAGCCCGTGCCCATCTGCGTCGCGGTGCTGATGAAGCCGAGCGCGACCAGCGTCATCGACACCGAGGTGAGGTACATGCCGGAGCGGCCGACCGCTTCGGTCACCGTGGTTGTGCGCGCACCTGAGATCACGAAGTGCATCGTCGTCATGATGTGCACCTGGCGATCGATGTCGGACACCGGTTCGCCGGCCGAGACGTCTACTGGTCCTTCGAGAACATTCTTCATGATCCATCCGCCGTTAGCCGCAACCTAACCGTACCGGGCTGGCGACGATAGTCGCGGCAACGGTAAAACGGAGTTGTTCGAGGGTTCGCTGCGCCCACAAGCAGGCCTATAACGCCCTAATTGATCCAGCATTGCGCAAGACGCGGCTGCCGTTGGCTGATCATCATCGCCAGGCTACGGGGTTGCACAGTCAGCGCTTCGGGGGACGAGGGCTCGGCGGCGGTCGCGCGGTTCCGCCCTTTCAAGGCTCGAGCGTCCAGTGGCCGCTGAGGCCGAACAGCGTGGCGGATAGGACCTTGTCGCCGAACGTGGCGTCGACCCGGCTGCGGTACCGTGCGAACAGGGCGGCGGACAGTACGTGCGCGGGAACGGTCTCCTCCATGGCCGCCTCGATCGTGCGGTGGCCTTCGCCCGGGTCGCTGACCCGACCGTTGAACCTGTTCAGATCACCTTGCTCCGCCAGCGCCGAAGCGGTCAGGTCGAGCAGCCGAGACGACGTCGCGCTCGCGCGCCTCCACACCTCGGCGATGTCGGCGAGATTGAACTGGAACCGCGACTCGTCCGGCAGCTTCGCGGACCCGCGGCCTTGGAGGATGTCGAAACCTTCGGCATATGCCTGCATGAGCCCAAACCCGACCGCGTCGTGGACCATCTTCACGAAACGGCCGGCGCCGGTTGGGCCGGCGTGGACGTAGCCCCGCTCCGCGCGGTCGTCGGAGCCGAGCCGACTTCGCGTGGGGGCGATGTCGCCCGCGCCGGGCGCCAGCGCGTCGAAGATCGGGTCGAGCAGCTTGACGGACGCCGCGTCGCCCCCGATCGCCATGCAATAGCCGCGTCGGCTGCCGGAATGCCCGTCCATGATCCCGACGTCTAGAAGATGGATTCCCCGCGCGCTGCAGGACGCCGCCCTCCGGATGTCGTCCTTGTAGAAGGTGTCGCTCCCGTCGACCACGACGTCGCCCGGGGAACCGAGCTCGACGAGGTCGGCGATCGCGACTTCGGTCGGCTCGCCGGGCGCTAGCATGATCCAGAGTATGCGGGGCGGTTCGAGCGACGCCAGGAGGTCGTCGAGCGAGCGGGCGGCGGCGGCACCCTCGATGGCGACCGCGTCGACCCCCTGCACGCCTGGATTGAAGACCACGACCTCGTGGCCAGCTTCGATCAAACGGCCGGTGATGTCGACCGCCAGTCGACCCTGACCGATCATCGCGAGACGCATCGTGCTTCCTCCGGTTGAGTGACAGGAACCTCGGTGCCGACGCCTTCATACAGCGTCCAAGCCGTCGGGTCGGAGCCGCGCTTCACGCAGTGTCTCCCCGCTCTCGTTCGATCTTCGCTCACGAGCAGTGGACGAGGCCGCATTCCGCTTGCGGCGGCCACGTCGGTCGCCGTGGCTGGCGCGCCAAGCGCCGGCTCCGTCCCGGCGGTGCAAGGGGCACACGTCGTCCTAGGTGCCTGCTTCGCTGCCATCGAGCCATGTCCTGTACTCGAGCGCGTCCGCACGTTGCCGCCTTGCATGCGGCTCGTCATACTCTTGCGGCCAGATCGTCGGAACGACGAGGCACATGCTCTGGGTCGGCAGGACGGTGCACCATTGTGACATCAGGTGCTTATAGGCCTTGCCGACCGGTCGGATGTTGCGGTTCAGGTCGAACAGTCCGACGGGATTGACGTTGCCGTTCGTCTCGCGAAGCGCCGAATCCCAGTCGACCTGGTCCGTCAGCGAATACCATGTAAAGCCGAGGATCGGTACGCCGTCGTTCCGCACCCGCAGGACGTTCGCCCATTGCTTCCACAGCCAGTCAACCGCGCCTTCGCCGTCGGCGCCGTCGTTGAAGTTGGTCTCGGTGTGCATGACCGGCAGGCGGTAGCGCTCATAGTACTGCTTGGTGATCGCGTCGTAGCCGATCACCTCGCCAGATGCGCGGCTGTTGCCGTCCATCATGACCCGGTGCTCGTTGGTCCAGTAATAGTCGTTACCCATGATGCAGTGCGGTTTCAGTCGCTGATTCATGAAGAAGTCGTACTCGTCCCGGCTCATGCCGTTGTCGGCGAGGTAATGGTACATACCGGAATCGACACGAGTGCCGTAGTTCAGGTCAAGACTCAGGAAGCGCATCGAGTTCAGCATCTCGGCCTTGGCGATCGCGCTCGGACCCTCGGCATGAAAGTACTCGGAAGATTCGGACTGGATGAAGATCGCGTCCGGACGGACCTTCAAGATGGCTCGCATCGCCAGGACGTTCGCTCGCACCAGGTTCTTCAGGGCCGTCACGAAGGTCTGGTCGGTGACCCCCTCCTCGTTCCACCAGCCGTACTTGGCGGAGAAGAGTGCGCAGATGAACATCTCGTTCACCGGCGTGTAGAACTGGATGAACGGATAGCGCGTCGCGAAGTCGGCGGCGTATCTTGCGAACAGCTTGGGGAAGTCGCTGTTCTGAAAATTGCCCAACCAGTCGGGAAGGCCGAAGTGGCACAGGTCGACGATCGCGACGATGTTCTTGCGGTATATCTCGGCAAAGGCGAGATCGGCAAACTCCCAGTCGTAACGACCGTCGCCAAGCCACGTACGATGAAGGGGGGGTCCGTAACGCAGGTAGCTGATGCACATCTCCTGCACGAGATCGATATCAGTCTTCCAGTACCGGTAGTGCCCGCAGCTTTCGAGTTCGTCGATACGGGTCCGTCCGCCGTTGATGGTCGGATTGGAGTTCTCAATGCCCGTCGCGAACATGAAGGTCTTTGGCATCGTGGACGTCTCCTGGTGGTGCGGTCTCGACTGGCGCAGATCAAGTCAGTGTCGTGGGCACGTGACGTGTTCGTCGTCGCGACCTGTGAAGTTACGGGGCCACCCGAGCCGGAGGCGGCTTCAGGGGGCGGACCGGTCGGGCGGACGAACGCTTCGCGGCCGTCGTTCCGGCGAACGACCTCACGCCGCTTCGGCCCTGGCCGGGCGCGGGCCCAGCGAGCGCGCCACCTCGTCGACGAGCCAGCGCGCGATCTTGGCCGGTTCTACCCCGAGCTGGCGCAGCACGAGCTCCGCGACGTCGAGCCCGGCCGGCACGCTCCGATCGATCACGGTCAACATGCCAATCGAGCTGAACCGCTTCGCCTCGACCTCATCATGGACGATTACTATGCGGGTTAGGGCAGGGTAGAGATCCAGCATCGAAGACGATAGCTCGTGCGACACCTCGAACGAAGGCGTCGTCAGGACGCTGATACGGCGACCGTGCAGCGCGATCGGACCCCAGATCCGCGGATCGGCGAAGTCGCCGAACCCGACCTTGTAGCCGTCGGCGACCGCCCGACGCAGTCGCCGCTCGTCACGTTCGATCGCTGCGTAGCCGATGCCGAAGGCTTGCAGGGCGTCGGCCAGCGTCCGCCCGGCGCTGCCCATGCCCGCGATGAACACCGGTTCGATCTCCGCGTGGGGCTTCAGTTCAGGGTCGGCCAGCACCGGTCGTCGCAGACGCATGCGCCCGGCGAGGTTGCGCCCGGCTTCGGCGAGCGTCGGCGTCACGGCAAGGCTGATCGCCACCGAGGCAATCAGCACCGCGCTCGCGCGTTCGCCGACCAGTTGCCGGATCGGCGAGAGGCTCAGGATCACGAACGCGAATTCGGATCCCTGGGCGAGGAGGAAGCTCAGCTGGGTCGAGCCGGGAGCCGACCACCGGAAGGAGAAGCTGGCTGCGGCGTTCGCCGCGATCTTCGCGGTGATGAGGACGGCCGTCACGCCGATCAAGGCCGGCCAGACGCGCAGCAACGCGGCGACGTCGATCGACAACCCGACGGCGATGAAGAAGAAGCTGAGGAAGAGGCCTCTGAAGGGCTTTATCTCCGATTGCACGACCACACGGTAGGGGGTTTCCGCGATGATCATCCCCCCGAGGAATGCGCCTAGGGTCAACGAAAGACCGACGGAGCCCGTCGCCCAGCCGGCGGCAAGCGCGACGAGCAGCGCGATGCCCGTAAACACCTCTTCGTTCCGGCTCCGTGCGATCATCGCAAAGGCTGGCCTGACCACGAACCGGCCAAGCAGCAGCGCCACTCCGAAGGCCGCGGCCGCTTTGGCCAGCGCGATACCAAGGGCGGGAAGCAGTGGCGTATGCGTTTCGAGGGCGCCCGCGACGATCAACAGGAAGATCGCCGCGACGTCCTGAAAGATCAGGATCGCGGTTGCGGTCAGGCCCACCGGGCAGTTCTGCTGATGCCGTTCGGCGATTAGGCGCGCGACCACAGCCGTCGATGAGAGCGCTAGCGTCGCGCCGATGATCAGTGCGGCCGCAAGCGGAAAGCCCGCGAGCAAGGCCAATCCGCAGAACACCATCGTTCCGGCGAGCACCTGCACCGGACCGAGTCCGAAGATGTCGGAAGCGTGAGCCCGGATGTGCGCAAAAGAGAAGTCGAGTCCGATGTCGAACAGCAGGAACACGACGCCAAGCGCCGCGAGGATCGCGATCGTTCCGCCGTCCAGTACCATGTTCAGGCCTGCGAAACGCAGGCCCAGCCCGAGCATCAAGTAGCCCACGATCGGACTGAGGCCCATCGCGCGCGACGCCAATGCCGCCGTGACCCCGAGCATGAGCAGCAGGATGACCGGGGCTAGCGCGGCCAGGAGTTGAATGTCGCCCATGCGAGGTCCTTGCCGGGATGATTTTGACGGCAGCGCCACTGATGCCTCTGGTATCTTCGGTCGCTCAGTAAACAGGACCGACGACCTGGCTAGGTTCGACGGCGCTGACGCATCTCCCTGAGCGACGTGCCCAAGTGCCACCAGCATGCAGAAAGCAGAACGACATCCTTCAGCAGAAATGCTCCCGGAAGCGCCGAAAGAGCGGGCGTGCCCTCATAGCCGGACTGGATGACGCCCGGCGTCGTGAACATGCATGACAACGTCAGGAGGAATGACCAGACGCCCATCGCGCTGCCGACCGCGGACAAGCGGGGATCAAGGAGCCGGCCAGCGATCAGCAGCCCGCTCGCGATCTCGAAGACGCCGAGGAAGATCGCGCCCCCAGCCACCCCGAAGAGCGTATAGAGCCACGAGATCAGGGGATTGTTCGAAATTATGCCGACCAGGCCCTGCTGCTCGAAGCTGAAGAACTTCAGGCCGCCGAACCACAGAAAGACGATGGACAGGGCTATCGTGATGGCCCAGCCTCCGGATCGCTCGACGTCGTCGCCCCCCCAAAAGGTCCGATTGTGTGGACCGGTCTCGTCGGGACGGGATGCTTCCGTGCTTGCCATCTTTATTTCCTCAGGAGGAATTCCGCCGTCTGCGAGAAGAGCGTAACAGAGACGGCGAGAGGCGGTGCGCTTCCGGGACAGCGCAACACACGCCACGGTGTTTTGCAGCAGCAAAGCCTTAGATTCGCAGGAAAGGCCGTGCCGGCGGCTCCGTATCGCAGCAAAAGCGAGGCATCGGGACCGGGGGCAGCCTCTCGCCTTATAAGTCTCGGAGGCCGGCCAGAAGCGTGCGATGGTTGGCACGGTGGCAGCCCGTCCTCCCCTGGGGCGTAAGAGCCTATACGAAAGCCTGGGTGCCCACCTGCTGGCGTCGACCTCGGACAGTCGCTTGGGCCGCTGACCATCAAGCTCGTTTGCGGAAGGGAGAGACCACGATGGCATCTACCTACGTCGGCATCGATATCTCGAAGGCTCGCCTCGACGTTCATCTTTTACCGGATGAAGAGGCATTCTCGGTTGACCGCGCTGATTCTTGGAGAAAACTGGCTCTGCCAATTTGGGATTATAGCAAGTTAAACGGGCCATTTGTACATGAACCCTTGATCGTCGCCTCCGAAGCGTGAACGCCTTAATCGAGAGACTGCCTCAAGCGGACATCTTCAAGTCGATTATGGGCGAATGCGGCTGCGGCACCGTAGAGGCCTGGCTGGGCATAGGTCAGTAGCTTGACCGGGATCGATGCCATCAGCGGCTCGAAGCGGCCCTTAGCGACGAAACGCTGGCGGAACCCTGATCTGGGCAAATGCCCGGCGAGCCGCAGGCCAATGCCGCCGGCGATGACGACCCCGCCAAAGCCGCCCTGTGTCAGTGCGATGTCGCCTGCAACCGCGCCGAGGCTTAAGCAAAAACGGTCGAGCGCCGCGGCAGCGAGCGGGTCGTGCCCGGCCAGCGCTGCGGTCCATAGTGCCTGATCGGTCAGGTCGGCGGTCGTGACCCCCTCGATCTCGGCGAGGGTCTTGTAGATAGCCGATAGCCCCGGCCCGGCAACGACGCGCTCGACCGAGACGCGGTTGTGGCGGGCGCGGAGGCGGCGGAGCAGCGAGTCCTCGATGCTGTCGAGTGGGGCGAAATCAGGATGTCCGCCCTCGGTGTCAATCACGTGGTAACTATTTCCCGAACCGATCAACAAGGCCACACCAAGCCCGGTCCCGGGGCCAACGATGCTCACGACACCGGTCGCCGAAAGCGGTCGGTCGGGGCCGCAGAGATGCGCGAGGCCGCTTTCACCGAGTGACGCGACAGTGTGACCCACCGCGACAAAATCGTTGCACAGCGTGAAGTCATCGACCTCGAGCTTCTCGGGGATCAGCGCCGGGCGGATGATCCACGGGTTGTTCGTCAGCTTGAGCACATCGCCGCCCACCGGGCCCGCGACCGCGATCGCGGCGGCGCGCGGCAATCGACGTCCGAGCGCGGTCGCGTACGCGCGCCATGCCAGTTGCAGGCTAGCATGCTCGATCACCTTCATCGTCACCTCAGACCCCAACGCGACCACGCGGCCGCCGTCGACCTCGGCGATGGCGAAGCGCGCATGAGTGCCGCCGATGTCGGCCGCGACGACCTCCATTACAGATTACCCGCCACAAGTGCCTCGGTGGTAAACGTCTGGTAGTTCGCCGTATCAATTGCTGTGCATGCTGTCTTAAACATCCGAAAAATTCTCCAAAACGAGTTCATTGGTGTCGAGTTTGAACTTTGAGGGCAACAGCATCCGTTGCGCGAGATCTGGTCGCGCCCATCAGGGGGGAGATATAGTCATTTGAAGATTCAGATCGCTGGCGCCCAGCGGCTATCGAGTTCGAACCTGCCGGTGCTCGAGCGCTGCACGAGTGAGTAGTCCAAAAGGCGCCTGAACGCTGCGTCGTGGACATTAGACCGGTAACGGGGATCGACGAGAATATCGACCGCTGCCGCCGCCATCTCGCCCTTTGGCTGACGGATCGTCGTCAATTGCGGCCACGCGGCACGCGCGGTCGGCGCGTCGTCGAATCCAGCGACTGAAAGCATGCCTGGTACCGCAATTCCCAGCTTGATCGCGCTGATCAGCACGCCGAGCGCCATATCGTCGTTACTGGAAAAGATCGCCGACGGCAGGGTCGCGCTCCCAAGCAAGTCTTCGCCTAGCGTGAGCCCGGAGCGAAACGAGAAATCGCCTTCGCGAACGAATGCATGCGCGAACAAACCCCCGGCGTCGGCAAGCGCGGCGCAATAGCCATCGAATCGTTCGGCTGACGAGCTGTGTGTAGGATCGCCCTTAATGAAACCTATCACGCGGTGCCCAAGGCCTAGCAGGTAGCTCGTCATCTCGTAGGCAGCGGCGCGATCGTCCATCCGGACAAACCCCGAACGGTCAATGTCCGTCGACGGCGAAATTCGCACATAGGGCAGACCGATATCGTCGAGCAGGTCGAGTAGGCGCTGGTTGTCGCACAGAGGCGGCGTCAGCATTGCGCCGTCGAGCCGAAGCGAGCGCAGGCTGCTACCAAGCGCACTCAACCAGCCGTCGGCGGCGACGTCGACGGGCTCGACGACGAGATGATAGCCGCGAGCGCGGCAGCGTATCAATGCGCCGAGCTGGATGTCGGCGGCGTAGCCGGAGCCGGGATCGTCTAGCAACAATCCGAGGAGGTATGACCGCGAGCTCGACAGGCTGCGTGCATATGCATTCGGCCGGTAATCAAGATCGGCAATGACTTGCTGCACTGCCGCGCGTACTCCCGGCCTGACGTGCGCTTCGTCGTTCAGCACACGCGAAACCGTCTTAGGTGACACGCCGGCCCGGAGCGCGACATCCTTGATCGTGATTATCCGGGTCATCTCGCCCTCCAGCGAGTCGCGGCGAAGGCAGCGATGCTGATGTAGCACAACGCGGGGATCGCCAGCGCCGGAGCGAGGCCGACTGCATCGGCGGCAACGCCGGTCAATAACGGTAGGACCGCACCGCCGACGACCGCCATGCACAGCAGCATGCCACCGAGCGGTGCGAGTTCCTCCGCTGACGGTAGTGCGAGCGTGTAGATCGTAGGATACATCACCGAGTTGCACAGGCCCACCGCGAGCAGGGCGACGGCACTCGCGACACCGCTCGCCAACGTCGCGACCATGGTCAATGCAGCCGCGCACAACGCGACACTGGTAAGCACGCGCGACGTCGCGATGCGCCGCAACAACGCCGCGCCGGCGAAGCGTCCGATCATCGCTCCTGCCCAATAAAGGCTGACTAGCCGACCCGCGGTCACTGGCGTTACGCCGAGCACCTCCCGCTGCATCAAATAATTGGTCAGTAGCGTGCCAATTGTGACTTCGGCCCCGACATAGGCGAACATCGCCCCCATTCCTGCAACTATCCGCGGATTTTGCAACAAAGCTGGGAGGCGGGTGAGGATCACCGCTGCGCTTTGTCTGGAAGCGGGATCAAGGAGATCGCGGTAGACGATAAACGCTGTCGTGAGGCCGATAAGGACAATTGCCGAGCCGAGGAACGGCACGCCGACCGTCATAGCCGCTCCGCTCCCGGCGCCGGCTAGCAGTAGCGGCGCGGCTAGCACTGGCCCTAGAACGGTACCAAGCGAGTTAAAGCCTTGCAGCAAGGTCAATCGCGCAGCTGACCCATCGCTCGTCCCCACGATCGTAACGACAGTATTCGCGGCGATCTGAAGGAACGTGATGCCGAGCGCGAGAAGTAGCAGCGCAGCGAGAACCAGGATGAAACTTCCAACAAAGTCGGCTGTGGCTATCGCGATGCAGCCGCACGCCATGATAGCCAGCCCGGCGGCGATCGAGCGCATATAGCCCGAGCGAACTACGACAAGTGTAATCGGCACCGCGAAAAGTAGATAGCTTAGGTGCGACGCGAATTGGACGAGCAGCGCTTGAGCATAGTCGAGCTGGTAGATTAGCTTCAACCGCGGGACGAGGAGGCTGACGATCGCGGTCAGAAAACCGCCGATGAAGAAGATGCCGCTTGAGAGCGCAAAGAGCGTCAGCGCGACAGCGCTGTCCGTCCGGCTGTCGGCGTCGGCTCTAAAGAACGACCACATAATTATCGTCTAGCGCGGAAGTGCGACATCCGAAACACACCTACAATAAAATATGACATCGCTGTCATATCACGTTGACATCGATGTCGGCACAAGTAGTTTCGCACTTAAGTCCCATATGAGGGCATCGGGAGGATAAATTGATAATTTCCAGGCTTTTGGCGGGGACGGCCATTATCGTTGCTACTTTCGCTGCTTCGTGTGCGGTAGCCCAATCCGTCCCGGTTGTCGGCGGCACGCCCCCAGAAGCGCAGCCGAGCAATGGTGTCACACAATCCGCGTTCGCCGAGGACCCCGATATCATCGTCACAGCGACGCGCCGCGAGACGACCCTGCAGAAAACCCCGATCGCGGTATCTGCTTTCAGCCAGGCGACGCTCGACCGCCAGCAGGTTCGCGACGTGACCGATCTCGCCCGCTTCGTCCCGAGCCTGCAATTTACCCAGCAAGGCGACCAGTCTGCGGTTCTTTTGACGCTTCGCGGCATCGGCAACGACAGCGCTTACACCGAGGTCGCCGACCCCGAGGTCGCGATTTACATCGATGGTGTATACTCCTCGCGCTCACAGGGCGCGTCGGTTCTGTTCTACGATCTTGAACGCGCTGAAGTGCTGCGCGGTCCCCAGGGAACGCTCTTCGGTCGAAACGCGACCGTCGGCGCGTTAAGCCTGATCACTGCGAAGCCCAAGTTCGACAGCGCCTCAGGCTATGTCGAGGCCATCGCCGGCGACTATAGCCGCTTTGGCAGCCGCGGCGCGGTCAACCTGCCGGTGAACGACAAGCTGGCCCTCCGGTTCGCTTTCGTCACGGAGCGAAACGACGGTTATGCCGATTTCCAGCCTGCGCCGAACATCAAGGGTATCGACGCTTCGGCGTATGTGACGGCAGGCAAAAAATACTATGCTCGTGACCAGGCTTCGGTGCGTGGCAGCCTGTTGTTCAAGCCGACAGATCGCCTGACCTGGAACCTCAGCGCCGAGTATTTCCTCGACAAGGGCGCTCCGGTGATCGGCCTGCTTCAGACGCCGCGGCCCGGCACCAAATTCTGGTCGACATTGAGCGACACCGCCCCCGACACCGACCGGTACTCGTTGGCGATCCGAAGCGACATCAATTACGACATCAGCGATGGTCTTCGGGCCGAATATATCGCTGGTTTTACGAGGATCGGCGGCAGTACCCAGACCGATGCCGATGCGGGTGCTTTGCCCCCGACCGGGGGCGTCGATCCGGCGTCGGGCAAGTTACTTTACCTAGGCGGCTTCGGTCAGAATGCGACAGTATACTCGAAGTATGATTTTTCGAGTCACGAGTTCCAGCTAAAGTCGCAGGGCCAGCATACGATCGACTTCATCGGCGGCGTATATTATGCCCACGAGGTCAACAAGATCCGCTTCGATGTCGATCAGCGCGACGGTTATCGCGACGGAAGTACACGCGCCTTCGTCGGCAGCTTCATTCAGGCCGACCGAGAGATCGATTCACTCGCGGGCTTCGGTCAGGCGACATGGAACGTCAATTCGCGGCTGCGTCTAACCGGTGGCCTCCGCTACACCCACGACACCAAGAAGGATGTCGGCGGCCGCAACGTGACCGCGTTCGGCTGCCCGACGAGCGGTCCGTGCAACATCAACATCTTCGGTCAGTTCCCGAACGCGACCGCAGACCAACTCGTCGCTCTACTCAACGCCCAGGGTGGCGCATTCTCGATCTCAAACAATGACGTCAAGGGCAGCTGGAATAAGCTCAGTTACCTCGGGCGCATCGATGCAGATCTCGCCGATAACGTTCTCGGATATGCTAGTATCAGCACCGGCTTCAAGTCCGGTAACATACAGGACGGAGGTCGCACGACAAATCCGGAGAATATCACCAACTACGAAGTCGGCCTCAAGAGCCGACTGTTTGATCGCCGCCTTACGCTCAATGTTGCTGGTTATTACTCCGATTTCACCGGCTACCAAGTCAATCAAGTGCTGACGACGCGGGACGCGGCCGGCAACACGATCGCCTCGCAGATTATAACGCAGAACGCGAAAGGTGCTACCGCCTATGGCTTCGAAGCCGAAGCGGTCGCCAACGTTACCGAGAATGACCGGATCCAAGTCTCGGCGACGGTGCAGAAGACCAAATTGAAGACGCTTGTCACTGCCGACGGCCGCTTCGACGATCAAGGAGCTGTGAGCTCACTACGTGATCTCGCCGGCAACGAACTTGCTCATGCACCCCGCTTCTCGGCTACGGCGACCTACGAGCATGACTTCAAACTTACGAATGGGGGCAGCTTTACACCGCGCGCGACAGTTCATTATGAGACGCGGAGCTGGCTGAGCTTCTTCGACGGCGACCGGACCAACCGTGTCGTCAACGGTGTGCCGGTCTATTACGGCAGCGATTTCGACAAGCAAAAGGCCTACAGCAGAACTGACCTCGCGCTTCGCTACAATGCACCTGCGGACAAGTATCTGCTCGAGCTGTTTGTGCAGAACGTCGAGGACGGCAAGATTCGGACCAACGCGAGCACCTTCGGGCCGACGCAATACGCACCGGTGTTTTTGTCGAACTATCAGGCGCCGCGAACTTTCGGCGGGCGGGTCCGGTTGAACTTCTAAACTGCGCGACGAAGGAAACCGGTTGATGTTCGCGTATCCCAAAGCGACGCTGGTAATTGCCAGCGCCGCAGCCTTCGCTGCGCCAGCTGTCGGCGCTCCGCAATCGGCGCAGGACCGCGCGGCGGCAATCGTGGTCAAAATGACGACGGCGGAGAAGCTCGCGCTCATTCACGGCTATTTTCCGCCGTTAGCAAAGCCGGTTCCGCCTGTCCCGATGGTGCCGTCGGCAGGCTATATTCCGGGGATCGCCCGGCTCGGCATTCCCGCGCTGCGCGAAAGCGACGCCAGCCTCGGCGTCGCCAATCAGGTTGAGCAGCGCAAGGGCGACGTCGCCACTGCGCTGCCGGCAGGGTTGGCAACCGCGGCGAGCTTCGACCCCGAGTTGGCTTATGCTGGTGGGGCGATGATCGGAGCCGAAGCCCGCGCAAAGGGCTTCAACGTCCTACTTGCCGGCGGGGTCAACCTGACGCGCGACCCGTGGAACGGTCGTAATTTTGAATATCTTGGCGAAGACCCTCTCCTCGCCGGCACGCTTGCGGGCGAGGCGATACGCGGCGTTCAGAGCAATCACATTGTATCGACGGTCAAGCACTTCGTGCTTAATTCGCAGGAGACGGGGCGGATGGTGCTCGACGCGCGAATTGCGCCCCCGGCGCTCCGCGAGAGCGACCTCCTCGCGTTTCAATTGGCGATCGAACGCGGGCAGCCGGGGTCGGTGATGTGCGCATACAACCGGGTCAACGGCGAGTATGCGTGTGAGAATGCGGCGCTGCTGACCGGCGTGTTGAAAGGCGACTGGGGCTATCGCGGCTGGGTCATGTCGGACTGGGGTGCGGTCCACTCGACCGACAAGGCCGTGATGTCGGGCCTCGACCAGGAATCGGGGCAAGAACTCGACAAAATCGACTATTTTGCCGCCCCGCTGGAGCGGGCGATCGCCACGGGGGGCATCCCGGCGGCAAGACTCGATGACATGACGCGCCGCATAGTGTTCGGCATGGTCGACACCGGCTTGTTAGACGACCCGGTGCCGACGACGCCGCATCAGATCGACTACGCGGCTCACGCGATAGTCGCGCAACGTGTTGCCGAGGAGGGGATGGTCTTGCTCAAGAACGAAAGCGGGCTGCTGCCGTTCGCCGCAACCACGAAGCGGATCGTGCTGATCGGCGGCCATGCGGACGTCGGAGTCTTGTCTGGCGGGGGATCGTCACAGGTCCGTTCCGTGGGCGGTGCACCGGTCGAAATTCCGCTCGAATCGGGCGCAGCGGCGTCGTTCGCGCGGACGACGTGGCACGCGTCGTCGCCGCTGCGCGCGCTGCGCGCTGCGTTTCCGGAAGCGAGGATCACTTATGTCGACGGCAGAAGTCTCGCCGCCGCCCAGACGGCCGCGCGCGACGCCGACCTTGCGATCGTCTTCGCGACACAGTGGCAGACCGAGGCGATGGACGCCGCGATCCTCGCGCTGCCCGACAAGCAGAACGCGCTTATTGACGCGGTAGCAGCGGCTAATAAGCGGACACTCGTCGTCCTCGAAACCGGCGGCCCCGTACTGATGCCATGGCTCGGCCGAGTGTCGGCGGTGCTGCAGGCGTGGTATCCGGGGCAGCGCGGCGGTGAGGCGCTCGCTAGGCTGCTGAGCGGCGCGGTAAATCCGAGCGGGCATCTGCCGATAACTTTCCCCATACGCGCCGACGACGCACCGCGCCCTGGGCCGGTCGGGATCGCCGGTATCGACGCCGATGGCAGGGGCGCGCCGTTCACGGTCGACTATATCGAGGGTGCCGACGTTGGCTACCGTTGGTACGCGCTGAAGCACCGCAAGCCACTGTTCGCGTTCGGCTTTGGGTTGTCGTACACGACCTTCCGCTATGACCGGATTAAGATAAATAAAATGCAGGTCAGCTTCGACGTGACCAACGTAGGTCACACGGCCGGGGCCGACGTGCCGCAGGTTTATGTCGAGGCGGCGGGCAGCGCGGGGACAAAGACCTTCCGGCTAGCAGGGTGGACACGTGTGATGCTTGCGCCAAACGAGACAAAACATGTAACCGTCGCTCTCGAGCCGCGTACCTTCGCGCGATTCGGCGACAAGGGCGATTGGTCAATTGCGCCGGACAACTATCGCCTAGCGGTTGGGCATTTCGCTGGCGACACTGCACTGGCTACAACGATCCATTTGCCGCTAATCCAATCTAATCAGTGACGCTGCGTTAAAGCGATCAATCCCCAGCCGAGCGCGGCGCCACCTTCGTCGATTTGTAAAATTGCGTAGCACGGTGACCGGCTGTTTCAGCATGTAACCCTTTGAGGTCATGCCGTAAGCGACTTTGACTAGGGGTCCTGTTTAAATGCCGATCAACATCTTGGGATCGCGGTAGTTTTCCGGGCAGCTTTTCCAGCGCGTGCTGCGGCAATACCGCCTTCCGTACGTCCCGCGTTAGACGGCCGCCGCCGCGGCTCGCGATGGGTCAAATGTCAGCAATCCCGTCGTAAAATCCCAAGAGTGGTCAGGCGGCTACCAGCCCCAAATCAGACATGCGGCAAGCAACTACAAAACTCAGCTTTCCGCCCAGAGCGGCCGCGTCTAAACCATATAGATCCTCAAAAGACTGTCATCCAGTGACCCGCTGGAGCTTGCAATTCAAGACAGTCGCTTTCGTCCGAAGGCAGGATCATGCGATCATGCCGGACACCCGCGGAGACGGCCTCCGCTCTGCTTGGCCGGCAACTGGCGCCGGTCCGTTGCTCTCGAAGCGTGCGCGACTTGCCGCAGGCAAAGGCTCTTACCGCATGAACAAGCGGGGCGGTCCTAGTCTAGAGCGACGCGCACGGACATGCGAAGGCAGCCCCGGAGGTCGAGATGGATCGTCCTTCCCGTATCCAGCAACCGGAGGTTGACCGTCTCGCAGGTCGGGCAACGGAGCACGAGGCCGGTGCCCCTCCCGTACAACGCGAGAGTCGCAAGCGCCCCCTCGCGACCACATTCCCCGCACACGACCACCGCGCCGGTGACATCCGAGGCGAACAGCCTACTCAGGGGGCCGGCGGCCGCGTTCCCGTCTAGCGGGTGTACTACATCAGTCATCAGTTAGCTCCCGTGGGTCCGAAACGCTCGGTTCGTATCCTCTCCTCGGCATACCCGAGCGCCACGAGGTCGGCAGCGACCTGCTCGACGAACGGGGTCGGACCACAGACGTACGCTAACGGGTCGTCAGTCGGGGGAAAGCCGATGCGCTCGAGCATCACCCGGTCGACCCATCCGAGTGCACCGCTCCAGACGACGGGCCGCTCACGCGTCAAAGTGTAGAGTATCCGAGGTCCATCGGTGGCGGCGGTCATCCCATCGAGTTCGTCACGGTAGATGATGCTTGCCTGGTCGCGAGAAGAATAGAGCAAGCGGGCGGCTGGCGGTTTCAGTGCCTGGGCTCGTGCGCGCAGTATCGACATCATAGGAGCAACTCCCGAGCCTCCGGCGATCAGAAGCAACGGATTTCCGTCCTCCAGGCTCCAGACGAAATACCCGCCGATGGGGCCACGAAGCTCGAGATCGTCCGAAACACGGACATCATCCAGCAGGAAGGGCGACACCTCCCCGTCAGCGACGCGCTCGACGGTGATGGCGACCGCCGTGCCGTCGTTCGCCGACGCGATCGAGTAACTGCGTTGGGCTTCGTACCCGTCCGCTGCAGTCAGCCGCAGGTCCACATGCTGACCCGCCTTGTGTCCGGGCCAGCCGGGGACGTCGAGGACGAGCGTCGCGACGTGCGGCGTCTCGGGACGCCTCGCGATCACGGTTGCGGTCCGCCAGCGCAAAGGCAGGAGCGCAGCGCTAGTCATGCGTCGCCCGTGTAGCGCTGCTCGCGCCAGGGGTCGCCGTAGACGTGATACCCCAGCGATTCCCAGAAGCCCGGATGGTCACGGTCGCAGAAATGCAGGCCGCGGACCCACTTGGCGCTCTTCCAGAAGTACAGGTGCGGAACCAGCAACCGCGCCGGGCCGCCGTGGGCCGGCGTCAGGGGGTCGCCGCCGAAATGCGTCGCGACCATGGCCTTTCCGTCGATGAGGTCCGCCACAGGCAGGTTCGTCGTGTACCCGCCGTCGCATTCGGCCGTGACGAACCTGCCCGGCGGGTTCGTTAGACCGGCCCCCTTCAGGAGATCGTCCACGGTCACCCCGCGCCAGACCGTGTCCAGCTTGGTCCACTTCGTGACGCAATGGATGTCCGTGGTCATCTCGGACTGCGGCAGGGCCTCGAAGTCGGCCCAGCTCAAAACGGTCAGGTCGCGCTCTGCGTCGCGCAGCGACAGCGACCAATGCTCTAAGTGCGTTCGCGGCGTCGGGCCTGCAGTCAGAACGGGAAAATCGGAGACCAGATGCTGCCCGGGAGGGACACGTCCCGAATACTGACCCGCCGGCCGACCTCGTCCTGAAAAGCCGCGGGTGATGACCATCAAGCAGTTCCCGAACCAATCCGAAGTTCAGGCATCAACGGTCCTCGCGGAGCGGAGGATCCGGACATCGCGCCCTTCGACGACATCCGCCCGAGCTATGCGCAAGATGGCGCAGACGACGGCAGGATCGGGCCGTTTCCCGAAGTCGACGCCAGGCGGACCAGACGCTGATCACCGTTGCCTGAACTTGAGCGGCGAGGTTCCGGTGATGAGCTTGAACATCCTCGAGAACTGGGCCGCGCTGTTGAAGCCGCATTCGCGGGCGACATCGCTCATGGATCCGTCGCCGCTGGACAGGAGATCCTTCGCCCGCTGGGTCCGTCGGATCAGCAGGTACCTGTACGGCGGCATTCCCGTGGCCGTCGCGAAGGCCCGGCTGAAATGGAACGGGCTTGCTCCAGCCGCCGCCGCCAGATCCGTCAAGGCGACGTCCTCGGCCAGGTTGGCCTCCATGAAGTCCAGCACCCGTCGTAGACGATATGGAGCGATCGAGTGCCGTTGTCTCAGTGGCGCCGACGGCGCGTTGGCGTACGTTCTGAGTAGCCGCAACTGAAGCGAGTGCAGCAGAGTGTCAACGTAGAGGCGCGATGCCGAGGTCGTCCCTGCGATCTCCTCCAGCAACTCGAGAAACAGCATCTGAAGGAGCGAATCCCGGAAGCCGAGCCGATCCTCGAGGCAAAGCGCCGCATTGTCGCGGTCGAGCTCCTCCAAGCTGACGCGGTTGAGCAGGCTCGGCGTCAGGTAGATGTGCGCGAACTCGATCGGGCCGTCTGTGTGCCAGTCGAAGGCCGCACCGGCTGGAACGATGGATAGTGCGCCCGTGTCTGTCTCGACCGTTCTTGCACCGCCTTCACCGCGACGCATTATCCGTTTGGGACCGCCCAGGTGTATGGTCAGATAATGCTGATCCAGCGCCGGCTGCACGATGTGGGCATCGACGTCACACCACCAGCGGATCAGCGTCCGCGTCGATCCGCTCCCCCTGCTGCTCACCAAGGGCGGCGCGGAAATCCCATCCCAACATAGCGGGGAGACTGGATAGGGCGGGGCGCCTGCGACGGTCATCAACTAGCCTCACATCGATTTTAGCGACGTTCCGGCCTTCGCGCGAGACGCACTCGATATCGAAACCCTAGTTCCTGGATTGGCGTCGGCCCGTTCAATCCGAGCCGAGAGCCGGTGTGCGATCGCGCTTACGATGCTGCTCCCCAAGCCAGCATGACGGAGCAGCGGGTTGGTGGGGATGCCGACGCCGTCGTCGACGACGGAGAGCAACCAGTCCTTGTCACGGCCGTTGTACGTGACGTTGATCGTACCACCGCGGCGATTCACGAAGGCGTGCTTCAGCGCATTGATGACCAGCTCTGTCACCACCAGCCCAATGCTCATCGAGAAGTCGGCCGTGGCCATGCTGTCGTCGACCTCCACGTGAAGCTCCAGATTTTGGTCGCTGTTCATCATTGAAGCGCGGATGCTCTGGCAAAGCTCGGTCAGGTAGGCGCGCATCCCGACGTCGCTGTCCGTCACGGAAGAAAGATGGCGCTGGATCGCGGCTACGGACATGACGCGGCGGTGGGCATCGTAGAGATGGGTCCGCGTCTCCTCGGACTGAATTCGACTTGCGCTCTGCATCAGAACACTCGCTATGATCTGCAGGCTGTTGGCGATACGGTGCTGAAGCTCCTTGAGGAGCACCGTCTTCTCAAGCAGGGCCTTCTCTCTGATCCGTTCGGTCAGACGCGCATCGGTGACGTCGGCGATCGTCAAAAGCATACGCGTGTTGCCGGGGTCAGCGTAGGTCAGCCGTTCCGCCCCGAGTACGAGGCGTCGGGAGCCTCGACCGCGCCGGACGTGGTCGATCTCCTGCTTTCCAGCCTGCGGATGACCGGAGATCGTCGCATTTAGCAGCGAGCGGAGTTCAGGCACGTCCCATTCACTATCCTGCATTTCGTAAAGCGACAGTCCCGTCTCCCTCACTGTTTCCATCTGGTAGATTTGAACGAACGACCTGCTCGCGGCTAGGACGGTGCAGTCGCCGTCCAACAAGACGAGCGGCACCTCGGATGCGGCAATGATCGCCATCAGAAGACTGTTCACCGCCTGGGCGGCCATTATTTGTTCCAGCATCCGCGAAGGCCTCACTTCCAAAGACTTTAAGGACGGCGTGTCTGCAGTCGATCACCGCACCCGTTCCTTGCTTCAAGCGATTGTGCGCCGCCCACTCCGTTCATCTATCACGGAACCTCGGCGCGGCTTACTTCCAATTATGCGGTTACGCTCAGCTCGCGGCGAACTTCCGGCAAGAACACGCCTAATGCGGTGATCTTAATGCGCATCTTGCGCCGTAGTGCTTCTCCTGAAGCGCACGCGGCAAACGCAGGTCATTTGCGTGACGACCGGTGATACAAGGTTCCCAAGGTCGGATACCGGCGACATGCCGGTTCGCGGGCCGTCACGCCGGCCGCCGCGACCCTGCAACGGGATGTCTGAAAGCGGCGGTATTTCGCGAGGAATGCAGTCGACGACGTGTCGTCGCAGGACGGCGGTTACCTTGCCGGCATCATGACCTACAAGGAGCACAGCGAAATGCGAAAGACCTTGTTTACCCTCTCTCTCCTCCTGATCGCGGCAGCCGCGCCGGCCGTCGCGCAGGATGCCATGGCGAAGCACGACGGGATGCAGGCGGAAACGCCGAAGATGTCCGCCGCTGACACGCGCGAGATGAAGGCTTGCAACGCGATGTCCCACGACAAGATGATGAAGAACGCCGGCTGCAAGAAGCTCGCGGCCGCCAATCCCGACATGATGAAGCACGATGCGATGCAGCCAGCTCACTGAGCCAGCAGGCATAGACGACGTGCAGTGGTGCCTCGCCGTGGCCACGCCGTTTGTCAGAAGCCGCGTAGCCGGTGCGGTCACGACGGATGGCAGATCGCAGGTGCCGAAATTACCCGCCGTCCAACCGTCTGTTCGTATGCGCCGGCTTCACGATCGGACAGGGGCTTTGCTGGCGGGTCAACCGTCGATCGCTTCGGTCTCCGGCGCGGCTCCGGCCAGGTGATGGCCGGGATTCAGTCCTTGAAGACGACAGTCGACTGACGCGTGCGGTCGACTGTTAGCCGTGTTACGTCGGGACGGCTGTAGTGGCCCGCGACGTCGAAGTTCTGCCGCTCGCGACGTACAATCGCATGATCGAGTCCCGCGATGATCAACACCTCGCGGCCGATCTGGGGCGGAACGACGAATCCGCCGTCCGGACCGGCGATCGCCGAGCCGCCGTTGGCGAACGACGTCCGCCCCGACCTCCTCATCGCGTCACCGGCAGGGAAATCGTTCGGAATGTGCTCGGGCGCCATCACCGATGATGCTGAGATGACGTAACTACGGCTTTCGCGCGCGATGAAGCGCGTGATGTCGACCGTATTATGGTCCCCACCGGGCCAAACCGCGACGTGCAAATCCTCACCTTGCGCGTAAAGGGCGGCGCGCGGGAGCGGCATCCAGTTCTCGTAGCAATTGAGACCGCCGACCCGAAACGGAGGCAGTGGATGAACACGTAGGCCTTGACCGTCCCCGGCAGCCCAGACGAGGCGTTCCTCGTAGGTGGGTTGCAGCTTGCGATGAGCGCTCGCGACATGTCCCTCGGGATCGATGTACACGAGCGTGCAGTAGAGACTGTGACTCCCGCGGTCGGGTGCAGCTTCGACGACACCGAGATAGATCGCCATGCCCGCAGATCGTGCGACTTTCTGCAGAGGCTCAAGATCACCGCGCTCGATGACCACGCTTTGCTCGAGATAACGTGAGAACAGATCTTTCTGGTGCGGATCGTCGAACCGGGCACCTTCGCTATGCTCAAGCCAGAACGGATAGCCGGGAACCAGCGCCTCTCCGAAGCACACCAGCCTGCAGCCCGCCGCCGCCGCCTGCTGTGCCACTTCAAACGTCTTGGCGAGGGTAGCCGCCCGGTCGAACCAGACCGGCGCGATCTGCCCTATTCCGACGCACAGCCTGTCTTTAGGAGCGGTCGCGCCGGAGAGCGGATAACGAAATACGTCCATCAGGATCCCGAAGTCCTCGTCAACGGAGACGGAACGATAGTTTAGCATGCACGTCTGAGGCTGTCCCCTCGCAAGCCGCGCGACGAGGGGCAACTAGTGGCACCATCCTCCAGAGTGAAATCTTCACGAGCCTCGCCTGAACCGTGTTGGCGTCATGCCTGTCATTTGCTTGAACATGCGGGCGAACTGACCGGAGGTCCTGAATCCGCAGAGGGCCGCGACGGCGCCGATGTTCAGCTTCCCGTCGGCGAGCGCCCTCTTGGCGACGGCGACCCGTCGTGAGGTCAGATACGCATACGGAGTGCTCCCGGTCGCGTTCTTGAAGGCCCGCGTGAAGTGAAAGGCGCTGACGCCCGCGATCTCGGCGAGTTCGGTGACGCCGACGTCCGTCGCGAGGTTGGCTTCGATGTAGTCGATCACCCGCCGGGTCCGTTCGGGAGCAAGCGCCAACCGTCTTGGGGATGCGCTAAGGCCGGCATTGGCGAACAGTCGCACCAGACGCAGCACCAGTGCGTTAAACAACGTGTCCAGGAACAGCTTGGAGCCGCCATGCATGGAGCCGAGCTCGGCGAGCATGGTCGTGAACAGCGCCTCGGCTAGCGGATCGACGACGCCGAGCGGATCCTGCAGCGAATGCCCGCGGTGGTCCTTGTCGAGCACTTCGTCGGAAACCTGGTGCAAGATCGCCGGAGAGAAGTAGAGTTCCGCGTAGTCGACCGGACCTGTGGTTGACCAGTCATAGGCGGCGCCCCACGGCGTGATTGAAAGCGCGCCAGGACGGACTTCTGCCAGAGCGACGCCGCCTTCACCGCTGCGGACAATGCGCCGTGCATTGCCGAGGTGCAGCGTCAAGCAGTGCTGATCGAGCGGCGGATAGCTTTCCGGCTCGACCTCGCGCCAAAGCCGCACAGTTCCGCGCTCCCATCCGGTCTGGTCGCTGCTGAGCACCGGCGGGGTGGACAGCCGGGCCGCCAAATCATCGGGTGAGATGCAATCCAGGCGGTCGACCGATGGCATTCGTCACTCCGAGGAAGGAACGAGGTCGCTCAGGGAGCGATCTCGGCGAGCATCATGTCCGTACCCTTGTGGGCCAGGGCCATCACAGCGGCGTTCGTGTTGCCACTGACGATGTTGGGCATGATAGAGGCGTCGATCACGCGGAGCCCCCGAACCCCGCGAACCCTCAGCGATGCGTCAACGACGGCACCGTCGTCGCAACCCATCCGGCATGTTCCGACAGGATGCAACATGCAGGACATGTTCTCACGTGCGTAAGCTGTCAGGTCGGCGTCGCTCTGGACTGCAGCGCCAGGCAGCAGTTCGGGCTTCAGCACGGCTTTGAGTGCCGGCGCGTTCAGCACCTCACGTGCGTAGCGTAACCCGAGCAGCATCGTACGCATGTCATCGGGATGCGACAGGTAGTTCGGATCGATCAACGCCATCGATTTGGGATCGGCATCCTTGAGCGTGAGTCGCCCACGGCTCTTCGGCTGAAGCACCACGTTCTCTAGCGTCAGCCCCGGCTCGGGATCGAGTTGACCGAGCGCCCGCCGCGCGATGACGGGGGCGTGGAAGCATTGCACCGTCGGCTCTTGGTCTGGAAACTCGGGATTGAAATGGGCGACCGTCTCGATGCCGTTGCTCGAGGCAGGGCCGCTCTTCGTGCCGATGTACCTGAGCCCGGCCTTGAACGCTCCAAACAGCGAGCTGTCTTTCAGATAGCCCATCTCCGTGTACGACTGCGCGATGACGGGCACCTCGGGGTGGTCGTGGAGATTCTCGCCGACACCTTCCGATCGAACCGCTACGGGAATGCCGTGCCTGGCCAGTTCGGCCTCCGGCCCGATCCCAGAAAGCATCAGAAGACGCGGAGTGCTTAGCGCGCCGGCACAGAGCACGATCTCTGCCGCGTACACGCGCTCGACGACGCCGGAGTGCATCAGTTCGACGCCGATCGCCCGATCGCCTTCAACGATCACCCGCGTCACCAGCGCACCCGTCCTGACCGTGAGGTTGGGTCGCGTCTCGGCGGGATGGAGGTAGGCGTGCGCGGAACTGCACCGTTCGGCATTCGCCACGTTGAGCTGGCATGGTCCGACGCCGCGCTGTTGCCCGCCATTGTAGTCGGGATTGTAGGGCAGCCCTACCTGCTGAAACGCCTTGAGCACGGCCCGGTTGATCGGCGCGATCGCCAACGGCTGCGATACAGTGACGGGCCCGTCTGCACCGTGCGTGGGGCCCGCGAACACCTCATTTCCCTCCATCGCTCGAAAATGCGGCAGCACGTCCGCGAACGACCACGCGCTCCCGTCACCGGCCGCGACCTGCCAAGCGTCGTAGTCGCGCGGCTGGCCGATCACCCAGACCATCGCGTTTATCGAGCCGCTTCCGCCGAGACCACGCCCCTGGACCAACGGAATCCGGCGACCACCCAGATGCTGCTGGGCGACGGTTTCGTACGGATACATAAACTGCCCATATTCGAGCAGCTTGGAGAAGCCTGCGGGAATGCTGATCAGAGGCGACCAGTCCCGTCCGCCATCCTCAAGGACGAGGACCCGCGCTTCGGTCTCGGCTGCGAGCCTACCGGCGACTATGCAGCCCGCAGAGCCAGCACCGACCACGATGACGTCGTACGCGACCGAGCGGTCATCCGTTTGAGCTTCCATCGACTTCTCCTCTGATCCGAGCGGCCGCATCACGCGGCCTCAATATGGCCTGCGACGCTCGCCACCAGACCCGGTATAGCGGCCAGGGCCGTGGCGACCGAAGCGGCGTGCCTGACGTCCCCGAACTCCTGGTACTCGACACCGACATGGAACATGTCCCGCACACCTAGGTACCCGCGCACGGTGGCGATGTGTGTGTCGAGATGGTTCATCGTTGCTCGCGGGCCGCCAGACGCGAAGCCGAACTCACCCGTTGAGGTGAGCAGTACCAACGACTTCCCGAAGAGCATGGCTTCGAGCGGATAGTCGCCGCGCTCGAGGTCGAACGAGAAGGTGCGGCCGACGCGCACGACCAGGTCGACCCAAGCCTTCAACCGCGCCGGCATGCCGTAGTTGAACATCGGGGTACCGAGCACCAAGACGTCGGCAGCCTCAAGTTCGTCGATCAGTTCGTCTGAATCGGCGAGCGCGTCCCTCATTTCGGTCGTACGGGAAGCCGGGTCGGTGAACGCCGCCGCGATCCATGACTCATCGACGAAGTGCGGCGGGCAGACGGAAAGATCACGCCGGAGGACGGTGGTGCGAGGCGAGGCGGTCAACCAAGCGTCAACAAAGGCCTTGCTAAGCCGCCTTGAGATCGAGCGCTCGCCTCGTACGCTGGAGTCGATGTGGAGCAAAACCGTCATCGTCCGCAATCCTCCCGTTTCGAGACGCTCCGGCCCCGCGCGTTCGCAAAGCGATCGGCGACCCCGTCGGCGCCGGACGAATTGTAAAGAATATACACCGCGGCCTCCGACAATGTCCCTGCGGCCCGGCACGTCGGCTCTGTAAAGCGCAAGATGAGCCGAATGCCGCAGGTTCGGCTGGCATGCCGCGGACGCGTCGACGCGTCCGGTGCAAGCAGGACGGGTGCCGCCGTCGGTCGAGCGGCGATCATAGGCACGTCGCACGCTTAAAGCGGACGCACAGGAACAGGCATGCGGCCAGGATGCCCGCCAAGACGACGAAATAGGCGTAGCGCTTTCGCAACTCCGGCATGTATCGTCGTCGTGCATAAACATGCCCGCGATGCCTGCAGACGAGCAGTTCTCGTTACACAGACAATATAATTAAATAGCGAGTAATTTACACGGCTTCACGCAAATTGCGACAAGCCGGCAGATGGCTGACAATGAATTGAGCAAACAAGAGAGAGGTCAATCGACCTCTGCCACCTATAAACAAGTTGTGAGCGCAGAGTATCTGTCGGAAACGCGGCCTTGTAATAAACATGCTCGTGCGCACTTTTTGGTTCAACATCGCCCTGCTCGGCTGACGGCTCGACCCGCCGGAACCGTCTGGAGGCGCCCCCAATTCAGCGAATGTCTCGCCGCCGCAGGCCGCATTCATCATTTCGATCACGGATTAGATCATGGGTCTCGCCCCTTCTTCGATCGCGCACGCCAGAGCGCCGCGCAAGTGCTCCGCGAGTGCGGAAGCACGACGCCACGACAAAGCACGATGCGATGAAGCACGATGCGATGGATTCGTCGGCACCACAGTAATCGACTTGCATCAAGGCGATAGTGCCGCATGAGTCCATCGCCTTAATCGCCAGCGCTGGCGGCCTGCAGAAGCATCGGCTGGCCTCAATAGGCAATTTGCGCAGCTTCAGGGATCGGGAGCGCGAAGCTGGCATCCTCCGATCTGCACTAGTAATGATCACAGTAGCTTAACTGAGATAAAATCACGTGAAACCTAGTCAGAAATTTTTCTGACGATAAGTGATTGCCCGTTGTGAATCTTACGACTAGCATCTGCTTGGGACGGGGGGATCATTAATGAGACATGCACTACTGGCACTTGCAGCGCTCGGTCTTGCGTCTTGTGCATCAATGGACGTTATCCCCCTCGACGTTTCCGCCCGCAACGCTCTCGACGGCGCGGTCCCGGGCTTCAGGGTTCCCCGGATGACGCCGTATCTGGTCGTCGCGCGGCTTCCCGCGAAGACGACGACCACCACCACCGCATCCGGCGATCCGCGCGTCGGGCCTGCAGCTGAGACCGGAGGCGCGCTACCGAAGCCTCCACCAGGCGGCGGCCTCGTCCCTCAACCGCAATCAGGCGGTCGGACGGGCCCCGGAGCACCTGGAGCAGGCGACAAGACCAGCACTACCGACGATGGGGCCGCTCCGGTCGCCGCGGCGGGAACGGGATCCGATACGGGTTTCGTCGCGCAATCCGACACCTTCGTGATGAAGATCGTCTACCTGCCCGACTACTCGCACTCAGTCGCGGTGCGTGTCAGAAGCGGAATGTTCGGTTCTTCTTCCCTTCAGCTGAGCTTCGAGAACGGGATGCTGACGGCCGTCGGCGGAAAGGTCGACAACTCGAAGGCCGGTGATGTCGCCGTCGCCGCGCTCCAGGCCATCAGCACCATCGCCACGGGCGGCGCATCCAAGGCGGGCGGCGGCGGCGCGGCGGCGCCCGGCGGTGCCGAAAGGATCGAGAGCAAGCCTGATCGACCGCCGCTGCGGCCGGGGGTCTACGCCTTCGTGCCGGTGGCGACCGAGAACCCGCTCGGAATCTGCACGGTCGCCTACTTCACCGAGGACGGTGTCGTGGCTCCCTCCCCGTCTGAGGCCATCGGGTGCAAAGCGAAGCCCGGTGCCGCGAACTGATCCTGCGTTCTGGCTCGACGTCACTCCGACCGGGACACCTGTCGGCGAGCACATGGTCAGCAACACCGCCTTGGTCGCGCAGGCACCCTACTTGGACCTCTGCTGGGCGGCGTGCGCGACCATGGTGCTGCGGCATCTCGGGCAGCAGGTGGATCTCCCCACTGTCGTGAAAGCGACCTACGGGAATTTCGTCGATCAAACCGCGTGGCCGCAGCACATCTACATCGACGTCTACGGTCTAAACTGCCTCTATCTGCTAAGGGAGCAACTGCTCGGCGAGGGCCCGACCGGCGGCTCCGTCTGGGTTGGCGACTGGCTTAGGGCCGACTGGCCGCTCCAGCCGTACATCCGTTGGAACGGTAGCAGCGACACCCACACCATTGTCCTCGGCGGCGTCTACGGCGACGGGCGGGTCCGCGTGCTCGATCCCGCTGCGAGTGAAGAGTCCACGCACACCTTCGATGATGTCATGCAGGGCTTCGGTGAGGGAACGCTCGAGGGCATCTGGTACGACATCGGCTATCGACCGAGAGGGCTGGCAATGGTCAACGTCGATTCCGATGGCTGAGCCCGGTCAACCGAATTCCCGTGAATCGCTCGCGCGGCAGATCGGAAGCTGGCTGCCTAGACCTGACGTCCATGATTTCGCGCTTCGGCCCGATCCGGGGCTGCGCCTCGCGGAGACGCTTGCCGTGGAATACCTCGATCCGTCTTTCGCCGGAGCGGATTCCTCCGCCGGGGTAGTGTTCCCTTCCGATGTCGATCTTCACCTGATCCGCGACAGGTCGGGCGCAGCCGTGTCGTATGCACGCAGCAGGCGCGGTGGCGACATGCCACTCCTTTCGCTGTCTACTTCGAGCCCGCTGCCGAGCCTGATCGATCAGGGGCTGGCGTTGCTTGAGACGGAGGTATCAGCCGATGGACATATCTCGATCATCCTCCACGGTCCGCTTTCCCTTGCCGCGCTACGCGTCGAGAAGGACGGCCAGGACCTGTTCTGCCTGCTGCGGATCGAGGGAAGCGACTTCTCGGCGGCACTAAGGGTTATGCGGTTAGCTGAGTTCGTCGCTATAGTGAGAACGGCGGGCGTCGAGCGCAGCCACCGATCTGGCCGTCGACCGAATCCTCCAATCGAATAGGCTTTCACTCCAAAGAATTGGCATGGTCGCGTTCCGCGAACTCCGTCGCTCACCATCAAAACATCAAAACGCTCGAATCGGCACAGCTTGGCACCCTTCAAGTCACGCGGCAAAGGGCTAGCCCGCAGCCGCATGACCGGGGTCCAACCGGAAATCTCGGATAGCATGGGAGCATTCCGCGCCGATACGCCTCGATGATCGGAAGCGCGTCGGGTTTGCTCGTTGGCCGTTCCAGACGATGATCGACGGGACGGGCTATACGCCCTTCAGGTACGACTGACCCATGTGCCCAACCATAGAATCAAGTCGACACGCTCGAGACCCTGCGCGAACCAAGCCGAGGCATGCATCGTGCGGCGGTCGGTCGGCACCTGTTCCAGCTCTACTCCCTGGCGGCGCGCAATGGGGTGAAGGTCACCATCATATTCGAAGAGCTGCTCTAGCTCGGCCATCAGGCGGCCGAATACGACGCGTGGCCGATCGAAATCGGACAAGGCGACCAGTTCCGTTCCGGATTCTTAAGCGTCAATCCCAATACGAAGATTCCGGCGCTCGTCGACCGGTCGGGTCCTGACGACATTCGCATCTTCGAGTCGGGCGCCATCTTCCACCACCTGGCCGAGAAGTTTGGGGAGTTCCTGCCGCGGGGCCCGAAGTTTCGCGCGGAGACCCTCTCTTGGCTACCGAGGCAGATGGAATCCGCGCGATTCCTGAGGGGGGGGGGCGGCTTCAGACACTTCTACGCCTACGCACCCACCAATCAGTCCGGGGCCGGAACTCGGTCGGTCATGATCGCCGATGAGGGCTTCGCCGCGTCCTCGATGAACCAGTTGGCCGCCGAGGTCGCGCGAGCTTTCGGAGAGCTGGCCTACCGCGTCGGCGGCGCGTAGACGTTGACAAGATTGCCATCCGGATCGCGGAACAGCATCGAACGATTACCCCAGGGTTGAGTTGTGGGCTCGAGCACCCAGACGATGGCTTCCGTATTCAGCCGCTCGCGCTCGGCATCGACGTCCGCCACCTCGAACTCCAGAATCACCGATTGATTGGCGCCGGCTAGCGCGGCCCCGGCATTGTCCCGGTCGACCGAGCGGCGGCTGCAGATCGCAAGGACCGCTCCCGCTGTCCGCAGCTCCACGAAATCTTCGGTGCCGACGGGTTCGACGCCGGTGATACACTGATAGAAGCCAGCGAGAGCTGCTACGTCCTCGGTGACGATCCTGACTGACGCGAACTTCATGGTATAAGTCTCCTATTGAATGGTGGCGGCATCAACGGGTGCTCGGGTACCGGCTTGCCGAAAGTCGGCGATCCGCTTGCCCGTCCATCGCGGCGGCGAACCCGCCGCTCGGTGGCTTCGCCGCCGGCTCCGCATCGCGGAGATTCAGTGGGATAAACGGGCGTGCCCGCCCTGCGGGGTCGTCACTCACCACTTGATCCAGCGCACCAGCATCGTCCGTGCCAGGACGGTACATGCTAGCACCGCGCTACCGTACCAGACGACGACATACAGCGGATCATCGTGCCAGCAGGTCCAGGCGAACGCGAACGCGGCCCATCCAGCACTGCTAAGACCCACCGCCCAGGCGACGAGGCGCGGCCGTGTCGGCGCCGCCCGCCGAGCAAGCCAAGTCAGCAGGATCGCCATCGGCACGGCGTATGCCAGCGTGAGGCTCGCGCATGCGATACCGTCACGCCATTGCAGGCGGGCCATCAGTCCCTCGGGCATCGTGATCGAGGTGCCGAACAACACCGCGACCGCGACAGCCGCCACGCCGGCCAGCCCCCACCACCAGCGACGCGGCGAGCCTGCCGGGTCGAGCGCAAGCACCGCGGCCGTCCCGCAGGTGGTCGCCAGCGTCAAGCAGCTTGCCATCTTCCACCAGAACATCGGGCCATGCATTGCGACCAAAAGATCGGGCCTTGGCCGGGTCATCGTTATCACTAGGATCAGCTCGAGCGCCGCGAACCCGATCACCAGGGCGCCGTCCTGCCAGGCGCGACGCCGTCTCACCGGCGCCAACCTAGCCACGAGATCGTCGACGATCGCTTCGCTCGACCGGCTAGTCATCATGGTCACCCGCATATCCTTTGACCTTTTCCGACAGCCGTCCGAGCCCCCGATGGATGTTGACCTTGACCAACGCCGTGCTCTGCCCCGTCACGGTCGCCGCCTCCTCGATGCTGAAACCCTGCAGCTTGACCAACCTGATCACCGCCGCCTGCGCCGGTTTTAGTGTTGCAATCAGGTCGCGAAGCACCACTGCACTCAGTATTGACGTGGCGGCGTCCCCGACAACCATCGCCTCCGGCAAGGCGTGCTCTTCCGGCAGCATCTCTGTGTGATGGGTCCTCATCGACCGGAGCCTGTCGATCCATTTGTAGCGCGCGATGGCAGCCAGCCAAGGGCTGAACGGTTTCGAGGGGTCATAAGTATGCCGCTTGGTGTGGATCGCCACCAGAGCATCCTGGACCGCGTCGTCAAGCATGCTGGAGGGCAGCCGGCGGCGGTAATAGCGCTTCAGCCAGCGGCGCAACTCGTCGAGCAATCGGCGATCGACCACGGTATCGCCGGCCTGTGAGGCGGCCATCAACGGCGCCCAATCATCGGCCACTCAACTGCCTGCGAAAGCATTCGTCATCGCGAACGTACCGCACCAGCCAGATGTCGGCGCCGCACGCAGGTGCTCTGCCCACGCCGATCGCTACGTTGTCGGCCGCATGCGTCAAAGCCCGCTCGAGCGGTCGCGACGCCTTCGCAAGCAGATCGTCGATCTCACCGGCGCGCATGCCAACCACGTCGTCGCGTCCGTTGCCGATCACCTGCGGGGTCCACACCGGAACGTGGTTCAGCCCTCTGGCGCCGTCCCACTGCCGCTCTGTATGAATCGGCGACGCGAAGCTGTCCTTTTGGCCGAACTGGTCCGAGGAGGTTACGGCGAACGTTAACGCCAGCACGTCGGGGCGATCGGCGATCGCCGCAAGGTTCTTCAACGGCGGGCAGGAGGAGCAGCCTTGGCCCTGGTAGAGCTCGTCCACGGTCGTATGCGACGTATCGGCAAGAGCAGGCACGCCTAGCAGCATCGATGTAGCAAGCAGTAAAGCGAAGATCGTTTCCATTGCATCGGACTTCAAAGTCACAGACTCACCTTCGACGGCATGCGCACCGAGGTTACAATCCCAAAAGATGAAGTTTTCGGCTTGAACCAAGCTCATTAGGGCTAAATTGCGCTTTCTTACTGTTCGTCAATCCGCGCCGTTGCGTTGATTGCAATCAGATCGCGGTAGTGATCCGCACGCCGGCTTGTTGGGCGCTCAAAGGCTGGTGGGCGCGTCGGCCCCGACAAGTGCCGATGGGGAGATACCTTCAGGGTCTCGCCTGAAGGTGCCGACATAGGGAGGCGGAGAGATCGATAGATCACGTCGGAGGACCGTGCTCTCCGGCATCATTCAGCCACGCCTCAACGAACGTCCGGCTCAGATTTCGGGAGACTGAGCGTTGGCCACGGACGCTGGCGTCGATGTGAAGTAGTACCGTCATCGAACGACCCCCGCTGCCGCCGCACCCACGGCAACGGCGAAATCGGCGCATGAGTTTGAAGATAAGGATTTACGTGTTCGTACCATTGCTCATGGTATAGACTTCAGCTCGGGTCGAAATCGCCTTGCCCGACCGCACGGGCCTGCATTTGCGCAAGATACGCCGACTCTGCAATTTTCGCCGCTTAAACGTCATCCTCGAAGGTACGGCTCGGCAGAGCAGAGGGAAGGCGATACTTGAGGATTTCCAGACTGGGATTTGCCGATCGTCACAACCACTGGCACGCTTGAAAAAGACGTAGAGGTATGGACAAGCGGTCGGGTGCCGCAATCGCGCTCCGCGGGTGTATCCCGTTCACCCGGATGGACATAAGTTTCCGTCCTGTCCGGGCGATCCGGCCCTACACGATGCTCAGCCACGGGTATGGTATGGTGCAGAGCCGTGGACTAGGCCCGCTAGGTGTCAAGACGGCGAACGGACCGGGGAGATGTCGTCATGGATGAGGCACAGGACCGGTTCAACCGGCGGTTCAAGCATCATAAGGCTCATTTGGGAGATGTTCGGCTGCACTTCGTGCGAGGCGGCCAGGGCCGGCCGCTGATCCTGCTGCATGGTTGGCCCGCGACTTGGTATGAGTGGCACCGTGTGATGCCGGTGCTGGCCGAACATCACGACGTGATCGCCGTCGACATCCGCGGTCTCGGCGACTCGAGCAGGCCGGTAGGCGGCTACGACAAGGAGACGGCGGCAGCGGACATCGCCGGACTAGTGCGGCTGCTCGGGCTGCAGTCGATCGATGTGGCAGGTCACGACATAGGCGGTCAGATCGCGTTCTCGCTGGCTCGCACCTACCCAGATCTCGTCAGACGCGTGGCGATCCTGGATATCGCAATCCCCGGGCTTCCGGAATGGGACCAATCGCAGCTCTGGCACTTCGCCTTCCATACTCAACTCGACATGCCTGAATTCCTGGTTGCGGGGCGCGAGCGGCAGTACATCAGCTGGTTCTTCGGAGGTGAGGCGTACGACCCGTCGGCAGCGACCCGCAATGACATCGACGAATACGTGCGAACCTATACGCAGCCCGGCGCGCTCCGCGCCGGCTTCGACTACTACAGGTCGTTCACGCAAGATGCGGTGGTAAATAGGGCCTGGGCGGCGAATGGTGGGCGTCTTGACATGCCCGTTCTGTGGCTAGGCGGCTTCTCCGCGATGAACCTACCTTCCGCCGCGCAAGTCGAGCCGGCCGGGACGGGAACGCTGCTCGGTAGACAACTCGCGGACGTTGCCAGCGACCTAAGCGGCCGGGCGATCTCTGGCTGCGGCCACTGGATGTCGACAGAGTGTCCGGAGGTCGTCTCGGAAGAGCTTCTCCGGTTCTTCTCAGAAGCAACGAAAGCTACCTAGTCGGAAACCGAACGCCGCAAGCCGCTAGGGGAGCGACCCGTCCGCGGAACCGACGAGAGGCGGGGCATCGGCAGACCGCCGTGGACCTCCAGCCACTGAACTCGCCGACCCGGTCGTCCGATTCGGGCTGTTCGATATGAGGCCGGGAGTCGCCAATCTAACCGCAAGTTTCGCGTCGCTTCTTGCCTCATCTTGCCAAAAAGCACCGCGGTCAGAGATCACAGCGGTAAAAGTCTGCGGATCGTCCCAACATTTCTGTCTAAAATTCAAGGCGGCGTTCGCGGTCGGCATCGTCTTCACCACGGCTTGCGCGCGACTGGCGGCAGTGTCACCCCTGGATGAGGTTACCTCATGAAGCGCACTCCCACGAGGATCGTCGCCGGAAACGTATCGGAGCTTGGACGCCAGGGTGAGGACGACACCGGCGCCGGTTCCAAAGGCAGTGAAGCCTTTCTCGAGAGCCGCGAAACAGACAGTGTTCTGGCGATCTGCAGCGAACGGTCGGTATCTAGAGATAGCGCCGCGGCCGTGGTGCCGAGATCCAACCTCCCGATCCTCGAATTTAAGGTCAAAGACGTTGGTTCCGAGCGAACCCGCCTGAGGGGTGTCGTTGGGGATTGGGCGATGGGTCTTACGACCGAGCCTTGTAGCAACCGGTCGATGCTGACCCGCGATCCAAACGGCTACCTCATCAACGTCTACACTCCGATAGCGAGCCGGTGGATCGAACCTGACGATCCATGATAGCCGCGTCCGCTCAACCGCCGACGACCTTCGCCCGGCGAAAGCTCTCGTCCTGACGGCACCTGCACCCGCTCACCCTCAACCCTACTCGTTCAAAAGTCTAAGTGTCGCGCATATCCTCAAACCGAGGATGGATATCAGGCGGTATCTCCGCGGTCGCCAGTTCGCGTCGAAGAGGAATGCGGCCACCGGGATACCGGAGCGACCCGAATGGCGAAGGTGTCAAGGTGTCGGCGTGGCTTGGGAACACTCGTCCCAACGGCGCACCTACCCACTAAAGTCCATTCTGGGACTGCGATACCGAGTCACCATGACCCGAGAAGCTCGTTTGCGGTGCGGCGGCCAAGACGCACCGCAAAGGGACCGCTTAGATCGCAGCAATGCCATTTGAATTACGAACGGAGGGCGGGGAGTGAACCTCCCCGCCCTCGATAGGCTCACTGCGGCGTTGACGATTTCATCGCATCGGCTTTCATCGCATCGTGCTTCATCATCGCGTCGTGCTTCATCATCGCGTCGTGCTTCTTCATCTGCGCCTTGGTCATCCTCCCGTGTCCCGCCATATGGTCGGTAGCCATATGATCTGTCGCCATATGGTCAGTCGCCATCGCGTCGTGTGACGCCATCTTGTCGCCCGTTGTCGCTTTGCTGGCGTCCTGCGCCATCGCACCTGTGGCGCCGAGCACAATAGCACCAACTGCGATCATCACTATCTTGAAGGTCATCGTCGTCTCTCTCAGGTTGGCCGGCCGCTGCGAGCGGTCGGCGGGGGTAAAAGGGGGTCAACCAAGAACAGCTGTAGGGATGACGACGTCTGCGCACGGCACGAGCCCTGCCGTAGCGAGCCTAGCGCAAGCCGACCGGCTCCGGTCGCCGTCCTGACCGATCTTCACTAGATGGCTGCTTCGACAGCCGCGACCGCGGACAAAAGGGCGATGGCCTCCAGATCACAAGCGGTGCTCACGTGCCGGCGCCGTTATCCGTAAGGCCAATGGCTTCGATCTCGAACACCGCTTCAGGCCGATATAATGCCTTGACGCCAACCAGGCTGTCGGCGGGAAACGGCTGAGAGAAGAACTTGCGACGCAGCGCGACGACGGAACCAAAATTGTCCATGTCAGTGATGAATATCGTCACTTTCACGACCCGGTCGAGGCTTGAACCGCCCGCTCTCAGCACGCGGTCAAGATTGCTGAAGGCCTGTTCGCCCTGCGCCATGAAGCCGCCTTCCACGATGCGGCCTTCAACATCGTAACCAGCCTGCCCGGAAGCGTACACCAGGTTTCCGACGCGTATGCCTTGGGAAAGCGCAAAGGGCTCGTAGGGGTCCGGTTGCGTGACGACCTGCTCCATCGAACTCACCCTGCCTCGCATTCAGCCGAGAATATACGACCTGATCGTCCCAAGCGGAGCTTAACTGGTATAGCGTCGAGCGGACCGGGTAAGGATCGACCTGCCGCCCAACGCCAGTGCGATCAGCGTCGCGTTCATCGTCGTATAGGCCAGTACGAGGTTCGGCAGAAGCAGCGGCAATCCGACGAGCAGCATGGCATCGTTTCCGCCGGGAACAAGCCGCGCTCCTACGCCCATGATGCCCCCACCGACCGCTGTCCGCGCCCACAGGTCAAGCGGACCGAGACGAAAGGCGAAGAGCCCTGCCCGGATCGCACCCACGGTTGTTCCCGCGAGGAGTGCGAGCGCGAACACGCAATGGCGCCGGAAAGTCGCGTCGTTCGGGCTCACTCCGCTGAAGAACGGCGTATACGCCCAGCCGTGCGCCAGCACTGCGAGACTTCCCACGATCAGGCCGAACGCGACCATGGCGGAGGCCGGGCGCCAACGGGATTTGACGGATGCTCTCGGCAAGGACAAAAGACACCACAAGAGAGCCAGCGTCACCGTGAACGCGACCAGAACCCGGGTCGCATGCGGGAGTCCCAGGAGCACGGACGTCACCGGCGGCGGCGTTGTCGGGTAAGTCACCGAAGCGGCACCGATGAGGAACCCCCCGATTGTCGCCAGCCGGGGAAGCTCCCCACTGCCCAATCGGGCCGCGGTGCCAAAAGCGCATCGTCCATTCACGAATGCGCCGACGCCGTAGATGACGCCTCCGAGCGCCGGGCGTATTGTCGCCGGAAGGCCGAATTCGCACGTGATCACATCGTAACCCGCCAAGGTGCCGATGCTGATCGCGACGAGCGAGCAAGCGGCGCACACTAGGAAGCCGACGAAGAGGTGCGGGCGCCGATGTCGGACCAGCTCATCGATTGCGGTCACGGCGCAGATGTTGCCGCGCTGCGCGACATATCCAGCCATGAAGACGAGCAGCACGATGCTGGCGAGCACGGCCTGACTGGGGTCACGTGGGATCGTGCGGCGGAACTCTCATGAATAGCTCGGACAGTCCTTCCGCATAGGTCGGATGCGCCGTGATGAGGCCCGCCACCATCTGGTATGGAAGCCCGGCATTCATCGCGATCTGAACTGTCGGCAGAAGTTCGCCGGCCTGCGCACCGAAGGCGGTGAAGCCGAGGATGCGATCGTCCGTTCCAACGAGCACCTTCATCTTGCCGCGCATCCGACCGGTCGAATGGCTGCGCCAGATTTCCGAATAAGGCAGTTCGGCGAGCCGATAACCGATGCCTCGACGATGCGCCTCTCTCTCGTTCAGACCGACGCTCGCAAGTTCGGGATCGAGGAACAGGCAGTTCGGCACGTGCCGCCCCACAGTGCTCCGGTCGCCACCGGCCAGGTTGTCGCGGACGATGCGGAAATCGTCGTGGGACATGTGGGTGAAGGCTGGACTGCCCGCGCAGTCGCCCATCGCCCAGACCGCCTCGGCGGTGGTCTCCAACCGCGCGTTCACCTGGACGTGCCCGGAGGCGGTCAGGGCGACCCCCGCGCGCTCCAAACCGATGCCGCCGGTGTCGGGAAACTTGCCGACCGCGACCAGCAGGTGACTGCCCTCGATCGCTCGCTCGACACCCGCGACATCGCCGTAAAGCGTCACGCCCTCCCCCGACCTGCCCGTCACCCGGTCGATGTGGGCCGAGGTCACGACCTCGACCCCCTCCTCGAGAAGCAGATCGAGGACGGCGTGCGCGATGTCGTCGTCCTCGCGGTGCAAGATGCGCTCGCCGCGTTCGATGACCGTTACGCGGCTCCCGAGCCGGCACATGGCCTGCGCGAACTCCAGCGCGATGTAACCACCACCGTAGATCAGAAGATGCTCCGGTACCACGTCGAGGTCGAGCAGCTCGACGTGCGTCATCGGCTTCGACTCGGCCAGCCCGGCCAGCTTGGGCATGATCGCGGTCGAACCGAGGTCGAGGAACATCCTGTCTCCGCGCAACGTGCGCGTCCCGCCGTCGTTGAGCGCCACTTCCAGCGTCCGCTCGTCGACGAAGGTGCCGCGTCCCATCACCAGTTCGCTGCCGGTCCTGTCGAAGTTGTCGAGGTAGATGCCGATCAGCCCACGGACCATCGCGCCCTTGCGTGACTGCACGACCGGCATCGAAACCGCGGCCCCGGTCGTGTTCACGCCGAACCCATGGCCCGTCGCGACGACATGGGCGACCTCGGCGCTGTGGATGAAGCTCTTGCTCGGCAGGCAGGCGATGTTGGGGCAAGAGCCGCCGACATATCGCTGCTCCACCACTGCCACCCTCTGCCCGGCGGCCCCCAAATGCCACGCGAGCAGGACCCCGGCCGTTCCCGCGCCAAGAATCACGGCGTCGTAGCGTTCGCTGTCTATCACGATGCGGCCCCTTCGCGCTGATTTTCAGATAGGCGAGACCGCTTCACCGAAGGAGCGCCGTGCGGGCAAGTTCGACGACCTCGTTGCCCTGCCCGTTCAAGACCGCCTTCGCCGTCCACAACCCGAACCCGGCGATCTGTCCGATCTCGATTTTGGGAGGCAACGACAGTTCGTGGCGCGCGGTGACCGCGTCGAGCAATGCAGGCCCCGGGTGCGTGAGCACTGCAGCCAGCGCTCCCGGCAGGTCGGCCGGATCCTCGACCCGGCGTGCGAAGATTCCCGCCGCAGTCGCGACCGCGGCGAAATCCGGATTCTCCAGCGCAACACCGACATCGAGCATCCCGGCCGCCTTCATCTCTAGTTCGACGAAACCCAATGTCCCGTTGTTCAGCACCACGATCTTCACCGGCAACTTCTTCTGCGTGAGGGTCAGCAGATCGCCCATCAGCATCGCGAACCCGCCATCTCCCGAGAACGAGATGATCTGACGGTCGGGGTATGCCGCCTGAGCGCCGATGGCCTGTGGCAGCGCGTTGGCCATCGAACCATGGTTGAGCGACCCGACCAGCCGTCGCTTTCCGTTCATCTTGAAGTAGCGAGCGGCCCAGATCGTGGTGGTGCCGACGTCGAAGGTGAAAACCGCGTCGTCACTTGCCATGTCGCTGAGCGTCTTCGCAACGAACTGCGGATGCATCGGCTTGCGGCCGGCACGTCCCACCGCCAGATCATCGAGGCCCTTCCGGGCTTCACGATACCGCGCCAGGCTGCGATCGAGGTGCGTCCGGTCGCGCTTCGGCTCCAGCCGCGGTAGCAGCGCGTCGATCGTAGCCCGCACGTCGCCGATCAGCCCGAAATCAAGACGACAGCGCCGCCCCAGATTCTCGGGACGGAGGTCGACCTGGGCGATGGTCGCCTTGTTCGGGTAGAATTGCCGATATGGAAAATCGGTCCCCAGCATCAGCAGCATGTCGCAATCGTTCATCGCTTGATAGCCGGAGCTGAAGCCGATGAATCCGGTCATGCCAACGTCGTAAGGATTGTCCCACTCGACGGATTCCTTGCCGCCGAGCGCGTGGACGATGGGCGCCTTCAAGACCTCGGCGAGCTGGAGCATTTCGGGACGCGCGTCTGCGCACCCTCGGCCGCAGAGCATCGTCACGCGCCCGGCGGCATCGAGCAGGCCGGCGAGCCGGACCAGTTCCGTATCTCCGGGGCGCACAAGCGGGTCCGCCAAGATAAGCGCGGGCGACGGCGCCGCCATCTCGTCGACCGCCATCCCCGCTACATCGCCCGGCAGCACCAGGACCGAGACGCCGCGCTTGGCGATCGCAACCCGGATCGCGGTCTCGACGACTCCGGGCAGCTGCTTAGAGGTCGAGATCATCTCGCAGTAGTAGCTGCACTCCCGGAACAGCTGCTCGGGTCGGGTCTCCTGGAAGTAGCCCCGGCCGATTTCCGCGCTCGGTATCTGCGCCGCGATCGCCAGCACGGGGACGCGCGAACGGTGGCAGTCGTACAGGCCGTTGACGAGATGGAGGTTCCCCGGCCCACACGAGCCTGCGCAGACGACCAGCGACCCGGTCAGATGCGCCTCGCCGCCGGCCGCGAACGCCCCGACCTCCTCGTTGCGCACATGCACCCATTCAATCTCGCCGTGCTTTCGGACCGCCTCCGTCACCGCGTTCAGGCTGTCGCCGGCGATGCCATAGATTCGCTTGACCCCCGCCCGGTGCAGCATCGCGACGATCATTTCGGCGATGTTGGACGTGCTCATGATTCGAGGGCCCCCTGCCGGGAAACGCTGCACGTGGGTTCGTATTGCGGTCGGTAGAGCATCGCCTCGATCCACGGGCGGATTTCGCGAGGACGTTCGGCAGTCGCCAAACCGGACTCGAACATGTGTTCGGCGATCCGCGTCGCGGTCGCGACCTCCACGGTGAGGATGTTGGCTTGGCGCGGGAACAGCATCCCCATCCTACGCAGATCTTCGCCGACTTGGTCTGCGCATGCCTCCGCAGCGACGATGAAGCATTCGTCGGTGATCCGCGTCGGGCGCGCCGCATAGGTGGCGAGGCCGATCGCGGGGAAGATGTAGAAGTTGTTCGCCTGGCCGGGATGGAAGATGCGACCCGCATATTCGACATCGGGGAACTGTACCCCAGCCGCGAACAACGCGGTGCCCTTGGACCAGGCATACGCCTCTTCGGCAGTGCATTCCGCCTTCTCCGTGGGGTTGGACAGGGCGAAGATGATGGGACGCGCGTTGATCGCCGCAATCGCCTCCACTACCCGCTGGTCGAACGCGCCGCCTTGGGTGCTTAATCCGAATAGCGCGTTCGGCCTGAACGTCCCGATTGCCTCGACGAACTCCGCGCACGGCAAGGCGTCGTGCGCGTAGGGCCGTTGTGCGACCGAGAGATCGGTGCGCGAGGCCTCCAACAACCCCTTGCTATCGAACATCGCTATCCGCGCTCTCGCGTCGGTCTCGGAAAGCCCTTTGGCCTGCATGGCCTTGACGATCAGACCCGCGACGCCGATCGCGGCTGAGCCTGCTCCGAGAAACATAAGACGCGACTGGGTGAGATCGACGTCGGTGATCTGCAATGCGGTGGTCAGCCCTGCAAGCGCGATGGCCGCCGTACCTTGGATGTCGTCGTTGTAGCAGAGCACCCGGTCGGCGTATCGCTCGAGCAGCCGGATCGCATCACTACCCTTCCAGTCCTCGAAGTGGATGCAGCAGCCGGGAAACACCTCCTGCACCGCCTGCACGAATTCCTCGACGAATTCGTCGAGCTGATCCGTCGGTGGCGGCTCCTGACGAAGCCCGAGATAAAGTGGATCGGCGCGCAGCGACGCGCTGCTGGTGCCGATGTCGAGGAGGACGGGGAGCAGTGTGTGCGGCGGAACCCCGGCGCAGGCGGTGTAAAGTTGGAGCTTGCCGATCGCGATGCCCATGCCGTTCGCGCCGAGGTCGCCCAATCCCAGAATACGTCCACCGGTCGAGACGCAGATGAAGCGGACGTCGCGCTCCGGCCAGTTGCGGAGCACCTCGGCTACGCGGCCTTTCATGTCGTGCGCGACGTACATTCCATGGGCCCGACGGTAGATACTACCGAACTTGAGGCAGGCCTCCCCGACGGTCGGCGCGTAGATGATCGGCAGGAAGCGAACCGGGTCGCTCATCACGACGTTGTAGAACAGCGTCTCATTGCGATCGAGAAGTCCGGTTAGGTAGATGTAGCGCTCAAGGTCGGACGTCTTCTGATCGAGGTGGTCGAGGACCCGGTAGAGCTGGTGATCCATCGTCTCCACGGTGTGCGGCAGCAGACCGAGCAGGCCATTAGCTTCCCTCTCCGCCAGCGTGAACGCAGTACCCTTATTGCGGCGTGGATCGTTCGTCAGCGCGAAGGTCGGGGCGACGGCTTCGTGTCTCATGGTCCGTTTCTCCATCGATTCACCCGCGCTCGAGCATCTGCTGCTTGATGGCGTTGATTGCCCGCGACGGGTTGAGCTTCTTCGGGCAGGTCTTGGTGCAGTTCATAATCGTGTGGCAGCGGTATAGGCGGAACGGGTCGTCCAGTTGGTCAAGCCGCTCCCCGGCGTGGGTGTCCCGCGAGTCTGCAATCCACCGCTCGGCTTGGAGAAGGATGGCAGGCCCGAGGTACTTGTCCGGGTTCCACCAGTAACTCGGGCACGAGGTCGAGCAGCAGAAGCAGAGCACGCATTCATAAAGGCCATTGAGCTTCGCCGCGTCAGCGGGCGACTGGCGTCGCTCACGATCTGGAACAGGCTGGTCGTTCTTGAGCCACGGCTCGATCAACTCGTACTGGGCGTACAACCCGGTCAGGTCCGGGATTAGATCGCGCAGCACGTGCATGTGCGGGAGCGGAGCGACACGGCTCTTGCCGCCTCTCAGCCCGTCGATCGGCTGGAGGCAGGCCAGAGTGTTGACCCCGTCAATGTTCATCGAGCAGGAGCCGCAGACGCCCTCGCGGCACGACCGGCGGAAGGCAAGCGAGGGATCGATCTCGTCGACGATCTTGAGCAATGCGTCGAGGACCATCGGTCCGCAGTCGTCCAGATCGATGTCGAACGTGTCCAGGCGCGGGTTTCGACCCGACGCCGGGTCCCAGCGATAGACCTCGAACGACTTGCACCGTCCCGCCGCGCCGGGTTCGTCCAATCGCCAATGGTGGCCCTTCTCGACCTTTGAATTCGCTGGCAGGGTGAACTCGGCCATGGCTGTTATCCGATCGAGGGTGCTCAAGTCGAAGCGGCAGAATCAGATGATCCGTTTACCGGGCGGTATGCTGGACGTGTCGTCCGACCATGGCTTCAGGCGGACCGGCCGATAGTCGACCGCGACTTCGCCCGTGCCGTCCCGCCATGCGACCGTGTGCTTGAGCCAATTCTTGTCGTCGCGATCGGCATGGTCGTCGCGGATGTGTGCGCCTCGGGACTCGGTGCGGGTCAGCGCGCTTTCGATGATGACGTCGGCCTGGTCGGCGAGGTTGTGAGCCTCAAGCGCGGCTACGAGCGCCACGTTCCACTGCAGGCTTCGTCCATCGAACGACATTCCCGCAAGCGCGGGCCTCAATGCCCGGAGTCGGTCTTTGCCCTCCTGCATCGCCTCCTGCGTACGGAAGACGCCGAAGCTCTCCTGCATCACTTTCTGAATGCCGCGGCGGGCCCGCCCCGGAGTGCAGCCCCCCGACTTGAATCTGATCCCGTCGAACCGGTCCATGATCCTTTCCTCGGAGACCTTGGGTGTCTCCGCGACGAACCGGCCTCGATCCACTGTGCGAACCGCCTGCTCAGCGGCCGCACGGCCGAAGACGATGAGGTCGAGCAGGCTGTTGGTGCCCAGCCGGTTTGCGCCGTGGACCGAGACGCACGCCGCCTCCCCGATCGCCATCAGGCCCGGCACCGTTCGATCGGCGTCGTTGCCCGCCGGATTGATTGCCTCGCCGTGGAGGTTGGTCGGGATGCCGCCCATGCAGTAATGTACAGTCGGCACCACCGGGATCGGCTCCTTCGTGGCGTCGAGGCCGGCGAAGATGCGCACTGTCTCGATGATACCCGGCAGCCGCTCGAGCAGCTTTGCCCGCTCGATGTCTTCGAGGTGGAGCAGGATGTGATCCTTGCCCTCGCCGCATCCCCGTCCCTCGCGGATTTCGATGCCCTCGGCATGACTGGTGATATCGCGGCTGGCGAGGTCCTTCTCGCGCGGCGCGTATTTCGCCATGAACCGTTCGCCGTCGGCGTTCGTCAGATACCCGCCTTCGCCGCGTGCGCCCTCGGTTATCAGCGACCCGACGCCATATAGACCGGTGGGGTGGAACTGGATGAACTCCATGTCCTGCAGCGGCAATCCAGCCCGCAACGCCATCGCGTTGCCGTCGCCAGTGCAAGTGTGAGCAGACGTGCAAGCCTCGTAGACACGGCCGAACCCGCCGGTCGCGACCACAGTGCGATGCGATCGGAAACGATGGATCGACCCGTCTTCGAGGCACCAGGCGAGCAGTCCGTGGCAAGTTCCGTCCTCGCCCATCAGAAAATCGAGCGCGAAGTACTCGACGAAGAACTGCGCCTTGTGCTTCAGACACTGCGTATAGAGCGTGTGCAAGATGGCGTGGCCGGTGCGGTCGGCTGCGGCGCAGGATCGCTGCGCCAACTCGCCTTGGGCGAAGTGCGTGGTGTGGCCGCCGAAGCGGCGCTGGTAGATGCGCCCGTCCTCCGTACGACTGAACGGCACGCCGAGATGCTCGAGTTCGACCACTGCGGCGATCGCCTGCCGGCACATGAACTCGGCAGCATCTTGATCCGTCAGCCAGACGCCGCCCGCGACGGTGTCGTACATATGCCAGCGCCAGTCATCCTCGCCCATGTTCCCGAGCGCCGCGCTGATGCCGCCCTGCGCGGCGACGGTGTGGCTCCGGGTCGGGAACACCTTGCTGATGCAGGCGGTGGTGAGCCCACCCGCGACCATCCCCAACGTCGCGCGCAGCCCCGCGCCGCCGGCGCCGAGGACGACGACGTCGAATTCGTGGTCGATGATGTCATAAGCTGGGGTCACGACCCTCCTCCACCCGTGAAGACCTTCAAGATAGCGAGGACACCAGCGAGACCCAGGGCGAGCGCCAGCGCGAGAAGACCGATCTCGGCGAGGAACCTGTCCATGCGGCCATGCACGTAGTCCGCCATTATGGACCGCAGCCCGACCAGCGCGTGGAGCAGCATTGCTACGACGAATAGTAACATCACGAAGGCGTTGAACGGCCGTGTGAGCCAGCCAGCGGCGATGTCGTGCGGCGCTGCCGCCATGTGAAGAACCGAGGCGACAAAATACAACCCCAGCGGAATCAACGCCAGGGCGGTCAGTCGCTGCAGCCGCCATTCCGCCAGCCCGGTACCGGCGCTTCCCAAGCCGGCGACGCGGCGACGCCGAGAGTCGTCCCGCAAGGCGGTCGCACCCGCCGCAGCGTCATTGTCGCCCGCGCCCATCTAACCGGCAATCACGAAGAGCCAGGAGGCTGCGGTCAGCAGACCGGTCGCCGCCAGAACGGCGTATCCGCTCCGATACGCCGTCCGTAGCTCGAAGCCGAAGCCCGCATCCCAGGCGAGATGCCTGACGCCGTTGGTCAAATGGTAGAAGAACGCAACGGACCAGGCCGCCAGCGCGAGAGTTCCCATCGGGGACGCGATAGCCGTCCGCGTCGCGCGGTATGTCTCACCCCCCGCCCCGATTGCGACCAGCCACCAGACGACCAGGACGGACCCGACCGACAGGACGATGCCCGATGCCCGATGCGCGATCGAGAGCACCGACGTCAGCTGCGGCCTATACCATGTCAGGTGCGGGGAGAGCGGTCGTTCGATCGGCATAGTGAATGGCTTTCGTTGCTGAGCGCGACGATCAGGCGAACTTCAAGGCGATGGTGGCCGCGACGATGACGAGGATCAGTCCGATGCGGATCATGCCTGCAGGCTCCCCGAACCAGATCATCCCGGCAACGACGGTTCCGATCGCACCCGTCCCGGTCCAGATCGCATACGCCGTCCCGAGCGGAATCGAGCGGATCGCGAGCTGCAGAAAAAACAGGCTGCACAACAGGCACGCGAAGAACCCAATCGTTGGAACCAAGTGCCGAAAGTTCTCACTCAGCCGAAACGTGGTCGTGAACGCGACCTCGAAGGCGCTGGCGAATAGAAGGAACACCCAGTTCATGAAGCGCACAGTGTAGGCGGGTCCTCGCGCGGGTGCGGCTAAACCAGTATAGATTAGTCGGTACCGATTGAGCGAAGCAGCCCGAAAGAGCGCATCGAACGCTCGATCGACGTGGGGTCGAGGCCGCGGACGATGAACACCAGCTTCGATCGCCGGTCCATATCCGGCCACGCAGCCAAGTGGGTTGGAACGTGAACCAGCTGCTGCACGCCATGAACCGCGACGGGGCCCACGGCACCCTCGATGTTGAGCAGCCCCTTCACTCGCAGGATGCGGTCGCCGTGGCAGTGGAGCAGCATCGTCAGCCACAACCCGAACAGCGTCCAGTCGAGCGGATGGTCGATGATCAGCGACAGTGAGGCGGCTTGACCATGATGTCCTACCGGGCGGTCGATCGTGGCACATAGAGGACGCCCGTCGGCGAGCAGCGTTTCGGCGTCGAGCTCGTCCGTGGCGGCGACTACAAGTGCTGCATCAGGGTTGATCGCGCGCAGTTCGGCAATGAGTGCCGGAAGGCTTGCCGGCTCGGCGATATCGGTCTTGGTGATCACGAGCCGATCGGCCACGGCAACCTGCACCAAGTTCTCGGGCTGTCGCATCAGCGTGTCGCGTCCGGCAACCGCGTCGACCGTTGTGATCACCGCACCCATCCGAAAATGATGGCGAAGTACCGGGTCGGCGGCGATCGTAGTCATCACCGGCAGCGGGTCGGCCAGCCCGGTCGACTCGATCACCAGTCGCCGAAACGAGGGAACCTCGCCACGGTCGCGGCGCGAATGCAGCGTCCTAATCGCCTGGGACAGCTCTCCTCGGACCGTGCAACACACGCATCCGGACCGGAGCAGCACGACCGTCTCGTCGATGCGCTCCAATAGATGGTGGTCTAGCCCGACCTCGCCGAACTCGTTTATCAGGACCGCGGTGTCGGTAAGCGCTGGATGCCGGAGCAACCGGCCTAGAAGGCTCGTTTTGCCCGAGCCCAGAAACCCGGTCAGCAGGATCACCGGTGTCTTCATGCGTCAAGCAGCGTCGAATGCGTTGGCGAGAGGATCGGCGGGATGCCCGAGCAGCGTCTCCACCACGATCCACAGATGGCCTAACGTATCGACGATCTCGGTCCGTCCTGTGCGGGTCGACAGCAGAAACGCCGCGCCGTTCCAATCGGCGAGCTCGAGTCCGAATGGGCCGAGAATCCGCCGAGCGTGCGCGATCCGCCGCGCTCGTTCGCGACGGCGTTCGACAGGACCCGTGTTGCGGGTGAACGTCCCCGGCCGGTCATGGGCATCCGCCCAATGCTCCGCTCCGCCCAGCACCCCACACAGCGAACACATATTATCTGCGCGGCGAGCGGCGAGCGAAGTCGTCGGCTATCTCATCCATCGTCACGAAGTGCACGCCCGGCCGTGCCGTCATATACTCGTAAAGCCGTTCCAACATCAGCAGTACGTGCGGCCGCCCCGAGACGTCGGGATGGATCGTCATCGGGAACACCGCATAGTCGTATTCGCGATAGACCCAGTCGAACTGGTCGCGCCACATCTGCTCAATGTCGCGAGGATTGACGAAGCCGTGGCTATTCGGCGCTTTTTTTATGAACAGCATCGGCGGCAGGTCGTCCAGACACCAGTTGGCCGGAATTTCGATCAACTCGGTTTCGTGGCCCCGAACAAGCGGCTTCATCCAGTCGGACGGCTGCTTCGAATAGTCGATCTTGGTCCACGTATCGCCGACACGGACGTAATACGGCTGATAGTCGTTGTGCATCAGAGAGTGGTCGTACTTGATCCCACGTTCGAGAAGCAGCTCGTTGGTGACGGTCGAGAACTCCCACCAAGGCGCTGCATAACCGGTGGGCCGCTTACCCGACAACGCCGTGACCAAGTCGATCGACCGATCGAGCACCGCCACCTCCTGCTCACGGGTCATCGCGATCGGATTTTCGTGACTGTAGCCGTGGATACCGATCTCGTGGCCGGCGTCCGCGACCGCCTTCATCTGCTCGGGAAAGGTTTCGATCGAGTGGCCGGGAATGAACCATGTCGTCCTGATCCCCCAACGGTTGAACATCTTCAGGAGACGCAGGCTGCCGACTTCGCCGGCGAACAGACCGCGGGAGATGTCGTCCGGCGAGTCCTCGCCGCCATACGAGCCGAGCCAACCGGCAACTGCATCGACATCGACGCCGAAGCTACACAGGATTTCCTTGGTCATAATCGGGTCCTCAATGATTGAGAGCGGGTCGTATCAATGGCTCGGCGGCAAGCGCGGCGGCGAGCAGGTGATTGTCGCGCCCGGGGCCGCTCGACAGCATGAGCGCGGTCGGGAGCCCTCGCTGGTCGCTGCCGCTCGGGATCGACACACTGCACCAGTCGAGGAAATTGCCCAGGGCCGTGTTGCGCATCGTCCGCATGTTGGTGGCGGCGAATAGAGCGTCGTCGGTCTCGAGCGGAACGAGCAGCGGTGCGACGTGCGGAACGGTGGGGAACGCAAGCAGCGTGCCTCCATCAAACAACGCCTCAAGTTCCGCAGTCAAGCACAGCCGCGCCGCGCGTATCGCCGCCTCGGCCTCCGCATCGATATCCGCGCCACGGATCATACGCGCGAACACCTGCCGGTCGATGCACGCCGCGTCTGTCGCTAACCGGTGCGCATGCAGGCGGTACGCCTCGAGCGTGACGAGCGTGCCATACCGTTCGTTGAGCGCAAGCACCGCGTCGAGGGTCGGAATGGCACGATGCTCGACCTTCGCACCGGCATCGGCGAGACGGACGAGCGCGGCTTCGGCGTTCATCCGAACTGCGGTCTCGGTGCCATCCCATACCGCGTTGGACGGCACGACGATGTGAACCCCTTGGATCGTTCCACGGCGCAGTTCGGGGGCGCGGATCCCTCGCGCGGCGGCGTCGACGACGATGGCGTCCGAGAGCGTGCCGCAGATCACGCCCGCTGTATCGAGCGTCTCCGACAGCGGGAAGCAGCCATCGAGTGGCCAACGCTGACTCGATGGCTTGAAGCCGACGACCCCGTTGAAAGCCGCCGGCACACGTATCGACCCGCTCGTGTCGGTGCCGACCGCGATTGGCACCAGCCCTCGCGCGACTGCGGTGCCGCAGCCCGACGAAGAGCCGCCAGGGACACGCGGCTCGTCGGACCAGGGATTTCGGGGCGTTCCGAAGTGCGGGTTCAACCCGAGCACCGAGAACGCGAACTCCGTGAGATTGAGCTTGCCGACCGTCACTGCACCAGCCTGCGCGAGGCGATGCACAAGCAGCGCGTCCTCCTCGGACGGCGTGTTCCCGAGGGTGTGGGATCCGGCCCGCGTCACCTCGCCCTTGAGATCAAACAGATCCTTCCAGGCGATGGGAACGCCGTCCAACAGTCCGATATCGTGGCCATCTTGATAACGCGTTGCCGATGCAGCCGCCTCGTCGGCGGCACGACGCGCCGTCGTCAGGACGAAGATCGCTTCGTCAGGGGCGCTCGCGATGCCTTCCAGAACCCGGCCCGCGATATCGCGGGGGTCGTCTGATCCGGCGGTGAACCGCGCGATCTGCCGTGCGATGTCGACTTCCATCACGGATGTTCCGATCGGCTGCCGCCGGCGACCGCAAGACTGCTCTCGATGCCACGAAGCAGGCCGACCGACATCAAGCCGACCACGTTACTGTCTGTTTTGACGTCGACGACATGCTCGACCGACTTCCCGGCGCCGTCCCATCCACGAGAATGATCATCAGACTCTCGCAAAGCACCAGAGCGGCGCGGCCTTCAGGGTTGGAATGGGAGTGCATTCGCCCTTTTTAGGGGTCCCCATCAAATGAGCAGCGAAACCAGTTTAGTTTTTCCAATCGTCCGAGGTGGCTACGACCGACGCGTCCGACCGATGTGGACCTACCGGAACATCGCCGGACAATGTCCGAACCAATCGGGTCGGACGCGGACAAAATCCTCGCCGTTCGCCAGAGGAACGATGCACTGATCATCTTGTTCGGGGGCGTTCCGCGATGGCAGACGCGGTGCCGGAGCCGTCGCAACGGCGGCGGCGCGCGATGACGCATGTCGACCATCGCCGAATTCCTGAAATCCACTCCGAACGGTGGGTTCGCTGACGTCGAGATGGCCGCGAACGACGATCGCAACCTTTAGAGCCACGTCGCGCGCTTGAAACGTAAATACAGGGTGCCGCAGGCAACCGCCATGCCCGCAAGGACCACGAAGTAGCCGTAGTGCGTCTTCAACTCCGGCATGTAAACGAAATTCATCCCGTAGATACCAGCAACCGCCGTTGGAACGGCCAGTATGGCTGCCCAGGCAGCGAGTTTCCGCGTGATGTCGCCCGTCCGCTGCTGTTCCAGCAGGCTGCTGATCTCGAACACCGAAGTAAGGACCTCCCGTAGGCCGTCGACGGTCGCCAGGATGTGTCCGATGTGATCCAAGACATCGCGGAAGTAGGGGCGCACGGTCGGGTCGAGACAAGGCAAGTCGAGACTGACGAGTTTGCTCGCGATCTCGCCCATCGACCGCAGGACGCGGCTTAGGCGCGTGAGGTCGTGCCGCATGTCGAAGATGCGCAGCACATCGCGACGCTCGAGGAAACTGTCGAGCGTCCGCCGCTCCATCGCAATCACCTCCTCTTCCAGCATTTCGACCAGAGGCAGGTAGTCATCGACGATCGAGTCGAGAATCGCGTGGACGACATAGTGGACACCGTGGACTAGGAGAGAAGGTGCCGCCTCCAGGTGATCACGAACTCCCACCTGATCCTCGGTCAGTGCTCCGAGACGAACAGTTATGACATGACTGTGGCCGACGAATACCGCCGTCTCGCTGAAGTAGACCCGCCTGTCGTTAAGACCGGCGGCACAAGCGATGACGAACAGCTGATCGCCGTATACGTTTAGTTTCGGTGACTGGTGCGCTTTCAGGGCGTCGGCGACTGAAAGCGGATGGAGCCCGTAGCGAGCCGCAAGCGTCTGCATCTCCTGCGGGCTAGGGTCGGCGACGTCGATCCAGACAAAGCTGGAGCGATCGTCGGGGTAGTCGATCGTCTCGTCCAGCATGACCGAGCGCCCACGCGCGCCTCCTTGATACAGGCCCGCTGAAACGATCGCCACTCGGGAAACTCCTTGCCGGACATGCCGACGAACGAAATCGCGCGACACCTCTTCGTGCGCTCGATGCCATGCAGCCGACTGTCGGATTTTGGGCCGCCGCCGACGCAGCGGTCCTCCAGTCCGAAGATATCCGGCTGACAGCCAAACACTGCTTTCTTCATGACCGCGCCACGCCGCATGTGTGCCTCAGGCGTGGACGGCGCCTCGATCGACCTGAATGGACTGCCCGGTGATGCTCGCCGACAGATCGCTTGCCAGGAACAGAAAGGCGCCAGTTACGTCGGCCGGCTCGATGAACCCCGGCAGCGACTGTTGCGCAGTAATGCCGTCGAGGATCGAGTCCCTTGTCTGCCCGGTGGCCTCGACGAGGTGATCGAGCGAACGCAGCGCCGCCTCCGTGCGGACCCACCCGGGCGCCACCGCATTGACGCGAATGCCGCGCGGACCGAGTTCCTTGGCCCAGGTCCGCACAAGGCCGAGCGTAGCGTGCTTGGACGCGGCGTAGGCTGAGAACCCCGGCTCGGCGGTTCGCGACCAGATCGACGCGGTGCAGATTATCGACGCGCCGCGTGGCATGCGAGGCAGCAAAGCCTGCGTGATCGACCAGGTGCCGACAATATTTATCCGACTGATCCGCTCGACGAGTGCCAGGGTTTCGGGCGACGGGTCGGCGATCCAGGTGAGGCCCTCGAGCCCGGCGTTGTTGACCAGGATGTCGGGCGCCGGGACCTCGATCGCGAACCTCTCGACCGCGGCGCGGTCGGTGATGTCGCAACGATGACCGGTGACCCGCCCGCCCGTGGGTGACCGCATCCGGAGGGCCGCCTGGTCCACATCGTCGCTTTCAGCGACGATGTGGACCTTCGCTCCGGCGTCGGCGAAAGCCTTCGCAATCGCGTAGCCGATGCCCCGGCTTGCACCCGTGACAACGGCGGTCCGTCCCGACAGGTCGATGATCGGGATGGCCATGCTCAGCCCACCTTCGTCAAGACGCCGGCGATATCCGAGTTGCCGAGCGGCAGCACGCCGAGCTGGAAGAACAGCCCAAGCGTGTCTTCGTGATAGACGTACTCGACGACCTTGCCGGCTCTGAACCGGAATATCTCGGCACCGTAGATGTCGACGGCGCGCCCCGTGCCGGGTATTCCGTAAAAGTCGCCCGTGTGGGTGCCCTGCAGCCGGAAGCGACTCGCGACCTGGTCCCCTTCAGCGATCAGCTCGACGACGTCCTCACGGATATCGGGAAAGGCCGTGCGCCAGAAACGGACAAGCGTCTTGAACCCCTCACGCCCGGTCGGCCATCCGGGCAGGAAATGGCCATGCTTCACGTCGGATGCGAAGATCTCGTCCACGCTGTCCATATCGCCTTGGTTCCAACAGCTGGCGTAGATCCGCTTAACAGTGGCCTTATCGCGGTCTTGATCGGTCATCGAGGCTCTCCCGGGTTGAGGTTGCAGGACATGTTTCGAGGGAACCGGGTAACGGACGGGTGCCTCCGCCCAACCGAGGCCGCCCTGCGAAGTTCTCCATCATCGACTCTCGCGTTATGCGGGCAATTCGCAACGGCGTTAGCGTGCCGATCGAATGGTCCATCGACCGCCCCAGACAGGGTTGCGACGCACTTAGATCTCCCGGCAGCAGGAAGGTCTTGATCTGCCATCTGCCATCTGCCGTCGGGCAGGTCGCGATAGCGGATCGCCATCCCTTCCTTGACGGCGAACACCGAGCCGGGTGCATCGCCTTCGCTCGCCACGTCGATATCCGCTGCGAAGCATTCCTCGCCGGTCGTAAGCGTTTCCAGAAAATCCCGGTCGGATCGCGACAGCTTAGTGGAGTTCGACAGCTTGCGAGCCAGCGGATTGACAGCATCGTGCCGCGGCCACCCTCCATCGACTGCCCACAAGGCCGAAGACTGGCCACGAAGTCCTCCCTCGGCGAGTTCTAACGCCATTTGCGAAGTTGTTCCACCTGCCACGAAGCAACTAGACCGGTCCACCAGCGTTAAAACGCCATCCTGCTCGTCTTCTGTTCGACGCTCGTTTAAATATCCTACTACCGGGCGAGAACCCTTCTAAAACTGTGTGACGGGTGATTACAGCGCAGGAAACGCCAATTAGTGCTGCAAAAGGTGCGTTTCAGACGAGACTGCTGTCGTCTGCCTGAAGGAAATTCGTTGCCCACCGGGCATGGGATCCGTATCAGCGGGCTGCAGTGTCGGCAGGGACGCCACCTTGGCTGCCCTGAAGGTTGCGGACATCGGCGGATCTGGTCCGGAGCGCCGAACGCCGTGGCAAGCCCCAAATTTGTCGCCGTAAGATGTCCGACATCGGATGACCGGGGACGGACCTGCTTGACGATGGCGTCTCGGTCGACCCTGGGACTATGTCCGGCGAATGCAGGAAGCTGGCACCGAGGCTGACGAAGCATGACTGATTACGAACCTCGCGATGAGCTGAAGGCTCAGAGCCGATGAACGCAGATCCTCTGCCTTTGACCAGTTGGATCGGTGCCTTCCTCCTGGCCTTTCCCGCGTTGTTCTCGATCGTTAATCCGTTGGGCTCGGCGCTCATCTTTAACGACGTGACTGCGGACCGGTCGCAAGCCGAGCGGCATCATCTCGCCACCCGGATCGCGCTCTACTCGGCAGCCGTCCTGCTCGGGTCTCTGTGGCTCGGGGGCTACCTCCTCGCTTTCTTCGGCGTAAGCCTCGGAGCGTTGCGGATCGCGGGCGGCCTCGTCGTCGCCGTCCGGGCCTGGGAACTGCTCATGCAGCCTCAGGAGCACGAAATACGCAAGGCCGATGCCGCCGCGAGCGCGCAGGACTGCTTGGACGATGTCGCCTTTTTTCCGCTGACGATGCCGTTCACCACCGGACCGGGCTCGATCGCGGTGGCGATCGCACTGTCTTCACAACGGCCTGCCGAAGGGGTCGGCACTCTCTCCTTCTTCGGCGGGGTGAGCGCGGCGGCACTGTGCATCGCCGCCCTGATATGGCTCTGTTACCGCTGGTCGGACCGCGTGGGGCGGATCCTCGGCCCCAGCGGTGCAAGGGTCGTCTCCCGTCTCGTCGCCTTCCTGCTGCTCAGCGTCGGGGTGCAGATCATCGTCACGGGCGTGGAGAGCCTCGTTCCAATCATGATGAGAGTCACGTGATCCCCGACCCGGTACGGGATCATGATGTCGCAACGCACGCGAACAGTGCAGACCCTCGGACGACTCGCGGATCATCCCCTTCTCCGCCGCACGCGTCTTTGAGACGAGTCAAGCAGGGACGCATCGGGTATTCGGACCGCACGCCCCCGGGGGGGGCAAGGGCGCGCGGTCCGGCGGTTGTCAGCGCAGGCGCTGACGACTGCTAGCTTCCACCAAAGAACGGCCGGCCAACCAGAGGCAAGCCGCGAAGAGCACGATGTCCTTAACGAGGAACGACCCCGGTGCCGTGGACAGGTTCAGCGTGCCCTCATGGCCCGCCGCGATCACGCCGGGGGTGGTGAACATGCAACTTAAGGTGAGGATGAAGGACCAGGCACCCATCGCCCCGCCTAGAACCGAGGCACGGGGGTCGACGAAACGGGCTGCGATCAGCAGGCCCGTGACGATCTCGAATACGCCCAGGAACCTGGCACCGCCCTGTACGCCGAATAGCGCGTAGAGCCACGAGATCAGCGGATTATTGGAGATTATCGGTTCGAGCCCCGCCGCTTCGAAGGGTGTGAACTTCATGCCGCCGAACCAGAGGAAGATGATCGTAAGAGCGATCGTGATCGTCCAGCCTCCGGCCCTTTCGATCGTGGCACCGAGGCCGATGACGGCCCTCTCACTTCCGGGATCGGTCTGGGTGGCGGGTGCACCGTATTTGGTCGTGTCCATGGCGTGTTCCTCTGTGCTGCATGGTGCGAGGGCTCGACGCGGCGTTGATGCCCGACGACGGGACGGCGCCGCTCGAAACCAGGTCCGGACCTTCGTTCGGCGGGGAAAACTGCGGTAGGCCGCCGCGCCGGCGGTTCGTGCCGATCGCCGTAACGAACGGAATCCGATCGGGCGGCCGGGGAACCAGGCGCGTAAAGTGCATGGCCGATTCGATCACCATCATGGACAAAACACCCGCGGGAATCGTGATCGAGGTCGTTTCGACCGCAACGGCAGACTTTCAGGGTCGAACATCCTGGTGCCTCAAGCATTCGCTGCAAGGACCTCGGCCTCTCGATCCAGTACTTCGGTATCATGGCGAGGATGGGCTTGATCACGCAAAGCGTGCCAGGCGAAATTACGAAGCAGGATAGGCTCGAAAATGCCCGCAAAGCGCTCGATCGACGTGGAATCAATGCTTTAATCCGGTGCCGAAGGATTTCCGACAGCCGCCGCCGCATGTAGGAATGGAGTCGCGCATGGATTGAAGGCGCGCCCACCGCCGGTGGGCGGACAGTAGCGGAGCGCGTTCAGACCGTGGCCAGCACCGAGTTCGCCTTTACGAACGACGCCGGCATCGCGCTTGCTGGGATCCTCGAAACCGGAAACGTGCCCGTCCGTGCATATGCCGTCTTCGCGCATTGCTTTACCTGCGACAAGACCTCGCTCGCGGCGGTTAAGGTGAGCCGCAGGCTGGCGCAGGACGGGATCGGCGTCCTGCGTTTCGACTTCACCGGTCTTGGCGAAAGCGAGGGTGAATTCGGACGCGGGTTGTCGGGCGACGTCAAAGACATCGTCTCCGCCGTCGCGGCTATGGCAGGCGCAGGGATGGCGCCTCAGCTTCTTATCGGTCACAGTTTCGGGGGAGCGGCGGTACTTGCGGCGGCTGGGGCGCTCGGGGACGTGAAGGCGGTCGCGGTCATCGGCGCTCCTTTCGACGCCGGGCACATCCTCACCCATCTCGGCGACGCCCTGATCGACGTCTCGGGCGACGACCGCATCCCCGTCTCCATAGGTGGAAGGGAGTTCCTCCTCGGCTCCGAGTTCGTCGACGACATCCGAGCGCAGCGTCAGCACAGCCGTATCGCCGAGCTCGGCCGAGCCCTGCTGATCCTGCACTCGCCGCTGGACGAGGTCGTCTCGATCACCAACGCTTCCGAAATCTTCCAGGCGGCGCGTCACCCGAAGAGCTTCGTCTCGCTCGATCACGCCGATCATCTGCTCCGACAGGGAAGGGACGCCGTCTACGCCGCAGAGGTAATCGGGGCGTGGTCGCGCCGCTATCTCGACATCGCGGTGACCCAACCGGTGCCCCCCGTTCGTGGTCTACGCGTCGAGGAAACCGGCATTGGCAAGTTCCAGGTGAAGGTCGTTAGTCGTTCCGGAAGTTTCCTCGTCGACGAGCCGACGAGCGTCGGAGGGCTGGCGTCGGGACCGTCACCCTACGACCTGATCGCGGCCGGTCTCGCGGCGTGCACGGCGATGACGTGCCGGATGTATGCGGATCGCAAAGGTTGGCCCCTGGAACGGACGATCGTCGAAGTGGGGCATACCGGCAGAACCGTCACGTCGCGAGAGACTTTCACACGCCGGCTCCGATTCGAGGGTCGCATCGACGCGGCGCAGGAAGAACTTCTGCTTGAAATTGCCGATCGCTGTCCCGTCCACCGGACGCTTACCGAGGGAGCGGTGGTGGAGACGGGTCGGATCGTTGGCGAGCGCGACGATGGAGCACCGGACATTCCCGACGATCACGCCCGGCAGGTCGCGGAGGCCTGCACCGATGCCGACGCTCAGTGAGAGCCCGACGACCCTGCCGTCCGCGGGCAGCGATGCCAAGCGGACGATGCTTGGGGCAGGTTCTCAATTCGTTCCACGCCTCTTTGAAGGTCCGCGGAGCCCCATCTCCATCCGTCCAGCGGCCTGGTGCTGGCCACGACCGGACGTCTGCGCGGCCAGCGGGCCCGGCACGGCGGCGGCCTCGGCTGTCGTTCGGCGACCTGCCCTCGGACCGCGTGATCGCGATCGTCTGTCGGCGGTCCCGTCCATCGTCGGCTGGTCAACGCCGTCCGGACCGGACGGCCCGAACGATTTTCAAGGGGTGTGCCGGCCGATTTGGTGAAAAGGAGATCAACTCATGGACGAGAGCACCAGCGAAGACATCGGCGGTGATCCGCCACGCACTCACCCGAAGGCGCCAGAGCCCTGGAAGCCGATGTCGCCGCAATCCAACCTGGAGGGCAGTCTCCAGCGGGAGGATGCCCGTCGCTGCGGTGACGACGAGTTTGACAGCCGCGTGAACATCATAGCGGGAGACAGGGTCCCGAAACACACCCCCGAAGCGGATCGCGCACGGGTGGCGCGCGAGCGCGGACGGCCACCGACCGTTCCCAGAGAACCAGACCGATGATCGTGTGCGGTTCGATCGTCCCGCCCGCGTGATCATGCAGCGCCGGCGTCGGCGGCGACGAGTCCGGGCTCGGCGGGTCCGTCCTGCAGCTCTCTGACCGCAGGGCGTAGACCCGAATAGGGCTGGCCCGGACACTCCTGCTTGATGATACTGTTCGTCTGCCTGACGTCACCCTATCAGGTGCCATGCCGGTCACCTGGCGGTGTCGTCCGGTACCGGTTTCCCAATACGTTCGCCCACCATCTTCTCTTGGGAAACGGAAACCATGGCCACGATCCCGATCATCAGCTGATCTCCGGCAGTGCGGCTGCGGCCGAGCACGGGACGTTCCTCGGCAGGATGGTCAAAACCTGCATCGTCACCCGTGATCACTGTCGATGCATGGCAGGCCTGTAGCGCCTCGGTGTCGGCCCTTGGCGGGTCTTCACCTTCAGCCCGGAGAACACGACTGATCAAACCTACCACGGGATGCCGCAACCTTTCGGCGCCTGATGCACGTCCGCGTCGGCGACGGCGACGGCGACGGCGACCGCGACCGCATAGCAGATTCCCCGGCTGCCGCCCGTGACGATGGCGGTCCTTCCGGACAGCTCGACGGATGGCTTGGACATGTCACTGGTTGCTTACGGCCCTATGCGGGCCGGATCGGGTTCGAAGAAAGGAGAAAGGCCGGTATAGCCCGACTGCCTACGCTGCTCTGGTCAGGACACCAGCTATGTCGGAGTTGCCAAGTGGAAGGACGCCGAGCTGGAAGAACAAGCCGAGCGTGTCCTCATGGTACACGTACTCGACGACCATGCCGTCTTTGAACCGGAAGATTTCCGCGCCGTATATGTCCACCGTGCGCCCGGTTCCGGGAATGCCGTAGAAGTCGCCCTGGTGGGTACCCTGCAACCGAAAACGACTGGCGACCTGATTGCCTTCGGAAAGAATCTCCACGACGTCTTCGCGGATGTCCGGAAAGGCGTTGCGCCAGAACTGCACGAGCGCCTTGAAACCCTCCCGACCCTTCGGCCAGCCCGGTAGGAAGTGACCGTGCTCGACGTCGACCGCGAAAATGTCGTCGATGCTCGCCATGTCGCCCATGTTCCAGCAGTTCGCGTAGATGCGTCGGACGGTCTCCTTTTGGCGATCCTGGTCGGTCATGCTGCTTCTCCTAAGCCGCGGATGCGGCCATTCTCGTTTGAAACCGTGCTTTTCCGCTCGCATCGACTGCTTACGTCGATTCGACGGCTAGCATTGCTTAACTGGTTTGCCTCGCCGACCGGGCGACCGGGGCACCCGGAGATGCGTGTCCGATGCTCGCGCGTGCAGCAGATGGCTCGCGTCTCTCGAGTTCGTCGCAATATCGAACCACGTCGGCGGTCGCACCGCGTAGTTGCAGATAGCTCTGATCGAAGCAGGCGATGCCTTGAAGACCCTGGACATCCAGAAGATGGACGACCCGTCGCTCCATCGAGATCAGACCGCGTAATCGATACTCCTTCAGGATGCGGTTCACGTGGACAGGAGTGATCCCGAGAGTGTCACCGAGTTGGGTCTGGGTCAGCGGGAACTGGAACCGCCCTCCTTCCGCGAGGCCGATCGCCGCGTTGCGCCAGAGCAGCTCGCAAAACAGATAGGCGATGCGTGCTCGGGCGTCGCGGCGCCCGAGCGAGACGATACGCTCGCGCAGCATCGCCTCCTCCTGCATCGAACTCCACCAGAGCGCTGCGGAGATACGCGGTCGGCGCGCATAGGTCTCCATCATGCCGTCCCGGGAGATCGGCGAGATCCGGACGGGGGTCAGGGTGCCGATCGAATGATCCATGGAACGCAGCAAGAACGCGTGTGAATCGCACAGATCCCCGGGAAGGAGGAACGTCATGATCTGCCGTCCTCCGTCGGGCAGCATGCGATAACGGATCGCCATGCCCTCCTTCATCATGAACACCGATCGCGGCACGTCGCCCTCGCCCGCGATGTCGACATGAGCCGGAAAGCATTCCTCCGGCCCCGCGAGTGCGTCTAGAACATCGTGGTCAGATTGCGTCAGCTGCGCGAACTGCGACAGCTTGCGGATCAGCGGGTTGGAGTCCTCCCGTCGGGGGGGGCTTGCGGGCAGAGTCCGCAAAGCGTCCGACCGCACTGCCAGTGCTTCAGTCATCGACCGGCTCCGCCGCCGGCTGCGGCCCGTAAACCCACGCGGGCGCGGGACGCCTACTGTCCGCGCCGCGCTGGGCCAGACTGATCGAGAGCATCAGCACCGACGTGGCCAATAGGACGATGTCCTTGAGGAGGAAAAGGCCGTCTGCCGACATCACCGGGGCGGCGTCGGGAGCGAACACGCCTGGAGTGGTCAGGAGGAAGCTAAGCGTAGTGAGGAAGGTCAGGCAGGACCCGGCAGCGCCGGCCAATGCGAACTTCGATCCAGCTCGCCAGAATCCGACCGCGAGCAGGGCGCCGAAGGTGAGTTCGGAGGCGCCGACCACCATACTGGCACCCTCGACGCCCAGAACGTTGAGCCATGAGGTTAACGGGCTGTTGCTCACAAGCGGCGCAATGCCTCTAGCTTCGATCGGCGAGAACTTCTGTAGGCCGAACACGATGAACACCGTGACGAGAGCGCTCCGCAACAGGTGCTCGGCGAAGCGCTTGAAGGGTGACGAGGGCACTACGACATTCGGCATCATGATCGTTCCTTCGTCGACGGATCGAATGCGGTTCGACGGGTTCCGAACCTCCTTGCCGCCAGCCCGGGCCCGGCTATTGCAGCCAGACGTGAATAGCGCCGGCGGTTCCTCGGAAGCCGCCGTCTAGGACTGGAGAGACGCCGAAGGCAGCGAGCCTGGATTTTCGGACCGCGTGCCGAGGGGAAGGGGCACGCGGTCCGGCGACCGTCAGCGCGAGCGCCGACGCGCGCTAGCTTCGACAAGCGACTGGCCAAGCAACCAGAGACATGCCGCGAAGAGGCCGATGTCCTTGAGCAGGAAGGCACCGGGCGCCGTCGAGAGTTCGAGCGTTCCTTCGTGCCCCATGGCGATGACCCCTGGCGTGGTGAAGAAGCAGCTCATGGTGAGGACGAACGACCAAGCGCCCATGGCTCCACCCAATGCGGACGCCCGCGGGTCCACGACGCGCGCTGCGATCAAAAGGGCCGTAGTGATTTCGAATACGCCAAGGAACTTCGCGCCACCGTGCACCCCGAATAGGTCGTACAGCCAAGATATCAGAGGGTTGTTGGAGATGATCGGGACCAGCCCCTCTGCCTCGAACGGCACGAACTTCAAGCTGCCGAACCATAAGAAGATGATCGCGAGCGTGACGGTGATCGTCCACCCCCCGACCCTCGCAATCGTCGCGCCCAGAACAGGCGAGTCCATCTGACGCTTCGGATCCTCAATCGTGGCGGCACCGGGGCTGATCATGGTCAAGACGTTCTCCTATGAAATTCGCCGTCGGCGCGGTGTCCGGCCCGATGGTCAAGCGATCAGGAAAGGGCCTGGCAGAAGTGCAGACGCCGCCCGAGACGGCCGCACCGACCGGAGTGAAACGGTTGTAAAGTCGGATCGGACGGACCGTGAAGTTGCGACCCCGCGCCGGCAGCAGGCGTCAATGCTTTAGCGGTACCTCGAAGTCGGTCGACGCCCGAACCGCCCGATACCCGTTCCAAGCTCGCGACTGCAGCGGCGCCCGGAGCCGTGAAGTGGCCCTCGAAACTTCGCCTGGGCCTCGTCGTTCCTACTGACATCATCCGAACCTCTCGACGTCGAGATTTCCGCCACTCAGTGATTTCGCCGAACACGGCACTCGCTGAGCGATTTCATGCGGTCGGTACCATACCGGTTGGCTGATCAGGCGCGGAAAGGGCGATGCAGATGATTACGGCGCAGGATACGCTCCATATCGCCGGCAATGGGCGAAGTCGTAACCAGCGCCGGCGACGGGCTCGAAGAAGCGCCGTCCGGCCGCCAAGGGCGCCGACGATGGCGAGGCTGCGAGTCGACCGTCGGCAGCCAGCTGACAACGCGCTTTGCTCATCGTCATCGACATGACTTAGCTCAAAGGCAACCGGTGGTCCTCAGGGTTGGCGGACGTCCCGTTGCGGGCGGATCGATCTCACGGGTCCGCCTGACCGGATTCGTTCACTCCCCGGGCGATAGGCACTCGGCTGGTTCGCGCGGACCGCAGGCAGCGGGGTGACGTACGATAGGCGCACATACGATCCCGGCGGCGATTGCGAAGGGCAGGCCCTGCAATCGGCCGACGCTGCTTAACTGGTTAAGCCTGGAAGATTGCGATCGCTGATAATGCTTTTCAGCAAGTGGAAGGCGCGACCTGAATTTCGCAGATCGGTCGTGAGATCAGTCGATCCAACGGCGGCGCCGACCTGCATTCCGCCTTTCACCCGTTAGGAAGCCGATCCGATGGCGCACGATCCTCGAGAACAGGCAGATCCTGCAATGCCTGGAATACAGACAGGAGTGACATCCTTCCTGGGCAGGATGGTCGAGACGTGCATCGTCACCCGGGACCATCGTCGCACAATGGAGGGCCTTTGCCGGCTCGGCATAGGCCCATGGCGGATCTTCACGTTCAGTCCCGAGAACACGGCCAATCAGACGTACCGTGGCCGACCAGCCGAATTCGTTCTTACTGTCTGCTTCGCCGAGGTCGGCGACATGATCTGGGAACTTATAGAGCCAGTTTCCGGCGACACGATCTTCAGGGACCACCTCGACTGGCACGGTGAGGGTGTTCATCACACGGCTCATGACTGCAACAACATCCCGTTCGAGGCCCGACTGGAGGAGTTCGCCCGGAGGGGCTTCAAGCTGATTCAATCCGGCAGCTGGATGGGCCGAAACCATTTCGCGTTCTTCGGAACCGAGGACGCGACGACAACGTGCTTCGAGACCTACGTCTTCCCCGACGACTGGGCCTACCCCGAACCCGACAGCTGGTACCCGGCGAAACCCTAGCCGAACCGGTGCCGGGATCGGGCGCTTGCGGTCCGCTCAAAGCTCGAGGAGCAGATATGGCCCATGATCCCGACCCAGTCATCATCGCGCTCGGCTCGCCGTGACGACGATCAACGACCTGACCGGGTATGATGAAGACGGGTCGATCACGGACGTCGATACCAAGCTCAAGAAGGGGCGGCTGAACACTTACGACGTGACACTGGCCGCATTCGCCTTCAACGCTCCAGGCTACATCGCGGCCTCCGCGATACCGCTCATCTATGGGGTCGTCGGGCACGCTGCGCCGCTGTCGATCCTCGTCGCCTTCCTGTTCCCAATGTGCGTCCTGGCGTTCTGCCTGATCCGTCTCGTCCGCGAGGCTCCGTCCGCCGGAGGCGTGTTCACCTTCACCGAACGCTTCGTACATCCCGGCGCCGCGACCGTACTCGGATGGACGTATACGGTCATGGCCGCCACGACCGCCCCACTGACCGCGGTGATTGGAGCCCGATACATCCAAGCGCTGTTTCCCGCCCTTCAGGGGGACTACCAGGCGAGGATCATCGGCACGGTGATGCTCGTGGTGTTCTCGGTGGTGAGCAACCGCGGCGTCGAGTTGACGGCGAAGATCGCCGGCGTCCTGCTCGCGTTCGAGATCGTGGTGGTTGCGGGACTTGGCCTCTGTGGCATCGTCGCTCCCCAGGTCCACGACGTGCCGATCCTGTCCCTCTATTCGGTCAGCGCCGCCGGCGGACTGATGGCCGTCGGTCAGGGCGTCCTCTTCGGCGTCTTCATGCTCGCCAACTTCGACTCGGCGATCAACTTCATCGAGGAATCGAAGGTGCCCGTGCGGACAGTGCAACGCTCGCTCATGCTCGTTCTAGGCCTCGCGCTGATCGTGTACAGCCTCGCAGCCATCGGCTGGCAGTTCGCAGTTCCCATCCCGGAACTCACCAGGGCGAGCGCCGCTCCGGGTGGAAGCCCTATCGCCACCGTGGCCGACGTCTATCTTCCGGGCTGGCTGACCTGGATTGCCCCCCTTGTCGTCGTGACGTCCAGTTTCGCGGGCATGCAGGCATCGCTTAACTCGGGGGCGCGGACCCTTTACCGTATGGGGCAGGATGGACACCTGCCGGCGAGGGTCTGTCGCACCAACCGCCATCAGGCGCCATCGACGGCGATCTTCGGGCTCGCCGTCGCAGGCGTACTCGCCGTCTGGCTACGGCCCTTCGCAGACCTCGTCTGGTACATTGACACCTTCACGATTACCCTGGTTCTCTCCTACGTCGCGATGCTCGCGGCCTACATCCGGCTGGTCTGGTCGAAACATCCCGCCGGCACGGCGACAATGCTTTCTGTGCTTCCGGCGTTGGCGCTCGTAATGCTCGTGTACGTCGCGTATTCGGCGGGCATTTCGGCATCCGATCCAAGCGCCAAGTACAACGCCTGGTACATCGGAACAGCGGTTTTGCTGACGGGATGGTTTCTGGTCGTCCTGAACCGCCGACGACGGAGGGCGCACCAGTCCCGGCGCGCCGAAGTCGACGTCGGCGTTTCCAACGTCACGCCTGCAGCCGTCGCTTCGTCGACCTGACGCAAACTCCCTTCATCCATCTCGGAAGCCTTCCATGCACCAGCCCCCTCTCGATGCGTTCGTTCGTCGGCGATCTGTGCGGAACCGAGCGGCAGTGCCGCGCATCCGCGATTCTAAATTTTCGATTGACGGTGGACCACCGTGAATCTGGGGGAACCCGCATTGCCGGATTGCCGCAGCCGCCAGGGGCGGCGACGTTGTCGAGATTTTGCAGGATCAGTGAGACCGGCATCGAGACGGGCTCGAGGCGCCTGAGCGAGAGGAACCAAATTGTCCAAGTACCGGATCGGCATCATAGGTCTCGGCAAGATCGCGCGCGATCAGCACCTACCCGCAATCTCCGCGTCAGGCGCGTTCGAGCTAGCGGCGGTATCCAACATCGGCGGCTCGACAGCGCTGGTGGGCGTTCCCGCCTTTCCCGACTACGTCGAAATGCTAGAAGCCGTCTCGGATCTCGACGCGGTGTCGATCTGCACTCCTCCCGGACCCCGCCGCTCGATCGCCGCAGCGTGCCTGGCGGCCGGCAAGCATGTACTGCTCGAGAAGCCGCCGGCGGCGACGGTGGCGGAGGTCGGCGACATCGCGCGCCGTGCCGCAGCGATCGGCAAGGTGGCCTTCGCCACCTACCACGCGCAGCACAATGCCGCCGTCAAGCGAGCGGCCGACCTCCTCGCAGGCAAGACGGTGAAGTCTCTCGGCGTGATCTGGAAGGAGGACCTGCGGCAATGGCATCCCGGACAGGACTGGATACTGGAGGCGGGCGGCTTCGGCATCTTCGATCCCGGTATCAACGCGTTGTCGATCTTGACCCGCATCCTTCCCGAACCGGTGTTCGTAAGTGCGGCAGAGCTGTTCTTTCCAGCCAACCGCCAAGCGCCCATTGCGGCCAAGCTGACGTTCAGCACCGGGCTCGCCCCGGATGGGCAGCTGACCGGCGACTTCGACTGGCGTGAGACCGGGCCGCAGACATGGTCGATCGCCGTCGAGACCGTCGATGGGACCAAGCTCAAGCTGACTGACGGCGGATCGCGACTTGAGACCGAAGGCGCGCCACCATTCGTCGGTCCGGCCGACGAATACCTCGATATCTATAGGGAGTTCGCCGAACGGCTGGAGGATCGTCGCTCGAACGTCGATGCGGCACCCCTTCAGCTTGTCGCGGACGCCTTTATGATCGCGACCCGGACCGAGGTCGCGGCTTTTGACTTCGCCGGATCGTCGCAGGCGCTGCCCGCGCCGGATCGCCAGAAACCGGACTGACGACGCGCTTCGCGCCCGGCGACGCCGGGCCCAGCAACCACACAGCGCTGCCCAGGAGGTCATCCGATCTGGAACGCACAGCCGCTTCCCCACGCCTGACATGGTGACGTGGCATAGCCGGGGTTTCCCGGGGGAGCCGCGTTTAGCCTTCCGCGAACGGTCCCAAGGCGTGTTAGGTTGGTTCGTCGATGATCGAATAGGACATAATGAGTTCATCGGCCTCCTAGGCGGGAGGGAGATGGCAATCGTTGCCCAACGAATGCGAGGACCATCCAGTAAACCAGAAACCAAGTCGACTATAGTGCAACATAGGGTCGACCAAGGCAGTCAATTGATTTTTTGTGATATAGCCTGTGACGTTCACCAGGATCCGCCGTCTTGCTGGCGCTGCCGGCATTGGAGGGCTGCAGTAAAAGGCCGCCCGACTTTAGATAGGCGGCCCTTTACCTCACTCAAGTGTTCACTGTTTAGGCATGATTGATGCGCGTCGCGAGCTTGTTGCGGCTGCGGAGCGAGCCGCCGATTGCGCCGAAACCGATGATCATCATGGCCCACGTTGCCGGCTCTGGGACGTCACCTGCGACCGGTGTCGTAAAGCTGAAGTTGTCGAAGATTACGCCACCCGGATCGTCCGAGAAGACGATCAGCTGCGTGATGTTCGGCACGATGGACAGGTTGAACACGTCCTGGGTGAGAGGGTCTCCATCCGCGAAAAGTCGGCCAGTAAAGGACGCCGTCGTTGAAGAGCCCTGAAATCCTAGCGTGCTCGTCGTGTCATCATCGGAGTAATTGAAGGTAAGATTCGACACCGGCTTTAAGAAATCGATAATAAGAGTACCGCTGCAATCGGTCTGGAATGCGCAAAGCGCCAGGCCGGTGCTGCCGGAAACAGCGCTGAACCCTCCCGACGACGAGCTGAACGTCACCCCTGGGTAGCTAATCGAACCCTCAGCCTGCACGCCTACCGTCAGATTTTCAAAGTCAATCGTCTCGGCGAGCGCTGGAGAGTTGGCCAAGAGCAGCGAACTTACCGCTGCGATTAACTTCTGCAATGTCTTCATTCGTCACTCCTGAACTCGCGCCGCGCTGCATCTGCGCGGACGCGCGAGGACGCTATGGTAAACGTCAGCGCAGAGGTCAACGGCGCGAGTCGCGGTCCATTTCAGCGCTGGCCAGCGACCAGTACCGCAATCGTGATGGCGACAGCGTTAGGGCACAAATGATCGCAGCGTGTCTGTGACAATGTCCTCTATCCCCTCCGGATTCCAGGGCTTTTCGCCGCAAATGATCCGAAATGGAATTCTGGCTGTCATGCACGCCATCATCGAGTGATTGTGCTACGGAATCGTCATGGGGTTCCGCCCCTACCTTCTCGAAACACTTGTCATCGAGTGTCAACTCCCGGCACGTCAATGCGTCGGGCGGCACCGCGGGGCCGGCAACCGCCGGAGCGACGAGGATGGCAAAGGCGTGCATGTGAGCCGCTCCGTATCTCGCAACGGCTCGCGTATCGCGTATCGTTTTATATCAGGTCAGCATGTGTTTGGCCGTGCCACGACTATTCCGTCCAAGTTCGATGTCGTCGCGCGTTGTTGCATCCGCGACGCCATTCTGAGCAGTCGCTGCTCCGCCGTGCTCATGAGCACCTCATCGGACGGTTGATGACAAGGGAAAAGACCGTGTCACCACAAGCGGTGAGGCGCATCATCGTATCGCGCTGCGACCTGCGGGTCCGCTTGCGTCCGGCCTCTGCTGATCGTGTCTAGATGTTTGATTCCAGGCTTTGATGGCGCATTATTCACGGCCAGCTGGAAGGAAGCGCTATGGCCCGTTTCAGGCTGGTCAAGGATCGCACCGCTGCGAAGAACCGCGAACATTGTCTGCCGCTCGCCGCTGGTGAAGCGGCACGCCGCGCAGCGGTTTTCCCAGATCGACCGTCAGATCGCCGCGATTGACGCTGAACTGAAAACCAGCCTCTTCCGCGAGCCGGAACTCGCCGCACGCTTCAACGTCCTTGTCTCGATCCCGGGCATATCGACGAGCTTACGGCGATCGCCATGCTCATCGATATGCCCGAACTCGACACTCTCGATTACAAGCAGTTCGCGTCGCTGGCCGGTCTTGCACCGATCGCTCGCGATAGCGGGCAGCATCGCGGAAAATGCCATATCCCGGGCGGCCGCGCGGAACTGCGAGGCGCTCTTTACATGCCCGCGCACGTCGCCATCCGGTTTAACCCCGACATGAAAGCCAAGTACACAGCACTCGTCGCCGCCGGAAGAAACCGCCAAAGGTCGCGAACACAGCCGTCACGCGGAAGCTCGTTATCCTGGCAAACTCGCTGCTCAAGGCCGAACGAGTGTGGACGCCAGAACCCGCTTGATCACAACGGATACTCTAAACTCAGTCAGCGACTGGGTAGGCTGATTTCTCGGCATCATCGATCGATAGGCGCTCGACCAGCGTGCCGATCGCCGCTCCGTTGAACGACGCGGTCGAAACGCCGTCGATCTGAATCGCGAATTCGGGCGTCAGGGTTGCCTTTGATCGATGATCGAGGTCGAGTTGCTGCCACGCTTGCACGGCGCTGCGCAGGTTCGTCACCTCGGCGAGTTCGATGTCGCCACGATGGACGTTCTCAAGCGCAGCGCTCATGCGCCAGTCGATCGTCGGTGTCATTGCGTGATCGCCCCACGTCGCTTCGGTCATGATCACCCCACGTCCTGTCGTTGCAACGACCTCTACAGCCGAGCTGCTCGACGCGACAAGGGTGACATGATCAAAATTAGTGTGGAAGAACCCTCGTAGTTCGAAGCCTCGCTCGTGGACATCCATGTAAGGGGCGATTGAGGGCCAGCCTCTCCGGCCGGCTGATGTGCAGAAGGGTGTGGATGGGTATTCGCCGACGACAACTCGACGCGCCCTTCGCGGCAAGCGGCGTCGGGATGCCGTACCGGTCGCCCTGTTCCTCGACGAGTCGCGCCACTTTCTTGCCATGGATTGCCCTTTGATATGAATTGGGCAAGCGCCATCATTGGCGGCGTGTCGGTGGAGGTGCAATTCGATCCTTTCGGCAAGTCATTGACCGCTTAGAATAAAATTCGCCAATGATCTAAATATGCCCCGAAGGTGCCACTCCTTTCTTTCAAGGTACCGCGGCTGGCCCCTTCCGCAAGCCTGCCCGTCGCCTTGGGGTTGTTTCAGCGATTGTCATTCCGTTGCGAATCGAATGGTGTCTCCAGTCCGATCTCCAGCAGCAGCATCCGGCCGAGATGAGAAATCTCCAGATTATGCTTGAAGTCGCCGGTGCGCGTGTCGAATTCGGGAGTTTCACCCGCCTTCACGTTCCCGAAGTTCTTTTTGAGCAGCCCCAGGTTGAACAACCGCGTCTTGCCGATTTCGTAGAGCACGTTCCGATCGATCGCCGACGGCGGGGACTGCATGTGCGGCGGATCCGGTCGGTTGACCTTTTCAAACGCCATCCGGTCTGCTCCGCCGTATGTCCTGCCGTAGGCGTTCAGAATGTTGACCTCGTCCTCGTCCAGCGCGCCCAAAGTGTGCAGGAGCCGCTTGCGCCGGACGACCTCGGCGTCATCCTCGTTTATCCCACGGACGACCGCCTCGACGATCTGATCGATCCTCTCCCGCGAAGTCGCCCGGGCCGACTGGAAGCCGCCTTCCTCGATTAGATCGATCTTCTCGGGGTTTTCCATCAGCTCCGTCCTGACGTCGGCAGTCAGATCGTCAAGGCGAGACGTGAGCGTCCGCAGGTAGACGGCGACGCGGTCGGCTCGTTGACCAGGGATCACCATGCCGACGATCTCCGCCACGAGACCGCCGGCGACTGGCACCGCCCCCACCACGCCCTTGCCGATCGCGATTAACCGGTCACGCCAGTCATCGTCGAGACCGTCTCGTAGGGGTCCGTCATTTGTCATCCTCGCCTCCTTAATTGTCCTCGTAGGTTCAAACATGCTTGACGGATTAATTCTCCAAGCCGCGGCACCATCTTTCGGGGCATCGTCGGTACAATAGGCGCGTCTATCCGCCGCACGTCCATCTTCCGCTGCATACTCACATCGCAGCCGCCTGCCCGGAAATCCTTTATCTGCGTATTTCGTAGCGCCACGACGCCGACTGTCTCCACCTCATTCTTCTCACCAGACCAGAAATCTTGAAAGGCGAGGTTTGGCAACGAGTGGTCGCTGACGCGGCCAATCGAATGCGCCACCAGTCTTTGGATCCGTCCTACAAAAATCACCGTGCTCATTGCCCTGATGACCGCGGTGGCGCCGGCCGGAGCGACCGCCGGGCCGCCGCCCTACGACATTGTCATTCGCCACGGGCAGGTGTTCGACGGGTGATCACTGCTTCAACCACCAAGGCGACCTGATAGCACGATGCCGATGCACGTCGAGCCGTCGACATGGTCGATGCAGCGACCGAATGCCTCTCGGCAAGTGGCTACGCTGGCGTTAGCAGAGGCGAATGGGCGCATGTGATATTTTGGAGAGCGGACTGACGCAGCTTTCCGCAATGGGTCGACGTCGGTCTTTGATGCCTCGGACCGGTTTAGACTTCTCCTCCAATGATTATCTAGGTTTGGCTGCATCTAGCCGCCTGCGAGCCGCCGTCGTGGCGGCCTTGGCGCGTGGAGTTCCGATCGGTTCGGGAGGATCGCGCCTGCTGCGCGGCAACTGCGAAGAGCATGAGTTGCTCGAGGAAGAAGCCGCCCAATTCTTTGGATCCGAAGCCGCCCTTTTCGTGGGGTCCGGTTACGGTGCGAACGCCTTGCTCTTCTCGACGCTGCCGCAGCGCGGCGATCTCGTCGTCTATGACGAGCTAATCCACGCGAGCGCGCATGAAGGAATGCGACTTGGCCGAGCGGAGACAAGGGGCTTTGCACACAACGACGTGGACGCTGCTGCCGACGTGATTGCCGCGTGGCGCAATCGTGGTGGATCGGGAACGCCATGGCTCGCGATGGAAAGCCTGTACAGCATGGACGGCGACCGCGCGCCGCTAACCGACGCTGCCTTGCTCGCCGAACGGCAAGGCGCAATGCTTCTGATCGACGAAGCGCATGCCACCGGCGTGTTCGGCCCTGATGGTCGCGGCTTAGCCGCGGATCTCGACGGGGGAGCCAATGTCGTCGTGCTACGCACGTGCGGAAAGGCGTTGGGGTGCGAAGGGGCCTTAATCCTCGCGCCAGTCACGGTGCGCGACTTCCTGATCAATCGAGGTCGAGGCTTTATTTTCTCGACCGCGCCGTCGCCGCTAATCGCGGCCGTGGTCCGCGACGCGCTGCGCTGCCTGCGCGATGAGCCAGAGCGCCGAGACCGGCTTCACGCGCTTCTCCACTCAGCGGCGCGCGAGTTGTGCCGCATCGGGATGCCCGTGTCAGGATCGCCGATCCAACCAGTTGTCATCGGTGACGACCGCCGGACGATGGAGATCGCCGCCGTGTTGCAGGCGACAGGGTTCGATGTGCGTGGCGTGCGTCCGCCCACCGTCCCGCCCGGTACCGCGCGGCTGCGACTGTCGTTCACGCTCAACGTCGATGAGGCGTCGATTGCGGCGCTCGTGACCGCCCTGCAGGAGCATTTGTGACCACGATCGTCGTAACCGGCACCGACACCGACGTCGGCAAGACTATCTTCGCTGCCGCTTTGACCACAGCGTTGGGTGCTATGTACTGGAAGCCAATCCAGGCCGGGTTGGCCGACGGCAGCGATGCCTCAACCGTTGCCTCGCTCGGGGTGCCGCAACGAGATATCCTGCCTGAGGCCTATCGCCTGACGACGCCTTGTTCACCGCACCGCGCCGCCGAGCTCGACGGTATCGAGATTAATGCTGACCTTCTGACGCCTTTACCTATGCGCGAAACGCTGGTGGTCGAAGGGGCCGGTGGCGTGCTCGTGCCGGTCACGAGGCGGCTGCTCTATGCCGACCTGTTCGCCCGTTGGGGCCATCCAGTCGTGATCGTCGCGCGTACCGAACTGGGCACGATCAACCATAGCTTGCTGTCGATCGAAGCCCTGCGCGCCCGCGCCGTCCCGATCCTCGGCATCGCGTTTATTGGCGATCCAAACGAAGACAGCGAAGCGATCGTCGTCGAACTTGGCAAAGTCAGGCACCTGGGCCGGCTCCCGCGCCTTACCTCGCTGACGGCGACCAGCTTACGGGCAGCGTTCCACGCCAACTTCAGACTGGAGGATTTCCGTTGAGCGAATCCTCGATATGGCACCCCTTCACGCAGCACGGCCTCGCCGAGCCGATCCCGCTTGTCGAACGCGCCGAAGGCGCCGCGCTTTTTACCGCCGATGGCCGGCGGATCGTTGACGCGATCTCGTCCTGGTGGGTGACGACCCACGGCCATGCCCACCCACGCATCGCCGCCGCAATCGCCGAACAGGTCGGTAAGCTCGATCAGATTATCTTCGCGGGGTGGACGCACGAACCAGCAGAGACGCTGGCAGCCGGACTACGCGCGATAATGCCGCCGGCTCTCACACGTGTCTTCTTCTCCGATTCGGGCTCGACCAGCGTTGAAGTCGCGCTGAAGATGGCGCTGGGCTATTGGTTGAACCGTGGCGAACCGCGGCATCGCATCCTGGTGCTCGAGCACGGCTATCATGGCGACACGATCGGCGCGATGTCGGTCGGTGCGCGCGGCGTCTTTAACCGTGCCTACGCACCGCTGCTATTTGACGTGGAGACGATCCCTTTTCCAACCATGGGCCGCGAGCAAACGACGTTGGACGCGCTTGATCAGGCCTGCGCTGAGGGAGCGGCAGCGTTGATCATCGAGCCGTTGCTGCTCGGTGCCGGTGGCATGCTGGTCTATTCGGCGGCAACGCTTGCCGAGATGCGCCGCATCTGTGCGCACCACGGCGTGCTGTTCATCGCCGATGAGGTGATGACGGCGTGGGGACGGACCGGCACGCTGCTGGCCTGCGAGCAAGCGGGCATCGTGCCCGACATCCTGTGCCTCTCGAAGGGACTGACAGGGGGCGCTATTCCACTAGCGGTGACGATGGCGATCGAGCCCATCTTCGCCGCTCACTACGGCACCGACCGGTCGAGCATGTTCTTCCACTCGTCGAGCTACACCGCCAACCCGATCGCCTGCGCCGCCGCGAACGCCAACCTCGCGATCTGGCGGGAAGAGCCGGTGCTTGAACGCGTCGGCAATCTTGCGCGACGCCAGTCAGAGGGGCTCATTATGCTTCAGTCGCAGCCCGGCGCGATTAATGGACGCCAGCTCGGCACCGTCACGGCGATCGAAATTGGGGATAGCAACGGCTACCTGTCTGCTCTTGCGCCGCGCCTGATGTCTTTCTTTCGGGAGCGCGACGTGCTGCTGAGGCCCCTCGGCAACACTGTCTATGTCATGCCGCCTTACTGTATATCGGACGAAGATCTCGACGTTATCTACGACAGCATCGCGGAAGCCGTAACCTCAAGGTGAAGAGCGATCCGTTTTTAAACGCTCGCGCCGCCGTTCGTGCCGTCGACCAAACAGTCATGCAGCTACCAAATTTCAGCTAAAGAACGCGAACGTTGGTAGTTCTTTCTCGCCGGACTAGTAGCGCCGGAGGGTCAGTCCGACCCAGGCACCGACCGATCACGACCGCTTGAAATTGGTCGGATCTTCGATCGCGGTTTTGAACGAAGTCGCAGTCGCCACGCCGCCACGCCGACGCAGGGGATGGTCATGAGCAGCTGGCATGGGTCGACGCCGATCTACCCGCCTGTCGACAGCTTTTTTCAAGCCTGTTTCACCGGTTACGCAGTGGAACAGGGGCATCACGCTTCGACGCTTAGTTAACACCCTGGAGTCCCATGAGACACCTTATTTCGGTGTCTCGGTGTTCACGGGGCCGGCAGCGAGCTCAATCAGTGAATGGGTCAGCCGACGAGGTAAGGACAGCCCTAGTCTGCCCACCTGCCTCAACCCACTTGCGATACGGTGCCACGATCTCCGTTTTGGCGAGGCTTGGGTTACCTGTAACATTTGCTGCCGCCCGTCGGAACTGAGGCTCGAGTTCAGCCATCGCACCCTTCACGTCGCCACGGATAAAGTAGTGCGATGATGGGGGACGTGCAGAAAATTCATCAAGAATTAGGCCCGCCCTCGCGCCCACTCGCTGAATGGCAAAATCGGCACGGTCTTTCGTGGTGAACTCGAAGTCGGGGTGCTTGATTTCGCCCTCAATAAGCGCGCGTAAAACGGGGCGACGCTCCCAGATCTGAAAGACAGTTGGCACGTCAAATATTTCTGAATCAAGCACGAATGCATTGCTTTTCACCGTTTCGTCGTGAATTAGGTGGAAGTTAGGGTCGAGACGATTGATAATTGAGATCTTCCGGAACGACATTGGCAGGATGAATGCAATAAAGACTGCTTGCTTAGCGGCATGGTTGAAAAAGCGAATAGCAATGCTTGCATTTCTTCCAAAGGGGACATTGCCAATGAATACGATCCCCCGTTCGCTCTGGATTTCCGTCTCGAAGAAATCTGACTTGGTGATGCCCTCACCTTTCGGTTCGAGGTCAAAAGCCAACCTGCATGGCGGCATTAAATCCGAAAAAGACCCTGTACCAGCGCTCGGCTCCACGGTTTGATACAAACTTAGATTCATAAACCGATGACAATTGTGGTATAATTGTGCCGCCACATCTTTATCGGTGTAATATTGATCTAGCTGGAATGCTGGTTTCGATCTGTCCTTGCGCAGCGATCGCTTCGTCGCGGCCTCACGGCGGGTTGAAGTTAGACGACCGCGTATCGCGGCATCGGCATCGGGCTTGAGGTTGCTCATCCAAGCGTTTAGGACGGGCCGCCAATCGATGTGCATCAACGTCACATAATCGCTGGAACACAAGTCATGCCGTCACGCAGCAGACAGCGGCTTCCCTCGGGCTACGCGCAACTCAGGCCCGATCTCGGCGCGTTCCTTCGGAGGGAGCGTAAGGAACACGAACTCAAGCAGCAGTCTGTGGCCGACGACATCGGGCTTTCGCGGGAAAATCTGTCACGCATTGAATGCGGTCATTCGTGGCCTGGATACGACACACTTCTAGGTTTGATGATGATCTTCAGTCTTGACTGGCCGCAAATCGCCGTCGAGGGCAATACCGATCGCGTACCCCGGCCATTTCAAGACAGTCGGCGCGCGTTATCTCGGCTGAGGCTCGGCAGTTGTTTACGCGAAGGGCGTCAAAGCGAAGGTTTATCGCTTAAGGGGTTGGCGGAACGCTGTGGTATGTCGGCGGCACAACTTTCGCGGATCGAGCGCGGCGAGGCGTCGAGGAGCCGGGCCTTTGAGGATGATCCCGCCGACGCCGGTTGGCCAAAGGATGACCGCTGTGAGCGATTTGTGCATCTCGAACTGCGGCGCCTTGCCGGCTAGCGAGCTAAGGGGTCGAGATCGTCCTGCCACACCAACTGATCAAGGTTACAGCGGCGCTGCTACTCGACGTGACCTCGAGGGCAATTTGTAGCGCTTCGGCGGTTTGATCCTTGGGCAGGATGACGAATAAGTCAGCGAACACACGCCACGCAAGATTCATTGAAGTTCCGTCGTGACCTTTGACGCGGTGACAGACTGTCAGATATCTTTTCACTACCGCTTTACTAGCGGTAATGCCGGACGTCACCTATGTTCTCGATCGAGTCGTAAATAAGCTGCATGGAGATGCGTCGCGGAGTAGCCGCGTGACGACGCTGAATGTCTACAGCTTGCCACCTGTCCAGTTATCCATAAGCCAACGTCAACACCCACTGTATTTTTAATCAGTGGGATGCTCTTCTTCCATGGCGAGCCCTCGCAGAGTGTCAAACAGTGCATCACCGTCCATCTTTGCGGGATCAAAACCGCTGCCGTTGACGAGAACTCCGTAGCGAGCGGCGTCGCCGATCGAAGCTCCAACGAACCCCATCGACCAGTTCTCGAAAGCTCGGACAGCTACGGGATCGAACGCTAGGAGCGATACATCGCTGTGACGATCGTCCTGCTGAATGCGCTCGAACACGTCCTCAACGGCGGAACGCGGACCTTCAAGGACCTGAGCGAAGCAGCCGGAGTTGAACATTAGCGCGCCGGTAACATCGACACGCTGATTGTTCACCTGACTTTTTGCCAAGATTGAGATTATCGCCGCCTCAACCGCGTCCGCATCGCCGGTCACGGTATTGTGGCTATAATAGACCAGACGATAAAGCTCGTCCGACATGACATATCTCCCCTAAGCAGCTTCTGCTGAGCATGTGGTTGCAAGAAGCGCCATTGTGGCTTCTGCCGAAATCGGCCGACCGGTTAGGTAACCCTGCACTTCATCACAACCGGCAGCGCCGACGCAGGCAAGCTCGCCTTCAGTCTCGACACCTTCCGCAATTGTCTTCATGCGCAGCGCCGCGGCAAGGCCAGTGACGGCACGAAAAATCGCCTGCCGTTCGACGTGAGAATCGATATCGCGAACGAAGCACTGGTCGATCTTGATTTTATCGAACGGAAACTTCTGAAGGTAACCGAGCGACGAATATCCGGTCCCGAAATCGTCCATCGTCACGGCGACACCGACTTCCCGTAGCCGATTGAGCGTTTTCAGGACATCATTGGTATCGTTAAGCAGTGCACCTTCCGTGATCTCAAGCTCCAATCGGTGCGCGTCAAGCTGCGATTGAGCGAGAGCCGACGTCACCGTCTCGGCGAGTTTTCCACCCCGAAATTGTACCGGCGAGAGGTTGACGGCAATCGTGACCGGGACCGGCCACGCGGCGGCTTGCTTGCACGCCGTACGAAGCACCCATTCTCCGATTGCTCCGATGATACTGATCTCTTCGGCGAGCGGAATAAACTCCTCAGGCGGTACGACGCCACGTGTGGGATGGTGCCACCTGATGAGCGCTTCGAAGCCGATGATCAGCTTCGATGCGAGATTATACTGTGGCTGATACAAAAGCTGCAGCTGCTTGAGAGCTAAAGCGCGACGAAGATCGGTTTCCAGCGCTCGTCGCGCCGGCAGATGGTCGGCCATCTCCGGCGCGAACATGCGGTAGCAGCCGCGGCCCTCTGCCTTGGCTCGGTAGAGCGCGAGATCAGCGTTCTTGAGCAATACATCGGGCTCGCGACCATCGATCGGCGCAATCGCGACCCCGACACTTGCTCCGATGTGCAGGAGGTGACCGTCGATCGCATAGGCCCGGCCGATTAGGTCGACCAAGCGTGTCGCAAGCGCTTGCGCACCAGCTGGCTGCGGCGTGTCCGATTGAATGACTGCAAATTCATCACCGCCGAGGCGCGCCACGATATCGCCGTCGCGCGTCGCGCTCTTGAAACGCTCGGCTACCTTCCGGAGCAGTGTGTCGCCGATCGGATGTCCAAGCGTATCATTGACCGCCTTGAAGCGATCGAGATCGATATACAGCAACGCCGCTGCCTGACCCGTCCGTGCTACGTTGGTAAGCCGCTCCACCAAGCGATCCCGTAACGCCTTACGGTTGGCTAGCCCGGTCAATGCGTCACGTCGGGCGCGGTGCAGTTCCGCTTCGAAAGGCAATCACTGCCGCGTCACCATATAGCGCCGGCCCTGCAGCCGTGCCCGGCTCCACGACGGTGAGCGGGACGTCTTGATAAGGGCCAGCGATCGTTGGAGGATTGGCAAGCTGGGCGTGAAAGCGCCGGCCGCCGTCGATGTGCGTCTCGCTCCAGACCAACTTCTTCATCCCGTCAACCGGGGTGACCCAGGGGCCTCCGGTGGCGCTCCATCCGGGTGAGGCGGCGATCGTCAGATCAAGCCCTAGCATTTTCGCTGTTGTGGCGCTGGTGCGCAAAGCCGCCGTCCATTCGGAAGACATGAACGGTGCGGGCTGGGCGACCACGAGCGGGGTACCTAGGCCGGCCTCGAACATTTGTACGCCGCCGACGCCGGCTTCGCACAACCATTCAAGATCGAGCTTGGCTCCTTCGGCCGACACGTTCCCGTTCATCCAGTGCCACCACGCCAGCGGACGCGCGCTTTTGGGCGGGTGAAGGAACCCGTCAGAGAGCAAATCGGCAGCCAAAGTCGGGGTTGGGTCGGAAACCGCGAGAATCGCCAACAATGTGAGTCGAACGAGCATGCCTATCCGTGTAAGCCCAATAGAATGTCAGTTCTAGTTCGATCGACAGACGGATCGCGATCCTCCTTCGTTCCACTGCGTAGCATTCCGGAACCAGGCCGGCGGCCGCAAGCTTAAGCGTGAAAGTAAATGTTAGACAGTATATGACGACACTCGGCATCGACCACGTCAACATTATCGTCCGCGATCTGGCTATATCGGCGCGGTATTACGCCGATGTGCTGGGGCTCGACCCGAACGATCCACCGGCGCCGCACAGGCCGGACGAACTTCAGTGGCTTCACGACGCAACCGGGCGGCCGGTCATTCACCTTCGAGCGCGGCCGGGCAGTTACAGTGTCGGCACCGGAGCGATCGACCATATCGCCTTCACCTGCCGCGATTATCCTGCGGCAATCGCCCGGCTCGAGCGGCACAGCTTGCCTTATACAACCGACGAAGTCGCCTCGATTGGCCTGCGCCAGATTCGTGTGATCGATCCCGATGGCGTCGAACTCGAGCTTAATTTCTCTGACGCCTAGCCGCCTGCCTGTCGCGCCAAGTGTATTGCCTGATATGAGGTTCACGATCTCTGCAGTTTCGATCCATCGTTTAAACCTGCGGCGGTGACAGCGGGTCAGTCGCTGCCATCAAGGATGGCTTTGGACATAGGTGTGCGCAGTATCAATCGGAGTGGCTCATCTCGGTAGTTTGTTAAAAGACAGTATGAGGCAGGTTTCCCGCATCCATGGCGACCATGTTTACATCAATTAGTCCACTCGTCGGTCCACCTTCCGCCGAAGACCGTCTTAGCTGCATGAGATGACGTCGAGCGCGTATGGCACCCGCATCGGTTGCCAGGATCGCCGATCTCGCATCCCAAAAATCCTGTGAACCGAGTGCCTCCTGCGCTACTTCGATCATCGGCTCGTCTTTTTCGACGAAAACTTTCCTCGCTAAAATAGAACAGCCGCTCTAGTCATAAATGAAGTTTGGGGAGGATTACCGATGCGTCGGCTGCGACAGTTGCTGTTCAGCGCCGCAACCTTGGTCGCGGCATGCGGTGCACGGGCCGGCGACCTCCCGGTTATCAAGAACAGGCAGTTGCTTGTCGAGGGCAAGCCATTCCTTGCGCTCGGCGGCGAGTTGCATAACTCAAGTGCTTCCAGCCCGCAGTATATGGAGCTCATCTGGGACAAGCTTCAGCGGATGCATGTCCGCACTGTCATCGGAACGGTCAGCTGGGAAGACGTCGAGGCTATCGAGGGCAAGTATGATTTCGCCGCGGTAGATGCCCAGATCGCTCAGGCCCATCGACGTGACATGCGCCTTGTCCTGATTTGGTTTGGCGCATTCAAGAATGCCAGTTCGACCTACGCGCCCAGCTGGGTACGCCGTGACCTCGCCCGGTTCCCGCGTGCCGTCGCGAACGGGCAGGCAAAGGAGGCGTTCACCTATAAGGGCGCCATGCCGAAGCCCGTTCTATCGGTCTTCTCCCCGGACCTCATGAAGGCCGACTGTGCCGCGTTCGTAGCTTTGATGACGCACCTCGCGCGGGTGGATGCCGACCACCGTGTCATCATGGTGCAGGTGAACAACGAGGTCGGACTGCTCCGCGACAGCCGCGATCGGTCGCCCTTGGCAGAAGCGGCATGGCGGCAGCCGGTGCCGTCGTCGCTAACCCGGTATCTCGCCGCCCATAGTTCCCAGCTAAAGCCTGAACTGGCCGAGGTATGGACCCGGCAGGGTCGTCGTATGACGGGGACCTGGGCGGAGGTCTTCGGCACCGACTGGCAAGCCGACGAAATCTTTATGGCCTGGCACTTCGGGCGATACATGGAAGCGTTGGCAGCAGACGGCAAGAAAGCACTCGCGTTGCCGATGTACACCAACGCGTGGCTCGGCCCTCAGCCGGGCCAGCCAACGGCCGGCCTCTACCCCAGCGGCGGTCCCGCCAAACGCGTGCTCGACATCTGGAAGGCGGCAGCGCCGTCACTCGACCTGCTGGCTCCCGATATCTACCTTCCGGACGCTAAGGTGCCGCTTGCCGACTATGATCATGCGGGCAACCCGCTGTTCGTTCCGGAGAGCTAGTTCAAGACCGGCGACATGTTCTGGGCGCTGGGGCAGCATGCCGCTCTCGGCTATGCGATATTCGGCATTGAGGATGGGCGTGCCGACGGGCAGCTTTCGCAAGCGTTGGCTATACTAAACCCGATGACGGCGGTGATCGCCTCAGCCCAGGCCGAGGGGCGCATTGCGGCAATCCTGCTGGATGACGGGAAACCCGCCGAGTTGAAGCTTGGGGGCTACACGGTCGCGATCCAGCAATCGCAAGCGCTCCTGAAGCAGATGTTGCTGGACGTAGGCTTGCAGGCTCCGCCGCCGCCTGCGCCGCTGCCCAGCGAGACGGACGGACCCGGCAGCCGCCCAGCTCCGGGTGACGGTCGACCGTTTGGGCTCATTATATACGAGGGCCACGACACTTTTCTGCTGCTCGGCAAAGGGTTCACTGCTGACTTTTCCAAGAACGGCCGCTTGGCCGAGGTGGACCGGGTCGAAGAGGGGAAAATTGACGATGCGAACTGGAAGACGACACGGGTCCTGAACGGCGATGAGCGCCTGAGTGTCATCCCCGATGACCACATCGTTCTTGTGCGCATTCGGTTGCTGCCAGGCTGACGCCACGACGGCATGGCTCCACTTCTCCGTTATCATCCTTAAAAAAGCGGCCGCCTAATTCGCGAGGGACGCGATAAGGGGTTCGCCTTCATTGCGGAGCACCGGTGTCATGGCTTTGTGAGGCGCTCGGTGTCTCGCTCAGTGGCTTCCATGCCTTGCTGGTCAGTCGAGCCGCGGCTTTTCTCGGCAACGCGGTGCCGCTGATCACTTTCCGCCTGCGGCTTTGCCGCCACAACACCGGTCGGAAGGCTCGGCGATGCGCGCCGGTAGCGTTGACGTCGGCCCCAGTCCGGCTAGGGATGCCCCCGTGACAACCCTGCCCCACCGCGACCCCGACGAGCACGACCCGAACGACGCGCGGCGCTTGCGCGATGCGTTCGGCGCCTTTGCCACCGGCGTGACTGTCGTCACGACGCGCGGGCCCGACGGCAACCGGGTCGGGTTGACTGCGAACAGCCTAACATCAGTGTCGCTCGATCCGCCGTTGCTGCTGTTCTGTCCGGCGCGGACGGCGTCGGCGCTGCCGACCGTCGAGGCGTCGCAGCGTTTTGCGATCAATGTCCTCGCGGCGGACCAGCAGGCGGTTGCCGACCGGTTTGCCCGACGCGACGTCGACCGCTTTGCCGAGGCGACGTGGGAGGATTGGGACGGGTTGCCGATCCTGACCGGGGCGCTGGCGAACTTCGCCTGCACGATGTTCGCCGATCACGACGGCGGCGATCACCGCGTCATCATCGGCCGGGTCGAACGCCTGCGGATGAACGCGGAGCGCGATCCGCTTCTGTATTTTCGCGGAGCGTATCGACGGGTCCACGTGCCGACGTGAAGCCGGGCGTCATCGCCGATCCCCCGGGCAGTACCGCCGTCGCGGCCGACGACACCGCGGTCCTCGCGAGCGGCGGCCGAACCAGCTTCGGCGGCTTCGTGCTGCGTCTCCTCGCGCGGATGCCGTTCCTGTTCATTGCCGGGCGGCTGTACGGCAGCGGCGAGGTCGGGCGTTTCGGCTATGCGATCCTCGTCGTCGAGCTGACCGCACAGCTGGCGACGCTCGGACTGAAGCGCGGGCTTGCCGAGGAACTCGCGCAGGAAAAGGATCCGCACGCCAACACCGTCGCCGACGCGCTGCTCCTCGGCGCGGTGCTTGCGGCCGCCGGGGCGGTGCTGTTGATGGCGCTGCCGGCGCTCGTCTTTCCGGCGGGCGAGGTCAGCGCGCTCGACCATTTCTTTCCGCTGATAGCGCTCGCGGTCGCGGCGTCGGACATCAGCCTCGCCGGCCTCGCCTTCCGCCACGACATCGCTGCGCAGGTCCGGGCGCGGTCGATCATCGAGCCGTGGACTTTGACCCTGATGGCGGTGCCGGCATGGTATCTTGTCGGGAAGAGCGACGGGCTGCTCGTTGCCTATGCGGCGTCGATGCTCGCGGCGGTGGCGGCGTCGCTGATCCCGTGTATCCGCACCTTCGGCTGGCCGCACCGCTGGCGGCCGTCGTTCGCGCGGTTGATCGCGCTTGCACGGGCGAACGCCCCTCTCGCGGGGGCCGACGTCGCCGACTGGGGATCGCGGCGGCTCGACTTCTTCCTCCTCGGGCGCTTCGCCAGCGCCGAGGTCACCGGCATCTATTTCGTCGCGCAGAACATCGCCTCGCTCGCCGCTAAGCTCAAGAACAGCTTCGACCCGATCCTCGCGCCGCTGCTGACGACGAGCCTCGCGCGCGGTGACACCGAGGCCGTCGCGGGGCATGTCCGCCAGGTCGCGTTCTGGATCCTCGCTGCGCAGTTCGCCGTCGTCCTCGCGCTCGGGCTGACTGCGCGGGCGTCGATGGGGCTGTTCGGTCCGGCGTTCGCCAAAGGTGCGGCGGTGCTCGCGGTGCTGCTGACGGTCGAGCTTCTCGCCAGCCAGGGCGCGGTCGCCGAGGCGGCGCTGATCTATGTCCGGCGGCGGACCAACCTCGCGATCGCGGTCGCCGGGCTCGTCGTCCAGGCGGGGGTGACGCTGGTGTTCGTCCAGCGCTATGGCGCGCTTGCGGCGGCAGGCGGGCTCGCGGTGTCGGTCCTGCTCGTGTCGATGACCAAGTCGTGGCTCTTGCGGCGCGAACTCGGCAGCCCGGTGTCGGGGTGGCGGATTGCGCTGATCCTCGCGGCGGTGCCCGCATTCGGCGTCGGACTCGGCGTCCAGCATCTGCCCGAATGGGCGCAGCTCTCGGTCGGGCTGGTCGCGATCCTTGGCACCTTCGGCGGGCTGGTCTGGTGGCTCGGCTTCGGACCGAGCGACCGCCTGTTGTTCAAGCGGCAGCGCGCCGACTAGGCACTGTCGCTAATCAGGACGGCATGGCGACTGCGGTTCCCGACCGGATCAGCCGCTGCCCGCGGACGAACATCTCGATCCGCCCGCCGACGATCAGGCCAACCGCGAACAGCAGGAAACCGTCGGAGATCGTCCCCGCGTCGATCCCGGTCGCCGACCCCACCAGCGCCATGCGGAGCAGGCTGCGCCCGGCGAACAGCGCGACAAGGACGACGATCGCGACGATCGACGGCTCGGTGACGACGGTGCCGCTGGCGGCGTCGAAGCTCATCGGCACCGTCCGCGCGCGGAACCACCCGGCGATCAAGCCCACCGCGAGGGCGATGGCAAAGGCGGCATAGGTCAGCGGGTGGAATGCGGCATGCGGGGTGTAATACAGCCCCGAGCCGATGAATGCGGTCATCAGCACCGGCATGATCCACAGCCGCTCGATGCGGATGCGCTGCGGCTTGCGGCGGCGGATCACGAGCACGCCGATGATCACCAGCGGGATCAGGATCGGGAAGACCTGGTTCGGGTCGAAGTGCATAGCGTGGCCCCCTTTAGTGCCGGAAGTGCCGCATCCCGGTAAAGACCATCGCGATCCCGCGCTCGTCGGCGGCAGCGACCACCTCGGCATCGCGGATCGAGCCTCCCGGCTGGATCACCGCCGTCGCCCCGGCCTCGGCAACCGCGATCAGGCCGTCGGCGAAGGGGAAGAAGGCGTCCGACGCGACCGCGCTGCCGATCGTCCGTGGCTCGGGCCAGCCCGCGGTGGCGGCGGCGTCGCGGGCCTTCGATGCCGCGATCCGGGTCGAATCGACCCGGCTCATCTGGCCCGCGCCGATCCCGGCGGTGCTCCCGTCCTTGGCGTAGACGACGGCGTTCGACTTGACGTGCTTGGCGACGGTCCAGGCGAACTTGAGGTCGGCGAGCTCGGCGGCGGTCGGCTGGCGCTGGGTGACGACCTTGAGCATATCGTCGGTCAGGGCACCCGCGTCGCGCTCCTGCACCAGCACACCCCCGGCGATGATCTTCGTCGTCAGGCCACGCCGCGCCGGGTCGGGCAGGTCGCCGGTCAGCAACAGGCGGAGGTTCTTCTTGGCGGCGAACACCGCCCGCGCCGCATCGTCGGCCCCGGGGGCAGCGACGACCTCGGTGAAGATGTCGGTCATCGCCCGCGCGGTCGCCTCGTCGAGCGGACGGTTGACCGCGATCACCCCGCCGAACGCCGACACCGGGTCGGTCGCCAGCGCTGCATGATATGCCTCGAGCAGGGTGTCGCCGGTGGCGACGCCGCACGGGTTGGCGTGCTTGACGATGACCACCGTCGGCGGGCCGTCGCGGAACTCGGCGACGAGCTCGAGCGCGGCATCGGCGTCGTTGAGGTTGTTGTAGCTCAGCTCCTTGCCCTGGACCTGCTCGGCCTGGCCGATGCCGCGTGCTGCCGGTCCGACGGGCACGTACAGCGCCGCCGACTGGTGGGGGTTCTCGCCGTAGCGGAGCGTCGTCACCAGCCGGCTCGCCATGATGCGGACCGCCGGGAAGGTCTCACCCTGGTCGACCGTGCTGAACCAGTCGGCGATCATCGCATCGTACGCGCCGGTCGCGGCGAAGGCGGTCGCGGCGAGGCGCTTGCGCGTGACGAGGCTGGTGCTGCCGCCGGTCGTGTCGAGCTCGGTGACCAGCGCGGCATAGTCCTGCGGGTCGGTGACGCAGGCGACAAAGCCATGGTTCTTCGCTGCCGAGCGAATCATCGCCGGGCCGCCGATGTCGATATTCTCGATGACCGTGTCGCGGTCGGCCCCCTTCGCCACCGTCGCGGCGAACGGGTACAGGTTGACCACCGCAAGGTCGATCGGGGCGATGCCGTGGGCCGCCATCGCCGTGAGATGATCGGGGGCGTCGCGCAGCGCGAGCAGGCCGCCATGGACCGTCGGGTGGAGCGTCTTGACCCGCCCGTCCATCATCTCGGGGAAGCCGGTCAGGTCGGCGACCTCGGTTACGGTCAGCCCTGCCGCGCGCAGTGCCGCCGCCGTGCCGCCGGTCGAGACGAGCTCGACGCCGTGGCGGGCGAGCGCGGTGCCGAGGTCGACGAGCCCGGTCTTGTCGCTGACCGACAGCAGGGCGCGGGTGATCTTGATCGTGTCCATAAATTCCTTGCTCAGCGTCCGGCGCGCTTGAACGACCAGTTGATGCTCGCCGCGCCCGTCGCCGTGGTCGTGCCGCTGATGACGAGTTGCCGCGTCGTTCGCGGTGCGCCGTCATGGTCGATCCAGACGCTTTCGTCGACCGTCAACGGGCCGCCGCGGGCACGGACCTGCCAGACGCGGCCGTCGGTGAGCTTGAGCAAGGCCGCCTGGCCGTCGGCGGTCGGGGTCACTTCGATGCCCGGGCCGAGGTGGAAGCGGACGTCGAACGCGGCGCGCGCCCCGCGTCGCCGCAACCGCCGACCGGGGGCGGGCTCGATGATGTCCTCGCCGCGCAGGTCGCTGCCGTTCGCCGACAGGAACAGCCGCCGCCGGTGATGGACGCCGAAGCGGCGGACATAGCCGTCGTGGGCGAGGTCGAGCCAGATGCCTTCCTCGCTCTCCTGCCGGTTGACGACGACCTCCTCGACCCCGCGGCCGAGTGCACCGTCGGGGCGGATCCGCGTCGAATTGCTGTCGGCGAGGACCAGCGTCGAATGCGCCGATGTGGTCCGCAAGGCGGCGGCAAGCGCGACCGGAAGCGGAAGGGGAACGCTGCTGCCGCCGCAGTTGACGATCAGGCGGCTGGCCCCGTCGGACAGCTCGAAGGCGAGAGTCCCGGCATGCGCCCCCGCGGCGGCGCGGGCCTGTGGCGGCGGCGCGGCATCGACGACGATCAGCGTCTTGCCGGCCGAAAGGCGTTGGTAGCCGCCGAAGCTCGTCGACCGGCTTGGGCGCGGCATGATCCCCGATCGCGCCATCGCATGGTCGATGCGCCCCGGTTTCGCCGCCGCGCCGCCGTGCCAGGCGCCGACGCCGCCGTCGCCCATGACGATCGACTTGAGCGCCGGGACCAGCCGCTCGAACCCGGCGAGGACGGCGGCGGGGGGCTTGCGGCCGCGCGCGGCGTAGGTCGACTGGACGAACAGCAAGAGTTCGAGCAGCTCGAGCTGGGTGATCGGGGAACGGTCGGCGGTCGCGCCATCGGGCAGGACGACCGCATCCAGCGCGCGCTCGAACAGCGCCTCTGCGCGTGCGAGCCGCGCCTCGACCCCGGGAATGACGAGCCCGGCGACGATCAGCCCCGCCGCCGCCGTCACGCGCGCCGGTCCCTCGGGCAGCCGGTCGATCGCGCGGTCGAGGTGGCGGGCCCAGCGGGCGAGGGCGTTCAAAACCGCCGAGCGGTAGACGAGGTCGGGCGACGACAGGATGTATGGCGCGTAAGCGGTCCAGAACATCAGCCGCAGCGCGAGCAGATCGGGGCGCCACGCGGTCGCATTGAAGTCGTTGTGATCGGCGAGCCAGCGCGCGACGAGCGGCTCGGCGACGGCGGACCCGGTCCGGCGATCGGCGACAGCGGCGAGATCGCGGAGCCAGACGAAGCTGTGTGCCCAGTCGCGCCACGCCGCGGGGGCTCCCGGATCGGCGAAGTGGACGGTTTTCGCCGGGGCGTTATGGCCGGCGAAGGCAAGCCGCCCGCGGACGATGCGCTCCCCGGCGGCGACGTCGCCCGGGACCGGGTCGGCGGGAACCGCGAGCAGTTTCAAGGGGAAGCGCCCGCGCAGGCGGATGCGGTGGAGCGCGGTGCGGTAGCTCAGGCGGTGCAGCCCGGCGGTGACGCGCTCGGCGAGCGAGACGCCCTTGTCGCCGTCGACGCGGACCAGCCGCTCGCTCGGTGTCGGCTCGGCGTTGGGGGTGAATAGGTCGGGTTCGCCGGGCGGCGCGTCGGGCGGCGGCTTCGCCTCCGTCGTCATGCGGCGCGGAGCCGGGCGATGTTCGCCGCATACTCGCCCGGGCCGCCGCGGAAGGTCGCGGTCCCGGCGACGAGGACATCGGCGCCGGCGGCGATCGCCTGCGCGGCGGTGACCGGGTCGATGCCGCCGTCGACCTCGAGGTCGATCGTCCGCCCGGTCTTGTCGATCATCTTGCGGATCGCCTCGATCTTGCGGAGCTGGTTGCTGATGAAGCTCTGCCCGCCGAAGCCGGGGTTGACGCTCATGACGAGGACGAGGTCGATGTCGTCGATGACATAGTCGAGCATCTTCGCCGGGGTCGCCGGGTTCAACGAGACCCCGGCGCGCTTACCGAGGCCCTTGATCCGCTGGATCGTCCGGTGGAGGTGCGGCCCGGCTTCGGGGTGGACGGTCAATATGTCGGCCCCGGCTTCGGCGAAGGCGTCGAGATACGGGTCGGCGGGGGAGATCATCAAATGGACGTCGAACGTCAATTTAGTGTGTGATCTTAAGGCCTTGACCACAAGCGGCCCGATCGTGATATTGGGCACGAAATGGCCGTCCATGACGTCGACATGGATGTAATCGGCCCCCGCGGCGTCGAGCGCGCGGACTTCTTCGCCGAGCCGCGCGAAGTCGGCGGATAGAATCGAGGGGGCAATACGCACCGGTTGCTGCATGATTTCCTCTAGCAGCGCCGTGGCTTAGCTGAAAGGGTACGCTATCGTTTCGGAACCGTTTATTTCTCCTTCCTTAGCCGGGCGATGAAAAAGCCGTCGGCGCCGCCCGCATCGGCGAGCGTGCCGGGGAGGAGCCGGACCTGTCCGCGCGCATCGGGAGCAATTCCGTCGGGCAGTTCGTCGGCCGCGATCGGATCGAGCACGACACCGCGGGTCCGCCTGAGCAGCGCATCGACCTGCGCCTCGCCCTCGGCGGCTTCGAGGCTGCATGTCGAGAAGACGAGGGTTCCCCCGGGCGCGAGCCAGTCGACCGCGCGGTCGAGCAGCGCCGCCTGGATCGTCAGCAACGGCGCGAGATCGCGCGCGCCCTTGAGGTAGAGGACGTCGGGGTGACGGCGGAACACGCCCGATGCCGAGCACGGAGCATCGAGCAGGATCGCGTCGAACGGCGCGGGCGGTGCCCAGACGAGCGCGTCGACCGTGACGATCCTGGCGTCGAGCCGGGTCCGCGCAAGGTTCTCGCGCACCCGGTCGAGCCGCGCCTCCGAACTGTCGAGCGCGGTGACGTCGGCCCCCATCGCCGCAAGCTGGAGGGTCTTGCCTCCCGGGGCTGCACACAGGTCGAGCGTCGGCGTCCCCGATGCCGGGCGGAGTAGCCTGGCCGGCAGGCTCGCGGCGAGGTCCTGCACCCACCACGCGCCATCCTCGAAGCCGGGCAAATCGGGGATCGAGCCTGGGCGGATCAGGCGGACATGCCCCGGGGCGAGCGATACGCCGCCGAGGGTTTCGGCCCAGTAAGCGGTTTCCTTGGTGTCACGCAGCGTCAGGTCGATCGGCGGCTCGGTGGCGAAGGCGCGGGCGGCGGCGGCGGCGACGTCGGCCCCCCATGCCGCCGTCCAGCGCTCGCCATATGGCTCGGGCAGGGCCGGAACCTCGGGCAGCGCGGCGTTTTCGCGGAGCAGCCGCGAGAGGACCGCGTGGGTCAGCCGCCGCGGCCCGCCCTCGGTCAGGGCGAGCGTCGTCGACACGACCGCGTGCGGCGGCGTGTCGAGCAGCAGCCGCCCGGCAAGGCCGATGCGGAGTGCCATCCGCGCGCGCGCGTCGGAGGGCAGCGGCTTCGGCGTCGCGCTGTCGATCAGCGCATCGAGGTCGGTCAGCCAGCGCAACACGCCGCTGGCGAGGCTGCGGGCAAGGGCGCGGTCGTCAGGGCGCTCGACCCCGTGGAAGGCGTTGGCGATCGATCCGTCGAGGGGTTTGCCCTGCGCGAGAACGCTCGTCAGCAGGCGCAGTGCGGCACGCCGCGACGCGGTGCCAGGGGGATCGGGATCGTGCTTCACGACGGGTTTCCGGGGGAAGCGGATGCTAAGTTCAAAATAAGTTCACACAAAAGCGTGTGGTTTTTCGGTTTCATTCTGCGTCCGACGCGGTTCGGCGGCCATGATCTGCGACCCAGACGCCGTGCGCCCGGCTATCGCCGTCTCTGTCGACTATTGTTCCGCGATCGATCAACCAATGTTCCTCCGGCTCGACCTGCAAGGGTACATTGTCGCCGGGGGTGTAGGACAGCGGAAAGCGACCGCTCATTTGCTGTCATCCCGGCCTACGCCGGGATGACAATCGGATCGGTGACCGCCCGCCTACAGAACGTGGAACAGATACAGCAGGATGATGACCGGGATCGGCACGCCCACCGCCCAAAGAATGCAACCCTTGCCCATGTCTCGTATCCCTGTCTGCTTACACGCGTGAAACGAGATGCGCGTGTCGCAGTTCCGTCATGCAGCGACCGCCGCCGGAACGAACAGCTTCTTGAGCTCCGACTTGAGGATTTTGCCGTTGGCGTTGCGCGGCAGCGGACCGGTCCAGAAGCGCACCTCGACCGGCACCTTGAACCCCGCCAGCCGCGCCGCGACGAAGGCGCGAAGCTCGTCGGCGGTGGCGTGGCCGCCGTCCTTGAGCGTGACAACCGCCGCCGGTTCCTCGCCGAGGCTGTGGTGCGGGCGCGCGACGATCGCCGCGTCCATCACCGCCGGATGGTCGTAGAGCGCGTTCTCGACTTCGACACAGTAGATGTTCTCGCCGCCGCGGATCAGCATGTCCTTGGCGCGATCGATGATGAAGACGAAGCCCTCGTCGTCGATCCGCGCGAGGTCGCCGGTGCGGACCCAGCCGTCGATGAAGGTTTCGGCGGTGGCCTGCGGCTTGCGCCAGTATTCCTTGACGATGTTCGGCCCGCGTCCCCACAATTCACCGACCTCGCCCGGCGGCAGCTCGCGCCCGTCGGGGTCGGTCACCTTGACGTCGCACACCGGCACCGGCGGCCCGGCGCTGTCGGGGCGGTTCTGGTAGTCCTCGCCCATGTGGTGGGTGAAGGTCGCCGACGTCTCGGTCATGCCCCAGCCGTTGCCCGCGCTCGCGCCGCCGAACTGCGCCTTGATCTGGCGGACGAGCTCGGGGGCCGACGGGGCGCCGCCATACGCGACGCTTTCGAGGCTCGACAGGTCGTAGTTGTGGCGGTTGGGGTGCTCGATGATCTGCCACGCGATCGTCGGGACGCCGCCGCAGCCGGTCAGCCGCTCGCGCTCGATCAGCGCCATCGCGGTCTCGGGGTCCCATTTGCGCATCATCACCAGCTTCGCCCCGGCGAAGAGCGACGGCGACAGGATCGCGTGGCAGCCGGTCGCGTGGAAGAACGGCACCGACAACAGGGTGCCCTTTTGCGGCGCGAGCGGGTCGGGCGCGGGCGGGGCCTCGCCGCGGCGGAGGTAGGTCCGTGCGGCCGACAGCGCGCTCGCCATGATGTTCGAGACGATGTTGCGGTGGGTGCCGAGCGCACCCTTCGGCTTGCCGGTCGTGCCGCTGGTGTAGAAGATCGTCGCGTCGTCCTCGGGATCGATCGCAACTGCGGGCATCGTGCCTTCGGGCAGGGCGGCCCAGGTCTCGGGAGTGCCGATGACGTCCTTGAGGCGGCGGACGAGCGGGTTACCCGATTCCTCGTCGTTGCTGCGCGTGACGTAGATGCGCGTCAGGTCGCGGCATTCGGGGAGGTGCGCGGTCAGGCGGGCGAGGCGCTCGGCATCGACGAGGAGCATTTTCGCGCCTGAATCGACGAGGCCGTATTCGAGCTCGGCCCCGGTCCACCACGCATTGAGCGGCGTGACGATCGCGCCGCACAACTGAGCTGCGAAGAACGCCACCGGCCATTCGGGAATGTTGCGCATGACGATCGCGACGCGGTCGCCCTTGGCCACGCCGTCGGCGGCAAGCTGCGCGGCGAGCGCGAGGACCGCGCGCGAAAACGCCTCGAAGGTGATGCGCTCGTCGTCGTGGACGAGGAACACCTTGTCGCCGTGCGCTCGCCCGGCGAGAAAGACGTGCGCAAGGGTCGGCGGTGCATTCTTCCACGTCCGTGTCGGAATACCGCGAATATCGCGGGTCTCCATCTCGAGCGGCTGCCCCGGCGCAGTGAGCATGCCGTGGGCAGCAGCGATCGACATCGCGGGCCAGTCGGTCATCATCGTCCCCAGAATTTGCGTTATTTTGAGAAAGTGTACGCCGATCGCGGCGGCTTTGCCCAGCCGGAATCAATCGACCGGCGCGGCACCCATCTCGCGGCGCAGGACCGGGGTGAACAGCGCGTAGCCGAGCAGGACGACCTGCGCCGCTGCGCCGAGGAGATATGGGTACGACCCGCCGATCTCGTACAGCCCGATGCCGACCGTCGGAGCGACGATGAAGCATGCGCCGTTGATCGCGGTGACCGCCCCAGCGACCGCGCCCTGCTCGTCCTCGCCGACCATCAGCGACGCTCCCGCGACGAAGCCGGGGCGGGCGAAGCCGTAGCCAAGGCTGGTCAGCGCGAACGCGGCGAGGATCGCCGAATAGTCGTGCGCGAGGGCGATGCCGAGGCACCCTGCCGCCGCCAGCCCCGCGCCCCAGCGCATCAGCGATGACGCGCTCATCCGCAGCATCCCGATCAGCCCCCATTGCGCGAGCAATGTCGCGCCCGCGCCGACCATGAAGGCGATGCCGACCGACTTTGCCGCCTCGGCGGGGGTGCCGCCGACCGAATCGATGATGAGGAAGCCGAGCGCCTGCCCGGTCGCCGCCTGGACGCTGCCGCTGGCGAAGCCGTAGATCATGAACGGCATGATGCGGGGATCGCGCAGCCGAAGGCGAGGCCGCCGCCCGACCTCCGCCGCGCGCGCCGAGCCGCCGGTCGGGCCGCCGAGGATCGTCGGCATCGACGACGGTGCGCCGTGGTGGCCGTGGTCGAGGGCGGCGACGTCGTGCCCCGGGCTGTCGTCGGGGAGGAGCCGCCACAGCCCGATGCCGACGCCGAGCGCGATCGCGGCGAAGCCGAACATCGGACCCGACAGGCCGAGCCCGGCGATCTGGAGGTATGGTGCGACGCCCGGCCCGAGGATCGTGCCGAGGCCGACCGCCGAGGTCAGCGCGGCGAGCGCGCCGGTCCGTTCGAACGCCGTCGTCCGCGCCGCGACATACGCCTGCGCCGCCGGGTTCGACGCCGAGCCGAACAGCCCGAAGATGCTCCGCAGCGCAGCGAAAACGACGAACACTGCGACGGGCACGAGCGCGCCGCGCAGGCCGGCGAGGATCGCGCAGGCGCACCCCAGGAACGACACGCCGAAGCCGGCGATGCCGATCATCATCAGCGTCTTGCGCCCGCGAATGTCCGACTGGCGCGCCCAGAACGGCGCCGATACCGTCCACAGCAGCGCCGAGAATGAGAAGATCAGCGCCACCTGCCACGGTGGAATCCCGATCGTCCGCGCGATCGACGGCAGCACCGATTGGAGCGCCGTATTCCCCGCCGCGACGGTCAGCAGGACGACGAACAGCACGGCGAAGTGGCGGCGGGGGACGGCGGTCATGCTGCGGCTTCGGCCAGCGCCAGGTCTTTGCCAACCCCGGAATTGGCGGTGCCGAACTCGGCGGCGAGGAAGTCGGCGAGCGCGCGGACCTTGACCGGCTGGCTCCGCGTCGTCGGGTAGATCAGCCGCAACGTCCCCGCCTCGAAGCGGTGCGCGGGGAGCAATTGCTCCAGCCGGCCGTCGGCGAGCGCGGCGCGGACGAAGAAGTCGGGCAGGATCGTCAGCCCGAGCCCGGCGATCGCGGCGGCGCACAGGATCTCGCCGCTCCGCGACCGCAGCCGCTCGGGTCCGCGGCACAGGCGGGTGCCGCCCGCCGCGGGAAAGCGCCACGGCTCGTCGGCGCGGGTGATCGTCGAGGTCAGGCTGGGAAAGGCGATCAAGTCCTCGGGCACTTCGGGGCGGCCGAGCCGGTCGAGCAGCACGGGCGCCCCGACAAGGTACATCTCGACCGTCCCGAGCGAGCGCGCGATCAGCCCCGAATCGGGGAGCTGCGTGCCGATCCGCACCGCGATGTCGATCCCCTCGCCGATCAGGTCGGTGATGCGGTCGTCGAGGATCAGCTCGATCCGAACCCCCGGGTGGAGCTCCATGAAGCGGAACAGCGCCGGGCCGACGCGCTCGACCCCGAACAGCATCGGCGCCGCCATGCGGATAACGCCGCTCAGCGTGAGGGTCGAGCTGGCGACCGATTCCTCGGCGGCGCGGACGTCTTCGATCAGCCGCGTCGTGGCGTCGAGATACGCCGACCCCGCCTCGGTCAGTGCGAGTGCCCGCGTCGTCCGGTGGAATAGCCGCGCGCCGAGGCGGGCCTCGAGGTCGCCGATCGTCCGCGACAGGCGCGAGGTCGACGTCCCCAGACGCCGCGCCGCCGCGCTGAAGCCGCCTGCGCTTGCGACCGCGGCGAACGCCTCCATCTCCTCGATCCGTCCCGCCATCGTTGCGCCTGCTGCAAAGGACAATCGCGAAGACGGGTCATTATCACGGCGATCGAAAAGGCCCAAATGGCAGCCTGCGCGTTATCGTTCGCGCTTGCGACTTAAGGAGTCCGACCGATGACCAAGGTTCTGGTGCTATATTATTCGAGCTGGGGACATGTCGAAAAGCTCGCCACCGCAATCGCCGAGGGTGCCGGCGGCGTTGCGGGCGTCGAAGTCACCGTGAAGCGCGTCCCCGAACTCGTTCCGGCTGAAGTCGCAGCGGGCGCGCACTACAAGACCGATCAGGCCGCCCCGATCGCGACCCCGGGCGAGCTGGCCGACTATGACGCGATCATCATCGGCACCCCGACCCGCTTCGGCAACATGGCGGCGCAGATGAAGAACTTCCTCGATCAGACCGGACCGCTGTGGTTCACCGGTGCGCTCGTCGGCAAGGTCGGCGGCGTGTTCACCTCGACCGCGTCGCAGCACGGCGGGCAGGAGACGACATTGTTCACCGCGATGACCGTCCTCATCCACCACGGCATGCTCGTCGCCGGGCTGCCGTACACCTTCCAGGCGCAGATGGGCCTCGACGAAATCCACGGCGGGTCACCGTATGGCGCGACGACGATCTCGGGCGGCGACGGCTCGCAGCAGCCGAAGGCGGTCGATCTCGACGGTGCGCGCTTCCAGGGCAAGCACATCGCCGAGACCGCGGTAGCGCTGAAGAAGGGTCGCGCCGCCTAAAGCTCGATCAGGCGGTTCGGGAGCTCGTCGGGGTTGTCGGCGTCGGGCGGAAAATGCTCGGCGAGGACCGCCCCGGCGAGCCCGATCGCGGCGACGAAGCCCTTCGCCGGCGCCCCCGCCTTGATCCCTTCGACCAATGCATGGACCGTCGTCGCCCAGTGCGACGGCGGCACCTTGGCGTAGATCCCGGTGTCGGCGACGACCTCGGCAATGCGGTCGGGGAGCGAAACGAAAATCAACACGCCGGTGTTCGCGCGCGTCGCGCCGATGCCGCGCGCCTTGAACTGCGACCGCGCTTCGCGGTGGACGCGCTCGCGCCGGACCCCGCGCGGGGTCAGCTTCGCACCGAGGCCGGTCCGCGTCAGCACCAGCGCAGCGACGCCGAACAAAGCCACCTGGACCGCAGCATAGGCCTCGACCGCGCGCCGCAGGTCGACCGCCGGATCGCCGCTGCTCCAGTCGTTCAACGCCGCGATCTGGTCGGGGCCATAACCGAACATCGTCGCCGCGAGCGGCAGGGCGAAGGCAATCAGCGCGGCGATCGTCAGCCCGGTTGCGGCGTATCGGTCGGTACGGTCGCTGACGACAGCAACGATCTCGCCCGAGGTGGTCGCCTCAGCGGCAGTGATCGCCCCGGCGATCGCAGTCCGGTCGGCGTCGGTGAATGCCATGACCAGCTGCCCCCTCTACCAACTACCCGACGAGCCGCCGCCGCCGAACGAGCCGCCGCCACCGCCGAAGCTGTCGCCGCCACCGCCGCCACCGCCGCCGCCTCCGCCCCAGTCGCTACCGCCGCCGCCGCCACGGCTGAGCATGCTCGACGCCGCACCCCACAGGATCGCCGAGCCGATGCCCGACGGGCGTCCGCGTCCGCCGCGGGCAAGCGAGAAGACACCCCAGACGACGACGATGGCGAGCCAGAACAACGCGCCCGGGCCGACCGACGGGCGGTGGCGGGCCTGGGCATGCTGCGCCGTAGCATCGACCACCGCCGCGTGCGCGACCTCGGGCGATGCACTCAATTGCGCGATGATTGCGTCGGTCCCGGCGGTGACGCCAGCCGCGATGTCGTTCTTGCGGAATTCGGGGATGATCTGGTTCTGGATGATGACCGAGGTCAGCGCATCGGTCAGGACGGGTTCGAGCCCGTAGCCGACTTCGATCCGCACCTTGCGGTCGGTCGGCGCGACGATCAGGATCGCGCCGGTGTTCTTGCCCTTCTGGCCGATGCCCCACGCGCGGCCGAGCTGGTAGCCATAATCCTCGATCGGCGTGTCGCCGAGTGCGGGGACGGTGGCGACGACAAGCTGGATGCCGGTCGATTTCTCGAGAGCGGCGAGCTTGTCGGTCAGCGCCGCGACGGTCACCGGCGGCAACACGTTCGCGGTATCGACGACCCGCCCCGACAACGGCGGAAACGCCGGGGCGGCGGCATGTGCCACCGCCGCCCACAACGCGACCAGCATCAGGAGCGCGAACGCTCCGAAGCGAAAGCGGGGAAGGGTCAGAACTTCACCGTCGGTGCGACCTGCGCGTTGACCGTCGTCGCCTTGAACGGCGTCAGCGGCTTCGAACCGTAGATCACCTTTGCGCCGATCAGCGCCGGGAAGGTGCGGATCGTCGTATTATAGTCCTGCACGGCGGTATTATAGTCCTGCCGCGCGATCGTGATGCGGTTCTCGGTGCCCTCGAGCTGCGACTGGAGCGCCATGAAGTTGGTGTTCGACTTGAGATCGGGATATTGCTCCTGGAGCGGACGCAGCTGCATCAGCGCGGTCGAGACGTGGTTCTGCGCCTGCTCGTATGCCGCAACCTTGCCGGGATCCTTGAGATCTTCGTCCGATAGATGGATCGCGTTTGCCGAGGCGCGCGCCTGCGTCACACCGATCAGGACGTCCTTTTCCTGCTTGGCATAGCCCTGGACGGTAGCGACAAGATTGGGAATCAGGTCGGCGCGGCGCTGATACTGGTTCTCGACCTGCGCCCAGGCGGCCTTGGCAGCCTCCTCCTTGGTCGGGATCGTGTTCACCCCGCAGCCGGCAAGGCCGACGGTCAGGGCCAGCGGAAGCGCGAGACGGGCGGCGGTGCGGCGGGTCGACTGCATCGATAACTCCCTTGGGTTCCGGGTATATCCGCCGCCAGTACCCAAGGTGGCGACGAACCGCTATAAGATAAGGTGTATTGCACAGGCGTAACAGAGGGGTGCCAGATGTTTGCCGAATTCAAGACTTTTATCGCGCGCGGTAACGTTCTCGACCTCGCGGTTGCGGTCGTCATTGGTGCCGCGTTCGGCGCGATCGTCGCGTCGCTGACCGAAGATCTGATCATGCCGCTGATCGGCTTCCTTACCGGCGGCGTCGATTTCTCGTCGCACTTCATCCGCCTCGGGGCGATCCCGGCGAACTACACCGGCAGCCTCGAGGATTATGCCGCGCTCAAGAAGGCCGGCGTCGCGCTGTTCGGCTACGGCAAGTTCCTGACCGCAGTGATCAACTTTGTGATCATCGCGTTCGCGATTTTCATGCTTGTCCGCGCGGCGAACAAGTTCCTGGCGAAGACGCTTGCGGGGATGACCGCGAAGGCGGCGGTTCCAGCCGATGTCGTCGTGCTCAACGAGATCCTTGCCGAGCTGAAGAAGCGCCCGCTGGTTTAGCGGGGTCTAGACTAAATCTCGTTGTCATCCCCGCGTAGGCGGGGACCCAAAGTCACTGCATTTGGTGACCTTGGGTCCCCGCCTACGCGGGGATGACAGAAAATTCGGAGATCACTCAGGGTAGGCGCGGACCGTCGTCGGGACGAGCGATACCGCGTCGCCGGGGGCCAGCCCGACCGGAACCACATCGAGTGCCACCTCGACCGTCTTCCCTGCGGCGACACACTCGATCGCGGCAAGCGCGCCGGTCCGGGCGATCCGCCGGACGGTGGCGGCGATCCCGTCGGTCCGGGCAGTCGCGATCTCGAATTCATGCGGGCGGACGAACGCCACCCCGCGTCCGTCGGGAGCTGTTGGCGCAGTGTTCGCCAGCCGCAACTCGCCGATCACGACCGCGCCGCCGTCGAGGCTGCAGTCGAAGCGGTTCGCGTTGCCGATGAAGTCGGCGACAAATGCGGTCGTCGGGCGGTTGTAGACCGCGTCGGGGGTGTCGACCTGCTCGATCCGCCCGGCGTTCATCACCGCGACGCGGTCGGCGAGATCGAGCGCCTCGTCCTGATCGTGCGTGACGAAGATCGACGTCAGCCCCATCGTCTCGTGGACGCCGCGCAGCCAGCGGCGGAGGTCGTTGCGCACCTTCGCGTCCAACGCCCCGAACGGCTCGTCGAGCAGCAGGACGCTCGGCTCGACCGCGAGTGCGCGGGCGAGTGCGACGCGCTGGCGCTGGCCGCCCGATAGCTGCGCCGGGAAGCGCTTGCCCATGCCGGGAAGCTGGATCAGCGTCAGCAGTTCCTCGACCCGCGCGGCGATATCCTTGGCGGCAGGCCGCTCGCGGCGGGGCTTGACCGTCAGCCCGAAGCCGATGTTGTCGGCGACGCTCATGTGGCGGAACAGCGCGTAATGCTGGAAGACGAAGCCGACCTTGCGCTCGCGCGCCGGGCGGTTGCCGACGTCCACCCCGTCGAAGGCGATGCTCCCGGAGTCGGGGAAATCGAGGCCGCCGATGACGCGGAGCAAGGTCGTCTTGCCCGACCCCGACGGCCCCAGCAGCGCGAGGAACTCGCCGGGGCGGACGTCGAGGCTGACCTCGTTCAAGGCCGCGAACGCGCCGAAGCGCTTGACCAGACTGTCGACCGAAACCGTCAATGCCCGGCTCCCGCCAGTTGGTCGCGGAAGCGCCATTCGAGGAGCGACTTCGCCACCAATGTCACCAGCGCGAGACCGGCGAGGAGCGAGGCGACAGCGAAAGCGGCGACATAATTATATTCATTGTACAGGATCTCGATGTGGAGCGGCAGGGTGTTGGTCAGCCCGCGAATATGCCCGCTGACGACCGATACCGCGCCGAATTCGCCCATCGCCCGGGCGTTGCATAGCAGCACACCGTACAGCAATCCCCAGCGGATATTCGGCAGCGTGACGTGCCAGAAGGTCTGCAGCCCCGACGCGCCGAGCGACCGCGCCGCCTCCTCGTCGGTCCGGCCCTGCTCCTGCATCAGCGGGATCAGTTCGCGCGCCACAAAGGGAAAGGTGACGAACACCGTCGCCAGCACGATGCCGGGGACCGCGAAGACGATCTGGATGTCGTGCTCGCGCAGCCACGGCCCGAGCCAGCCCTGGAGCCCGAACAGCAGGACGTAGATCAGCCCCGACACGACCGGCGACACCGACAGCGGCAGGTCGATCAGCGTGATCAGGACGCTTTTGTAGCGAAAATCGAACTTGGTGATCGCCCACGACGCCGCGAGGCCGAAGACGATGTTGAGCGGAACCGCGATCGCGGCGACGATCAGCGTCAGGCGCATCGCCGCGAGCGCGTCCTTCTCGCCGATCGCGATCTGGAACGCGGCGATCCCCTTGGCGAACGCTCCGGCGAACACCGCCGCGAGCGGCAGCGCTAGGTTGACCAGCAGAAACGCGAGGGCGACGCCGATCAGCGCCCACCGCACCCACGCCGGTTCGGAGACGCCCGGCTTCATTCCGGCGCCATCCGTTTGCGGTCCCACGCCTGGAGCAGGTTGATCGCGAACAGCACCGCGAACGACGCCGTCAGCATCGTTGCGGCGATCGCCGTTGCCCCGGCATAATTATATTGCTCGAGCTGCTGGACGATCAGCAGCGGCGCGATCTCCGAGCGGTAGGGGAGGTTCCCGGCGATGAAGATCACCGAGCCATATTCGCCGACACCGCGCGCGAAGGCGAGCGCGAAGCCGGTCGCGAGCGATGGCAGGATCGCGGGTAGGATGACGCGGAGAAAGGTCTGGCGGCGGCCCGCGCCAAGGCTCGCGGCGGCCTCCTCGACGTCGTGGCCGAGGTCGGCGAGGACCGGCTCGACGGTGCGGACGACGAACGGCAGGCCGATGAAGGTCAGCGCGACGACGACGCCCAGTGGCTCGAAGGCGACCTTGATCCCGAGCGGCGCGAGCAGGCCGCCGATCCAGCCGTTCGGCGCGTACAGCGCGGTTAGCGCGATCCCCGCCACCGCGGTCGGCAGCGCGAACGGCAGGTCGACGAGCGCGCCGACGACGCGCTTGCCGGGGAAGTCGTAGCGGACGAGCACCCACGCGACGATCAGCCCGAAGATGCTGTTGATCGCCGCCGCGATCGCCGCCGCGCCGAAACTCAGCCGGTACGCGAGCAACGCGCGCCGTGACAACGCCACCGCGACATACTCGTCCCAGCCCAATCCGGCGGTCTTGATAAAGATCGCCGACAGTGGAATCAGGACGATGATGCACAGATAGAAGACGGTAAAGCCGAAGGTCAGGCCGAAGCCCGGAATGATCGACCGCCGCCGGATCATTTTCAGCGTTTGGCCGCTTCGAAGATCTGGTCGAACATCCCGCCGTCGGCGAAATGGACCGCCTGCGTCTTCGCCCAGCCGCCGAAGTTGCGGTCGATCGTAAACATCTGGACGGGCTTGAACGCGGCGGCGTATTTCGCCGCGACCGCCGGGTCGCGCGGCCGGTAGAAGTCCTTGGCGATGATCTCCTGCGCGGCGGGGGTGTAGAGATAGTTCAGATACGCCTCGGCGACCTTGCGGGTGCCGTGCTTGTCGACGTTCTTGTCGATCACCGCGACGGGGGGCTCGGCGAGGACGCTGACCGACGGCGTGACGATCTCGAAGGCGTCGCCGCCGGCTTCGCGCGTCGCGAGATACGCCTCGTTCTCCCACGCGAGGAGGACGTCGCCCTGCCCGCGCTGGACGAAGGTCGTCGTCGACCCGCGCGCGCCCGAATCGAGCACCGGGACATTATGGTAGAGCTTCGTCACGAAGTCCTTCGCCTTGGCCGCACCCAGCGTCTTCGTCGCATAGCCCCACGCCGCGAGATAGTTCCACCGCGCCCCGCCGCTCGACTTGGGGTTCGGCGTAATCACCGCGATGCCGGGCTTCACGAGGTCGTTCCAGTCGTGGATGCCTTTCGGATTGCCCTTCCGCACGAGGAAGACGATCGTCGAATAATACGGCGTCGAATTGTTCGGCAGGCGCTTCTGCCATGCCGCCGGGAGCAGCTTCGCCTTGTCGGCGATCTCGTCGATGTCATAGGCGAGCGCGAGCGTGACGACGTCGGCCTCGAGCCCGTCGATCACCGACCGCGCCTGCTTGCCCGATCCGCCGTGCGACTGGTTGATCGTGACGACGTCGCCGGTCTTCGCCTGCCACGCCTTGGCGAACGCGGCGTCGACGTCCTTGTACAGCTCGCGCGTCGGGTCGTAGCTGACATTGAGCAAAGTCACCGGCGCGGCGCGAACCGGGGCGGTCACCGCGGCGACCGCAAGCAGTACCGTCAATCCGATTATCGCGCGCATCGTCGCCTCCCGCAGGTCGTTACCGGGACACAACGTATCTCTACCCGGTAACTAGGCAATCGACCAAAATATTCGTCGCGCTAAAGCTGCGCTACGCCGCTTCCGCGCCGATTGTGCGGCCGCCTGCGCTCAGGCGGCTTCGCGCCGTTCGACCATGTCGGCAAGCGTCGTCCCGTCGAGGATCGACGCGGTGCCTTCGCGGACGGTCAGCATGACCTTGCGGATCACGCACGTCGCCTCGTCGTAGCAGTCGGCGCAGCGGTGGTACTTGGTCAGGCTGACGCACGGCACCAGCGCGAGCGGCCCTTCGATCGTGCGGATGATCTCGCCGAAGCTGATCGCGCGCGGTGCGCGGGCGAGGCGGTAGCCGCCCATCTTGCCGCGATAGCTCGCGACGAGCCCGGCGTTCTTGAGGTCGAGCAGGATGATCTCGAGAAACTTGCGCGGCAGTTTCTGGTCGGAGGCGATGACGCTGATCGGCACAGGGGCGACGCTGCCGGTACGGGCGAGGAAAATCAAAGCGCGCAGCGCGTAACGGGATCTTTGGGTCAACATCGGTACATCGCGGTAATGCACCCGCTCGCCCGCCAAAACAAGCTTTTCACGTCACAGCGCGTGGTACCCCGGGCACACCGACCCCGCATTCGAGGGCGTCGCGGTCCCATCCGCCAAGGTTGGCGGCGGCCGCATAGGTCGACTGGAGAAAGTCCATGATAGCGGCGTCGGGATCGGCGGCGGCGCGGACGTCGTCGTAGCGCAGGATGAACTCGCCGAGGCCACTGTCGAACTGCGCAGCGGCAGGCGCGACGGTGGCGGCGGCGAAGCCATCGGGCGCGGGATAGGCGTATGAATAGAAAGCGGGATGCGGATAAGCGTCGCTCCCCGGCCAGAATCCCGCACTCGATTCCTGATGGCTGTACGCCTCGCGCGCCACATCGAGCGGCAGGCCGGGACCGCCGGGATGGAGCGGCGCACGGCGGCCGGAAAAGCGGGTGACGGCAAGGTCGAAGCTGCCCCAAAAGAAATGCACCGGGCTCGCCTTGCCGAGGAAGCAGGTGCGGAATGCCTTGAACACCGTGTCGATGCGGACGAGCGCGCGGTGGAAGTCGCGGGCGGCGGCTGCGTCGAACGGACGGACCGCATGGTCGTCGCTGAAGCGGACGGCGTCGGGCATTTCGCTCGGCGCCTGGTCGATCGTGACGGCAACGCCGAGGTCGGCGAGCGCGGCCATCACCGCCGCGTAAAACGCCGCGATCGTTCCGGCTTCGAGCGCGATCATCTGCTCGGCACCGTCGCTGCACGACACCACCAACACCGCGTCGATCAGGTCGAAGTCGATCTGGAAACTTCGCGCCCCCGCCGGGATGGGCGATGTCGTCAGCCCGCGCGGCGTGACATAGAGCGCGACGTGCCAGCTATGGTTGAGCCACGGCGACAGCGTCAGCCGGACCTTGCCCGCGATCTGCGTCATCAACTGGAGGTGCAGCGCGGTCTCGCGCCACGCGGGCCAATCGAGTGTTGGCCATGGCGTCATTTTGTCGGTCATCGCTAACGCGTCCCCCGGTGCAGCGCTTCTCGACCTGAAACGCGTGGCGAAATAAGCCTGTCCTACACGCTGCCGCTCTGTCTAGGCTCGGCAGATGAGTTTGACGACTGCCCCTTTCCGCCGTGCCGTTCGACTGGAACGATGCGTGGAGAGTGTGTTTCGATTGAACGTGGCGTCAGGTTCGTCAACTTCGTCAAGCTGGCCTGACACTATCCATCGGCGTGGGCACCTCCGACTCGGGTCGGCCGATATCCCCTTGCGATGCGCACTCCGAGCAAAGCTTGACATGTTGCACCGCAGCAGCGATATGAGCGGCGCGTCAACGGACTCGTCCGTTCGGCGGGGTGCGTGATCAGCCGGTATCCGGCGCAGGCCCCGACCTCAGGCGCAGCCAACCAAGGCTACCCATATCACGCGGGTCGTCGAACGAGCCCGCGCTCGTTTGCCGATGTCCGGTAAGCGATTGTCGTGCGGCTCCTCCGCCCACGAAAGACTATTTCTCAATGACTTACTTCTCCGACTTCGGCCTTGCCGAGCCGATCTGCCGCGCGCTCGAAGCCAAGGGTTATACCGAGCCGACGCCGATCCAGACGCAGGCGATCCCGGTCGTCATGGCCAACCGCGACCTCTGCGGCATCGCCCAGACCGGCACCGGCAAGACCGCCGCCTTCGCCCTGCCGACGATCGACAAGCTCGCCAAGGCCCCCAAGGCGCTGACCCGCGGCGGCGTCCGCGCCCTCGTCCTGTCGCCGACCCGCGAGCTCGCCTCGCAGATCGCCGAGAGCTTCACCCAGTACGGCAAGTTCATGCGCCTGTCGGTCACGACCGTCTTCGGCGGCGTCCCGATCAACCGGCAGGAGCGGATCATGGCGCACGGCGTCGACGTCCTCGTCGCGACGCCCGGCCGCCTGATCGACCTGATCGACCGCGGCGCGATCGACTTGCGCAAGGTCGAGGTGCTGATCCTCGACGAGGCCGACCAGATGCTCGACCTCGGCTTCATCCACGCGCTGAAGCGCATCGTCACGCTGCTGCCGAAGTCGCGCCAGACGTTGTTCTTCTCGGCGACGATGCCGAAGGCGATCGAGGACCTCGCCGCGCGTTACCTGACCGACCCGGTCAAGGTCTCGGTCAAGCCCGCCGCGACGACCGCCGAGCGCGTTAGCCAGGCGGTCACCTTCGTCAACCAGGGCGAGAAGCCTGCGCTGCTCCAGATGATCCTCAAGCAGGACGGCGTCGACCGCGCTCTGGTCTTCACCCGGACCAAGCACGGCGCCGACCGCGTCGTCCGCCAGCTCGGCAATTCGGGCGTCGAGGCCGCGGCGATTCACGGCAACAAGTCGCAGGGCCAGCGCGAGCGCGCCCTCGAGATGTTCAAGAAGGGCCAGGTCAAGGTTCTCGTCGCGACCGACATCGCCGCGCGTGGCATCGACATCGACGCGGTCAGCCACGTCATCAACTACGAACTGCCGAACGTTCCCGAAAGCTACGTCCACCGCATCGGCCGGACGGCACGCGCGGGAGCCGGCGGCTCGGCGATCGCGTTCTGCGCCGACGACGAGCGGCCGTTCCTCCGCGACATCGAGAAATTGACCCGCATGAAGGTCGACATCCTGCCGCTGCCAGAGGACTTCCGTTCGCAGGTCGCAAAAACCGCCGCAGTCGAAAAGGCCGCGCCGCACGTCCCCCGCGACGTCGATCCCCGCAGCATGGCTGCGCGCCCGCACGGTAACAGCGGCCGTCGCGGCGGCGGCGGCGGTCGCGGTGCAGGCGGCGGCGGTGGTGGTTACGCCGGTGGTGGTGGCGGTGGTGGCGGTCGCCCGGCTCGCGACCCGCGCGTCGTGGTCAACCCGGTCCGCTCGCGCGGTCCGCGCTAAGCTAAACCGAAAGGGCCGCCGTTCCCTCGGGAACGGCGGCCCTTTTTTCGTTCAGGCCCGAATGATCAGACCGCGCGTGCCTTTAGGATCTTGCCCGGTGCGCGCGGCGGCTCGCCCTTCGGGAGGGCGTCGATGTGCTCCATGCCCGACACGACCTCGCCCCAGACGGTGTACTGGTTGTCGAGGAACGGTGAGTCGCCGAAGCAGATAAAGAACTGGCTGTTCGCCGAGTTGGGGTTGCTCGTCCGCGCCATCGACGCGGTGCCGCGCTTGTGCGGCTCCTTCGAGAATTCGGCCTTGAGGTCGGGCTTCTTCGATCCGCCGCTGCCGGTGCCGCTCGGGTCGCCGCCCTGCGCCATGAAGCCGGGAATGACGCGGTGGAAGACGACGCCGTCGTAGAAGCCCTCGTTCGCCAGCTCGGCGATGCGCGCGGTGTGGCCGGGGGCCAAGTCGTTGCGCAGCTTGATCGTCACGTCGCCGCCGTCGAGGGTCAGCACAAGGTTTTCAGGCGTATCGGTCATCGATTTACTCCGGTGAATGCGGAGGCGTACTTAGGGACGCAGCGCGAATTCGCCAAGCGCGGTTCGCAGCAAATCGGGGATCGGCGCAGGGCCGGCGTCGCCGCGATGGACCATGACGGTGTCGCACAGCCCGATGCATCCGCCGGGCTGGAACAGCCCCATCGCCACCCGCCAGCTCGATGTCCCCGTCGCCACGACCGCGACCCCGATCGATGTCGGGACGCGATACTTGCCCTCGCCGAGATAGTCGATTTCGACCCGTGCGACGAGAAAGCGCGGGCGGCCGACGCCAAAGCTGTCGCGGATATGCCAGTTGAAGCGGACCCGCGCCTCCTCGTACAGCCCCGCAACGGCGACGTTGTTGAGGTGGAAATTGACGTCCATGTCACCGAAGCGGGTCTCGACCGCGACGCTCCACGGATAGGCGGACGCGTCGAGCCGTCGCGGGTCGTGGCGCGCCATCTACGGCTTCGGCGCGTCGGCAGGCGGCGGCGCGCTGACCGCCTCGCCCTTAGTGTAAGCGGCAATCGTCGCCGGTCGTGCGCCGATCGCCTCGACCCAGCGCGCGACGTGGGCGTGGTCGTCGATCAGTCCCAACGCGGCGACCGCGCGAACCCACGGGTAGCTCGACATGTCGGCGACCGAATAATTCGCGCCCGCGGTGAACTCACTCTCGGCCAGCCGCCGGTCGAGGACGCCGAGCAGGCGCTGGGTTTCGTCGGTATAGCGCTTGATCCCGTACGGCACCTGCTCGGGGGCAAAGCGGACGAAGTGCATCATCTGGCCGGTCATCGGACCGAGCCCGCCGACCTGCCAGAACAGCCACTCCTTGACGGTCACGCGCTCGCGCAGCGTCTCGCCGGCAAAGCGCTTCGCCTTTTTCGCGAGGTACAGCAGGATCGCCCCCGATTCGAAGATGCTCAGCGGGCCGCCTCCGCCCGGCTGGTCGCCGTCGCCGGGCTCGTGGTCGACGATCGCGGGCATCTTGTTGTTCGGGCTGATCTTGAGGAAGTCGGGGGCGAACTGGTCGCCCTTGCCGATGTTTATCGGGTGGATCGTGTACGGTAGCCCGGTCTCCTCGAGCATCAACGTGATCTTGTGCCCGTTCGGCGTCGGCCAGAAATACAGGTCGATCATGGTCGTGGCTCCTTGGGATGCGCGACTTGGCGCGGGCTTATTGCGTCCGGCCGCGCGCCTGGACGGCGACGCGGTTGGTGGCGATGGTGTCGGGGGTGACACGTGCGTTGGCGGCGCTGCCACGCTCGTGTTCGATCGCCAGTCCATCGGAGAAGGTGGCGGCAAAGCCGTCATTGATCAGCCGCTTGAACGCGGCGGCAAAGCCCGGTTCGACCTGAGCCATGTCGGCGGCGAGCGCGCGCGCGGCGGCTATCAGTTGCGCGGCGGGGACGACGCGGTTGACCAGTCCCCAGCGCTCGGCGGTCGCGGCGTCGAGGAAGTTGCCCGACAGCGACAGCTCCTTGGCGCGGTGGATGCCGATCAGCCGCGACAGTTTCTGCGACAGCCCCCAGCCGGGCATAATGCCGACGCGGGCGTGGGTGTCGGCGAAGCGCGCGGTGTCGGCGGCGATCAGCACGTCGCAGGCGAGCGCGAGTTCGAAGCCGCCGGTAATGGCAACGCCGTTGATCGCGCCGATGACCGGCTTGCGGCACTGCTCGACTGCTTTGACGGGGTTGGCGCGTGGCTCGGTGCCGGTGGCGTCGGCCATCGCGCTCGCGTCGGATCCCAACTCCTTGAGGTCGAGCCCGGCGGTGAAGGCGCGGTCGCCTGCACCGGTCAGGATCACCACGCGCACTGCGTCGTCGGCGTCGAGCGCCGCCATCGCCCGCGCAAGATCGGCGCGCATCGCCTGCGACAACGCGTTCATCGCCTGCGGTCGATTCATCGTCACGGTGGCGATCGTGCCGTTGAGCGTCACCGTCAGAACTTCGGACACAGGCGACTCCGGTTGTGGGGGACGCGGCGACCCTATCGCTTCGCGCGGGGGAAGGTCAAAGCGCCGCTTGGCGACGGTCGTGATCTGCGCAAAGAAGGCGTGTTGAGGGCTCTTTTCAAAGGCGAGTGACCGAATGTCAAAGCGCGCGCTGATCGCGTTGATCCTGCTTGCCGCAAGCCCGGTCCATGCCGGCACCGTCGCGCTGACCTTCGACGACCTGCCGGTGTTCGGGCGGACCAAGCCGGTCGCCGATGGGGCCGCGATCACGCGCAAGCTGCTGGCGGGATTGCAGGCGAACCACATCCACGCGATCGGCTTCGTCAACGAGAGCCAGCTCGAGGACGATCCGGCGGGGCGGACCGCTTTGCTCGCCCGCTGGCTCGATGCCGGGATGGACCTTGGCAACCACACCTTCTCGCATCCGTCGCTCGATACGCTGCCGGTCGACGAGTATATCGCCGACGCCGCCAAGGGTGACGCCGTCACGCGGGTCCTCGACGCCGCGCATGGCAAGGTACCGCGCTGGTTCCGCTACCCGTTCCTCGAGACCGGGCCGACGCTGGCGATCCGCGACCGCTTCGCCGCGTGGCTGCGCAGCGACGGCTACCGCATCGCGCCGGTGACGATGGAGAACTCCGACGACATCTTCGCGATGGTCTATGACGAGGACATCGGCCGCGGCGACAAGCGCGCCGCGCGAAAGGTGCGCCGCGAGTACATCGCCTTTTCGCGCAGGATCGTGCCGTGGTATCGCAGCGCCGCGCGGATGCTCCTCGGCCGCGAGCCGGCGTACGTCTTCCTGCTCCACGCCAGCCGACTCAACGCCGACAGCATCGGCGCGCTGGCGGGAATTCTCCGTCACGAACACCTGCGCCCGGTATCGCTCGACACGGCGATGATCGACCCGGCTTATTCGTTGCCCGACACTTATGCCGGGCCGAACGGCGACGACTGGCTCGAACGCTGGGCGTATACGCAGAAGAAGGACCTGCCGTGGGACGTCCTGCCAGTGCCGCCGGGTGGAATTTCGCTCGAGGCGGCTCGGCTTGATTCGGGGCCTGCGAAGGAGCCGTGACCGCTTGCTACCGCGGCGCCGCGTCGTCGTAGAAGCGCGCAAGGTCGGCCTTCATCGAATGCAGCGCCTCGGTGTTGAGATAGACCATGTGCCCCGACGGGTAATACGCGAAACGCAGGTTGGGGCGCAGCGTCCGGTCGATCTGCATGTGGCCAAGGTCGTATTCGGTGCCGAAGAACGGCGTCGCCATGTCGTAGATGCCGTTCAACGAGTAGACCAGCAGGTGCGGATTCTCGCGCATCGCCGCCGACAGGTCGAGCGCGGTGTCGGCGTTGGTCGTCGCGCCGCCGCCGCGCTGCCCCGGCGCCCGGTGGTTGAAGTCCCACTTCAGCGTCTGCGAATAATAGGTCGGGCGGTAAGCCATGTCCGAGGTGAAGCCGAGGTCGTGCGCGAGATAATGGTGAAAGCTCGACACGAACGCGCCGGTGATGCCGGTGTCCGACGGGTCGAATTCGGGTGATTCAGCGGCGGCGTCGACATCGATGCCGGTGAAGCGGCTGTCGTAGCGCCCGAGCGTCCGGCGCTGGTCGCGAAGCAATTCCTTGCGGAAGCGGCCGAGATCGACGCGAAGATCGCTGTCGAGGATGAACTTGACCGACAGCCCGGTGAAGCCCGCCATCTGCTGCGCGATCGCCGACCGCTCGGCGTCGGGCAGGTCCTGCCCCTGCGCCAGTGCCTGCGCATACGGCCCGCGCGAGAATGCCCGCGCCTGCGCAAGGAAGGCGGGCAGGTCGGCGGGCGCCGGGATGCGGTGGTGATACGCAGCGGTCGCGGCATAGCTCGGCAGATAGTTGATCAGGTCCTGGTCGAGCCCGACCGCGCGACGGCCGTAGTTCATGATCGACGACAACAGGACGACACCATTGAGCTGCACCCCGTCCTGCGCGAGCCGGTACGACAACCCGCCCGACCGTGTCGTGCCGTATGATTCGCCGAAGATGAACTTGGGCGCGTTCCACCGGTCGTTGATCGTCAGCCAGCGCTCGATGCCGCGCGCGAAGGCGTCGATGTCGGCGTCGGTGCCCCACAACGACTGGAGCTTGGTGTCGCCGAGCGGCCGCGAAAAGCCTGCGCCGATCGCGTCGACGAAGACGAGGTCGGACTTGTCGAGCAGGCTGTCGGGATTGTTGACGAGCTGGAACGGCGGCCCCGCAGTCGCCCCCGGGCTGTCGGTCCGCACCCGCACCGGCGCGAGCGACCCCATGTGGAGCCACAGCGTCGAGGAGCCCGGACCGCCGTTGTACAGGAAGGTCACCGGCCGCCCGGGCTCGCCGGTGGTGTAGGCGACGTAGAACATGCTTGCGGTCGGCTTGCCGTCGTCGTCGCGGATCGTCACCGTTCCCGCCGTCGCAGTGTAGGCGATGCTCCGCCCGCCGATCGTCGCGGTGTGGCGCGACGGGACGCGCAATTCGCGGATCGGCGCGGTGGCGACGTCGCTGTCGCCAAGCTTATTCTCGCGGGCGCGCGCCGCGCGCGGATCGCCGGCGGGCTGGGTGTTGGTCGCGTCGCCGCGGCCGGCTTCGTCGGGCTCTGCGGTCGTGCCCCGCCGCGCAGCGCCGCGCGGCGTCTCGGCTCCGGCGGTCGTTCCGCCGTGGACGGGACGTTCCTGCGCGAACGCCTGCGTCGTCAGCGATGCCAAGGCAAATGCAGCTACCGCGAATCGCATCATGTCGTTCCCAATCAACCGCTTGTTTCGTTAACGCCGCCACACGGCGGCGTAAAGACCGCGCCCTGCACGCGGCGCGGCTCACCGATCAGGTACAAGGCGGCGCGGGCCGGAAATCTGGAAGTTGACGAAGTTGACGCCACGTCGAACCGAAACCCTCTCCCCGCGCAACCGCCGCGGTTCGCTTGCCGGTCTCCGCGTGTTTCGGGTTGCGCCATCGTTCGACCTTTCGTTTCGTTCGGCGAACGCTAGTGCGAGCGGGGACGTGTAGGACAGCGAATTCTATGCGGCGGGGACCGGGGGATACAGCCGCAACCGCCGGACCATCCGCGGGTCGCCGTCGATCACCTCGAAGCGCCAGCCCGAGGGATGGTCGATCATCTCGCCGACCGCGGGAACGCGCCCCGCGAGCATGAACACCATGCCACCGAGCGTATCGACCTCGCCGCCGATTTCCTCGGCCGCGAAGACGTGCCCGGTGGTTTCCTCGAGCTCCGACAGTTCGAGCCGGGCGTCGGCCTCGTACATATCGTCGCCGATTGCCTGGAGCAGCTTCGCGCCATCCTCGTCGTGCTCGTCTTCGATGTCGCCGACGATTTCCTCGACGAGATCCTCGATCGTCACCAGCCCGTCGGTGCCGCCGAATTCGTCGACGACGATCGCCATGTGCGTCCGCCCCGACCGCATCCGCGCGAGCAGGTCGAGGACGCGCATCGACGACGGCACGAACAGGACGGTGCGGAGCAGGGTGCGGACATCGAAGTCGGTGAACGGCTTCGAGCTGACCGCGTCGTCGAAAGTCGTCGCGATGCGGGTGTAGACGTCCTTGATGTGAATCATGCCGACGACGTTGTCGAGGCTGCCCTCGAACACCGGCAGGCGGCTGTGGCCCGCCTCGCGGAACAGCTCGACGAGATCGGCGAAGCGGTCGTCGACGTCGAATGCGACGATGTCGGCGCGCGGCACGGCGGCGTCGTCGACCAGCCGTTCGCCGAAGTGGAGCAGGTTCTTGAGCATCGTCCGCTCGACCGCCGACAGGTCGTCGCGGTCGGCCGGCTCGCCGACATGCTCGTCGATCGCCTCCTCGAGGCTTTCGCGGAGCGTCGGCTCGGCACCGCTGCCGCCGATCATCGTTCGGAGACCTCGCCACAGCCGTGTGGCGAAGTCGGTGCTAGGGTGGGGGTCGGCCATATCCCTTAATCGGTCGCCGCGTACGGATCGGCAAGCCCGAGTGTCGCCAGTGCGGCGGTTTCGAGCGCTTCCATATGCTCGGCCGCGGCATCGTCGCCGTGATCGAGGCCGAGCAGGTGGAGCATGCCGTGCGCGATCAGATGGCGCGCATGATCGATAAGGCTGAGCCCCTTGGCCGCCGCCTCGGCCGCGCAGGTTTCGTATGCCAGTACGATATCACCGAGCAGCACCTCGCCGTCGTCGGAGTTGGCGAGGCCGTCGAGCATGTCGGGCTGGACCATCGGGAACGACAGGACGTTGGTCGGCTTGTCCTGGTGCCGGTACTGCGCGTTGAGGGTGTGGACCTCGGCATCGCTCGTCAGCCGCACCGCGACCTCGACGGCATAGCCCGTGCGGTCGAGATGCGCATGCGTCGTCTGCGCGAGCGCGGCGGCGACGGCGGCGGACGCGATGCCCTCCCAGTCAGCGTCGCCCCAGTCTCCGTCAGCGACTTCGGTGTCGACGGTCAGCATCGCGCTTCAGCCATCCTGCGGCGGTCCCTCGTACGCCTCGACGATCGCGCCGACGATCGGGTGGCGGACGACTTCGCGTGAGCTGAAGCGGAGCGTCGCGATGCCGGGAATGCCGTCGAGCTTGCGGACCGCGTCGGCGAGCCCCGACGATGCCGGGTTGGGCAGGTCGACCTGGTTCGGGTCGCCGCAGACGACCATCCGCGAGCCCTGGCCGAAGCGGGTCAGGAACATCTTCATCTGGAGCGGCGTCGTATTCTGCGCCTCGTCGAGGATGATGAACGCGTTCGCCAGCGTCCGGCCGCGCATGAACGCGAGCGGGGCGATCTCGATCTCGCCCGAACTCAGCCGCCGCTCGACCTGCTCGGTCGGCAGCATGTCGTAGAGCGCGTCGTACAGCGGGCGCAGGTACGGATCGACCTTGTCCTTCATGTCGCCGGGGAGGAAGCCGAGCCGCTCGCCCGCCTCGACCGCAGGGCGCGACAGGATCAGCCGGTCGACCGATCCAGCGACGAGCTGGCTGACCGCCTGCGCCACCGCGAGATAGGTCTTGCCGGTGCCCGCCGGCCCGAGCGCGAAGATCACGTCGTCGCGGCCGAGCGCCTCGATATATTTCACCTGCGTCGGCGAGCGCGGCACGATCGTCTTGCGCCGGGTGCGGATGACGACCGCCGGATTGGGACCGCCGTCGTCGGCGAGGGTCAGCCCGGCGAGCGTCGGCTCGGCGCTCATCAGCACCGCCGCCTCGACATCGCCGACGTCGACGCCGTGGCCCTGCGTCAGGCGATTGTAGAGGGTGATGAGAATGTCGCGGGCGCGGGCGGCGCTGTCGGCCTCGCCTTCGATCGACACCTTGTTGCCCCGCGCCGCGATATAAACGCCGAGCCGGTTTTCGAGGACGATCAGGTTTTGGTCGTATTGGCCAAACAATGGCCCGAGCAATTGCGGCCGGTCGTATTCGAGCTCGAGCCGGACGCGGTCGCTCGCTCCTGTCACCGGCGATCCCGGACGCTGCGGGCGCGAGCCGCTGCCGCCGGAACGCGTTCCCCCACCCGAACTGCTCCGGGGCGCTGGTTTCTTCGGCACTAGGCGGCGGCTCGGGTCAGGGTCGACGTGTTGGCGATCACAGGCGCTCCTTCGAGGCTGTTGGGCTGGGCATCGATCAGGTCGACGGTGACGATATCCCCGATCTTCGCCGATGGCGAGACGACGAATACCGATTGCAGCCATGGTGACTTGCCGATCAGCTGTCCGGGACGACGACCGGGGCGTTCGAGCAACACATCGCAGCGCTTGCCGACGCTGGCGCGGTTGAACGCGAGCGCGGTTTCGCCGATCGTCGCCTGGAGTTCGGCGAGCCGCGCGTCCTTGACGTCTTCCGGAACCTGCTCGCCCATCGTCGCAGCGGGGGTGCCGGGGCGCGGGGAATATTTGAAGCTGTACGCCTGGGCGTAGCCGACTTCGCGCACGATGCTGAGGGTTTCGGCGAAATCGGCATCGGTTTCGCCCGGGAAACCGACGATGAAGTCGCCCGACAGCGCGATATCGGCGCGGGCGGCGCGGAGGCGGTCGAGGATCGCGAGGTAGCTCGCCCGGGTGTGGGCGCGGTTCATCGCCTTGAGAAGGCGGTCGGATCCCGACTGCACCGGCAGATGGAGGTACGGCATCAGCTGCGGCAGGTCGCGATGCGCGGCGATGAGTTCGTCGTTCATGTCGCGCGGATGCGACGTCGTGTACCGCAGGCGCACCAAGCCCCGCACGGCGGCGATCCGCGCCAGCAAATCGGCGAATGACGTCGTCACATCGCGATAGGCATTGACGTTCTGCCCGAGCAGCGTGAGTTCGCGCGCACCGCCTGCGACGAGCGCCTCGGCCTCGGCGACGAGCGCATCGGCGGGGCGCGAAAGCTCGGCGCCGCGCGTATACGGCACGACGCAGAAGGTGCAGAACTTGTCGCAGCCCTCCTGCACCGTGAGGAACGCCGACGCGGGCACGACGGCGCGGCGCGGCGGCAGGACGGCAAACTTCGATTCGACCGGCATGTCGGTGTCGACCCCGCCCGCCTTGAGCATCGCGGGCAGCCGGTGATACGCGTTCGGCCCGACGACGACGTCGACCGCGGGGGCGCGGCGGACGATCTCCGCCCCCTCGGCCTGTGCGACGCAGCCGGCGACGACGACGACCGGCTTGATCCCGTTGGGCCGCCGCGACGCTTTCAACCGGCCTATGTCGGAATAGACCTTCTCCGCCGCCTTTTCGCGGATGTGGCAGGTGTTGAGCACGACGATGTCGGCGCGCGCGGCGTCGGGCGCGGCGGCATAGCCCTCGGCCTCGAGCAGCTCGCCGATTCGCTCCGAATCATAGACGTTCATCTGGCAGCCGAAGGTCTTGACGAAATAGCTTTGGGTCACGGGGCCTCGCGCGGGTGGAGCGCCACCATAAGGCCTCACCGCCGCTGCGTCATCCGGCGATGATTGACTCGGGGGGCGGGGGCGGCTCAGTCTCGGCAAAAGCATTGGGGGCCCTCATGCCGATCGCTTTACTCGCCTTGCTTCTCGCTGCGCCAATTGCCGTTCCAGCGACTCTGCCGCCCGACCAAACGATCACGATCACCGGAATGCGGCTTAAGGACTATGCCGCCGCAGTCGACGCGTGCGCTGCCGGCCCGTGTTCGCCCAAAAAGGACATCGTCGTCTCGATCCGCTACGCCGAGGCGTTGTTCCGCGTCGGTAATTATATATCGGCGCGCGCCGTGTCCTCTCGAAGGCGGTCCGGCGCGAAGCGGGGGCGGGCAAGGTCGAGCCGGTTGCGTTGTCGCAACTCTATCTCGCCCAAGCGAACGTCGCCCGGCATTACGGCGAGCAGCGCGACGTCCGAAGCGCGACATATGCCAGCGCGACGGTGACGCATGAGTTCTTGCCCGCCGACAGCCCCGACCGGCTGTGGGCCGACCTGCGCGTCGCCGACCTGCGGCTTTCGATCGATCGGCGGGATGGCCTCGGCGCATATCGCGCAGTCGCCGCGGTCGCGCGCGCGCGGCGGGCCAGCCGTCGATCGCTGTCGCCGCCGACATTCATCTCGCGTGGGCCCTGCACAAGTCGCAACTTGATCCGGAGGCGTTGCGTATCCTCACGACTCTCGCCGCCGTCCCGGGCGACGCGGCGCGTCCGTACCGGCTGGCCGTGCGCATCCTCGCGGCGCGGATCGCCCGCGATGGCGGCGACAGGGCCGCGATCGACGCGGTGCTCCTCGATATCGTGGCAGAGCCCGACCTTGACGAGCCCATGCTCGTCTATAGTCCGCCGTTTCCCGAGCCGGCCGACCGGGTCGACGCCGATCGCTTCGGAGTTCGGATCGAAGATGCCATCAAGAATGTCGTCGTTTCGAGCGACTATGGCCTGCAATGGGTCGACATCGGTTTCGGCATCGCTGCCGATGGCTCCGTCGAGACGCCCGAGGTGCTGCGCGGTTCGCGGTCGTCGGCGTGGGCGGCACCGCTGGTCAAGATGATCGCGGGGCGGCGCTACATCCCGTCGGCGGTGACAGGCGGTGACGACACCCCCGGCCATTATCGGATCGAGCGATACACGCTGACCGCCGATTTCGAGGTTCCGATCGGCTCGTTGATCCGGCGCCGGTCGAATAAGCCGCATTTTGAACAGCTCGACCTGACCGACGGCAGAGCCCGCACCCCGCAGCATGCGAGCTAGAGCGAATTACTTACCAGGGAGACCGTTATCCCGCCTTTCTGGGAGTAACGGCAGTGAGCGCGATGATGGCTTTGGCTTAAATAATGTCAGAGCTCCACAGAAAGCTGGTCTCGACCTAAAGCGGCCCCTGACCCATCGCACCCGCCGCGCCGATCAGCGTATAATGGTGCCACAGGAACACCGCGAGCGCGCCGCGATATGGCGCGAACTCGGCGACGAGCTTGCGTGTTGCGGCTTCACTCGGGCGGGCGTCGAGGCCAAGGATGCGCCCCAGTTCGATCTGGACGGCAAGGTCGCCCGCCGGGAAGATGTCGGGGCGTCCGTCGGCGAACAGCAGATAGATTTCCGCCGACCAGCGCCCGATGCCCTTGACCGCGATCAGCCGCGAAATCGCTTCCTCGTCGTCCGCCGGCAGCGCGGCGAAGTCGAGCCCGTCGTGGACGCAGGCGTGGGCGAGCGCGTGGATATACGCTGCCTTCTGGCGTGACAGGCCGGCGGCGCGGAGGTCGTCCACCGGCACGTCGAGCACCGCCGACAGGTCGGTGAAGCCGCCGCACGCGAGACTCAGCTTGGCCCAGATGCTGTCGGCGGCCTTGACCGAGACCTGCTGCCCGACGATCGCCCGCATCAGCGTCTCGGGGCCGCGCTCGCGGATGCGGGGTTCGGGCATGCCGGCGCGGTCGATCGCCGCGGCGATCGCGGGCGATTTCGCCGCGATCGCGGTCATCCCGGTGTGCAACTCGGCGGCGGTCAGTCCCATGCGGCGGTCGATCCCTTGTCTCGCGGTGACGGACGCGTAATAGGCGCTTGCCTCATCATTCGTCGACAGGTCTACCCCGTGCCCCATATCCTTGTTACCGATCGCGCCGGAACCGAAGCCGAAGTTGCCGCCAAGCCCGGCCATTCGGTGATGGAGATCATCCGCGACGGCGGCTTTGACGAACTCCTCGCGCTGTGCGGCGGATCGTGCAGCTGCGCCACCTGTCACGTTTATGTCGATCCCGAGTGGTTCGACAAAGTCGGCCCGGCCAATCTCGACGAGGACGACCTGCTCGACAGCTCGGACCACCGCGTCGCGACGTCGCGCCTGTCGTGCCAGATCAATTTTACCCCGGCACTCGACGGGCTCAGGGTCCGGATTGCGCCGGAAGACTAAGGCCGATCGCCGGGTTCCTCCGGGGAGGTTTCCCAAAACCCCCCAACCCGGTAAACCATCGCCGATGTTGCGCCCCGAACTCCGCCACCAGGGCTTTTTCACCGACAAGAACCGTGCCTTCTGGTTGCTCCAGGGCGGCGGCTGGGGTGGTTATCTGCTCGTGCGGACGCTTGGCGGCCTCGCCAACCGGATGGGGCTGACCTTCGTCCTGCCGACGATCATCGTCACCGCAACGGGTTTTTCGCTGACGCTGCTGATGGCCGCAGCGTATCGGCGGGTCATCACGATGCGCGCCGTTTTCGTCTGGACGTTGACGCTGCTGATCCTCAGCGCGGCGTCGGCGCTGTTCTCGACGCTCGAGGTCTGGGCGCACGCGACCTTCTACGAGCCGGGGTGGAAGCCGCAGGGGATCGAGTTCCTCGGCGCGATCCTGCTCGACTTCTCGGTGCTCGGCGCGTGGAGCGGACTGTATTTCGGCATCAACTATTACCTCCTGCTCGCCGACCAGTCGGCGCGGATGGTCAGTGTCTCGGCGCAGGCGAATTCGGCACAGCTCGAGATGCTGCGCTACCAGCTCAACCCGCATTTCCTGTTCAACACGCTCAATTCGATCTCGACGCTGGTGCTGCTCAAGCAGACCGAGCGGGCGAACGCGATGCTCAGCCGCCTGTCGTCGTTCCTCCGCTACAGCCTCGTCGGCGAGCGCGAGGGGCTGGCGACGGTTGCGCAGGAAACCGAGGCGCTCAAGCTCTACCTCGACATCGAGCGGACGCGCTTTGAGGAGCGGCTGCGTGCGCGGTTCGAGATCGAGCCGCAGGCGATGATCGCGCGGCTGCCGTCGCTGATCCTCCAGCCTATCATCGAAAACGCGGTCAAATATGCGGTGACGCCGAGCGAGGACGGGGCCGACATCGACATTGATATCCGCGTCCTTGGGGCGAACGAGAACCGCCGCCTGATCATCACCGTTGCCGACACCGGCCCGGGGATCGACTTCGCGGCGTTGAACGGCGAGGCCCCGGTGACTACGTCGGGAACGGGTGTCGGGCTGCCGAACATTCGCGATCGGCTCGCTCAGGCGTATGGCGACGACCATCGGTTCGAGCTCGAACCGAACCTGCCGCGCGGTCTGATCGTGTTGCTGGACTTGCCGTTCCAGACCGACGACGGCAAAACGAGCGACGAGCTTTCGGTGGCAACCGAAGGCGGCCGCATCGATCTGAAGGCGGGGGCGCAGGTACCGGGACAATGGACCAGGGAAAGCGCAGTATGATTCGCACCATCCTCGTCGACGACGAACGCCTCGCGATCCAGGGGCTCGAGCTGCGGCTGGCACCGTTCGACGACGTCGAGATCGTCGAGCGCTGCGCCAATGGCCGCGAGGCGATCCGCGCGATCAAGACGCTCAAGCCCGATCTCGTCTTCCTCGATATCCAGATGCCGGGTTTCGACGGCTTTTCGGTCGTCGGCGGGCTGGCCGAGGTCGAGCCGCCGCTGTTCGTCTTCGTCACCGCGTACATGCAGCACGCGGTGAAGGCGTTCGAGGCGCATGCCGTCGACTATCTGATGAAGCCGGTCGAGGAGGACCGTCTTGCCGCGACGCTCGACCGCGTCCGCACCCGGCTCGACGAGAAGCGCAGCTGTGAGGAGCGCGAGCGGCTCAAGGACATACTTGTCCAGGTCGCTCCCGATTCGATGCCCGACGACATGGCGGCGGACGCCGATCCGGCGGCGAATCGCTTCGAGCGGATCATCAACATCAAGGATCGCGGGCAGATTTTCCGCGTCGAGGTCGACGATATCGAGCGGATCGATGCCGCCGGCGATTACATGTGCATCTACACCGCCGACCAGACGCTGATCCTGCGCGAAACAATGAAGGACCTCGAGAAGCGCCTCGATCCGCGCCGCTTCCAGCGCGTCCACCGCTCGACGATCGTCAATCTCGACAACGTCAAATCGGTCAAGCCGCACACCAACGGCGAATGCTTCCTCGTCCTCGGTTCGGGGACGCAGATCAAGGTCAGCCGCAGCTATCGTGATGTCGTCGCCCGCTTTCTCTAGCGCGTCGTCCAAGGCACGGTGCAGTAACGAATCGATGAACGCCGGATAACGGCGGAACTCACACGCGGTTCAGGGGTCGTGTGGCAATCCAGATGTCGATGGCAATGTGCCGTCGCGTTAAACAGAGGATTGCCATGCGTACGTTGATCTTGTCCGCGCTCCTGCTGACGGCGGCTGTCCCTGCCTTCGCGCAGGAAGCACCCCGCGATCAGAATTTTGAACATCGGGATGGCGACCACCGGGGTGACAATCGTGGTGGCGACAACCGTGGCGGTGACCAGCGCGGCGGCGATAACCGTGGCGACCAGCGCGGTGGCGACAACCGCAGCGGCGATAACCGTGGTTTCGACAACCGTGGCGGTGATCATCGCGACTTCCGTGGCGGCGACAATCGCGGCGGCTATGCCCAGGGCTACCGCCAGGGCGAGCATCGCGGTTGGGGCGACGACCGCCGCAATTTCCAGGCGGCGGAGGGCTATGGCCGCTGGCGTGGCCCGGCGTTCAATTACCCGCGCGGCTATGGCTATCGCTATTACGCCCCCGGCGCATTCCTGCCGCGCGTGTTTTTCGGCGGCAACTACTGGATCGGCAACCCCGGCTATTACCAGCTTCCGCCCGCTTACGGCGGCACGCGCTGGATCCGCGTCGGCCCCGATGCCCTGCTGATCCGCGGCTACGACGGCTATGTCGTCCGCGTCATCCGCGGCATCTTCTACTAATTTACCATTCCCGCGCCGGAGCGATATCGGTTCCGGCGCGTAATGATCTGACCTTTAGGAGAGCATAATGATCAAAAACTTGCTTCTTGCTGCGGCGGCCGTCGCGTCGCTCGGCGCGTCGATTGCTGCGAGCGCGCAGGACCGGATGGACGTCCGCCACGACCGGATGGAAATGCGCCATGACCGCCGCGACTTCCGCCACGATCGGCGCATGATGCGCCACGACCACCGGGAGATGCGCGGCCGCTACTTCTCGAACGGCCGTTATTACCATCACCGCTTTCGCCAGCACGGTCGGTGGATGTACCGCTAGCCGAGGCGCGTGACTGCCGCCCAATGGCGACGGACATGAATGAGACGGCCGGGCCCATCAAGGCCCGGCCGTCTCGCTGTGGGCATCAGGCTTCCCAACCCCCGCCCAACGCCTTGTACAACCGGGCAAGGTCGGTCAGCAGCGTCGCGTCGGACTGGGCGAGCGTGTTGCGGTTCGACAGCACCGATCCTTGCGCATCGAGCACCGGCTGGAAATCGGTCAGCCCGGTGAGAAAGCTTGCTTGTGCGAGCTGCGTCGCGCGTTCGGCGGCGGCGACACCGCGCCGGAGCTCGGCATTGCGCTTGAGCTCGGCATTATAGTCGGCGAGCGCGTCCTCAACGTCCTGCACCGCGACGAGCACGGTCTTCTTGTACGTCAGCAGCGCCTCGGCCCGGCTCGCCTCGCGCTCGGCGATCACCCCGCGCCGCTTGCCGCCGTCGAAGATCGGGAGCGTGAACGCGGCATTCCCCGTCGTTTGGATCGAATTCCGCTCGACCAACGTCGCGAGGCTGGTCGAGATCAGCTCGGCCATGCCCATCAGGTTGAACTTGGGATAGAGATCGGCGGTGGCGACTCCGACGTCGGCGGTCGCGGCGGCGAGCTGGCGTTCGGCGGCACGGACATCGGGACGGCGGCGGAGCAGGTCCGACGGCAGCCCGGCGGGGACCGCAGGCGGCAGCGCGGGAAGCAGCGCCGCCGGATCGAGCTCGGCGGTCAACGCCCCCGGCCCCTCGCCGACGAGAACCCCGAGCGCATGGATCTGGTCGCGCGCGCGTGCCTCGAGCTGCGGCAGCGTCGCGGCGACGTTCGACAGCTGGAGCGACTGCTGGCGCTGCGGCAGTTCGGAGACGAGCCCCGCCGACTGCCGCGCGTCGATCAGCCGGAGCGTCGCTTGCTGGCGGACGAGTTCGGCCTTGGCGATCGCGATCTGGCTCTGCAGCGAGCGCAGCATCAAATAGTCCGAAGCAACCTCGGCGACGACGCTGACCTGCATGTCACGGACGTTCCATTCAGCGGCGGCGGTGCGCGCGCGCGCGCCCGCGATGCCGCGCTGGACACCGCCGAACAGGTCGACTTCCCATGATGCATCAATGCCGATCGACCAGGTCGTGATCCCGCTGCCGGGCAGCGCGATGCCCTGACCCGGGGTCGAGCCCCCGCCGCCGCCGCTGCCGAACGCGCTGGCCAGCGAGGCGAGCCCCGCGTTCTTGCTGAAGTCGATGCGGTTGACCCCGGCGCTGGCGTTGGCCGACGGCAGCAGCGCCGACCGCGCCTCGCGCTCCTGCGCCCGCGCGCCGGTGATCCGCGTCTTCGCCGTCTGGAGATCGAGATTACCCGCGATGGCCCGCGTGATCAGCCGGTCGAGTTCGGGATCGTTGAACTGCGTCCACCAATGCGACGGGTCGGCGGTTGCCCCCGGAGCCGTCGCCTCGACGAAGCGCGGTGGCACCGGCAGTTCGGGAACCGCGTAATTCGGTCCGACCTTGCAGCCCGCGACGGCCAGCAGCGATGCAGTGAGGAAAAACCGCTTCATGCCGCGCCTCCTTGGCCGCCCTTGGGGGTCTTCAGCAGGAACACGACCGGCGCGACGCACAAGGTGAAGATCATCAGATCCGCGAAGACGTCGAGATAGCCCATCATCGACGCCTGCCGCTGAACGATCTGGTAGAGTTGCCCAAGCGCGGCCTGCTGCGCCTGTCCCGCCGCCATGCCCGCATTGCGTAGCACCGACTCGATGTTCGACAGCCCCGCTGGATAGTTCGGAGCGAGCGGATTGAGATGCTCGACCAGCCGCGACTGGTGGATCTGGGTGCGGTCGCTCAACACCGCCTGGCTCATCGCAATGCCGACCGACCCGCCAAGATTACGGAAGACGTTGAGCAGCGACGACGCCTCCGACGTCTGCTTCGGCTTGAGCCCGGTGTACGCGGCGTTGGTGATCGGCACGAACAGGAACGGCAGCGCGACCGCCTGGAACGCGCGCGACCATGCGACCGTGGCGAAGCTAGCATTGGTATCGAGCGAGGTCAGGTGCCACAGCGCCGCCGCCGAGACGAGCAGCGCCCCGCCGAGCAGCAGCCGGACGTCGACCTTGCCGACCATGCGGCCGACGATCGGCACCGCGCACACCGTCGCGATCCCGCCCGCGGTCATCGCCAGACCGGCGTTGGTCGCCGTATAATGGAACACCTGCTGGAGCATCTGCGGGATAAGCTGGGTCGAGCCGAACAGGATCACACCGGTGGTGAACATCACCGCGAGCACGGCGGCGAAATTGCGATTCGCCATCAGCCGGAGGTTGACGATCGGATCCTTGCGCGTGGTTTCCCAGATAACGAGGAAGGCGATCGCGACCGCCGCGACGATCGCCGTCGCGGTGATGAAGCCGCTGCCGAACCAGTCGTCGCGTTCGCCGCGATCGAGGAACAGTTCGAGGCTGCCGAGGCCGATCGCGACGAGCAGGAAGCCGACCCAGTCGACGCTGATGCCCTTTTTCAACAGCGCCTTGCGGTCCTCGACCAAGGCCTTGGGTTCGTCGACGAAGGTGCCGACGAGGAACAGCGACAGCGCTCCGACGGGCACGTTGATCAGGAAGATCCAGTGCCACGAATAGCTGTCGGTGACCCATCCGCCGATCGTCGGCCCGAGCACCGGCGCGACGATGATGACGAAGGCGTAGGCGGCGAACGCCTGCCCGCGCTTCGCTGGCGGGAATGTGTCGGCGAGCATCGACTGCTCCGACGGAGCGAGCCCGCCGCCGCCGATCCCCTGGAGGATGCGCGCGATGATCAGCGTCTGGATGTTCGGGGAAATGCCGCACAGGAACGACGCAGCGGTGAAGAGCACGACCGACAGCATGTAATAGCGCTTTCGGCCGATGACGTTCGACAGCCATCCCGAGATCGGGATGATGATCGCATTCGACACGAGATAGCTCGTCAGGACCCATGTCGATTCGTCGGGCGAGACCGACAGGCTGCCCCCGATGTGGTCGAGGCTGACGTTGGCGATCGCGGTGTCGAGCACCTCCATGAAGGTCGCGATCGAGATCACGCCGACGATCAGCCACGGCGAGCGATTGCCCGCCGCCGATCGCGACGCGTCCCAGCCGCCGCCACCGCCGCTCGGTCCGGCCAACTCAGCGGACCTTGACGCGCGGGACGACCGACATGCCGGGGCCGACCGGGTACGACTGGATACCGGGCGAATCGATCGAAATGCGAACCGGCACGCGCTGGACGACCTTGACGAAGTTGCCCGTCGCGTTCTCGGCGGGAAGCAATTGAAACGCCTGTCCCGCGCCGCGCTGGAACGATTCGACATGGCCGTGGAAAGCGACGTCGGGAACGGTATCGATCGTGATGTCGACCGGCTGGCCGACGCGCATCAGCTTGAGCTGGGTTTCCTTGAAGTTCGCCGTGATCCACAATTTGAGCGGCACGATCGCAAGCATTTCCTGCCCCGGCTGGACGTACGACCCGGGCGAAACGTTGCGGTTGGTCACCCTGCCGACGATCGGCGCGATGATCCGGCTATTGGCGAGATCGACCCCCGTCGCCGCGACCTGTGCGTCGGCGGCACCGATCGCAGTACGATCGCCGACGACCTGCGCGCGACTGGCTTTGACCTGCGCCTGTGCCTGCGTGACCTGGCGGATCGCGGCATCGCGGCGGCCGCGCGCCGAATTGACCGCCTGGACCGCGGCATCGACCTGCTGCGCGGCAACGGCGGCGGGATCGATCGCCTGTGCCGTACGGTAGCGGGCAAGGTCGGCGAGCGCCTTGTCGAGATCGGCCTGCGGCTGGATGACGTTCGCCCGCGCCGCTGCGACCTGCGCCAGCGAGACGCCGACCTGTGCCTGCGCCTCGACCACGGTTGCGCGCGCCTGCTTCGCCTGCGCGACGAGGCCTTCGTACTTCGCCTGCGGCTGGGCGGTGTCGATCACTGCGAGCAGTTCACGCGGGCCGACGATCTGATTGTCGTCGACCAGCACCTGCCGGACGATGCCAGAAACCTGCGGTGCGACGCGAACGATGTGCCCGTCGATATAGGCGTCGTCGGTCGACTCGTACTGCCGCGCGTCGAGCCAATAGAGCACGCCGCCGATGATCGCCGCGATCAGGACGACCGCGATCCCGAGCAGGAGGAGGGGGCGTTCCTTGAGCGGCTTCGGCGGCGGATCACCGTCGTCCTTCTTCTCGCCGTCCTTGTTCTCGTCGCCGTCTTTCGCGCCATCCTTCTTCGCGCCGTCGGCACCGCCGTCGCCGATACGCTTGCCGTCCTGTCCGGCATCGTCGGGCTTGCTGTCGTCGCCCTTGGACGACGGCCGCGCGGTATCCTCGGGCTTGTCGCCAGAATCGGAGTTTTCGGAAGGAGTCATGCTGGCTTTCTAAACGCGTTTATGATATCCAACAAGCATGAACGCCGCCACAATCACGGAATTGTTCGCGACTGCGAGAATGCAACGTCCCGAAGACGCGATCGGCTGCCTGTTGTGGCGCGTCGCGCACCGGCACCAACGCGAGATGGACCGCGCCCTCGCCGACATCGACCTGACGCATCTCCAGTTCGTCGCGCTCGTCCAGACGGCGTGGCTTAGTCGCGACGGAGCGACGGTGACGCAACCCGATCTCGCCGCGTTGAGCAACATTCACCCGATGCAGTTATCAAACCTGCTCAAAGCCTTGGCCGAAAAGTCGCTGATCTCCCGCCCGCGCAGCCCAACCGATTCGCGGATAAAGCAGGTCGTGCTGACCCCCGCCGGGCTTGCCGCCTTGGCGGAGGCGATGCCGCGCGCGAGCGGCCACCAGCAGCGTTTTTTCGACGACGTGCCGAAAGCCAGCCCCTTGCGCGAGGCACTGCGGCAGATCGTAGCAAGCTGGGGCGACGACCCTTAAGCGGCGAGTTTGCCGAACGGCAACAGCTTGCGCGCCTGCGCCTGCGCACTCTTGAAGTCGCCCGCCGTCAGCGGCGGGATGACCTGCGCCACGGCCTTCTTGAGCAGTGATTCATATGCATCGCGCGCCGGATCACGCGCCGCCATCTGGAGCACCTGCAGCGCGCGCGAGGCATTGTCGGGTCCCATGTCGAGCAGGGTCAGGCCATAGAACGCCGCATGAACCGGGTTCTTCGGGTCCTTGGTAAGCGCGGTCTCGAAGTCGGCGATCGCGACCTTGGTGTTCGCCCCCAGCAAGGTGCCCGCAAGGAACTTGCCGATCGTCGACACCGCGCCCGCATGCCACCCTCCGAGCGATGCCCAGGCGAGGCCGTTCGACGGATCGCGGGCGAGAACCGCCTCCATCCGGCTGCGCGTCTCCTTCGCCAGCCCGGGCGACTTGGCGAGCTTGCCGCGATACCCGACCGCCGTCGCCTTCTGGAGTTGTGCATCGAGGTCGTTCGGCGCGAGTTGCAGCGCCGCGTCGAAATCATGGTCGGCCTGGTCGATCAGCGTCTTCGCCTTGTCGCGATCGACCGTGTCGAAGCTGGCAACGATGATCGCCGCGCGTCCGGCAAGGACCAGCGAGTCCGCAGTCCCCTCGGCACGTCCCGCCGTCGCCGCCTCGTTGAAGCGACCGTCATGAAACAGCGTCGCTGCCGAGGCGAATGCGGCGGTCGACGTCGACAGCAGCAGCGCTGCCAGCAGGGATTTCATCACGTTAACGACTCCGCAATCAGGCCCCGCGCACCCTCCAACCCGTAAAGGGCGATAAACGATCCCATCCGTGGGCCATTACTGGTCCCGAGCAGGGTTTCGTACAGCGCCTTGAACCAGTCGCGCAGCGGGTCGAATCCCGCCGCCTTGCCGGCTTCGTAGACTTCGTTCTGATACGCCTCGGCGTCGGCTCCCGGTCCGATCGCGGCGAGCCGCGCGTCGAGATCGGCGAGCGCGGCAGCTTCGCGGGCATCGGGCTTGCGCCGCGCCAGCGTCGGCACGACGAAGTCGCGCGCATACCGGATCGCGTAATTGACCAGTGCGTCGAGTTCGGGATGCGTCGCCGCGCTCGTCCCCGGGAACGACCGCGAGACATACCCCCACAGCACCGCGGGGTCGCTCGTCCCCGCCACCGTGACAAGGTTGAGCAGCAGCCCGAAGGTCAGCGGCAGGTCGATCGCCGGCGGGTCGCCGCCATGCAAATGGAACGCCGGGTTGCCGAGCCGTTGGTCGACCGGCTGCCCGGGATACGCCGCGGCGAAGGCGAAATATTCGTCGACCGCCTTGGGGATGACGTCGAAATGCAGCCGCTTCGCCTTGCGCGGCGACTGGTACATGTACAGCGCAAGGCTTTCGGGCGCGGCGTACTTGAGCCATTCGTCGACCCCGAGCCCGTTGCCCTTCGACTTCGAAATCTTGCCCCCGGCGGCATCGAGGAACAGTTCATAGTTGAACCCCTCGGGCGGCTTCGCGCCCAAAATCCGCGCGATCCGCCCCGACAGCGTCACCGAGTCGATCAGGTCCTTGCCCGCCATCTCGTAATCGACCCCGAGCGCGACCCAGCGCATCGCCCAGTCGACCTTCCACTGAAGCTTGCAATGGCCGCCGGTGACCGGAACGGTGACGGTGTCGCCGGTCACCGGGTCGGCGTAGCTCACCGTCCCAGCATCGGCGTCGCGCGCGGTCAGCGGTACCTGCAGCACGATCCCGGTGCGCGGGCAAAGCGGCAGGAACGGCGCATAGGTCGCGCGCCGGTCGGGGCCGAGCGTTGGCAGGATCACCCCCATCACCGCGTCGTAATTCGCCAGCACCTTGAGCAGCGTCGCGTCGAACATGCCGCCGCGATAGCAATCGGTCGATGACATAAATTCATAGTCGAAACCGAAACGGTCGAGGAAGGCGCGCAGCCGGGCATTGTTATGCGCGCCAAGGCTCGCGTGCGTCCCGAACGGATCGGGCACCGCCGACAACGGCTGGCCGAGGTGGGCGCGCAGCATCTCCTGCTCGGGCAGATTGTCGGGCACCTTGCGGAAGCCGTCCATGTCGTCGGAAAACGCGACGAGCCGCGTCGGCACGTCGGACAGCACGGCGAACGCCCGCCGCACCATCGTCGTCCGAACGACCTCGCCGAAGGTACCGATATGCGGCAGCCCCGATGGGCCATAGCCGGTTTCGAACAGCACATGCCCTTTCGCCGGCCCCCCCGGATAGCGGTCGAGCAGCTTGCGCGCCTCCTCGAACGGCCACGCCTTGTTGGTCATGGCAGCGGTGCGAATATCGGTGTCGGTCATTGCGGGTGTGTCAACAATTATGACGGGGGAGGCAAGGGGCGGGGTCACCGCCACGTCGAGCACGTCGCGGCAAGCGCTGCGAGAATGTCGGTGCTGCCGGGCTTTCATCTTGGCAGACCGAGGGCGCCGTGCTTTCCTGCATTACGACCAAGCCGATCGGGGGATTAGCATGACGACGACGACCGACCGACGGACGATCCTCAAGGGCGCGGCGCTCGGGGCGGCGCTGGCAATGCCGGGTGCGGTGCTCGCCGATGCCGACCCCGCGCTGCGTCGCGCGGTCGCGGCCGGACACGACGCCGCGATCCGGCGACTGCGCGACTGGATTGCGCTGCCGACGATCGCCGCCGAAAAGCGCAACATCGAGGAGGGCTGCAAATACATGATGCAGCTCGCGACCGATGCCGGCTTCGAACACGTCGAGCGGGTGCCGACCGACGGCGTACCCGGGGTGTTCGCGACGATGAACAATGGCGCGAAGAAGACGCTCGCGCTGTATTTCATGTACGACGTCAAACAGTTCGACCCGGCTGAATGGTCGTCGCCTCCGCTTGAAGGCAAGATCGTCGACCGGCCGGGGCTCGGTAAGGTCATGATCGGGCGTGGCGCGACCAACCAGAAGGGTCCCGAGGCGGTCGTTCTCGCGGCGCTTCATGCGTACAAGGCCGCCGGGCGCAAGCCGCCGGTCAACCTTGTCCTCGTCGCCGAGGGCGAGGAGGAGATCGGCTCGCCGCATTTCCCGCAGATCGTCCGGCGCCCCGACGTTCTTGCCGCGCTCAAGCCGTGCGTCGGCGCGATCATTCCGTCGGGGTGGCAAAACCCGGTCGACGGCGGCGTCGTCGTCAACCTCGGCGCGAAGGGCATTGTCGAGCTCGAACTCGTCGCGTCGGGCGAGAAGTGGGGGCGCGGACCGGCGAAGGACCTGCATTCGAGCAACAAGGCGATCGTCGACAGCCCGGCGTGGCACCTTGTCGAGGCGCTCGCGACTTTGGTCAGCGCCGACGGCAACACACCCGTCATCGATGGCTGGTTCGACCGCGTCCGCCCGCTTACGGCGCGCGAAAAGGCGCTGATCGCGGACTCGGCGGCGAAGCGTGATCCGGCGGAGGCGATGCGCGGCATGGGCATCAAGCATTTCGTCGGCGACCTCAGCTGGCCGCAGGTGCTCGAACGCGAAGCAGCGATGCCGACGGTCAACATCGAGGGGCTCGTCGCGGGCTATACCGGCCCCGGCGGCAAGACGATCCTGCCGTCGCGCGCGGTCGCCAAGCTCGATCTGCGCCTCGTGCCCGACCAGACGAAGGACGACTGCGTCACCAAGCTCAAGGCGCATCTCGCCAGGCGCGGCTTCGGCGACATCGAGGTCAATGTCAGCGGCGGCTACGACCCGACCGAGACGAGCGAATCCTCGACGCTGATCAAGGCCGAGCTCGCGTCCTACGCCCGCGCCGGGGTCAAGACATCGGTCTATCCGCGCCTGTCGGGGTCGTGGCCGGGGTTCGTCTTCACATCGCCGCCGGTCTCGCTGCCTGCGGGCCAGTTCGGCTTCGGCCACGGCAACGGCGCCCACGCGCCCGACGAATATATGCTGATCGACAGCAGCAACCCGAAGGTGCTCGGCTTCGACGACGCCACGCTCGGCTTTATCGATTTCTTTGCGGAAGTCGCTGCAGTCGGCTGAGGCGGCCGCAGGGGGCGCGTCCGACCGCCTTCACTGTTAACGCGCAGGGGGCGCGGTGAGGGAACCGAGACGCACGGAGATGCGCGCGAGGCCCGCGGCGGCGCACGCCTCGTCCTTGTCACCGCCCGGAGCCCCGCCGACGCCGACCGCGCCAATGGCCTCGCCGTCGACCTTCACTGCCACCGCACCGGCAAGGAGCAGTATGTCGGGGAGGGTCGCGAAGGCTCCGGCGGCGGGGCTGACGCGAAGCGCAGCGACGCCGTCGCTCAGCCGGTCGAACCCGAAAACGGGCCCGAGCGTCACCTGGGTGTAAGCCTTGCGGAAGCTGGAGTCGCGGGTGTGGATCGTGCTGTGGTCGCCCTTCAGCTGGACGCGAACCACGCCCTCGGCATCGACCACCGTCACGGTCACGGGCCAGCCTTGCCGAGCGCAGACATGCACCGCCTCGCTCGCGGCCTCAACCGCGAGGTCGAGCAGGAGGATGCGGTCGGCATGCTGGACCTGGGCGATGGCTGGCGCGGCGCCAGCAAGGAGCGCCGCGGCTGCCAGTATCGTTGCGCGGCTCGCCCGTGCCCCGCAACCGGCGTTCGGGACGCGTTGTGGGTGGTCTGGGTCACGGCGGGTTCCTCGATGTGGCCCGGCATCGCGCCGGTGACGACGGGGTATGAGCTTCCGCTTCGAAGCAGTATCCGCTTAGATCGGGAGCTATGCTCCTGAAAAATGGAAGATAGCGGCCGTAGTGGAGTGCCGTTCGCATCGCACACGCGCTCTCTACACTTGGCATGACTTGGCCGGTTCGATATCTCAGCAAGACGACGGAGATCGAACGATGGTTGCGCAGCTGATCCAAGGTGTAGCGTTAAACAACAGCTCGCCGGTCGGCGGCATGCGCAACTACGATACCAATTGCGTTGCGATGGCGTTTTCCAAGGTGCTGGGCATCGGCGTCAACGCCACCGTCAACCTGTTGGTGTCGCGAGGCTGGGTTCCTGACGGGATCGCTTTGGAGAACGACGGAGCCATTTTGCGCATCGTCGCCGGTTTGCCGTTGGCCGAAGTGACGCGGGATGAGAAGTGGAGCGACCTCAAGCTTCGGATGAGCACACTCGCGGCCGGGCGCTATTTCGCGTGCAACACCAAGGCGGCCAAATTCAACACGCCCGCGAGTAACGGACATGCTTTCGCGATCATTCGCCATGCCAACGGCGGCTGGGGTACGGCAGCAAACAACGCCGAGCGGACCGGTGTCAGCTACGCATCGGCGATTGGCGAGTCGAATTCGATCAGCGTCTGGGGGCCAGCTTAAATCTCACACTGCTTCGCAGCCGGTTCGTTCGCGCGGAATCCGTATCAACCAAGTAACAGCCTTGTGCCGAGCGCCGCAGCGAGCGCCGGGATCATGGTGACCGAGCCCACTTTCAGGAACTTCCAGAAGCCGACGTCCTCACCCTCGCGGCGGATCGCCTGAAGCCACAGGATCGTCGCGAGGCTGCCGGTGATCGACAGGTTGGGGCCGAGGTCGACGCCGATTAACAGCGCGTCGACCATCAGGCGCGGGGGATGCGCCTGCGCGACGGCGGTGCTCGCGACGAGCCCGGCGGGCAGGTTGTTCATCAGGTTCGACGCGAAGGCGAGCACCGTTCCCGACAGCGCCGCGCCGCGGACCGGATCGGCCGCCAGCGCCTTCAGGGCATCGGCGACGTGCCTGATCACGCCGGTGCGGTCGAGCGCCTCGACCAGCACGAACAGCCCGGCGACCAGCGGCAGGACACTCCATGAGACCGACTTGGCCAGTTCGAACGGCGAGCGTTTCGCCAGTGCGCAGACCCCGAGCGTCGTCGCCAGCCCCGCAAGGCAGGTCGGCAAGCCCAGCGGCAGGTCGAATGCCGACATCGCGATCAGCAGCACCGCCGTCGCGACGATGCCGGCGAACGCCGCCTTGCCACCGGCGGACAGCGGCTCACGCTCGGCGTCGCTCTGGCAGGTGCCGGTGATCCGCTCGCGCTCGATCCAGCGCAGCGCGAAGAACGTCACCACGATCGCGGCGAGCGACGGCAGCCCGAACGAGGCGAACCACTGACCCAACGGGGGCATCTTGCCGCCGTACAGGACGAGATTGGCGGGGTTGGAGATCGGCAGCACGAAGCTCGCGGCGTTGGCGATCAGCGCGCAGGCGAACAGCAGCGGCAGCGGATTGGCCTTCGCCTTTTTCGCCGCGGCGAAGACCGCCGGGGTCAACACCACCGCAGTCGCATCGTTCGACAGGAAGATCGTAGTGACGATCCCGGTGGCATAGACGAGCAGGAACAGTCGCGGGGTCGAACCCTTGGCGTGGTTTGCCGCGGTCGCCGCGACCCAGTCGAACAGTCCTTGCGCGCGCGCGGTCTCGCTCAGCAGCATCATGCCGATCAGGAACAGATAGACGTCCATGCCTTTGCCGACCGCGCCTAGCGCCGCGTCGGGCGGCATCAGCCCCAACAGCAACAGCAGCAGCGCGCCGGTCACCGCCCAGATCGCCTCGGGCCATTTGAACGGGCGCGTGATCACGCCCGCGGTGGCGGCGGCGCAGATCCCCCACGTGGCGCCGGTGGCAAGCATCACAGGTGCATTCCATTCTTGTTCGGGCCGAGCTGGGTGCCGTCGATCCCGTGTTCGGGCCACGCGCCGATCGCGTGAATGTCGCGTCCCGGGGCGATCGGCGGGGCCCGGCGGGGGACTTCGTCGATTGGGCGGACAAGGATGCGGACGATGTCGCGGTCGGTGGCGGTCGCCACGACCAGCTCGTGGCAGCCCGACGGCAAAGTGATGTTCGCCCGCCATAAGGACGTGCAGGGAATTGCCTCCATCGCCACGGCATCCCTGCCGCCCGCGGAAAGTGTCACCGGACCATCGACGCGTCCGAAGACTTTGGCGACGATCTCGACCGGGCCGGGGCGGGGCACTTGCTGGGGGTCGGCGGGGCGCGTCACCATCCGGTAGTCGGCGGGTGCGACGATCTGCACGAACGGCCAGTCGCCGCCGAGCCGCTTGAAGCGCCAGCTCGGTACACGGTCGTGGACGGTGACGATCGAGAAGCCCGGACGTCCGCCGTCTTCCTCGATCTGGCCGGTCGACCGCGTCGCGCCATAGACGACGCGACCGTCGTTCAGCAGCTCGTTATAATGGGTATGGCCGGTGTCGACGAAGGCGACACGTGCATCGGCGAAGATCTGCGCGATCTCGTCGCCGTCGGCGGCAAGGTCGCCGGGATAGGCGTGCATGAACACAAGTGGTGTCTGCCCCTCCGCCTCGGCGCGGGCAAGTTCGCCGAGCAGGCGATTGCGATGATGCATCGTCAGCCGGAAGTCGGGGCCGCCCGCTCCGGCGGAAATGACGTCGAGGTAGATGCAGCGATGGCCTGCGACGACCTCAACCTCGGGGCGGTGGCCCTTGGCGAACGCAGCTTCGTACGTCGCGAGGTCGCCGCCCTCGAAGTCATGGTCTCCCGGAATCACGCGCCACGGGAAGTCGAGCCCCGCGAGTGTCTCGACAATCGCACGATATTGTGCCGGGGTTGCATGGTTGGCGTTGTCGCCCGGCAGGAAGGCGAAATCGATCGCGCCACGCAGATGTGTGTTGGCTTCGTCGACGATGCGCGCGAGCCGGTCGCGGCTGACCATGTCGTCGGCTTCGTCCATGTGAAGGTCGCCGATGTGCAGCCAGCTGATCGATCCGCTCATACCGGAAGCCCCTGTTGCAATTGCTTCGTCTCGCCTGTTGCGCCCGGTTTCCAGCCTGAAGACGGAATTCCCGGCCATCGAATATTGCAGGATCGCGATGTTCCGCGTGCCCGGACGTGAGTACGCGTCCGGCGGCAAGCCGGACGCGTACTCTGCCGGATCAGCCCCGCGGCGGCGGGGGCGGCGGCATGGCACCGCAGCCGGGCGGCGGCGGCGGGGCAGGCGACCGCGTGTCACCACGCCGGCCGTGCCGCGACGGCCGGGGCGCATCGACACCGCGTGCACCGGGAGGCGGCGGGGGCGGCGTCATCATGCCGGCGGGGCCGTCGGCGCGGCAGGGGCCCCCGGGCGGCGGCGGCGGCGGCATGTCGCGGGTGGCGGCGTCGCGCGGTGGCGGCGTCTGGGCGCTGGCGGGACCGGCAAGACCGGTCAATGCCAACGTCGCGATCGCCACGCCGGAGAGTATGATCCTCATGGGCTGTTTCCTCTAGCTGCAGCCTGTCTGGCAGGCGCAATCAGGGTATCGGGCCCGACTGCGGCTCGATCCGGGCAAAGCGTGTCGCTGTGTATCGCGTGGCACCAATCGCGCGTCGAAGTGTAGCCGCCGGCCGGAATGGCGGCGGTTCGACATCGTTCGCCCTGCGTCGGCGATGATGGACCGCCGGACGCTGAGGCTCAGCCGCCGATGCGCGCGATCGCTGCCGGGTTGTCGCGCAGCTTGAGGTACAGCTGCCCGTCGACGGGGCGGGGCACCGCCAAATTGTCTCCCGGATAGCCTTCGGGCACCTCGACCGGCTTGGCGAAGTCGGGGGTCGCCGATACCGCGGCGATCAGGAACAAGCCGCTCCCGGTCAACGCGCAGGCACCGCGTTTATCGGCGCAGCGCAGCCGGTCGAGCTTGGGCAGGCGGACGAGCGTTCCGAGGTCCTGCCAGTCACTGGCGACCCCGTCGTGGACGACGCGGAAGTGGAGCGGACCGAACACCGACGGCCCGAACGCCGTGGCGGCGTCGAGAGCCGCCACCGCGACGTGGTCGTCCTGCAGCGTCAGGCCAGCCGACGCCGTCAGCATCGTCGAGCCGCTGCCCGATACGGTCGCGACCTCGACAGTATCGCGGACGGTGAAAGTCGTATCCGGTCCCATGCGGAGCGAAAAGGTCAGCCGCGCGTCGTGCGGCAGCTGGCCGGTATCGTCGAGCTTGACCGAGAGGCGCGGGGCAACCGCGGGCAGCGCCACATTCTTTCCGATCAGCGTCACGATCGGCCGCGGCGCACCGACGGTGATCTTGAGGCTTTTCGAACGGCCGTCGTCGAAGCGCACGCGCCCGGTCGTCGACTGGCCGGGCGTCCAGTCGACCGCCGTGCCGTCCGCCGCCATGCGCAGCGTGTCCCCGTCCTTGGTCCGGGCGAGGACACCGGGCTTGAACGTCGCGCCGTCGACGACGAGGGTCGTGACCTCGTCGAGCCGATTCCCGGTGAGCGTGCCGAAATCGTCGCCGGCGTGGAGGTCGAAGCCACTGACCCGCGTCCGCTGCGCATAGCTCGTCACGGTGACGGCGTCGTCGGCCGCGCCGTCGTGCGCGATCAGCAGCGTCATCTTGCCGGCGTCGGACTTGGTCAGCGGCAGCGTCAGCGCGATCGTGTCGAGCCCGCTCGCCTTCCACGCGACCGGCCGCGCCTCGCCCGATGCCGACCGCAGCGAAACCCCGGTGACACACCCGGCGGCACCGCCGGTCAGCGTGATCGGCTCGTCGCGCCCGACGACCGGGACGGTATCGCTGTCGGCAAGGCGCCACTGCCCCGGCCGCGGCGTCTGGAGGTGGAATGTCGGCCCGTCGAACGGTTCGAAACCCCAGCTGCCGTGAAGTACGGCCTCGATCGAATCGCCGAGATGCGCGGCGGCCAACGCGCCGGTGGCGACGACAAAGCCGCCTTTTTCGGCAACCGGGACGGCGGGCAACTCGATCGCGTGGCCATCGCTCGTCGGCACCCTCAGCATCATGTCGTGGGCGTAGGCGGTGGCAAACACGAGCGGTGCGCCGCTGACGGGGAGCACGACTTCGGCATTCCGGGCGCAGACCGGTGCCGCTGGTTCGATCTTCTCGAGCACCGGCAGCCGTGACGGGATAACTGCGGGCAGCGCCGCGACGAGCACCGACTTCGGATTGTGAAACGACGGCACGGCGTTGAGGATCATGCCGAGCTGGTCGCCCGCCGTCGTCGCCAGCGCCGGGATGTACTGGTAGCGCGCGGTGTGAAACGAACTGAGCACGCCGATGATGTCGCGCACCGCCGAGATATACGGACTGTAATAGCCGAACCCTGCCTTGGGCGTCGCGGCGAGCTGGAGCGCGACATCCGACCCCGCCCCCGTCAGCGTGTCGGCGACGCCGTTGCTGTGACCGTCGTTGAGGACGAGCGAATCCTGGTTCTGCATCAGGCACGCCGCCTGCAACTCGGCAACCTTCTGCAGGCAGTCCGGGTTGATCTTGACCGCGAGACTGCGCGCCAACAGCGGCGTGATCGTCTCGAGCCGGTCGGGGTGGAGGACATCGCGCTTGCCGACCGCCTCGAGGAAAGCGACGAGCCGCGCGTGGTCGAGCGACGCCTGATTGAGCCCCTGCGACGCCCGCACCAGCGCGCCGGGCCGACCGCGGACCGCGTTGACCAACGTCGAAAAATCGCCGCCGGTTGCCGGGGCGAGGAACAGGATTACCTGCCGGGCCGACGCAGGCACGGTCAGCTTCAGTCCGGCAGCGCCCTTGGGCGTCCACGTCTGCGACTGGAAGAACCAGGTCTTCGGCGGCGGATTGGTCGCCCCGCGCAGGAAGGCAGCGACCAGCAGGTAGTGCGCCGACTGATCGGACGGCAGGTTGGTGCGGATCGACAGCTCGTCACCCTCGGCAAGCTGCGCCACCTCGGCGATCGGCAGCACGTGACCGTTGCGGGCAACCGTGATCTGGAGCGACGGGCCCGACAGGTCGAACGGCGCGGGATCGGCGCCAGCCATGGCCGGGACCAGCAGCGCGAGGACCGCTGCAACGAGTGATTTGCGCATCATTGTCCATCAACGCGAAAACCGGTCGTCTCGACCAACGCGGAATGGTGCGCAAGCGTTCGTTCCGCAGACAGGCCGCGAGCCGCCACCCGTTGTTCCGTCTCCGTTCTCGCGGTATACGGCGGCGATGCCCGCTGGTCTCCCTTACCCCGCGCTTGTCGCCAACCATGCCGGGATCTGGATCGATGCCGTCCCGGTGTCGCGCGGGGAAGCGATCCGGCGCGCGGCGGATACCCCACACCTGCTGCTCAACGCGGCGGTAACCGCGTCGCGCCTTGGCTATCCGGAATTGTCGGGGATGGACCTGCTCGAACTGTTTGCCTTCGTCCATCCGGCGCGCTTCGTCGTGCCGACCACCGGGGGGCTGGCGCGGGTCCTCGACCTGCCGGTTCCCGGCGACGGGGCGGCGGAGAGCGGATTTCTGCGCGACGCGGCGGCGCTGTTGCTCGACCGGCTCGGCGCGGCGGACTGGCGTGAACGGCACGGCGCGTACGGGATCGCGCAGGCGCTTGGCCGACTCCGCTGGAGCTGGGGGAGCGAGGTCGCGCGGCGGATCAAGGCCCCCGAACGTCCCGAACGGACGGTGTTCACGACGTTGCCGAAGTGGGAGGACGCGCCGCCCCGCGCCAAGCCGCGCGACGTCGCGGTTGCCGACGGCGAGGTCGACGCCCGCCTCGACCGGATGCTCGGGATCGGGGCCGAGCGCCGCGAGGGGCAGCGCGCGTATGCCCGCGCCGCCGCGCATGCCTTCCGCCCGCGCAGCCTCGCGTCCGCTCCCAATGTCGCGCTGATCGAGGCCGGGACGGGGATCGGCAAGACGCTCGGCTATCTTGCCCCGGCGACGTTGTGGGCCGAGACCGCGCAGGGGACGGTGTGGCTGTCGACCTATACCAAGGCGTTGCAGCGCCAGTTGGATCACGAGACCGCGCGCGCCTACGACCCGACGGTCAAGGCGGCGAAGGTCGTCGTCCGCAAGGGCCGCGAAAACTACCTCTGCCTGCTCAACCTCGAGGACGCGGTTCAGGGCGGGTTCGCCGGGCGGCCCGCAATCTTCGCCCAGCTCGCGGCACGCTGGGCCGAGTATAGCCGCGACGGCGACATGGTCGGCGGCGACCTGCCGGGGTGGCTGATGACCCTGTTCGGGCGCCCGGCGTTCGCCGCGCTGACCGACCGGCGCGGCGAGTGCGTTTACGCCGGCTGCCCGCACTACCGGACGTGCTTCATCGAACGGTCGACCCGCGCCAGCATCCACGCCGACCTCGTCATCGCCAACCACGCGCTGGTGATGATCAACGCCGTCCGCGGGCGCGCCGAGGGGGCGGCGATGACGCGGATCGTGTTCGACGAGGGGCATCATTTGTTCGACGCCGCCGACGCAACCTTCGCCGTCGCGCTGACCGGGAACGAGGCGATCGAGGTCCGCCGCTGGATTCTCGGCCCGGAGAAGACCGCACGCGGACGACGGCGCGGGCTGTCGGCGCGGCTGTCGGACCTGATCAGCTACGACACCGAAGGCGCGCTGGCGCTCGAGGAAGCGAGCCGTGCCGCCCGCGCCCTGCCTGCCGATGGCTGGGGCGCGCGGCTCGTTGCCGGCATCGCCGACGGGCCGGTCGAACTTCTCCTCGCTGCCGTCCGTGCGCAGGTCTTCGCCCGCGCCGCCGATCGGCCCGGGCACAGCGAAGCCGGGTACAGCCTCGAAACCGAAGTCGCCGAGGTCCAGCCCGCTGTCGTCGAGGCCGCCGAGGGGGCGGCGCAGGCGCTGGAGGCATTGTCGCGCCCGCTCGCGGCACTCGAGGCGCGGCTCGTCGCGGTCCTCGACGACGCCCCCGACTGGCTCGACGGCGCGGCGCGTGCGCGGGTCGAGGGCGCGGCGGCGGGGCTGCGGCTGCGCTGCCAGACGCTCGGCAGCTGGGTCGGGCTGCTCGCGCGGCTCGGCGGCCCCGCCGACGCCGACTTCATCGACTGGTTCGCGGTCGACCGGATCGAGGGCCGCGAGCTCGACGTCGGCGTCCATCGCCACTGGCTCGACCCGACGCGGCCGCTGGCGAAGGCGGTGTTCGAGCCGGCGCATGGTGTCGTTGTGACCTCGGCAACACTGCGGGCGCGGACAGCGGTGCGGGCCAGTGCGGGCAACAGTGCGGCCAATGGCGCGGACAGCGGTGCGCCCGACGACGACTGGCGGACGTCAGAACTGCGGACCGGGGTGACGCACCTCGCCTTGCCACCGCAGCGGTTCGCGGTCGACAGTCCGTTCGACTATGCCACCAACGCCCGGGTGCTGATCGTCACCGACATCAAACGCGGCGACATCCCCGCGCTGGCGACCGCGTACCGGCGGCTGATCGAGGCAGCGGATGGCGGCACGCTCGGGCTGTTCACCGCGATCGCCCGGCTGCGCGCGGTCCACGCGCGGATCGCCGACCCGCTGGCGAAGGCGGGATTTCCGCTCTACGCCCAGCACGTCGACCCGATCGACACCGGCACGCTGGTCGATATTTTCCGGGCCGAACCAAGGGCTTCGCTGATCGGGACCGACGCGCTGAGGGATGGTGTCGACGTGCCCGGCCAGTCGTTGCGCCTCGTCGTCATGGAGGGCGTGCCGTGGCCGCGCCCGACCGTCCTCCACGCCGCGCGCCGGGCGGCGTTCGGCGGCGCGGCGTACGACGACCTCGTCACCGCCGGGCGGCTGGCGCAGGCGTTCGGGCGGCTGATCCGCCGCGCCGACGACCGCGGCACCTTCGTCCTGATCGGCCCCGCTGTACCAAGCCGGCTCCTCACCGCCTTCCCCGCCGGCACCCGCATCGACCGCGTCGGCATCGACGATGCCGTCGCCGCCGTCAGCGACAGCCAGCACATCGCCGCACCCGTCGATTAAACCTTCGTTGTCATATTCGTGCGCTACCGCTAGGCCCGAATTCTGGTGACGAAGGGCCGACGCCGGTGAAGACGCTGACCTTGCTGCGCCATGCCAAGTCGACGTGGGACGACCCCGTCGAGCGCGATTTCGACCGCCCGCTCAACGGGCGCGGGCGGCGCGCTGCAGCGCGGATCGGGCAGTGGCTGCGCGACGAGGGGCGCGGCGATGATGGCGCACCCTTCGACCATGTCCGCGCGTCCCCGGCGGTGCGTGTCCGCCAAACCATCGAGGGGGTCGAGGACGGGTTGCGGCGGCGGCTGAACCCGATGTTCGACGCGCGCATCTATCTCGCGAGCGCGGTGACATTGCTCGATATCGTCCAGGGTTTCGAGGAATCTGCAGCGACCGCGCTGCTGATCGGCCACAACCCGGGGCTGGAGGACCTGCTCCTGCTCGTCACCCCCGACGCCGATCCGTTGCGGGGAGAGGCCGAGATCAAATATCCGACGGCGACGCTCGCGGTCCTCGACCTCGATATCGCGACGTGGCGCGACGCCGGAGCCGGCTGCGCGCATCTCCGCCACTTCATCCGCCCGCGCGACCTCGACGCCAGCCTCGGCCCGGACGACTGAGGCCGAGCGCCCGCGACCCTGGAAGGTTACACAAGTCCACTGAACGACCAGCTTTTCGCGGTCACCGACGTACCCTCAGGGCATCCGGGCAGCGCGCTAATCGGCCGCCGGCCAGCCGCGGAAGGTTACACAAGTCCACTGAGCGACCAGCCTTTCACGCCTGAAAGCGGCGATCAGCTACTGCACGTCGAGGAATCGCGGGCTTCGGCACAGTGCTCCGGCATCGGCACCGGGGAGTTTCCAGCAATGAGAAAGAGCATGCCACCGGCGGATACGCACCGGGTCGAACGCTCGATCATAGCCGATCGCCGACCCTGTAGGACAGCGCTGGCTCGCGACCCGCCGCGACGTCGCCCTACCGGTACATCGGCCTGACCTCGGCAAGGTCGTTGCGGATCGTCGTCGCGGCGACCCCGCCCTCGCCCATCGCATGGCTGATCTGGTCGAGTCCGAGGACGACGTCGCCCGCGGCATAGAGGCCCTTGATGCTCGTTCGCTGGTGCGTGTCGACGATGACGCAGCCGGCGTTCTCGGTCTTCGCGCCCAGCGCTTCGGCGAGTTCGGAGTGGATTTCCGATCCGAGCGCCGGATAAACGCTAGCGAACGAGAGTCGCCCGTCTGCCGCCGTGAGCGAAAGCCCGTCGGCGTCGAGGGTAAACTCGCGTGCCGGACCGTCGATCAGGACGACACCCGCGTCGGCAAGCCTGCCGCGCTGTTCAGCCGTCAAATCGTGCGGCCCGTCGGCGGCGACGAGCGTGACGTCGCCGGTATAGCCGCGCAGGAACAGCGCCTCCTTGGTCCCGCGGTCGCTGGTACCGATGATGCCGACCTTGCGATCGGTGACCTCATAGCCGTCGCAAATCGGGCAATAACGCAATGCGCCCGCGGCGAGAGCGGCGTCGTGGAGGGCGTCGTCGATTGCCGGGCGGTGGTTGAACACGCCGGTCGCGAGCAAGACGGCGCGCGCGCGGACGGAACCGGCGCTGCCATGTGCGACGAAGCTGTCGCCGTCACGCTCCATGCGCTCGACCCGGTCGACGACGACCGACGCGCCATATTCGACCGCCTGCTCGCGCATCGCCGCGACGAGCGCAGTGCCGGTAATCCCGCCGGGGTAGCCGGCGTGATTACGCGTCAATGGGATGGTTTCGGCGCGGCTATGCCCGGCATCGACGACGATCGTCCGCAGGTGGAATCGCGCGAGATAGATTGCGGCGGTCAGCCCCGCCGGGCCACCGCCGACGATGACGACATCGCAATCCTCTGCCTCGGCCATCACGCGCTCCCTATCGTCCGGCAGGGGGTCAAAGCGCGGACGAGACCGTCCTGTTCCGTGCGGCTTTTTTGTCCGCCTTGCGCTGGGCCTCATCGGCCTTGCGCTGCGCTTCCTCAGCTTTGCGCGCACGTTTGCCGCGCCTGCGGTCGCGCTCTTTCTGCCCGGGAGCGACGGTGTTGATCCCGGCCCCGACGATCCGGATCGGCGCGGTGACGACGTCTGCCGCGGCACCGACGACGGTCGAGACGCAGCCGCCGAGGCCGAGGAGTAGCCCGGCGACGGCGACCTTGCGGATCAAACGGTGAAGCTCTCGCCGCAGCCGCACTGCCCCTTGGCGTTGGGGTTGTTGAAGACGAAGCCAGCGGCGAAATCGTCCTCGGCCCAGTCCATCTCGCTGCCGATCAGGTACATCAGCGAGCCGCCGTCGATGAAAAGCGTCCCGCCCGGGGTCGCGACCGCCTCGTCGCCTGGCTTGGCTTCGGTAACATAGGTCAATGAATAGGCGAGGCCGGAACAGCCGCGCTTGGGGGTGGTCAGCCTGACGCCGGCAGCGGTTTCGGGGGCCTTGGCGATCAGGTCGGCGATGCGTGCGGCGGCGTTGGCGGTCACGGTGATCGGCGCGGGACGCGGGCGGCGGACACGCGGGACGATCGCCGCTTCGGCGAGGGCGTCCATCACAGCATCCCCAGTTCGAGCTTGGCCTCGTCGGACATCTTGCCGGGGTCCCATGCCGGGTCCCAGACGAGATTGACGTCGGCGGTGGCGACTCCGGGCACGGTCATCACGCGCATCTCGACCTCGCCGGGCATCGTCTCGGCGACCGGGCAGTGCGGCGTCGTCAGCGTCATCGACACGGTGACGTGCCCCTCGTCGACCTCGACGCCGTAGATCAGGCCGAGGTCGTAGATGTTGACCGGGATTTCGGGGTCGAAGATTCCGCGCAGCGCCTCGATCACTGCATCATGGACCTCGCCGCCGGGCGCATCGGCGGGAATCGTCGCGGGGGGCTGGTTGAGGAAGCCTTCGAGATAATCGCGCTGATGAGCGGAGCCGACCGGGGGCGCTTTCGCCACGATGGGGGCTTCGTCGACTTCGACGCTGGTGAAGCTGCGCCCAGTCTCGTTGAGATCGCTCATCCGAAGATCCTCGTCACTCGCTTGACCCCGTCGACCAGACGCTCGACGTCGCTCAGATCGTTGTACACCGCGAAGCTCGCCCGCGCCGTCGCCGGCACCCCAAGCACGTGCATCAGCGGCTGGCAGCAGTGATGCCCGGCGCGGATTGCGACCCCGCCTTCATCCAATATGGTGCCGATATCGTGCGGATGCACCCCGGCGATCGCGAAGCTGACGATGCCCGCCGACGCGTCGGGGCCGAACAAAGCTACCGAGTTCATCCCGCGCAGGGCATCGCGCGCGGCGCGGGCGAGACTGCGTTCGTGCGCGTCGATGACGTTGATGCCGATGCCCTCGACATAGTCGATCGCCGCCGCCAGCCCGATCGCGCCGACGATATGCGGGGTGCCCGCTTCGAAGCGCGCGGGGGCGGGGGCGTAGGTCGTGCGTTCGAAGGTCACCGTCTCGATCATCGAGCCGCCGCCGTGCCATGGTGGCATGCTGCCGAGGATCTCACGGCGCGCCCACAGGACGCCGATGCCGGTCGGGCCATATAGCTTGTGCCCTGAGAAGGTATAGAAATCGGCCCCGAGTGCGGCGACGTCGATCGCCAACCGCGGTGCCGCCTGGCAGCCGTCGACGAGGAGCAAGGCGCCGGAGGCGTGCGCCGCTGCCGCGACCCGCTTGATATCGGTGACGCCGCCGAGCACGTTCGAGATGTGCGTCAGCGCGACGAGTTTCGTTCGCGGGGTCAGCATCGCTTCGAGCGCGTCGAGGTCGATCTGGTGGTCGGCGGTCAGCGGCGCGACGTCGATCTCGATCCCGGTGCGGTCGCGGAGCAACTGCCACGGCACGATATTGCTGTGGTGTTCGAGCGCCGAGATCAGGATGCGGTCGCCGTGCTTGAGGCTGTTGCCCCACGAATTGGCGACGAGATTGATCGACTCGGTCGCGCCGCGAACGAAAACGATCTCGTCGGCGCTGCCGCCGATGAAGCGCGCGACGGTCGCACGCGCTGCCTCGTAACGCTCGGTCATCGTCGCCGAGCGGGCATAGACGCCGCGATGGACGGTCGCATATTCCGGGCCATAGGCGCGCGCGATCGCGTCGATGACGACGGCGGGCTTCTGCGCGGTCGCGGCGGAGTCTAGGTACGCCCAATTGTCGGCGAGGCCGGGGAAATCGGCGCGGTGGTCGTGGCGGAGGTTGAAGACGGGGGCGTTCATGCCGCGCTCCGCAGCCAGTCGACCGCCAGCGCGGCAAATGCCTCGTTCCCGGTCAACGCATCGGCGATGAATGCCTCGGTCAGCAGCGCCTTCGCTTCGGCCGGGCCGACGCCGCGGCTGGCGAGGTAGAACAGAGCTTGTTCGTTCAATTCACCGACCGTCGCGCCGTGGGCGCACTTGACGTCATCGGCGAAGATTTCGAGTTCTGGCTTGGCGTTGGCGGTCGCCGAGCGCGACAGCAGCAGCGCCTTGACCGACTGGACCGCGTCGGACTTCTGCGCATCGCGCGCGACCGCGACCTTGCCGAGGAAGCTGCCCGTCGCGCGGTCGTCGAGGACGCTGCGGATCGTCTGGTGGCTCGTCGCATTCGGCTCGGCGTGGCGGACGGTGGTGACGATTTCGAGCGTCTGCTCACCGCGCCCGAGGATGACCCCGCCGAGGCCGAAATGCGCGCCGTCGCCGAGCGTGACGTCGAGCGCGACGCGGCCGTAGGCGCCGCCGAGATTGAGCACGGTCATGTCGAGCCGCGCCCCGGCTTCGACGGTGATATCGAGCTGGACGATCCCGACCGCGCCGTCAGCGGCATCCTGGAGGATATCGCGGGTCAGGCTCGTCCCGGCGGGAACGACGACGACTTCGGGGGCCGCGACCGGCCAGACGCGCGCGACCGCTGCGAGGTCGCTATAGCGCCACGCCTCGTCGCGGCGGGTCGGCAGCGCGGTCGTGCGGCCCATCACGCGGCAATGTCCTGATAGCCGTCGCGCTCGAGCGTCAGCGCGAGTTCGGGGCCGCCGCTGCGGACGATTCGCCCACCGACGAGGACGTGGACACGGTCGGGGACAACATAGTCGAGCAGGCGCTGGTAATGGGTGATGAGCAAGGTCGCGCGGTTCGGCGAGCGGCCGCGGTTGATCCCGTCCGACACCACCCGCAACGCGTCGATGTCGAGCCCCGAGTCGGTCTCGTCGAGCACCGCGACGCGCGGGTTGAGCACAGCCATCTGGACCATCTCGTTGCGCTTCTTCTCGCCGCCCGAAAAGCCGACGTTGACCGGGCGCTTGAGCATGTCCATCGACAGGCCGAAGCCCTCGGCCTCGGTCTTGACCAGCTTCATGAACTCGGCCCCCGACGCCTCGGCCTCGCCGCGCGCGCGGCGCTGGGCGTTGAGCGCGGTGCGCAGGAAGGTCAGGTTCGACACGCCGGGAATCTCGACCGGATATTGCAGCCCGAGGAACAGCCCCGCCGCCGCGCGCTCGTGCGCGTCCAAAGCGAGCAGATCGGTCCCGTCGAGCGTCACCGAACCGCCGGTGACGTCATAGCCCGCGCGCCCGGCGAGGACGTACGACAGCGTCGACTTGCCGGCACCGTTCGGGCCCATGATCGCGTGGACCTCGCCCGCGGCGACCGTCAGGCTCAGGCCGTTGAGGATCGCCTTGCCGTCGACGGTCGCGTGAAGGTCGGTGATGGTCAGCATTACTGGGCTTTTTCCTGGTCGAGCTTGGTGCTGACGGCGGTAACGACCGTCTGGCTGCGAAGATCGGTTTCGATCGCCAGCACCGACTGTTCGGCGACGGCGGTGTTATACTCGGCCGACTCCTTGGGGGCACCGATGCGACGGAACTTGCTGACCTCGGCGACGAGCTTGGCCCGCACCGGCATACATTCCTTGAATGTCGCGTCGGCGGCATCGGCGGCCTGTGTCGTCGGGGTTGCGAGCCGCTTGACCGTGGTGTCGAGGCAGTTTGCATAATCGTTGGTCGCCGCATCGACCTTGGCGCGCGCCAGTTGGCCGTCGACGGGAGCGCGCGTCGGCGGTGATCCGCACGCGGCGAGCGCGAGCACGGCGATCAAGACGAGCCGATTATCCAACGCTGCCCTCCAGGCTGATGCCGAGCAACTTTTGCGCCTCGACCGCGAACTCCATCGGGAGCTGCTTGAGAACCTCGCGGCAGAAGCCGTTGACGATCAGCGCGACCGACTCCTCCGCGTTAAGCCCCCGCGACATCGCGTAGAAAAGCTGGTCGTCGCTGATCTTCGACGTCGTCGCCTCGTGCTCGATCTGCGCGGTAGGGTTGCGCACCTCGATGTAAGGGACGGTATGCGCGCCCGACTGCGACCCGAGCAGCAGCGAATCGCACTGGGTGAAGTTGCGGACATTCTCCGCCGACGCCGCGACGCGGACCAGACCGCGATAGGTATTGTCCGACCGCCCCGCCGAAATCCCCTTCGACACGATCGTCGAGCGGGTGTTCTTGCCGAGGTGGATCATCTTGGTTCCGGTGTCGGCCTGCTGGCGATTGTTGGTCACCGCGACCGAGTAGAATTCGCCGACCGAACCTTCGCCCGACAGGACGCACGACGGGTATTTCCACGTGATCGCGCTGCCGGTTTCGACCTGCGTCCAGCTAACCTTCGACCGCGCACCTTTGCACAGCGCGCGCTTGGTGACGAAGTTGTAGATCCCGCCGACGCCGTTCGCATCGCCCGGATACCAGTTCTGGACGGTCGAGTATTTGATCTCGGCATCGTCCATCGCGATCAGCTCGACGACCGCGGCGTGAAGCTGGTTCTCGTCGCGCATCGGCGCGGTGCAGCCTTCGAGATAGCTGACGTGGCTGCCCTTGTCGGCGATGATCAGCGTGCGCTCGAACTGGCCGGTGTTGGCGGCGTTGATCCGGAAATAGGTCGACAATTCCATCGGGCAGCGAACGCCCTCGGGGATGTAGACGAAGGTGCCGTCGGAAAAGACCGCGCTGTTGAGACAGGCGAAGAAATTGTCGCGGACCGGCACCACGCTGCCGAGATACTTGCGGACGAGGTCGGGAAATTCCTTCACCGCCTCGCTGATCGAGCGGAAGATCACCCCGGCGCGCTCGAGTTCGGCGCGGAAGGTCGTCGCCACGCTGACGCTGTCGAACACCGCGTCAACCGCGATTCGGCGCGAGCCCTCGACACCGGCGAGCATTTCCTGCTCGGCGATCGGGATGCCGAGCTTCTCGTAAGTCTTGCGGATTTCGGGGTCGAGTTCGTCGAGCGAGCCGATCGTCGCCTTCGCCTTGGGCGCGGCGTAATAATAGGCGTCCTGATAGTCGATCGGTGCGACTTTGAGCTTGGCCCAATCGGGCGCCGTCATCGTCTGCCAATGCCGGAACGCCTTTAGACGCCAGTCGAGCAACCACTCGGGCTCGGACTTCTTCGCCGAGATGTAGCGGACGGTGTCCTCGGTCAGGCCCTTGGGCGCCATCTCCGATTCGATGTCGGAGACGAAGCCCCATTTATACGTCGCAAGGTCGTCGACCGCGTCGTGCGCGGCGTCGTTGCGGAAGGGGGCGGTAAGCTGGTCGGTCACGCGACTACCTCGATCTGGGCCATCGCCACCTGCGCCACCGGACCGGCAAGGTCGGCAAGCGTCACGGCGGCGAGGGCAGCGCGTACCGCGACGTTGATAGGACGCCAATGCGGGCGAACCGCACAGCTTCCTTCAAGCGCGCACGCCGATACTTCACCATGCTGGCAGTTGGTCAGGGCGATCGGGCCATCGACCGCCTCGACAATGTCGGCGACGCTGATCGCCGCCGTTTCGCGCGCCAGCCGGAACCCGCCCGCGACGCCGCGCGAACTGGCGAGCAGCCCGGCGCGCTTCAACAATCCCATAACCTTGGCGACCGTCGGCGCAGGGATGCCGGTCCGCGCCGCCACCGCCGCCGCCGACAGGCAGCAGTCGGGACTGCGCGCTGCCGCAGTCATCACGACCACCGAATAATCGGCGAGGTTGGTCAGGCGGAGCATGAAGCGCGCACGGTCCTTAAAAGCGGAGCGAATTGGTGCGGCTTATGTGGGGGAGGGCGCCGCCAAGTCAAGCGCTGCGGGCAACATCGCCGTCAGCCGCGCGCTCCATTCGTCGATCCCGGCACGGCTGGCGAGCAGATCCTGGCGGATTTCGATCTCGACATACGGCAGTCCCGCCGCGAAGGCGTGGCGCGGGATCGTATAGTCGATGTTGTCCATCGCGTACGGCTCGTTGTCGCCGACGACGAGCGCGGGGTCGGCGCGGAACACCGCAAGCATCGCCTTCGCCAAGGCGTCGTTCGCGCCATTGTGGAGGACGCCGCAATGCCATGGCCGCGCGACCCCGCGCATCTTGGGGGTGAAGCTGTGAAGCGCGACGAGCTGGGTCGGTTGTCCCGCCGCAATCCGCCGCTCGAGCTCGGCAGCGATGATGGCATGGTAGGGTGTATGGATAGCTTCGACCCGCGCGGCGCGCGCAGCCGCGGTGAGCGCGGCGTTGCCCGGGACGGTCGTGCCGTCGCTCACTGCGGGAATCGCGTCGGCCGCGCCCGGATTGCGGTTGCAGTCGATCACCAGCCGCGAATAGACCTGCCGGATGAAAACGGCGTCGAGCGCGACAGCCAGCCGTTGGCCGAGGTCGGCTATCCCGATGTCCCAGCCGATGTGGCGCGACAATTCGGCGTCCCCTAGCCCGAGGTTGGCGAGGGCATTGGGAACTACGCGCCCGGCGTGATCGCCGATCAACAGGAACGATGACCGGCCCGATGGGTTGACCACCGCCGCTGCATCGGGTTCGTTCTGGTCGAGCAAGCCTTGGATCCTCCATGCCGATCCTGACCATCGCGCATATCACGACCTACGCCTACCGCCAGCCGGTCGCGTTCGGCGATCACCGGATCATGGTCCGCCCGCGCGAAAGCTACGACCAGCGGCTGTTGGCTTCGCGGCTCGACATCGACCCGGCGCCGTCCGAGGTCCGCTGGCTCCAGGACGTGTTCGGCAATTCTGTGGCAATCGCGTGCTTCAATCGCCGTGCGACGAAATTGCGGATCGCCGGGCACACCCGACTCGATCACCGACCGCAGGCGATCGAGGCCGTCGCGGTCGAAAGCTATGCGCGGCGCTACCCGTTCACCTATTCGTCCGAGGACATGCCCGACCTGCTGCGCTCGATCGAGCGCCAGCACCACGACCCCGACCGCATCGTCGATCGCTGGGCGCGGAGTTTCATCGGTGGCGAGGGGCGGATCGAAACGACCGAGCTGCTCGCGACGATGACGGCAACGATTCGGCGTGAGTTCGCCTATCTTGCGCGGCACGAAGCGGGAACGCAGACGCCGATCGAAACGCTCCAGCGGCGGCGCGGGACATGCCGTGACTTCGCTGTGCTGATGATCGAGGCAGCGCGCGCGCTCGGCCTCGCCGCACGATTCGTGTCGGGCTATGTCTATGACCCGCATTCGAAGAACGACCGGCTCGGCGGCGGCAACACGCATGCGTGGGTGCGCATCTTTCTCCCCGGCTCGGGCTGGGTCGAATACGACCCGACCAACGGCATCGTCGGCAACGTCGGACTCGTCCGCGTCGCCATCGCCCGCGACCCGTATCAAGCGGTCCCGCTGTCGGGAACGTGGAGCGGCTTCCCTGCAAGTGAACTCGGAATGGACGTGAGCGTTAACGTTACCGTCGACGATCCCGAGGAGTAAGACCGATGTTGATCCGCGCTGGTTATGACATCGCTTTCGCCGCGACCGCGCCGACGCCGATGATGGCGATGCTCAGCATCCACCCATCGCGCAACAAGGATCTCAAGACGCCGCACCGGCTCCTCGCCAGTCCCGACGTCCCGACCTACGACTATGTCGATGCGTTCGGGAACACCTGCACCCGGCTAACCGTCCCGGCAGGCGGGGTGACGCTGAGCTGCGATTTCATCATCGAGGATAGCGGCATCCCCGACATCCAGTCGCCGCATGCGATCCAGCATCCGATCGAGGAGCTGCCCGACGACATCCTGATCTATCTGCTCGGCAGCCGCTACTGCGAGACCGACCGGCTGTCGGACACGGCATGGTCGTTGTTCGGCCACATCCCCGCGGGGTGGCAGCGGGTATTGGCGATCGTCGACTTTGCGCACAACCGGATCAAGTTCGGCTATCAGGATGCGCGGCCGTCCCGGACGGCCTGGGACGCGCATCAGGAGCAGGTTGGCGTCTGCCGCGACTTCGCGCATCTTGCGATTACGCTGTGCCGCTGCATGAATATCCCGGCGCGCTATTGCACCGGCTATCTCGGCGACATCGGGGTCGAGCCGATCGACGCGGCGATGGATTTCAGCGCGTGGTTCGACGTCTATCTCGGCGGCGAGTGGCACACCTTCGACGCGCGTCATAACCAACCGCGGATCGGGCGAATCCTGATGGCGCGCGGGCGCGATGCGACGGATACCGCGCTGACGACCGCCTTCGGTCCGGCGGTGCTCAGCCGGTTTGAGGTGCACACCGACGAGGTGCCGGAGGTCAATCCGGCGATGGGCGCGACGGCCGCGACCGGTGCCGCCGAGCAGTATATCTAGGCTGGGACGCAAAATGGCGGGGCCGCCGTGTCCGGCGGCCCCGCCAATCTGCACGAAGCCGGGTTAGGCTGTGACCGACACGCGGCGGCGGCGTGTGGCAAAACCGACGAGACCGAAACCGGCGATCATCATTGCCCAGCTGCTCGGCTCGGGGATCGTATTGCCGCTGATGGTGTTGAAGAAGCCGACGGTGTGGTTGTCGGATTCATAACCAGCGTTCGCTGTCGTCTCGCGGAAGACGACCTTGTCGAACGTCCCCGAGAGATCGAAGAAGTTGATGAAGACGTACGGCTGGGTGTTGTTATCGCCAAGGAACGGCGCATCGGGGTTGCCGAGGTAGGCGGGCTTTGAGATCGTCGCGGCAAGGACGCCGGCGGGGTTCAGCGTGCCGACAAGCGTTTCACCCTTGTAGAAATCGACGACGTTGCCGGTGTCGAGCGCCGAGAGGTAATAGCCGAAATAGTTGATCCCGTTCGGCACGGTGATCGGATCGGCGGTCAAGGTCAGGCTGTATGACGGCGTATAATCGAAGGCGACCGCATATTTGCCCGAACCGCCGGCACCGCCGTACTGGTCCGCATTATTGATCTGAAGGCCCGAATAACTTCCCGTGATCGCACCGGAGGTGCCGAAATCGGTCGTGAACGACTGGCCGCTGCCGGTGCTGCGCGAGTTGAAATCCTCGACGCCGTCGATGTCGAAGCCGGCGCTGCTGTGTTCGACGCCCGGGTTTTCGTACGTGATCTTGAATGTGTCGAGAGCGAAGGCCGGAGCCGATACCACGAGGGCCAGGCCAAGGGCCGCAAGGGTCGATAGCGAACGCATCATAAAAAAATCTCCCGAGCGCGACCTCTCGCCCGCTCGGTCGTTACGTCGCAATAACCATGCCAGTCATAACGAGTATTAAGGATATCACCGGTTTACATTTCTCCCAAAGGCTTACGCGAATAATCATTGGAATATCGCGATTTTAGTTAATGATTATGCGAGGTAATTGTGTCGGATATCTTTACATTGGCGGTCCGCCGCGGCCTGCCCGACCGCCCCCTCGAAATATCACAAGACTATTTTGCCGTGCGACCGTCTTTCACCAACACTCCGCCTTTGATCACCACCGGGATCGCCTGCAGCAGCTTTACATCGCCCAGCGGATCGCCCGCGACCGCGATCATGTCACCCCAGTCACCCGGCTCGAGCGCGCCGACATCGGTCCGCCCGAGCGCGAGCGCCGCGGTCGTCGTCGCCGCGCGGATCGCTTGGAGCGGGGTCATGCCCCACTGGACCATCGTCGCGAACTGGCGCGCATTGGTGCCGTGCGGATAGACCCCGGCGTCGGTCGCGAAGCCCATCTTCACCCCGGCCTTGACCGCGCGCTGGAAGGTTTGGCGCTGCTTGAGGCCGATCGTCTTTTCCTTGTCGAGACTCTCCTGCGACGTGCCGTTCGCAGTCCCCGTCGCGAGGATATAATCGTCGTTGTAGATATCCATGTCGAAGAAGCTGCCGTGCGCCTTGGCGAGCACGATCGTCGCGTCGCTGGCGAGGCTGGCGTGCTCGATCGTGTCGACGCCGGCCATGATCGCGGTGCGGATGCCGTCGTCGCCGTGCGCGTGCGCCGCAACTTTCATTCCGAGCATGTGCGCCTCGTCGGTGATCGCCCTCATCTCATCGAAGGTGAGCTGCTGCGCGCCGACCGCGTCCCCGGTCGAGAACACGCCGCCGGTCGCGCAGATCTTGATGACCTGCGCGCCGTATTTGTGCAGCCAGCGGACCTTGGCGCGGGCCTCCTCGGGTGAATCGACGATCGACGCGTCCTTGCGATCGTACGACGGCGGCAGCGTGGCGTTGTCGCAATGCCCGCCGGTCGCGCCGATCGCATACGCCGCGGTGACGATACGCGGCCCGGCGATAAGGCCCGCGTCGACCGCCTGTCGCAGCGCGACGTCGTCGAAGTGGTCCGAGCCGACATTGCGGACCGTGGTGAAGCCCGCGTCGAGCGTCGTCTTCGCATTGGCGACCCCGACGATCGTCCAGAAGCCATCGGTATAGGCATAGCGCCGATAGCCCCCGATCGCGGCGTCGCCGGTCAGGTGGACGTGAAGGTCGATCAGCCCGGGAAGGAGGGTCATGCCGGGCAAGTCGATCCGCCGCGCGTCGGCGGGAATAGCGATGCCGCTGCCGCTCGCAACGACATGGCCGTCGGTAACGACGACGACGGGGTTGTCGATTGTCTTGTCGGTAGCGGGGTCGAGCAGGTGGGCGGCAGTGACTGCGACGGTTTCTGCGGTCGCGGGCGTGGCGAGGACGGCGGCGAGTAACAGTGTGCGGATCATGGTGGCCCCTTGTCTAGCCTCTCCTGTAGGGGACGAACCAAAGGTGCGAAAGGCCGCTCACTCCTCGCCGGAACCCAGCCAATCCTCGCGGCCATGACGCACCCGCAGGACCAGAATACCGTCGGTGTCGACCTCGTAGACGATCAGGTGCGCCTTGTGGCGCCACGCCCGCACCGGCGGTTCGATCTCGCGCCTCAGTCGGGCAGCGAAGGGATTGTCGGCGAGGAAGGCCAGCGCGGCGGACAACCCCGCGTAATAAGTCTCGGCATGTGCCACGCCGAACATCTCGATGCCGGCAAAGAAGATCGCGTCGATATCGTCGTCGGCAGCACGGCTCAGCCGATAGACGGGCACCGCCCTATGCCGTCACCCCTGCTCGGCGAAGAACGCCTTCGCGAATATCCGCCATGCTCCGCTCACCGACGCCGCTCGCGCGCGCCTCATCGACCAGGCGCTGAATCGCCGCGATCTTCTCCCGCCGCTCCTGCTCGCGCCGGACCAGATCACGGACGAAGTCGCTTACATTGCTGTACCGTCCCGTCGTCGCCTGCGCCTCGATCCACTGCTTCATCGGGTCGGGGAGAGAGATGTTCATCGTGGCCATTGGCGATATCTAGGGCTTATGGCAAACCTTGCCAAGCCGAGCTGGCAGCGGAGGGTGCGATGTATCGGACAACGGTCGCGGCGGCATGCGCTCTGGTCGGCAGCGCGGCCAGCGCACGCGCGCAGAATGCCATTGCGAGTGATTACCCGCCGCAGGCAATCGCCGAACGGCGCGAAAGGGTGACCAAGGTCGATGTGCTGATCGGCGCCGACGGCCTCGTCAAGAAATGCGCGGTCCAGTCTTCGAGCGGGTCTACCGACTTCGACGAAAAGGCCTGTATCGTCGCTTTTCGCAGCTTCAAGTTCACGCCAGCGCGCGAAAACGGCTTCGCAGTCGAATCGACAAAGATCGTCCCGATCCGGTGGGAAGTCCGGAAAAAGACGACCAATCCCGCCCCCTAATCCGCGTCGTCGACGTCGACCTGTTCGCCCGTAACCCGCTGGCTCAGCGCCGCCGCCATGAACGGGTCCAACGCACCGTCGAGCACATCCCCTGGCGCAGTGCTGGTGACGCCAGTCCGCAGGTCCTTGACCAGCTGGTACGGCTGGAGGACGTACGATCTGATCTGGTGACCCCAGCCGATGTCGGTCTTGCCCGCCTCGACCTCCGCCGATTCCGCCTCGCGCCGCTGAAGCTCGCGTTCGTACAGCCGCGCCTTGAGCATCTTCATCGCCGTCGCGCGGTTCTTGTGCTGCGACCGCTCGTTCTGGCACGCAACGACGACGCCGCTCGGCAAATGGGTGATGCGGACCGCTGAGTCGGTGGTGTTGACGTGCTGCCCGCCCGACCCAGAGGCGCGGTAGGTGTCGATCTTCAAGTCCTTGTCGTCGACGACGATGTCGATGTCGTCGTCGACCACCGGGTAGACCCAGACGCTGGCGAAGCTGGTGTGCCGCCGCGCCGCGCTGTCGTACGGGCTGATCCGGACGAGGCGGTGGACGCCGCTTTCGGTCTTGGCCCAGCCGTACGCGCCCGCGCCCTTGAACAAAAGCGTCGCCGACTTTATCCCCGCCTGCTCGCCGGCGTGATAGTCCATCAGCTCGACCTTGAAGCCGCGCTTCTCGCCCCAGCGGGTGTACATTCGCTGGAGCATCCCGGCCCAATCCTGGCTCTCGGTCCCGCCCGCGCCCGAATTGACCTCGATATAGCTGTCGTTGCCGTCGGCCTCTCCGGCAAGGAGGGCTGCAACCTTGTCGGTCTCGGCCTTCGCTGCGAGCGCGCCCAGCGCAGCGACGCCGTCGTCGGCCATAGCGGTGTCGCCCTCGGCCTCGGCCATCTCGATCAGTTCGGAGGTGTCGGCGAGTTCGCTCTCGATCGCGCGCGTCGCCGAGATCGCCTCATCGAGGCGGCGGCGTTCCTGCATCACCGCCTGCGCGGCCTTGGGGTCGTTCCACAGCGTCGGGTCTTCAACCCGCGCGTTCAGTTCGTCGAGACGGCGGAGGGCGCGATCCCAGTCAAAGAAACCTCCTCAGCAGGTCGAGCGCCTGCTGAATTTTAACGACATGGGCTTCGCCCTCGGCACGCATGGGTACATCTCCGGATTAGCCGCGGACTTAGGGATGGACGGGCGCCGTGTCCATTACCGGGGCCTCGGGCGGTCGGCTTGCGCGCACGCGGCCGAGGCCCGGCAGGATCCACGGCGTCGAAGCGCAAATCGCATTCGTCGCGCTCGGAACTGCCGAAGTAACCGTGCCGTCGGCGAGCCTGGCGATCAACTGCGCCTTGAGTTCGGGATAGGTCGGAGCGGCGTCTCCGATGATCGGCGGCGCAAGCGTCGAATGACGCAGACACGTGTAAAGGTCGACGAACCAGACGTGCGCGGGTTTCGCCGCTCCCGGCTTTGCCAATCCAGCGGAGACCTGCACCGCCTGTCGATCGTCTGTCAGCTGCATCGACGCCGGGTAGGCGACGGGGTCGTCGGGAACGATGATGAACTCGACCGTCCGGTGAAACTGGCCTTGGTCGATTGCGGCTTCGAAGGAGCTGACCGCTGCTGACCCAGCGTGGAAGGTCTCGATCCGCCGCCCCGCTTGCGCCAACTCGTTTTCGTTGGCTTGAACCAGCGCAGCACGGTCGCGAGCAAAGGCCACCTTGTCGTTCAGTCCCAAGTCCGCGCGCAGGCGGAGAAACCCGGCGCGTGCGCTCAACTTGGCCTCGGGATGAATCTCGACCTTGACAAGGGAAGCGGCGGCGGTGGCCCAGTCCCCCTCGCGGACGGCAAGGTCGGCGCGGAGGATGTGCGCCAGATACGCCGGATAATTTGCTACCGGACACTGGACAGCACCATCGAGAGCCGTCTTTGCACCCATAAAGTCGTTCTTCGCGGCCAGGGCGGTCGCAGTATCAACCTGCAGAGTGATCGAGGCGGGCGCGCATGCGGTAGCCGCGGATGGCGTCGCAAGATCCAGCAATAATAGCAGACCGGTCAGCATCACCCGTTCTCCCGCGCCGTTAGTATATTCCGCCCGCCTTGCGCAAGAAATCGGAGTCCGAGCGGACCACGATGCGGCCTTTTTCGGCGACAGGATCGCGCGCCAGGCTCCCGGTGCGGCGGGGTTCGCTCTCCGGTTTGAACGCTTCCCAGATGATCGACGCCTTGATGTCGGTATCGTCGGGGGTGCCGCCGTAGACTCGCTTGCCCGAGCGGCGCTCGACCTTGACCATGCGGATGCCGGGGGCGACCTGGAACGGGATCTTTGGCATGTCCTTCAACGCGACGTCGGCGAATTCGTGGAACACCGGCACCGCGATCGTCGATCCCTGCGCGCCGCCGCCGAGCGGGCGCGGCTTGTCGTAGCCGAGGTACAGCCCGCCGACGAGGTCGGGGGTGCCGCCGACGAACCAGACGTTGGTCGGGCCGTTGGTCGTGCCGGTCTTGCCCGCCATCGGGCGTTCGAAGTCGCGCAGACGTACCGCCGTGCCGCGGGTGACGACGCCTTCCATCAGATGGACGATCTGGTAGGCGGTGCGCGCGTCGATCGCCTGTTTCGGGACGCCGCCGGGGCGCGGCATCGGCTCGCCGGCATAGTCTGGCGTGTTGCAGCCGTCGCACTGGCGCTCGTCGGCGCGCCAGATCACCTTGCCATCGCGGTCCTGGACGAAGTCGATCAGTGTCGGCGACATCTTGCGCCCGGCGTTGAATAGCTGTGAGTAGGCGTTGACCATGCGCCCGACCGTCGTGTCGCCCGCGCCGAGCGCGATCGCGAGCACCGCCGGATAGTCGCCGACGCCCAACGCCTTGGCCTGCGCGACGACCTTGTCCATGCCGGTGTTGTACGCGACACGCACCGTCATTAGGTTGCGCGACTGCTCAAGCCCCCAGCGCAACGTCTGCGCCCCGGCATAGCCGCCGCCGAAGTTCTTGAAGCACTTGGTCCCGAGCGACTTGGTCTGAAACACGCAATACGGCGCGTCGACGACGATCGACGACGGGGTGAAGCCGTTGTCCATCGCGGTCGCATAGACGATCGGCTTGAAGGTCGACCCCGGCTGGCGCAGCGCCTGCGTCGCACGGTTGAAGCTCGAGGCGCGCGCGTCGAAGCCGCCGACCATCGCCAGCACCCGCCCGGTGTGCGGGTCCTCGGCGACGAACCCGCCCGAGATCGCCGGGATTTGACGCAGTGCGTAACTGCGCCCCGACTTCGCCACGGGGACGACATCGCCGGTCTTGAGCAGCCGCGCGGCGGGGATGTTGTTGAGCGTGCTCGTCGCGCTCGACGCGAGCAGCGTGCCGGTCGAGCCGTCGGTAAAGCCGATGCGGAAGTCCTCGCCCTCGCGGCCGAGCACGACTGCCGGGTACCAATCGGCGTAGCCGACGCCGAGATGCACCGACTGCAAGCGCTCGGGCCAGCCGTCGCCCGTGTCGATGTGCGCCGGGGCGCCGTGCCAGCCCTTGCCGCGGTCGTAGCGGACGAGGCCGTCGCGCAACGCCTTCTCCGCCGCCGCCTGCAGCTTCGGGTCGAGCGAGGTGCGGATCCAGAGGCCGCCGCCGTAGACGCTGTTGCGCCCGTCGCCGGGCTTCTCGCCGAACTTGGCGATCAGCGTCCGCCGCACGTCCTCAAGGAAATAATCGCCGGTATCGAGCTTCGGTGGGGCGCGGTTCGCCACCGCGTCGATCGGCTCGGCGGTCGCTGCGGCTGCCTCGGCCTTGGTGATATAGCCATTCGCCGCCATCTGGTTGAGCACATACGCCCGCCGCGCGAGCGCGCGTTCGACATGGACGGTCGGCGAATAGGTCGACGGCGCCTTGGGCAGGATCGCAAGATACGCGTCCTGCGCGAGGTCGAGATCGGCGACCGACTTGCCGAAATACGACTGCGCTGCCGCCTCGACGCCGTAGCTGTTCCGCCCGAGGAATATCTGGTTGAGGTAGAGTTCGAGGATCTGCTGCTTGGTGAACGCCGCCTCGATCCGCCGTGCGAGCACCGCCTCCTTCAGCTTGCGGACGTAGCTGACCTCGCCGTTGAGCAGCAGGTTCTTCGCCACCTGCTGGGTGATCGTCGAGGCGCCCTTGGGCCGGCCCGACGAGCCGAGGTTGGTCCATGCGGCGCGGGCGATGCCGAGGAAGTCGATTCCGCCGTGGTGGAAGAAGTCCTTGTCCTCGGCCGAGATATACGCCTGGACCAGCCGCGGCGGCAGTTCGTCGTAGCTCAGGTACAGGCGACGCTCGCGGCTGAAGCTCGTTAGGATCGTGCCGTCGTTGCCGCGCACGGTCGACGGCAGCGGCGCGGCGTATTCGGCGAGTTTCGACGCATCGGGCAGCCCGGTCGTCACCCACGCATACAGTCCGACCGCGGCAGCCGCGCCGAGCAGGACGAGCACGCCGAGAATGATTGCGGCGGTGCGGAGACGGCGGGCGGTGGTCACGGGGCGGGGTATAGCATGGCCGCGCGCGGGTGAAAGCGTGGTCTGTCGCGCCGCTATTTCAGTCGCATCGCGATCCCGGCGACGACCAGCCGGACATCGTCGACAGCGGCGGCGACTTGCTGGTTCAGTCGCCCGGCGACGTCGCGGAACTGCCGTGCAAGCGCGTTGTCGGGGACGATTCCCCAGCCGACTTCGTTGGTGACGAGGACGATGATCCCTGCGGAGGACGCGATTGCCGCGACAAGCTCAGCGCCTGCCGCGTCGGCGTCGACCCCGGCAAGCATGGTGTTGCTTGCCCACAAGGTCAGGCAATCGACCAGAAGCGTGCGACCGGCACTCGCCTCGCGGACGATTGCCTCGGGGAGGTCGAGCGGGCTTTCGACCGTGCGCCAGCGGGCATCGCGGTCGCTGCGATGGCGGGCGATGCGGTCGCGCATCTCGTCGTCGAACGCCTGCGCGGTGGCGATGAAGACGAGCTCGCCGCCGGAGGATTCGGCCGCGCGTTGTGCCAGCCGGCTCTTGCCCGAACGCGCGCCGCCGATGAACAAGGTCGATCGTGTCTCGGTCAAACTTGCTTGCCCCCGCCGCCGCGCGCCGATAAGGCGTCGATCGTGACAGGTTCCCAGAGATGGGATGAAAAGGGAACCCGGAAGCAGACAGTCGGTCTGTAATCCGGGGCTGTGCCCGCAACTGTAACCGGCGAGCCTTCGCCCAAGTGCCACTGGAGTTTACGCTCCGGGAAGGCGGGATGAAGGTGCTGACCCGGGAGCCAGGAGACCTGCCTGTCGCGGTCGTACCTTCGCGTGGACGGGGTGTTCCAAGCGATCGAGGTGAAATCCTCGCGTGTCGACGTCGTCGGGGTCGTGCGCGCGGGAAAGCTCCCGTGTCTTCGCGAATGCTGATGCGTGCCACCGGTGCATGCGGCCCCTTGTTGTCGATCAAGGGGATACCAATGCGCTCATTTCATATTCTACTCGCCTCCACCGGCCTCGTCCTGACCGCCGCCGCCCGCGCCGACGATGCGCCCGATACGATCGTCGTCACCGCCGACCGCACGCCCGAGCCGCTGTCGCGGGTCGGCCAGTCGATCACCGTCATCGACGCCGCCGAGATCGCCCGCCGCCAGGACAACACGGTCGTCGATCTGCTCCGCACCGTTCCGGGGGTCAGCTTTGCCCGCAACGGCGGCATCGGCACCGCGACGTCGGTGTTCATCCGCGGCGCTGAAAGCGACCAGACCGTCGCGCTGATCGACGGCATCAAGCTCAACGACCCGTCGGCTCCCGGCGGCGGCTTTAACTTCGGCAACCTTCTCGTCGGCAACATCGCCCGCGTCGAAATCCTGCGTGGCCCGAGTTCGGTGCTGTGGGGCAGCCAGGCGATCGGCGGCGTCGTCAATTTGATCACCGTCCCGCCGACCGACGATCTCCACATCAACGCGCGCGGCGAATACGGCTACCGCAACACCGGGCAGGGCGTCGCCAACGTCTCGGACAAGTTCGGTCCGCTGTCGGCGAGCTTCGGCGGCGGCTATTTCCGCACCGACGGCATTTCGGCGTTCGACGAGCGCAAGGGCGGCAAGGAGAAGGATGGCTATCGCAACTACGGCGCGAACGCCAACTTGAACCTTGCACTGAACGACAACGTGTCGGTCGACCTTCGCGGCTGGTATTCGGATAGCCGCGTTGGGTTCGATGGCTTTCCGCCGCCGAATTTCAGCCTGGGCGACACCACCGACTATGGCACGACGCGCGAGATCGTCGGCTATACCGGGATCAACGCCGCGCTGTTCGACGGGCGGCTCCACAACCGGCTCGGCTTCGCGATCACCGACACCCGCCGTCACAATTATGACGGGACGGCCGCCAACGCCGAGACCTTCGCCGGTAATGGGCGCAACGAGCGCTTCGAATACCAGGGCGTCGCCAACATCGTCACCGGCGTCGATGCGACCTTCGGGGCCGAGCGCGAACGTTCGCACTTCACGACGTCGAGCTTCGGCGGACCGGTGACGATCGGGACGCAGACGTTGACCAGCGGCTACGGCCAGGTCGTCGTGACGCCCATCACCGGCCTTACCGCAACCGGCGGCGCGCGCTACGATAGCCACAGCCGCTTCGGCGGGACGACGACGCTCGCAGGCAGCGGCGTCTACACCCCGAACGACGGCGGCACGACCTTCCGCGCGAGCTATAGCGAGGGGTTCAAGGTGCCGTCGCTCTACCAGTTGCAGAGTGAATACGGGAACCAGCTGCTCCGCCCCGAACGCTCGCGCGGCTGGGACGCCGGGGTCACCCAGCGCGGCCTTGAAGGACGGATCGAGGCGAGCGCGACCTACTTCAGCCGCACCAGCAAGGACCTGATCAACTTCATCTCGTGCAACACGCCGCTGACCGGGATCTGCGTCAACCGCCCGTTCGGGACGTACGACAATGTCGCGCGGGCGGTGAGCAAGGGCGTCGAGCTGACATTGTTGGTCCGACCGATCGATGCGCTGACGCTCCAGGCGAACTACACCTCGCTCGACGCCGAGAACCGCTCGCCCGGCGACGTCAACTTCGGCAAGCAGTTGCTCCGGCGGCCGAGCCAGACCGTCAATGCGCTGCTTGACTATCATTGGAGCTTCGGGCTCGACACCGGCGCGACGGTCACCCACGTCGGACGCAGCTTCGACAATGCGTCGAATACCCGGCGGCTGCAGGGTTATGTCGTCGCCGACCTCCGCGCGGCGTATCCGCTGACGAAGCAGATCGCGGTCACCGCGCGCGTCGAGAACCTGTTCGACGAGAAGTATGAGACGACCTACGGTTATGGGACGACCGGGCGCGCGGCGTACGGCGGTATCCGGCTGAGCTACTAAAGCGATGACCGGACTCGCCGATCATGCCCTGAGTGCAGGTCGGCGGGTCCGGTGGCGTGACGTTGCAATTACCTTGCAGGAGAAGCCGTCGTGACCGAGACGCCCGAGGATCATGCCCGCCACAATGCGCGGATGGCGCGGGTCCAGGCGGCCCGCGCGCGGATGCAGGAGCGGCGGACGCTCGAACGCGGCCTGCTCATCGTCCACACCGGCAACGGCAAGGGCAAGTCGTCGTCGGCATTCGGCATGGCGATCCGCAGCCTCGGCTGGGGGATGAAGGTCGGCATCGTCCAATACGTGAAGGGCGGCTGGGAGACCGGCGAAAAGACCTTTTTCCACGCCTATCCCGACCTGCTGACCTTCGAAGTGATGGGCGAGGGCTTCACCTGGGACACGCAGGACCGCGCCCGCGACATCGCCGCCGCGCGCGCGGCGTGGGAGCGGTCGAAGGAATTGATCCTCGACCCGTCGTACGAGTTCGTCATCCTCGACGAGCTCAATATCGTCCTGCGCCACGACACGCTGCCGATCGCCGAGATCGTCGATTTCTTGCGCGACCGCCCGCTGACCAAGCATATCTGCATCACCGGGCGAAATGCGAAGCCCGAGCTGATCGAGCTCGCCGACCTCGTCACCGAGTTCGAGGAGGTCAAACACCCGTTCAAGGCAGGCTTCAAGGCGCAAAAGGGCGTCGAATATTGATCGGCGTGCTCGCCCTCGCGCTCGCCGCAGCAGCGCCCGGACCCCGGATCGTCTCGCTCAACCCGTGCGTCGACGCGGTGCTGATGCAGGTCGCCGATCCGGCGCAGATCGCCGGGATCAGCCATTATTCGCAGGACCCCGAGGCGACCTCGATTTCGCTCGACCTCGCCCGCCGCTTCAAGGCGACGTCGGGGACCGCCGAGGAGGTCGTCGCGCTCGCGCCCGACCTCGTCATCACCGGGTCGCACGTCGCCCCGTCGACGATCAATGCGCTGCGGCGGATGCACGTGCGGATGCTCAAACTGCCGGTGCCCGAGACGATTGCTGAGAGCGACGCACAGATCCGCACCATCGCCGCCGCGATCGGCCATGACGCGGCGGGCGCGGCGCTGGTCGCGCGGATCGACGCCGCCGTCGCGGCTGCCGTGCCGCCCCCTGGGCCGCCGGTCGACGCGCTGATCTGGCAGGGCGGCGGGCTGGTTCCGGGGTCCGGAACGCTCGCCGACGAACTGCTCCGGCGGACCGGGTTCCGCAACCTCAGCGCGAGCTACGGCCTGAAGAAATGGGACGTGCTTCCGGTCGAATATCTCGTCGACCGGCCCCCCGCGGTGCTGCTGTCGGTGACCAAGTCGCGCGGCCAGCCCGACCGGATGCTGTCGCACCCGGCGGTCGCGGCGCTGGCGAGCCATATCGCGGTGCGCCCGTACCCGTTCCGCCTGCTGCAATGCGCCGGGCCGACGATCATCACCGCGGTCGCGCAGCTGGCGGCGATCCGCGCCTCGGTGGCGCGATGAGCGTCGCGCGTTTCTCGCTGCTGCTCGTGCTGGCGATCATCGCAGCGGCGGCGCTGTCGCTGATCGCAGGCAAGGTGTGGGTGCCGTTCGACGCGTGGCGCGCGACCGATCCGCGCTGGCTGATCATCGCCGAGTTGCGGCTGCCGCGCACCGTCCTCGCAATCATCATCGGTGCCGCGCTCGGCCTGTCGGGCGCGGCGATGCAGGGCTACCTCCGCAACCCGCTTGCCGATCCCGGGCTGTTCGGCGTGTCGGCGGGGGCGGCGCTCGGTGCGGTGCTGTCGCTGTATTTCGGCTTTGCGGTGTCGGCGCTCGTCCTGCCGGCGTTCGCACTCGCCGGCGCGGCAGGAACGATGCTGATCCTTGCGCTCCTCGCCGGTCGCTCGGGCAGCCTGATCGTCTTCGCGCTCGCGGGCGTGATCGTGTCGAGCGTCGCCGGGTCGCTGACCGCACTGGCGATCAGTGTCGCGCCGACCCCGTTCGCGGTGACCGAGATCGTCACGTGGTTGATGGGGGCGCTGACCGACCGCAGCTGGGACGACGTCAGGATCGCGCTGCCGCTCGTCGGACTCGGTGCGGTGATGATCGCCGCGACCGCGCGGTCGCTCGATGCGCTGACATTGGGCGAGTCGGCGGCGCGGTCGATGGGGGTCGACCTCGCGCGGCTGCAATGGCTGATCGTCGGCGGCGTCGGACTGTGCATCGGCGCCTCGGTCGCCGCCGCCGGGATCATCGGCTTCGTTGGGCTGATGGTGCCGCACATGGTCCGCCGCGTCGTCGGCGGGCGGCCTTCGGCGACGTTGCTGCCATCGGCGCTCGGCGGCGCGTTGCTCCTGCTCCTCGCCGACGTCGCGTGCCGTGCGATCCCGACGGTCAGCGAGCTTCGCCTCGGGATCGCGATGGCGCTGCTCGGCGGGCCGTTTTTTCTCTGGCTGCTCGCCTCGATGCGGCGGTCGCTGGCATGACCGGGCTTGCCACCACCGGGCTGACCGTCTGCTTCGGCGGTCGCGCCATTCTCGATCGGGTAGATGTCGCCTGCAGCCCCGGCCGCGTCACTGCGCTCCTCGGGCCGAATGGCGCGGGGAAGAGCACGTTGCTTGCCTGCCTTGCCGGGCTGCGCGAACCCGACGAGGGCATCGCGACGCTCGACGGCACCGGCGTCCTTGCCCTCGAGCGCCGCGAGCGCGGGCGGAGGCTCGGGCTGTTGCCGCAGACCCCCGACGTCCACTGGGACGTCAACGTGGCAACGCTCGTTGAACTCGGCCGTTTCCCGCATCGCGCGGGATGGGGCCGAAGCCCCGCCGACATCGCCGCGGTCGAGCACGCCATCGCCGCGACCGACATCGCCGGGCTCCGCGACAGGGTGGTCAACACGCTGTCGGGGGGCGAGCGCAGCCGCGTCCTGCTCGCGCGCGTCCTCGCCGGGGAGCCCGCGTGGCTGCTCGCCGACGAACCGCTCGCCAGCCTCGACCCGGCGCACCAGCTCGACGTCCTCGCCGTCCTCAAGGCAGCAGCGTCTGCGGGCGCGGGGGTTGTCGTCGTCCTCCACGATCTCAACCACGCGCTCCACGTCGCCGACGAAGTCGTCCTCCTCCGCGACGGGTGCGTCGTCGCCGCCGGAGCGGTCGACGCGGTGCTAACCGAGGCGCGGATCGCCGAGACCTACGGCGTCGCCACCGAGATCGGCACCGCGCGCGACGGCAGCCGCTTCGTCGTCACGCTCGGCCGCATCGGGTGATGCGCGAGCGGCAGCGATGATGTTCGACCTTGCGTTCCGCGCCGATCTCGACCGTTTGCTCGCGTGGCGGCGCGACGTCCGGCACTTTACGACCGAGCCGCTACCGCCCGGCCTGATCGACACTTTGCTCGACCGGGCGGTGTGCGCGCCATCGGTCGGCAATGCCCAGCCGTGGCGCTTCGTCCGCGTGGTGACACCCGCGCTGCGGTCGGCGGTGATCGCGGCGGCCGACGCGGCGAACGCACAAGCCGCTGAGATATATGACGATGAGACCGAGCGCGCTGCCTACCGGGCGCTCAAGCTCCACGGCTTGCGCGAGGCGCCCGAACATATCGCGGTGTTCTGCGACGAGGCGACGGCGGACGGGCACGGCCTCGGGCGGCAGACGATGCCCGAGACGCTGCGCTATTCGGTGGTGCTCGCGATCCATACCTTATGGCTGGCGGCGCGGGCGCACGGAATCGGGCTTGGCTGGGTGTCGATCGTCGATCCGGCGGCGGTGACGCGGCTGCTCGAGGTGCCCCCGGCGTGGCATCTGGTGGGCTATCTGTGCCTCGGCACCCCGGTGGAGGATGCGATGACGCCCGAACTCGACCGCAAGGGCTGGCAGGCGCGGCTGGGTCCCGCCGCAACGCGGTTCGTCCGATGACGCGCGCACCGCAGGCGCACCTCGATGCACTCGCCAAGCCCCAGCGCAGCCTGGGAACGCTCGAAACGCTGGCGGTGCGGCTGATGACGATCCAGCGTCGGCTCGACCCGGTGACGCGACCGCGCGCCTTGGTCGTCTTTGCCGGCGACCACGGCGTCGTCGCGCAGGGTGTTTCGGCGTGGCCGTCGGCGGTGACGGGGATGATGGTCGCGACGATTGCGGCGGGCAAGGCAACGTCGAGCGCACTCGCGGCGGCGCATGGCTGCGATCTCCGCCTCGTCGACGCAGGCACGCTCGGACCGCCGCTCGCCGCACCGCCGCAATTCTACCGCGACGCTGCGGTTGCGCGCGGTACCGCCGACCTGTCGCAGGGCCCGGCGATGTCGGGCGCGCAATTCGCCGCCGCGTGGGCGATCGGTACCGGCGAAGCGGGCGAGGCCCTCGACCGCGGCGCGGTCGTCCTGATCGCGGGCGAGATGGGGATCGGCAATACGACGCCAGCGGCGTGCCTGACGATGCTGCTCGCGGGAGCGCCGCTCGCCGACGCGGTCGGGCGCGGCGCCGGAGCCGATGACGCGGTCCTGATCCGCAAGCGCGACGTCGTGCGCGACGCGGTCGAGCGGGCGCGGCTGCGACTCGCTGCCGACCCGGTCGCGGCGATCGCGGCGGTCGCGGGGTTCGAGATTGTTGCGATGGCGGGGTTTTTTGCGGAAGGCGCGCGGCGCGGGGCGACGTTGCTGCTCGACGGCTATGTCGCAACTGCGGCGGCGCTGATCGCCGAGCGGCTTTCCCCCGGGACCGCCGCGATGATGATCGCCGGGCATCGTTCGGCCGAGCCAGGGCACGGCGCGGCGCTCGCGCACCTCGGGCTCGCGCCGCTGCTCGATTGGGGGATGCGGCTCGGCGAGGGCAGCGGCGCGCTGGTGGCATTGCCGTTGCTCGACAGCGCGGCGGCGCTGGCGTGCGATGTCGCCCTGCTCGCCGACATCGGGGCGGCGCGTGCCGACTGACTGCCCGCGGGCGGTCCGATGCCCGGGCTGGGCCCCGCCGCTGCTCGCGGTCCAATTCCTGACGCGGGTGCCGGTGCCGGGGCTCGCGGCGTTGAGCGCCGAGCAGGTCTCGGTCGGGCTCGGCCGCGCGGTCGCGTGGTTTCCGCTCGTCGGGGCGTTGATCGGCGTGGTGACGGCGGCGGTGTTCGCCGGAGCCGGGGCGATCTGGCCGCGCGCGATCGCGGTGGTCATCGCGCTGATCGTCGAGGCGCGGCTGACGGGTGCGTTCCACGAGGACGCCGTCGCCGACTTCTGCGACGGCTTCGGCGGCGGGCGCGATGCCGGTCACGTCCGCGACATCATGAAGGACAGCCGGATCGGCACGTACGGCGCGCTCGGGCTCCTCCTCGCGGTCGGGCTGCGCGCGGCGGCGATCGTCGGCCTCGATCCGGTAATCGCGACCGCCGCGATCGTCGCATCGGCGACATTCGGGCGGCTGCTTGTCGTCGTCGTGATGGCGGTGATCCCTCCGGCGGCGGCGGGGACCGGTCTCGCCAAGGATATCGGCGCGGCGATCGGCGGGGGCGATGTCGCCGTCGCGGTCCTGCTCGCGCTGCCCGGGCTGGCGTGGTTCGCGGTGGAACGCCCGCTGGCGTTGGTTGCCGCGACCGCCGCCGCCGCGCTGTTCCTGATTTGGTTCAGGGCGCTCCTCCTGCGGCGGATCGGCGGCAGCACCGGGGACTGCCTCGGCTTCGCGGCGTACGCCGGTCAGCTCATGCTCCTCCTCGCGTCCGCCGCATGAGAGTGCGCCGCGTCGTGCTGGTTCGCCATACCGAGGTCGCGCGGGCGTGGCGCGGGCGCTGTTACGGGCGCAGCGACGTCGGGCTCAGCCGGGCCGGTACCCGCGCCGCGCGCGACCTCGTCGACCAATGGACGGGCCCGGTCGACGCAATCGTCCATTCGGGATCGCGGCGGGCAGCGATCCTCGCGGGCTGGCTCGGCGCGCGCCTCGGCATCGCCCCGGTCATCGATTTCGACTGGCGCGAGCGCGACTTCGGCGCGTGGGAAGGGCTGAGTTGGACCGCGATCTGGCGCGCAACCGGGCCGGCGATGGATGGGATGCTGACCGCGCCCGACACTTTTCGCCCCGGCGGCGGCGAGACGACGCGCAACCTCGTCGACCGGGCAGCGCGGGCTTGGGCACGACTCCCCGACGGCGACCGTGTCGTCGTCGTCGCGCACGGCGGCCCGATCGCCGCGGTTCGCCTGATGCAGGGGCGCGCCGCAATCGGCGAGATTGCCGCCTTTATCCCCGCGCCCGGGTCGATCACCGACCTGTGCCGCGACGCCGGAGCGGTCGTCGACTGACGCGGAAAATCGGCATCGATCGAGTCTTGCCCATCAAAAGTTCATTCCTCCATCCGGTACGATATTGTACACAAATTGGGGGCGCGGAGTCGAAACGAATGCCTGCTGAACTTGCCACGACGATCGCCGGCCTCATCAAGGCAGAACCACGCGGGGACGTCGTCGCGCGCGCGCTCGATTCGATCCGCACGCATCTCGGCATGGACGTTGCTTTTGTATCCGAAATCGTCGGCGACCGGGTCGTGTTTCGGACTGTCGACGCTCCGGGCCTCGGTGAATTTATCAAACCCGGCGATTCACACGCGCTCGACGACGTCTTTTGCGGCCACATCCTCGCCGGGCGCTTGCCCGAACTGATGCCCGACACCGCCGCCGAGCCGCTTGCCGCGGCAATGCCGGGGGCGTTGGCGATCCCGATCGGCAGGCATATGAGCGTCCCGCTGCGCCGCGCCGACGGCAGTACCTACGGCATGTTCTGTTGTCTCGGGCAGGTGGCCGACCCGACGCTGTCCGGGCGCGACCTCGCCATGATGCGCGTGTTCGCCGACCTCGCCGAGTTCGAGATCAACCGCGAGCATGCCGCACGGGCGATCGTCGACGACCGCCGCAACCGAATCACCAGCGTGATGTCCGACGACGCGATGACGATCGTCTACCAGCCGATCTGGAACCTCGTGACCATGGCACCCGTCGGTTGCGAATGCCTGAGCCGCTTCGCGTCGTGGCCGAGCTACGGCCCCGATCACTGGTTTGCCGAGGCAGCCGCCGCCGGGCTCGGCACCGCACTCGAAATCGCCGCGATCCACCGCGGCCTCGCCGGCCTCGCCGCGTTTCCGGACATGGCGTATCTTTCGGTTAACGCGTCGCCTGCCACCGTGCTCAGCGGCGAGCTCGACAGCGCGTTCGCGGGGGTCCCGGTCGACCGCATCGTCCTCGAGATCACCGAACACGACCTGATCGTCGACTATTCGGCGATGACGCAGGCGCTCCGCCCGCTGCGCCGCGCCGGTCTGCGGCTCGCGGTCGACGACGCCGGTGCCGGCTATGCCAGCCTCCACCACATCCTCGACCTGCGCCCCGACCTGATCAAGCTCGACATGCACCTGACGCGCGGGATCGACGAGGATCGGGCGCGACAGGCGCTGACCGGGGCGATCGCCGGATTTGCCCGCGACATCGGCAGCCTGTTGATCGCCGAGGGGGTCGAGACGTCCGCCGAACTCGCGACCTTGCGCGCGCTCGGGATCGAGCTGGCGCAGGGCTATCATCTCGGCCGTCCGATGCCGCTCGACCACGCTGCTGCGCTGTTCGAAAATGGGCGGCCGGCGCTCGCTGCAGCCTGACCGCCCACACCCCCCGACTCTTCAGGCTCCCTCACCCGGATGCGTGGCACCGCGCCCGATCGCCCGGCTCGCCCCTGCCGTGACGTCAGTCGCCGGTGAGCGAAACCACGGTTCGGGCGTCGAAATGCCCAGTCCGCTCGAGCGGCTCGCCGATCAGTCGCTCATATTCGCTTTCGGCGAGGCCATAGCCGTCGCCCGCGAGCAGCTTGAGCCCGGCACGGTCGCGGATGGCGATCACCGACCGGCTCGTCGCGATCATTCCGGCGGCGGTCAGCGTCTGCAGCGCGATGGTGACGCCGCCGCGGCGGACGCCGAGCATCATCGACAGGAATTCGTGGGTCAGTCCGATGTTATCGGCCGGAGCGCGGTCGTGCGCCATCAGCAGCCAGCGCGCGAGGCGCTGCGGGATCGTCAGCCCCGCCGCCGCGATCGAACTCGACAGCTGGATCATCATCGCCTGGCAATAGCGCAGTAAATGCCGCCGCAACGTCGGGCTCGCGTCGAACGCCTCGGTCAACGACTCGACCGGCAGGCTCAGCGCCGACACCCCGCCGACCTGGACGTACGCCTCGTACGGCGCATTGTCGGTTCCGAGCACCGTCGCGGTTTCCGACATGCCTTCGCGACCGAACACGCCGACCTCGCACTGCTTGCCGGCGGGCGTCACCGCGACAATCGAAACGAGGCCGTCTTCGGGGAAATAGACCCGGGTAATCGCCCGGTGCGCCTCGTGGAGGCGCAATCCGACCGGCAGCGGAATGCGAACGATATCGTTTTCGATCAGCGCATAGTCATCGGGGAGCATATTCCGCAGGAGCAGATTGCTCGCCGACGATTGAGTTATCTTCATCGGGTGGCACCTCTGCGCATCACTGTGCGCGTTCGTATTCCCATAAGATAGGGTAATCGCCGCATGGGGCGATTTGCGCGGGCATACTGTCGCCCGATTGACCCGCGTCAGCGCACTTACGACGCGACGAGGGGCGAGTTCGGATTTGTTCGGTACCGTACTGCGGTTTTTACACTGTGCCTGTCATATGCCGATTGATGCCGAAACGAACTTTTCCACATTCTGTCGTCGGTCGAGCAACTTAACCGCCATGCGACGCCTTCGAATGTTGGTTTCGTGCGCCGACAACGACCGCTTTACTCCGCCGCGATCGACGCCGCGGGCTCGCGCCATGTCAGCACCGGCTTGCGCGCGGCGGCGGTTTCGTCGAGGCGCCGACGCGGAGCGAGGTGCGGCGATTCCTTGAAGGTCGCGGCGGGTTCGCTGAGCATCCGCGTCGCGATCGACCGCATCGCGCCGATCAATTGATCGAGACTCGCCTTGCTCTCGGTCTCGGTCGGCTCGACGAGCATCGCGCCGTGGACGACGAGCGGGAAGTACATCGTCATCGGGTGGAAGCCCTCGTCGATCATCGCCTTGGCGAGGTCGAGCGTCGTCAGCCCCGTCCCGTCGAGAAAGTCGTCGCTGAACAGCGCCTCGTGCATGCACGGCCCGGCATCGGCGAACGGCGCGGTGTAGACGTCCTGAAGGCTGCGCAGGATGTAGTTCGCGTTGAGGACCGCGTCCTCGGCGACCTGGCGCAGCCCGTCGGCGCCGTGGCTGAGGATGTAGCTCAAGGCGCGGACGAACATACCCATCTGGCCATGAAACGCGACCATCCGTCCGAAGCTGTGATCGTGGTCGGCGGACGCGAGCGCCTGCGCTTCCTCGACGAGCTCGTATTTGTCGCGGACCTTGCGGACGAACGGCAGCGGCGCGAACGGGGCGAGCGCCGCCGAGAACACCACCGGCCCCGACCCCGGGCCGCCGCCGCCGTGGGGGGTCGAAAACGTCTTGTGGAGGTTGATGTGCATCGCATCGATGCCGAGGTCACCGGGGCGGACGCGCCCGACGATCGCGTTGAAGTTTGCCCCGTCGCAATAGACGTACGCCCCCGCCGCGTGGACCGCGTCGCAGATCGCGATCATGTCGGGTTCGAACAGCCCGCAGGTGTTGGGGTTGGTGATCATCAATGCGGCGATGTCGGGACCGAGGCGGGCGGTCAGCGCGGCGAGGTCGACGCGGCCGGCGGCGTTTGCCGGGATGTTTTCGACCGCATAGCCGCAGAAGGCCGCCGTCGCCGGGTTGGTGCCGTGGGCGCTCTCGGGGACCAGCACGGTTCGGCGTGGGGTGCGGGCCTGTGCGGCACTATGTGCGCCCGTAGCGGCAGCGAGATCGGCGGCATCGTGGGCGGCGCGGATGGCGAGCATCCCGCACAATTCGCCGTGTGCCCCGGCCTTCGGCGACATCGCCACCTCGGGCATATTTGTCAGCTTTTTCAACCACGTCGCCAGCTCGTCGATCAGCTGCAGCGCGCCCTGGACGGTGTCGACCGGCTGGAGCGGATGAATATCGGCGAACCCGGGAAGCCGCGCCATCTTCTCGTTCAACCGCGGGTTATGCTTCATCGTGCACGAACCAAGTGGGAATATTCCCATATCGATCGCGTAGTTCTGGCGGCTCAGCCGCGTGAAATGGCGGACTGTGTCGGGCTCGCTGAGGCCGGGCAGGCCGATCTCGCGGTGGCGTTCGAGCCCGCCGAGGCGCGTCGCGACGACGGGGACATCGGGCAGGTCGACCCCGCAGCGATCGACCGCGCCTTTCTCGAAAAGCAAGGGTTCCTCGAGGGTTAGCGCGCGATTACCGGTGAAAGTGGTCATGCCAGCACCTCGTCGAGAGCGTCTTCGAAAGCATCCATGTCGGCGTCGGTCGCGGTTTCGGTGACCGCGACGACGAGCCCGCGTTCGAGGTCGTGGACCCCCGGGAACAGCCGTCCGAGCGACACCCCGGCAAGGATGCCCTTGTCGGCGAGCTTGCGCACCACGGGCCGCGCCTCGACTGGGAGCCGGAGCGTGAACTCATTGAAAAAGTTGGTCGTTACGACTTCGACGCCGGGAATGCGCCCAAGCCGGTCGGCCAGCTGGACCGCCCGGGCATGGTTGAGCGCCGCAAGCTTGCGCAAACCGCTTTCACCAAGCAGGCTCATATGTACAGTGAACGCCAGTGCGCAGAGCCCCGAGTTGGTGCAGATGTTCGACGTCGCCTTCTCCCGCCGGATGTGCTGCTCGCGGGTCGACAGCGTCAGGACGAACCCGCGCCGTCCATCAGCATCGACCGTCTCGCCGCACAACCGCCCCGGCATCGCCCGGACATGCTTCTCGCGGCACGCGAACAATCCGAGGTAAGGCCCGCCGTAATTGAGCCCGTTGCCGATCGACTGGCCCTCGGCGACGACGATATCGGCGCCCATCTCGCCGGGCGAGCGGATCAGCCCGAGCGAAACGACCTCGGTAACAACGACGATCAGCAGCGCCCCGGCGGCATGGCACGCGGCGGCCAATGGCGACAGATCGGCGACGTGCCCAAAGATGTTCGGGTTCTGGACGACGACACAGCTCGTCTCGCCGTCGACCGCAGCGGCGAGCGCGGTGAAGTCGTCGTCGGGGGTGAAGTCGGGGGTGCGGGTGACCAGCTCATCGTCGGTGAAGCGGGTCAAGGTCTTCAGAACGCCGGTGTAATGCGGATGGACCCCGCTAGACACGCGCGCGACTTTCCGGCGCGTGATCCGCCGCGCCATAAACACCGCCTCGGTCATCGCGGTCGAGCCGTCGTACATCGAGGCGTTGGCGACCTCCATGCCCGTTAGCCGCGCGACCTGCGTCTGGAATTCGAACAGGACCTGGAGCGTCCCCTGCGCGATCTCGGGCTGGTACGGCGTGTAGCTCGTCAGGAACTCGCCACGCTGGATGATATGGTCGACGCTGGCGGGAACGTGGTGCTTGTACGCGCCGCAGCCGAGGAAGAACGGCCCGCCGCTCGCGGTCATGTTCTTCGCCGCCATCGCGCCGAGGTGCCGTTCGACCTGCATCTCGGGCATGTGGTGAGTCAGCCCGGCGATCGGGGCGTCGAGCCGCGCCGCGGCGGGGACATCGGCGAACAGCGCGTCGATGTCGGGCGCGCCGATGACGCGGAGCATGTCGCGCCGGTCGGCTTCGGTGTGGGGGAGGTAGCGCATCAGTTCACCTCAAGCTGGCTTGGACGCGTGGAATCGCAAGCGGATGTAGTCGCCGACCCAATTGCCGGCGTGGTCGCACAGCATCGGGCGGAGGAAATCCTCGACCTCCTCGGCAAACCCATCCTGATGCGCCCGGTCGATGCCGAAATTATCGAGGAAGCCCGACCGGAAGGTCTTGAGCCAGCCGGTGATGCCGGTGGCGAGCGGGGTCGGGCGCGGGATGATCTCGGCGTGGACCGCGGTGAAACCGGCGGCTTCGAGGACAGCGGTATATTCCGCTGCGGTTTGGTAGACCTGCGCCTCCGTCGGCGGCACGGCGTGGCCGTGGACAAACATCATCGCGCGGATGCCGGCTCGGATCGCAGCGATGTTACCGAAGCCGCCGCATTCGCCGACAAAGCGGCCGCCCGGCTTCAACGCCTTAAAGACGCCCGCCGCGACTGCCGCCTGGTCGGGCATCCAGTGAAGCGCGGCGTTGGTGAAGACGGCGTCGAACTCCGCCACGAAATCCAGCGCCTGCCCGTCGACCTGTTCGACATCCAGCCCGCGCGCCCGTGCTGCGTCGAGCATGTCCGGGTCGGCATCGACCCCGAGGACCGAGGCACCGGCGGCAACCAGTTTCTCGGTCAGCACGCCGTCGCCGCAGCCAAGATCGAGGATGCGCTCACCCGGTTGCGGGTTGAGCAGCGCAACAACCGGCGCGCCCAGTGCCGGGACGAAATGCGCGTTGGTCGCGTAGTCGGCGGCGCTCCACGGCTGCGCGGTGTCGGTTGCGATCACAGGCTGGCGACGAATGTCTTGTACGCTGCTTCGTCCATCAGCGCATTGAGCTCGGATGGGTCGGACAGCGTCAGCTTGAAGAACCAGCCTTCGGTCTCGGGGGCGGTGTTGACCAGCGCCGGATCCTCGGTCAGCGCGGCGTTCGCCTCGGTCACCGTTCCCGACACCGGGGTGAAGACGTCCGACGCCGCCTTGACCGATTCGACGACTGCGGCGGCGGTGCCCTTGGTCACGGTCGTGCCCGCCGCCGGGATCTCGACGAAAACGACGTCGCCGAGCTGGCCCTGCGCGTAATCGGTGACTCCGACGGTGCCGCTGTCGCCCTCAACCGAAACCCATTCGTGATCGGTGGTGAAGTACAGGGTCATTGCGCGGCTCCAGCTTTAGCAAGGGGTTGGCGGACGTAGGATTTGGGGAAGAACGGCATCGACACGACGGTCGCGGCGAGCAGGCGCCCGCGGACATCGACGTGGAGCGCGGTGCCGTCGGCGGCGAGCGCGGCGGGGACGTACGCCATCGCGATCGGCGCGCCCAGTGCCGGACCAAAGCCGCCGCTGGTGACCTGTCCGACCGTGACGCCATCGACGACGACGCCCGCGCCCTCGCGAACCGGCTGACGGCCTTCGATCCGGAGGCCGACGCGCTTCCGGGCGGCACCGTTGAACAATTGGTCGAGGACAATCGCCGCGCCGGGGAAGCCGCCCTCGGTCTTGCGGCGCTTCGAGATGGCGAAGGCGAGGTTCGCCTCGACCGGCGTGATGTCGGGGGTCAGGTCGTGGCCGTACAGCGGCAGCCCCGCCTCGAGCCGGAGCGAGTCGCGCGCGCCAAGCCCGACGGGCTTGACCTCGGGCTCGGCCAGGAGCGCTCGGGCAAGCGCCTCGACCGCGGTGGCTGGCACCGAAATCTCGAAGCCGTCCTCGCCCGTGTAGCCCGACCGGCTAATCCACAGCGGCACATCGCCCCAAGTGAAGCTGCCGGCGCGCATGAAGCTAAGCTCGGAAACGCCCGGCACCAGCCGCTCGAGCGCATCGACGGCTTTCGGTCCCTGCAGCGCGAGTAGCGCCAAGTCCTCGCGGTGGCTGACCGTCAGGCCGCTCATCGCCAGATGCGTGATGTCGGCGGTCTTGGTCGCGCCGTTGACGACGAGGTAAAGGTCACCGCTGCGCCGCGTCACCATCAGGTCGTCGAGGATGCCGCCGCGCGGGTTGAGCAGCATCGAATAGCGCAGGCAGCCCTCGCGCAGCCCGGTAATGTCACCGGGGAGGACGGTTTCGAGCGCGACGTCGGCATCGAGCGGGAGCGTCAGTTGGCCCATGTGGCTGACGTCGAACAGCCCGGCCGCGGTCCGCGTCCAGTTATGTTCAGCGATGATCCCGTCGTACTGGATCGGCATCGCATAGCCCGCGAACGCCACCATCCGCCCGCCGAGTTCGCGGTGGAGGGCATCGAGGGGCAAAAGGGCGACGGCTTCGTCCATGCAGCGGCTCGCGACAGAGTCCAGCCGGCGAAAACCGCCAGCCGTGCCCCCGTCTGTCACTTGCACCTGAGAGCTTTGACCGGGTCGGACCCGGCTTACCCCTTCGGTGGAACGCGCCCAAAGACACGTCCGCTTTCCAGATCGTCGCTAACGCACCCGCGCGGTCCGGGGGCCTGAGAGATTCCGGGGGCGGTTGCTCCTTCGGCGGTGGCCTGCGCCACACTCTCCCGCGCGTGTGCCGGGCCGAAACCCGACGACGCGCTAGATGTGCCGCAACGTGCTGCGGCGCACAACTGTTATTTGGCGGCGTTATACGCCAGCGCGTCGTCGCTCAGCTGGAAGCCGACGAGCACTTCGAAGGTCGTCGCGCGCACCGCCGCCTTGACCTCGGGATCGGCGAGCGGATCGGTCGCGGCATCGAGATCGCCGGGTTTACGGACGCGATTGATCTTCTTTTGCATCGCATCGTTCATCGTCGCAGCGGCGCGCGAGACGTCGGCGTGTGCTGCCGCCGACGTCTGGGCGCGAATCTGCCCATCGGCGAAGTTGATCGTGACCGCGCCGACCTGCTTCGAAACGATAAGGTTGCCGCCCTGGACGAAGCTGACGAAGAACGGCAGCGACACCGATCGCGCGCCAACCGGCGAACTGCGCCGGGCGAGGACGTCGAAGGTGACCGCGGTACCGAGCCGGTCGGCGGCCTCGTCGCAGACACCGCGAACGTTGGTGATCGCCGCGACGACGTCGATATCACTCGCCGCGGTACCGCCGTTGGCGAACATCGTGATGTCACCGGTGTAGTTGGGGACCGCGACCGCCGGGCAGATCGAACGCTTCACGAGGAGCTGGTTCTTCTGGCACCCTGCGAGCAGGACAAATGCGACAACGCCGGCAACACGCAGTTTGGACAAATGGAAACCCTTCGCGACGATTGGCCGTATCATAGAATTCGTCCCCTGCGTGTACAAGTTATGGTGCCGGGTCGGGCGATGGCGTAAAGGGCTTTCCCAATGAATATCGCGCCTTCGTTCCGGCGGCTGCCGCCTTTACGCGTCATTATCGCCGCTCCGCGCGGCTTTTGCGCCGGGGTCGACCGCGCCGTCACCATCGTCGAACGGGCGATCGCCCGCTTCGGCGCGCCAGTCTATGTCCGCCACGAGATCGTCCACAACGCCCATGTCGTCGACGCGTTGAAGCGGCAGGGCGCAATCTTCGTCGAGGAGCTGAGCGAGGTTCCCGACGGCGTGCCCGTCGTATTCTCGGCGCACGGCGTGCCCAAGGCGGTCCCCGCCGAGGCGGCGGCGCGCGGGCTCAACTATCTCGACGCGACGTGCCCGCTTGTCTCGAAGGTCCATCGCCAGGCTGAGCGACTCGTCGAGGCGGGACGGCATATCCTGTTTATCGGCCACTGTGGCCATCCCGAGGTGATCGGCACCTTCGGCCAGGTTCCCACGGGGACGATGACGCTGATCGAGACCCTCGACGCCGCCGCGACCGTCACCGTCGCCGATCCCGACAGCGTTGGCTTTCTCACCCAGACGACGTTGTCGGTCGACGATACCGCGGCGATCGTTGCCGAGCTCCAGCGGCGTTTTCCGGCGATCGTCGGGCCGAAGGGCGAGGATATCTGCTACGCAACGTCGAACCGGCAGGCGGCGGTCAAGGTGATCGCGCCGGATTGCGACCTCGTCCTCGTCATCGGCGCGGTCAACTCGTCGAACTCGCAGCGGCTGCGCGAAGTCGCCGAACGGTCGGGGGCGCGGGCATTCCTGATCCCGAGCGCCGCCGAACTCGACTGGACATGGTTCCAAGATGTTGCGACGGTTGGCGTAACGGCGGGGGCGTCGGCCCCCGAAGTGTTGGTTCAGGAGTTGATGACGTTGCTTGCAACCCGTTTTGAAACCTCGATCGAAGAGGTCACCAGCGCGGTCGAGGACGTCGTGTTCAAGCTGCCGCGAGCGCTGAATGCCTGACGCCGCCCCGGCGTCGGGGCACGGGTAATGGCAGTTTTCACTCCGGTTTCCGCCGAGGCGTTGGCCGGTTTCCTCGACCGCTACGACGTCGGCACCGCGACGAGCTTCAAGGGCATCGCCGAAGGCGTCCAGAATTCGAACTTCCTCCTCGATACCGACCGGGGCACCCGTTATTTCCTGACGCTGTACGAGGACCGGATCGACGCCGCCGACCTGCCGTACTTCCTCGCGCTGACGACTCACCTCGCCGACAAGGGGCTGCCGGTGCCGCGGCCGATCCCCGACCGCGGCGAGCGCATCCTGCAGATGCTGTGTGGCCGCCCGGCGTGCCTGATCGAATATGTCCCCGGCGTGTCGGTGACGATGCCGTCGCCGGTCGATGCCTTTGCCACCGCCGCGGCGATGGGGGCGATGCACCGGGCGCTGACCGACTTCACGCTGGTCCGCGACAACGAACACGGCCTGTCGGGCTGGCGGCGACTCACCGCCGCGATCGGCGACCGCTTCGGCGCGGTGTCGCCGGGCCTGTCGACGATCGTCGAGGAGGAGCTGGGCGCACTCGCGGCGCGCTGGCCCGGCTCGCTCGACCGCTCGACGGTCCACGCCGACCTGTTCGCCGACAACGTCCTGCTGCTCGGCGGCAAGGTCAGCGGGTTGATCGACTTCTATTTCGCCTGCACCGACATTCGGGCCTATGACCTCGCCGTCATGCACGCGGCGTGGTGCTTCTCCGCCGATGGCCGCCGCTATCATCCGGCGATCGCGGCGGCGTTGTTCGCCGGCTACCGCAGCGAGCACCCGCTGACCCCGGCCGAGGTCGCCGCCTTCGCCACCTTATGCCGCGGCGCGGCGCTGCGCTTCACGCTGAGCCGCGCCTACGACTGGATTACGACGCCCGCCGACGCGCTGGTGACCAAGAAGGACCCGATGGCGTTCGCCCGGCGGCTGATATGGTATCGCAGCGCGACCCACACCGAGCTGTTCGGGGCCTGAGCGTGGCGATTGGTGCAGGAACCAGCGACGAGCCCAGCGTCGTCATCGCCACCGATGGCGCGTGCAAGGGCAATCCTGGACGCGGCGGCTGGGGCGCGATCCTGCGGATGGGAACCGTCGAGCGCGAGCTGATGGGGGCGGAGACGCTGACCACCAACAACCGGATGGAGCTGACCGCAGCGATTCGCGCGCTCGAGGCGCTGACCAAGCCGTGCCGCGTGATCCTCACCACCGACTCGGCCTATGTCCGCGACGGCATCATGAAATGGGTCCACGGCTGGCAAAAGCGCGGCTGGCGGACCGCCGACGGCAGTGCGGTCAAGAACGTCGACCTGTGGCAGGCGCTGCTCGCCGCCGCCAAGCCGCACCAGGTCGACTGGCGCTGGGTAAAGGGCCACTCGGGCGACCCCGACAACGAGCGCGCCGACGCACTGGCGAACACGGCGATTGCGGCGGCGGCACGGTCGAAGGCGGCGCTTACCCCCTAGCGCGATCTCCCGGGAGCGCCATATGAGCGCAGCCAGCCGGGAGACGAACGATGCCGAAACGACCCAGCGTTTTGCTCCAGACGACGATCGCGCCGCCGACCGACGACTGGGGAATCGCGCGTTTCAGCAAACTCGCTGCCCTTCTCCGCAGCGAGGGCTTCGACGTCGTCACCCGCGATCGCGATCCGCTCCCCGCCCCCGACTCGGTCCTGTCGACCCTCGATACCAGCGACTTCGATGCCGCGTGGCTGTTCGCGGTCGACACCGGCGACGGGCTGACCACGGACGACTGCGCCGCGATCAGCCGCTTCCGCCGCAACGGGCGCGGGCTGTTCGTCACCCGCGACCACATGGATCTCGGCTCGTCGGTGTGCGACCTCGGCGGGGTCGGCAAGGCGCATTATTTCCACTCGAAGAACCTCGACCCCGACGCCGCGCGGCATGCCGCCGACGACACGGTGACGTCCGATATCCTGTGGCCGAACTATCATTCCGGGGCGAACGGCGACTGGCAGCAGATCGCGGTCGAGGGGCCGCGCCACCCGGTCCTCGACGGCGTCGACCGCCTGCCCGCGCATCCGCACGAAGGCGGGGTCGGGGCCCCCGCCGACGACCCGTCCGCCCGCGTCATTGCGACGGGCACCAGCCTGTCGACCGGTCGGCGCTTCAATCTCGCGGTCGCGTTCGAGCCTGACGACAGCGGCGGCCCGGCGATCGCGGCGAGTACCTTCCACCATTTCGCCGACTATAATTGGGACCCGGCGACAGGCAGCCCGAGCTTCGTCACCGAAGCCCCGGGCGACGGGCTGGCCACCGACCCGGCGGCGCTCGCGTCGGCGCATCGCTACGCGGTCAACATCGCGAATTGGCTCGTGAGCCGGTGAATGAATCGAGGGGCTTGACCCCAGGGGCTTTGTTTATGCGGGTTGAAAGGTCACACGAAGTTCACGGTATTGAACATTGATTTTTACCGGCAGGGCCACGCGTCAAACGGCATGTGCACGCCGAGGCATGTGCGTTCGATCGGCTGACGATGAGAAAGAGCGAACGCCGCCCGGTGGCGATTCGAGCCGCCGACGCTACGTGCGCGGCTGGGGTGTAGGACAGCGAATTCTCGCTCGCTACGCGCGTAGTCGCCCAGGGGCATATGCTGCCGGGTCGACCGATCCCGGCGGCAGGCCGAGCAGTGCCCGCGCGGCGAGGTCGCCCGCCGCCGGGGCGGTCTGGATGCCGAAGCCGCCCTGCCCGACGCACCAGAAGAAACCGGGGACGTCGGTGTCGAAGCCATAGACCGGGTTACGGTCGGGCGAGAAGGTCCGCAGCCCGGCCCAGCTTCGCTCGACCCGGCGAACGCGGGCGGTCGTCGCGTGCTCGAATCGGTCGATCGCGACGGCGATGTCGAGTTCCTCGGGCGCGGCGTCGCGGGCGACATCGGCGATCTCGTCGTGCGGCGACAGCCACAGGCGCCCGCCGTCGGGCTTGAAGTAGAAGCTCCCCGCGGCGTCGAACACGACCGGCAGGTCGGCGGGTGGGGCGGGGTCGACATCAAGGACGACCATCGTCCGCCGCAGTGGCGTCAGGCCGAGCGGCGCGACCCCGGCGAGCGCGGCGAGATGGTCGCCCCATGCTCCGGCGGCATCGACGAGGGTGGTCGCGGTGAAGTCACCCGCGGTTGTGGCGAGATGCCAGAGATCTTCGCTTCCCCTCCCCTTCAGGGGAGGGGCGAGAGACGGCGCCCTTGCGCCGGCCCGGGGGTGGGGAGCTTCGGTGTTGGAATACCGCGACTCCCCCACCCCCGGCCCCTCCCCTGAAGGGGAGGGGAGGCCCTCGTGGGGGGGGTCCGCTTCATCTGCGGCGCGGCGATCCGCCCTCTCGACCCGCGCGCTGCACACCAGCACCGCCCCGGCGCGCTTCGCTCCGCTGAGGAACCCCGCATGCAGCGCCGCGACATCGATGTCGTGGCAATCGGGTTCGAGCAGACCCGCGCGCTCCCAGCCGCCGCCGACGATCGGGTAGCGCGCCGCCATCGCCGCCGCATCGACGACCCGCGTCTCGACGCCGAAGCCGTCGAAGTCGGCGGCGATTGCAGCGAGCGCGCCATCTTCTCCCGGCGCGGAAATGTGGAGCGCGCCCCGCGGGGACAGCAGCGGGTGCGCCGCGAAGCCCGGCGGCGGCGTGTCGAAGAAGGCGCGGCTCGCCGCCGATAGCGGGACGACACCCGCGCCGCCGTAGGTCGGCTCCCAGAATGCTGCCGAGCGCCCGGTCGTGTGATAGCCCGGCGTGTCCTCGGCCTCGAGCAGGACGATCGACCCCGCGCCATGTGTTCCAAGAAAATAAGCGAGGCTCGCCCCGGCGATGCCCGCGCCGACGATGGCGATGTCGTAATGCGTGGTCATGCAATGAACCCATCGATGCGGGCGAGGACCGGGTTGCGGATCGCGTCGGCCTCGCGGAGCAGTTCGTGCGCGGCCGCGGCGATCGGTTCGACCTGCGCGTGCGGCAATCGCTTCGCCAGCCGCGCCGCCGCCGCGCTGTCGACGAGCCGGTCGTTCGCCGCGGTCAGGATCAGCAGCGGGGTCGTCACGGCTTCGAGGATGCCGGGTGCGGTCAGCGCATCGAGCGACGCGAACGCCGCAGCGATCCAGCCGTTGGTGACACCGGCGATCCGCAACCCGGGGTCGTGGTCGACCCAATACCCCTCGTCGGCGACGCGCTCGGGGTCGCTGCTCAGCCGGCGGGCGCGGATCGCATTGCCCGCCTGCGCCGCGCCCGCGCCCGGGGCATAGTCGCTCGCCTTGCCGCGCGCGACTTGGACCGTCGCGATAATGCGCGCGAGCCACGGGCCCACCGGCGCCGCAACCAGCCCAAGCAACGGCGACAGTAGCACCGCGCGGTCGATCGAGCCGGGCTGCGCGCTCAGGTGGCGGAGCAGCAGATGCCCGCCCATCGAATGCGCAACGGCGAAATACGGTGGCGGCAGACGCTCGCGAAACCACGCGACCTGCTCGCCGAGATCGGCCACGAGCGCGTTGAAGCCGGTCGAGTGCCCCTTATCCGGCGTGTCGCCGAGCCGCCCCGACAGGCCTTGCCCGCGCCAATCGAACGCCGCGACGCCGAAACCGCGGTCGTGCCAGTGCCAATAGCTTTCGGCGTATTTCTCGATGAAGTCGCCGCGCCCGCCGATGAACAGGATCGAGCCCCGCGTCGGTGACGCCGCCGCCCAGATCATCGACCGCAGCCGCCAGCCGTCGCGCATCGGCCGCAGTTCGGTCGCGGCACCGGGGGGAAGTGCGCGACGTCGCGCGAGGTCACTCATTCGGCGGGCGCACCGGCTTCGATCGCGACCATCTCGCCCGCCTCCTCGCGCCCGCGCAGCCGCCGTCCCGGAACCGCAAGGGTGACGATGAACGCGCCGAGGAACAGGATCGCGCTGATCGGGAACAGCCCGAGGATCGCCGCCGAGAAGCTCGCGCGGATGCCGTCGCCGGTCCGGGCAACGCGGTCGGGATCGGTCACGCCGTTCGCGGCGAGCGTGGTTTTCAGCGCCGCCGGGTCCATCGCCAATGCCTGCGCGTGGCTCATGTCGACCGACCCGGCGCGGACGAGGTCGGGCGCACGGCGCGGCAACTCGGCGGTCAGCGTATTGGTCAGGATCGCACCGAACAAGGCGACGCCGATCGTCGAGCCGATCTGTCGGAAGAACTGCGCGGATGCCGTGGCGACGCCGACACGCCGCGGCTCGACCGCGCTCTGGATCGCCAGCGTGAACATGCCCATCGCCGGGCCGAGCCCGAGGCCGAGGACTGCCAGGCGCAGCATCAGAGCATTGCGTGACGTCTCCGGCCCGACCTGCAGCATGAGTCCGACGCCGAGGAGGCTCAGGAGTCCACCCACCACGAGAACCGGCTTGTATTGCTTCGTCTTGCTCGCCGTCCGTCCGGAGACGACGCTGCCGACGAGCACGCCCCCCATCAACGGCAGGAGGGCAAACCCGCTCGCGGTCGCGGTGACGCCCCGCGCGACCTGCAAATAGAGCGGCAGGAACATGACGATGCCCATGAAGGCGACGTTGATGATGAACAGCGCGAGGTTGCCGCGCGCGAACACCGGGTTGGCGAACAGCCCGAGCGGGACGACGGCATGGTCCTTGTTCCGCGAATAGAGCAACAGCACGGCCAGCCCGGCGACCGCGCCGCCGAGCATCGCCACGATCACCGGCGACCCCCACGCATAAGCGTGGCCGCCCCACGTCAGCGCGAGCAGCAGCGGCACGAAGGTCATCAGGATCAGCGCGCTGCCAATCCAGTCGACCCGCCGCTCGCCGCCGACCTGCCCGCCGGTGTTCGGCAGACGGTTGAGCAGGATCCATAACGCCACCGCCCCAAGCGGGAGATTGACGTAGAAGACGAAGCGCCAGCCGCTGATGACATGGCCGAACAGCACCGTCGTCGCGTGTTCGGTCAGCGCGCCGCCGATCACCGGCCCGGCGACGCTCGCAAATCCGAACATCGCGCCGAACAACCCGGTGTACTTGCCGCGTTCGGCGGGGGGGACGATATCGGCGATCGTCGCGAACGCCCCCGTCGTCAGCGCGCCGGCACCGATCCCCTGGAGCGCGCGGCAGACGATCAACTGGTTCATGCCGTCGCCGACGATCGGCACCGAGCCGAACTCGCCCGCGAGCCCGCACAACATCGAGCCGATCAGGAAGACGACGACGCCGAAGACGAGGATCGGGCGTCGCCCGTACAGGTCGCCGAGCTTGCCGTAGATCGGCACGACGACGGTCGACGCGAGCAGGTACGACGTCCCGACCCACGCGATGCGTTCGAGCCCGTGGAGCTCGGCGATGATCCGCGGCATCGCCGTCGACACGATCGTCTGGTCGAGCGCCGACAGCAGCAGCACGATCAGCACCGCGCCGATCGCGAGGCGGCGTTCACCGGTTTCGAGACGATATTCGGGAGCCGGTGCAGCGACTGTCATGATCATCGATTAGCAGCCGGGGACTTGTCGAACCACCCCGTTCGCCGCATGTGCGGCGAGACGTGACACACTCTTGCCGCGCGTGCGGCGAGGCGCGACTGCGGAGCGAAGCCGATGGCCACGACGTACGAATTCAGCCTTGCCTATGCGCTCTGGGCGCTCGGGGGACTTGTCCTCGGCTTGCTCCTCGGACGAATTTTCCGGCGGACGGTGCGCGTTGCCGCGGTCGCCGATACGGCGGGGCTTGCCGCGGCGCGGACCGAGGCGGCGCAGGCGCAGCGCGAGCTCGCCGCGAGCCGCGAGGCGATGCGCCCGCTCGCCGACGAGGTCGACCGGCTCAAGCGTGAAAACGCCAAGCTGCGGCGGACCGCGCAGGAGCCGCTGCCGCTGACGACGCCGCTGGCAACTCCGGCGCTGGGTGCTTCAGTGCTTGGGGCCGAGCCGCTCGTTTCCGAACCGCTCGCCGGGACCGGGCCGATCGTCGCTGGGGTCCCCGGCATCCGCGCGCTCAAGGGAGTCGGCGACAAGTTTGCCGCCGCGCTCGAAACGATCGGCCTCGACTCGGTCGACAAAATCGCGCGGCTGAACGCCGACGAGGCGCTTGACGCCGACGCCCAGCTCGGCGCGTTTAACGGGCGGATCGCGCGCGACCGGCTGGTCGAACAGGCGACGTTGCTCGACGAGGGGCGGACGACCGAATACGCCGCGCGCTTCGGCACTCCGGGCTAGGCGGCCCCCACTAACCAGCCAGCGTCGCCAGCACTTCGGCGAGCAGCGCGGGATCGCCCGCCGCGACGACGCGGCCGTCGCTGCCGCGACGCAGCGGCGCGCCGGCCCAGTCGGTCATCACGCCGCCGGCACCGGTGACGACGGGAACGAGCGCCGCCCAGTCGTAGACCTTGAGTCCCGATTCGACGACGAGGTCGAGGCACCCGGTCGCGACCAGCCCGTAATTGTGATTGTCTCCGCCATATAGCACGTCGCGCGCCGCAGCGCGGACCCGCTGGAAGGCTTCAAGGTCGTCGAACATATACGGTGAGGTCGTCCCGACATGCGCCCCCGCCAATGCCGGGCAGACTCGCACCCGCACCGTCGCGCCGTTGAGCGTCGTTCCCTCCGGGGTGCCGATCCAGCGGTCGCGGGCGATGCACTGGTCGATCACGCCGAGTACCGGGATGCCGTCCTCGAGCAAGGCGATCAGCGTCCCGAACAGCGGCCGCCCGGCGATGAAGGCGCGGGTCCCGTCGATCGGGTCGATCACCCAGACCCGCGCCGCGTCGGGGCGGTCCTCGCCGTATTCCTCGCCGATGATGCCGTCACCGGGGCGTTCGGTGGACAGGATTTCGCGGATCGCGGCTTCGGCGGCGCGGTCGGCGACGGTGACCGGCGACGCGTCGTCCTTGGTTTCGACCGCAGCGAGGTTGCGGAAATGCGGGCGGATCACCGCTCCGGCAGCGTCGGCGAGGCGGTGGATCAGGGCGATGTCGGCGTCGTTCATAAACCTAGGTCCGCCAATATCATTGCGCGATGCTCGTCGAGCGCCGGGGCCTTCCCCCGCACCGCAGGGTCGGCATAGCCCGACAGCTTGACGGGATTGCCCGCCGCGAGCAGCGGCGAGCCGTCGGGGAAGCCGGTCGTGATCGCCATGTTCCGCGCCTGCACCTGCCGGTGGCCGAGCGCCTGCGCGACGTCGTGGAGGGGACCGCACGGCACGCCCGCCGCCTCGATCACGCCGAGCCAGTGCGCCGCATCGCCTTCCGCCAGCCGCGCTTCGAAGATCGTCGCGAGCGCGTCGGCATGGTCGGTCCGGCTGGCGTTGGTCGCGAAACGCGGATCGCTGAGCAGACCGGGGAGGTCAAGCGCGGCGGCAAGCGTCTTGAACAGTGAATTATTCCCAGCCGCGACGACGATATGCCCGCCCCGGCAGGCATAGGCCGCGAACGGCGTGATCGACGGGTGCCGCGCGCCGAGTGGCCCCGGGGCGACGCCGGTTACGGCATAGCGCGCGACGGCGTTCTCGAGGATCGCGATCTGCCCGTCGAGCATCGCGACGTCGACGAACAGTCCCTCGCCGGTACGCTCGCGGTGGTGCAGCGCGGCGAGGATGCCGGTGACGGTGAACAGCCCGGCGGTGATGTCGCCGATCGACGTGCCCACCCGCGTCGGCTTGCCTCCGGGCCAGCCGGTGACCGACATGATCCCGCCCATCGCCTGGACGATCATGTCGTACGCGGGCTTGTCGCGGTCGGGGCCGGTGTGGCCGAAGCCCGACGCGGCGGCATAGATCAGCCGCGGATGCTTGGCGTGGAGTGCGTCCCAGCCGAGCCCGAGCCGCTCCATGACACCCGGGCGGAAGTTCTCGACGAGGACGTCGGCGCGCGCGACCAGCGCGTCGAACACGACGCGGTCGCCGGGGTCGGCGAGGTCGAGCGCGATCGATTCCTTGCCGCGGTTGATGCTGGCGAAATATGCCGACTGGCTGGGGTCGCCCGCCTTGAACGGTCCGATGTGGCGGCTGTCGTCGCCGCCGGGGTTGCCCGCGGTTGCGGGCCGCTCGACCTTGACCACCCGCGCGCCGAGATCGCCGAGGACCATCGTCGCATACGGCCCGGCGAGAACGCGCGACAGGTCGACGATCAGCAGGTCGTCGAGCGGGCCGGAGGTGGAGGGCATGGCGGCGTCGTAGCCGGTCAGCCCGGCGGACGGAAGCGAAGGTTACGCCGCCGTCTCACTGTGCGGCGTTAACCAGTTGCGTTCTACCGCATCCGATTTGCCGTCCGTGCCCTCCGCCGATGTAATTCTGGAGTTAGCCAGTTGGCCACTGCTTTATTTTGCCGCGTGCCGGGCGAATCCGGTGCCCTACCGGGAACCCCGCTCAGGACGTGCGAATACTATCGCCCTGCCACGTCCAAGGCGGCAGAGCTGCTACGATCAATAGTATTGGATATCGGCAAATACTGATTTTGTAGATCGCTCGCGGCGCACTCTGACATTGTATTCTATTGCGGAAACGCAACGAACTTCGTCAAAAAATATCTTTAGGCCGCGGAACGAAACCCAGCATCGTAAACATGTCGGTCATCTTTACACTGACCTAGTAACCATTGAATTTGGGATGAGCGTAATCAATGGCTTATCCGGCCCCTAGGTTTTGGCACAACGTTTGCATGGTTAACAGCGCTGGTGTTGGGGGATCGGCGTATCTCGAACGCTTTCCGTGGAGCAGATTAACATGATCAAGATTCTTTCAATCGCCGCAGTTGCCCTGATGGCAACCCAGGCTTCGGCGCTGACGAAGATCGTTCCGCTGGGCTTGATCGTCGTTCCGCCGACGCAGACGTCTTCGCTCGGCACGACGTTCTTCACCAACGGCGACAATAGCGCGTATTACGAGTTCACGGTGTCGCAGCCGAACACGGCTGGCGTGAGCAGCTTTACGAACAGCGCGGTCGGCAAGACGGGCTTCTTCAACTTCTCGTCGATCGGCCTGTACGAGGGTCTCGGGACCAGCGGCACGCTGCTCCAGACCGGGACGATCGTCCCGCGCAATGACGGCGGCACGACGCAGGCGTACCTCGATGAGTACACCTTCACTGCAGGCAAGAGCTATACGATCGCCTACTCGGGCAAGGTCGTCGGCGAGCCCGCATCGGTCGGCAGCAGCATCACCTTCGCGCTTGCAGCCGTTCCCGAGCCGGCCTCGTGGGCGCTGATGATCGTCGGCTTCGGCATGGTCGGTTACTCGGCCCGCCGCCGCACTGCGGTCGTCACCGCTTAAGCGGACATCTACGGATCTTAAGGGGGGCGCGCTTCACGGCGCGCCCCCTTTTTTCGTCCCGGTTGGTTCGCACCTGGTTAATGAAGGGTTTGCGAAATGGCCGCCTCGGGCAAAGACGCCTGTGGAGGGGCGTGATGTCCGAAACCGTGCTGGATTATGTCGTCAAATCCCGGAACGGCACCTGGAGCGTTTTCAAGCGCACTCAGGATAGCCGACGGGGCTGGCTCAAGACGTACGAGCTGTCCTGCCATGCGACCCGCGAAACCGCGGTTGCCGAAATGCGCGCGCGCAATCTTGCTCATGTCGCGACCCAACCCGAATAGACACATCTGCGTGATGGCCGACGCGATGTCCGCCCGTCTGCCGTCGTCGGTGCAGTCGCCAGTCGATCGGCTCTTAATCGAGATAGAAATGCGCCGACGGGTGCCGCGTTAAGCACGTTCCGACCGTCAACCCATTTCGTTGTGTAAACGAAACGAAATTAAAGTGTCGGGTTAGTTTACACTTATGAAGGCGGCGATATTTCTTGCTTGAACGATATCAAGACGTTCGCCTGTCGGACGGGTTTGGCACGATGCTTGCGTAAGGGATTATGCTGGGCCTGGGGGGCTGGCGCCGACCCACGATTTTCGTCTCGAATGAGGACAATATATGATCAAGGTTATCTCAATCGCCGCATTCGCCCTGATGGCGGCCAAGGCGTCTGCAGTTACCATGCTCGTTTCGCTCGGCGCGATCGTTGTCCCGCCGACGCAGTCGTCGTCGTTCGGCATCACTTTCCAGAAGAATGGTGCGAACACCGGTCTGTACGAGTTCACGATCTCGCAGGCGAATACGGTTGGTGTCAGCAGCTTCACCAACAGCGCCGTCGGTAACATCGGTGTGTTTAATTTCGCGTCGCTCGATCTCTACAAGGGTACCGGCACGGCCGGATCGCTGCTCGCGACCGGCACGATCGTTCCGCGCGCCGGCGGCACGACGCAGGCCTATCTCGGTTCCTACACCTTCGATGTCGGCAGCTACACGATCGCCTACACCGGCACCGTCCGGGGCCGTCCGGCGAGCGTCGGCAGCAGCATCACCTTTGCGATGGCGGCGGTTCCCGAGCCCGCTTCGTGGGTCATGATGATCGCTGGTTTCGGCATGGTCGGCTTTGCGGCCCGCCGTCGCAACTCGGCCGTCACCGCCTAAATTTCGTTCAAGTCCGACACGAGGGGCGCGCCGTAAGGCGCGCCCCTTTTTCGTTGTGACTGCATGCTGCCCGGCGCGGGGGATGACGCCCCCTGCAGACCGGCTATAAGAATGCAGCTATCTTGGGGTCCGACCGATTATGCTGCTTGCGCTTGCCGCCGTTCTCGCCGCCGCCACGCCCGACGCCGGGCTCCACCGCTTCCGCGAGGTCGCCTTGTCTCCGGCCGGCGAAGTCGCCGCGGTCGAGAGCGTCGTGCCGATCGATACCGGCGCGACCGACCCGCACACCGCAATCGTCGTCCGGTCGGCAACCGGCAGCATTCTTCGCCGGATCGACCCGTGCCCGACGTGCGGCTACGGCGCGCCTGCCTGGTCTCCCGACGGTGCGTCGATCGCCTTCGTCGTCACCGACCGCGCGACGAGCACCGCGACGCTGACGGTTGCGAGCGGGGGCAAGCTGCGCTCGCTCGCCTCGGTTCGCGGCGTTGCCCAGACCCCGCGCTGGTCGCCCGACGGCAAGACGATCGCACTGCTCGCGACCGAGGGTGCGACCAAGGCGACCGGTGCGGTCGAGGCCGGCGCGGCGCAGGTCGGCGAGATCGGCGCGGCCGACGACGAGCAGCGGATCGCGGTCGTCCCCGCCGCCGGGGGACCGCTGCGGATGGTCTCGCCGTCCGACACCTTCGTCTACGAATACGACTGGACCCCCGATGGGCGCGGCTTCGTCGCGACGGCATCGAAGGGCAACGGCGACGATAATTGGTGGGTCGCGAAGCTGATCGCGGTCGATGCCGGCGGCAGCGCAGCGCGGGTGATCGCCTCGCCCAAGACCCAGCTCAATCTGCCGCGCGTGTCGCCCGACGGCAAGACGGTCGTCTATATCGGCGGGCTGATGAGCGACTTCGGTCCGGTCGGCGGTGACCTGTATGCGGTCCCGTTCGCGGGCGGCACCCCGGTCAACCTGACCCCGGGAATGAAGGCGACGGTCCGCTCGCTGGCGTGGAAGGGGGCCGACCCGGTCGCGGTCCGGCTTGTCGGCGACCAGAACGAGATCGACCGCGTCGCGCTGACCGCGACCTCGGCGAGCTTCACGCCGTTGTGGTCGTCGTCGGCGACCCCTGACGCTGCCGACGGCGACGTCGCGATCAGCCGTGACGGCACGCACTTCGCCGCCTCGATCGAGGATTTCGAACACGCGCCGGAGATCGCGACGGGGAGCCTGGCGGGCAGCACGCTCGCGCTGACGCCGATCACTCGTGAGAATGCGGCGCTCGGGTCGAACGCGGTTGCGACGAGCATCAAGTGGAAGAACGAAGGCTTCAACGTCCAGGGCTGGCTGCTCGCACCGAAGACGCTCGTGCCCGGGCGCAAATATCCGATGATCACGATCATTCACGGCGGCCCGTCGTCGGCGACGACCCCGTCGTATCTGTGGAACGGCACCGTCCGCCAGCTGATCGAGCGCGGCTATTATGTCTTCCAGCCGAACCCGCGCGGCAGCTATGGGCAGGGTGAGGCCTTTACCCGCGCCAACGTCCGCGACTTCGGCGGCGGCGACCTGCGCGACATCCTCGCCGGGGTGACCGCGGTCGAAAAGGCCGCCCCGGTCGACGACAAGCGGCTCGGCGTCTACGGCCACAGCTATGGCGGGTTCATGACGATGTGGACCGTGACGCACTCGACCCGCTTTAAGGCGGGCGTCGCGGGCGCGGGCATCGCCAACTGGATCAGCTATTACGGCCAGAATGGCATCGACAAATGGATGATCCCGTTCTTCGGCGCGAGCGCGTACGACGACCCGGCGATCTATACCAAGCTGTCGCCGCTGACGACGATCAAGGCGGCGAAGACCCCGACGCTGATCTATGTCGGTGAGCGCGATGTCGAATGCCCGCCCGCGCAGTCGGTCGAGTTCTGGCACGCGCTCAAGGAGGTCGGGGTGCCGACGAGCCTGATCATCTATGCGGGCGAGGGTCACCGCATTCGCAAGCCCGAGAATATCCACGACCGCGAGACGCGGACGATCGGCTGGTTCGACAAGTACCTCAAGTAACATGCCCGCGGTCAGCGTCATCGTCCCGCACTTCGAGGATCTCGCAAGCCTCGGCCTGTGCCTCGATGCGCTCGCTGCGCAGACGTTTCGCGATTTCGAGACAATCGTCGCCGACAATGCCTCGCCCGCCGGAACCGCTGCAGTCGAGGCGGTGATCGCGGGGCGGGCGACGCTCGTCATCGCGCACGAGCGCGGTGCGGGGGCTGCGCGCAATGCCGGGGTCGCGGCGGCAGGCGCAGAGATCCTCGCCTTCACCGATGCCGATTGCGTCCCCGCGCCGGGCTGGCTCGCTGCCGGGGTTACCGCGCTCACTCAGGCCGATCTCGTCGGCGGGGCGATGCGCGTCTCGTTCGCCGACGAAGCCGCGCCGACTGCGGTCGAGGCGTTCGAGCGCGTCTTCGCCTTCGACAATCGCGCCTACGTCGAGGGCAAGGGCTTCAGCGTCACCGCCAATTTGTTCACCCGCCGCGACGTCTTCGACAAGGTCGGCGGCTTCCGCGCGCATGTCTCGGAGGACGCCGACTGGTGCCTGCGCGCGCGCGATGCCGGCTACCGGATCGCTTATGCGGCCGCCGCCGTCGTCGCGCATCCGGCGCGGCGGACGTGGGAGCAACTGACGCGGAAATGGGAGCGGCTGGTTCGCGAGAGCGCGGCGCTGCACACGGCGCGCGGCGGGGGTTCGGCGGGGTGGCAGGTGCGGACGCTGCTGCTGCCGGTGTCGGCGGTTGCGCATCTGCCCAAGGTGCTCGGATCGGCGAAGCTGCCCCGCATCGCCGACCGCATCGCCGCCGCCGGGGTCCTGTTCAAGCTGCGGCTGTGGCGCTTCACCGCCGCGCGCCGCCTCGCCTGAAACGTGTAGAGCGTCCCGAACTTAATCCGTTCCCAGCCTCGAGGATTCACGATGCGCGCGATCGAACTTCAGGCGCCGATATCACTCGAGCGGCTGACCCTCGTCGACCGGCCCGACCCCGGCCAGCCAGGGCCCGGCGAGATCCGCGTCGCGCTTCACGGCAGCACCTTGAACTTCCATGATCTGGGCGTCGCGACAGGCCGGATGGGTGCCGCCGCTGGCCGCATCCCGCTCGCCGATGGCGCGGGCACAGTCGAGGCGGTCGGCCACGGCGTCACCGAATTCGCCGTCGGCGACATGGTCGTGTCGTGCTTCTTCCCCGACTGGCAGGATGGCACCGCCACCGTCGGCGACTTCAGCCGGACGCCGGGCGACGGCATCGACGGCTTCGCGCGCGACTTCGTCGTCCTCCCTGCAACAGAATTCACGCTCGCGCCGAAGGGTTACGACGCGGTCGAGGCAGCGGCGATCACCACCGCGGGGCTGACTGCGTGGCGTGCGCTCGTCGGCGACGGCGGCCTCAAGGCGGGCGACAGCGTGCTGCTCCTCGGCACCGGCGGCGTCTCGATCTGGGCGTTGCAGATCGCCAAGGCGATGGGTGCAACGGTCGCGATCACCTCGTCGTCGGGCGACAAGCTCGACCGCGCCCGGTCGATGGGAGCCGACTTCACGGTCAATTACCGCGAGCAGGCCAACTGGGGCGCGGTCGTCCGCGACTGGACCGGCGGGCGCGGCGTCGACCATGTCGTCGAGGTCGGTGGCCCGGGGACGCTTGCGCAGTCGATCGATGCGGTCCGCGTCGGCGGGCATATCTCGCTGATCGGCGTGTTGACCGGGATCAGCGGCGAGGTTCCGACCGCCGCGCTGATGGGCAAGCAGGCGCGGCTGCAGGGGCTGATCGTCGGCAGTCGCCGCCAGCAGCAGGATTTCGTCCGCGCGCTCGACGCCAGTGGCATCAAGCCGGTGATCGACCGCCGCTTCCCGCTCGAGCAGCTCGCCGACGCGTTTCGCCACGAGATGAGCGGCAGTCACTTCGGCAAGATCGGCGTCGAATGGTAGGCGCGGGGATCGGGTCGCAAGCAAAAGGCACCGCCTGATCGCCCCGTACGCGCGTCGTTAAATTTTGCCTTCCGTACCAACTACCCGTCGTGCATGATTGCGGGTAGACCTTCGTGCGGAGAGAGACCTTGCTGAGACGTGACTTCCTCACCGCATCCGGCTTCGGGCTCGGCGGTTTCGTACTCCCCGCGACGTTCGGCAAACTCATCGCCGCCGAGGCACTCCTCGACGGCGCAATCCCCGTCACGGTCAAGAAGACCCTCGCCGACGCCGCGCTCCAGGCGGCAACCGCGGCGGGGGCGAGCTACTGCGACGTTCGCGTCGGCCGCTACCTCCGCCAGTTCGTCATCACCCGCGACGCGCATGTCGAAAACGTCGTCAACACCGAATCGATCGGGGTCGGCGTCCGCGTCATCGCCGGCGGGGCGTGGGGCTTCGCCGCGACGAACGACATGACCACCGACGGTGTCGCCACCGCCGCGCGGCAGGCGGCGGCGATCGCCAAGGCCAATGCGCGCAACCAGACCGCCCCGGTCCAGCTCGCCCCGACCCCGGGGGTCGGCGAGGTGTCGTGGCGCGCGCCGATCCGGACCAACGCGATGTCGGTGCCGGTCAAGGAAAAGGCCGCGCTGCTGCTCGACGTCAATGCCGCGGCGCTCGCGAACGGTGCCGACTTCATCAACTCGGTCCTGTTCTCGGTCAACGAGCAGAAGTATTTCGCCTCGACCGACGGCTCGTACATCGATCAGGACGTCCACCGCATCTGGCCGCTGATGCGCGTCACCGCGGTCGACAAGGCAACCGGCAAGTTCCGCACCCGCTCCGAACTGTCGGCGCCGATGGGCCTCGGCTACGAATATCTCGACGGCAACAAGGCCGACCAGACCGTCCTGCCCAACGGCGTCGTCGTCTTCGGCAAGTCATACGACATGAAGGGCGACGCGATCGCGGCGGCGAAGCAGGCGCGCCAGAAGCTCAAGGCGCCGTCGGTCAAGCCGGGCAAGTACGATCTCGTCCTCGACCCGTCGCACACCTGGCTGACGATCCACGAATCGGTCGGCCACCCGACCGAACTCGACCGCGTCCTCGGGTACGAAGCCAATTACGCCGGGACGAGCTTCGCCACGCTCGACAAGCGCGCGAACCACTTCAAGTACGGCAGCGACCACGTCACGATCGTCGCCGACAAGATCCAGCCGGGCAGCCTCGGTGCGGTCGGCTACGACGACGAAGGCGTCAAGACCAAGCGCTGGGACCTGATCAAGGACGGCGTCCTCGTCGATTACCAGGTCATTCGCGACCAGGCACACATCATCGGCAAGACCGCGTCGGACGGCTGCTGCTACGCCGACTCGTGGTCGAGCGTGCAGTTCCAGCGGATGGCGAACGTCTCGCTGCTGCCGGGCAAGGCCAAGCTCAGCGTCCCCGACATGATCAAGGACGTCGAAAACGGCATCTACATCATCGGTGATGGCTCGTTCTCGATCGACCAGCAGCGCTACAACGCCCAGTTCGGCGGGCAGCTATTCTACGAGATCAAGAACGGCAAGGTCGGCGAGATGATCGAGGACGTCGCCTACCAAATCCGCACGCCCGAGTTCTGGAACGCGTGTGTCGGGGTCTGCGACGACCGCGACTATCGCCTCGGCGGCTCGTTCTTCGACGGCAAGGGCCAGCCGGCGCAGGTGTCGGCGGTCAGCCACGGGTCGTCGACCGCGCGCTTCAACGGCATCAACGTCATCAGCACCGCCCGCTCGCTCGGTTGATCCGCGCTCCAGGAGACATATTCAGATGAGTATCTTCACCGAGGCGCAGGCCAAGGCGATTCTCGACAAGGTCATCGCGCTGTCGAAGGCCGACCAGTGCACCGCCCAGCTCAAGGGCTCGATCGACGGCAACGTCCGCTTCGCGCTCAACAACGTCTCGACCAGCGGGATCGTCAGCAACGTCGACCTGTCGGTCGAGGTTGCATTCGGCAAGCGCGTCGGCATCGCGACGATCAACGAATTCGACGACGCCGCGCTCGAACGCTGCGTGCGTCGCGCCGAGGACCTCGCCAAGCTCGCCCCCGAAAACCCCGAGTTCGTCCCTGCGGTCGAGAAGCAGGCATACAAGCCGACCGCGACGTTCAGCCCGGCAACGGCGGCGATCACGCCCGAGTATCGCGCGCAGGTTGCCGCCGACTCGATCCAGCCGTGCAAGGCCGAGAAGCTCGTCGCCGCGGGCTTCCTCCAGGACGGCCAGAGCTTTGTCGCCTTCGCCAACAGCAAGGGCAACTTCGGCTACCAGCAGGCGACCAACGTCGATTATACCTGCACCGTCCGGACCGACGACGGTCGCGGTTCGGGCTGGGTCGGGCACAACCTGCAGGACGCCAAGGCGTTCGATGCCAGCGCCGACATCCGCATCGCGATGCGCAAGGCGAGCGCATCGGCCGATGCCAAGGCGATCGAGCCGGGCAAGTACACCGTCATCCTCGAGCCCGTCGCCGCGGCGGGGCTGCTCGCGTTCATGTTCAACGACTTCCGCGCACGCGAGGCCGACGAGGGGCGCAGCTTCCTGTCGAAGAAGGGCGGCGGCAACAAGCTCGGCGAACAGATCTTCGATCCGCGCGTCAATTTCACCGCCGACCCCGGCCACCCCGACGCGCTTGTCATGCCATGGGACGACGACGGCCTGCCGCGCGAACGAACGCCGATCGTGACCGACGGCAAGGTCGCCAACCTGCAATACACGCGCTTCTGGGCGCAGAAGCAGGGCAAGCGCGCGGTCGGCGAACCCGGCAACATCGTCATGGCGGGCGGCACCAAGACGACCGCCGAGCTGATCAAGACGACCGCCAAGGGCATCCTCGTCACGCGCACCTGGTATATCCGCATGGTCGATCCGCAGACCGTGCTGCTCACCGGGCTGACCCGCGACGGGACGTTCTACATCGAGAACGGGCAGATAAAATATCCGCTCAAGAACTTCCGCTTCAACGAATCCCCGGTGATCATGCTCAACAACATCGAGGAGCTGGGCAGGCCGGTCCGGGTCAAGGGCGACGAGTCCGACCTGATCATGGTCCTGCCGCCGATGAAGCTGCGCGACTTTACCTTCACCTCGCTGTCGGACGCGGTCTGAGCCGGATGCCGGGTCTAACCCGGGGGGACTTTCTGCGCCTGGCTGCCGGCGGCCTCGCCGGGGCATTGATCGAGGCTCCGCTGCGCGCGGCGGGCGCGGTCGCGCGCGGCTACGACTTCTGGTTCACCCGGCTCAAATACGAGTCGGGGGACTGGGATCTCGACCAGCGGATGCCGTCGAACCTGATCACCTCGCTGATCGACTACACCAGCCTGCGCGTCGACCCGAAGGAGCGGATCGTCGCGCTCGCCGACCCGGCGATGCTCGCCGCGCCATTCTGCTACATGACCGGGCACAAGCTCGTCGAGTTCAACGCCGCCGAGCGCCGCAACTTCGAGCGCTATGTGCGCAACGGTGGATTCGTCCTCGTCGACGACTGCAACCACGACATCGATGGCCTGTTCGCCAAGTCGTTCGAGCGGCAGATGGCGGCGATCTTCGGCCCCGCCGCGCTGAAGCGGCTCGCGCCAAATCACCCGGTCTTCCGCAGCTTCTTCAAGGTCGACGGGCCGCCGAACACCGCGTTCGAATTGAACGGCTGGGGCGACGACCTCATCCACGATTACCTGCGCGGGATCACGATCGATGGCCGCCTCGGCCTGCTCTACAGCAACAAGGATTACGGCTGCGAGTGGGACTACGACTGGCACAACAAGCGTTTCCTCGCCGAGGACAACACCAAATTCGGGGTCAACATCGTGATGTACGCCCTCACCTCGTGACCCTTCAGTTCGCGGAGCCGCAATGACGATTTCCGAAGCCGACGTCGAAGCGCGGCTGGCGCGGCTCGGCGACCTCAAACGCGCGATCGCGACCGCGATCGTCGGGCAGGACGAGGTTGTCGAGCAATTACTGATCAGCCTGCTCGCGGGCGGTCATTGCCTGCTCGAAGGCGTCCCCGGGCTCGGCAAGACGCTCCTCGTCCGCACGCTCGGCGCGGCGCTCGACCTCCAGTTCCGCCGCGTCCAGTTCACCCCCGACCTGATGCCGAGCGACATCCTCGGCACCGAACTGCTCGAGGAGGACCACGGCACCGGGCACCGCAGCTTCCGTTTCCAGCCGGGGCCGATCTTCACCAACCTGCTCCTCGCCGACGAGCTCAACCGGACCCCGCCGAAGACGCAGGCGGCGCTGCTCGAGGCGATGCAGGAGAAGACCGTCAGCTACGCCGGGGTGACCCACGTCCTGCCCGACCCGTTCTTCGTCCTCGCGACGCAGAACCCGATCGAACAGGCGGGCACCTATCCGCTCCCCGAGGCGCAGCTTGATCGCTTCCTGCTCAACATCCGCGTCGATTATCCGAGCGAGGCCGAGGAGCGCGATATCCTCGTCGCGACGACCGGCGGCGCGGGCGCGAAGGTGCCGAAGGTGATGGACGCCGCCGCCGTCGTCGAGCTCCAGGCGCTCGTCCGCGACGTCCATGTTGGCCCCGACCTGCTGCTGTGGGTGACGCGCATCGTCCGCGCCACCCGGCCCGCTGCCGGAGCGTCGGCCGAGGTCCGCAAATACATCCGCTGGGGCGCAGGCCCGCGCGCGGGCCAGTCGCTGATCCTCGCGGCGAAGGCGCGGGCGCTGCTGCGCGGGCGGCTGGCGGCGACGCGCGAGGATGTGACCGCGCTCGCCGCGCCGGTGATGCGCCACCGCCTGCTGCTGTCGTTCGCCGCCGAGGCCGACGGGCGCAGCGCCGATGATGTGATCGCCGAGGTACTGCGCGGTGTCGCGTTTCCAGCGTGACGTGACATGGTCGACCTGATCCCGCCCGAGGTCCGCAGCCGGTTGCGGGGCTTGCGCCTGTCGTCGCGCCGCGCCGCCGGGCAAAGCGGGATCGGCGCGCACGCCAGCCGCAGCCGCGGGTCGGGGCTGGAATTCGCCCAGTACCGCGCCTACGAACCCGGCGACGAGCTGCGCCAGATCGACTGGAAGCTCTACGCCCGCTCCGACCGCTTCTTCGTCCGCGAAGCCGAGCGCGAGAGCCCGCTGGCGCTGTGGATCGTGATCGACGCGAGCGCCTCGATGGCCCAAGCCGACGGTGCGCGCGACGGCTGGTCGCGCCTCGATGCGGCGAAGTCGCTCGCCGCGTGCCTCGCCGAACTCGCGTTGCGCGAGGGCGACCGCTTCGGCTGGATCGTCCTGCGCGACGACGGCGTCCGTCTTGCCGTCCCCGGAAACGGCCTGCGCCAGCGCGACCGGCTCCTCGTCGAGCTATCGGCGCTGACCGCTGGCGGTGGCTTCCCCGAGCCTGAAAAACTCGCGCCGTTGTGGGAGCGGATCGGCGCGCGCGACCTCGTCGTCGTCCTCAGCGACCTGTTCGACGACACCTGCGTCGCGCTGATCGAACGGCTCTCGGCGGCGCGGCGCGAGGTGCTCGCGGTCCAGCTGCTGACCGTCGAGGAGCGCGACTTCCCCTTCGCCGGGGGCCACCGCTTCGTCGATCCCGAGACCGGGGTCGAACTGCTCGGCGACGGCCCGGCGATGCGCGCCGACTTCGTCGCGCGGTTCGCTGCGGCGCGGGCCGCACTCGCGGCACGACTGGCAGCGAGCGGCATCGGCTTCGCAGCCCATGTCCTCGACGAGGCGATCGACGCGCCGCTGCGGATCCTGTTCGGCGCGCGCGAGGCGGCGGCGCGATGACCCCGATCCTGCTGTTTCCGCTCGGGCTGGCGGCGCTCGCCGCGCTCGCGGTGCCGCTGGCGATCCACCTCGCGCGGCGCAGCGAACTCGCGCGGATCGACTTCGCCGCGCTGCGCTGGCTTGCGGCGAAACCGCGCCCGCGCACCCGGCTGCGCTTCGACGAATGGCCGCTGCTGATCGCGCGCCTGCTCCTGTTCGCGCTCGTCGCACTGTGGCTGGCGCGCCCGACGGTCTTCGGGAGCAGCACGGGCGGGCAGTGGGTGGCGGTGGTTCCCGGCGCCGACCTTGCAGCGGTCCCGCACGACGCCAGTGCGCAGCGGCGCTGGCTCGCCCCCGGCTTTCCCGCGCTCGATAACAAGCGCCCCGACGGCGCGATCGCGGTCGCGAGCCTGCTCCGCCAGCTCGACGCCGAACTCCCGCCGGGGGCAAGCCTCCGCGTCGTCGTCCCGGCGCAGATCACCGGTGCCGACGCCGAGCGACCGCGCCTGTCACGCCCCGTTGCTTGGCAGATCACACCTGGAGCGATGACCGCCGCCCCCGCCCCCGCAGGCACACTGCCGCCCGTCTTGAGCGTGCGCTATCCGCCCGAGCGCCGCGACGCGCTCCGCTATCTCCGCGCCGCAGTGATCGGCTGGACCGCGCCAGGGAGAGCCCCGGTGTTCGATGCTGAGCCGCCGTCCGCGCCGTTGCCGCCATACCCCGCGAACCTCGTCTGGCTTGCGCCCGGAGACCTTCCGGCGGCGGTGCACGACTGGGTCGCCGGTGGCGGGACTGCGTTGCTCGCAGCCGACGCCGGCCCGGTCGCGGCGCACGTCGTCTGGCGCGACGCGGTCGGCGCAGCGCTCGCAACCGCCGAGCCGCTGGGCCGGGGCCGCATCATTCGCCTCACCCGCCCGCTCGATCCGGCGGCGATGCCGCAACTCCTCGAACCCGACTTCCCCGAGCGATTGCGCGCATTGTTCGATGCCCCCCGTCCGGCCCCGGCGCGGGTCGCGGCGATCGACTATGCCCCGCTGACCGGCGGCGCGATCTACCCGCCGCCCGCGCGCGACCTCCAGCCGTGGCTCGCGCTGGTCATCGCAGCGATCTTCGTCATCGAGCGCTGGCTGGCGACCGGGCGGCGGCGGGGGACCGCGTGACCGCTGCATTCCGCCCCGTCGATCTCGTTCGCCCGGCGCAACGGCGGCACATCACCGATGATGTGCTCGTCGGCGCTCCCGCCGCCGCGGTGGCCGCTGCGATCGCGTGGCGCGCCGTCGGACCGCTCCCGGCAGTCGCCGTCGCGGTCGTCGCGCTTGCGGTCGTCGTGGCGGTCGCCGTGCAGCGGGCGCAACGGCTCGATCGCGGCTGGCTGATTGGGCGGCTCGATGCGGCGCGGCCCGACCTCGACGACAGCGCCGACCTGTTGTTCGCCGACGACGGCGGGCTGACCCCGCTGGCGCGACTCCAGCGGAGCCGCATCGAACGCCGCATCGCCGCCGCGATGCCCGACCTCCGTCCGTCATGGTCGGCGCGACGGATCGGCCTCACATGGCTTTTGGCGCTTGTTGCGATCGCAGCGATCATCCTTATCCCTGATCGGCGATCGTCGACTATCCTCGCGCCGAGCAGCGAGGATGTACCGGCCATCCCCGGAGTCCCCCGCCTCGTCGGCCAGCGGCTGCGCATCATCCCGCCCGCTTACACCGGCCTCCCGCCACGCGATGCGGCGGCCCTCGATATCGCCGCGCCACAAGGATCGCGTCTCGACTGGACGCTGACCTTCGCGCCGGAGCCGCCCGCCGCCGATCTCGTTCTCGCCGACGGCAGCCGGACCCCGCTGACCCGCAACGGGGCGGTCTGGACCGCGCGGCGCACCCTCGACCGGTCGCTGCTGTATCGCGTCGTGCCGCGCGCGGCGGGGGCGGCGGTGCCGCGTCTTCACCGGCTCGACGCGGTCATCGACGCGCCGCCGCAGGTCAAGGTCGTCGCGCCCGACCGCAGCCTCAGCCTCGTCACCCCGGGGCAGCACAGTTGGCCGCTGGTATTCGCCGCAACCGACGATTACGGCGTCGCCGAATCGGCGCAACTCCACCTGACGATCGCCGAGGGTGACGGCGAGAACGTCAAGTTCCGCGAGCAGGTCGTTACCGTCCACGGCACCGCCAGCGCCAGCGCCAGCAGCACCGGCAGCGCGACCGCTCGGCGCTTCGCGGTCGCGGTCGACCTTGCGGCGCTCAAGTTCGTCGCGGGGAGCGATCTCGTCGCGCAGCTCGTCGTCACCGACAACCGGACGCCGGGGCCGCAGACCGCGCGCAGCTCCAGCCTCATCCTGCGCTGGCCCGCGAGCGAGGGCGAGGCGATGGGGATGGAGGGCGTCGTCACCCGCGCGCTCCCCGCCTATTTCCGCAGCGAGCGCCAGATCATCATCGACGCCGAGGCGCTGCTCGCCGCACGCCCGCGTCCCGCGCCGCCGCGTTTCCTCGCCAAGTCGGACAGTATCGGTGCCGATCAGCGGCTGCTGCGGCTGCGCTACGGCCAATTCCTCGGCGAGGAGCAGGAGGGGAAGACCCCGCCGCCGCCAACCGCCGATGCGGCTGCCCCAACCGCCGACGCGCCGACCACCCCGCCTCCCCCGACCGCCGAGGGCGATGGCAAGGTCACGCCGCCGCGCTTCGGCAGCGAGGCCGATACGCTCGCCGATTATGGTCACGTCCACGACGAGTCCGAGGCGGCGACGTTGCTCGATCCGGGGACGCGCAAATCGCTGAAAGGCGCGCTTGATGCGATGTGGCAGGCCGAACTCCATCTGCGGCAAGGTGATCCGGCGGCGGCGCTGCCGTTCGCTCACACCGCGCTCGGGCTGATCAAGCAGGTCCAGCAGGCGACGCGGCTGTTCGTCGCCAAGGTCGGGCCCGAGCTTCCCGCGATCGACGAGACGCGGCGGCTGACCGGCAAGCGCGACGGCCTCGCGCATCGCGACCTGCCGCCGGTGGCGGCGACCGCAGCCGATCCGGCCCCGGCGGCGATCTGGCGCGCGCTCGCCGCGACGGGCAGCGTCGACCCCGCGCAACTGGCAGCGCTCGAAGCATGGTTGCGGACCGATCCCGCGGGGGTCGACGACCGGCTCGCCTTCGCCGCGGCGATCGACGCGGTCCGCCGCGAGCCCGGCTGCAGCGACTGCCGCGAAGCGCTGCGCGGGCTGTTGTGGCGCGCGCAGGTCCGGCCCGCCGCCGCCGTCGCACCGCGCGCCGCCGCGACCGCCGAAGGCCGCCGCTACCTCGACGCGCTGCGAATCACCCCGTGACGATTGTGCTCGCATGGATCCTCATTGTGGCCGCTGTGTGCGGTGCTGTGCGGACCGGCGTGCGCGTGCGGAAAACACCGGTAGGAGAACGGGATAGACCGTGGCGGACGGCAATCCTGCTTGCCGCCCAGGCAATCTGTGCGGCGCTGCTCTACCTGACCCTGCAGCCCTTGACCGCGCTGCCGGGCGGCACATTGACCGTCCTCACCCGCCACGGCGGGACGATCCTCGGCGGCAAAAACCTCGTCGCGCTCCCGGAAGCACCGGCGATCGCTGGGGCCCAGCGGGTTCCCGACCTCGCCACCGCCCTGCGCCGCTTCGCACCCGCCCGCCTCAAGATCATCGGCGACGGCCTCGAACCCCGCGATATCGCGGCGGCAGCAGGCATTCCGGTCGATTTTTCTCCGCAAACCGCCACATTGGGGCTCGTCCGCGTCGATTTCCCGGCTCCGGTCGCCCCCGGGGCAAGTTTCGAGGTCGGCGGCCAGGTCCGCGGCATCACCCAGCCCGCAGTCGATCTCGTCGATCCCGCGGGCAGCCGCGTCGACACCGCAGTCCCCGATGCCGCCGGAAACTTCGTCGTCTCGGGCACCGCGCGCGCGCCCGGACCCGCTCGCTTCACGCTGCGGCTTCGCACCGGATCGCGCCTCGTCGAGGAGACCGCGGTTCCGGAATCGACTGTCGCCGTGCCCGCGATGCGCCTCCTCCTCCTCGCCGGCGCCCCGGGACCCGAGGTCAAATACCTCCGCCGCTGGGCGACCGAGGCTGGATTGGCCGTTCACACCCAGATCGCGACCGGCGGCGGCCTCGCGCTCGGCGACGCGCCGCTGGCGATCACGCCCGCGACGCTGGCGCGGTTCGACATCGCGGTGCTCGACGAGCGGAGCTGGTCCGGACTGACCCCCGGCGAGCGCAGCGCGATGCTCGCGGCGGTGCGCGCCGGGCTCGGGCTGCTCGTCCGCATCGACGGACCGCTGTCCGCGCCGGATCGTAATGCGCTGCAATCGCTTGGCTTTGCCGTTGCGGCGGGTGAGGGGAGCACCCCGGTCGCGCTCGCGGCACCAACGGCCGACGAGGCTGCCCGCCTTGCCCGCGATGGACCGGGGAGCAGCGACGCCCCGGCACGCATAAACCGCGACGCTGCGGTGCCGGCGCTGACGCGGTGGGGGGTGAGGATTGGCGCGGCTGCCGCGAGCCCGCTGGTCCGCGACGCGCACGGCGCGACGATCGCGGCGTGGCGGGCCGACGGCGAGGGACGCATCGCTCTGTGGCCGCTCGACGACAGCTTCCGGCTCGTGCTGGCGGGGTCCGACGCGCGCTATGGCGAGTTGTGGCGTGCCGCATTCGCCACACTCGGCCGCGGTGCAGGGCGCGCGACGACTAGGATCGAGCAGCCGGCGTGGGTCGGACAACGCATCGCGCTCTGCGGGCTGACCGGCACCGCGACCGTTACTGCACCCGATGGCGGCGTCGCGACGCTCGTCGACGAGCCCGCCGCCGGATGTGCCGCCTACTGGCCGCGGGTCGCGGGCTGGCACCAGCTTCGCCAGAGCGGCCAGTCCGCGCCGACGTCATTCGCGGTGGTCGCGGCTGCGGCGCTGCCGAACGTCCGCGCGGAGGCGACCCGCGACGCGACGCTGCGGCTCGCTTCGAGGCAGGGCTCTCTCTCTCCCGCGATGTCCCCGGGTTCGATCGGGCCATGGCCGTGGGCCTTCGCGTGGCTGGCGGTTTGCGCTGCGCTGTGGTGGTTCGAACGGTCGAAAATCGGGGTCGCGCGGCGAACTGTCCACGCGCAGCCGTAACCGGGTCGCAGCCGGACGCGGCGATTTCGAGCCGTTGCCGTGACTTGGCGCGCCCGACCGGCTAATGAGCCGCGGCCATGCACGACGTCACCCTCGACCAGAAAGACCATATTCCGATCCGCCTCCGCGATCTCCTGACCCTTGCCGGGCCGGTCGTTGCGTCGCGGCTCGGGATCATGGCGATGGGGTTGGTCGATACGCTCGTCGTCGGGCGCTATTCGGCGACCGAGCTCGGCTTCCTCGCGCTCGCCTGGGCGCCGACGTCGATCGTCCTGACCACCGGCATCGGGCTGTTGTCGGGGGTGCAAGTCCTGACCAGCCAGGCGATCGGGGCAGGGCGCGACGCCGAGACCGGGGCGATCCTGCGGCGCGGGCTGGTCTATGCCTTCTGGCTCGGCATCGCCGCGATCGTCGTCCTCGCCGGTCCGGGGGCGCTCCTCCTCCGCCACATCGGCCTCGACCCGGCGCTGTCGGCGGGGGCGGTACCGGCGCTGAGGATGCTCGCACTGTCGCTGCTGCCGATCCTGATCGTCGACTCAGGCATCTTCTGGCTCGAGGCGCACGGTCATCCGCTCCCCGGCACCGCGGCGATGTGGGCGGCGAATGCCGTCAACCTCGCGCTCAACCTATGGCTGGTCCCCGGGCATTCGGGGCTGCCGGTCGCGGGCGCGGTCGCCAGCGGCTGCGCGACGCTCGCCTCGCGGACCGCGCTGCTCGGCTTCGTCGCCGCGTACATCCTGTGGTGGAAGCGGTCGCCCGGCCTTGGCGTCTTCACCGCCCCAAGGCCCGACCGCGCCGCCGCCGGGGCGCTGCGCCGGGTCGGCTATGCCGCGTCGCTCAGCTATGCTGTCGAAAGCGGGGCCTTCGCCTCGATGACCATCGTCGCGGGCTGGCTTGGCGCGACCGCGGTGGCGAGCTGGGCGATTGTCATCAACCTCGCCGCGATCATCTTCATGGTCCCGCTTGGCCTTGCGACGGCGACGGCAGTGCTGGTCGGCCGAGCGTATGGCGCGGGCGACCTCGCCGGGGTCCGCCGAGCCGGGTTGCTCGGCTTCGGCACGGCGATTGCGGCGACGGCGCTGATCTGTGCCGCCGTCGGCATCGGTGCCCCGGCGATCGCGGGGTCGTACACCCACGACCCCGCCGTTGTCGCGATCACCGTCGGGGCTCTGTGGCTGTCGTGCCTGTTCTACGTCAGCGACGGGCTCCAGGTCGTCGGGGCGCAGGCGCTGCGGGCACGGGGCGACATCTGGACCCCGACCGCGACCCACTTCCTCAGCTACATCGGGGTGTTGATCCCGGTCGGCTATGTCGCTGCAATCCCGCTCGGCCTCGGCGTCCCCGGCATCGTCTGGGGGACAATCGCCGCGAGCGCGATGGCGGCGGCGTTGCTGGTCGGGCGCTTCTTCTGGCTCGGGCGATCAGCCTAGCGCGGGTCCATAATGCTCGACCACCGGCATCGGGTATTAGAAATGATGGAGCAAAGCTTGCCAATCGGCATAGCGCGCCGACCCTCGGAAGCCGATTTCGTGGTCCGCGACACTGTCCCAGCCGACGAGCAGGAGATAGCAACCGGGGCTCTCGATCCCGCGCCGGACCTCGATCGAGCGAAAGCCTGGGCTGGCGGCGATCAGCAGGCGCGCCCGGATCATTGCCGCCTCGAATGCCGCCGTCTCGCCCGGCCTGACCGACAGGACGGCGGCCTCGAGGATCAATCCATCAGGCTTTCGTAGCGGCGGAGGTGGTAGTCGGCGTCGCCGAACTGACTCTCGATCATGCTGGCGCGCTTGAAGTAATGGCCGATCGCGAGCTCGTTCGAGATGCCGATGCCGCCGTGGATCTGAACCGCGTTCTGGCCCACGAACCTTGCCCCGCGGGAGATCTTGTTCTTGGCCGACGAGACATGCTTGGCCCGGTCGCGCTCGTCGAGGCGGAGCGTCGCCATGAGGGTCATCGACACCGCCTGCTCGACCTCCATGAACATGTCGACCATGCGGTGCTGGAGGACCTGGAACTCGCCGATCGCCTTGCCGAACTGCTTGCGCTGGCGACTATAGTCGAGCGTCCCTTCGTGAAGCTTGCGGACGACCCCTGAGCCTTCGGCGCAGACCGCGGCGGTCGCCTCGTCGACGACCTGCTCGACCAGTGACAGGCCCTCGCCTTCGGCTCCGATCAGGGCATCCGCGCCGACCGCGACGTTCTCGAAATAGACCTCGGAGGCGCGGGCGCCGTCGACGGTCGGATAGTCGCGGCGGGTGATGCCGGCGGCGTTCGCCGGGATCAGGAACACCGACACGCCCGACCGTTCGCGGACCGAGCCGCCGGTCCGCGCGGTGACGATGAAGTGGGTCGCCCAGGGCGCGGCATAGACCACCGCCTTGTGGCCGTTGAGGACGTATCCCGCGCCGTCCTTCTTCGCCGTCGTCCGCAGGTCGGCAAGGTTGTAGCGCCCCTGCGGCTCGGCATAGGCGAAGGCGATGACCGCTGACCCGTCGATGATCTGGGGAATGACCGAGTCGGCGAGCGCGCCGCCGGCCGCCTTGAGGAAGCCGCCGCCGATGACGACGGTCTGGAGGTACGGCTCGATGACCAGCGCCTTGCCGATTTCCTCCATGACGATCATGTTCTCGATCGCCCCGCCGCCGAGCCCGCCATGGGCTTCGGCGAAGGGCGCGCCGAGGATGCCGAGCTCCTCGGCAAAGGCCTTCCACACGCCCGGGTTCCAGCCGCTGTCGCCGTTCACCGCCGTCATGCGGGCGTCGAAGGTGTAGGTGTCCGACAAATACCGCCCGACCGAGTCGCGCAGCATCGTCTGTTCGTCGGTGAAGTTGAAATCCATGGTCCGTCCCCGATCAGGTTCTTCCCTCTCCCCTTGAGGGAGAGGGACAGCCGCTCTTCAGCGGCAGGGTGAGGGTGAGGGCGGCGTACCCTCACCCTGGTCGCCAAGGGGCGACCTGTCCCTCTCCCTCAAGGGGAGAGGGAAGGCGTCAGAGCCCCAGCACCATCTTCGCGATGATGTTGCGCTGGATCTCGTTCGAGCCGCCGTAGATGCTCGTCTTGCGCATGTTGAAGTAGGTCGGCGCGGCGCGGTGGGCGTAGTCGGGGCCGATCGGATGCTCGTTGTCGCCCTCGCCGAAGCCGCGGAAGTACGGTGCGCCGTAATGGCCGACCGCCTCCAACGCCAGTTCGGTGATCCGCTGCTGGATCTCGGTGCCCTTGATCTTGAGCAGGCTCGACTCCGGCCCCGGACCCTTGCCCGATGACTCACCGGCGAGCGTCCGCAGCTCGGTGAACTCCAACGCCGTCAGGTCGATCTCGAGCTCGGCGACCTTGCGCTTGAAGAACGGGTTGGCGAGCAGCGGCTGGGCGTCGTCGCCGAAGCTGTCGATCTCGGTCCGGGCGATCGTCTTGATCCGCTCGACCCCGCGCTTCGACGCCGCGACCCCGGCGATGCCGGTCCGCTCGTGGGCAAGCAGGAACTTGGCGCAGGTCCAGCCCTTGTTCTCGTGGAAGACGCGGTTCTCGACGGGGACGATGACGTCCTCGAGCCAGACCTCGTTGACCTCGTGCTCGCCGCCGAGCGTGATGATCGGGCGGACGGTGATGCCCGGGGTCTTCATGTCGATCAGGAGGAAGCTGATGCCCTCCTGCGGCTTGACCGTCGGGTCGGTGCGGACGAGGCAGAAGATCCAGTCGGCGTGCTGGGCGAGGGTGGTCCACGTCTTCTGGCCGTTGACCCGATAATATTCCTTGCCGTCGTCGCCGATGAAGCGCTCGGCCTTGGTCCGCAAATTGGCGAGGTCGGACCCGGCGCCCGGCTCGCTATAGCCCTGGCACCACCAGTCGGCGCCCGACAGGATGCGCGGCAGGAACTTCGCTTTCTGCTCGGGGGTGCCGAAGGTGTAGATCACCGGTCCGACCATGTTGAGGCCGAAGGGGAGCAGCCGCATCGCGTCGCCGCGCGCGCTCTCCTCGGCGAAGATGTAGCGCTGGACGCTGGTCCAGCCGGTGCCGCCATATTCGACCGGCCATGCAATGCCGGCCCAGCCCTTCGCGGCGAGGACCTTGTGCCAGCTAAGGAAGTCCTCCTTCGACAGCTCCTCGCCTTCCTCCGACTTGGCCCGCAGCCCGGCGGGGTAATTGTCGGCGATGAAGGTCCGAACTTCGTCACGAAACGCGATGTCTTCAGCCGAGAAGTTGAGGTCCATGGTCGCTCTCCCAAGGGTTGCCGTCGCTGGGCGTGGTTGACGTAAGCGTTAACACACCCGCCGCGCGCCGGGCAAGCGGAGTGGTCACCCCCCGGTATTGCGTCGCGGACGACCGGGCAGGATTTCGCGCGAAGTTTTCGGTGTAAGTTCACGATTTGCCCGCGACCATGAGCTTTGGCGCGACGCTTCGGCGCAGCCGCGACGTTTCGACGATCCGACAATGAGAAAGAACCGTCGCCGGTAGAAAGCGACTCGACGTCGTTACGCTACCGCATCGCCTGATGTGTAGGACAGCGATACCTTCGCTTCACGTCGCCGGCGTCAGCCGTGGCCCTTCGCGGCGATCTGCGCGGCGAAGCAGCGCGCGGTCGTGTCAGGCTTGCCGTTGGGGAGCCGCGCCTCGGCGTAGCGCGCGGTCGGCTGCCCTGCGGCGGGGTCGGGATAGTAATAGACGTCGAGGATGCACCCGGCGGCGGCGAACTGGAGGCTGCGTCCCGGACCGTCGTGGCGGTCGAGGCCGGGCACGCCGAGCAATCCCGTCGCGGTCGTCGCGGGCTTGCCGATGATCCGCTCGAGACCGGGCACCGGCTTGAACGCGACCGGCGGCGCCGCGATCGGTTTCGGTGGCGGCGTCTCGCCGCAGCCGGCGACGGCGAGCAGGGCGGCGACGGTTATCGGCAGTATCGGGCGCATCGATTGGCTCCAGCGGCTTGCCCCGTGCGCTATAGCCGGGCTAGGCCAGCCGCGACCAGCGACCAAGCTAGCCGCCAGCGCCAAGGAACCCCATGACCAACTCGACCTACGACGTCCTCGCCGTCGGCAATGCCCTCGTCGACGTCATCACCACCGCCGAGGCCAGCTTCCTCGAGAGCCACGCAATCCCCAAGGGAACGATGCGGCTGATCGCGGCCGACGAGGCCGAGCGGCTGTACGGCATCATGGGTGCGGGCAAGGAAGTCTCGGGCGGGTCGGCCGCCAACACCGTCGCCGGAATCGCGGCGATGGGCGGGCGTCCGGCGTTCGTCGGTCGCGTCGCCGCCGACCAGCTCGGCGAGGTCTTCGCCCACGACATCCGCGCCGCCGGGGTCGCGTTCAGCACGCCCGCGATGGTCGACGGGCCGCCGACCGGGCGCTGCCTGATCGTCGTCACCCCCGACGGCGACCGGACGATGAGCACCTACCTCGGCGCGTGCCAGGAGCTGAGCGAGGCTGACATCGACCCCGAGGTCGTTCGCGCCAGCCAGATACTCTACCTCGAAGGCTATCTGTGGGATCCGATCGTCCCCCGCGCCGCGATGCGCAAGGCGATCGAGATTGCCCGGGCGGCGGGGCGCAAGGTCGCCTTTACCTTGTCCGACGTGTTCTGCGTCGAGGGCCACCGCGACGACTTCCTCGGCCTGCTTGGCGGCCACGTCGACGTCATGTTCGGCAACGAGAACGAGGTCCGCGCGCTGTACCGGACCGACGACCTCGACACCGCGATGAGCGAGCTGGCCCGCCATGCGACGATCGCCGTCGTCACCCGGTCGGACAAGGGCGCGGTCGTCATCGCCGGGGGTGAGCGCCACGCCGTTCCCGCCGAGCCGGTCGCCCGCGTCGTCGACACCACCGGGGCGGGCGACCTGTTCGCCGCCGGCTTCCTCAGCGCGCTTGCCGCGGGCCGGGCGTTGCCCGACTGCGCCCGGGCGGGCGGGGTCGCATCGGCGGAGATCATCAGCCACTACGGCGCGCGGTCGGAGGGTGACCTCAAGGCGCTCGTGGCGGCGCGGCTTGGCTGACGACCCGCCCTATCGCGCGCCGACGGCTGCCCCGCTGCGCCCGCCACGGGTGCCTCCGGGCGAGCCATCCTCTGAGGAACACGGGCTGTCGGCGGCGCTGGCGCGGAACATCGAGGCGGTCGCCCGCCGTCGGGCGGAGGACGCCGCCAGCCTCGGCTTCGACGTCCGGCTCGCTACCGGCATCGGCCGCCGGATCGGCCGGATGAGCTTCGTCTACCTCCACATCCTCTTCTACGGGACGTGGACGTTGCTCCAATACGGGGTCGTCGGGCACGTCGCGGGCTTCGACCCGGCGCTCGCGCTGATGGGGTCGATCGCGTCGGCGGAGGCGATCTTCCTGTCGCTGTTCATCCTGATCGCGCAGAACATCTTGACCGCTGCCGACAACCGCCGCGACGACCTCGCTCTCCAGGTCAGCCTGCTCGCCGAGCACGAGGTGACCCAGCTGATCAAGCTGACCCGGGCGGTGGCCGAAAAGCTCGGCATCGACACCACCGCCGACCACGGCGAGATCGCCGACCTGCAGGACGACGTCGCCCCCGAACGCGTCCTCGACCAGATCGCGGGAACCGAGAACGCCCCCTAAATCCTATTCGGTAACGTTCTTAGCGGGTTAGTGCTTGAGGCTCGCGGCTTCGGCGGAGTCGAGATCCTCGTCGTGACCGATAATCCCGCGCGCGACGTTCGACCGGGTGCGCCCGTAGAGGACGTAGAAAATCAACCCGATCACCGCCCAGCCGACGAACAATTCCTTCGTCAGCGTCGACAGCGAGAAGAACAGGAAGCCGCAGCCCGCCGCCGCGAGCGGAGCGGTGACCCACACCACCGGGGCGCGGAACGGACGGCGACGCTGCGGATCGCGGACGCGGAGGACAAGGACGCCGATCGCCACCGCGACAAAGGCGAGCAACGTTCCGGCGTTCGAGACGTCGGCGAGCAGGTCGATCGGGAAGAAGGCGGAGAACACCGCGACGAACACGCCCGTCGCGATCGTGATGACGTAAGGCGTGTGGAAGCGCGGGTGGATCCGCGACAGGACCGGCGGCAACAGGCCGTCGCGCGCCATGACGAAGAAGATGCGCGTCTGCCCGAACATCAGCGCGAGGATGACCGACGGCAGCGCGATGACCGCGGCGATCGACAACAGGTTGCCCGCCCATGGGAAGCCGATCGTGTGGAGGACATAGGCGAGCGCCTCGCTCGACTTGGCGAGCTCGCTGTCGGGCTGCGCGCCGACCGATCCGGTCGCGGCGATGCCGACGAGCATGTACAGGATCGTCGAGATGCCGAGCGCGCCGATCAGCCCGATCGGGATGTTGCGGTTGGGGTTGACCGTTTCCTCGGCGGCGGTTGAGACCGCGTCGAAGCCGACGAAGGCGAAGAAGATCGTCGCCGCTGCTGCCGAGACGCCGACCGACGCCATGATCCCGGGCTTGAAGGGGTCGGGAATCTCGTGCGCGAAGAAGCCGAGCGGCATGAACGGGTGGAAGTTCGCGGTGTGGATCAGCGGCAACGCCAGCGCGAGGAACATGCACAAGGTCAGGATCTTGATCATGACCAGCACCGAGTTGAAGCGCGCGCTTTCCTTGGTGCCGACGACGAGCAAAGTCGTCACCGCGAGCGCGATGAACATCGCCGGCAGGTTGATCAGTCCGGGGTCCTTGTCGAACGGCCCGTGGACCCACGTGCTGGGGATGGTGATGTTGAAGAAGCGGTTTGCCAGCCCGACCATATAGCCCGACCAACCGACCGCGACCGCGCTACTGGCGATCGCATATTCGAGGACCAGCGCCCAGCCGACGACCCACGCGGCGACCTCGCCGAAGGTCGCGTAGCTGAAGGTATACGCCGACCCCGACACCGGAATCATCGCCGCGAGTTCGGAATAGGCGAGCGCGGTCAGCAGGCAGACGACGCCGCAGATGATGAAGCTGATCATCATCGCCGGGCCGGCCTTCGACGCCGCGGTCGCGGTGAGGACGAAGATGCCGGTGCCGATCGTCCCGCCGATGCCGAGCATCGTGAGCTGGAACGCGCCGAGGCTGCGCGTCAGCGGTTTATGTCGCGCGGTCGCCAGGATCGAATCCAACGACTTGATACGCCAGTCCATTCAGAAATCCCCTCGACCGCCGCGCCCGATCTGGGGCTGCAGCGTGCTTCCGTTTGCTGGCGCACAAGGTGGCGTGGCGGGCGGGGCGCGGTCAAGCGCTAACATGGCGCGGCGGGGCCAAGGGTGCGCGCGGGCCGAGGACCGGCGCCGGAAGGTTACACAAGTCCGCGGAACGACCAGCTTTTGCGCAAGTCGCACACCGTGCCGGAAGGTTACACAAGTCCACGCAACGACCAGCCTTTGCGCAAGTCGCGCATCGCGCCGGAAAGTTACACAAGTCCACGGAACGACCGGCTTTTGAGCACCCGATGCGGTCGGAAGGTTACACAAGTCCACTAAACGACCAGCTTTTGCGCTGTCTTGGCGCGGCGAGCCGCAGCCCAGCCACGTCGTTTCGCGCGGCGGGTGGCGAGGCGAAGCGCGCGGATAATCCAGTCGCTTTTGCCGGTCGTATCGGCGGCTTCGGCGGCGGTGTGGGTCGCCTGGATGCTATCGAAAAGGGCGTCGAGCAAGTCGCCGCGCATCTCCGTCCGCGGTCCGCTCCACGCCGCTGCGGCCACAGCGCCGTCGGGACTTGCGCGCAACCGGTACGCCGACTGCCGCGACATGCCCGCCGAAGCGGCCGCCGCCGCGACCGTCCCACCGCTGCCGATCGCAGCGGTAAAAGCGGCCTTGCGCTCCTCGGTCCAGCCGTCGTGACGGGCGCGGCGGACGGGGGTGGGAGGGATGTTTGTCATTCCGGATGCGTAACCGAAAGGCCGCGAATTGTCAAGGTTGCGGTGCCAAATCCTACAGTCTGCGGTCGTCCTTATTCCTCCCCCGCAAGAGCGAAGGAGGATTGAGAGCTAGCGCGGGAGCATCGCGCCCATCTGCGTGCCGCCGAAGATGTGGACGTGGAGGTGCGGCACCTCCTGATGAGCGTGCACGCCGGAGTTCGCGAGGAGGCGATAGCCCGGTGCCTCGAGCCCCTGCTGCCGCGCGACCGTCCCGACCGCGCGGACGAACCCGGCGATCTCGGCATCCGACGCCTTCGCGCTGAAATCCGCCCACGACACGTACGGCCCGCGCGGGATGACGAGGATGTGGACCGGGGCCTGGGGCGCGAGGTCGTGGAAGGCGATCGCGAAGTCGTTCTCGTATACCCGCCGCGACGGGATCTCGTCGCGGAGGATGCGCGCGAAGACGTTGGTCGGGTCGTAGGGGGCGAGTGCATCGACGGGCATGATCTACTCCTGGCTTCCCCAACCCCGATCAGGAAAGGGTTAGGGTTTGCGTCCCGCTTTTTCCGCCAGCCCCGAGACGCCTTCGCGGCGGAGCAGTTCGGTACGGAGGTCGTCGAAGGTCAGGCCGGCGTCGGCGAGGAGGACGGCGAGGTGGAAGATCAGGTCGGTCGCTTCACCGACCAGCGCGACGCGGTCGTCCTGCATCGCGGCGATGACGGTTTCGACCGCCTCCTCGCCGAGTTTCTGCGCGATCTTGGCGCGACCCTTGGCGGTCAGCTTGGCGACGTAGGACGATGCCGGATCGCCCTCGCGGCGCTCGACGACGGCGGCGAGCAGGCGGTCGAATTGGTCGGCTGACGCCTTGGCGAACTGGTCGGCTGGCGCCTTGGCGAACTGATCCATCACACCGTCCGCACGCGGATGCCCGCGTCGGCCATCCGTGCCTTAGCGGCGGCAATCGTCGCCTCGCCGAAGTGGAAGATCGACGCGGCGAGGACCGCGCTGGCGTGGCCGTCGATGACGCCCTCGACGAGGTCGCCGACCCCGCCGACGCCGCCGCTCGCGATCACCGGCACCGGCACGGCGTCGGCGACCGCCCGGGTCAGCGCGATGTCGTAGCCGCACTTGGTGCCGTCGCGGTCCATGCTCGTCAGCAGGATTTCGCCCGCGCCGAGCTTCGCCGCCTCGATGCAATAGGCGACCGCGTCGATCCCCGTCGCGCGCCGTCCGCCGTGGGTGAACACCTCCCACCGGCCCGGCGAGACCGACTTGGCGTCGACCGCGACGGTGATGCATTGCTCGCCGAAATGCCGCGACAGCTCGCCGATCAGCGCGGGGCGGGCGACCGCAGCCGAGTTGACCCCGACCTTGTCGGCGCCGCTGAGCAGGAGCGCGCGAACGTCGTCGACGGTGCGGACGCCGCCGCCGACGGTCAGCGGCATGAAACACACCGACGCCGTGCGGCGGACGATGTCGAGGATCGTGCCGCGTTCCTCGTGGGTTGCGGTGATGTCGAGGAAGATCAGCTCGTCGGCCCCGGCGGCGTCGTACACCCGCGCCGCTTCGACCGGGTCGCCGGCATCGGTCAGCCGCGCGAAGTTGACGCCCTTGACCACGCGCCCGTCGGCGACGTCGAGGCACGGGATGACGCGGACCGAGAGGGTCATGCACGCACCAATTTGTCATCCCCGCGAACGCGGGTACCCAAGGTCGCGATGTGGTGACCTTGGGTACCCGCTTTCGCGGGGACGACAGGAGAAAGCGACATCATGCCGCCAGCCGCAGCGCATCGGGCAGCGTCAGCCGCCCGTCGTAGATCGCGCGGCCGACGATGACGCCCTCGATATTGGCATGGCGGCGCAGGGCAGTGATATCGCTCGGCCCTGCAACGCCGCCGCTAGCGATCACCGGCAGGCTGCACGCGGCGGCGAGCGCGGCGGTGGCCTCGACGTTGACCCCCTTGAGAAGCCCGTCGCGGCCGACGTCGGTGAACAGGACGGCGGCGACTCCCGCGTCCTCGAAGCGCAATGCGAGCTCGGCGACGGCGACGGTCGACACGCTCGCCCAGCCGCGCGTCGCGACCATGCCGCCTCGCGCGTCGACCGCAACGATGATGCATCCGGGGGCGGCCTTCGCGGCGGCACGGACGAGATCGGGATCGTCGAGCGCGGCGGTGCCCATGACGACGCGGGTGACGCCAAGGCTCAGCCAGCGGTCGATGTCGGCGCGGCTACGAATCCCGCCGCCGACCTGGACGCGTCCGGGGAAGGCGGCGACGATGCGCTCGACCGCGGCGGAATTGACCCCGCTCCCGGCGAACGCGCCGTCGAGGTCGACGACGTGGAGCGCGGCGGCGCCGTCGTCGTGGAAGCGGCGCGCCTGCGCGGCGGGGTCGTCGGCGTAGACCGTCGCCCGCGCCATGTCGCCCTCGGCGAGGCGAACGACCTGCCCGCCCTTGAGGTCGATCGCCGGGTAGATGGTGAAGCCGCTCACGGCCGCCACTCCAAAAACCCGCGGAGGAAGGCGAGGCCGTATGCCTGGCTCTTCTCGGGGTGGAACTGGACGCCGAGGATGTTGTCGCGCCCGACCATCGCGGCGATCGACCCGCCGTGATCGGTCGTCGCGAGGCGGTGCGCAGGGTCGGCGACCGTGAAGGCATAGCTGTGGACAAAATACGCCGCTGCGTCGGGAGTCAGCGCGGCGAGCGCGGGGTGGGCGGCATCGAGCGACACGGTGTTCCAGCCCATGTGCGGGACCTTGAGCGCCGCGACGTCGGGGACGATCCGCGCGACGGTGCCGCCGATCCAGTCGAGCCCGCGGTGGCTGCCGTGCTCGACCCCCTCGGTCGCAAGCAACTGCATGCCGACGCAGATGCCGAGGAACGGGACGCCGCGGCCCTTGACCGCCTGCGTCATCGCATCCTCGATCCCCGACGCCGAGCGCAGCGCGCCGATGCACTGGCCGAACGCGCCGACTCCGGGGAGGACGATGCGGTCGGCGCGGGCGATGACGTCGGGGTCGCTCGACACGCTGACCTCCGCGCCCGAGTCGGTGCCGACCGCGACGCGAAGAGCGTTATCGACCGAGCACAGGTTGCCCGCGCCGTAATCGATGACGACGACCTGCTCAGCCATCGAGCGCCGCGGCGGCACCGCCCAGCGTGCCCTTGGTCGACGGGATCGCGTCGAGCTTGCGCGGGTCGAGGCTCACCGCCGTCCGCAGCGCCCGCGCGAGGCCCTTGAAGCAGCTTTCGACGATGTGGTGGTTGTTGACGCCGTACAGCGTCTCGATGTGGAGCGTGATCCCCGCCGACCCGGCGAAGGCGGCGAACCATTCCTTGAACAATTCGGTGTCCATCTCGCCCAATCGCGGCTGGCTGAACGCGGTCTTCCAGACGAGGTACGGGCGCCCCGAGATGTCGAGCGCGACGCGGGTCAGCGTCTCGTCCATCGGGATCAGCGCGTCACCGTAGCGGGTGATGCCGCGCCGGTCGCCGAGTGCCTTCGCCACCGCCTCGCCGATCGCGATGCCGCTGTCCTCGGTGGTGTGGTGCGCGTCGATGTGGAGGTCGCCCTTCACCGTCACGTCGAGGTCGATCAGCGAGTGCCGCGACAGCTGCTCGAGCATGTGGTCGAGGAAGCCGATCCCGGTCGACACGGTGTAAACGCCGCTGCCGTCGAGGTTGACGGTGACGTCGACGCTGGTCTCGTTCGTCGCGCGGGCGACGGTGGCGGTGCGGGCGGTGGTCATGGGGCGGATCGGTCTCCGGCGGGCCTTGCGGGCTAGAGCAAGCCGCGCGCCGGGGCAAGCGCTGGCGGTGGTGCCGCGCGAGCGCAAGCGCTGGTGCGCGCCGCCGTAACTGCTTGGCGGGGGGACGTGCCGTGTTGCGGAGCTTGACCATGATGAAGTCGATCGCCGGGGTTGCCGTCCTGCTCGCCGTCCCCGCGCCGGGTCTAGGCGTCGCGGTCGCCGACCCTTCGGCGCCGGTCATCAACTTCGATCAGCTGCCGCTCGACGGCGGCCCGGACTTCGTCGATGTCGCAGCACGCGAATCGTGGCGTTCCCCGGCGGCAACGACCTCGCTCGCGACGCTCGAGATCGTCCCCGAGCCGCGTGTCTGGCTGCTGCTCGTCGCGGGCTACGGGATGGTCGGCTTTGCGCTGCGCAAGCGCGGGTTGCTGCGCCACGTCGCGGGTTAAGATCGAATTGAGTTCCGCCGAGTGGCCCGTGACCATCCGTCCAAATCGGGCAGAGGCTCGCCGACATATTGTATTGGCCATGCTGCAGCAGGCCGGCTGAGGTGCAAATTGCGGGCGCGGTAACGTACAGTAGTGGTCATGCCATTAAGCTCATGGATGCCAGCAGCCCTGTCGAACGATGCGCAAGTCTTTTCATGCTTCGTGCCGGGAACACGCCCGACCTCTGCTTGTTCGTTGGCCGATCAACGGACAGGACTGTCATGCAAAAGATATTCGCCGAAGGTATCGTCCCGCTATTGGGCGGCGCGCAGCCCGGTATCCGCGTGTCAGCGGTGACGGCATGAAGCGCGCCGCAGCGCTGCTCGCGACCGCCGCCCTCGCGGTCACGGTCGCCGGGATCGCCCGCGCGTCGGACACCGGCGGGCTGACGAAGGTCGCCGGTTTCGACCATCAGGTGACCGGCGTCAGCGTCACCCCCGACGGCAGGACGTTCGTCAACTTTCCGCGCTGGACCGATGACGCGCCGATATCCGTCGCCGAGGTTCTTCCCGGCAACAAGCTGCGGCCCTACCCCGACGCGAAATGGAATTCGTGGCGCAACGCTAAGCAGAACGAGATGCCGGTCGGCGATTACTTCGTCTGCGTCCAGTCGATCGTTGCCGACGGTCGCGGCTCACTCTGGGTTCTCGACCCGGCCGCGCCCGGCAACGAGAAGATCTTGCCGGGCGGTCCGAAGCTGGTGCGCATCGATCTCGCGACGAACAAGGTGGTCAAGGTCATCAAGTTCGCCGAGTCGGTCGTCCTGCAGGGCAGCTATCTTAACGACATTCGCTTCAGTCCCGACGGCAAGACTGGGTACATCACCGATTCAGGGACGCGCGGCGCAATCATCGTCGTCGATCTCGTTACCGGCGACTCGTTCCGCTTGCTCGATGGTCACCCGTCGACCCAGGTCGAGAAGGATGTCGTCGTCAAGGTCGACGGCAAGCCGCTGCGTCGCCCCGATGGCCGCCAGCCGGCGTTCGCCGCCGACGGCATCGCCCTGTCGAACGACGGCGCAACCTTATACTGGCAGGCGCTGACCGGACGGACGCTCTACTCGATCGCGACGAGCAGGCTGGCGAAGGGCGTGCCTGCTGGCGACGTCGCCGCAGCGGTGCGGACGGTCGGCACGACGACGGTCGCCGATGGTCTGTGGATGAGCCGGGCGGGCGTGCTCTACGTGACGTCGCCGATGGACAATTCGGTCAAGCGCTGGACCGGAAAGTCGCTTGAGACGGTCGTCAGTGATCCGCGACTGCGCTGGCCCGACACGATGTCGGAAGCGCCTGACGGGACGATCTACGTCACCGCGTCGCACATCCAGGACACGTCGTGGTTCAAGCCGGGCGCACCGGCATCACTCCCCACCGCGTTGTTCAGTTTCCAGCCGGGACGCTAGGCTGACCGCCGTCAGCTAAAGCTTGCGGCACAGTCGAGCGGGGCTTGTCCGGCGACGCTCGCTTATACGAGCGTCGTCGGCTGGGCTCGCAAATCCGGCGGGACAGCCTCGCCCGCCAGCAGCGCGACCGCTTCCGCCAGCGGCAGCACGCGCTGCTCACCGCCGCCGAGTGGGCGGAGCGCAACGGTGCCCTCCTCGGCCTCCCGCCGGCCGAGAACGAGCATGTACGGGACATGCGCGAGGCTGTGCTCGCGGACCTTGTAATTGATCTTCTCGTTGCGGAGGTCGGTGTCGACGCGCAGCCCCGCCTTGGCCAGCGCCGCCGAAACGGTTTCGGCATAGCCATCGGCGTCGGACACGATCGTCGCGACGACTGCCTGCACCGGCGCGAGCCACAACGGGAAGCGCCCGGCGTGGTGTTCGATCAGGATGCCGATGAAGCGTTCGAACGTGCCGAGGATCGCGCGGTGGAGCATGACCGGCTGGTGGCGCGCGCCGTCCTCGCCGACATAGCTCGCGTCGAGGCGCTCGGGCAGGACATAGTCGAGCTGGATCGTGCCGCACTGCCACGTCCGGCCGATCGCGTCGGTCAGATGGAATTCGAGCTTAGGCGAATAAAAAGCGCCTTCGCCCGGGAGTTCCTCCCAGCCATATTCCGGCCCCTGCCGCCCGGCGAGGCGAACCGCCTCGCGCAGGTCGTTCTCGGCGCGGTCCCACATCTCTTCGCTGCCGAAGCGCTTTTCGGGGCGCAGCGCCAGCTTGACGGCGTAGGTGTCGAAGCCGAGGTCCTTGTAGACGACGTCGAGCAGGTCGCAGAAACGCCGGACCTCGTCGACGATCTGGTCGTCGCGGCAGAAGATGTGCGCGTCGTCCTGGGTGAACTGGCGGACGCGCATGATGCCGTGAAGCGCGCCGTGCGGCTCGTTCCGATGGCAGCAGCCAAACTCGGCGAGGCGCAGCGGCAGGTCGCGGTACGACTTGATCCCCTGGCGGAAGATCAGGACGTGCGCCGGGCAGTTCATCGGCTTGAGCGCCATCAAATCGCCTTCGCCGGTCAGGATCGGGCCTTCCTCGTTGGTCCCGGGAACCTCGTCGGGCACGACGAACATGTTCTCGCGGTACTTGCCCCAATGTCCCGACGCCTCCCACTGGCGTGCGTCCATCAACTGCGGCGTCTTGACCTCGAGATAGCCCGCGGCGTCGAGGCGGCGGCGCATATACGCCTCGAGCGCGCGCCACAGCAGATAGCCCTTAGGGTGCCAGAATACCGAGCCCTGCGCCTCGGACTGGAGGTGGAACAGGTCCATCTCCGCGCCGATCCGGCGGTGGTCGCGTTTTGCCGCTTCCTCGAGCCGCAGCAGATGCGCATCGAGCTGCTTCTTGTTGAGCCAGCCGGTGCCGTAGATGCGGCTGAGCATCGCGTTTGCCTGGTCGCCGCGCCAGTACGCGCCCGACACCCGCGTCAGCTTGAACGCGTTCGGATCGAGCTTCCCCGTCGACGGCAGATGCGGCCCGCGGCACAGGTCGAGCCACGCGTCGTCGCCAGTCCCGGCGCGATAGATCGTCAGCGGCTCACCGTCGGGGAGCTCGGCCGCCCATTCGGCCTTGAAGGTCTCGCCGTGCGCGGCGAAGTGCGCGACGAGGCGGTCGCGCTCCCATTCCTCGCGCACCAGCGTCTCGTTACGCCCGATGATCCGGCGCATCTCGGCCTCGATCGCGGGCAGGTCGTCCTCGGTAAACGGACGATTCTTGGGCGCGAAGTCGTAGTAGAAGCCGTCGTCGGTCGATGGGCCAAAGGTGATCTGCGTCCCCGGGAACAGGTGCTGGACCGCCTCGGCGAGGACGTGGGCGTAATCGTGCCGCGCGAGATCGAGCGCTACGCCCTCGTCCTTCGACGTGACGAGCGCGAGCGATGCATCGCCCTCGATCGGCCGCGACAGGTCGACCAGCGTGCCGTCGACCCGCGCTGCGATCGCCGCCTTGGCGAGTCCCGGACCGATGCTCGCGGCGACGTCGGCACCCGTAGTCCCGCGCGAAACTTCGCGAACGGAACCATCGGGCAGGGTCAGGCGGATCATCTGGGTCATAGCGCCGCGCACCGTAGGAATGCGCCAAGCCAAGTCAACCACGACGGACCCGAAGCGGACCACTCGCGTTGGCCCGGCATCCTCACCATCACCGGAGCAGACCATGATCAAGGCCGTCGGCTACGCCGCCAAGCACAGCTACAGCAAGCTGAAGCGCTACGAATTCGAGCGCGAGGAGGCGAAGGCGAACGAGGTCGAGATCGCGGTCATGTTCTGCGGCGTCTGCCATTCGGATATTCACCAGGTGAAGGACGAATGGTCGAACACCGTCTATCCGTGCCTGCCGGGACACGAAATCGTCGGACGCGTGACCAAAGTCGGCGGCGACGTGACGCGCCACGCGGTCGGCGACATGGTCGGGGTCGGCTGCATGATCGACAGCTGCCGGACCTGCGAGCCGTGCCGCACCGGCGACGAAAATTATTGCGAAGGGCCGAACAGCTGGCTCGCGACGTACAACGGGCCGATGGTGCCCAAGGCAAAGGCCGACGACGGCAAAAATCATTATGGCCGCGACAATACGTTCGGCGGCTATTCGAACATCGTCGTCGTGCCCGCCGATTTCGCGCTCAAGATTCCGGCGGGGCTGCAGCCTGAAGTTGCCGCGCCGATCCTGTGCGCGGGCGTCACGACCTATTCCCCGATGAAGCATTGGGGGGTCAAGGCGGGCGACAAGGTCGGTATCGTCGGTTTCGGCGGGCTCGGCGACATGGCGGCGAAGATCGCCAAGGCGATGGGGGCCGACGTCACCGTTTTCACCACGACCAAGGACAAGCTCGACGAGGCCAAGCGGATCGGTGTGACCGGGGTCCTCGAGGACGACACCAAGACGATGACATCGCTCAAGTCGAGCTTCGACTTCATCCTCTCGACGATCCCCGAGAAGCACGACATCAACCCGTTCGTGAAGCTGCTCAAGCGCGACAAGACGCTGACGATCTGCGGCGCGCTCGAACCGATGAAGGGGGTCGACAACAGCGAAGTCGCGTTCCACCGCCGCTCGGTCGCGGGCTCGCTGATCGGCAATCTCGCCGACACGCAGGAAATTCTCGACTTCTGCGCCGAGCACCACATCGGTCCCGACGTCGAAGTCATCGCGATCGACAAGATCAATGACGCCTACAAGGCCGTCATCGATGGTGACGTCCGCTTTCGATATGTGATCGATCTCGCGACGCTCGATCGCAACGACGACTGATTCCGCGCCGCCGTTGCCGCGCTAGGCGGCGACGGCGGTCCCCCGACGACGGGCGCTGACGCCGACGAAAGCGAAGCCGGTGATCATCAGCGCCCAGCTGGCGGGCTCAGGAACCGGGGCGAGCGCGATGCCCTGGAACTTCGAATTGTCGGGGGCGGTGGCGAGCTTGACGAAGGTCTCGGTGGCGGCGCCGGTCGGGCGGGTTGTCGCCGATAACACGTCGGTGATGCCGTAGATATACGTCGCGCCGAGGTCGCCGATGATATAATTCGTCGCGTAAAGGTTGACGAGGCTGCCGTCGACTTCGCCCGCCAGGCCGAACAGTCCGGTCGTTCCCGATGCCGCGGTGTTGGCGACGAGGTTCAAACCGGCGAACAGCGTGTAGGCGAGGTTCCAGTTGCCGCTGCCGTCCTTGACCCACTTCTGCAAGCCGCCGTCGCCGAGGCTGGTGGCCGCCGAGTTGTTCTTCGGCTGGCCGGTGTCGGTAACGTACATGATCGACGACGTCGCGAAGAAATAGCTTTCGGGGCTAAGGTTGATCTCCTTGCCGACGGCGTTGACGCCGTTCGACGTCTGCGCGGTCAGCGTCAGCTTGCCGGTGCCGCCACTGTTGCCGAAGCCCGCAAGCTTGGTCGGGCCGTTGCCGCCGTTGGCGAGGGTTGTCGGCAGCGCGCCCGCGGTGCCGAGCGTGCCGACGAAGTCGCGATTGTTGCCGCTGCCCGACTTGCTGTCGACCGAGACGTAAAGCTGCCCGCCGACGACCTGGACGTCGCGGGTGTCCTGCGCCTGCGTCTTCGAATTGGTATCGAGGCCGGTGATCGCGGTCGCGCTCGAAGCGCCGCCGGTCGCGTAGAACACGCCGCCGGTGGCGTCGCCGCTGCGCCCCTGGCCCGAGATATAATACGACTTGCCGTCGACGGTGGCGACGCTGCGCGGGTTGTTGCCGTTGAATACGCCGTACAGCGCGGTGGTCGTGTCGACCGAGCCATTGGTGCCGATCCTGGCGACGACGCGCGCGACCGGGGTGTAGCCTGCACCCTTGAGGCTGCCCGATTGGCCGAGCGCGGTCGGCTTGCTCGGGTCGTTGACCGCGGTGCCGTATGCGGTCGGGTTGGCGTTGAACGCGGCGGCGTTGACCCCGTAGCCCGCAATGACGAGCGACTTGCCGTCGGCCGAGCGCTGGAGCAGCGCCTCCGACGACGACCCGTATTCGCCCGAAATCGCCGAGTTCTTGCCGATGGTCGTCTGCGGCAGGACGAGCTTGCCGGTGTACGCCGCGCTCGTCGTGCCGGTGTGCGAATATTCGAACAGCGACAGTGGCGCGGCGGCGTTGTCGGCGTAGGTGCCGGTGCCGCCGACGACGCCATTGCCTTCGACCGCGACGACCAAGCGCCCCTTGGTGAAGGTCAGCGCATCGGCGCTCGCGGTCAGCGTCGCGGCGGCGCACAGCAATAGGGCGGTGAACTTGATCGTCGTCATGGCGGTGTCCCCTTCGCGCGACCATGCCGATCGCAGTTACCTTGGCGTTAACAGCCGCGCATGACGGTTTTGCGTCAGTGTGCGGGGAGTTTCGCCGGGGCTGTCTCGCAACTAAGTGTGGAGTGATGACACTCCCTGCCACCCTCGACCGCGACGGCGTCGCGCTCGCCTATCGCTACCACGCGGGCTCGGGGCCGACGGTCGTCTTCCTCCCCGGCTATATGTCCGACATGAGCGGAAGCAAGGCCGAGGCGCTGGCGGTCTGGGCGGGGCGGCGGGGGAGGGGCTTTCTGCGCCTCGACTATTCGGGGTGCGGGGCGAGTGGGGGCGACTTCGCCGACGGCACGATCTCGCGCTGGGCCGGCGACGCGCTCGCGGTGATCGACGCGGTCTCGCCCGGGACGGTGGTTCTCGTCGGCTCGTCGATGGGGGCGTGGATCGCGCTACGAATCGCGATCACCCGACCCGAAATGGTCGCGGCGGTGGTGACGATCGCGGGGGCGCCCGACTTTACCGACTGGGGGCTCGACCTAAGCGCTGCCGATCGCACGGCGCTCGACCGCGACGGCTTCGTCGAACGCCCGAGCCTGTACGGCGCACCGTATCGGTACCACGCCGGGCTGATCGCCGACGGAGCCGTCAGCCGCGTCCTTGGCGGCGAGGTCGCGATCGATTGCCCGGTCCGACTGCTCCACGGGCAGGCCGACCCCGATGTGCCGTGGCATCTTAGCCTCGACGTCGCCAATGCCTTGCGTTCATCGAACGTGCAGGTGACTCTGATCAAGGACGGTGACCACCGCCTGTCGCGGCCGCAGGATCTTGCCCTGCTGTGCGCGACACTCGACGCCCTGGAGGCCTGAATGCGCGCGCTGCTCCCGTTGATGCTCGTCACCCTCGTTGCCGCCGCGCCCGCCCGGCCGCCGCTCGAGGCGCAGCGCTACCGCGAATGCCTCGCCCTTGCGCAGAGCGATCCGGCGCAGGCGATCGACAAGGCGACGCAGTGGCGCGGTGCGGGCGGCGGGGTGCCGGCGCGCCACTGCCTCGCGCTCGCGCAGGGGCAAAAGGGTGACTTCGCCGGCGCGGCGACAACGCTCGCCGGGGCGGCACAGGCCGCCGAGGCCGAGAACGATCCGCATGCCGCCGACCTGTGGGGGCAGGCGGGCAACGCCGCGATGCTGGCAAGGCAGAATTCGACCGCAATCAGCGACTTCGCCTCGGGGATCGCGGTCGCGGGCTCGGAGCCGACGCGGCTCGCAGCGCTGCTGACCGACCGGTCGCGCGCTTTGGTCGACGCGAACCGCACAACCGAGGCACGGTCCGACCTGACGCGGGCGACGTCGCTCGACCCGTCGGCGGTCCCCGGCTGGCTGCTGCTGGCGACGCTTGAACGGCGGATGAAGGACCTGCCTGCTGCCGAAAGGGCGATCCTCGAAGCTGCGAAGCGCGAGCCGACCGACCCCGACGTCGCGCTCGAAGCGGGCAATATTGCCGGGGCGCAGGGCCGTACCGACCTCGCGCGGGCCGAGTGGAAGAAGGTCGTCGACGGCGCACCGGGGTCGGAAGCAGCGGCGGCGGCGGCAAAGTCGCTCGCGCTGAATCCGTCTTAGATGCTGGCGCACGTTCCTGGCTGACCTATATTCGCCGCGTCCGCCAAGGAGCCGCCGAATGAAATATCTCCACACGATGGTCCGCGTTACCGACATCGACGCGAGCCTCGCCTTCTACAAACTGCTCGGGCTCGCGGAGATCAAGCGGATCGACAACGAGCGCGGGCGCTTCACCCTCGTCTTCCTCGCCGCGCCGGGCGACACCGCCGCGCAGGTCGAGCTGACCCATAATTGGGACCCCGAGGATTATACCGGCGGGCGCAATTTCGGGCACCTCGCCTACGCGGTCGACGATATCTACGACACCTGCGCGCGGCTCGCCGACGGCGGGGTGACGATCAACCGTCCGCCGCGCGACGGCCACATGGCGTTTGTCCGCTCGCCCGACGGCATCTCGGTCGAGCTCCTCCAGGCGGGCGGCGCCAAGCCCCCTGCCGAGCCGTGGGCGTCGATGCCGAACACCGGCGTCTGGTGATGGAAATCGTCCAGATCGCGGTGCTCAACGACAATTACGTCTATCTCGTGCACGACGGCGACGAGACAGTCGTGATCGACCCCGCGGTCGCGGAGCCTGTTCTCGCGGCGGCAGAAGCGCGCGGCTGGACGATCACGCAGATATTGAACACCCACTGGCACCCCGACCACACCGGCGGCAATCTGGCGATCAAGGCCGCGACCGGCTGCCGGATCACCGGCCCGGCGGGGGAGGCGGCGAAGATTCCCGGCATCGACCGCGCGGTCGCCGAGGGCGACACGGTGCAGGTCGGCTCGGTGACGGGCCGTGTGATCGACGTCCCCGGCCATACCGCCGGGCATAACGCGTATTACTTCGCGGGTGCCGACGTGCTGTTCTGCGGCGACACCCTGTTCGCGCTCGGCTGCGGGCGGCTGTTCGAGGGGACGCCGGCGCAGATGTCGGCGAGCCTCTCCAAGCTGATGGCGCTGCCCGACGATACGCTCATCTATTGCGCGCACGAATATACCCAGTCGAATGCGCGCTTTGCGGTCACCGTCGAGCCCGCAAATACCGCGCTCGCCAGCCGCGTGATCGACATCGACGCGGCGCGCGCGGCGGGGAAGCCGACGGTGCCGTCGACGATCGGCCTCGAACGTGCGACCAATCCGTTTACCCGCGCACGCTCGGTCGCCGACTTCGCGACCCGCCGCGCGGCGAAGGATGCGTTCCGCTGACACCGGGGCGCAGGTTGGTGCGTTGATCGTCGAGGGAGACCGAAAATGCGCCTGATCCTGCCGCTGCTCGCCGTGCTTGCCGCAGTTCCCGCGACCGCTGCCGTTGATGCCGCGCGAATGCTGTCGGGCCACGCCACCGGCCCGGCGATCAACTGCCTCCGCTCGCGCGAGATCGTCGGCCAGACGTTGGTCAACCAGAGCGTGATCGTCTTCGAGATGCGCGGCCACAAATACTACCGAAACGACATCGCGCCCGCGTGCGGCGCTCTCCAGTCCGACCGCTCGATCGTCACCCGCGAATACACGTCGGGGATATGCCAGGGCGACATCTTCCAGGTCTTCGACCCGACAAGCCGGATCGGCTACGGCGCCTGCACCTTCGGCCCCTTTACCCCGTACGAACTCCCGCCGCACAAATAATCCGGCGACGATGGGCCTAAGCGGCAGCGCGCCAACTAGGATCGCGCAACGTCCGGACAACCCACCAGGCAGGCAGCGCGAGCAAGGCGAGGAATACTAAGCCGGTCCAGCCGACCGAGGCCAGGCTGCCGAGCGGCCCGAGGTGGAGCGGCACCAGGCCGAGCGGATAGAGCAGCCCGACGGCGCACGTCCCGAGCCAGCCAATTCGCCGTCTTCAGCCGCGCATGAGCAAGAACAACAGCACGCGCAGCACAACAGCACAGACGAGCACTACAAGTGCGATCCTGGCCACTTTCTTGCGCGTATTTGTATCCAAAATGCGTTCCTTTCCCGTGGCCTATCATTGACGTCGCATTGTGGTCAATGCTGGTGCGGTGCCCGGCGACGATGCTCGCTGTCGCGGCTGTTGGGTTATTTTTGAGACGAATAGATGCTTGCGTCTGCAGCACCGAGGTCGGGCTGAGCGTCGGCTGATTGGCGCTGCCAAGCGTTCCGAACTCGGGTTTGCGATCGCGCCACCCCAAAATAATTTTCGCGCCGCCATTGTATCGTGAGCGCATTTAGATATATCTGTAATATCGATAGATCAAAATGGAGTTTCGATACGATGTTCAACCGTCACAATCACGAGCATAATCACGACCACGGCGGCGATGGCCGTCACAACTTTGGAGAACGAATGATGCATTTTCGCGGAATGGGCCGCCACGGTCACGGCGGACCCGGGCGCGGACGCGGCGGCCCGGGTGGCGGCCGGATGTTCCAGCACGGCGACCTTCGCCTGCTGATCCTCGCGCTGATCGCCGAGGCCCCGCGCCACGGCTACGAGATCATCCGCGAGATCGAGAGCCGCCTCGGCGGGGCGTATGCGCCGTCGCCCGGCGTCGTCTACCCGACGCTGACGATGCTCGAGGAGCTCGGCTTCGCCACCTCGGAAACCACCGAGGGCAGCAAGCGCCAGTATACGATCACCGACGCCGGCACCGCCAACCTCGCCGAGAACCAAGCGACGGTCGACGCGATTTTCGCCAAGATCGAAGACGCCGGCAGCGGCCCCGACTTTGGCCCGCGCATCCTGCGGGCGATGGCCAACCTCCGCTTCGCACTCAAGCTTCGGCTCGGTCGCGGCGGGGTCGACGACAGCGCCGCGGCGAAGATCGCGGCGGCGCTCGATGCCGCCGCCGCCGAAATCGAACGGAGCTAGGGCATGGACAGCGTCGCGACGATCCCGACCGCGAACGGGTCGAAGTATCTCCAGCAGCTGTGCAAGCACTGGAGCCACAAGTTCGAGGTCAGCTTCGACCCCGCCGCCGGGACAATCCCGTTCCCGACGTCGGTGCTCCACCTCGCGGCCAGCCCCGAGGCGCTAACCCTGACGCTCACCGCCCCCGACCCGGCGGTGTTCGACCGGATGGAGGGGGTGGTGATCGAACACCTCCAGCGGTTTGCCTTCCGCGAGGAACTGAAGGCCGACTGGGTGCGGGCATGATCGCCGGCAAGGACGCGGGGTGCAAGCAACCGCCCGGCGTCCTTGCGCCACGGATCGACGCGACACGATGCGAGGGCAAGGCGGATTGCGTCGTCGTCTGTCCGTATGACGTCTTCGTGGTCCGCAAACTCGACGCCGGCGAGCGCCGTGACCTTCCGCTCGTGACCCGGCTTAAAGTCTGGGTCCACGGCGGCGAGCAGGGCTTCGTCGTCAACCCCAACCAGTGTCACGGTTGCGGGCTCTGCGTTGCCGCATGTCCGGAAAAAGCGATCAGCCTGACGCGCCTCGTTGCCGAAATGGGCTGACGCCTTAGCCGTACAACCGATCGAGCTTTTCCCCGTAGACCGCCTCGATCGCATGCCGCCGGATCTTCAATGACGGCGTCATCTGCGCGTTCTCGACCGAGAACGGCGCATCGGCGACGATCACCCGGCGGACCTTCTCGACCGTCGCGACGCGGGCGTTGACGCGGTCGACCGCCGCCATCAGCGCGCGGGCGAATTCGGGTTCGGCGTGCAATTTCGCGACGTCGCCCGGCATGCCCATGTCGCGCGCCCAGCCGATCGCCCATTCGGGATCGGCGACGACGACCCCGACCAGATACGGTCGCCGGTCGCCGTGGACCATCGCCTGGAGGATTTCGGGCTGGAGCGTCAGCATCCCCTCGACCCGCGCGGGCGAGATATTGTCGCCCTTGTCGTTGACGAGGATGTCCTTCTTGCGGTCGGTGATGACGAGATGCCCGTCGGCGTCGATCTTGCCGATGTCGCCGGTCAGCAGCCAGCCGTCCTGGAGCGCGCGATGGCTCTCGACATCGTTCATCCAATAGCCGTCCATCACCAGTTCGCCACGGACGAGGATCTCGCCGTCGGCCGCTATCTTCAATTCGACCCCCGCGAGCGGCGGCCCGACGGTGTTCATCTTGATCCGTGCGCGCGGGCGGTTGCACGCGATCAGCGGCCCCGCCTCGGTCTGGCCGTACCCCTGGCACACCGACACGCCCAATGAGGCGAAGAACAGTCCGACGTCGGGGTTGAGCGGCGCGCCGCCCGAAACCAAAGTCTTCAACCGCCCGCCGAAGCGCCCCTGCACCCGCTTGCGGATCGTCGCGTCGAGGATCGCGTCGAGCGGGCGATCGAGCAGCGGCAGCGTGCCGCCGCGGTCGTAGCGTTTGCGCCCGAGCCGCAGCGCATTGTTGAGCAAAGTGATCGCGGTGCCGCCCTGCTTTTCGACCTGCTTGCAGATTCGCGCGCGGAGCACCTCGAACAGCCGCGGCACGACGACCATGATCGTCGGGCGGACCTCCTCCATGTTCGCCGCGAGCTTCTCAAGCCCCTCGGCATAATGGATCGACGCGCCAAGCCCGATCGCGACGAACTGCCCGCAGGTGTGTTCGTAGGCGTGACTGAGCGGCAGGAACGACAGGAACGAATCGCGTGCGCCGTCGGCGGGAAGCGGAAAGTCGGTCTCGATGATGCTGCTTGCGGCGGCGACGTTCTGCAGGATCGCGCCGTGGTGCTGCTTGACCCCACGCGGCACGCCGCCGGTACCGCTGGTATAGATCAGGCAGGCGAGGTCAGGGCGCCCGGCGGTGACACCGGCGCGGACCGCCGCAACGTCGCCGGGCTGGCTCGCGATCAGCGCCGCCCAGTCGAAGAGCGCGGTCCCCGACTCCTGGCCGATCCGCAGCGCCTCGATGCCGATGACGATGCGGCACGCCTCGGCGCGGAACACCGCCGGCATCAGCGTCGCGGCAAGTTTTGCGGTCGAGACGAACGCCGCGACCGCGCCGCTGTTGTCGAGGATGTGGAGGTGGTCGGCGCCGGTATTGGTGACATAGGTCGGCACCGTGATCGCACCTGCCGCCATGATCGCATGGTCGGCGATCAGCCATTCGGGGCGGTTCTCGCTGACGATGACGACGCGGTCGCCACGCTTGATCCCGATCGCCTTGAGCGCCGCCGCCATCGCCGCGATCCGCCGCGCGGTCTCGCGCCACGAGATCGACCGCCATGCGCCATCGCTCTTGTGCCACAGGAACGGCTCATCGCCGTAGAGGTCGGCCTGGTCGAAAAAGTGCAGGACGAGGTTGGTCGCGGCGTCCGCGCGCGCGGCGAAGGAGGCGGGAGTAGTCGTCATTCTAACGCCGATGTCATCCCCGCGAACGCGGGGACCCAAGGTCACTAATCTCGGTGACCTTGAGTCCCCGCGTTCGCGGGGATGACAGCTTTGAGGCGGCGCTCATGGTGATCCTATAACCCCAGCGCGACGCCTTCGCTGCGCGGATCGGCACCGCCGCGCCAGCCGCCGGCGATCCGCTCGATCCCGTTCGCCTTGAGGCCGAGCGGATATTGCACCGTCTTGTGCCCCATCGCCGTCAGCGCCGGCTCCATCGCGCCGAGCATCGTCCCCTTTTCGAGGATCAGCGTGTCGTCGTTGGTGAAGATCAGCGGCAACGCGATCGCGTCCTGGATGCTCAAATGCCAGTCGAGCACGCCGACGATCGCCTTCGCCACCTGCGCTGGGATCGTCGGCCCGCCTGCCGCGCCGACGACGAGGACGACCTTCCCCGCCTTGTCGTAGACGATTGCGGGCGACATCGACGAGCGCGGGCGCTTGCCGCCCTGCACCCGGTTGGCGACCTTCTCCCCGGCGATCTCGGGGGCGAAATCGAAGTCGGTGAGTTCATTGTTGAGGACGAAACCGTTCGCCACCAGCGACGAGCCGAACGCCCCCTCGACGGTCGAGGTCAGCGACGCGACATTGCCCGCGCGGTCGGCGACGGCGAAGTCGGTCGTCGCCGGGATCTCTCGCGACGGCGGCGCGTGACGGACGGGGGCTCCCGGCGGCGTCCCCGGCGCGGCATGGGCCATCGCCTTGGTCGCGCTAATCAACTTGCCGCGCGCCTTGATGTACCCTGGCGAGATCAGCCCGGCGGTCGGCACCTCGACGAAATCGGCGTCGCCGCCGTAGGCCGCGCGGTCGGCGAAGGCGAGGCGCTCGCTCTCGGCGAACAAATGCCACGCGACCGGGCTGTCCTTGCCCAGCTTGGTCATGTTGAAGCCCTCAAGCTGGCCGAGCATCGCGACGACCGCGATCCCGCCCGCCGACGGCGGCCCCATCGAGCAGACGCGGTAGCTGCGATACGCGCCGCACACCGGCGCCCGCGCCTTGGCGCGATACGCCGCCATGTCGGCCATCGTCATGTTCGACTTGTTCGTCGGGGCCGACGTCACCGCGGCGACGACCGCCGCCGCGACCGGACCCTTGTAGAAGGCATCGGGTCCGTTTGCGGCAATCGCCTCGAAGGTCTTCGCGAGGCGTTCGTTGACGATATGCTCGCCCGCGGTCTTCGGCGTGAGGTCGGCATGGAGGAATAATGCGGCGGCGTCGGGGGTGCGCGCGAGCGTCTTCGCCCGCTCGGCGATCGCGCTCGCCATCCGCGGGGTGATGTCATAGCCGCCGCGCGCGAGGGCGATCGCGGGTTCGAACAGCTTTGCCCACGGCAACTTGCCGTATTTATCGTGCGCCAGCTTGATCATCGCAACGTTGCCGGGAACCCCGACGCTGCGTCCGCCGGGAATCGCCTCGCGGTATGGCTGCGGCGTGCCGTCGGGCAGAAGGAACAGCTTGTCGGTCGCCGACGCTGGGGCCTTCTCGCGCCCGTCGAACGTCGCGGGGGTCGCGCTGCCGACCGGCTGGTAGACGAGGAAGCCGCCGCCGCCGATGCCCGACGATTGCGGCTCGACGACGGTCAGCGCGAGCAGCGTCGCCGCGATCGCATCCATCGCATTGCCCCCCGCCTTGAGCATCGTGATCCCGGCGGCAGCGGCGCGCGGGTCGGCGGCGGAGACCATCGCCTGCGGCGCGGCGGGGGCCTTGGCAGCGGTAACCGCTGGAACGAGCGCGCATAGTGCCAGCGCCGAGACGAAATGCTTCACCGGAATTCCCTGCTATCCTTGCGCAACCATATCGACGCCGGGCGCGCGATCAAGCGTCCAACCCCACCACATCGGCGACTGCGGCAAAGCCGTCGCGGCGAAGGAGGTTTGCAAGGTCGATCTTGATCTGCCCGACGGTCCCCGGGCCGCCGTAGACCAGCCCAGTGTAAAGCTGGACCGCGCTCGCCCCGGCGCGGAGCTTGGCATAAGCGTGCGCCCCCGTCGCTACTCCGCCCGCGCCGATCAGCGGCAGCGCCTTGCCGGTAGCGCGGGCGAAGGCGCGGAGGACTTCGGTCGACGGGGCGAACAGCGGCGCGCCCGACAAGCCGCCGCCCTCGGGGCTGGCGACGTCTGGACGCGCGAGCGTCGTGTTCGACACGATGAGCCCGGCGACCTTGCCGTCGAGCGCGACGCGGGCGATGCCGTCGATCGCGTCGTGGTCGAGATCGGGCGCAACCTTGACGAACACCGGTACGCGGCGCGCCTCGCCGAGCACGGCGGCGATCAAGGCGGTGAGTTCGCCGGGGTCCTGCAGGCCGCGCAGCCCCGGCGTATTCGGCGACGAGATGTTGACGGTGATGTAGTCGGCGACGTTGCGGACTGCGATCGTCCCGGCGACATAGTCGGCGACCCGGTCGACGCTGTCCTTGTTCGCACCGATGTTGAGACCGATCACGCCCGTCGGACGCTTCGCCCCGAGCCGCGCGACCGCCGCCGCGACGCCGCCGTTATTGAAGCCCAGCCGATTGATCACCGCTTTGTCGGCGACGAGGCGGAAAATGCGCGGCTTGGCGTTACCGACTTGCGGGCGCGGAGTAACGGTGCCGACCTCGACGAAGCCGAAGCCCAGCCGCAGCATCGCGCCGGGCACTCGCGCGTCCTTGTCGAACCCCGCTGCCAGCCCAACCGGATTCGGCAGCTGGATCCCGGCGATGGTCGTCGCAAGCAGCGGGTCGTCGAGGCGATCGCGCGGGCCAAGTCCCCATTCGAGCGCCGTGATCGTCAATTCGTGCGCACGTTCGGGGTCGATGCGGAAAAGCGCGGAGCGGATCAGGTCGAACACCGCGCCACCATGCACGGCAACACGCGTGGGGCCAACCGTCGCGGCGATGTATGCGGGCGCACGCAGCTTATATCAGAGGCCAACGCTCGGAGGATCGACATGGTCAAGGCAGTCTGGAACGACACGGTCATCGCGGAATCGAACGACACCGTGGTCGTCGAGAACAACCATTATTTCCCGATTCAGTCGGTCGCGCCGGGCATCCTGTCGCCGACCAAGACAACCAGCATCTGCCCGTGGAAGGGCACCGCCAAATATTATTCGGTAAATGCGGGCGGCAAGACCAACGTCGATGCAGCCTGGTATTACGCCGAACCGAAGACGGCGGCCGCCGAAATCAAGGGCCGCGTCGCCTTCTGAAAGGGCGTCAAGGTCAGTTGAACCGGGGGCGGCTCCCTCCGCCCCCGGTCCGGACCTTACTTCACCGACGCGAGCGTCTTGCCGAGTCCGGCGACCTTGTCCTTGGTCGCTGGCGTCGCATGGTCGGCGATCTTGGTCGTCTCTTCGGCAAGCTTGCCGACAAGCGTCTTGATCTTCTCGCCGTCGGGCTGGTCGGCGTGCAGCGCCTTCTTGAGCGCTTCGAGGTCGCGCACGATACCCTTGGCGCCGGGAATGTCGGCGTCCTTCAGGCTGACTTCCCAGTCGTCGATCAGCTTGATCGCGGCGGCGGGGGTGATGCTGTCGACGCCCTTTTCGAAGGCGTGCTCGGTTGCAGCGAAACGGGCAGGCATGGGTCAAGCTCCTGAATTGGCCGGGATGGCTGCGGCTCAACCGATGATGCGGAGGTTGGTTGTGCGGCGTTTCGGCACGCCGGGCCGTCCCGCAATCGTATTATTGTCATGACTTATCGGTTGACGCCGCCGCGTGACGTGCGATGTCGCAGCGGCGCTTATCCCACTTGCATTTAGCATCGACCCCGCAGGACCATGACCCCCAGGCCGATCCTCCTACTGATGCTTGTCGCGGGTTGCAGCGGGACGGCTCCGCCGAAGCCGAAAGCGGCGCTGACGGTCGCGACCGAGACGGCAGCGCTCACCGATTATTCGCCGCGCCTCACGGTCCTCGGTACCGTCACCCCGCTGCAATCGGTCGCAGTCCGGACGCGGGTCGACGGCCAGGTGACCGCCGTCCTGTTCCGCGAGGGCCAGACCGTCCGCGCCGGGCAGCCGCTGTTTCGCCTCGACGACCGCGCCGTCCGCGCCGGGCTCGAGCAAAACCGCGCTGCGATGGCGAGCGCGGCGGCCACCCGCCTCCAGGCCGCCGCCGACCTCAAGCGCAGCGAAGCGCTCGTCAACAGCGGCTTCGTCACCAAGGCGACGATCGAATTGAAGCAGGCGGCGGCCGATACCGCGGCGGCGAACATCGGCGGCGCGGCGGCGGCGATCTCGGCCGGGCAGACCGCATTGTCGTATCTCACCGTTCGCGCGCCGGTCGCGGGGCGGACCGGCGAGATCAACTTCAAGACCGGGGCGACCGTGCGGACCGCCGACCTCCTGCCGCTCGTTACAGTAAACCAGCTGTCGCCGATCCTTGTCCGTTTTGCGGTGCCGCCCGAACAGATCCAGCCGCTGCGCTCGGCGCTCGCGGCGGGGCCGGTGACGGTCGTCGCGCGGGTTCACGACAGCACGACGCCGATCGCGACCGGTAAGCTCGTTTTCCTCGACAACAGCGTCGACGCCAACACCGGCTCACTCGCGGCAAAGGCTGAATTCGGTAACTCCGGCGATGCGTTGTGGCCCGGTGCGCTGGTCGACATCGACGTCCCGCTCGGCGGCACCGCGCAGCGGATCGCAGTTCCCGAGGCGGCGGTCCAGAACGGCCCCGACTTCACCTTCGTCTGGACCGTTCCCGCGACCGGAGCGGCGACGATGACCAAGGTCGTCGTGGCCGGGCGCAGCGGCGGCAAGGCGTATCTCACGAGCGGCCTCAACCCCGGCGCGGTCGTCGTCACCGACGCACTCGCCAAGCTTCGCGACGGCGACAAGGTCAAGATCAAGCCGGCGAAAGCGAGTGGCGACGCCGCCGCATGACCTGGATCCGCGCCTTCGTCGACCGGCCGATCGCGACGATCCTGTTGACGATCGCGATCATCGCGGCGGGCATCTTCGGCTACCAGCAGCTCCCCGTCGCGGCGCTGCCGCAGGTCGATTTCCCGACAATCCAGATCAGCGCCAACCTGCCCGGGGCAAACCCGGCGACGATGGCGAGTGCGGTGGCGACGCCGATCGAGCGCCAGTTGTCGACCGTCGCCGGGATCGACCAGATCACGTCGTCGTCATCGACCGGATCGACGAGCATCACCGTCCAGTTCGCGCTCAACCGCAACATCGACGCCGCCGCATTGGACGTCCAGTCGGCGCTGTCGGCGGTCGCGCGCAAGCTGCCGATCGAGATGACGACGCCGCCATCGTTTCAGAAGGTCAATCCGTCCGACCAGTCGATCCTCGTGATGGCGCTACGCGACCCGACGATGCGGCTGTCCGACCTCCAGACGATCGCCGACACGACGATCATCCCGCGATTGTCGACACTGGAGGGCGTCGCCCAAATCGACGTCTTCGGCGCGCGCAAGTTCGCCGTCCGCATCCAGTTCGACCCGACCAAGCTCAGCGCCCGCGGGCTGACCCCGGAGGACGTTCGCGTCGCGGTCGCGGCGGCGAACAGCAACACCGCGGTCGGGCTGATCGGCAACGGCCCACGCAACTACATCCTCGACGCGACCGGCACCCTCAAGCACGCCGCCGACTTCACCCCGATCGTCATCGCCTACAAGAACGGCCTGCCGGTCCGCCTCGGCGACATCGCCACCTCGATCGACTCGATCGAAAACCTGCGCGGCGCGGCGAAGTTCAACGGCAACCCGGGGCTCGCAATGGGGATCAAGCGCCAGCCGGGGGCGAACGTCGTCGCGATGGCCGACCGGGTCGAGGCGCTACTGCCGTCGATCCGCGAGAGCCTCCCGGCGAACGCGCACTTCGACATCATCGTCGACCGCTCGCAGTCGATCCGCCATTCGGTCGCCGACGCGCAGACGACATTGGTCGGGACTGCGCTGCTCGTCGTGCTGGTGATCTACCTCGTCCTCGGCGACCTGCGCGCGACGCTGATCCCGGCGATCGTCCTGCCGGTCGCGGCAATCGGCACCTTCGCGGGCATGTTTCTCGCCGGGTTCAGCCTCGACAACCTCAGCCTGCTCGCACTGACGCTCGCGACCGGCTTCGTCGTCGACGACGCGATCGTCGTCCTCGAAAACATCGTCCGCCACGTCGAACACGGCGAAAAACCGCGCGAGGCGGCGGTGACCGGGACGAAGGAAATCGCCTTCACCGTCGTCTCGATCTCGGTCAGCCTCGTTGCGGTCTTCATCCCGTTGCTGTTCATGGGCGGCGTTATCGGGCGGCTGTTCCGCGAGTTCGCGGTGACGATGACGATCGCGATCGCGGTGTCGGCGGTGATCGCGCTGACGCTCGCGCCGATGATCGCGTCGCGGGTCCTGCGCGAGGGCGACGAGAAGCCGGGGCGGATCGCGCGCTGGTCGACGCGCAACTTCGACCGCGCGCAGCGCGGCTATGCGCGCGCGCTCGACTGGGTGCTGGCGCGACGGCGGATCGTCCTCGGGCTGACATTGGCGTCGATCGTCGTCGCGATCTGGGGCTTCGGCGCGATCCCCAAGGGCTTCTTCCCGACCGAGGACACCGGCAACATGTTCGTCGGTGTCGAGGTCGCGCCCGACGCCGCCTATCCGACGCTTCAGGCGAAGCAGGACATGATCGCCAAGATCATCCTCGCCGACCCCGCGATCCTCCGGGTCAATTCGTTCACCGGCACCGGCGGCGGCGCGGGACGGATATTCGCGCCGATGAAGCCGCGGAGCGAGCGCGATTCGGCCGAGGTGGTCCAGACGCGGCTGCGCAAGGCGCTGTCGGGCATCCCCGGCGTCCTCGCCTCGCCAAACATCCCGCAGAATCTGACGCTCGGCGCGCGGCCGAGCTCGACCAACTTCCAGTACACGCTCCAATCGGTCGACCAGACCGCGCTGTTCGCTTTCGGCCAGGCGTTCGAGGCGCGGATGCGCGCGACCCCGGGGTTCGAGGACGTCAATTCAGATCTCCAGCGCGGGGCACGGCAGGCGCGCGTGATCATCGACCGCGACGCCGCCTCGCGGCTCGGCGTGCCGGTCCAGGCGATCCGCGACACGCTATATTCGAGCTTCGGGACGCGGCAGATCTCGACGATCTACACCGACGTCGACAGCTATCAGGTGATCCTCGAGATCGCCGCCAACGAGCAAATGACCCCCGACAGCATCAACACGCTCTACGTTCGCGGCGACACCGGGGCGACGGTGCCGCTGTCGGCGGTGACCCGCGTCGTCATCGAGGGCGCGCCGCTGTCGATCAACCATCAAAGCCAACTGCCCGCGGTGACGATCAGCTTCAACCTGACCCCGGGCACCGCGCTGAGCCAGGCCAAGACGCGGATCGACGCCGCCGAGGCCGAGATGGGCATGCCGTCGACGATCGAGGGGTCGTTCCAGGGCAATGCGCAGGCGTTCGAGGCATCGACCGCCGGGATGGGCTGGCTGTTCCTCGCCGCAGTGCTGGTGATCTACATCGTCCTGGGCGTGCTGTACGAAAGCTTCATCCACCCGATCACGATCCTGTCGGGGCTGCCCGCCGCCGGCATCGGCGCGGTCGCGGCTTTGGCGATCTTCCACATGCCGTTGGACGTCATCGGCATCATTGGCGTCGTCATGCTGATCGGCATCGTCAAGAAGAACGCGATCATGATGATCGACTTCGCGCTCGCCGGGCAGCGCGCGCACGGCTGGACCCCGGCGGTGGCGATCCGCGCGGCGGCGACGACGCGCTTCCGCCCGATCATGATGACGACCTTCGCCGCGATCGCCGGGGCGCTGCCGCTCGCGCTCGGGCTCGGCGCCGGGGCCGAGCTGCGCCAGCCGTTGGGCGTTGCGGTCCTCGGCGGGCTGATGGTCAGCCAGGTGCTGACATTGTTCATCACTCCGGTCGTCTACCTGAGCATCGAATCGGCCGGCGAGCGGCGACGTGCGCGGCGGCTGGCGGCGCAGCCCGAACTGCCGCTCGACGAGCCAGCGGTGCGCCTTGCTGCCGAATGATGTGCGACATGACGTGCGGCATAACGTTCATCGGCGCGACAACCGGCGCAGTATAACGATGTCCGGTAGTTCGACGGGACGGTGTCACATGCGTTTACGCTTTCTCCTGCCGGTCACGCTGATGCTGGCTGGTGCCATGCCGGTCGCGGCGCAGGAATATCCGCCGCCCGACGGCTATGCCCAGTCAGGCTATGACACCGATGGCCAGTCGGTCGATTCGATCGCCGTGTTCTTCGAGCCGCTGTCGCGTTACGGGCGCTGGGTCGACAGCCGCTTCGGGCGCGGCTGGACACCGAACGTCAACCGCGACTGGCGGCCGTACACGATCGGCCATTGGGAACAGGGTGCCTATGGCCAGACATGGCGGAGTGACGAGCCGTTCGGCTGGGCGGTGTTCCACTTCGGCCGCTGGGGCTTCGACCCGGCGATCGGCTGGATATGGACGCCCGATACCGTCTGGGGCCCGGGCTGGGTCGCGTGGCGCGACAGCGACGACGTCACCGGCTGGGCCCCGCTGCCGCCGCGCGTCGTCCTCAACTTCGACGCCGGCTATGGCGACGGCTTCAATAGCTGGGGCTTCGACCAATGGTATCAGCCGGCGTGGGTGTTCGTCCCGCGCGGCAATCTTTATGGCCGCTCACTGCGCGGCGTGATCCTGCCGTACGGGCGCAACCGCGATTACTGGGGAGCAACGCGCGGCATCACGCATTACGATCGCGTTGGCGGCCGCGTCTTCAACCGCAGCTTCGACGGTGAGCGGGGGGGCGACCGGGGCCGCGGCGATCCGCGTGGCGGACGCCCCGATTTTCGCGGCAACCTCGGGGGTGAGCCGGTGATGCAGGGCGGCGGCCGCCGTCCCGACGTCCGCCCGCAGGGTGCGGTCGGCGGCGACGTTCGCGGCTATCAGGGGAATTCGCGACGCGACGGCCGCCCGCCCGACTTCGTGCCTCCGGCGAACGTGCCGCCGGGGACCATGCCGCCGCGCGACGGCCGTGGCGGCTTCCAACCGCGCGGAGGGTTTGTCCCGTTCCAGCCGCAGGGCGGTCGCCCACCCGTTGCGGTCGCCCCGGCGGGCAACGCGGCCCCCGTCCGGCAACCCGCGCCGATCGCCCAGCCGCGCCCCGAGGCACCCCGCCCGGCACCGCAGCCACGCACCGGTCCTACCCAGTCGCGCGAGGCCGGCGAGCGCGTTCGTCCTCAATGATGACGGGACAAATGACGATCGGGTGACACCAACCCCTTGCGCGGGCGCGCCGCACTGCACAGTATGCGGGCGAGCGACCAACGCCCGGAGGATGATTGCCGAACCCGCCCGCCTTCGACGAAATGTTCGGCCATGTCGCGTCGGGCGGCAGTATCCGCGATTGCTACGCCCCGATCGGCGCATGGCTCGCCGATTCCCCGTTCGAGGTGATGGCGACGCGGCGGCGGCAGGCCGAGCTGTTCTTTCGCCGCATCGGCATCACCTTCGCAGTCTACGGCGACCCTGATGCCGCCGAACGGTTGATCCCGTTCGACATCGTCCCGCGCATTCTCGGTGCCAAGGAATGGGCAACGATGGAGGCGGGGCTGGTCCAGCGCGTCGGCGCGCTCAATTCATTCCTCGCCGACATCTACGGCAAGCGCGAAATCCTCCGCGCCGGCATTCTCCCCGAGGAGCTTGTCCTGCGGAATCCGGGCTTCAGCCTCGCGATGGTCGGCAAGCGCCCGGTCGGCGACATCTGGGTCCATATCGCCGGGATCGACCTTGTCCGCACCGACGCCGACGATTTCTACGTCCTCGAGGACAATGCCCGGACGCCGTCGGGGGTGTCGTACATGCTCGAGAACCGCGAGGTGATGCTCAAGCTGGTCCCCGAGCTGTTCGCCAAGCTGCGCATCCGCCCGGTCGAAAATTACCCCGACATGCTGCTCGAAATGCTGCATTCGGTCGCCCCGGCGCGCGCGGGCAACGATCCGACGAGCGTGCTGCTGACCCCGGGGCAATTCAACAGCGCGTTCTACGAACACAGCTTTCTCGCCGACAAGCTCGGCATCGAACTCGTCGAGGGCTCCGACCTCTTCGTTCGCGACGAGCACGTCTATATGCGGACGACCGAGGGGCCGCAGCGCGTCGACGTCATCTACCGCCGCCTCGACGACGCATTTCTCGACCCGCTCGTCTTCCGCCCCGATTCGATGCTCGGCGTGCCCGGGCTGATGAGCGCGTACGACGCCGGCAACGTCAGCCTCGCGAACGCGGTCGGCACCGGCGTCGCCGACGACAAGGCGATCTACAGCTACATGCCCGAGATCATCCGCTTCTACACCGGGGCCGAGCCGATCCTGAAGAACGTGCCGACATGGCGCTGCCGCGAGCCCGAGGCGCTGGCGTACGTCCTCGACCATCTTCCCGAGCTGGTGGTCAAGGAAGTCGACGGGTCGGGCGGCTATGGCATGCTCGTCGGCCCGCACGCGCCCGCCGCGACGATCTCCGCCTTCGCCGCCAAGCTCCGCGCTAACCCCGAGAAGTTTATCGCCCAGCCGACGCTCGCGCTGTCGACCTGCCCGACCTTGTGCGACGCCGGCATCGAGGCGCGCCACGTCGACCTCCGCCCGTTCGTCCTGACCGGGACCAATGGCACGCGGATCGTGCCGGGCGGCTTGACGCGGGTGGCACTCGATCCGGGCTCGCTGGTGGTCAACAGCAGCCAGGGCGGTGGGACGAAGGACACGTGGGTGGTCGATGATTGAGATGCGCCACGCATCCTCACCCTGGTCGCCAAGCGGCGACCTGTCCCTCCCCCTCAAGGGGGAGGAAGTGCAGTGCTGAGCCGCACCGCCGGCAACCTCTACTGGGTCGGGCGCTACATCGAGCGGGCCGACTTCCTGTCGCGGCTGATCGAGGCGACGTTGCGGCTGGCGTCGCTGCCGTCGTCGTACGGCGGCATGACCAATGCGTGGGAATCCGCACTCGAAGCCGCGTGGATGACGCAGGCGCATGCCGAGCGCGGGCTCGCCGCCGACGAGTTCGGCGTCAGCGAGTTCCTGACAGTCGATCCGACCAACCCGAGCTCGATCCGCCGCTGCCTCGAATGTGCCCGCGCCAACGCCCGCGCGGTCCGCACCGCGCTGACGCTCGAGGCGTGGGAGGCGATCAACGGGGCGTGGCTCGACGTCCAGCGCTATGGCACGCGACTTGAAGGGCGCGACGATCTCGTCCGGCTGCTCGACACGGTCAAGGCGTCGATGCTCGCGTTCGACGGCGCGGCGCACCGGACAATGCTGCGCGGCGACGCCTATTGGTTCATCATGCTCGGCAGCGCGGTCGAGCGCGCCGACAACACCGCGCGGCTGCTCGACGTCAAATATCATTTGCTCCTGCCGCGCGGCGAGAAGGTCGGCGGGTCCCTCGACTACTTCCAGTGGACGACGATCCTGCGAACGGTATCGGCGCTGACCGCGTATCGCTGGGTCTACCGCGATTCGGTCAAGCCGTGGCTGATCGCCGACCTGCTGATCCTCAACCGCCAAATCCCGCGCAGCCTTGCGTCGTGCTACGAGGAAATCCTGCGCCGTCTCGACCAGCTGTCGCACGCGAGCGCGCGGCGCGGCCCGGCGCACCGGCTTGCCTCGGCAGGCTATGGCCGCCTCGAATCGGGCAATATCGACAAGATCTATTCGAGTGGTCTCCACGAATTTCTGCGCGACTTCATCGCCGACAACAACCGGCTGGGGGCAGCGATCGCCGAGCAATATCTTTTCTGATCGGGGGATCGGGTGCGCATACGAATCGACTACACGACTGCGTATGATTATTCGCAGGCAGCGAGCAGCGTCGTCCAGCTGCTTCGTGTCCAGCCGCGTGGCGGGTGGGACCAGCATGTCGCGCGGTGGCGGGTCGACGTCGATGCCGACGGCAGCCTGCGCGCCGGGACCGATGTCTTCGGCAACGCGACGCATTTGTTCACTGCGTCGTCGCCGGTCACCAGGCTGACGATCAGCGTCACTGGCGAGGTCGACACCGACGAGGCGCACGGCGCGGTCCGCGGCTTCCTCGAACCGCTGCCACCGGCGATGTTCCTCCGCACGACCGACCTGACCACCGCCGACCCGGCAATCACCGCCTTCGCCCATGACCAGCCGCAGGACGACATCCTCGATACGCTGCACGCGCTCAACCTGGCGATCAATGCGCGGATGGTGTTCGACGCCGACGCAACCGGCACCGGCACCGATGCGGTCACCGCTTTCGCGCAGGCGCGCGGAGTCTGCCAGGATTACACCCACGTCTTCTGCGCCGCCGCGCGGATCCTCGGTGTCCCGGCGCGCTATGTCTCGGGCCATTATGTCCGCCCCGAGGCGCAGCCGGCGGGGCACGCGTGGGCCGAAGCCCTTGTTCCCGACCTCGGCTGGGTCGGCTTCGACCCGACCAACGGCATCTCGATCACCCCCGCGCACGTCCGTGTCGCGGTCGGATTGGACTATCTCGACGCCGCCCCGGTCCGCGGCGCGCGGCGCGGCGGCGGGGTCGAGACGATGCACGTCGCCGTCAGCGCGGTCGACACCGGCGCGGTTTCGCGTCAAAGTCAGCATCAGGGACAGGCGTGAGCGTCCAGCACGGACAGTTCAGCGTCGAGGGGGAACCGATGACCTATTGCGTCGGGATTTTGGTCCGCGACGGGCTGGCGATGCTCGCCGACACGCGGACCAACGCCGGGTTGGACAACGTGTCGAGCTATCGCAAGCTGCGCGTGATCGATGCCGGTCCCGGGCGGACGATGGTCGTCGCCAGCGCCGGATCGCTGTCGGTGACGCAGGCGGCGATGACCCGGCTGACCGACGCGATGCTGCTGGCGGCGGTCGGGGAGGACGGCGGCGAGCGCGCCGGTGCGCCTGAGACGCTCGCCACCGCACCGACGATGTTCCGCGCTGCGACGCTGATCGGCCAGGCGCTCCACGCCGCGCGCGCCGCGGTCGACGAGGCGGTCGGCGGCGACCGGATCTCGACCAGCGCGACATTATTGTTCGGTGGCTGCATCGCCGGGCGCAAGCCGCGGCTGTTCCTGATCTACGCGAGCGGCAACTTCATCGAGTGCCAGCCCGACACCCCGTATCTCCAGATCGGCGAGCATAAATACGGCAAGCCGATCCTCGACCGCGTCGTCCAGTACGACACGCCGATCGCCGAGGCGGTCAAGGTTGCGCTGATTTCGTTCACCTCGACGATGCGGTCGAATCTGGCGGTCGGGCTGCCGATCGACCTGATGGTCCTGCGCAGCGGCGAAACCGAACCCGAGCTCGTCCACCGCATCACCGACGACGACGATTACTACCGCGAGCTCACCGAACGCTGGTCGGCCGCGATGCGAAACGCCACCGCGAGCATCCCGCTACCGCCGTATGGCGCGGCGGCGGGGCAGGGAGTGCTGGTCTAAGCCGTAACCGCGACCGTGGCGGTCTTCGCGGTCCGCGCCCGCAGCATGATCGCGAGCACCAGCCCAAGCCCCGCGACGCCGGTCATCGCGAGATAGCCCGGCGCGCCGATGCGGTCGTATAGCGGGCCCGACAGCAGCACGGCGGCGGCGTAGGTCGGCGCGTTGGCGAGGCCCATGTAGATCATCTGCGCGGTCGGCGTGCGGTCATCGCCGAACAATGTCTGGATGAAGCGCATCCCGCCGAGGAAGGTCGCGGCGAAGCTGAGTGCGTGGAGCAGTTGCAGCGGGATCAGGATCCACAGCGGCGGCAGCATCGCCAGCGCGGTCCAGCGGATCACCGCGCCGACGCCACCCGCGACGATCAGCGATTCGGGGCGGAAGCGCGCCGACCAGCCGCCGAGGAAGATGAGGAAGCCGACCTCGGCGAGCGTGCCGATGTTCCACAGCATCGCGATCGTGCCGCCCGAGAAATGCTGGACATTGGTCCAGACGAGCGACCCGGCGGTGTACAGGAAGGCGGCGCTCGCCTGAATCAGTCCGGCGGCGAAGATGAACAGCGTAAATTCGGGGTTGCGGAGCATGCCGAGGCCGGCCGCGAGCCGCTCGCCGAACGGCTCGCGCTTTTCGGCGCGGGCAAGGACGGGTTCGCGCGGCATCAGCGCGCTCCACGCGATCATCGCCGCCGAAATCACCAGCAGGAACGCCCAGATCGGCCAATAGCTTTGCGTCGCGTCGTTGAGGAATCCGACCGTCGTCGTCCCCGCGACGAAGGCCGCGCTCGCGAGGCCGCGCGCGACCCCATACGGCGGGCGGCCGGTGCGAGTCAGGCGGAGCAGCGTCGTCTCGACCACCGGCAGCAGCCCCCAGAAGGCGATGTCGAGGATAAGGATCAGCGCGAATACCGCGACGAAGCCGGTCAGCAGCTTAAGCACTGCGAATCCGGCGGTCAGGACGATCGTGAACATGAACAATGGCGCGCGGCGGTCGCTCCGCCCGTCGGCCCATGCTGCGGTCAATGGCCCGGCGAGCGCGCGGCTGAACCCGGCGATCGCGAGGACGACGCCGATCTCCGCACCCGAAAACCCGTGCACCTTTTCGAGCCACAGCGGCAGGAACGGGATCAGGCAGCCGAACCCGGCAAAATACAGGCAGGCGAGGACGGTCGAACGTATCGCTGGGGTCATGCACGGCTCCGGAGGCGTTCTCCACCATGCGACGCGGCGGACCGTCGCGGCAAGCCCGTAGCGCCCGCGAAAAGCGTCGGGACTCTTTACACATCCGTTACGGACTTATCTTTCCGATCGAAGGAAATCAGTTACATAACGGCATGGCACGCAAATTGCTTACATTCCCGTAACGAACGCATCGTGTGTTTGGGGAGTGTTTTTGGTGCGTATTCTGCTGTCGGCCCTCGTTTCGTTCCTGATTGCCTCGTCGGCATCGGCGCTGACTTATTATCCGAACGCCATGGGGATTCGCGTCACCAGCGCGACAGGATCGTTCATCCAGCTTGCCGAAGTCGTCGTCGCCGATAGCGAGGCGATCGACGTCGCCGCCGCCGCGAACGGCGGTGTGGCCTATGCCCTGAACGCGCTCGGGTCGAGCGGCGCGGCGAATGCAATCGATGGCCGGACCGGCGGCAACGCCGCGAGCGGAATTTACCAATCGGTCGGGACCGCCGGCGATTACCTCGACATTTACTTCGGCCGCCGCATCATCCTGTCGTCGATCGTGCTGTTCGGGCGCACCGATGCCGATACCGCCGGAAATACGTTCGTCGTCACGGTGTTCGACAACTTCGGCCGCTCGCTGTTCACGAAGATGGTTGACGCCAGCGCGGGACCGGCGACGATCTGGTTCGATGTCAACGGCACCGCCGTCGTGCCGGGACAGCAGGTGATCGAAGGGCGCGGCACCAGCGGCACCGTCCCCGAACCCGCGAGCTGGGCGTTGCTGATCGCCGGCTTCGGCCTGATCGGTACCGCGCTCCGCCGCCGCCGGACCGGCCACGCCGCCGCCTGACCGGCGCGATCCCTTTTCATTGGCGGGGTGCGCGCGCAGTGGCGTAGACCGGGGAAAATCCTTGGGAGCCCGACCGATGCCATTACCCGAACTGTTCGACCTGACCGGCCAGACCGCGCTGATCACCGGATCGTCGCGCGGCATCGGCAAGGCGATCGCCCACCGCATGGCCGAGCACGGCGCGAACGTCGTCGTCTCGTCGCGCAAGATGGACGTCTGCGAGGCGGCGGTCGCCGAGATCAACGCCGCCGTTGGGCGTGACGCGGCGGTCGCGATCCCGGCGAACATCGCGTCGAAGGAGGCGCTGCAGAAGCTCGTCGACAAGACGATCGAGCGCTTCGGCCGGATCGACACGCTCGTCTGCAACGCCGCGTCGAACCCGTACTACGGACCGCAGGCGGGGATCAGCGACGACCAGTTCATGAAGATCCTGCAGAATAATATCGTCTCGAACCATTGGCTGATCCAGATGGTCGCCCCGGCGATGCTCGCGCGCAAGGACGGCTCGATCACGATCATCTCGTCGATCGGCGGGCTCAAGGGGTCGACGATCATCGGCGCCTATTGCATCTCCAAGGCCGCCGACATGCAGCTCGCGCGCAACCTCGCCGCCGAGTTCGGGCCGTCGAACGTCCGCGTCAACGCGATCTGCCCCGGGCTGATCAAGACGGATTTCGCCAAGGCGCTGTGGGATGACCCCGCGACGCTCAAGGAAGCGACCGGCGGCGCACCGCTGCGCCGGATCGGCGTTCCGGACGAGATCGCGGGAATGGCGGTGTTCCTCGCCGGCAAGGCGGGCGGTTTCACGACGGGGCAGAGCTTCGCGATCGACGGCGGCGCGACGATCGTCTGAGGACTAGAACAGCCGCGGCTGCGCGGGGACAGGCACTGCGACCGGCGCGCCGCCCCGCCGCGCGACCTCGGTCCGCGCGGAGAAGCGGACGTCTTCGTCGCGGTCGGCAGCCAGCGCAGCGAGGCACGCGTCGTCGAGGTCACGCCAGTTCTTGCCGCGGTTCGGCCCGGCGGGGACGCGCGGCAGCAGCCCTGGCTCGGCGCTCCACGCGATCAATTGCTCGACGGGCGCGACGCTGAGCATGTCACGGAGATGGTGCGCGGTGACGTACGCGTCGGGTCCGGCGCGGTGGACCGGCAGCCCGAGGTCGCGGTCGAGCCCCTCCGGCATCCGCCAATAGCGCAGCACTTGGTTCGAGAACGACGGCGCACCCGGCCAAACCCGCAGCGCGCATTTCCACGTGCAAATCCACGGCAGCCCGCCGGTCAGTCGCGGGGTGCACCACTTGCCCTCGAAGCTCGCGCGGTGCGCGGCGAGCGCGACATGCGGCCCGCGCAGCACCCCGCTCGCGACGTCGGCGAACAAGGGCGAATCGGCGACGTCGCTGTCGATGATGTGGTGGACTGCGGCGGTTACCGGCGGGATGCTCCGCCCGGGGTGAGTGAGGAGGTTGCCGCGCCCCGGCGTCACCTGCCAGACGCCGTTGTCGTCCTGCGCGACGTCCTGCCAGCCGATTTCACAGACGCCGTGCGCCGACGGCTGGCCGCCGGTGGTCTCAAGGTCGATGACGCGAACGCTACGCACCGATGATATATGTGTCAAGTCTCGTGCAAATAGAAGCGCTTGGTCGCATTTAGCTGGTCATCGAGCTCGTAGACGATCGGCTGGCCGGTCGGGATCTCGAGGCTCGCGATGTCGGCATTGCTGATTCCGGACAGATGCTTGACCAATGCCCGCAGCGAATTGCCGTGCGCGGCGACGACGACGCGCTGCCCGGCGCGAAGTTCGGGGGCGATCGCGCTGTCCCAATATGGCAGGACGCGGGCGATCGTGTCCTTGAGGCTCTCGGTCGCGGGAACCGCGATCCCGGCATAGCGGCGGTCGGCGGACAGGTCGTAGCGCGACCCCGCCTCCATCGGCGGCGGCGGAATGTCGAACGAGCGCCGCCATTCGTGCACCTGCGCCTCGCCGTGCAGCGCCGCGGTCTCGGCCTTGTCGAGCCCGGTCAGCCCGCCATAATGGCGCTCGTTCAATCGCCAGTCCTTGACCACCGGCAGCCACAGCAGGTCCATCGCCTCGAGCATCAGGTTCGCGGTCTTGATCGCGCGAGACTGCACGCTGGTGAAGACGCGGTCGAAGTCATAGCCCCGCTCGCGCAGCAGTTCGCCCGCCGCGGTCGCCTCAGCGATCCCCTTCGCCGTCAGCGGCACGTCCCACCAGCCGGTGAAGCGGTTCTCAAGGTTCCACGCCGACTGGCCGTGACGGATCAGGACAAGCGTCGGCATGATCAAAGATCCAGGTGCATGAAACGCAGGAACGGGTCGGGGCGATAGTCGCCGAACATCTCGCCGTCCTTGAAGCCGAAGCGGCGATACAGCGCCAGCGCCGGATCGAACGCCGGGCCCGAGCCGGTCTCGAGCCCAAGGCGGATGTAGCCGCGGTCGCGCGCGACCCCGATGATATGCGACAGCAGCGCCTTGGCCACGCCTTTGCGCAGATGTTCGGGAGCGGTGCGCTGCGACTTGATTTCGCCGTGGCCCGAATCGACCTCGCGCAGCGCGGCGCAGCCCATCAGCGAATGGCCATCCCACACCGTCCACCACGCGATCTCCGGGGTGCGGAGGCTGGTGAGATCCAGCGAATGGCGGCTCGGCTCGGGCGAGTGCGCGCGCATCTCGCGCATATGGTATCCGACGAGGTCGGCGACCTCGGGTCCGGACAGATCGTCGTCGAGGGTGAGCATCGAATCGAGTTACCGCAGCCGGTCGACGACCTCAAGCAGTGCCGCGAGGCAATCGCGGCCAAGTGCCCGGCAGCGTTCGGGCGACCAGCCGGCTACGGGGTCGGGGTTCTCGGCGGCATCCTTGAACGGCATTTCGAGCGTCATCGCGAGACAGCCGAAGCGATTCGCGAGCTGGTTGGTGCTCATCGTCAGGTTCGCTCGGCCGGGGGCCGACGGCGGATAGCCGATCCGCGTCTGGAAGTCGGGCGAGAGGCGCGCGAGGATCGCCTTGTAATCGCCGAGCAACCCCAACTGCCGGTCGGTGATCTTCGGAATACCCTCGAACCCGGCGATGAAGTTGTGCGGCAGCGATTCGTCGCCGTGGACATCCATCGTGAAGTCGGCCCCGGTCGCGTCCATCGCGGCGAGCGCGTGGACCACTTCGGGCGAGCGGTCGAGCGTCGGCCCGGCCCATTCGCGGTTGAGGTTGGCCCCGACGGCGTTGGTCCGCAGATGTCCGCGGCGCGATCCGTCGGGGTTCATGTTGGGGATGATGTGGAAGCTCGCCTTCGCGCGCAGCGCGGTTGCGACAGGATCGGCGGCGTCGATCAGCCGGTCGAACGCGCCCTCCATCCAATACTCGGCCATCGTCTCGCCAGGATGCTGGCGGGCGTAGAGCCAGACCTGCAAGGGGCCGCCGGCGATGTCGATGCAGTCGAGATCCTGCCCGTCGAGCGTTGTACCCAGGACGCGAGTGGTGACGCCCGGCGCGGCGGCGATACGCGCGATAAGGTCGTGGTGCCGCTCCATCGTGTACGGCGCGAAGTAAGCGATCCAGATGCTGTCGGCCGCCGGGGTGACGTCGATCGTCAGGATGCCGTCGGCATAGCTCGTCTCGGTCCGCGTCCAAGTCTGCCGGTCGGTCGAGACTACGGCGCGATAATCGGGCCAACCGCCAGGATATGCCGACCCGGCGCAGTTGGTGATCCGCACGCGGCACGCCTCGCCGCGCGCCCCCGACAGGCGGAAATAAAACCACTGGTAGAAGTCGCTGTGTGCGTCCTTGCGGATCGCGAGGTCGATCGCCTGCGGCCCGTCGGCGCGCAGCACCTCGATATTGCCGCTGTCGAAGGCGGCAGAAACGGTGATCGGCAAGGCGTGCCCCTACTTGTACGGGTAATGCTGGGTGACGCCCGACGGTCCGGGGAAGCCGTCGAGCAGCGCATGCGCCATCGCCGGAACCGACCGCGACAACGATGCCTGCGGCGAGCGCGTGTCGATCGCGACCTCCGCATTGCCCTCCCAGATCAGCGCCTCGTCCGAGCGGCGCTTGACCGTCAGGTGCATCGCGTCGATCTCGACGGCGTTCTGGCTGCCATGGCCGACCGGGAACGACGCCCCGCCGCCGAGGCCGACCCCGCCGCCGCGACCGCCGGTGAAGCCGCCGCCGCCGATGCCGATCGAGAACGGCGATGGGCGGCGCGGACCGACCGCGACATTCTGATTGATCGCAAGGGTAGCAATATATGCGGGGCCGGTTTCGACCGGGACGGGGGTGAAGCCCTGCGCGCGAAGCGCGTTGGCGACCGCGTCGAAATAGCTGCGGGTTTCGAGCCCGAAGGTCGCCTTGGTGTCGGCGGGCACCAGCGCGATCGTGCCGCGCGTCACCGGTGCGCCCAGGTGGAAGCGCTTGACGTCGATCCCCGCGTTCGAGGTCGCGCATCCCGCGACGGCGACCAGCGCGGCGATCGGGAGCAGGCGAAACAGACTGATCATCAAAACTTACCCCAGTGAACCTTGTCGCGCCGTACCAACGCGCATAACGCGAGTCCGACGCATATCCCTTGCTCGAGCCACCCGGAGTAGCCAATGGCCACCGCGACCGCAACGACCGGCACCGTTCTCGTCACCGGGGGCGCCGGTTACATCGGCAGTCACGCGGTGCTCGCGCTCGTCGATGCCGGGCGGCCGGTCGCGGTGATCGACACGCTCGCAACCGGATTCCGCTGGGCGGTGCCCGAGGGCGTTCCCTTCTATCAAGGCGATGTCGCCGACCCCAACCTGATCGACCGGATCGCGAGCGAGCAGGGCATCTCCGCGATCATGCACTTTGCGGGATCGCTGCTCGTCCCCGAATCGGTGGTCAAGCCGCTCGACTATTACCGCAACAACGTCGTCGCCTCGCGCAGCCTGATCGAGTCGGCGGTGCGGAACGGCATCAAGCACTTCATCTTCTCGTCGACCGCGGCGGTCTACGGCGTCCCCGAAGTTGTGCCGGTCGACGAGATGACGCCGAAGTCGCCGATCAATCCGTACGGCAATTCGAAGCTGATGACCGAGATTATGCTCGCCGACGTCGCCCGCGCGCACCCGATCAACTATGGCGCGCTGCGCTACTTCAACGTTGCCGGGGCCGACCCGGCGGCGCGGAGCGGCCAGTCGACGCGCGGCGCGACCCACCTTATCCATGTCGCCGCCGAGGCTGCGCGGGGCCTGCGAAGCGAGGTCATGGTCTACGGCACCGACTACGACACCCCCGACGGCACCGGCGTCCGCGACTATATCCACGTCTCCGACCTCGCCGCCGCGCATGTCGCCGCGCTGGGCGCGCTCGAAGCCGCGCCGACCGAATCGTTCGCGCTCAACTGCGGGTACAGCCGCGGCTTCTCGGTGCTCGAAGTCCTCGACGCGGTTGACCGGGTGACCAACCTCAAGCTCAAGCGGACGATCGCGCCGCGCCGCGCCGGCGACCCCGACACGCTCGTCGCCGCCACCGCACGCATCCACGAGCGCCTCGACTGGACCCCTAAGTACGACCGGCTCGAAACCATCGTCAGCCACGCGCTCGAATGGGAGCGCCAGCTTGACTTGCGCGGGCTTCGTCCGTAGGCACCGCGCTCCATTCGCCTGCCTGTATTTCATCTTGGAAGTTCCCATGAAGGTCCGCAATTCCCTCAAGTCGCTGAAGTTGCGCCACCGCGACTGCCAGATCGTTCGCCGTCGCGGACGGACCTATGTGATCAACAAGACGAATCGCCGGTTCAAGGCGCGCCAGGGCTGATCTCGCTCCTGTCGCCGATTCCGGCGACAGCCAAGTGAAGACACCGACCGCAGTCGTCTGGGACGTCGGGCATGTCCTGTACGACTGGGACCCGCGCTATCTTTTCGCCAAGCTGATTCCCGACTCGGTCGAGCTCGACTGGTTCCTTAGCCACGTCGTGACCAAGGCGTGGCACTTCCAAAGCGATGCCGGCCGCCCGATCGCGACGATGATCGCCGAGCTGTCCGCGCGCTTCCCCAAATACGCCGATCTGATCGCCGCTTACTGGCCGCGCTGGCTCGAAACGATTCCTGGACCCATGCCCGGGATGCTCGACCTTGTCGCCGAACTCGACGCGGCCAACGTCCCGCAGTTCGCGATCACCAACTTCGGTGCCGAATTCTGGGCGATGTTTCGCCCGACCGCGCCGGTGTTCGACAGCTTCGGCGATATTGTCGTCTCGGGCGTCGAGAAGGTCGCCAAGCCCGACCCGGCGATCTACGCCCTCGCCCTCGCCCGCTTCGGCCTCGCCCCCAGCGAAGGCGTGTTCATCGACGACCGCGCCGACAATATCGCCGCCGCCGACACCGCCGGACTGATCGGCCACGTCTTCGTCGACGCCGCCGACACAAGGATGTGGCTGGCCGGGCAGGGCTTCTCTGCGGCTGCCGCCAAGTGACGATCATCACGATCGTCGCGGCGATCGTGATCGACGAACACGGTCGGGTATTGCTCGTTCGCAAGCGGGGAACGACGGCCTTCATGCAGCCGGGCGGCAAAATCGATCCTGGCGAAGCCGCAGAAGTGTGCCTCGCCCGTGAACTCCGCGAGGAGCTCGGCGTCGAGGTTGCGCCCGGCCCGGTCTTCGTCGGACGTTTTAGCGCGCCAGCCGCGAACGAACCGGACGCGATCGTCGACGCCTTGCTCTATCACGCTGCAATCGTCGGCGTGCCCTCGCCCGCAGCCGAGATTGACGCCATCACCTGGCTTTCGCCCGATTCTGCCGATCCGCCGCCGCTGGCTCCGCTCACCCGCGACATAGCGTTGCCGATGGCGGCCAGCCTGCGTTAGATCATCGTATGGATGGAATCGTCATTGGCGGCGGCAACACCGTGGCCGCCGACATAACGGCATGGCTGGCCGGACAAGGGATCCTGCCCGCGTGAACCGCAGCTTCGCCGCTGAGCAACGCGGCGTCGCGGTCCGCATGGCCCTCGCGGCGGTGACCACAGCGATCGCCCTCGGCGCCGGGATCGCAATTGCACCCGACCTCGGTATCGCGACGCTCCCCGACCGCATCGCCTTCGCGCTCCGCTGCGACGTCTTCGTCTTCGTCTGGGTCGTGGCGATGATCGCCCGGATCGCTGCGCTGCGCTTTTTCTCGCCCGCCGAGATCGATAGCAGCGGCACTTCGACCCCGAGTCCGCAAGTCACAAATGCCCGCGCCGTGTTGCAGAACACGCTCGAACAGGTGGTCATCGCCGCCCCGGCACATCTCGCGCTGGCGACACTCCTCCCCGCGCGGATGCTCGTCGTGGTCCCGATCGGCGTCGTCCTGTTCGGTATCGGCCGCGCCTTGTTCTGGGCAGGGTTCGCGCGGGGTGCGGCAGCGCGTGCGTTCGGCTTCGCGCTGACCTTCTATCCGACCGTCGCCGCGTCTCTTGCGGCCGTACTGCTCATTGTGTCGCAGGCCTGACCCGCGCTAGACCGGCGCATGGACCAGATCGTCATTCGCGGCGGCAACAAGCTGTCGGGCCGCATTCACATCTCGGGCGCGAAGAACGCGGCGTTGACGCTGATGCCGTGCGCGCTGCTGCTCGACGAGCCACTGACGCTGCGCAACCTGCCGCGCCTCGCCGATATCGACACCTTCGGGCACCTGCTCAACGGCCACGGCGTGTCGACGACGATCGAGGGGTCGCACCCGTCGGAGTTCGGGCGGGTGATGACCTTCCGCGCCAACCGGATCACGTCGACCACCGCGCCGTACGACATCGTCCGCAAGATGCGCGCGTCGATCCTCGTCCTCGGCCCTCTGCTCGCGCGCGCCGGCGAGGCGACGGTGTCGCTGCCCGGCGGCTGCGCGATCGGCAACCGCCCGATCGACCTCCACCTCAAGGCGCTGGAAGCATTGGGCGCGCACATCGAACTCGCGTCGGGCTACGTCAAGGCGACCGCGCCGAAGGGGCTGCAGGGCGGGCGCTACACCTTCCCTACCGTATCGGTCGGCGCGACCGAGAATGTCGTCATGGCAGCGGTGCTGGCGAACGGCGTCAGCGTCATCGACAACGCCGCGCGCGAGCCCGAGATCGTCGACCTGTGCCACTGCCTCGTCGCGATGGGGGCGAAGATCGACGGCATCGGCACCGAGAAATTGACCATCACCGGCGTCGCCAAGCTCCACGGCGCGACCTACGCCGTCATGCCCGACCGCATCGAGACCGGCAGCTACGCCTGCGCCGCGGCGATCACCGGTGGAGAAATTGAATTGGTTGGCGCCGACACCGCGAGCCTCGGCGCGACCTTCGACGCACTGCGCGAGGCGGGGCTGGCGTGCGAGCCGACCGCCGACGGCATCAAGGTCAGCCGCGCGAACGGCCTCCACGGCGTGACGGTGTCGACCGCGCCCTACCCCGGCTTCCCGACCGACATGCAGGCGCAGTTCATGGCGATGCTGTCGGTCGCCGACGGCGCGTCGCTGCTGACAGAGACGATCTTCGAGAACCGCTACATGCACGTCCCCGAACTCGCGCGGATGGGGGCCGACATCACCGTCCGCGGGCGATCGGCGGTGGTCCGCGGCGTCACCGAGCTCGTCGGCGCGCAGGTTATGGCGACCGACCTGCGCGCGTCGATGGGCCTTGTCCTCGCCGGGCTCGCGGCGAAGGGCGAGACCGTCGTCAGCCGCGTCTACCACCTCGACCGCGGCTACGAGCGGCTCGAGGAGAAATTGTCGGCGGTCGGGGCCGATATCGAGCGTATTTCCGATGGATGACGCGATTCCGATGGACGATGCCGGCTCGGTCGCCGACACTCGGCTGCTGCTTCTCGCGCAGGAGGCCGCAGAGGTGCCGCTGATCTCGGCGCTCGTTCAGGACGCGATCGTCCACCCTGCCGAGATCGCCTACGACCGGCGCGCGCGGCGGCTGGTCCTGCTGCTCGATCGCTACCGTTGGGAGACGGGCGACCGCACCCGCGTCCGCTCGGCGCTGCGGATCGAGAGCGTGACGCGGGTGCAGCGGCGCGGTTGGAGCGCGGCTGGGCCGCACGATCCCGACATCGCGGTGCTCGACCTGCTCGCGTTTCTGATCGAGGGCGACGTGCTGACGATCGCCTTCGCGGCGGGGCCGACGCTGCGGATCGAAACGGAGTGCGTCGATATCATCCTCGAGGATATCTCCGCGCCGTGGCTCGCGGGGAGCGAGCCGATGCATGGATAGGGCGATGCCCTCCGATGACTGTGATATCTGCGATCACGGCATGACCTGGGCGATCGCATGACCCCCTGCCCGACGTCGCACAATTTCATCTCGCAGCGGTTGCGGCTCCATTATGTCGACTGGGGCAATCCCGATGCGCCGCCGCTGCTGCTACTCCACGGCGGGCGCGATCATTGCCGTAACTGGGACTGGGTTGCGACCGACCTCGCGCGCGATTGGCACGTCATCGCGCCCGACCTTCGCGGGCACGGCGACAGCGCGTGGTCGCCCGACGGCAATTACGGCATGGCGGCATTCGTCTACGACCTCGCGCAGCTGATCCACGGCTTGAAGCTCGCGCCGCTGACGATCGTCGCGCATTCGCTCGGCGGCAATATCGCACTGCGCTACACCGGGCTGTATCCGGACAACGTCGCGAAGATCGTCGCGATCGAAGGGCTTGGGCCATCCCCGGCGATGCTTGCCAAGCGCGACGCGAAGACCTTCGACACCCGCCTGCGTGACTGGATTGACGAGGTCCGCGGCCTCAGCGCGCGCCAGCCGAAACGTTACGCCAGCGTCGCCGAGGCACTCGCCCGGATGATGGCGGAGAACAAGCATCTGAGCGAGGTCCAGGCGCGCCACCTGACCGCGCACGGCGTCCTGCAGAACGAGGATGGCAGCTATAGCTGGAAATTCGACAATTATATCCGCGGCTTCTCACCCGTAGACATGCCCTGCGCCGACCTTCAGGCGCTGTGGGGGCGGATCACCTGCCCAACCTTGCTCGTCTACGGCGCCGAAAGCTGGGCCTCGAACCCGGCGGTCGACGGGCGGATCACGGCGTTCCGCAACGCTCGCGTCGAGCTGTTCGACCGCGCCGGCCACTGGGTCCACCACGACCGGACGGCGGATTTCATCGCATGCGTGCGAAGCTTTCTTAATGAGCGTCATCCCCGCGAAGGCGGGGACCCATCACCTACAATATCGGGGTGATGGGTCCCCGCCGTCGCGGGGATGACGGTAAAAATCGATGGCAGCATAATGCCGATGACGGCAAGATTTTGGGGAGAACAAACATGACCGACTTCACCGGCAAGATCGCGCTTGTCACGGGGGCAGGCAGCGGCATCGGGCGTGCCGCCGCGCGGTTGTTCGCGGCGCGCGGGGCGAATGTCGTCGCGTTCGACCTGACCGACGCGGTCCGCGCCACCGCCGACGGCCATGTCAACATCGTCGCGCTGACCGGCGACGTCGGTAACAAGGCCGACGTCGACGCCGCCGTCGCGCGCGCGGTCGCCGACTTCGGCGGGCTCGATTTCGCCTTTGCCAATGCCGGGGTCGGCGGCGGGCTGGCAGCGTTCCTCGACCTGACCGTCGACGAATGGGAGCGCGTGCTGCGCGTCAATCTGATCGGGGTGTTCCTGACGATGCAGGCAGCGGCGCGGGTGATGGTCCCGGCGGGGCGCGGGTCGATCGTCGCCACCGCCTCGGTCGCGGGCATCCGCTCGGGCGCGGGCGGGATGCCGTACAGCGCGAGCAAGGCGGGGGTAATCAACCTCGTCGCCACCGCCGCGAACCAGCTTGCCGGCACCGGCGTACGGGTCAACGCGGTCTGCCCCGGGCTGACCGAGACGGGCATGACGCAGTTATGGTTCGATGGCGCGCGGGCGCGTGGGACCGAGCACAAGCTCGGCCAGCTCAATCCCTTGCGCCGCGCCGCCGGACCCGAGGAGATCGCCGAGGTCGCCCTGTTCCTCGCGTCGGACGCGGCGAGCTACATCAACGGCCAGGCGATCGCGGTCGACGGCGGCCTGTCGAGTTCGCACCCGACGGTGCCGGGGAAGATGGCCTAGGGCCGGCGCGACGCCGGAGCCAATCCGGGCGGAACGGGTTGAGCGGGTCACACCAACCGAGGACGATTCGATGAAGCTGATGTTCGCCATGACCGCCGCAGCCGCGCTCGCCGCCGCTGCCGCTCCCGCCAGCGCGGGCTGCCTGACCGGGGCCGCGGTCGGCGGTACCGCCGGGCACTTCGCCGGTCATCACGCGATCCTCGGCGCGGCAGCGGGCTGCGCCTATGGCCATCATCGCGCGGTCGTGGCGAAGCGGCAGGCGGCGGCTGCCGCAGCGGCGCAGCGCAATGCGAGCTATCAGCACGGCGCCGCCCCAGTGCATCAGTAAGGCGCGGCGACCGTTAAAAAATCGCTGTCCTACACCCTGCTAAGCCGCTTACTTTCGCGCAACGACTCGACTGTCCACCGGGACAGAAGCGCTCTTTCTCATTGCTGGCTTGTTCGAAGGAGACGACCTCCAAAGTCGTCATTCCCGCCTTCGCTGGGATGACGAGTGCGAGGGTACGGCAGTTGCTTCAACGAAAGTGCGTCTCGCTCTTTAACCGCGATGGTCGAAGAAGAAGACCAAAGGCGAAGGTCAAAGCGAAAATCAAAACACGCGCTTTTGTGTGAACTTATTTTGAACTTAACCACGGGCGGCCCCACAAATCAGTGGAAATCCCGTGACTTAGGCAAAACGCGGAGGTTGCGCGGGTGGCCGTGGGTCTGGGGGTAGCCCGGGTGGAGGTCCTCGACCGCGCGCGATTGCTCGGGCTCGCAGTCGTGGGTTTCCGACAGCCGGTCGAGTTCTGCGCTGCGGTCCTCGACCCGGCTCGCCATCAGATGGATGACGCCCTCGGGGCTGCGCTGGAGTTCGCCCTCGACGAGCATCAACCGCGACGCCATGATGTTGCGGCGGTAGCGCTCGAACAGCCGCGCCCAGATGACGACGTTGGTCACTCCGGTCTCGTCCTCCAATGTCACGAAGATCGCATTGCCCTTGCCGGGGCGCTGGCGGACGAGGACGATTCCGGCGGTTTTAAGCAGGCGGCCGTTCTTCGCCCCTGAAGTCTCGGCGCAGCTCGCCACGCCCTCGGCGGCGAAGACCGGGCGGAGGAAGGCCATCGGGTGCGCCTTCAATGACAGGCGGATCGTCTGGTAGTCGGCGGCGACCTGCTCGCCCGGGGTCATCGGCGGCAGTTCGGCGGCGGCCTCGACCCCGAGCTCGCGGGCATCCGCTGCGGCGAACAGCGGCAGCGTGCCGACGGGGGTGCGTCGCGCCTCCCACAGCGCCGCACGCCGGTCGAGCCCGATCGAACGGCAGGCATCAGCATCGGCAAGAAGATTGAGCGCGCGCTGCGGCAGGTCGGCCCGCCGGGCCAGTTCCTCGATGCTGGCGAACGGCCGCGCGGCGGTCATCCGCTCCGCCCATATTTCGCGGAAGCCGCTGATCTGGCGGAGGCCGAGGCGGACCGCGAAACCGCCGCTGCTGCCATCGCGGTCGAGGCTGTTGTCCCAGTCGCTCGCGTTGATGTCGATCATGCGGACATCGACGCCGTGGGCGCGGGCGTCGCCGACGATCTGCGCCGGGGCGTAGAACCCCATCGGCTGGGCGTTGAGCAGCGCCGCGGCGAACACCGCCGGGTAGCGGCACTTGAGGTACGACGACACCCAAACCAGCCGGGCGAAGGCGAGCGCGTGGCTTTCGGGGAAGCCGTAGCTGCCGAACCCCTCGATCTGCTGGTAGCAGCGCCGTGCGAACGCCTCGTCATAGCCGCGCCGGACCATCCCGCCGACCATCTTCACCTCGAACTGGTCCATCGTGCCGACGTTGCGGAAGGTCGCCATCGCCCGGCGCAGCTGGTTCGCCTCCACCGGCGTGAACTCGGCGGCGACGATCGCGAGCTTCATCGCCTGCTCCTGAAACAGCGGCACCCCGAGCGTCTTGCCGAGCACCTCGCGCAACTCGTTCGGGTCGTGCGGCGGTGACGGCGAGGGATATTCGACCGCCTCACGCTTTTGCCGCCGCCGAAGATAGGGGTGGACCATGTCACCCTGGATCGGCCCCGGGCGGACGATCGCGACCTGGATGACGAGGTCGTAGAGTTCACGCGGACGCAGCCGCGGCAGCATGTTCATCTGCGCGCGGCTTTCGACCTGGAACACCCCGACGCTGTCGCCGAGGCACAGCATGTCATAGACGTCGGGGGCGTCGTCGGGGACGTTGTCGAGCGTGTATTGGCGGCCGATGTGGGTCGCGATCAGCGCGAACGCCTTGCGGATGCAGCTCAGCATGCCGAGCGCGAGGATGTCGACCTTCATCAGCCCGAGCGCGTCGATGTCGTCCTTGTCCCACTCGATGAAGGTGCGGTCGGCCATCGCCGCATTGTGGATCGGCACGGTCTCGTCGAGCCGGTCCTCGGTCAAGACGAAGCCGCCGACGTGCTGCGACAGGTGGCGCGGGAATTTGAGGATCTGGCCGACGAAGTCGCCGAGCCGTGCGATCTCGGGGGCATCGGGGTCGAAGCCGGTCTCCTGCACGCGCCGGCGCTCGAGTTCGCTGGCGAAGCTACCCCAGACGGTGCTCGTCAGGCGGCTGGTGACGTCCTCGGTCAGGCCAAGCGCCTTGCCGACCTCGCGGACCGCGCTGCGCGGGCGGTAATGGATCACCGTCGCGGCGATGCCGGCACGCTCGCGGCCGTAGCGGCGGTAGACATACTGCATCACCTCCTCGCGCCGCTCGTGCTCGAAGTCGACGTCTATGTCGGGGGGCTCTTTCCGCTCCTCGGAGACGAAGCGCGAGAACAACAGGCTGTGCTTGGTCGGATCGACTGCGGTGATGCCGAGGACGAAGCAGATCACCGAATTGGCCGCCGACCCGCGCCCCTGGCACAGGATCCCCTCACCCTGGGCGAAGGCGACGATGTCGTGGACGGTGAGGAAGTACGCCGCGTACTGTAGCCTGGCGATCATCGCGAACTCGTCGGTCAGGAGCTTGGCGACCTTGTCCGGGATGCCGTCGGGCCAGCGCTTGGCGGCCTTGGTCAGCGTCAGTTCCTCGAGCCACGCTTGCGGCGTGTACCCCGGCGGCACCGGCTCGTGAGGGTATTCGTAGCGCAGGTCGTCGAGGGTGAAGGCGATCCGGGCGAGCAACTTGCCGGTCTCGGCGAGCGCGTCGGGGGCATCGGCGAACAGCCGCGCCATCTCGGCTTCGGGCTTGAGGTGACGCTCGGCATTCGCCGCGAGCAGCCGCCCGGCATCGGCGATCGTCCGCTTCGTGGCGATGCACGTCAGGATATCGTGGAGGGGGCGCTGCGCCGGAGTGGCGTAGAGCGCGTCGTTGACCGCGATCAGCGGCACCCGCGCGGCGGCGGCCCGGTCGATCGCCGCGCGCAGCCGCCGCCGGTCGCGCCCGCCGCGCAGCATCGTCGCGCCGAGCCACACCCGGCCGGGAGCGGCGCGGGCGAGGCGCGGCAGGATTGCCGCCGGATCGGGTCCGGGGAGGACGATCAGCATGAGGTCGTCGAGGTGATCGAGCAGGTCGGCGGCGAACAGGTGGCAGTCGCCCTTCACCGCGCGCAGGTTGCCGGTCGTCAGCAACCGCGTCAGCCGCCCCCAGCCGCGCCGCGTCGCCGGATAGACGATGATGTCGGGGGTGTCGTCGGCGAAGACCAGCCGCGCGCCGACGATGAGCTTGAAGTCGGGCAGCTTGAAGTCGGGCGGCTTATCGGGCTGCTGCTCCGCCGCCTCAAGCGCATCGCGCAACGCGACATGCGCTCGGACGACCCCGGCGACGGTATTGCGGTCGGCGATACCGATGCCGGTGTGGCCGAGTTCGAGCGCGGCGGCGACCATGTCGGACGGATGCGACGCGCCGTGGAGGAACGAGAAGTTCGTCGCGGCGGCGAGTTCGGCATAGCCGCTCATTGGATGTGGCTCACGCAAACAAGCCGTGGAGATACCATTCGGGGACCGCGCGCTCGACGCCGTACAGGCCGTGGCGGAACACCCAGAAGCGCCGCCCGGCCTGGTCCTCGACGCGGTAATAGTCGCGCGTCATCCCCGCGCCGCGCCGGTGCCGCCACCATTCGGCGGCGATCCGTTCGGGCCCCTCGGCACGCCGCACCTCGTGGAGCATCCGCCGCCAGCGAAAGCGAAACGGCGGGCCGTCGGGGACTTCGGCGATCGCCTCGATTCGTTGCGGCGGATCGAACAAATGGAGCGGACGCAGCGGCGGCTCGCCGGGCTCGGGGATCTGCCACGCGACCGGGGGCGCCGTGTCGGCGATCGGCAGGTCGAACGCCGCCTGTTCGGGGACATGACTATCGCCGGCGCGAAACCGCCGGACCCGCCCTTGGCCGAGCCGGATCGTCAGCCGGTCGATCAGCGCCGCAAGCTCGGCATCGGCGACCGCGCCGCCGTCGAGTTCGAGTTGCTGCGCGACCAGCGGCTCGGTCACCGGCACCGCGAGCCGGATCAGGTCATAGCCGAAGCCCGGATCGAGCGGGTCGGCGAGTGTGTCGATCCGCTCGCGGAACAGCCGGGCGAGGACGCCGGCATCGCGTGTCGGCTGGCCAGTGTCGATCCATAGGCGCGCAACATGGCCGTCGCTGCGGAACAGCGCCGCCTCGAACCGGCGCCCGCCCCGGCTGCGATCGGACAGCTCGGCGGCCGCCCGCCGCATCAGCGCGTCGAGCGTGGCAAGGACGGTCTCGGTCATCGCCACCGGCTCGGCGAAGCGGGTTTCGACCGCGATCTCAGGCGGGTGGCGGCGCGGGGTGATCCGCGGATCGGCCTCGCCGAGCAAGCGTTCGAGCGCGTTCGTCGTCGCTACGCCGAAGCGCGCCGCGAGCGGTCCACGCGGTCGCCGGGCGAGGCTGGCGATCGTCTTGAGCCCGGCGCGCCGCAGCGCCTGATGGATTTCGGCATCGACCCGCAACGCTGCGACCGGCAGAGCGTCAACGCTTCTGACCCCGAACGCCGCGAGCGCTTTCGCTGCATCGGGGGTATCGGCGAGCGCGGTCGTCAGGCTCAGCCCCTGGCGCTCGACCCGGTGGCGCAGATCGGCGGCGAGCCCCGCCTCGTCGCCAAACGGATGAATGCAGCCGGTGATGTCGATGACCACGCCGCGCGGCGGGTCGGTCGCGACGGTCGGCGAGTAGCGGTCGCAGGCGTCGGCGAGCCAGTCGAGCAAGGCCATGTCGGCGGCGGGATCGTGTGCCACCGCGACGAGGTCGGGGATGCGCGCGCGTGCGTCGGTTAGCGTTAGCCCCGGGGGGATCCCGAGTGCCGCCGCCGCCGCATCGACCGCGGCGACGCGCATCGCACCGCCGGCTTTCTCGACGAGGACGAAGGGGGTGTCACGCGGCGCGGCGCCGCTGCGTATCGCGCGTTCCGACGGCAGGAACGGCAGGTACAGCGCGAGGTAGCGGCGCATCGTAAAAGGCTCGACGGTCACGGTCCCACTCCACCCGGGCCTCGAATCCGGCAATGCCGCCGCGATGCCGCAGCAGGCTGATATCGAACGCCGGATGCCCCGGCGCATTGGCGGCAAGTGTCGCTGATGGCGCGGACGATACCGCCCACCGCGTTTCGGCAGCGCTCGGCACGGGCTGGGCACCACTGCGGAGGACGAGCGCCGTCACGCCCGACCGCGCGGCGGCGAAGGCGATGCGTCGCGATTCGGTCAGGCCGAACTCGGCGGCCTGTGCCCAAGGCTCGATGACGACGGTGCTGATCGCGGCGCATTTGACGGTGTCGGCAGCAGCCTGGAGGACGCCGCGCGTCGTGTCGGCGTGGACGAGGATGATCGAATCGGGGTCGGCGCCAAGCTCGACCAGACCCGCGCCGTAAAGGCGTCCGGCTTCGCGGACGGTGCGCGCGTCGCGGACCCAGAAAATCGGCCGGTCCGGCGATGCGCGCAAAGCAAGCAACACAGCGAAACCGGCGGCGGCGGCGCTGTCGGCAGGCACGGTGGCGAACACCTCGTGCAATGCCGCGCGCAGCAGTCCCTTCCCGAGCCGCGCGTCTGCGAAGACGGCACCGGTCGTGAGTCGGGAAGGCGACTCGGGAGGGGAAGGGCAAACTAAGTTCATGTTATGTTCTATTTGCGGGACTCGTTCGGATCGAGTCAAGGCGACTCTCTGTCGGATCGACCATTGCGCTCGGGCACCGTCATCGAATTGCCACGCGAGAGTTGGGTCACAGGTTGTTTCAATAAGTCGCAGGTAGCGCTACCAAGCGCTCCATGACCAACGCCTCAGCATCCTCGCCCGTCCTGCTGCTGTTCGGGGCTACCGGCGACCTCGCCCATCGGATGCTGCTACCGTCGCTGTTCGGCCTCGACGCCGACGACTTCCTGCCCGAGGGCTTCCGTATTGTCGCGACCGCGCGGAGCGTGATGGATTCGGCAGCATACCGCGCGATCGCCGCCGAGGCGCTGGCGGCGCATGTCGATGCCGACCGGCTTCAACCGGCATTGGTCGCGCGCTTCCTCGACCGGATCGATTATGTCGCGCTCGATGCGACCAAGGCCGATGGCTTCGGTGCTCTCGCGACCGCCGTCGGGTCGACGCAGAGCCTGTCGATCTTCCTGTCTACCGCGCCGTCGCTGTTCGGCTCGACGATTGCCGGGCTGGCCGCCGCGGGTCTTGCCGGGGCCAACGTCCGCCTCGCGCTCGAAAAGCCGCTCGGCCACGACCTTGCGTCGAGCCAGGCGATCAACGACCAGGTCGCGCACGTCTTCCCCGAGGAGCGGACCTTCCGCGTCGACCATTATCTCGGCAAGGAGACGGTGCAGAACCTGATCGCGCTGCGCTTCGGCAACGTCCTGTTCGAGCCGCTGTGGAATGCCGCCGGGATCGATCACGTCCAAATCACAGTGTCGGAGACCGTCGGGCTCGAAAGCCGCGGCGATTATTACGACGGCATGGGCGCGCTGCGCGACATGGTGCAGAACCACATGCTGCAGCTTGTTGCGCTCGTCGCGATGGAGCCACCGGCGCGGTTCGACGCGGCGTCGGTCCGCGACGAGAAGGTCAAGGTGCTGCGCTCGCTCCGCCCGATCGATGCCGGCACGGTCGAGACGTGCAGCGTCGTCGGCCAATATGGCGCGGGCGCGGCGGGCGGGCAGCCAGTGGCGGGCTATGCCGACGAGCTCGGCCGTCCGTCGAACACCGAGACCTTCGTCGCGCTGAAGGCGCATATCGACAACTGGCGGTGGAAGGGCGTGCCTTTCTATCTGCGGACCGGCAAGCGGCTGGCGACGCGCCAGTCGGAGATCACGATCGAGTTCAAGGCGGTGCCGCATTCGATCTTCGAGGGCGCCAAGGCGTCGGCCGATCTCAAGCCCAACCGGCTGATCATCCGGCTCCAGCCCGACGAGAATATCCGGCTGACGATCATGGCGAAGACCCCTGGGCTCGACCGCGACGGCCTGCACCTGCGCGAAGTCCCGCTCGACATCGGGCTGGCGAACGCATTCGCCGACGTCCGCCGCCGGATCGCCTACGAGCGCCTGATGCTCGACTTGATCGGTGGCGACCCGACGCTATTCGTCCGCCGCGACGAGGTCGAGGCGCAATGGACGTGGATCGACGCGATCCGCGATGGCTGGACCAAGAAAGGCATGACGCCGCGGCCATATGGTGCCGGGTCGTGGGGGCCGTCGGCGGCGATCGGCCTCGCCGAACGCGACGGGGTCAGCTGGCATGACTGACCTGCGCTGGGCGGCCGACGGCAGCGATGCCGCGGTCGTCGAGGCCGTCGCCGCAGTCGTTTCCCGGACCGGCCCGGTCACGTTGTGCCTGCCCGGCGGTTCGACCCCCGCCCCGATATTCACGAGCCTCGCCGCGATGCTGCTGCCGTGGGACAAGGTGACGATCATGCCGGGCGATGAGCGCCGCGTGCCGCACGACCATCCCGCGAGCAATGTCGGCCAGTTGCGCGCGGCGTTCGGCGCGACGGGCGCGACGATCGAGCCGCTGTCGCCCGACCTGCCGGTGCCGCGTTTCGACCTTATATGGCTGGGCATGGGCGGCGACGGGCATGTCGCGTCGCTGTTCCCCAGCGCCAATCCCGATCCCGCCGCAGCTCCTGCAGTGATCGACGTGACCCCCGAGCCGCTGCCCCCCGAGGCGCCGTTCGATCGGCTGACGCTCAACCTCGCCGCGATCGCCGACAGCGCCGCGATCATGCTCGTCATCCGCGGGGCGGCGAAGCGGTCGCTCCTCGAAGCCACTGTCGCCGGAGCCAACGACCTGCCGGTCGCGCGGCTGCTCAGGCTGGCCCCCGTTACCGCGTTCTGGAGCCCGGCATGAGCCTTCACCCGACCGTCGCCGCCGTCACCGACCGCATCATCGAGCGCAGCCGCGCCGGACGCGCCGCCTATCTCGCGCTGATCGACCGCGAAGCCGACCGGGGGCTCGACCGCCCGGCGCTGTCGTGCGGCAACCTCGCCCACGGCTTCGCCGCCGCCGAAGGCGACAAGCCGGCGATTCGCGGCGGCCGGGCGATGAACATCGGCATCGTCACCGCGTACAACGACATGCTGTCGGCGCATCAGCCGTACGGGCGCTACCCTGAGCAGATCAAGATTTTCGCCCGCGAGGCGGGGGCGACGGCGCAGGTCGCGGGCGGGGTTCCGGCGATGTGCGACGGCGTCACCCAAGGGCAGGTCGGCATGGAGCTGTCGCTGTTCAGCCGCGACACGATCGCGCTGTCGACCGCGGTCGCCTTGAGCCACGGCATGTTCGAAGGCGTCGCGCTGCTTGGCATCTGCGACAAGATCGTCCCCGGGCTGCTGATCGGCGCGCTGCGCTTCGGGCACCTGCCGACGATCCTGATCCCGGCCGGGCCAATGCCGTCGGGGCTGCCGAACAAGGAAAAGGCGCGCGTCCGCCAGTTGTTCGCCGAGGGCAAGGCGACCAAGGCCGAGCTGCTCGATGCCGAGGCGGCGAGCTATCATTCGCCGGGCACCTGCACCTTCTACGGCACGGCGAATTCGAACCAGATGATGATGGAGGTGATGGGGCTCCACGTCCCGGGAGCCGCCTTCGTCAATCCCGGGACCAAGCTGCGTCAGGAACTCACCCGCGCCGCGGTCCACCGGCTGGCGGCGGTCGGCCATGGCGGCAACGACTATCGTCCGCTCGGGCGCTGCATCGACGAGCGCGCGATCGTCAACGCCGCGGTCGGCCTGCTTGCGACGGGCGGGTCGACCAACCACGCCATCCATCTCCCCGCGATCGCTCGTGCCGCCGGGATCGTCATCGACTGGGAAGATCTCGACAAGCTGTCGTCGGTCGTGCCGCTGATCGCGCGGATCTATCCGAGCGGCGACGGCGACGTGAACCGCTTCCACGCCGCCGGGGGCATGGCCTTCACCATCCGCACCTTGCGCGACGCAGGGCTGCTCCACGACGTCGTGACGATGGCCGACGGGATCGACGATTATGCGCGCGAGCCGATCCTCGACGGCGAGGCACTGGCGTGGCGCAGCGCCCCCGTCGAATCGCGCGACCCGGTCATCCTGCGCAGCGCGACCAGCCCGTTCGCGCCCGAAGGCGGGATGCGGCTGGTCGAGGGCAACCTCGGCCGCGCGACGTTCAAGACGAGTGCGGTGGTTCCCGAGCGCTGGACGATCGAGGCCCCCGCGCGGGTTTTCTCCGACCAGAACGACGTCGTCACCGCGTTCAAGGCGGGAGAGCTCGACCGCGATGTCGTCGTCGTCGTCCGCTTCCAGGGCCCCCGCGCCAACGGCATGCCCGAGCTTCACAAACTGGTTCCGGCGCTCGGCGTCCTCCAGGACCGCGGCTTTCGCGTCGCGCTCGTCACCGACGGCCGCATGTCGGGCGCGAGCGGCAAGGTGCCGGCGGCGATCCACATCCACCCCGAGGCGGCACTCGGCGGTCCACTCGCGCGGATCGAGGACGGCGACATCGTCCGGCTGTGCGGGGTCGACGGAACGCTTGCGGTGCACGTCGACGCGGAGATCCTCGCGGCGCGAACCCCGGCGGCGATGCCGCCTCCGATCATCGGCACCGGTCGCGAGTTGTTCGCGATGATGCGCGCCGGCAGCGACGACGCCGAGCATGGCGCGTCGGCGATGCTTGCGGCGGCAGGACTATAGTGGAGGTCGTCGCAGCCGATATCGGCGGCACCCACGCCCGCTTCGCGATCGCCGAAGTCGCCGGCGGGCGCGTCGTCGGATTGAGTTCGCAGGTCACGATGAAGGCGAGCGAGCACGCCAGTCTCCAGCTCGCGTGGCACGCGTTCGCCACCGCGATCGGCCGCCCGCTGCCCCGCGCCGCAGCAATCGCGGTCGCCTGCCCGGTCGGCGGCGACGTCCTCAAGCTGACCAACAACCCGTGGATCATCCGCCCGGCGCTGATCCCCGAGAAGCTCGAAGTCGACAGCTATTCGCTGTGCAACGATTTCGTCGCGGTCGCGCACGCCGTCGCGACGCTCGGCGAGGAGGGCGTCGCGCATCTGTGCGGCCCCGACCAGCCGCTCGCCCCCGCCGCCGTCGTCAGCATCGTCGGCCCCGGCACCGGGCTCGGCGTCGCCATGCTCGTGGGGTCGCAGGGCGGCTACCGCGTCGTCGGGACCGAGGGCGGGCATCCCGATTTCGCCCCGCTCGACAGCATCGAGGATGCGCTGCTTCGCCGCCTCCGCGCCCGCCACAACCGCGTCTCGGTCGAACGCGTCGTCGCCGGGCCGGGACTGTCGGCGATCTACAAGACCCTCGCCGTGATCGAGGGCGTGACGACGCCCGACTTGACCGACCAGGCGCTGTGGACGGCGGCGCTGGCGGGGCAGGACCCCCTCGCCGCCGCCGCGCTCGACCGTTTCTGTCTCAGCCTCGGCGCGGTCGCAGGCGATATCGCGCTGACGCAGGGGGGGTTCGGCGGAGTCGTCATTGCCGGCGGGCTCGGCCTGCGGCTGGCCGGGCATCTACCGCGATCGGGCTTCCGCCAGCGCTTCGTCGCGAAGGGGCGTTTCGAGACGCTGATGGCGTCGATCCCGGTCAAGCTGCTGACCTATCCCCAGCCCGGTCTCTACGGGGCCGCCGCCGCCTTCGCGCAGGAGCACGACACATGAACATCGACGCCGTGATGCGGCTCGCCCCGGTCATTCCGGTAATCGTCATCGACGATGCCGCGCGGGCACGTCCGCTGGCCGAGGCGCTCGTAGCAGCGGGTCACCGCGCGCTCGAGGTGACGCTGCGGACTCCCGCTGCGTTTGAGGCAATCGCCGAGATGGCGAAGGTCGAAGGCGCGGTCGTCGGGGCCGGTACCGTCCTCGACGAAGCCCAACTCGACCGCGCGATCGCTGCCGGTGCGCGCTTCATCGTCTCGCCCGGACTGACCGAGCGTGTCGGCCGCGTGGCGATCGAGCGCGGCATCGCTTTCCTGCCCGGCATCGCCACCGCCGCCGACATCATGCGCGGGCTCGACATGGGCCTCGACCGCTTCAAATTCTTCCCAGCGGTCGCGAGCGGCGGTATCCCGGCGTTGAAGGCGCTGTCGGCACCGTTTGGCATGGCGCGCTTCTGCCCGACCGGGGGCATCACCGAAGCCACCGCTCCCGACTGGCTCGCGCTGCCATCGGTCGTCTGCGTCGGCGGATCGTGGATGACCGCGCCCGCCTAATCGGCCGAGCGCGCCTTACCGGCTCGATTGGACCGCAGGGAAGTCGGCCTCGGTCACGAGCGATGCATCCCCGGCGAAATGTCCGACGGCGACCCGGCGCGGGCCGCCATCCATCGCCCAGCCCGGGCCGGCGGGATCGAAGCGGGCGAGGGTCCGCGGCTCGATTTTCACGGTGGCGCGCCGCGTTTGGCCGGGCGCGAGGGTGAACCGACTCCAGCCCGCGAGGCGATCGGTCCTGACGCCGGCGCTGCTCGTCGCCGCGACATAGACCTGCGCGACGTCGCTTCCGGAGCGCTTGCCGGTATTGGTCACGTCGAAGCTGATCGTAGACGACTTGGGGTCCACTTTTAGCCCAGTGTAGCGAAACTGCGTGTACGACAGGCCGTAGCCGAATGGGAACGCGGGGCGCAGCTTCTGCCGCTGATACCAGCGGTAACCGACATCGGCGCCTTCGACATAGTCGACCGGAAAAGACGCGAGATCACCCTTCTCCCCGGCGGCACTGAGCGCGCCCAGGCCAAGCGCGACCGGACGGGGAGCATCCTCGGCACGGGCAGGAAAGCTGATCGGCAGGCGCCCGGCTGGATTGACATCGCCAAGGATCAGTCGGGCGATCGCCTCGCCGCCGCGCTGCCCTGGATACCAGGCTTCGAGGACCGCCGGGACGCGGTCGAGCCACGGCATCAAGACGGGGCCGCCGGTTTCGAGCACGACGAGGGTCCGCCGGTTCGCCGCCGCGACGGCATCGATCAGAGCATCTTGCTTGTCTGGCAGCGCCAGCGTTTTGGCGTCGACCGCCTCGGTCTGCCATTGCGTCGCAAAGACGATCGCGAGGTCGGCATCGCGCGCAGCGGCTGCGGCCGCCGCCGGATCGTTGCCGTCGACATAGGTGATCGTCGCGCCGGGCAGGGCTGCGCGCAAGGCGAGCAGGGGCGATGACGCGTGCCATGTCACCCGCGCAAACGATGCCGCGGCCCCCGATTTCAACGGTATTTCGACCGGTGCTCCGCCCACCGAACGGACCTGCGACGAGCCGCCGCCGGACAGCACACCGACATCGGCATGGCCGCCGATCAGCACGATGCGCCGAGTGGTCCGGGCAAGCGGCAGCAGGTCGCCATTGTTCTTGAGCAGGACCGCCCCTTCCTCCGCCGCACGCTGGGCAACGGCAGCATGCGCGGCATAATCGATCGGCTGCGGCGACGCCGGTGCGGGATGATCGAGCAGGCCGGTGGCGATCACCCCGTGAAGGATCCGCGTCACCATATCGTCGAGCCGAGTTGCGGGAACGCGCCCGGCTGCGATCGCGTCTCTGAGCGCGGTCCCGAAATACACCGCTTTGTCGAGTTCCTGCCCCGACTCCTGGTCGAGCCCGGCGAGCGCCGCCTTGTCGGTCGAATGAACCGCCCCCCAGTCCGACATCACCCAGCCGCGATAGCCCCAGTTGTTCTTGAGCACGCCCGTCAGCAACGCCGCGTTTTCGCAGGCATAGTCGCCGTTGATCCGGTTATACGCGCACATCACCGACCCCGGATGGCCGCGTTCGATCGCGAGCTGGAAGGCGAGCAGGTCGCTTTCCTTGAGCGCCGCAGGGTCGATCCGGGCGTCGAGCACCGTTCTTCCGGTTTCCTGCGAGTTGAGCACATAATGCTTGATCGTCGAGACGATGTGGTTGCTTTGAACGCCGCGGATCGCTTCTCCCGCCATTGTTCCGGCGAGCAGCGGATCCTCACCGAGATATTCGAAGTTGCGCCCGTTCCACGGATCGCGCGTCAAATTGACTCCGCCAGCGAGCAACACGTTGAAGGTCTTGGCGCGCGCCTCGGCGCCGATCATCGCCCCGCCCGCATACGCGAGATCGGGGTCGAAACTTGCGGCCGTGGCGAGCCCGGCCGGAAGCGCAGTAGCGACGTCGCCCTTGCGCTGCTCGATCTGGTTGGCGACCCCAAGGCTCGCGTCGCTCTCGCGCAGCGTCGGGATGCCGAGCCGCGGAATGCCGGGAATATGCCCCGCCGACGGCGTCATCGCGATCGGCGGAACCGGCTTGGCCAGTGGTGGGAAATAGCCGTGGACGAGGGCAAGCTTTTCCGCGGTCGTCATCTTCGCGACCAGCGCAACCGCGCGGTCCTGGACGGCGTCGGATTGGGCCAACGCCGGCATGGTAAGGGTGACAGCACCAGTCGTGACCAATGCCGCTATCGAAAATGCCTTCATCGACCGGTCCCCGTTCGTTTGTCGCCTACAGCGGTAATCGATCATCAAAGCTTTGACGACAGTCTGCTTTTGCCGAATCATAAGCTCGGTTTTGCGGTTCCGGGAGGGAAGAGTGTGATTCGCCGATCGATCGTGCTGAGTACGCTCGTCGCTGCAGGATTGCCGGGAAATGCCGTCGCGCTGACGCCTCACGCCGACCAGCCCCCGGTGGCCGAATTTGTGTTTGAGGAGGTGGTGACGCTCGCGATTGATGTAAAAGTCGGCGAGACGCCGCTGGGTGGACGGAACATCGTGCCGATCACGGGCGGGACCTTCGAGGGCCCCCGGCTTCGCGGGACGATTATGCCCGGAGGCTGGGACTGGCAGCTTGCGACGACTGGCGGCTGCTTCAAGCTCGAAGCCAATTACATGCTCCGCACCGATGACGGCGCGGTCATCAACATCGCCAATAAAGGTACCTCATGCCGCGATCTCGCCGAACCGGGCGCGCGGCTGATCACCGTACCGACCTTCGAAGCACCTCTCGGACGCTATGCGTGGCTGAACGACGGCGCTTATTGGGGGACGCTCGAGGGCGCGAAGATTGAAGGAAAGCCTGCGGTGCGCATAAGGATATACAAAGCGCGGTAGCACGCTGCTGGATAGTCGTCCGGGCTGCGAAGCTGCAGCCTGAGTGACGCACCCGCGCCTTTGACTTGCTGCATGGGACAGGGCGGCGCATGTGGCGGCGCGCGCTTGCCGCTGGCAAACTGGAGAGCGGACATGGATCGACCGCAAACCGGCAGCCCTGCAGCTGAGCGCGCCATCGCCGTGTTGCGCGTGCTGGCAGTTCTTGCCTCATTCGGCGTGACCGGGTGCAGCTCGGTCGTGCTCGATCCGAAAGGGCCGGTCGGGTCGGCCGAGACTATCATCCTGTACAACGCGCTCGCGATCATGCTCGCCATCGTCGTGCCGACGATCCTCGCGACGCTGGTCGTGGCATGGTGGTTCAGGGCGTCGAACACCCGCGCGACCTACCGCCCCCAATGGGTGTTCTCCGGGCGGATCGAGCTTGTCGTCTGGTCGATCCCGCTTATGACGATCCTGCTGCTCAGCGGCGTGATCTGGAGCGGCTCGCATGCGCTCGATCCCACGCAGCCGCTCCGCTCGACGGTCAAGCCGCTCGAGGTCGAGGTCGTCTCGCTCGACTGGAAATGGCTGTTCATCTATCCCGCGCAGGGCGTCGCCGCGGTCAACGACCTCGTCGTACCCGCCGGCACCCCGGTCCATTTTCGCCTGACCTCGGCGAGCGTGATGAGCGCGTTCTTCGTGCCGCAGCTCGGCAGCATGATCTACACGATGAACGGCATGGCGACCCAGCTCAACCTGATGGCCGATCGCCCGGGCGACTTCGACGGACGATCGTCGCACTATAATGGCGACGGTTTCCCGGGGATGCATTTCAAGCTGCACGCGGTCACGCCCGAGCAGTTTGCCCAATGGGCCGCGACGGCAGGGCGCGGGACGACCGTGCTCGACGCGACGGCGTATCAGCAATTGGCGCGGCAGAGCATCGACAACAAGCCGTTCGTCTACGCCCGGGCGTCACCGGGCCTGTTCGACGACATCGTGCGGCAAAAGCTGCCGCCGGGTCCGGGGCCAAAAGCCGATACCGCGTCCCCGCGCGAGGAGATCAAGCATGCTGGGTAGACTGTCATGGGCGGCGATTCCGCTCGACTCGCCGCTGCCGATCTTCGCGTCGCTCGTCGTCGGCCTCGTCATCCTCGGCGTCATCGGCTGGGTTGTGGTGAAGGGCTATTTCCCGTATATCTGGGATGAGTGGATCACCAGCGTCGACCATAAGCGGATCGGCGTGATGTATACCCTGCTTGCGCTCGTCATGCTGCTGCGCGGGTTCACCGATGCGATCATGATGCGAGCGCAGCAGGCGATGGCGCTCAACGCGCCCGGCTACCTGCCACCCGAGCATTACGACCAGGTCTTCTCGTCGCACGGCACGATCATGATCTTCTTCGTCGCGATGCCGTTCATGATCGGGCTGATGAACTTCGTCGTGCCGCTGCAACTCGGCATCCGCGACGTCGCTTTCCCGACGCTCAACTCGGTCAGCTTCTGGCTGACCGCGACCGGTGCGTTGTTGGTCAACATCTCGCTCGTCGTCGGCGAATTCGCTCGCACCGGCTGGCTGCCGTATCCGCCGCTGTCGGAACTCGCGTATTCGCCCGGCGTCGGCGTCGATTATTATCTGTGGGCCCTACAGATATCAGGCATCGGGACATTGCTGTCGGGTATCAACCTCGTGACGACAATCCTCAAGACCCGCGCGCCGGGGATGGGGCTGATGCGGATGCCGATGTTCTGCTGGACGTCGCTGGCGTCGAACCTGCTGATCATTGCGGCGTTTCCGATCCTGACCGCGACGCTCGCGATGCTCCTGCTCGACCGCTACCTCGGCTTTCACTTCTTCACCAACGAAGCCGGCGGCAACGTCATGATGTTCATGAACCTGATCTGGGCATGGGGCCACCCCGAGGTCTACATCCTGATCCTGCCCGCGTTCGGCATCTTTTCCGAAGTCATCGCGACGTTTTCGAGCAAGCCGCTGTTCGGCTACCGTTCGATGGTGCTCGCGACGATGGTGATCTGCATCTTCGCCTTCACCGTCTGGCTCCATCACTTCTTCACGATGGGAGCGGGAGCGAACGTCAATGCCTTCTTCGGGATCATGACGACGATCATCGCGGTCCCGACCGGGGTCAAGGTGTTCAACTGGATGTTCACGATGTACGGCGGCCGCCTCCGCTACGAGCCCCCACTATTATGGGCGGTCGGGTTCATCATCACCTTCGTGATCGGCGGCATGACCGGCGTTTTGCTCGCGCTACCGCCGGTCGACTTCCTGCTCCACAACAGCCTGTTCCTTGTCGCGCACTTCCACAATGTCATCATCGGCGGCGTGCTGTTTGGCGGCTTTGCCGGCTACAACTACTGGTTCCCCAAGGCGTTCGGTTTCAAGCTTCATGCCGGGCTCGGCAAGGCGGCGTTCTGGTTCTGGCTGGTCGGCTTTTATGTCGCGTTCATGCCTCTGTATGTCCTTGGCTTCCTCGGCATGACCCGGCGGATGCAGCATTACGACGTTCCGGCTTGGCGTCCGTGGCTACTCGTCGCGGGCGCCGGAGCCGGGCTGATCGCGATCGGCATCGTCCTGATGATTGCCCAGCTCGTCGTCAGCATCCGGCGGCGTGAGGCGCTGAGCGATACGACTGGCGACCCGTGGGACGGTCGGACACTCGAATGGGCGACGACCTCGCCGCCGCCGAGTTATAATTTCGCGGTCCTGCCCGAAGTCTCCGGCGAGGATGCCTATTGGGCAATGAAGCAGCACGCGCGCGAAGACACGCCGCCAGTGCTCGCTGCCTTCGTGATGCCGCGGAACACGGCGACCGGCATCGTCTGCGCGTTCTTCGCGACCGTGATGGGCTTTGCGCTGATCTGGCATATCTGGTGGATGGTCATCCTCGGCGGGCTCGGCGCATTCGCCACCTTCGTTGTGTTCGCGTGGCGTGATCAGACCGAGGACGAGATTTCCGTCGCGGAACTGAAGCAGCGGGAACAGGCGTCACGTGCATCGCGCCGCAGCACGCTCGTGGGAGAAGTCGCGTGAGTGCCGCTACGGCAACCGCCGCCGGCGATGTACCCGAAGGCGGTGTCGCCCCGGTCCGCATCGTCGTCGCGTACGGCTTCTGGATCTTCCTCGTCAGCGATATCATCATGTTCGCCGGCTTCTTCGCCGCTTATGCGGTGCTGTCGGGCGCGACCGCCGGCGGTCCGAGCGGCCGCCAGCTGTTCGACCTGCAGACGACCGCGATCGAGACCGGCTGCCTATTGGTGTCGAGCTTTACCTGCGGCCTTGCGAGCATTGCTGCCGATGTCCGCAACAAACTCTGGTTCACCGTTGCGATGGCGGCGACCTTCGTGCTCGGGGCGGCGTTCGTCGGGATCGAAGTCAACGAGCTGACCCAGCTGGTCGCGCGCGGCGCCGGCCCCGATCGCAGCGCCTTCCTGTCGGCGCTGTTCGCGCTCGTCGGCTGTCATGGGCTCCACGTCACGATCGGGCTGCTGTGGCTGCTGACGATGGTCGCGCAGGTCTTCGCCAAGGGGTTTCGCGAGGACATCATGCACCGCATCCTGTGCTTCACGCTGTTCTGGCACGCGCTCGACATCATCTGGGTGGCGCTGTTTACCGTCGTATATCTGCTCGGAGTTGCCACATGAACGGGCCGCAGCGCAGAAAGCCGGAAACAGCGCCCGGCGACAAGCGGCCTGAAGCCAGTGACGTCGGCAGCGCCGTGCGGGGCTACGCTATAGGCCTCGTGCTCGCCGTCGGGATGACCGCAGTCTCCTTTTATATCGTCCACAGCCCGCTGATCTGGACGCCGGGGATCCCGATGGGCCTCATCGTGCTGGCGATCGCGCAGATGGGCGTCCACCTCGTGTTCTTTCTTCACGTCAACACCGGCCCCGACAGCACCAATACGACATTGGCGCTCGCGTTCGGGCTGTTGATCGTGTTCCTGATCATTGCCGGGTCATTGTTCATCATGACCAATCTGAATCACAACATGCTCCCGATGGATCAGGTCATGCAGATGCAGCGATAGACAGGCTGCGCAGCGACGCCTCGTTCATCGATCAGCGCGCCGCGAACAGTTTCTCCCGGACCTTGGCAATGCCGAACTTGAAGGCTTGATCGAGCTTGATGTGCGGCATGGCCGGAATCTCATCAGGATTGATGACGGCGTGCAGGATCGCCGGGCCGGGCGTGGCGAGGAACTCGCGCATCGTCGCCGCCAGCATCGCGGGATCGCGCGCGGTGAAGCCCTTGACCCCGCATGCCCGGGCGAAGGCAGCAAAGTCGATGTTCGGAAAGTTCGCGCCCTTCGTCGCGGGGTTGCCGGCACCCTCCTGCTCGAAGTGCACGAGGCCCCAGCCGCCGTTATCGTAAACGATGACCTTGACCGCGAGACCATGCTCGACGGTCGTCATGAATTCGCCGAGCAGCATGGTGAAGCCACCGTCGCCGGCGTGGAGGATCACCTGCCGGTCGCGGTCGAGAAGCTGCACGCCATTGGCGATCCCAAGCCCGGTGCCAACTGCAGCGTTGTTGAACGACCCGGTGATCTGCTGCAACCCGCGCGGCCGCATCCAGTTGCCCGCCCATAGCGTGACTTCGCCGGTGTCGGTAACGAACACCGCGTCGTCATCGGCCATGTCGCTCGCCAGTCGCGCCACTGCTTGCGGATGGATCAGGTCGCTGCTTCGTGCCGGGTCGGCCTTCTCGTCAAGCATCGTGGCCCAGCTACGCCGCGCTTTGTTGGCTTCATCGAGGAAGCCGGTGTCGGCACGCTGCGGCAGGTCTTCGAGCAGCATCGAAATCGCCGGGCGAACCGATCCGACGATGCCAAGCTCGACCGGCGTGCGGCGGCCAAGGGCAAAGGCGCGCTCGTCGATCTGAACGACATGGCCGTGCTTGGGCAGATACTCGACATAGGGATAGTCGGTGCCGAGCATCAGCAGCAGATCGGCGTCCATCACCGCGTCGGTGCCGGCTCGCCCCCCGATCAGGCCGAGACCGCCGATCCAATTGGGGTGATCGAACGGGAGTAGGTCGAGCGCGCGGTAAGTGTGGACCAACGGCGCATGCAGGCGCCGCGACAGTGCGTCAAGCTCGAGCGCGGCGCCGTGCGCGCCATTGCCGCACAGCAGCGTCACAGTCTTCGCCGCGCCGATCAACGAATGCAGTGCAACGATATCCGACGGCACTGGCGCGACGTCGGGGCGTGGTCGCAGCGTCGCCATGCTCGGCACCTTGCCGTGAGCTCTGGCACCGAAGACGTCGGGCGGGATGCTGATATGGGCGACGCCGCGCTGACCATACGCCTCGGCAATCGCCTGGTGGAACACCGCCGGGGCCTGCGAGGCGCTCGCCAGCGTTTGCGTGTACACCGCGACATCGCGGAACAGCAGGTCGGGCGTGTCCTCCTGCAGATAGTCGGTTCCGCGCAGCTCGGTCGGAACGCCGCCAGAGATCGCCAGCACCGGCGCATGGTCCTTGCGCGCCTCGTATAGCCCGGCGACGAGGTGGTTGCCGCCCGGCCCAGTGGTGCCGCAGCAAACGCCGAGGCGGCCGGTCAGCTTGGCCTGCCCGGCCGCCGCCAGCGCCGCGCCTTCTTCATGCCGGACTCCGATCCACTCGATGACCTTCTGGCGGCGGATGGCGTCGGTAAAGGGGTTGAGCGCATCGCCGACGACACCGAAGACCTGCCGGACACCGATCTCCGCCAAGGTTTCGACAAGCAGTTCGGCGACGGTGGTCATCAGCAAAGGCTCCAGCAGCTAGGACCGGGTAACGCGCGACGCCCGCCCGCGGCTACCACCGCCACTCATTCTATGTGCGGCAACATCGCGGGATCCGGGGTGGTAATCATACGCCATTAGACGCATTGGACCTGCTCGGCAGCGAAGCGAGGGCCGTGTAAATGAGCAAGCAGTTTGCGAGCGCGGTCCTGAATTCAACGCGCGATTGGTTTCGTCGCGCATCTTACGGTGCGACCGGCTTTGCTCTCATCGCCTCGTCGGCTGTCTTTGCGCAGATCGTGACGATCCCTTTCGGCGGCCCACGCCCGGTAAAGCCGTCGCCGAACGCCAATCTGCTCGGTGCGCCGGCGGACATCGCCGCAGCTGTGGCCGCCAAAGGACGGCCGTCGGTCATGCGCAGCCTCGACGATCAATATCACCCTGCCGACGTGCTCACCTTTCTCGGCCTGACGCGCGGCGTCCGGGTGTTCATCGTCGAGCACGATCCCGGATATTTTGGTGAAATCGTCGGAGCTGCGGTCGGACCCGGGGGAAGGGTCACCGAACTCGTTCGCCGCGCCGTGATTCAGGATGCAGTCGCGCGGTCGAGGTTGAGCGATGCCATCGGCCGCGCCCCCAACCTGGCGCTTCTCGCCGCCGAACCCTCGACGGTCCGGCTGGCGCCGGGCAGCCTCGATTTCGTCTTGCTTCATCTTGCGTACGAGCAGTTGCCGTCGGACGCGGCTGCACCCGGCGCCTCGAATCCTGGTGTGAGTGCATTCCTCAACAAGCTGTTGATCGCCCTGCGACCCGGTGGCATCGCCGGTGTCGTCCAACCGTCTGTCGAAACGGGCGTCGGAGCCGGCCGTGATTCAGCGAGCGTCAAACGCGACTTCCAGCAGGCCGGCTTTGTGCTTGATGCCGCAGGTCGTATGCGCGGCGAAGAAGATGACACCGGCCTCGACCAGCCGCAGGCCGCGACGGCCGGCAGCGCACCCGGCGACTTCATCTTGAAATTCAGGAAGCCAGAATAGCCGCGGTGTCGGCGTTTTGCTTGGCGCGTCGAAGCGCACGCTCATCAAGACGCGATCGAAACCTGCTAGAGGCGAATGACCACGCACGGCATTAGCAAGATCGATGTTTGGTGCACCCGGAGAGATTCGAACCCCCGACCCCTGCCTTCGGAGGGCAGTGCTCTATCCAGCTGAGCTACGGGTGCATGCGGCGGCTTTAGCAAACTCGTGGCCGACGCGCCAGCAGGCTATTTCCCGGGAACCTACTTCGTAGCCGGGGTGTAAGGGACGAAGGGGCCGAGGCCGCAGCTGGCACCGCGGCTCGGGCCGCCGCCCTGGATGATGACGGTTATGATATCGACTGAACATAGCTGGCTGAGCGATGTCGAATAGCTGAAGGCGCGCTCGAAACCGAGTTGTGGGCAGCTGTTGGGCAAAGTGTTTCGCAGCACTTCGCGGTTGCTGAGGTAAAAATCGATGGTGCGGTCATCGACGACCCTAGCCTCGCGAACGCGGTTCAATTGCACGCAGGATTTCGCAATGGCCGAAGACTTTACGGGGGCGACAGTCGTTGCAACCGCTACTGCCGGCTTCACCGGCGGCGTCGCCGTACACGCCGTCAATCCGTTACCGAGCACAAAGCAAAACGCTGGAACAACCCGCCGCATCGTGTCTTCTCGATCTGCCTAATAGGACGCGACGCTACTAAATACTAATGGTACACCTTAAGCAACCGGCTCTGAACAGGCCATGAACTCGACACCACCCTTTGGTCAGGGTGAGAGACGCGTCTTTGGCAAATACGCACAGACTTCGAAAACGACGCATCGCCAGCACTCCGGCTTTCGCGCGAGGCAGACGTAGCGGCCATGCAGCAACAGCCAGTGATGTGCGTGGCGTCTGTAAGCGGCTGGAATGACTGCCATAAGCCCGTCCTCGACGGCGCGGGGCGTGGCACCGGGCGCCAGGCTGGTGCGATTTGCCACACGAAAGATATGGGTGTCGACGGCGCAGGTCTCGTCGCCGAAAATCTCGTTGAGGACGACGTTGGCGGTCTTTCTGCCGACTCCTGGGAGGGCTTCGAGCGCGGCGCGATCGTGGGGAACCTCTCCCATATGGTTCGCGATGAGCGCGGCGCTTAAGGCTAAGACATTCTTTGCCTTGGTATTGAACAGGCCGATCGTGCGGATATGGTTACGAATTCCGTCTTCGCCAAGGGCGACCATGGCTGCTGGGGTGCTGGCGGCGGCGAACAGGCCTTTGGTCGCGCGATTGACGCCGATGTCGGTCGATTGTGCCGACAGGACGACGGCGACGAGCAATTCGAATGGGTTGGCGTAGTCGAGCTCGGTCGTCGGGGCGGGGTTGCCCGCGCTCAGCCGCGCAAACAGCGTTTCAATATCCTCCGGTTTCATCGGGCGCACACGGCCCGCACACGCCCGCACGTCGTCCGGCGCAGATGCAACCCACGCGCGCCCAATCGGCTCACCCTCACTCGACGACCGGCAGCTCGATCGCGCTCGCGGTTGCGCCGCCGCGGAGCACGCTCTCGGTCGCGGCGCGGTAATCGCCGGGCTTCGCGTCGAAGATGTTCGGCACGAAGGTCTGCGGGTTGCGGTCGTACAGCGGGAACAGGCTCGACTGGATCTGGACCATGATCCGGTGCCCGGGCAAAAACACATGGTCGGCGTTGGGTAGCGCGAAGCGATACTTCTGCGGCGTATTGACCGGGATCGCGGTCGGGGACGACAGCGAATCCCGATACCGCCCGCGGAAGATGTCGAGCGCGATCGGCAGCTGGTAGCCGCCGAGCTCGGGCTGCGACGGCACCTCGTCGGGATAGACGTCGATCAACTTGACCACCCAGTCGGCGTCGGTCCCGGTCGTCGCCGCGAACAGGTTGACCATCGACTGGCCGGCGATGTGAACCGGCGCGGTCAGGACCGGTCCGACATAGCTGAGGACGTCGGTCCGCGCGTTCGCCGGGCGCTGGTCGGTGACGAGCCATTGCGTCCACACGCTGCGGTCCTCCATCCGGACGGGGCGGGGCACGAACGGGATCGGATGCGCCGGGTCGGAGACATAATCGTCGTGCCCCTCCGCCGCCGTTCCGAAGCCGAGGCCCATGTTCGCCTGGAGGTACAGCGGCTTGAGCGCGGCAACCTTCGGCCAGCTGTCGAGCCGCCGCCATTTGTTCGTGCCGGTCTCGTAGCTCCACACCGGCGGTGTATCGGCCTTGGGCGCGTCGTCCTTCAAATACTGGTCGAGGAACGGCTGCATGACGTCGCGGCGGAATTCGAGCGCGGTGTCGCCGGTGAACTTGATCGGCCCGAGGCTCGACCCGTCGTAATTGACCCCCGAATGCCGCCACGGCCCGACGACGAGATACGTCGGCGCGACGTTGAGCGGCTTCAATGCGGCATAGACCGCATAGGCGCCGTAGATATCCTCCTGGTCCCAGCGTCCGACGATGAGCATCGTCGGGACATGCGGCGGCTTCGCGGCGAGCGTCTTGTCGAGCGCCTGCTCCGACCAGAAGCTGTCGTACGCCGGGTGCTGCATGACCTTTTGCGAATAGGGCAGGTCGGCGATGCCGTATTTGCGCGCGTAATCGCCGCTCGACCCGGCGCGGAGGTAGGCGGTGTAGTCGTCGTAAACCCCCTGCGCGATCGCGTCGCCGTCGTCCTTCACCTCGGTCTGCGAAGCATGATAGCCCCAGACGTTCTGGCGGAACGCGCCGTTGTGGAACCAGTCGTCGCCCTTCCAGCCGTCGACCATCGGCGACATCGGGATCGCGACCTTCAACGCCGGGTGCGGATCGGTCAGCGCCATCAGGACGGTAAAGCCCTCGTACGACGAGCCGATCATCCCGACCTTGCCGTTCGATTCAGGCACGTTCTTGACCAGCCAGTCGATCGTATCCCACGCGTCGGTCCCGTGGTCGACCTTGGTCGGATTGAGCGGCCCGCGGACCGGGCGGACCATGACGTACTCGCCGCCCGACTTGTACTTGCCGCGGACGTCCTGGAAGACGCGGATATAGCCGGCGGCGGCGAAGATCTCATCGCCCTGCGGCAGCATCGACACCATCGACGGACTGACGTTGCGCTCGGCACGCTTGTCGGCGTGGTAGGGCGTGCGCGTCAGGATGATCCCGGCGTGCGTCGCCCCCTTCGGCACGACGATCACGGTGTGGAGCTTGACCCCGTCGCGCATCGGGATCTCGACGGTCCGCTTGACGTAATCGGCGGCGGCGTCCGACGCGGGGTTGGTGAAGTGCTTGGGGATGTCGGGGGTCATCGCCGTGATGGCGGGGGCCGGGGCCGCGAGCGCGTGGGTGGCGAGGACAGCGGTCAGCGCAAGGATTTTCATCGGTGGATTTATGCGGAAGCGATGCCTCGCTGGCAACTGCACACCCTCCCGTCTGCGTTACGAAACTCAGCCCAACCCGCGCATCAGATGACCGTCTTCGCCGCCGTCGTGACGACCGCCATGATCGCGTCCCATGCCGCCGCGACCGCCGCCTCGGCAACGACGATGCCGATATCCTGATAGCCCAGCAGGACGTTCTGCACGGCGAGCTTCTGGTTATCCTCGAGCAGTTTGATATCGCTCGGCGAAAACGTGGCGCGCTCGATCTCGATTTCGATCGCGGTTTGGGCCAGCGCGCCGAATGCAGCCTTTGCCGCCGGGGCGACGATCGCCAATTCGGTGTGCAACACGCCCTCCGCAGCGGCTATGCCCGATGTTGCTGCGAGTTTGAGGGTCGCGCCCCAATCGATCGCCATGGCTGTGCCTCCTGTTTATTGGGTCGCTGTCGCCGTGCTCGTCGTCGATGCCTTGCCCGCGCTGGCGACGCCCTTCAGCGACAGCTCGTACGTCAGCAACACCGCGAAATTGGCATTGAGTTGTTTGCGCGTGATCGCGACGACCGGCCCCGGGATGATGTCGTCGGTCTTGTGCGCCGCCTTGAGATTGCTCATCTGCTGGGCGAGGTTGGCGAAAAACTGCGGCAGGTTCGCCGTCGACCGGTCCTGCACCGCCTCCATCCGCATCGCGAGCGCGACGAGATCGCTGTCGACCTGATCGTAGAAGGCGGCGTTCCGGGCAAAGCTCGCGCTTTGCCGCACCGCCGGGTCGGTCGACTCCGCCGCAGAGATCAGCGTCACCAGCCGCCCGTCGATCTCGCGCTGTACCGCCGAGATCGCGCTGTCGGTTGTCGCGTCGTATTGCGGGACGGTCACGCACGCGGCCGGCAGGACGGCAAGCGGCAGCGCGAGGCACAGGACTGCGATCAGCCGCTTGTGGTGCATGTGATCCCCCGACTTCGATCCCCGGCGATGCCGCCGATCGTGCCGCAAAATGATGCGCAGGATTGTGTGAGGTGACAAGAGTGCTGCCGCCGCTCGAGCTGGCTTGTGCCGCTGCCAGGCCGTGCTAGCTTCGATCGTCCCTAACCTTAAGGCTCCTCCCCGATGCGATCGATCGTCTTGTCCGCAAGCCTCGTGGTCAGCCTGCTGGTCGCGCCGGTCGCAGCGCTCGCTGCCCCGCGCCCCGACCAAGCCGCGTTCGTCGACCTCTACCGTGAGCTCGTCGAGACCAACACGACGCTGTCGGCGGGCGACTGCACAGCGGCGGCGGCGAAGATGGCGGCGCGGTTGAAGGCGGCGGGGTTCGCCGACGCCGACCTCCACCCGTTCGCAGCCGAGGGGCATCCGAAGGAGGGCGGGCTCGTCGCGGTGCTGCCGGGCTCCGACCCCAAGGCGAAGGCAATGCTGTTGCTCGCACACATCGACGTCGTCGAGGCGAAGCGCGAGGACTGGGCGCGCGACCCCTTCAAGCTGGTCGAGGAGGGCGGCTATTTCTACGCGCGCGGCGCCAGCGACGACAAGGCGTCGGCCGCGGTGTTCGTCGACACGCTCGTCCGCTTCAAGACCGGAGGCTTCAAGCCGCGCCGTACCGTCAAGCTCGCGCTGACCTGCGGCGAGGAAACCGCGAGCGCGTTCAACGGCGCGGGTTATCTCGCCAAGAACGAGCGCAAGCTGATCGACGCCGCATTCGCGCTCAACGAGGGCGCGGGCGGGCGGCTCGACGCCAACGGCAAGCCGATCGCGCTCAACATCGAGGCGGGCGAGAAATTCCCGCAGGACTACCGGCTCGAAGTGACCAACCCCGGCGGGCATTCGTCGCGCCCGTCGAAGGACAATGCGATCTACCGCCTCGCGCACGGGCTGGTGAATATCGAGGCGTACCAATTCCCGGTCGAGCTGACCGACGCTTCGCGCGGCTATTACAAGACGATGGGGCCGATGGTCGGCGGCGCGATGGGGGCCGCGATGACGACGATCGCGGGCGACCCGAAGGATGCCGCGGCGGCCGCGGTGATCGAGGGCGATCCGGGGTATAACGGCATGCTCCACACGACGTGCGTCGCGACGATGCTCGACGCGGGGCACGCGACCAACGCGCTGCCGCAGCGCGCGCGGGCGAACATCAACTGCCGCATCTTCCCGGGTACGTCGGCCGAGCAGGTCCGCGCGACGCTCGAACGGCTGGTTGCAGACCCGGCGGTCAAGGTGACTGCGATAGGGTCACGGAGCGAAGTGACCAAGGCACCGCCGCCGCTGACGCCTGAAATCATGGGGCCGATCACCAAGGTCGCGGCGACGATCTGGCCCGGCACGCCGATCATCCCGATCCTCACCGCAGGCGCGACCGATGGCGCGTTCCTTTCGCCGGTCGGCATCCCGACCTACGGCGTCACCGGCATGTTCGGCGACCCCGACGGCAACGGCGTCCATGGCTTGAACGAGCGCATCCGTGTGGCGTCGTTGTTCAACGGCCGCGATTTTCTCTACGGGATCGTCAAGCTCTACGCGATGCAGGAGTAATTATTTGAGCAGCACCGCCGCCTTGAGCACCGCCATATAGACGCCCCACGCGATCGGCAGCCCGACCGCCGCCCACGCGAGAATCGCGGTCAGGCTCGCCCCGCCGGTGTGCCCCGCGGTCGTCTCGACTGGAGCGGCGACGGGGGTCGTATCCTCCGCCATATGCCACTTCGCGGCGACCGGGCGGACAGCCAAGTTGGCGACGAAGCCGACCACGAGCATCGCCGCGAGGATCAGGTAGATCGGGCCGTAGACCTCGGCGCGCGGCACACCCTCGGCGATCCGCGCGTCGCGCATGCCCGCGACGAGGAGCGGCCCGGCGATCCCGGCGCACGACCATGCGGTGAGCAGCCGCCCGTGGATCGCGCCGACGTACTTCGTTCCGAACAGGTCGGCGAGATACGCCGGCACCGCCGCGAACCCGCCGCCGTACATCGAGGCGATCACCGCAAAGGTGACGATGAAGAGCCCGACCGAGACCCCGGCGAAGTGCGGCGCGGCGAGGCCATACAGTACGGCGCCGAGCGCGGTCATCACCGCGTACAACGGCTTGCGCCCGATCCGGTCGGACAGCGCTGCCCAGAAAAAGCGCCCGCCGATATTGAACAGGCTGATGATGCCGACGAAGCCCGCGCCGATCGTCGCCGCCGCCTTTTTCTGGCTCGCATCGAAATTGGTGAACAGCGCAGCCGCGTCGCCGATCAGCCGCCCGCCGAACAGCTCCTGGAGCATCGGCGAGGCGACCCCGATGATCCCGATCGACGCCGAGACGTTCAGAAACAACACCGTCCAGACGAGCCAGAATTGCGGCGTCCGATGGGCATTGCCGAGCGCGACGTTGAAGCGGCTCAGCGTCGTCGTCTCGGGTGGGGTCCAGCCGGCGGGCGCGTAGCGGTCGGGCGGGACGCGGTAGCCGATCGCGCCCGCCATCATGAAGACGAAATAGCCCGCTGCGAGGACAAGGAAGGTCTGCCACACGCCGACGCCGGTGGGACTCGCGAAGTGCTTCATCAGCAGGTCGGCGAGCGGCGAGCCGATCAGCGCACCGCCGCCGAAGCCCATGATCGCCATCCCCGTCGCCATCCCGCGCCGGTCGGGAAACCACTTGATCAGCGTCGACACCGGCGAGATGTAGCCGAGCCCCAGCCCGATGCCGCCGATCAGCCCCGAGCCGAGCCAGATCAGCCACAGCTGGTGGATCGACACGCCGATCGCGGCGATGCCCATGCCGCCGCACCAGCAGAACGCCGCGACGACGCCCGCCTTGCGCGGCCCGACGCGCTCGAGCCAGCCGCCCCAGATCGCCGCCGCCGCGCCGAGGACGACGAAGAACAAGGTGTAGGTCCAGACGAGATCGCTGACGCGCCAGTCGCACGTCGTCGTCGTCAGCGCGGTGGCGAGCGACATGCCCTTGCACACCACCGGGTCGCCGATGCCGATGGCGTGCGCGAGCGGCAGCCAGAACACGCTGAAGCCGTACGCCATGCCGATGCACAAATGGATCGCCAGCGCGCACGGCGGGACGAGCCAGCGGTTGAACCCCGGTCCGGCGACGGTCTGCGCACGGTCGAGCCAGCCAGTTGCCGGGATTGTCGCCATCATTCACTCCCCGGGGGCTCGGCTGTGGCCCTTACCCATCTTGGCTAGGGCAATGGGTACGCTAGCGATACCGTTCATATTTCGCTGCGACCGCGCGCCGCCGTACCGGCTTGGTGATTGCTGCGTCGCGTCGTAAGGATTCGGTGCGGCAACGATCGGACCCAGCGATGACTGACGGCGCTCCTCCCGCAACCCCCAATCCGCCTGGAGCAGTCAAGCAGCCGACCCGGCCGAAACTGTCCGAAGTGCTCGGCCCCGGGCTGATCACCGGCGCGTCGGACGACGACCCGAGCGGCATCGCGACCTACTCGCAGGCGGGGGCGCAGTTCGGCTACGACCTCGGCTGGGTGATGCTGTTCAGCTACCCGCTGATGTGTGCGATCCAGGAGATCAGCGCGCGGATCGGGCGGGTGACCGGGCGGGGCATCGCGGGCAACCTTCGGCTGCATTACGCCAAGCCAGTGGTGTTCGGGCTCGTCGCGCTGCTGCTGATCGCCAACACGATCAACCTCGGGGCCGACCTCGGCGCGATGGCGGCGGCGGTCGGACTCGTCATCGGCGGGCCGCATCTGTTGTATGTCGCGCTGTTCGCCTTGCTGTCGGTCGGGCTCGAGGTCTTCGTCCGCTATTCACGCTACGTCGCGGTGCTCAAATGGCTGACGCTGTCGCTGTTCACCTATGTCGGGGTCGCGCTCGTCGTCCATATTCCGTGGGCGCACGTCGCGTACCGCATGGTCGTGCCACACCCGGTGTGGTCGGCGGCATATCTGACGATCATCGTCGCGATCTTCGGCACGACGATCAGCCCGTATCTGTTCTTCTGGCAGGCCGGGGAGGAGGTCGAGGACGTCAAGGAACGGCCCGGCGCCCGACCGTTGACGCGCGCGCCCGATCAGGCGGCGGCCGAATTCCAGCGGATACGCTGGGATACCTATATCGGCATGGCGGTGTCGAACGTCGTCGCGCTATTCATCATCCTGACGACCGCGGCGACGCTCAACGCGCACGGCGTCACCGACATCCAGACCTCGGCGCAGGCGGCAGAGGCGTTGCGCCCGGTCGCGGGACCGCTGGTCTTCACCGTCTTCGCGCTCGGCATTATCGGCACCGGGCTGCTCGCGCTCCCGGTCCTCGCCGGGTCGGCGGCGTATGCGGTGGGGGAGGCGGTCGGCGCGCATGTCGGTCTCGCCCGCAAACCATCGCGGGCGAAGCTGTTCAACGGGGTGATCGTCGCCGCGACGCTGGTCGGCGCGTTTCTCAACTTCACCCCGCTCGACCCGATCAAGGCCTTGTTCTGGACCGCGGTGATCAACGGTGTCGTCGCGGTGCCGATCATGGCGATGATCGTCCTCCTCGGCAGTCGGACCGACGTGATGGGCGATTTCGTCCTGCCGCGCGGGCTGAAGACGATCGGCTGGGTCACGACCGTGGTCATGGCGCTCGCGGCGGCGGGGATGTTCGCGACGATGTGAGGCTTACGCCGACGCGCGATACTTCTCGCGCAGCGTCTCGAGCGGCACCATCCCCTCCTCGACGAGCCAGAAGGTCCAGCCGTTGCAGCTCGGGGCGTTCTGCGCCGCCGCACCGCACTGGTGAATCGACCCCGCGGTCTCGCCCATTTCGAGGCTGCCGTCGGGGCGGACGCGGGCGCGGTGGCGGCGGCGGGCGTCGGTGAGCATCGCGCCGGGACGGATCAGCCCGGTTTCGACGAGCGCACCGAACGCGACGCGCGGCGCGGCGCGCTTCGACTGGGTCACCGCCATGTCGCCGCCCGATAGCGGCAGCAACTCGGCGATCCGGCGTTCGGCGACCGCCACATACTTCGCCTCGCGCTCGATGCCGATCCAGTGCCGCCCGAGCAGTTTCGCCACCGCGCCGGTCGTGCCGGTGCCGAAGAACGGGTCGAGGACGATGTCGCCGGGTTCGGTGCACGCGAGCAGGACGCGATACAGCAGCGCCTCGGGCTTTTGCGTCGGGTGCGCCTTGATCCCGTCGACCTTGATCCGCTCCCCCCCGGTGCAGATCGGCAGCAGCCAGTCGGAGCGCATCTGGAGCTCTTCGTTCAAAGCCTTCATCGCCTGATAATTGAACTTGTACCGCGCGGTGTCGGACTTCGCGCACCAGATCAGCGTCTCGTGGGCGTTGGTGAAGCGCGTCCCCTTGAAGTTCGGCATCGGGTTGGCCTTGCGCCAGACGATGTCGTTCAACACCCAGAAGCCCATGTCCTGGAGCGCGGTGCCGACGCGGAAGATGTTGTGATAGCTGCCGATCGTCCAGATCGTGCCGTCGTCCTTCAGGATCCGATGCGCCTCGGCGAGCCAGCGCCGGGTGAAATCGTCGTAGCTGGCGAAGCTATCGAACTTGTCCCACGCGTCGTTGACCGCGTCGACTTCGCCGCCCTCGGGCCGGTGGAGCGCCTGTGCGAGCTGGAGATTATATGGCGGGTCGGCGAAGATCAGGTCGACCGACTTCGCCGGCAGTTCGGCCATCGCCGCAATACAGTCGCCGGTGACGATACGATCGAGTTCCACACGCCCCCCGGACTTGCCCGGGAATCGCTGTGAGTCCGGGGCGACTCCGCGTCAAGGCGCGAATGGAATCAGCGTGTTGCCGCGATGTTCTGAACTGCCGCTCGAAGCGCTATGGATTGAGTGCGGAGCACGCTTGGACCACCACGGCTGGCGGTGTTGCCCGAAAGACTCAGCCGCGCGCCGATTGCATCACCGCCGCGACGGGGGCGAAGCTGTAGCGGTGGTGCGCGGTCGCGCCGTGGCGCGCGAGCCCGGCGAAATGTTCGCGGGTCGAATAGCCCATGTTGGTCGCCCAGCCGTAATGCGGGTGCTCGGCGGCAAGCTCGGCCATCACCCTGTCGCGGGTGACCTTGGCGACGATCGAGGCGGCGGCGATCGACAGGCACAGCGCGTCGCCGCCGACGACAGTGGTCGTCGCGTGACCCCATTTCGGGCTGCGGTTGCCGTCGACGAGGACGTGACGCGGGGCGAGCTTCAGCGCGGCGACCGCGCGCTCCATCGCCAGCATCGTTGCCCAGTAGATATTGAGGTGGTCGACCTCCTCGACCGAGGCGATGCCGACGCCGATCTCGGCGCAGTCGCTGAGCATCGCCAGCAGCGCTTCGCGGCGCGCGGCGGTCAGGACCTTCGAATCGTTGAGGCCTTCGGGGTAGCAGTCGGGATCGAGGACGACCGCGGCGGCGACCACCGGCCCCGCGAGCGGCCCGCGCCCGGCTTCGTCGACCCCGGCGCAGCGCGGGCCGTGGCGGGTTTCGCGGGTGAGGCAGGGGGTGGAGAGTGTCGCCATCGCCATCCTCTACCCCGACCGTCATCCCCGCGAAAGCGGGGACCCATCTCCAGCAGCAGGTGATGGGTCCCCGCTTTCACGGAGATGACGGCCAGAGGTGAGCATCCACCCATGCCCCAGCGGCCCATGCCCCGCGCCGAACCCCGGCGCATTGGCGATCGCCCCGATCACATACGACCGCGCCGCCGCGACCGCCTCGGCAAGCGGCTCCCCCCGCCCCAGCCCGACCGCGATCGCCGACGCCAGCGTGCACCCCGTCCCATGCGTGTGCCGCGTCTCGATCCGCGGACTGGCAAATCGCGTCTGCACATTGCCGGTGACAAGCCAGTCGGCGACCTCGCCCCCACCGAGATGCCCGCCCTTCGCCAGCACCGCGCGCGCGCCCATCCCGAGCAATTCCTGCGCCGCAAGCACGGCATCGCCCTCGTCCTCAACCTCGGTCCCGGTCAGCGCGGCAAGTTCGGGCGTGTTCGGCGTGACGATCGTCGCCAGCGGCAACAGGTAGCGCACGAGCGCCGCAACCGCATCGCCGCCGAGCAGTTCCGCCCCGCCCTTCGCCACCATCACCGGATCGAGCACGATCGGCACGCTGACCCCGCGCAAGCCCTCCGCCACCGCCGCGATCAGCGCGGCATCGCCAAGCATCCCGATCTTGACCGCATCGACCCCGATATCCTCGATGACGGCGCGCATCTGCGCGACGACGATCTCCGCCGGGATCGGATGAACCGCGGTCACCCCAAGCGTATTCTGCACCGTCACCGCAGTCACCGCGGTTGCCGCATAGCCGCCGAGCATCGTCACCGTCTTGATGTCCGCCTGAATGCCCGCCCCGCCGGAGGAGTCGGAGCCGGCGATGATGAGGATGCGGGAGATCACGGCTTGTAGTTGCGGACTGTTGACGCCGGATGTTTCGCCAGCATCGCCGCCGGACGGATCGGGCGCCGCTCGAAACCGCCGCCGCAGTTCGGGCAGAGATTCGCCATCGGCCCGTCGACACACTCGGGGCAGAAGGTGCATTCGTAGGTGCAGATGCGTGCGTCGGCGTCGGGGGGCAGGTCGCGGCCGCAGCGTTCGCAGTCGGGTCGCAGGTCGAGCATCAGCCCGCCGCCAGCACTGCGGCGCAGATCTCGTCGACGACCTCTGTCACCAACCCGATGTCCTCGCCTTCGGCCATGACGCGGATCAGCGGTTCGGTGCCCGATTTGCGGATCAGCAGGCGCCCGGTGCCGTTCAATCGTGCCTCGCCCGCCGCGATCACGCGCTTGACCGCGTCGGTATCGAGCGGTGCGCCGCCCGCGAACCGCACGTTCTTGAGCAATTGCGGCAGCGGGTCGAACAGGTGGAGCAATTCGCTCGCCGGCTTGCCGCTCGTCACCAGCACGCTCAAAATCTGCAGCGCCGCAACCAGCCCGTCGCCGGTCGTCGCATAGTCGCGCAGGATGATGTGCCCCGACTGCTCGCCGCCGACGTTGAAGCCGCGCGCGCGCATCGCCTCGAGGACATGGCGGTCGCCGACGTTGGTCCGTTCGAGCGTCAGCCCCTGTCCCGTCAGGTAGCGTTCGAGCCCGAGGTTCGACATCACCGTCGCGACGAGCCCGCCGCCCTTGAGCTTGCCCTTTTTCGCCCAGTCGGTGACGACGAGCGCCATCAACTGGTCGCCGTCGACGAGTGCCCCGTTTTCGTCGGCGACGATTAGCCGGTCGGCATCGCCGTCCAATGCGATGCCGATGTGGGCGCCGCTGGCGACGACGCGCTCCTGCATCGCCTCGGGGTGGGTCGAGCCGATCCCGGCGTTGACGTTGAAGCCGTCGGGGTCGACCCCGATCGGGATGACGTCGGCGCCCAATTCCCACAACGCCATCGGCGCGACCTTGTACGCCGCGCCGTGCGCGCAATCGATGACGATGCGGAGCCCGTCGAGGCGCAGCCGGTCGGGAAAGCTCGACTTCGCCGAATGGATATAGCGCCCCTGCGCGTCGTCGATGCGGCGCGCACGGCCGATCGCGGCGGGGGCGGCGAGGACCGGCGCGGTGTCGATCAGCGCCTCGATTTCGAGCTCGTCGGCGTCGGACAATTTATACCCGTCCGGGCCGAACAATTTGATCCCGTTGTCGTGAAACGGGTTGTGGCTCGCCGAGACCATGACGCCCAAGTCGGCGCGCATCGACCGCGTCAGCATCGCCACCGCCGGTGTCGGCATCGGCCCGACCTGGACGACGTCCATGCCGACGCTCGTGAACCCCGCAGTCAGCGCCGACTCGATCATATAGCCCGACAGGCGCGTGTCCTTGCCGATTAGGACGCGGTGCTTGTGGCTGCCGCGGAGGAACGTCGTCCCCGCCGCCTGGCCGACGCGCATCGCCACCTCCGGGGTCATCGGCGCGGTGTTGGTCAGGCCGCGAATTCCGTCGGTGCCGAAATATTTGCGCGTCATGGTGCTTCATTACCCCTTAACGAGTCATACCTTGGGGCGACGCCCTACCGCAAGCATCGGAGACACGGCATGAACAACCGCACCCTCGGCGACGGCCTGACAGTATCGGCGCTCGGCCTCGGCTGCATGGGCATGGCGGGCGCGAGCGGCATGACCGCGATGTACGGCGAAGTCGACGAGGGCGAGGCGATTGCCACCGTCCACCGCGCGATCGACCTCGGCATCACCTTTTTCGACACCGCCGAAGTCTATGGCCCGTTCGCCAACGAAATTTTGCTCGGTCGCGCAATCAAGGGCCGCCGCGACGGGCTGGTCATCGCGACCAAGTTCGGCTTCCGCATCGGTGAGGGACTGAGCGGCACCGACAGCCGCCCCGAACACATCCGCGACGTCGCCGAAGCCAGCCTCAAGCGACTCGACATCGACGTCATCGACCTGTTCTACCAGCACCGCGTCGACCCGGCGGTGCCGATCGAGGACGTCGTCGGCACGCTCGCCGACCTCGTGCGCGAAGGCAAGATCCGCCAAATCGGGCTGAGCGAGGCGGGTGCGGCGACGCTGCGGCGCGCGGCGGCGGTCCACCCGATCGCGGCGCTGCAGAGCGAATATTCATTGTGGGAGCGCGGCGCCGAGGCGGAAATACTGCCGCTGTGCCGCGAACTCGGCATCGGCTTCGTGCCGTATTCGCCGCTCGGGCGCGGCTTCCTCGCGGGGACGGCGAAGCGCGCCGAGGACTATCCCGACAGCGACTATCGCAAGCGGGACCCGCGCTACCAGGGCGAAAACTTCGACGCGAACATGCGCGCAGTCACCGTGGTCCGCGAGATCGGCGAGCGCCACGATGCGAGCGCGGCGCAGGTCGCGCTGGCTTGGCTGCTCGCGCAGAGTGCGACGATCGTACCGATCCCGGGAATGAAGCGCCGCGTGACGCTCGAGGACAGCGTCAAGGCGGTCGATGTCGTGCTGACCGGCGACGATCTCGCGGCGCTCGATGCGGCGTCGCCGGTGGGAGGGACAGCGGGGCCGCGCTACGGCAGCGCGGCAATGATGGCGATGGTCGGGCGGTAGGGATCGAGCGAAGCGCTAATTACCCTCGGGCGGGAGGCTAATTACGACTGTCATCCCCGCGAACGCGGGGACCCAAAGTCACCCCTTGCGATCTTGGGTCCCCGCTTTCGCGGGGATGACAACTCAAGGGTCAGCCGCGCTCCTCCCGCGCTACCGCTCGACCATCGGCGCTGCCGCTGCCATCATGTCGAACAGCCGGTCGGGATCGCTCCCGCGCAATTTGCCGAGCATCATCTCGGGACCGTCGCCCACCAGTATCTCGCGCGTCCCCGCTGCCATCCCCGCAAGGATGGTCGCGGCGGCGCTTTCGGGGCTGACCCCGGCGTCGATGCTCGCATCGCTGCGCCCGCGCTCGGCCCCGCCGCCTTCGAGGGCATGGACCGCGATGTTGGTGCGGACGAAGCCCGGGGTGACGACATGGACCGCGACGCCGTACTGGGCGATTTCGGCGCGGAGTGCGTCGGCGTAGCCGATCATCGCGTGCTTCGCGGCGCAATAGCCGGTCCGCATCGGGCTCCCCGCCTTGCCCGCGACCGAGGCGATCATCACGATCCGCCCCGCCTTCGCCGTGACCATGCCGGGGAGAACGAGTTGCGTCAGCCGGAGCGGGGCGAAGAAATCGACCTCCATGATCCGGCGGTAGACCTCGAAGTCGGTGTCGAGCGCGAGGCTGCGCTGCGAGATGCCGGCGTTGTTGACGAGGATGTCGACCGGCCCGGCGTCGACGACGATGCCGGGGAGCGCGGTGAGATCGGTGGTGTCGAAGGCGATCGTCCGCGCCCCGGGGCACTGCGCAGCGACCTCGGCGAGCGCGGCTTCATTGCGCCCCGACAGGATGAGCTTCGCGCCCTCGGCGGCGAAGGCGACCGCGAGCGCCGCGCCGATCCCCGACGACGCGCCGGTGATCCAGACCGTCTGTTCGGCGTACTTCATCCCATCCCCCACAGGTTCGGCCCGCCCGCATAGGGATGGGCGAAGGTCGCGACAGCGAACAGCACGATGCCGCCGATCAGCGCGACCCAGCCGGGCATCGCGAAGCCGCGCCCGAACGGCATGAAGCTTGTCGCCGCTTCGTGTGCGCCCCACGCCGCGCCGAGTTGTTCGCGCTTCTTGCGGTCCTGAAAGTGTGCGCCGACCAGCGCGAGGATCAGGACCGCGCTGCTCAATGCGATGTCGCGGCTGGTCCCGCCGAGCGTCGCGTGGACGATCGCCCACAAAGCGAACGCCCACATCATCGGGTGGCGGGTGATGCGCTGGACTCCACGCGGGCTGGCGGATGCAGCGGCGGCGGGGGTCCCCATCAGCGCCGGGTTCGGCGCGGTCATCGATCCGACGAACAGGATCATCGCGATCAGCATCACCACCCCGGCGAGCGGCCACGCCCATGCCGGGGCAGTCCACACGACATCGACCGGAGCGCGACGCCACTCGAACACCGCCCAGCCAAGCGTGGCGAACGCGACGAGCGAATAGACCCCGGCGAACCCGCCCGCGCCGAACGCCTTGACGAGTGGCGCGCGGAGGGGGTGCGACAGGAGGAAATGGCTGCCGACGAACGCGACGAGGGCGATGATGAGAAGCGTCATCGTCCTTCCCCCTCCCCCACGGTCGCGGCCGCGTGCATCCTAAGGCCGATACGCCAGCGGCAGCGCGTCGTGCTGCAGATGCAGATACCGGTCGCGCAACTCGGTCTGGCGCGAGGTGATCGGCTGGGCGACGCCGTCGATCAGCACCGCGACCGGGGCCGATTGAAGCTCGAGCGGGTCGCCGTCCCAGACGACGAGGTCGGCGCGCTTGCCCGGGGCGATCGTGCCGGTGTCGGTCATGCCGAAGATCTCCGCGGGGTTGCGGGTGATCAGGCTCAACGCCTGGTCGCGGGTCAGCCCGACGCCGCCGGGCAGGCGACCCTGCGCGACGAGGTTGCCCGCGAACTGCGTGACGTTGCGCGGCTGGTTGGTCGACTCGCCGCCCGACGTGCCAAGCCCGACGAGGACGCCCGCCGCGACGAGCCGCCCGACATTCGACTTCGTCGATGCGAGCGTCTCGAACGCATCGGGCAGGTCGTCGATCGCGCTGGTGATGACGGGGACGTGCGCCGCCGCGATCCGGTCGGCGATCGTCCAGCCCTCGCGCGCGCCGAACAGGATCAGGCGAAGCTTGGGAAAGTCGGTGCGGAGCGCGAGGACCGCGAGAATGTCCGATGCGCGCTCGACATGGACGACGAGCGGCTGCTGGCCCTCGACGACCGGTACCAACGCGGCCGTATCGGCGCGCGGGTAGAGGTTTTCGTGATTTCCGGTCTCGCGGCCGCGATGCGCGGCATACTCGCGGGCCTCGTCGAGCGCGTTCCTGAACGCGGCGAACGACGCGGTGCGGCTGCCCCCTGCCGCCTCGGCACCGTTCTCGCCGAGTTCGACGAGCTGGAAAGCCTTGCCGCGCGTCAGGATATCGGGGCCGTCGGACAGTCGGATCAGCGCGCCCTGCCCGGCGAAGATGTCGCGGCTCGCCTCGGGCGCAACGACCGCGCGGGTGACCCCGCCAGCGCGCGCGACCGCGATCCCGGTCTCGCGGCCATTGAGCGCGGGAACGACGTCGAGCGCGGCGGAGAAGGGCGATTTGTTCGCGCGCGTGTCGTTCGCCTCGCGGACGCCGCCGACCTCGTCGATGCCGAGGTCGGACATGCCGACGACGAGCCCCGGGGTGATGATCTTGCCGGTCGCATCGATCGTCTGCGTGCCCGCTGGCACCGCGACACCGCTGCCGACCGCAATGATGCGCCCGTTGTCGACGACGACTGTCGCGTTCTCGATCGTCGTCCCCGCGCCGGTCATTACCGTCCCGCCGGTGAAGGCGACGGGAGCGGCAGTGGCGGGAAGCGCGGAGCATCCCCAACCCAGCATTGTCATCCCCGCGAAAGCGGGGACCCAATGTCGCAACATTGTGACCTTGGGTCCCCGCTTTCGCGGGAATGACAGCGAGAGCGTGATTCGAAACTGCACCCGATTCACTTGACGTCTCCCGAGCCGGGCTGGCCGAGTTCGAAATCGGTCCGTGGGCGGCGGTTGGGGTCGGCGGCGTCGTACATCAGCGCGCCGTCGATCCAGACATCGATGGGCCTCGAATAGACGCTGAACGGATCGCCGTTCCACAGCACGACATCGGCCATCTTGCCGGGTTCGAGGCTGCCGGTCTGCCTGTCGATGCCGAGCCCCTTCGCCGGGTTCAACGACAGCCATTCGAACGCGACCTCGGGGGCGATGACGATGCCGGCGCGGCGTCCGGCCGCCATCGCCTTCGCCGCTTCCTGGTTCAGCCGCTGGATGCCGTTCGGGTCGTCGCTATGGACGATCGCGCATGCCCCGGCGTTCTGCACCAGCGCGATATTCTCGCGGATGCCGTCATAGCTTTCCATCTTGAAGCCCCACCAGTCGGCCCACATCGCCGAGCAGATGTTCTCCTTCCGCAGCAGGTCGGCGATCTTGTAGCTTTCGACCGCGTGGTGGAACGCACTGACATGATAGCCGAATTCCTTCGACATCGCGATGACGTTGGCCATCTCGTCGGCGCGGTAGCAGTGGTTCTGGACGAGGATGTCGCCGTTCAGCACGCCCATCAGCGTATCGTTGACCAGCTCGCGCTTCGGCGCGTCGACAGGCTTCGCGGTCCCGGCCTTCGCCTTCCGCGTATATTCATCCCACTTGCGCTTGTAGATCACCGCGTCGGACCATGCCTGGCGGTCGACCGCGATATTGCCCATCCGCGTCTGCGGCGAGATGTTGCGGCTGCCGTAGACGCGCTTGGGGTTCTCGCCGCACGCCATCTTGAGGCTCGGCTTGGCCCCGGGGAACTTCATGTCCTGCGCGGTTCGGCCGAGGACGTTCTTGACCGTCACGCCGCGCCCGCCGAACAGGTTCGCCGAGCCCGGCAGAATGTGGAACGTCGTCACGCCGCCAGCGAGCGCGCGGGTGAAGCCCGGGTCCTGCGGCCAGATCGAATGTTCGGCCCAGACGTCGGCGGTGTTCGGGCGCGTCGCCTCGTTGCCGTCGCTGTTCGCCTGGACGCCGGGCGACGGATAGTCGCCGAGGTGGCTGTGGATGTCGATGATGCCGGGCGTGACGAACTTGCCCGCCGCCTCGATCACCGTTGCGCCTGCCGGGATCGCGACGGTCGCCCCGACCTCGGCGACCTTGCCGTTCTCGAGCCGGACCATGCCGGGCGCGAACTTCCGCCCCGCGCCGTCGTACACCGTCGCGCCGCGGATCACCGTCGTGACGCCGGGGTAGGGATGGTACGTCGAGGGGTAGGGGTCGGTGGGGATCGCGACGATCTCCGCCGGCCCCGCCGGTTTGTCGCCCGCGGTCTTGGGATGCTCGCCGGAAGCGCACGCCGCGACCCCGAGCAGCGCGAACAGGAACAAGCGCCGCATCAGTCGACTCCGTGCATCAGGCGTTTGAGGAGGGGCGAAATCACCAGCAGCACGAGCCCGATGCCCGCCGCGATCAGGCCGATCGTCTGGAAGACCCCGGCATAGGTTTCGAGGCTGACCTTCAAATTGGTCACCTGCCCGCCGACGGTCTCTACGCTCGCCACCTGCGCGACGACCCCGGCGACGTACTGCGCGCAGCTGATCGACAGGAACCAGACCCCCATCATCATGCCGACGATCCGCGCGATCGACAGCTTGGTGATCATGCTCAACCCGACCGGCGAGATGCACAATTCGGCGAGCGAGTGGACGAGGTACAGCCCGGCGAGCCACCAGATGCCGACCTTGAAGTCGGGCCCGGCGAACTTCGTGCCGAACACCAGCAGCAGGAAGCCTGCCCCGACGCCGATCAGCGCGACGCCGAACTTGACCGGGATACCGGGCTCGATGCCGCGCTTGGCGAGCGTGACCCACAGCTTCGCGAGCATCGGCGCGCAGACGACGATGAAGAACGCATTGAAGAATTGCGTCTGCCCCGCGGTAATGCTGAAGTTCGGGAACAGCGACGGGAACATGCGGAGGTCGGTGTTGCGGTCGGCGAACAGCGTCAGCGACGACCCCGCCTGCTCGAACAGCGTCCAGAAGACGACGTTGAACACGATCAGGACGATCGCCGCGACCATCATCTCGAACTCCTGCCGCGTGCCGGCGCGAAGGCTCCAGATCGGGATGCCGATGACCGACGCGAGGAAGGTGAAGAACAGCACCTTGCCGAGGATCGGCAGGCCGAGGATGTAGCCGCCGATGCCCTGTCCCTTGATCGGCGGCGGGGCATCCATCAGATTGGTGAACAGGAACCAGATCAGCGGGATCGCGAGCAATGCGAGGACGTAGATCATGATCCCCTTGTCGCCGCCCGGCTGGACCGGGGTCTCGCCGATACCCGCCATCTTCGGCCCGGCGAACTGGATCAGCCCCCACGACACCGCCATGCCGATCGCGGCGAGGCCGAACCCCGCCCACCAGCCGAGCCCATCCCACACACCGGGAATCCCGACCGCGAGGAGCGGGCACAGCAATTGCGAGAACAGCGAACCGAGGTTGATGCCCATGTAGAAGATCGTGAACCCGGCATCGCGCCGCCGGTCGCCGTTGGCATACAGCGAGCCGACCATCGTCGAGATGTTCGGCTTGAAGAAACCGTTGCCGACCGTCACCGCCGACAGACCGATCAGCATGATCATCGTGTAGAGCGGGTTGCGCTCGCCGCCGGGGACGAAGCCGCCCTTCGCCACCGTCCGGTCGACCACGCCGTCGGCACCGGTCAGCGTCACCGAGCCATCGTCGTTGCCCTTGATCGCGAGCCGCTTGCCGTGGTCGACGACATATTGCTGCTTGGCCGCGGTCGAGCGGTCGACGACGACCTCGTACCGCTGGCCGTCGATCGTCGCGAATGGCTTCGCCGCGTCGCCGCCGAAGCACAATGTCAGATAGCCGCACGCCATGACGATCGCGCCGAACTTCACCGATCGCTTCGAACCGAGGTAACGATCGGCGATCAGCCCGCCGACGAGCGGGGTCAAATACACGAGCGCGGTGAAGCCGCCGTACAGGCTCGTCGTCGTCGAATCGCTGAACAGGAAATGGTCGGCGAGGTAGAGCGTCAGCAGCGCCCGCATGCCGTAATAACCGAAGCGCTCCATCGCCTCGGTCGTGAACAGCCGCGCCAGTTGCCGGGGATGGCCGAACCACAACGGTCCGGCGGCGGGGATACTGGCCATGAAACTCCCTTGACGCGCCAGCCGCTCGGACGGCGGCCGTTGGCGCGTACACTAGCGGGACGTGCGGGGGGAGCAAGGGGGAGGCGTTAGCGGCACCAGCCGCGCGCGGGTGGAGGTTGGATGTCAACGAGCCGGGGAGAGGCGGCGGCTTGCGCCCCTGAATCGACCGTATGATCGATGGGGCGTGTTCGCGCTTGCGGACCTTTCAACTAGGCGATCTAAGGCGAGCATGGCTTCCTTAATCATCCGGTACGAACCCGATCCTGAAGACGAAGTCGGTAAGCTTTGGTTTGATTTCAGGGCAGACCGCTTCTCGGGTTCGGCGTTTTTCTGGTCGACCCTGTTTGAGTTCCCGGAGATCATCAGCAAGCTGCAATGTTATCCGCTAGGCGATCCAATCAAATGGACTTGGGGCTATGATGAATGCGAAGGAACCAATCTCGTCTTGGGGTTGTCTCTTATGCAGGTTGATCATGCGGGAAAGTTGAGAGCTACAGTAGAAATAGCTGATCTCTATGACACATCACGCCGTCTTACGACTAAGTTCGAGACTGAATATCACGCTCTGGATATTCTGCGTGGCGGGCTGAATCTGGTAGTGTCGCAGCGTGCCGGAGAAGCATTGCTCTCCGGGCATTGAGATATGCTTCTCTATCCTCTCGCCTGACTTCTAAAGGCATAAGTCAGCACTCAACCGCTTCGGTCGCTCTCCTTTTACCCGCAGTCTAGGAACCGAGCGCGGACTCGGCTACCAGCCCTTGCATGCTCAACGACCGCTCCACCCCCCTCGCCCTCCTCGCCACGCGGCGGTCGGGGAAGCCGCGTGACATGGTCGCGCCGGGGCCCGACGACCCCCAACTGGCCGAGATCCTGCGCATCGCCGCGCGCGTCCCCGACCACGGCAAGCTCGCCCCGTGGCGCTTCGTCACCGTCGCCGTCGACCGTCGCGACGCGTTCGGCGAGATGCTCGTCGCGGCGTATCTGCTCGGCCGCCCAGAGGCGCGGCCCGCCGAGCTCGACGAAATCCGCGGCTTCGCGCAGCAGGCTCCCGCACTCGTCGTGGTACTGTCGCGCGTCGACACCTCGAGCAAGATTCCGGCTTGGGAGCAGGAGCTTTCGGCGGGGGCGGCGTGCGCGCTGCTCGAAACCGCAGCGACCGCGATGGGCTTCGTCTCGGGCTGGCTGACCGGCTGGGCGGCGTATTCGGAGGCGGTGATCGCCAGCCTCGGCGCGCCGGGCGACCGGATCGCCGGGTTCTTCTTCATCGGCTCGCCCGCGCGTGACCTCGACGAGCGGCCGCGTCCCGATATGGCCGATATCCTTCACGCGTGGTGAAGCACGCCCGGTAATCGACCGATAAGGTTGACGCCCGGGTGTTCTAGGACGATACCACAGTCATGTGGCAGGGCGACCGACCCATTTATCTCCAGATCCGCGATCTAATCATCGCCCGGATCATCGACAGCGAGACCGGCACGCAGGCCCCCCTGCCGTCGGTGCGCGCGCTCGCGACCGAGCTCGACGTCAACCCGCTGACCGTCGCCAAGGCGTATCAGGAACTCCGCTCGTCGGGGCTCGTCGCGGCGCGCAAGGGCGTCGGCCTGTATATCGAGCCGGGCGCGGCGGCGGCGCTGCTCGCGTCCGAGCGCGCGGCGTTCATGGCGACCGACTGGCCGCGCATCCGCCGCCGGATCGACCGGCTCGGCCTGTCGGCGGCCGACCTGTTCGCGACGCAGGATGCGTAAGTCGCTGCCTGTCTCCACGATGCTGACCCGCTCCGAACTCATCGACGCCCTCGCTCCCGTCATGCGCGCCGCCGGCCGCCTGATCGAGGAGGTCCGCGAGGCGGGGTTCGAGACTCGCGGCAAGTCCGACGCGTCGCCGGTGACCGAGGCCGACGAGCGCGCCGAATTGCTGATCACCGCCGCGCTCGCCGCCGCCGACCCCGACACCCCGATCGTCGGCGAGGAGGCGCACGCCGCCGGCCACCGCCCGCCGCCATGCGGGCGTTTCTGGCTGATCGACCCGCTCGACGGGACGCGCGATTTCATCGCCGGGCGCGCGGCGTATTCGGTCAACATCGGGCTGATCGAGCATGGCCGCCCGGTGCTCGGCCTCGTCCTCAGCCCGCGCGACGGCGTGCTGTGGGCGGGCGCGGAGGGACATGGCGCGTTCCGGCAGGACCCCGGCGAGGACCGCGTGGCGATCGCGACGCGGCTATGCGTGGTGCCACCGGTCGTCGTCGTCAGCCACAGCCATCTCGACGACGAGACCCGCGATTACCTGTCGCGGCTCGGCATGGTCGCGCTCGAACCCGCCGGATCGAGCCTGAAGTTCTGCCGCCTGGCCGAGGGGAGCGCCGACGTCTATCCGCGCTACGGCCCGACGATGGAGTGGGATACCGCTGCGGGGCACGCGATCCTGCTGGCGGCAGGGGGGGCGATGCACAGTCCGGGGGGGACCGACTTTGCTTATGGCAAGCCGGGGTATCTCAACAGCGGCTTCCTCGCGGTCGGCGATGCGGGAACATTCGACCGGCTGCCGCCGCTGTAATCCCGGTCGGGCGCGCTAAGCCGCGACCTGAAAACGCAACAGCTTCGCCTTTGTCGCGACGAGCGCCGACAGCGGCCCACCGATCGCGCGGGCAAACGCCGGGTCGGTGACGTCGAGCCCGCCGGTCAGCGCCCCATATGCCGGCAGCACGAGCTTGCTCGGCGTCATCGCAAAGCACCGCCGCACGATCCGCCGCCCGCGCAGCGTCAGCCGCAGCTTGGGATGGTAATGCCCTGAAATCTCGGGCGCGGGATCGCGGGTCGCCTCGTGGCGCAGATTGATACCGTCGATCGCCGCCTCGACCATCACCCGCCCACCGAGCACGCCCGCGCTCGCGTCGTCGTGATTGCCGGTGATCCACACCCAGTCGAGGTCGCGAGTCAGCCGCCGCAGCGTGTCGCGCGCCGCGACCGGCAGACGCGCCGCCCCGCCGGTGTCGTGGAAACTGTCGCCGAGGCACCACAATTGCGTCGCCCCGGTCGCCTCGACCGCGTCGATCAGGCAGGCGAGGGTGTCGAAGCTGTCGTACGGCGGCAGGAACTGTCCGTGGACACCGTAAAAGCTCGCCTTTTCGAGGTGGAGATCGGCGACGAGCAATGCATTGCGCGCGGGCCAGTACAACGCTCCGCACGGCTGGGGCACGTACGTTGCGCCTGCGAACGAAAGGGAAACGGCGGGCATCGGCGCGGTATGCGTCAAGCGGGGGGCAGGGTGCAAGGGCGGTGTGCGCTGGCGGGCGTCTGGCCCGGGCGTGCCTGCGATCGACCTAAGCCCGGATCAACCCAGCCATCGGTCGCGCGCTCGTCGCCTGCGCGAACAGCCCGCGCCCGACGCGCTCGGGATCGAGCGCGAGGCTCTCGGCAGCAGCCCCGGCGATCAGCGCGTCGAGCGCGGTCGTCGGGCGTAGGTCACGCGCCTGGTAAAGACTGCCATTCGCCAACCCCGGCCAGGCGGCGACGACCCGTCCGCCCTTGACCGCGCCGCCGACGAGCATCGCCACCGAACCGGTGCCGTGGTCGGTGCCGCCGGTGCCGTTGACCGCCGCGGTGCGCCCGAATTCGGTTGCGACGAGCACGGTCGTCGTGCCCCATGCCGCGCCCAACCCATCGCGCATTGCTGCCAGCATCGCATCGAGGTTCTTGAGCTGGTTGGCGAGGCGACCCTTCTGTGCGCTGTGCGTATCCCAGCCGAGCGTCTCGAGCATGGCGATGCGCGGGCCGGCGGGCTTGGTCAGGAAGCTGGCGGTCAGGCGGCCGAGGCTGGCGGGGTCCTGCCCGGCGGCGGCATCGGCGGCGAGGCCCTTGGTCTCGAGCGCCGCCTGCCAGACAGGGTGGAACTGCGGGTCGGCATCGTACAGCGCGGTGACGCGCGCCATCAGGTCGTCGGCGGCGTGCGGCAGCGCGGACGGCGCGAACGATGCGACCTGCACCGAGCCGCGCAGCGCGGCAGGCACCGTCGACGCGATCGCAATCGCCTCGTCGCTCGCGCGCGGCAGCATCGCCACCAGCCGATTGAGCCAGCCGTCGCGCACCGCATAAGGCTGGGTGCCGCCGGTTTCGAGGACGTTCTGCCCGTCGAAATGCGAGCGGTCGCGATATGGCGAGGCGACGGCGTGGACGAACAGCGCCTGACCCTGGCCGTACATCCGGCCGACCTCGACGAGCGACGGGTGGAGCGTGAACATCGCGTCGAGCCTCGTGCCCGCGGCATCGCCGATCAGCCCGCCGCGCAGGGCGGCAAATGCCGGGTCGCCGGTCGGGCGCAGGACGTCGAGTCCGTCGGCCGCGCCGCGCTGGATGATGAAGACGAAGCGGCGCTCGGTCGGCACGGTGGCGAGCGCGAGGCTGGGACTGACGAACAATGCGCCCGCGCCGAACGCGGCGGCGGATAGCAATTGGCGGCGAGCGATCATCGGATCATCTCCTCAGGAAATCGGGCGAGACCAGCATCAGCGCGATCGCGCCGGCCGGGCTTTCGGAACGGGCGATCTGGCTGGCAGTCGCGGCGCTGAGTGCGGGCATGATCTTTGGCGCGATCACCCGCGCATCGACCCTCTCGCCGAGCGGGGCGGCAAGCCGCTGCGCGATTTCCACCCGGCGCAACAGCGCGTCGGATCCGGCCCAGCTCGCCGCGACATCATCCCAGCCTGCAGGCGCTCCCGGCTTCCACACCCGCTGGCCGAGCTGGGTCTGTAACGTCGCGATCTGGATGTCACCGATCGCGCGATGGCCGACGCCGCGGAGCGACGAGATCGTCCACTCCCACGGTGTCTTGAACTTGGCGGCAGTCGGCAGCCATGGCTCGGGCGAGGCGATCAGTGTGCGGTACACGTCCGGCATATGCCCCTTGCTGCTCGTGAAGCTGTCGGCCAGCCGGGCGACCAGCGCCGGCGGCGGCTCGTCACCCGCGAAATGGCGGGCGAGCTTGGTCGCGATGTGAGTTGCGGTCGCCGGCGCATGGGCGAAGTCGAGCAACGCCGCCCGCGCCTGTCCTTCGCCGTCCTGCGGGTAACGCTTGTCGAGGATCGTGCGAACGCCCGGTTCGTGCTGCGCCGGGCGAAAGGCAAACCGATCGGGATCGCCCATCGCCGCCCGGCCGCCGCCGAACCCATCGACCGACCAGCCGGTCATCGCGCGGGCGAATTCGGTGACGTCGGCCTGCGTGTAGCCCGAGCGGACGCCCAGCGTGTGCAGCTCCATGATCTCCCGCGCGAGATTCTCGTTGAGCCCGCGCTTGCGGTCGGGATTGCGCGCGGCGGCAGGGCTGTCGGGGCCGATCGACTGGACCTGGTTGAGGTAGATCAACATCGCGGGATGGTGCTCGACCGCCAGCATCATGTCGGTGAAACTGCCCAGCACATGCGGCCGGATCGCGTCGCGCTCGAACGCCGCGGCAAAGGCGGTGACGCGCGGATTGTCGGCCGAGACACAGAAATGGTTCGACCAGAAATGCACCATCCGCTCGACGAACGGCGCCTCGGTCGCGAGCGCGCTTTCGGCGCGAGCCTGAACGCCAGCGCGATACAGCTCCTGCACGTCCTGGCGGAAATCCTTGCGCTCGGTCTTCAGCCCGGCCTTGGCGTCCGCCGCGCCTTCGGGTGCAGGTGTCGCCTGAATTGCGAGACGGCGGTTCGCCTGCTGCGCCTCGCGATACTGCGCCACAGCCTTTCCAGCGTCTTCGAGAGCAGCAAACCCGGCGGGTCGGACATCGAAATGTGTGAACTGCTCAATTAGCCAGCGCTGCGGATCGCTCGGCAGCGCTTCGTCAGGACGTGCGCCGAGCCCGAAGCGGTTCAGCGCGATGGCGGCAGGGGACGGGCCGGTTGGCTGGGACACTGGGAAGTACCTCGGCGTGATCTACTATCAATTGAACGCGCATCGGCGGCGTTTCCGTCGCGGCCTTTATTCAGCGGCAGGCGGAGCCCGCTCGGCCCGCCGCGTCATCGCGGCGGCGAGCGTCGCCCGGTCGGCGAGCGGCAGCGTCGCGGCATAGGCAACCGCCCGCCGCTCGACTGCGGCGCGGACCGCGATGTCGGCGACACGTGCCCGATCGAGTGCGGCGTTGACCGCGGCCTGATCGACGTCTGGTTGCCGCAATAGCCCTGCCGCCTCGGCCTTCGCCGCCCGGCTCACGACGATCGTCGGGCGCATCGATCGGCGGGCATCGCGCAACGCCATGCGGAAAGGCCTCCGCTCGGCGCTGGGGAGCTCAGCCCCGGCGACGCGCAGCGACCCGGCGTTGATCATCGGCCCGCCGGTGCGGAGCGACACCAGCCCCGCGACCAACGCGCCTGACAGAAACAGGTTGAGGACCACCGAGACAGCAAGCGCGATGCGGATTCTGCTCACGATCAGCTCTCCTGCCTGCCGACGTCGCCGAACGATGTCGCGCCGCCCGACGCATCGATCGGCGGCATTATGGCGACTGCCGCGGTGCCTGCCGCCGCCCCGGCCAGCGCCGCAGCGATCCCGACGCCCGACCACCAGAGACGTGCCCGGCGGACCAAGTCGCGTGACGGCGCAGGGGCGCTACCGAGCACGCGTTCGCGCAGCGCGGTGGAGGCGGCGGGGACCGTCCACGCGTCGAGCGCCTCGTCGAGCTCCAGCGCCGACGCGAGGATACCGCCCGCTTCAGGCTCGGCAGCGATCTGCATCGCCGCAGCACGTTCGGACTCGGGCCAGCGTGCAACGACGCCGCCATAAGCGTCGGCCAGCGCCGCGAAGCGCTCAAGCGTCATCGATATGGTCATGCCTCACCCTCCTGCAATCCGCCGAGCCTTGCACGCAAGGTGCGCCGCCCGCGGGCGAGCAGCGATTCGAGTGCCTCGACGCTGAGCTCGAGCGCCGCCGCCGCCTCGGCGCCCGACAAATCCTGATAATGGACGAGCAAAATTGCTTCGCGCTGCCGCTCGGGCAAAGCGGCGATCGCGCGGGCAACGGCGCTCCCCCGCTCTGCCTCGATCAGCCCGGCTTCGGCATCGGGCGCCGGATCGGGGACGTCCGGCACGGCGTCGCTCGTCGTCACGCGCTTGCGGCGCAGCCGGTCGCGGCAGAGATTGAGGACGACGGTGTGCAGCCAAGTATCGAACCGTGCGCGGCCCGGCTGCCACGCCCCGGCGTTGCGCCAGACGCGAACGAAGGTTTCCTGCGCCACGTCCTCGGCTTCCGCGACGTCGCGGAGCATACGTGTGGCAAGGCTGAGGACACGCGGCAGCTTGGCCGCAACGAACGCGCGCGTCGCCGCCGGCTCGCCGCGACCGACGCGCTCGATCAGTTGCGTGTCGGGATCCCGATCGTCCAACTCCGCTCGATCCTACCATCGCCGCCGGCATGGCGTCATGACTCGGCGCCGTCACCGGCGACGCGCGATTTGTCATGCGCCGCCGCTCGTTCGGCTGGACTCAGGACGCCGTCGCCATTGCTGTCCAGCCGCGCGAAGCGCTTCGCCAGCATGGCATCGATCTCCGCCTTATCGAGCATGCCGTCACCGTTCCGGTCGATCCGGGCAAACCGCTTCGCCGGGTCACCTTTGCCGGCCTTGGCGGCGGCGAGGAACTCGTCCCGGCTGACACGGCCGTCGCCGTCGGTATCGGCGGCCAGCAGCAGCTTGCGTTCGTGCCGCTGAACATATTGCTGGAGCGTCACGCCGGAAGCGGCACCTCCGGCGGGTGCTTGCTGGGCGGCAGGCTGGGCGCACGCGGCGATGGGAATAAGCATCAGCGCAAAGGCCGCGCTGCGAAAAGATAGCACCTTGGTCATGGTCTGGACCTTCAACAGAGTATCACGCTCGACCGCGGACGGACCGCTCGATGAGCGGCCCGTCCGCGGGCAATCGGCCGTTAGCGGTAGCGCCAGCCGCCACGCCACGAATAGCGATGGCCCCAGTAACGATGCCCGTCCCAATAACCGCGGCCGGGATAGAACACGCCGACCCGGACGCCCGGCGCGACAAAGCCCGGGCCGTAATTCGGGCGGCAATAGCCACCGGGGCCGCGGTGCCCGCCCGGGCCACAGCCTTGCGCCGCTTGCGCCGGTGCCACCGCCACCAACGCCGCTCCAGCCGCGATCGCGGCAAGCAGGATAGTCTTCATGATCGTCTCCTCGCGTTCATGCCGGCGACCTCTCTGACCGCCGAACACCCTGTTGAACGTAAGCCCGCGCCGCTTCCGTCGCTCGGCGGGCCCGGCCGTCAAAATAGACATTTGAGCGGACGCGTTGAGCGTGCCAATCAGGGGTGTACAAACCGGCGCATGATCCTTGACACGCTCGGCTGCCGCATCTGCATCATGGGGCCGTCGGGCAGCGGGAAGTCCACCCTGGCGACGGCCATCGGGCGATCGCGCGGACTGCCGCCGATTTACCTCGATCAGCTTTACCATCGCCCTGATACCAACTGGCAGCCGCGCCCGGCCGAAGAATTTACCGCATTGCATGACGAAGCGCTCCTCGGCGCGCGCTGGGTCATGGACGGTAATTATTCGCGATCGTTGCCGCAGCGATTGGCGCGCGCGACGGGCGTCATCCTCCTCGACGTGCCGGTGATGACCAGCCTCCTGCGGTATCTGCGCAGGGCGTGGTTCGAACGCGACCGGCACGGCGGGCTGGAAGGCGGCCGGGACAGCGCGAGATGGGCCATGATCCATCACATCGCCGTCGTCGCGCCGCACAGCCGCCGACGCTATGCCGAGATGTTCGGCGGAATCGGCTTGCCAAAGGTCAGTTTGGTAACGACGCAGGAGTTAACCCGCTTCTACCGGCTGGAGGGGCTCGACCGGTGAGGTCGCGCGCATTATTTCGCCAAATCGCACGTTGGATCGTTTTACAGCCACAACGGTTGTCATCGTGACGGCTGACGGTGTTTTCCAACCGCGCCGGCGGGCAAATGGGCAAGGGAGCGATCGATGGTAAGGAAAATGGGCAGCCGAACTGCGGTCCTGGCATTCGTGGCGGCAATCGGCATCGCGGGCTGTCAGAGCAAATCTCCGCCACCAGCGGTCGCTCCCGCGCCACCGCCGGCCCCGACGCCCGTGGCGGCGCCCCCGGCACCCGCGCCGATATCGCTGACCCGCAAACAGCGAATCGCCAATGCGCTGATCGCGCTTAACAATGGGCAGGTCGCTGCGGCTCGCGTCGGGATCGTCGATATGTTGGCGCAGACCCCGGGTGATCCGGTCGCGAGCGATCTGCTGCGCCAGATCGACACCGATCCCAAGGTGCTGTTGGGCGAGCGGAGCTTCGCCTACGAAATTCATCGGCACGAGACCTTGTCGATGATCGCCCACCGGTTTCTGGGCAATTCCAACCGCTTCTGGGCACTCGCCCGTTACAATAATATCGCCGTGCCATCGAGCGCCGGGGCGGGACAGGTCATCCAGGTGCCTGGAACTGCTCCGGTCAGGGCAGCGCCGCGCATCGTCAAGCCAGCGCCGTCCGACTCGGCGTCGGCACCCGCGACAGCGACTCCTGAGCGTGGACCCGGCGGGTCGCCGACGGCCGCCGATATCGCATCGGCAAACCGCCTGCGCGGCGCGGGTCTCGACGAGATGGCACGGGGGTCGATCGACAAGGCGGTCGGCCTGCTCGAACGCGCGTCAGCCCTTAATCCGCAGGATGGCGCTATTCAGGGTGACCTCGCCCGAGCGCGGAAGATCCAGGCGACCCTGCGCCACTGATCGACACCACCTAGCGCCGCGCGGGACCGATCAACGTGTCCTGATTGTCATCGTCATCGTCGTCGAAGTCCGGCGATGACGGTGGCTCAGGTGCTTTGACGACCGTCGTCGTCGGCTTGGCGTTCGGGGCCAGACCGATTTGCGTCCGGTCCGCGGCCTCGTCCCACAAAGACGCGTCGTCGGCCGTGGATTCAGGCTGTAGCTCGGGCTCCGGCTCAGGTTCTGGAGCCGGCGGAGGAGCGGGCTCGGAAATCGCGGCGGGCTCCGGCAGCGGAGGCACGATCTCCTCCACCAGCGCCTCGGGAACGGCGTGCGGCTCGGCCGGCTCGGGAGAAATGCTCTCGACCGGCGTAACTGCCGGCTCGACCGGCTGTTCTTCGGGCTCGGGTGAAGTCGGTGCCACTGCTGCGACCGCGATGGCAGGTGCGACTGCGGCTGGCGGATTGACCGTGGCCGCCGGCGCGCTGACCGGCGTGTCGAGCGCGAGATGCTCGACCGATTCGATCCGTTCCTGCAGCGCGTTGGCAGCGAGATTGAAGCTGTCGAACAATTCGCCGAACTCATCGCGCCGGGTGTGCGAAATGCGGAAGTCGAGATTACCGCCCGCGACCTCGAGCAGCGCCGATTTCGTCCGGCGAAGCGGGACCGCCAGCGCGCGCGCGCCGAAATAGCTGGTGAGCGCCACGCCGCCGACGGTGGTCAGCCCGAGAAAGGCGAGGAGGACCTGCGCCAGCCGGGCGGCAGCTTCGAGACTGGCCTTACTGACCTCGACGTCGACTTGCCCGAAGCTGCGTCCGGCATACGTGATCGGGCGGACAAAGCGGAACACGCCGGGGCCGCCAGCGACATCTTGCGACAGGACTGTCAGTCCCTCCCGTCGCGAAATGACTTCGCCGGAGTGCGGCGCGGAATACGGCTTGCCCGCCATTGCTGCGTCGCTCGACGCGTGGACGATGCCATCGGCGCCGACGACGACGATGCGCCGGATCGTCGGGTCGTCGCTGGCGCTGCGGACGAAGGCCTCGACCGCGAGCCAGTCCTGTTGCGCCCCCGGCAGCGTCGCATTCTCGACCGCCCGGAGAGCGGCATTGCTCGCGACGAACGACGAAATCGCGTCACCCGACGCCAGAGCAACATTCTCCATCGCGGCATATTGGCGCGTGAGCACGGTCCAGATCGCGGCGCCAAGCAGCAGCGCGGTGATGACCGCAAGCATCACCGGCAGGCGGACCTGGATCGGCAGATAGGCGTGCCGCGCCCCGGCCTCGGCCCCAACTGCGGTCAGCGCGGCGAGTTCCTTGCGCATCGCCTCGGCAAGCTGCCGCCCATCGGCAAAGCGCATTCCGGGCTGCTTCGACAACAGCTTGGAGACGATGAACTGGAGCCCGCCGGGGGTCGACGGTGCGATCGTCGCCAGCGCATCGGGGTCGCCCTGGACGATCTGGATCGCCAGCGTTGCCGAGCTGCCGCCCTGGAAGGCGCGCCGTCCGGACAGCATTTCGTACAGCACCGTGCCGACCGAAAACAGGTCGCTGCGGCCGTCGATCGCGCCGCCGAGCGCCTGTTCGGGGCTCATGTACCGGGGGGTGCCGAGCACCTGACCCGCCTGCGTTCGGACGCTTTCGGCTTCGAACAGCATATCGCCGACGCGGGCGATGCCGAAATCGAGCAGTTTGACCGAGTGGCCGTCGGGCGCGACGATGATGTTCGACGGCTTGATGTCGCGGTGGACGACGCGCTGCGAGTGGGCGAAGGCGAGGGCGTCGGCGAGCTGGATGCCAATACGCAGCGTCGTGATCGGGTCGAGTGCGCCGTCCTGCAGAACCTGGTCGAGCGGGCGGCCCTCAAGCAGTTCCATCACGATGTACGGCGTGCCATCGGCTTCGCCGACGTCGTAGATCGTGACAATATTCGGGTGGCTCAGCGCACCGGCGGCCTTCGCCTCGCGCAGGAAGCGGTCGGCATATTGCCGGTCGCGCAGGAATTCCGCCTTGAGCAGCTTGACCGCAAGCGGCCGTGCGATTTGGGGATCGAACGCGCGATAGACGTCGGCCATCGCGCCTTCGCCGATCCGACCTTCGATTCGGTAGCGACCAACGATTTCAAGCACGATGAACGCCCCTGTCAGACGTGCTGTTGCGCGCCTTGCACGGGCTTTTAGGACAGAATAGTAAGGCATCGCAATGGTGTCGGGGAAACATTGGTGATCGACCGGATCGAGACCGACACGCTGCTCGTACCATTCGCTGGCTCGCCCGCCGGCGACAGCGTGCGTGAAGGCGGACCCGGCTCCGACCTTTATCTTCGCATTAAGGATGAGCGCGCTACGGCTCGAATCGCCGAGCGCGAGGCGAGCAACGCCGAAAGCGACAGCGACCCGCTTCGTGCCGGGCTGATTCACTGGTCGAACCTCGCCGACGGCGCGACGACCCTGCTCACCGAACATACCAAGGACCTCGAAGTCGCGGCGTGGCTGACCGAGGCGCTGCTGCGCACCGGCGGCGTCGCGGGTCTCGGCGACGGCTTCGTTCTCCTCGACGGTTTGATCACGGCGTTCTGGGACGACGGCCTGTGGCCGGCGGCCGATGAAGACGGTGACGAAACCCGGCTTGGCGCGCTGTTCGGGCTGTTCGGCCGCGGCGGCACGGGCACGTTGCTCCAGCCGCTCAAACTTGTCCCGCTATCGGATCGCGGCGGGGTCGCGGTGACCCTGTGGTCGGCGGAAGTCGCGTTCGCCCCGCCGACGTCGCGCAGCCCTGACGAGGACGTGCAGGCGCTCGCCGATAAGCGGCGGACCGAATTGCTCGACGCAGTGACGAACGGAATTGCGCGGTCGCCGCGGCCGTTCCTGCTCGCGCTGCGCCACGATCTCGATCGCGCGGCGACCGCGCTCGAACAGTTGATGCAGACCATCGACCGGGTGAGCACTGTCGGCCGCTTCGGCTCACAGATCGGTGAGCCGCTCGCGACGGCGATCAAACTGCTCGACGATAATGCCGGGAATGTCTTCGCCACCACGTCGATCGAGACGGCGGCCGCGTCGCCGGTCCACGGCGAACCCGCTGCCGCCGGTACGACTGCGCTGCCCAGCAGCAATTCGCCGCTGTCGCGCGACGGTGCGCTCAACCAGATCCTGACGCTGGCGGATCACTTCGAACGCAGCGAACCGCAGTCGCCGATTGGGCTGTCGTTGCGCGAAGTTGTCCGTCGCGCACGCATGCCGCTGGAAGATCTGCTTTCGGAATTGCTTCCTGATCCGGGCATGCGCACACTTTTTTTGCAACGGGCAGGTATTCGATCGGCAACTTCAGACGTTGAGCAGATGGAATGATTTTCGGAGGGCACCATGGATAGCGTTCACGACAAGCTGAAGAAGGTTCGCAAGCCGCGCGTTCACATCACGTATGACGTCGAGACCGAGGGCGCGGTCGAGGTCAAGGAACTGCCGTTCGTCGTCGGCGTGATGGGCGATTTTTCGGGCGATCCGACCGAGCCGCTGGCTCCGTTGAAGGATCGCAAGTTCATCCAGATCGACCGCGACAATTTCGATCAGGTGCTCCGCCGGATGGCGCCGGGCCTCCAGTATCGGGTCGAGAATACCCTTGCCGCCGACGGGTCGGAGATGGTGGTCAATCTCAAGTTCGAGTCGATCGAGGACTTCGAGCCGGGCCGGGTCATCGAGCAGGTCAAGCCGCTCAAGCATCTGCTCGAGACGCGCAACAAGTTGCGTGACCTGATGACCAAGGCGGATGGTTCGGAACAACTGGAAAATCTGCTCGAATCGATCCTCAAGGACCAGTCGAACCTTGACCGATTGAAGCGTGAGCTTGATCCTTCTGCCGAGACGCCGACCACCCCAAGCAAGGAGGCTTGAGCCATGGCTAGCCGGTATCAGGCCGACCCGCGGGCAAATACTGTTCAGGAGGGAGCGAGCGTCCTCGATCAGGTCATCGGTGCGACCAAGCAGACCGAGGCATCCGAAGTCACGGAGCTTCTTCGCGCGCTGACCGACGAGGCGACGGCGGGAACGGTGACGTTCTCGAAGAACCTCATGGTCACGATGCGCGACGCGATCGCGAAGCTCGACCAGATGATGTCGAAGCAGCTCGCCGAGGTCATGCATCACGAGAAGTTCAAGGCGCTTGAAGGGTCATGGCGCGGGATCCATTACCTCGTCCAGAACAGCCTGACCGGACGCGACCTCAAGATTCGCGTGATCAATGCCTCAAAGCGTGATCTTGCACGCGACCTGTCGAAGGCGGTAGAGTTCGACCAGTCGACGCTATTCAAGAAGATCTATGAGAACGAGTTCGGCACGCCCGGCGGCGAACCGTACAGCGTGCTCGTCGGCGACTATTATTTCGGCAACGGGCAGGAAGACATCGAGCTGCTGCGCAACCTGTCGGGCGTCGCGGCGGGTGCGTTCGCTCCGTTCGTGTCGGCGGCTGCGCCGAGCATGTTCGGCTTCGACAGCTTCGAGGAATTGTCCCAGCCGCGCGACCTGTCGGACAAGTTCCAGGCGACCGAGTTCAGCAAGTGGCGCAACTTCCGCGACACCGATGACAGCCGCTTTGTCACGCTGACGATGCCGCGCGTGCTCGCGCGCCAGCCGTATGGCGAGACGACGAAGGCGGTCGACGAGTTCGGTTATGAGGAGGCACCGTTCGATGCGAACGGCGCGCCCAAGCCGATGAAGCACGGCGACTATTGCTGGATGAACGCGGCGTATGCGCTCGCCCAGCGGATGACCAATGCCTATTCGGAGTCGGGCTGGACCACCGCGATCCGTGGCGCCGAGGGCGGCGGAAAGGTGTCGAACCTTCCGACCCACCTGTTCCAGTCGGACGACGGCGATATGTCGGAACAGTGCCCGACCGAGATCGCGATCACGTCGCGGCGCGAAAAGGAACTGAGCGATCTCGGCTTCCTGCCGCTGTCGCATTATAAGAACACCGATTACGCGGTGTTCTTCGGTGCCCAAACGACGCAGCGGCCGAAGAAGTTCGATCGTCCCGAAGCCACTGAGAACGCAGCGATTTCGGCGCGCTTGCCGTACATCATGGCGACATCGCGGTTCGCGCATTATCTGAAGGTCATGGCGCGCGACAAGATTGGCTCGTTCATGGAAGTCGAGGACGTGTCGATCTGGCTCAACCGCTGGATCCTCAACTACGTCAACGCTGCCGAGGGCGGGGGTCAGGAAATTCGCGCCAAGTTCCCACTGCGCGAAGCCCGCGTCGAGGTAACGGCGGTGCCGGGGTCGCCGGGGAGCTACAACGCCGTCGCCTATCTCCGTCCGTGGTTGCAGATGGAGGAATTGACGGCGTCGCTCCGGCTCGTCGCGCGCATCCCGAAGAAGGCGTAGCGCCGGAAAGACCGAGGGAAGACGAGTGCTCGCCGCGAGCCAAGCCGATCCGGTCGCGGCGGAGCCTTTCGATCTCGATTTCGTCACGCGCCTCGGGCGTGGCGCGATCGCGAGCGAGGCGATCGCTGACTTCGTCGCGGCGACGGCCGGCGACGCTATCGGGCTGTGGTTCGGCGAGGACGCCCCGGTGTCGGCGCGGTTGTTGCGACTCAGGCTCGACCGCGCCATCGCGGCGATCGACGCGGCACTGTCGGCAGCGGTCGTCGCACTGATCGGCCACTCGCGCTTCCGCGCGCTCGAATCGGCGTGGCGCGGCGTCGCTTGGCTGACGCAAAGCCTGATGCCCGACAACATGACCCAGTTGCGCCTGCTCGATGTGCGCTGGCACGAACTGGCACGCGACCTCGAGCGGGCACCGGAGTTCGATCGCAGCGCGCTGTTCCTCAAGGTTTATGAGGATGAATTCGGGACGCCCGGCGGGACGCCATACTCGCTGCTGATCTCGCTCCACGAAGTCCGCCATCGTCCGGCAGCGGGGCATCCGGTCGACGACATCGCCACCCTCCGCCACCTGTCGACAGTTGCCGCCGCGGCATTCGCGCCGATTATCCTCAACGCGGCCCCGGCGTTGTTCGCCGCCGACACCCACGCCGACCTCGACCTGCGGCGCTCGGTATCGGCGCTGTTCCGCCAGCTCGAATACGGCCGCCTCCAGGCGCTGCAGCGTCACCCCGACACGCGCTTCCTCGGCCTCGTCGCGCCGCGCATCATCGTGCGCGCGCCGTGGGACCGGGCGAGCCTGCCCGACCTCGCCTTCCGCTACACCGGCAACGACCGGGCGCTGACGGCGGGTGGTTCGCTGGCGGTCGCGCATGTCGCGATGCGCGCGTTCAACGACCATCGCTGGCCAGCGTCGATCACCGGCACGGTTCGCGACGAACTCGGCGGTGGCTTGATCACCGGACTTCCAGAAATGTCGTTCGACACCGACCGGCGCGGCGTCGCGATCCAGCCGCCGATCGAGGTCAATGTGTCGGACACGATCGACCGCGAGCTCAACGACGCAGGGATTATCGCCATCCGTTGCGTCCGCGATACGCCGTGGCTCGCGGTGTATAGCCTGCCCTCGATGCACCGGTCGGAGGCGGTCTATCACCTCGAAGCCGCCCGCGCGAACGACCGGCTGAGCAGTATGCTCAGCTACATGCTCTGCGTTGCCCGCTTCGCCCATTATATCAAGGTGATCGGCCGCGACATGATCGGCTCGATGCAATCCGCGAGCGAGGTCGAGGCGCGGCTCCAGCGCTGGCTCAATACCTATACGACCACCGGCGACCGGCTCAGCGCCGAGATGCAGGCGCGCTACCCGCTCGAGGAAGCGCGCATCCGCGTCGTCGACGCGCCCGAGCGCCCCGGTGCGCTCGAATGCTCGGTCTGGCTGCGCCCGCATTTCCAGATCGATCAGGCGGTGTCGGAATTCCACCTTGTCACCGTCGTGGCCCAGCCCGGATAAGAAAGAACAGCGATGAGCATCAGTGACAGCCTCCGCGACGGCGATCTCGACGCGGCGCGTGCCGCCTCGATCGAAGCCGTCCGCGCCAATCCGGGGAGCGCGCGCGATCGCCTCGCGCTCGCCGAAGTGCTGATCGCCCTTGGCGACTTCGAACGCGCCGACACCCACCTCGACGCGGCGCAGAACCTCGACACGAGCTTCGCCCTCGTCGTCGCTCTCGGGCGCCAGCTGATCCGCGCGGCGACGTGGCGGAACGAGACGTTCACCGCCGGCCGCCCGCCCGAACTCGTCACAGCGCGGACTCCGGCCGTCGATGCCGCGCTAGCGGCCATCCTCGCGGCGCGCAGCGGAGGAGAACCGGCGGTCGAGGGCGATGAGCCTATGATCACCGGGACAATCGACGACCGGTCGTTCTCCGGATGGCGCGACGGCGACGATCGGACTGCGGGCGTCCTCGAAGTGCTGACCTCGACAGGCAATTACGTCTGGGTGCCGTTCGAGCATGTTCGCGGCATCCGCTGGCTGCCGGTCGAGCGGCTGCGCGATACGATCTGGCGGCCCGCCGAACTCGAAGTCGCCGATGGTCCGACCGGCGTCGTCTACCTGCCCGTGATCTACCACGCCGGGTCCGAGCAGACGCCGCAGCAGCGACTCGGTCGCGAGACCGACTGGCTCGATGGCGCGATCGTTCGCGGCCTCGGGCTGCGGACGTGGCTGATCGGCGATGAGGCGGTTAGCCCCGGCGACTTTGCCCAGTTGACGGTTACGGCGTGAGCGGCGGATCGGTCCTCGACCGGCTCTCGGAGGTGGTTCCGGGCCGCGCCGTCACGGCGCAGCGCGAGGGCATCCGCCGCGATATCGAGGCGCTGCTCAACACCCGCCGCCGCATGTTGACCAGCCCCGTCGAACTCGACGAACTCGAAGGCTCGCTGCTCGATTACGGGCTCGATGATTTCACCCACGAATCGCAAATGTCCGAAGGGTTTCGCGACGAATTCGTCGAGAGCGTCGAGCGCCTCGTCCGTCGCTTCGAGCCGCGGCTGACGCGCTTCGCGGTGACGATCGTGCCCGACCAGGATCAGCTCGACCGGACGCTGCGCTTCCGCATCACCGGGCTGGTGACGCTTAGCGGCGTGGCGCAAGAGATGCAGTTCGACAGCCATGTCGACCCAGTGCGCGGCCATTTCGTGGTCAGGCCATAGCCGGAGTCCGCGATGTTCGAAGACCTGCTGCCCTATTATAACGCCGAGCTTCGCTTCATGCGCGAGATGGCGGGTGAGTTTGCGAAGACGAATCCCAAGATCGCCGGGCGGCTGCGGCTATCGTCGAACGCGATCGAGGATCCGCATGTCGGGCGGATGATCGAGGCATTTGCCTTTCTCGCCGCGCGGACCCGTCTGAAGTTGGACGACGACTTTCCCGAACTGACCCATTCGATGCTCGGTATCCTCCAGCCGCATACGCTCGCGGTGTTCCCGTCGATGTCGATCGCCGAGATCGCGCCGACGGCGGGTCTGCAGCACGAGGTCGTGCTGCCGGCCGGCAGCGAGATCGCCACCGAGCCGGTCAATGGCGAGCCGGTCCGCTATCGGACGACGTACCCGGTGTCGGTCTGGCCGATCGCTTTGACCGGCGCGCGGGTATCGGGGCTGCCGCTCGCGGCGCCGCGTAATCCGCGCGCGGCAGCCGCCGCCAGCGTTCTCCGGCTCAGCCTCGCGTGCACCGAACCCGACGCGACGTTCGGCAAGCTCGGGCTCGACACGCTCCGGGTCCACCTCCATGCCGAGGCGCGGGTGGCGAACATCCTGTACGAGCTGATCCTCGGCGGGACGGTGTCGATCGCGCTCGCCGATTCAGCCGCGGACCCCAATCCGGTGATCCTGCCGGCAAGCTCGATTCGCAGCGTCGGTTTCGCCGATGAGGACGTATCGGTGCCGCTGCCGCCTGCTGCCGAGCCGGCCCTCGCGCTGGTCGGCGAGTATTTCGCCTTTCCCGACAAGTTCATGTTCTTCGACCTGACCGGATTGTCGGCGAAGACGCTGCGCGATGGTGGCTCGACGATGGAGGTATTTCTCTATTTCGATCGCTTCGATCCCCCTCTCGAACGGCTGGTGACCAAGGATCGCTTCCGCCTGTTCTGCACCCCCGTCATCAACCTGTTTCGCGACCGGGCCGAGCCGATCCGGCTGACCCCGGGGCGGTTCGATCACCGCATCGTCCCCGATGCGCGGCGCGAGAGCGTGATCGAGGTGCATTCGGTCGACACCGTCACCGTCACCGACCGGACGGGCAAGGTCCAGCCGTTCCAGCCGTTCTTCGGCATCGGACGACCGCGCGCGGGGGCCGACCTGCGCTATTGGCACACCGCGCGACGCGCCAATCCGCGCGCCGACGGCGGCGACGATGTCTTCATCTCGATGATCGATACCGCCGGCCTGCCGGTCGCCGACGCCGAGCTGGTCGCGTCGATCGAACTGACCTGCACCAACCGCGAACTGCCGCGCGCGCTGCCGTTCGGCGAGGGGCGGCCGCGGCTGACGATCGTCGGCGCGCCCGACACCGTCGGCACCGCCAGCTTCCTCATCTCGCCGACCGATCCGCTGCGCGCGCGGCGCGGTCGCGGCGAATTGTGGCGGCTGATCAGCCACATGTCGCTCGCGCACATGAGCGTTGCGGACCCTGAAGTTTCGCTCGCGGTGGTCAAGGAATTGCTCGCGCTGCACGATCACAGCGACGCCTCGGCGGGCCGCGTTGTGGTCGAGCGGCTGACCGCGGTCGAGGGAACCCCGACGACGGCGCGCGCCCCGGCGGCGGGGCATGTCGTCTTCCTCCACGGCACCGACCTGCGGATCGAATTCGACGACAAGCGGCTGTCGGGGACCGGAACCTTCCTGCTCGGGGCGGTGCTGGCGAACGTCTTCCGCTCGATGGCGGCGATCAACACCTTCAGCCGGACATCGCTCTGGCTGCGTGGCGAGCGGCGGCCATGGCAGCAGTGGGCGGCGCACACCGGAACGCGGCAGATCATTTGACCGCCGATCCCGACATCGTCGAGTTCTTCGAATTCGTCCGGGAACGGCTCGAGGCGGCGCGGCGCGAAGGCACGCACGCGGCGACGATCGGGGGCGACGATTCGCCGGTGCACGAGGCGGTGCGGTTCACCACCGCTGTCGGGCAGCGGCATTTCGCCGACGAGGTCGCCAATATCGCCGGTGCCGACGGCACGACGTCGGTGACGGTCGCCTTCATGGGCCTGACCGGGCCGAGCGGGGTCCTCCCCGACCATTATACCGAGCGCGTGGTCGACGAGCGGCGTGAGCGCAACTTTGCGTTCGGGGAGTTCCTCGACATTTTCAACCACCGCGCGCTGAGCCATTTCTGGCGGGCGTGGGCGAAATACCGGTTGCCGATCGCGTTCGAAAGCGATGGCGGCAGGCTCGACGACAGCTTCAGCCGCGCGCTCAAGTCACTTGCAGGGCTTGGCGTTGCGAACGAGCCCGTCAGGGACGAGGCGTGGCTGTCGATGACCGGTGCGATGTCGCGGCGCGTGCGGTCGAGCGGCGCGCTGCGACGGATCGTCGAGGGCATCTACGGCCTCCCCGTCGAGATACTCGAACTTCGCGGACGTTGGGTCGATCTCGCACCGTCCGAGCAAACCCGGCTGGGAGCCGGCTTGGCCGACGACGGCGCGTTCGCAACGCTGGCACAGGATGCTGTCGCCGGTGCCGCGATCTGGGACGTTGTCAGCCGTTTTCGTGTCCGCGTCGGGCCGCTCGATTTCGAAGACTTCCAGAAGTTTTTCGCCGGGACCACCCGGGCGGAGATCACCGACACAATCCGCCGCGCGGTCGGCGGTAACATCGACTTCACGATCCAGCTGGTCTTGCGCGGCGATGCGGTGCCGCAACTCCGCCTCGATGATGCGGCGGTCCCCGCGGCGCTTGGCCAGTCGACGTGGCTGCTGGCTGGCCCAGCTACGGGCGATCGGGACGAAGCGGTCCTTAACAGCGGCGGATATTAAATATCATGCGATTGGACCTTTGGCGGATCGTGAGCGTTCGATAGGGAACGTGGGGTGAGTTCCGCGCCGTTGGTGGAACTCGATGAAATCATTCGCTGCGGCCAATCGGTCGCGGCTGCGGGGGGCAGCGGTGGATATCAAGGCACTCGTAGACCGCTTGGCACCCGAGTCGCGATCGGCGCTCGAGGCAGCCTCGGGTCTGACTCTATCGCGCACCCACTATGACGTTGAGATCGAGCATTGGTTGCTCAAGCTGATCGAAAGCGGCGATCCCGCGATTGGGCGGATCCTGTCGCATTACGAGGTCGATGGCGGGCGCGTGGCTGCCGACCTTGCGGCGACGCTCGACCGGCTCCGCACCGGCAATGCTCGGGCCCCGGCATTATCGCCCCGGCTGGTTCGCTGGATGCGCGAGGCGTGGCTATTCGCCAGCCTGGGCGTTGGTGCCGGGTCGGTCGCTCCGGCGCACCTGCTCGCGTCGCTGATGAACGACGATATGCTCGCGAGTGCGATCCGCGAGAGTTCGAGCGCGCTTCGTCGCATCGATGCGCGGACGCTGACGGAAAACTTCGCGATCATCGCCGCACCCGCGGCCACTGCCGATGCTCCAGCTGACCAGCCCGCCAATCCGGGCAGTGGCGGGACAGCCAGCACCGCGGCACTCGACAAATATTGCATCGACCTCACCGATCGTGCCCGCTCAGGCGGCATCGACCCGGTGCTCGGGCGCGATCCGGAAATCCGTCAGCTGATCGACATCCTCACCCGGCGGCGGCAGAACAACCCGATCCTCACGGGCGAGGCGGGGGTGGGCAAGACTGCTGTGGTCGAAGGGTTCGCGCTGCGGATCGCGGCTGGTGAAGTGCCCGATGTGCTCAAACAGGTTCGCCTGCTTAGTCTCGATCTCGGACTGCTGCAGGCGGGTGCTGGCGTAAAAGGCGAGTTCGAAAACCGGCTCAAGTCGGTCATCTCCGAGGTCAAGGCGTCTCCAACCCCGATCGTGATGTTCATCGACGAGGCGCATACGCTGATCGGAGCGGGGGGTGCCGAGGGTCAGGGTGACGCGGCTAACCTGCTTAAGCCCGCACTTGCGCGCGGCGAAATGCGGACGATCGCGGCGACGACGTGGGCCGAGTACAAGAAGTATTTCGAGAAGGACGCCGCGCTGACCCGTCGCTTCCAAGTTGTCAAGGTCGAGGAGCCCAACGAGGCCGACGCGATCAAGATGGTCCGTGGGCTCGTCGCGACGCTCGAGAAGCATCACAATATCCGCATCCTCGACGAAGCGGTCGACGCCGCCGTGCGCCTGTCGCATCGCTACATCTTCGGGCGGCAGCTGCCCGACAAGGCGATCGCGCTGCTCGACACGGCGTGCGCGCGCGTCGGCATGAGCCAAGCATCGACCCCCGCGTCGATCGAGGCGACCGATCGGCAGCTCGCGGCCCTCGATATCGAGGCGGGCATCCTCGAGCGTGAAACCGCAGGCGGTTATGACCATACGGCGCGGCAGCAGGACATCGTTACGGAACGCGAGGCGGTCGCGGCGAAGCGCGTCGACCTCGTCGCGCGGTGGGACGCCGAGCGGCAACTGGTCGACGACATCGCTGCATTCCGCCGCGATGCCGAAGGCCCGGCGGAAGATGCGGCCGAGGCTGCTGCGACGAGTCCCGACACCATTACACAATTGCGTGCGGCGCGCGCCGAACTGGCCGCGCTTCAGGGCGAAACGCCGCTCGTGCTCGATGTCGTCGACCGGGTGGCGGTGGCCGACGTCGTCGCCGGCTGGACCGGGATCCCGGTCGGCCGGATGGTGGCCGACGAAATCGCCGGCATCATCGATTTCGAAGCGATCATGGCGCAGCGGATCCGCGGCCAGCCGCAGGCGCTCGCCGCGATAGGCAGCGCGATGCGCGCGAACCGCGCCGGTCTGACCGACCCCAACAAGCCGGTCGGCGTCTTCCTGATGGTTGGCCTGTCGGGCGTCGGCAAGACCGAGACGGCGATGGCGCTTGCCGACCGCTTCTACGGCGGTGCCGACAACATGACCGTGATCAACATGAGCGAGTTCAAGGAGGAGCATAAGGTCTCGATGCTCCTCGGCGCACCGCCGGGCTATGTTGGCTACGGCGAGGGCGGGGTATTGACCGAGGCGGTCCGCCGCCGCCCGTTCAGCGTCATCCTGCTCGACGAAATGGAAAAAGCGCACCCCGGGGTGCAGGATGTCTTCTACCAGTTGTTCGACAAGGGCCGGGTCAAGGACGGGCAGGGGCGGGACGTCGATTTCCGCAATGCGATGATCATCATGACGTCGAATGCAGGGTGGGAGGCGATCGAGCCGTTGTGCGCAGATCCCGATATCCCGCCGAGCGTCGAGGCGCTCGAACAGGCGCTGCGGCCGAAGCTGCTCGACCATTTTCGCCCCGCCTTTCTCGGCCGCGTGACGGTCGTGCCGTATCTGCCCCTCCCACCCGCGATCATCCGCGAGATCATCGGCCTCGCGCTGGGGAAGATCGCGCGGCGGCTGGCGGCTGCTTACGGCGCGACGTTCACCTGGAGCGATGCGGTCGTCGACTTGATCGCCGCGCGCTCGACCGAGTCACAAAGTGGCGCGCGCGCGATCGATGGTGTGGTTAACCGGGGTCTTCTGCCGGAATTGTCAACACTGATACTAAATCGTTTGCAGAGCGCAACTAACGTCGCCTTTGTGCGTACTGATGTTGATGATAGAGGTAATTTCCTTTATCGATTCGATGATCAGTGAGTCGTTTGTTTTCAGTCGCAATCTGACATAGGAGTGTAACATGCCAGTTTATTTGAAGCTCGGTTCTTTGCAGGGTGCAGTCACCGCCGGTCCGTACAAGGGCTGGATCGAAATCGATTCGTACAGCTGGGGCTTTTCGGTTGCCGTTCAGACGACCGCCGGTGCCGCTGGCAACCGTATGTCGTCGGGTAAGGTCACGCCGGGCGACGTCCACCTCGTCAAGCGCCAGGACGACACCACGACCCAGTTCATGCTGCAGTCGCTCGAAGGCAAGAACACGCCCGAAGCGCAGCTTGCCGTGACGATCCAGGCGTCGGACGGTGCCGAGGCGAAGTACATCGAATACGTCATGAAGAACGTGATCTGCACGTCGTTCACGACTTCGGGGCAGAGCTCGGGCGGCGAGCCGATGGAGAACATCGCGCTCAACTTCAGCCAGGTCAACTTCAACCAGTTCCTGCGTGACGACACGAACGCCGAGCGCGCGGTTCGCGGCGGTTACGACTTTACGACTGCGAAGAAGGTCTAAACATTTAAGGATGGGTCCGCGGGCGGTGCGTGCATCGCCTGCGGATCGTCCTGACCGTGAGAAACAGAAAACCAGTGCATGGCGCGCGATACCAACAAATTCATCCGTTTGATCGAAGCGCCGGGCGTCGTCACCGACCATTATCTATTCAAGGTCGATGGCTCCGAGGCCCTGTCCGAGCCATTCCATTACCGCCTGCAGATCCGTTCGCAGGGTGAAGTCGCCGACGCTGCGACGTGGGTGAACGCATCGATCACTTTCGCCGTCGGGATCTCGGACAATATCGACCGCAAGATCAACGGCCGCTGTGTCCGTTTCGAGCATCTGTATCAAAAGGGCGGCTACACCGAGTTCGCGATCGAACTCGCCGCGTCGTTCGAGGCGTTGAAGCAGCAGCGGCACCGCCGCCTATGGACCGGCAAGACCGCCAAATTCATCGTCGCCGACGTCCTTCGCGGCAATCAGATCACCTTTGACGACAGTAAGGTCGGGGCGCAGCCGACGCGCGAGATGTGCGTCCAGCAGAACGAGACCGACTTCGATTTCGTCTCGCGGCTCCTCGAGGACGAGGGCGTCTTTTACTATTTCCGCTACGACGCAGGCGCTGGGCCGTACAAGCATCGCATGTTCATGGCCGACAGCGTCGCGGGCTACGACGACGGCGAGCCGTTCGAGATCTCGTTCCGGCGCGACCATCTGCTGCGCGGCGTCCAGGGCGTCACGCTCGGGCACGGGGCATCGCCCGGCGCGGCGGTCGTCCACGAATACGATTATAAGAAGCCCGGCTCGCTGACCCCGATCCAGGTGCCGACGCGCCTCGGCTCGGCCAACCAGGCGAGCGCGGTCTATGACTGGCAGTCGGGCCATTCCGATCCCGAAGCCGGACGCCGTCGCGCCAAGCTCGCCATCGAGGAAGCCGAAAGCGGCGCGATGACGATGAGCGGCAACGGGTCGTATCTCGCCTTCGAGCCCGGCAAGCGTTTCCAGATCGACGACACACGGCTCAATCCGCGCGAGCGGCGCATCGTCATCCGGTCGGTCAGCCACGCGATCTTCGACCCGTCGGGGCTGAGCGAGGGCGAGCCGCATTACGACCAGTCGTTTGCCGCACAGCCAAGCGCCGATGTCTTCCGCCCGAAGCGCACCACCGCCAAGGCGGTCGCCAGCGGCCCGCAAAGCGCGATCGTCGTCGACCAAACCGATCCCGAGGGGTTCGGTCGGGTCAAGATCCAATATCATTGGGACCGCGCCGCGGCATCGACCTGCTGGGTCCGCGTCCTCCAGCAATGGGCAGGCAACAAGATCGGCTCGCAGTTCGTCCCGCGCCCGGGAATGGAGGTCATGATCGACTTCCTCGAGGGCGATCCCGACCGGCCGGTCCTCGTCGGCTGCCTGTTCAACGGCAAGAACGCACATCCCTATCCGGTGCCGGCGAACCTGACACAGGCGGGCTGGCGGACGTCGGGGCCGGGCGGCCTCGCGCACGAACTTTTGTTCGAGGACAAGGGCGGCGGCGAAGAAATCTTCATGCAGTCGGGCCGCGACTATCGCCGCATCGTCAAGCGCGACGAGACCGCGACGATCACGCGGTCACAAAAAGTCGATGCGCAGGACATCACCCTGACGGCGACGACGAGCATCAAGCTCGAGGTCGCCGGAAATACGATCGTGATCGACGCAAGCGGCGTGACGATCAACGGGAAGATGATAAACCTGAACTGAAGTTGTCGCGCCGCGTATCGTGCGGCATGAGTCCACTGACGGCGAAGCGCGGGAGAGACGATGATCAGGCTGCGACTCCATAGCTCCAACGAGCCTTCGCAGCAGCTCGACCAGCGGATGGTCGGCGAGGACCCGATCGCCGTCGGTCGCGATGCCGGGGCGGATTGGGTCATCGCCGATCCCGGCCGGGCGCTGTCGCGGCGGCACTGCACCGTCCGTGCCGTCGGCGGCAAGATCGGCGTCCGTGACACCAGCGCCAACGGCACCTTCGTCGGCGACGATGGCGAGCGCATCGCCAACGGCGCCGAGACGCTCGTCGCGCCCGGCGGGTCGATTCGCCTCGGCACCTTCACGCTGTCGGTCGAGGCGCTCGCCGACGATGCACAACCGGCGAAGGCCCCGGGGTCGTCCGCGCCGCATGTCTCGCTGTTCGATCCGCCGGCGGGGCTGAATCCGGCGCAGTCGGCGTCGCGCCCGGCGCGGCCCGATCCGTTCGCCAGCCAGCTTCCGCCCGACCCGCTGCTCGCCGATCACAAGCCGACCGACCGTGTTACGCTCGGTGACGGCGATGCGTGGGACAATCGCCCGGCGGCGCGCGCCGGGGACTGGAAGCTCCCGCGCGACCGCCCTGAACACGATCAGCTGATCGGGACGCCGCGCGAATGGGCCGAACCGGCACGGGTCGAGCGCGACGCCGGGTTCGGCTTCGACGTGCCATTCGACCGGCCAATCCTGTCGCAGGCCCCGGCGACGCCTGAGCATCTCGCGATCCCCGAGGATTGGGCCGAGCCGGTTGCCGCGCCTGAGGAAAAAACAGCGAAGCCGACCAAGCGCGCTGCCGCCAAACGCGCGGTCGCTGCCCCCGTCGAGCCCGAAATCCCCGAAGTCGAAGCCGCTGAGGTCGAAGCCGTTGCGGCAGAGCCCCCGGTCATTCCGCCCGCACTGCCCGAGCAGGTGAAAGCGCCAACCGTGCCGGTCAAGGCCGCCTTCGAACCGGTTAAGGCAGTGCCCGAGCCGGTCAGGACGCCGGCCGTAAAGGCGTCGCCGCCGCCGAAAGCGCCGCCGCCCGTCCACGCCGAGGCGTCGCCAGCGATGGTCCCCGACGACCTGTTCGATGCATTCTGCGCCGGTGCGCGGCTGTCGCCGTCGAGCTTCCCCGAAGCCGAACGGGCGGCGGCGATGGTCCGGCTCGGTGAGGTCTATCGCGGCATGGTGCTCGGCCTCGCCGACCTGATGGGCGAGCGGACCGCGCTCAAGAGCGAATACCGGATGTCCCGGACGATGGTCCGGCCCGAGCAGAACAACCCGTTCAAATGGGTCCCGCCGCAGCGGCTCGCGGTCGAGGTCCTGCGCGGGGCCGACATCGGCTTCGCCGGGGGTGCCCAGGCGGTGACCGAGAGCTTTCGCGACATCAAGACCCATATCTTCTGCGTCCTTGCCGGGATGCGCGCCGCGATCGGCACGACGATGACGACGCTGTCGCCGGCGGCGACCGAGGCCGCGGTCGAGGGCCGGTCGTTCCTAATCAAGGCGCAGCGCGATGCGGCGTTATGGGTGCAATATGCCGAGCGTTTCGACCGCTTCAAGGTCGATGGCGAGGATGTCGACGGCGTGATCAATCGCGCTTTCCGCACCGCCTACGAGAAGCAGCTTGCGGAACTCGACGCGAAGGCGGCGGGCTATGACGGGCCGCCACAGGGACAGCATTAGTGTATTGGGACAATAAGGTTCTGTGGGCGGAGGGGATGTTCCTCCGCACGCAGCATTTCCAGCAGTTCGAGCGCTACGTCGAACGGACCGCGCAGTCGTCCGTCCGCTGGCTGCAGCCGCTGGCATGGGGGTTCGCTCGGCTCGAGATCGACGATGCGTTGCTGCAGACCGGTATCATCGCGGTCTCGCGCGCATCGGGCATCCTGCCCGATGGCACGGTCTTCGAAGTTCCCGGCACCGACGACCATCCGATCCCGCTCGACGTCCCCGGCGACCTCAAGAACGTCGTCGTCCATCTGACGCTGCCGATCCGCCGCGAAGGCGGGACGAGTGCGCGGCTCGCGGCACCGCGCGCCGGTGACGCCGCGGTTCGGTGGACTGGGCAGGAGGTCGAAGTCGGCGATACCGTCGCCGGGTCCGAAGCACGCGCGACGCTGATCGTCGGCAAGCTCGAACTGCGCCTGATGCACGACAATCAGGAGCGCGCCGGTTACGTCTCGCTGCCGCTGTGCCGCCTCGTCGAAAAACGCCTCGACGGGTCGATCGTCCTCGACCCGGCGTTTATCCCGACCTCGCTCAGCTGCGCCGCGTCGGAGCGGCTGACGAGCTTCATCGCCGAGATGCGCGGCCTGTTGCAGCATCGCGGTGCGGCGATCGCCAACCGCCTGTCGAGCCAGGGTGGCAAGAGCACCGCCGAAATCAGCGACTTCCTCGTCCTGATGCTGGTCAACCGCAACGACATGCTGCTGCGCCATCTCGGCTCGCTCCAGGATCTACACCCCGAGGCGCTGTACCGCACGTTCGTCGAACTTGCGGGCGAGCTGGCGACCTTCACCGAGGCTGCGACCAACCGTCCGCCGCAACTGCCGCCGTACAACCATGCCGATCTCGCCGGGTCGTTCCAGCCGCTGATCGGCTTCCTGCGCGAATCGCTGTCGGCGGTGTTCGAGCAGACTGCGATCCCGATCGCCCTCGAGGAACGCGCCTTCGGCATCCGCGTCGCCAAGATTACCGACCGTTCGCTGTTCACCGACTGCGTCTTCGTCGTCGCCGCAAGGTCGTCGATCGACGCCGAATTGCTCCGCGCCAACCTGCCGAAGCGAACGACGATCGGCGCGGTCGAGCGCATCCGCGATCTCGTCAACCTCCAGCTTGGCGGCGCACCGATTCGCCCGCTACCCGCCGAGCCACGGCAGATTCCATTCCGGTCGGGCATGATCTACTTCGAAATCAACACGCAGTCGGAGGACTGGCGGCTGATCGAGCAATCGGGCGGCATCGCCATCCATGTCTCGGGTGACGTGCCCGACCTCGCGCTCGACCTATGGGCGATCCGGGGCCGCATCCGGTGAGCCGGAGCCCGTTCACCCCCGACGGGGATCGAACGCAGATCGGCGCCCCGCCGGGGGGCGACCGGACAGAGATCGGCGCGCCCGGCCCGTTCGATCGTCCGGCCTCGGCACCGCGTGTCAGCGACGACAGTGGCGACCGGACGATGATCGGGGCGAGCACCGGCGGCGGCGGCGCGGCCAGCCCGTTCGCGCCCGCCAAGCTGACGCTCGACCAGCTGCCATCGGTCGGCGGCAACCCGCTGATCGCGGCAGGCACGCCGTTGATCGCGCTCGCGGGGGGACTGCGGACCGTCCTCGCGCAACAGGAGACCGGCCGCCTGCGCCGAATCGTCATCGAGGAACTGCGCCGCTTCCAGGCGCGGACCCGCGAGTCGTCGATCGGCGAGGAGGAAATCCGCTATGGCCATTATGCGCTGTGCGCGCTGCTCGACGAGGTGATCATGTCGACGCCATGGGGCGTCGGCACCGGCTGGGGCAAGCAGTCGCTCGTCGCCACCTTCCACAACGAAGTCGTTTCGGGCGACCGCATGTTCGAGGTCGCCGATGCGCTCGAGGCACGTCCGGGCCGGTCGCCCGCGCTGCTCGAACTGCTGTACGTCTGTTTCTCGTTCGGCTTCGAAGGACGGCTGCGGCTCGAGCGCGGCGGTGCGTCGAAGCTGCTCCAGCTGCGCGAGCGGCTGTACACCGCGATACGCAACCTGCGCGGACCGATCGAGCGCGAACTGTCGCCGCAGTGGAAGGGGATCGACGCGGCGTATCGCCCGATCGCCGCCGATATTCCGCTGTGGGTATTGCTCGCCGGGTTCGCCGCGCTGATGCTCCTGATCTACGCCGGCTTCGTCTTCACGCTCGGGCTGGTCGACGGCAGCGCGCGGCCGCTCGGCGCGATCTATGCCGCCGGTCCGGCAAAACTGGCACGCGCGGCCCCCGCGCCGCCGTCGGATAACCGGCTTTATCTGACGATCCTCGACATCCTCAAGCCCGACATCGACGCCGGGCGCGTCGGCGTCACCGATGACCCCGGTGCGGTCGGTGTGCGGCTGCTTGATCGGGGCTTGTTCGCAAGCGGTTCGGCCGACCTCGACGCCGGTTTCGGCCCGACGATGGGGCGCGTCGCGCAGGCGATCGGCCTCGTCACCGGCCCGGTCGCGGTCGCCGGACACACCGACGCCCAGCCGATCCGCTCGCTGCGCTTCCCGTCGAACCAGTCGCTGTCCGAAGCGCGCGCTAGTGCGGTCGTCGCCGCTTTGACCGCCGCCGGGGTGCCGGGCGACCGGCTCAAGCCGACCGGATACGGTGAGACCCAGCCGATCGCCGACAATAAAAGCGAAAGCGCGCGCCGCCTCAACCGTCGTGTCGAGGTAACGATCCCAAAGACTTACGCCGAGACCCCGCGCTGATGCTATACCGTCTTCGCCGTATGTTCGTCCGGCGGCCGCCGCGATGGCTGATGATCGCGGTCGGCATCGTCTTCCTCGCGCTGTTCGTCTGGTTCGCCGGGCCACTGGTGGCGATCGCCGGAGCGGTGCCGCTGGGCAGCGTGGTCGCGCGGCTTGTGACGATCGCCGTGATTCTTGGCGTCGTCGGTGCGATCTGGGGCTACCGGCGGTGGCGGACGGCGCGGCGCAACCAGGCGATGGTCGACGACCTCGCTGCGATCCCGCCCGCCGCCCCCGACGATGCCGACGAAGACGTCGCCGCGATGAACGAGCGCGCGGCACAGGCGCTCGCGCTGATGAAGACGACGCGCGTCGGCAAGGCCAAGGCGTTCATCTATGAACTGCCGTGGTACCTGATCATCGGCCCCCCGGGCGCGGGCAAGACCACGGCGCTACAGAACGCAGGGCTCGATTTCCCCGTGACGCAGTCGCTCGGCGACGGGCCGGTTCGCGGCATCGGCGGGACGCGGACGATCGAGTGGTGGTTCACCGACCGCGCCGTGCTGATCGACACCGCCGGGCGCTATACGACGCAGGACAGCGACAAGATCGTCGACGGCAAGGCGTGGACCGGGTTGCTCGACCTGCTCAAGCGCCACCGCCCGCGCCAGCCGGTAACCGGCATCATTGTCGCAATTTCGACGACCGACCTGATCGGTGCCGACGAAGCGGCGGCGCTCGCGCATGGCCGCGCGATCCGGCAGCGGCTGAACGAGGTTCAGACCGCCTTCGGCCTGCGCGTGCCGGTCTATGTCACGCTGACCAAGCTCGACCTGCTCGCAGGGTTCACCGAATTCTTCGACGACCTGCCGCAGTCGGAGCGCGAGCAGGTCTGGGGCGGCACCTTCGAATTCGTCGTCGGGACCGGGCTCAACAAGGAGGCGGTCGACGAGACGACGCTCGGACGGCTGTTCGACGGACTGATCCGGCGGCTCGACGAGCGGCTGCTGCTCCGCATCCAGGCCGAGCCCGATATCGCGCGCCGGGGTCTGGTGTTCGGCTTTCCGCAGCAGGTGGTGACGCTCCGCTCGCCGCTGCTGGCGATGATGCGGATCATCGCGCGCGAAACCAAGTTCGAGCCGACCCCGCTGGTGCGCGGCTTCTACCTGACGTCGGCGACGCAATTCGGACGGCCGATCGATCGCCTGATGAACGCGCTCTCGGCGCGGATCGGCGTCGTCCTCGCGACCCCGCCCGGCGACGGTCCGCGCGGCCGCAGCTACTTCCTCCACGATCTGCTGACGCGGGTGGTGTTCCCCGAGGCGGCGATCGCCGGGCGCGACATCAAGGCCGAACGCCGCCGCCGCGCGATCCGCCTCGCCGCGCTGGGAGTCGCCACCGCCGCGGTCGTCGCCGCGACGATGGTGTGGACGCTGGCGTACCTGCGCAATTCGGCGCTGATCACGCGGCTCGAACAGCGCGCCGACATCCTCCACCGCGACGTCACCGTTCTCGGTACCGAGCCGGTCGCCGACAGCGACCCGCTGCGTCCGCTCGCGGTCCTGAACGAGGCGCGCGCCTTGCCGTTCGGCAGCGCCGCACCCGCAGTCGATCGCTCGCCGGGGTTTAGCTGGGGAATCGGCCGCGAAAAAGCGCTGCGAACCCAGGTCGATGGCACCTATGTCAACCTGCTCAACCACCAGTTTCTCCCGCGCCTGCTGCTGTCGGTCGAGGGTGAGCTCAGTCGTTTGAACGCGCAGGGCGATGCCGCACGCGACCCGGGCAAGGCGGGCCGCGCCGCCGATCCGCGCCCGGCTATCTACAACCTGCTGCGGATCTACCTAATGCTCGGCCGGGCTCCCGGAGCGCCGCTCGAACGGTCGGCGATCACCAGCTACTTCGCCGATCGCTGGGCCGACCTGCTGCCGGCCGAGGAGCAGAGCGACACGCGCGCCGCGCTCGAGGCGCACCTCGACACCCTGCTGGCGAGCCCGATGACGCCCCCGGCGCTCAACGCGACCCTGATTACCGATGCGCGCCAACGGATCGGGACCCTTGGGCCCGGCGAGCGCGTCTATGTCCGGATGCTTGCCGACCAGCGCCTCCGCGACCTGTCGTCATTTGCCTTGACCGACGTCCCGGGCATTGCCAATTCGCGCCTGTTCCTGCGCAAGTCGAACGTGCCGCTGTCGACCGGCCTGCCGGGGATGTTCCGCCACGGCAATTTCTATCCGGTCGTCCTGCCGACGATCAGCCGCTACGCCGCGCAATCCGCCGACGAAGGCTGGGTCACCGGCGAGCGCGACGCGGGCGGAGCCGGGATCGGCCGGATCAAGGACGCGCTGCTGACCGCGTATCTCGCCGACTTCACCAATCGCTGGGACGACTTTATCGACGATATCGCGGTCAGCGGCGAGCGGCCGATCCGCGACCGCATCCAGCTTGCGACCCGCCCGCCGTCACCGGTGCGGTCGCTGTTCAACACGCTGGCGAGCGAAACCAACCTGACGCCGCCGTCGCTCAAGCAGGGGTCGAGCGGGCGCAATGCGCTTCAAGTCGCGTCGCTGTTCTCGCGTAACATCTATCGCGGCCTACAGCGCGGCAACGCCATCGGCAGCGCGATCCAGAGCGGGCCGCCGGGTCCGGCGGGGCCGCTCGACGAAGTGATCGCGCATTTCGCGTGGTTGCGCGACATGATCCCGCCGGGCGGGGCGGGTCCGCTCGATCAGGCGCTGGCGGCGCTCGGCGATGTCGGCAGCGCAGGCGGCGCGGCGGCGGCGGCGGCGGGGATGGGCAATCCCGCGCTCCAGGCACAAAGCTCGGCGGCGGCGATGGCGGCGACGGCCAAGCTCGGCACGGTGTCGTCGACCCTGCCCCCCCAGGCGGGCGCGCTGTTCGAAGGCTTCGTCAAGGCGTCAGCGACTCAGCTCAACCATGACGCGCGCGACGCGGTGCGCGGGCAGTATGGCGCGCAGTTGCTGCCCGAATGCCAGTCCATCGTGAAGGGCGGCTATCCATTCGGCGGCACCCCGTTGCGGCAGGTCTCGCTCGACGACTTCAGCCGCCTGTTCCGCCCGTCGGGGCTGCTCGATGCTTTTCAGAAGACGACGCTTGCCGGGCAGATCGATACCGGTGCAGCACGCTGGACGCTGACCCCGTCGGGCAAGGCGCTCGGGCTCGACCCGGCGGCGGTCGGCCGGTTTCAGGATGCAGCGAAGATCAGCGCCGCGTTTTTCCGCCCCGGCGATATCCGCCCCAATGTGCCGGTGACGATCGAGCTTGTCCGTCTCGCCGGAGCCCAGTCGGTGACCCTCGTCGTCGGCGGCATCCCGGCGACCTTCGCCGCGAGCGGCGGGCAGCCGGTCGATGTCCGCTGGCCGGGGAGCCTGCCGGGCGCGTCGATCGGCTTCCAGCGAATTCCCGCCCCGCCGGCCCCCGTGCCGCCGCGAACATGGCCGGGCGAGTGGGGCTTTGCCGCGATGATGCACGACCTCGGCGGGAGCAGCGCCGACCGCAACGGTGTGATCCTTACCGTAAGCGACGGCACATTACAGGCGAAGGTCCGACTCCGCATCGCGAACAACCCGTTTGCGACGACCAATCTCGCGGCGTTTCAATGTCCGGTGAAATTGTGACGGCGACCGTCGGCTTCTTCGGCAAGCTGCCCGCGCACGGAGACTTCATCCGGCGCGGCCTGCCGACCGCGACGACCTCGCTGCTCGACGACTGGGTGCAGGCTGGTTTCGGCCGCGCGGATGATCCCGCAGCCGCGATCCGCGGCCTGCCGCCGGTGCGCTTCGCGAGCAGCGCAGTCGTCGACGGCGCGCTTTGCCTTGGGACGATGATCGCGAGCAACGACAGCGTCGGACGCGATTACGTTCTCGTCGCCGTCCATTTGTCGCCAAACGTGTCAGGGGCGCTGCCCGAGCCGTTGCCTGACGCGTGGGACGATTGGTGCGCCCGTGCCGAGGCATTGCTGCTTGCGGCGCAGAGCGTGCCATTGACCGCCGATGCGACGCAGGCCGCGCTCGAGACGGCAGCGCGCGCAACGGTCATGGCGCTCGGCGGGGCCGAACCATTCGCCGTGCCGGACGACATCGAGCCCGCGACGGCGAGCTGGCGGCCGGCGGTCGGCAGCGGCGAGCGGCGCGTGATGCGCAGCGACGGCCTGCCGCGCGGCGACGCGTTCGACCGGTTGGTCGCCCCTGTTGGCGACGGCGCATGAGCGGCGGCAATCTTCGCTTCGACAGCGCCGGGCGGACCGATGTCGGCAAGGTGCGCGCACTCAACGAGGACCGCTATGTCGATCGTCCGCTGATCGCCCTTTGGGCGGTTGCCGACGGGATGGGCGGGCATCAAGCGGGCGAAGTAGCCTCGGGGATGCTCGCCGATGCGCTCGAGGCGATCGGGCCGCCCGATTCAGGCTATGCTTATCTCGATGGCGTCCAGGACGCGGTCGAACGGGTCAACCGCGCGCTCGTCGCGCACGCCGCGATCTCGACGCCGGGGTCTGTGATCGGATCGACGATCGTCGTACTGATCGCCTATGCCGGGCATTACGCCTGCCTCTGGGCCGGGGACAGCCGCGTGTATTTGCTCCGCGACAAGCGGCTCGAACAGATCACGCGCGATCATTCGATGGTCCAGGAACTGCTCGATTCAGGCGCACTCGCCCGTCGCGACGTCAAGAACTTCGGCAAGTCGAACATCATCACCCGCGCCGTCGGGGTCAACGACCGCCTCGCCCTCGACCTGCATCAGGGGCCAATCCTGGACGGCGACGTCTTCCTTTTATGCTCTGACGGGCTGACCAATTTCGTCGATGATGCCGAGATCGCCGCCGAGTTGCGGCGGCCAGCCCGCGACGCGGCCGAATCGCTCATCGCGCTGACGCTGTCCCGCGCGGCGAAGGACAATGTCACCGTAGTCGTCGTGCGCGCGTTTGCCGACGCCGACAGCACACTCGACCCGCTCCGCAACCGCTAGCTACTGTAGAACGGCTTGCGCACGATGCGTGTGTGCGAGGGGCGGCACGGTCGCGCCGGGCGGTTGAACACGCTCGGCTCGCAGACCGGCAGCTTCGACTTCGCCGCGGAGTCTGATTGCGTGCTGGCATCGGTGGTCCCTGGACTGACGGGTGCAACCGTCGCGACCTGACCGGTGGCGCGCGGACGCTTGGCGGCCTTGCTCTTATGAGTCGTGCGCAGCTCGGCCTTCTTGGTGACCGGGGCGTGGCTGCTGTGCCGGACCGCCTTGTGCGACACTGGCGCGGCGACGGTCGTGGCTTCGGCGGGCGGCTGGCTAACCGCAGCGGGGGCGATGGGGGCGCTGGCAATGACCGGCGCAGCGGGCGCGGCGATCGGCGCGGCGGGAACTGCGACAGGTGGCGCGGCTAGGCGCACCGCAGCGGCGGGGACCACGGCAACCGTGTTTTGCGCGCCGGCGTCGCGGTGCAAACCGAAATAGGCGAGCGCCGCCGCAACGACGGCAACGACGGCCGCGATAATGAGAGCGAGCGCCGACGATCGCTTTGCCGGCTGCGGCGCCGCGATCGGCGCAGCGCGGGACGTGGTGGCGGGCGCGGGCCGATACGGCTGGATCGGCAGCGTGTCGTCGACGCGCTCGGTTGCCGATGGGCGCGCAAACGGCGTCCCGGCGAGCTGCGCCGCTCGCTCTGCCCGCCAGTCGTCTTGCTCAGCCATAATCAGCACCCCTCGACCACCAAAACGCCGCCGGTGCGTAATCGTTGCGTCGCCGCATTTTCATTTCGCCATAGCGAAGTGCCATCGAGGCGGCAGCTGCTTTCGCAAGGTGATCCGACGGCGCGGTTGACGCGATTCTATCGCGGCGACACGATGCCTCCCCACGGAGGAAGCTGCTTGATCCACTTGTCGACGAACCGTAATTCGCGCGTCCTTGCGGCCAGCCTGATCGGCACGAGCGTCGAATTCTACGATTTCTACATCTACGCCACCGCCGCGAGCCTCGTCTTCGGCCCGTTGTTCTTTCCGGCCTCGTCGCCATCGGCACAGTTGCTCGCGGCGTACGCGAGCTTCGGGCTGGCGTTCGTCGCCCGGCCGGTCGGCGCAGCTGTGTTCGGTCACTTCGGCGACCGCATCGGGCGCAAGTCGACCCTCGTCACCTCGCTCCTGCTGATGGGCGGGTCGACGACGGCGATCGCTTTCTTGCCGACGTACCAGACGGCGGGCTGGGTGGCTCCGGCGCTGCTGTGCCTGATGCGGATCGGGCAGGGGCTCGGGCTCGGCGGCGAATGGGGCGGCGCGGCCTTGCTCGCCGTCGAGAACGCGCCGCCCGGCTGGGCCGGCCGGTTCGGCATGGTCCCCCAGCTCGGCGCGCCGCTCGGGTTCCTGCTCGCTAACGGGTTATTCTTGCTGCTCGGTCTTGCCCTGACCCCCGAGCAATTCCGCGATTGGGGCTGGCGGCTGCCGTTCCTCGCCAGTGCGCTGCTCGTCGCGGTCGGCCTGTGGGTCCGGCTCAAGCTGACCGAAACGCCGGTATTCGCCGCGGTCGTCGCCAGCGGCACCGCCGAGCGGGCGCCGCTGTCGATAGTCTTTCGACGCCACCTCGCGCCGGTGCTGGCGGGGACATTCTCGGTGATCGCCTGCTTCGCGCTTTACTATATCGCGACCGCCTTTGCGCTCGGCTACGGGACGACGACGCTCGGCTATGCGCGGTCGGCATTCCTGCGCGTCCAGCTCGGCGCGATCGTCTTCATGGCGATCGGCATCGTCGCCGCGGGGGTCCTGTCCGACCGCTTCAAGCCGCGCGTTGTCCTCCTCGGCGGCTGCGTCGTCACGATCGGCATCGGGGCATTGCTCGCGCCGATGCTGGCGAGCGGGTCGCTGGCCGTTGTCTTCGTCTTTCTGTCGCTGGCGCTGCTGACGATGGGCTTCGTCTACGGCCCGCTCGGCGCATGGCTGCCAAGCCTGTTCCCGCCCCCGGTGCGCTATTCGGGGGTTTCGATCGCGTTCAATGTCGGCGGCACGATCGGCGGGGCGTTGACCCCGCTCGCGGCGCAGGCGATCGCCGAATATTCAGGACTCGGCGCGGTCGGATTATACCTGTCCGCCGCCGCCGGGCTCAGCCTCGTCGCACTGCTGTTCGCGAAGGGCCGCGCCGCGCACTGCAGGTCAGCGCAATAGCGACGCGATGTCGAGCCCGGCCTCGCCAATCCGCCTTTCCGCGATGCGGCGCGCGTCGAGCTGGTAGCTGGCGGACAGGACTGGTCCGGCATTGGCGTCGGCAGCTTCGTCGAGTGCGGCATCGCGGTAGACGCGCGTCGCGGCAAGGTCGCGGCTCTGCTCGACCACCGCCGCGAAGCGTGACGACGCCGAGCCGGCGGCGGTGGCGGGGCCCGATCCGACCGCGCGCTCGGCGCGCAAGGCAAGCGCTTCCGCCGCCGGAGTTTCGGGGCCGGGAAGGTCGGCGGCGCTGTCCCAGAACTGGTGGAGCGCGACCGGCTTCGCCCCCGGCCCGGTGCGGACCCAGCCGATCGATCCCGCCCGGTCGGTCTGCGGAAAGCGCCACGACGCGCGATGCCCGGCATGAAGCGGCTGATGCATGTCGCCGACGATGTGGAAAACCCAGCATAGCGCCAGCGCGCGCAGTCCGGCGGCAGCCGTGGGATCGCGCGCGACCGCGAGCTGCCGGTCGAACACCTCAACTGCCTTGCCGAAGGTCAGCGGCCGCAGGATTGTCCAGCCCGACACAACCTTGACCGCGTAGTGCCAGTCGGGCCGGTCGTACCCTGTCCCGCGAATATCGTCGGGCCAGCGCGCCATGAGTTCGAACAGTCGGCGGTCGCGATCGGCGCCGGTCAATGCGCCGAGCGCCGCGTCGAAGCGCGTATGGTCGGGATGCGACCGCATCAGCGTCACGACCTGCGTGATCGCCGCCGGGGCGTCGCGGGACAGCGCGTCATACGCGATCGCGCCGGTCGCCATGTGCCCCTGGTTGTTCCACGCCAGCACCGGCGCCGCCGAACCAGCGAGCAGCGCCACGGCGATGCCGCGCCCAAGCGTTGCAATCCTGCTGCGTCTCACGTGCTATTCCCCGCCGCGCCGGACTCGAGTCCGCCAAGCTTGGCGTTAGCATCCCCCAAGCGCCCGTGCGCGTGTATAACGGTCGCGCGGCCAGCCCTTCGGTTTAGATGGCCTGCATGATGAGGTAGTCCCATGTCGACCCGTCCGTTCGACTTTGCCAATGCCGCGGGCCATCGCCTGTCGGGACGGCTCGAACTGCCGGCGGGACCGCCGCACGCGTGGGCGCTGTTCGCGCATTGCTTCACCTGCGGGAAGGACAATCTGGCGGCGGTCCGGATCGCGCGGCGGCTGGCGGGGGCTGGCATTGCCGTGCTCCGCTTCGACTTCACCGGGCTGGGCGCGAGCGAGGGTGACTTCGCGGCGACCAATTTCAGCTTGAACGTCGCCGATCTCGTCGCGGCGGCGGCGGCGATGACCGCGGCGGACATGCCGCCGACGCTGCTGATCGGGCACAGCCTCGGCGGGGCGGCGGTGCTCGCCGCCGCCGGGTCGCTGCCCGACATTCTGGCGGTCGCGACGATCGCCGCGCCATTCGATGTCGCGCACGTTCTGGCGCAGGTCTCGCCCGACGCGCTCGCCGAGATCGAGCGCAGCGGCATGGCCGACGTACGACTTGGCGGGCGGCCGTTCACCCTCGGCAAGCAGTTCGTCGACGATGTCCGCAAGCACGACCAGAACGCGCGGATCGCATCACTCAAGCGGCCGTTGCTTCTGCTCCATGCGCCGCGCGACAAGGTCGTCACCATCGACAATGCGACGCAGATCTTCCTCGCCGCGCATCACCCCAAAAGCTACGTCTCGCTCGACGGTGCCGACCATTTGCTGTCGAACCCGCGCGACGCCGACTTCGCCGCCGACATGATCGCTGCATGGGCGAGCCGGTATCTCCCCGCAGCGATAACGGCGGTGGCGAGCGGTTACGACGCCGAGGCGGAGGAGACCGGGATGGGCAAGTTCCAGCTGGCGATACGCGCGGGGCAGGCGGCGTTCATCGCCGACGAGCCGGTCAGCGTCGGCGGGTTGGGGTCGGGACCGTCGCCGTACGACCTGCTGTGCGCCGGGCTCGCCGCGTGTACGACGATGACGTTGCGGCTGTACGCAACGAGCAAGGGTGGGCCGGTCGAGCGCATCCGCACCGCGGTCGGACACCGCAAGGAAGCCGACGCGGTGCCGCCCGACGTCTTCACCCGGCAAATCACCATCGTCGGCGACCTCGACGATGCACAGCGCGCCAAGCTCGGCGGCGCGGCGGATCGCTGCCCCGCGCATCGTACGCTGGAACAAGGCTCGCGTTTCGACGATGTCGACGTGCGGATCGTGACAGAGGAGACATTATGACGACACCGATGAAGATCGACTTCGTCTCAGATATCGCCTGCCCATGGTGCGTCATCGGCCTGCGCGGGCTCGAGGATGCGCTCGATCGCAGCCGCGACGCGGTCGAGGCCGAGATCGTCTTCCGGCCGTTCGAGCTCAACCCGGCAATGCCCGCAGGCGGGCAGAACATCGGCGAGCATATCGCGCAGAAATACGGCTCGACCCCGGCGCAGTCCGCCGCCAACCGCAAGATGATCACCGACCGCGCCGCCGAGGTCGGCTTCACCATGGCGATGACCAGCGACAGCCGGATCTACAACACCTTCGACGCGCATCGCCTGCTTCGCTGGGCCGAACAGGCGGGTCACCAGGCCGAGCTCAAGCACGCGCTGTTCACCGCCAACTTCACCGAGGGCAAGAACCCGGGCGACCACACCGTCCTCGTCGAGGCGGCCGAGCGCGCCGGGCTCGATGGTGCAGCAGCGGCGGAGGTGCTGGCGTCGGGACGCTACGCCGCCGAGGTCCGCGCGGAGGAAGAGCTGTGGCGCTCGCGCGGGATCAACGCCGTCCCCGCGGTCGTCATCAACGACAAGCACCTCATCTCCGGCGGCCAGCCCGCTGATGTGTTCGAGGCCGTTATTCGCCGGATCGCGGCGGAGGGGTGATGATCGCGGGGTAACAGACGTCATATAAGCCGGGGCCAACCTTCGACTGACCCGGTCGCTATCATCCCCCGCGTGGTGGTCAGCGCGACCCTACATCGAGCCGGTGCGGATCAGCTCGCAGACGTCCTCCGCCGCCTGGTTGAGCGCGCCGATCTGCTCGACTAGCTGCGCCGGGCGGCTGCCGCGGAGCCCGGCGAGCGTCAGCGCCTTGTCGCGGACATAGGTGTAGACCCCGCTCACCGCGAACGGCGAGGCAAAGGCGATATGCTCGGCCTGACCCGCCGCTGCCCGGCGAAAAGCCTCGGAGGCGTAGAACTGGCGTCGGACAAGCGGCGACGCGAAAGCCAGCTCGATCACCGCGATCAGGCGGCGTTCGCCGTCGACGCTGTGGTCGACGTTCGGCGCAGGCGGGGCGGGTTTCGCATTATCGTATGCCTCGGGCAGATGAAGCCTGACCTTGAGCACCGGCGCTTCTGCGGCCAGCGCCTCGGCGAATTTGCGCATGAAGCGGCCAAACGCCTTCGCATCGTCGTGCGCCGCGCCGAAGTGGACGTGGATCCGATCAAGCCCATCGTCGGCATTCGGACTGGGTTCGACGACGCGGTCGACCAGCGTCGTCGATCCCTGCGGCAACGCGTAGGCGACGGTGGCGGCGAACATGTTCTGCTCGTCGGCGAACAGGATCGGGCACGCGGCGGTGAACAGCGCCTGGTCCTTCACCGAATGGAAACCGATCTCGACCCCGCCGTCGAGGACGTAATCGGGAAACGGCCCGATGCCATCGCTGACCGGCCAGAGATGCGCATCCTGCTCACGGTCGAGGTGGTACTGGACGTAATAACCGAGGCCCGGGATGCGCGAGCACAGCGGCCCATGGACGTCGCGCCAGTAGGTCGCAAACAGCTCGTGCGGAACGCCCGGGCGGCGCAGCACGGTCGTGTACGAGTTGATGACGATGGCGGCGTCGCGTGCGGATTGATCTTCCGCGAGCTTGGGTTTCGACACGGCTGGTTCCTTCGGGGTTCGAAGGCGAAACACCTCTGACGACGGGCCGGGTGCCGGAGTCCGCAAACTTTGTGCCCGGAATCCGATATTGCGCGGCGCTCGCGCTGCGCATGATCCCGCAGTCAGGGGACGGCGGCCAGTTCTTTTGAGCGGCGTTCCTCCAGTATTTATATTGCAGCGGATCGCAGAACGCCGGCGCGGCGATGCGTTTTCGCCGCCGGCGCATGGCCGGCGGCGTTATTTGCTACTGGAAGGAGCGAGACTAAGCGGCGACCGCAAAGTTGCGGCGGCGGGTGGCGATCCCGACCAACCCGAAGCCCGCGATCATCAGCATCCAGCTTGCCGGCTCGGGTACGCCGCCAGTGAAGCCGCCGGAGCCGCCGGAGTTACCAAAGAACACGTTTGGTCCCCAGTAGCCGTCGTGCACGTCGTTTCGGACAAAATTAACGAAATCGGGCGTTCCTGCCCCGCCGGTCAGGATCCAGCGGTTGTCGTTGTAGGTGATCGACGGATCGGTGACGAAACCGGTGTCGTCCCACGTATAATTATCGCCAACACTAACCCCGGAAACAAGATAATCACCGGGTGCGAGCGTCAATGTCGGGACGGTGACGAAGCGGAAGTGACCAAGCACCGCATAAGTATTCGTAACCGTCGTGCTGGCAAGCATCGTGCCGGTGGTCAAGCAGCCCGACGTGTCGCAGCTATAGAGCGCAACCTTGTTATTGTCGACCTGGCCGTTGTTCGGATCGGCATAATAGCCGAGTCCAGAGACGGTTACGGCGGTCTTGACGGTGAAGCTGTTCGCGAAAATCCAGTTGTTGTTATTAAAGGATTGCGACGCGGTAGTAAATTCCCAGGCTGCGCCTGCGACGGCAGGAGCAGCGACAGCGGTTGAAAGGCCGGCAGCTGCAAGCAGCACTATGATCGATTTCATTGCTGAACTCCTCGCTCGGGATCATCCCCGAATAAGGTTCAGCAAGGATTATGCCAATTTATTAACCGTAATATTCTGGGCATAAAAACAACGAGTAAGATGATGCACCCTCGCGTGGGATTGGGCAGAGTGTAAAGGAATCCGACACTTTTTGTTACTTGCCTGCCGACAGTAAGCAATTTGTCGTGCTCTTCAAATCCACAACGACGGTGTAATTGGCTAGACCCTTCGACAAATCGATGAGAGAGGCCAAAGTCCAGACTGCGCCTCGGCAAGGTAGCTAACTGCTTGTTCTCATGTGTCATCTGGTAATTCGCCCGACCGTGGCGCTCGAGCCGACTTCCGCGTCTCGGCTTTTCTGATCCAGGGCCCACCGTTTCCGCTGTCCTACACCCCCACCGCGCGCCTAGCGTCGCCGCTATCGAGTCGTCACCGGGCGGCGCCTGTCGTTCTTTCTCATCGTGTGGAGCTGCCGCTTTGCATCGCGGGAGACGTGCGATCGGGAAGCGACGAAGGTCAAAATACACCGTCGTTTGTGTGAACTTATTCTGGACTTAGCGCTGGGATTGTACCAGATCGGACGTCGCGGGTTCTGACTGGTCCTGTATCAGTCGAGCCGCATCGCCGCTTCCGCCAGCGCATCCGCCTCGATCAGCAGCGCGTCGTCGGCCGCGCCGAACACGCGCTCCTTGCCGGCTTCGAGCAGGACCGGCACCGCGAGCGGGGAGACGCGGTCGAGGACGCGGTGGACGAGATGCGTCTGCGACCTCTCGAGCAGCCCGGCAAGACGTCCGATGTCGGTGATCTTTGACCGCGCGTCGGTCCATGCCGCGGTCAGCAGCAGATGGTCGGGCTCGTGCCGCCGGAGGACGTCGTAGATCAGGTCGCTCGAAAACGTCACCTGCTTGCCCGTCTTGTGCTGTCCCGGATGGACCCGGTCGATCAGCCCCGCGATCACCGCGACCTCGCGGAACGCCCGCCGCAGGAACGGCGACCCGGCGATCCATTCGGCGAGCTCGTCCTCGAAAACGTCGGGCGAGAACAAAGGCTTGGGGTCGGTGACGGGGTTAAGGCTCCACGTCGCCACCATGTAGTCGCTGCCGACGAAACCGAGCGGGGCAAGCCCGGCTTTTTCCATCCGCTGGGTCAGGAGCATGCCAAGCGTCTGGTGGGCGTTGCGCCCCTCGAAGCCGTACGCGACCATGTAGTTTCGCCCGTCCGCCGGGAAGGTCTCGACGAGCAGGTCGTCCATCCCCGGCAGCGACGACCGCTGGCGCTGGATGTCGAGCCATTCGCAGACGTCGGGCGGCATCTCGGCCCAGCGTTCGGGGGTGTTGAACAACCCGCGCACCCGCCGCGCGAGGTTGGTCGACAGCGGCATCCGGCCGCCGACATAGGTCGGCACGCGCGGGTCACCCTTGCCCAGCTTGACGAACAAGTCGGGGCCGTCGAAGCCGGTGACTTCAAGGACTTGCCCCGCGAACATGAAGCTGTCGCCGACCCGAAGCTGGCTGGCGAACCATTCCTCGACCTTGCCGAAGCTTCGCCCCCGTCCGCGCCCCGCCTTGCCATAGACGACGTTCAAGGCCGCCGCCTCGACGATCGTCCCGGCATTCAAGCGGTGCTGCGCCGCCATTCGCGGGTGGCTGACGCGGTACAGCCCGTCGGGGCCGAGCGTCAGCCGCTTGTAGCGCTCGTATGCCCGCAGCGCGTAGCCGCCCGACTCGATGAAGCCGAGGGTGCGGTCGAACTCGGCGCGCGGCAGCCCGGCGTAGGGGGCGGACGACCGCACCTCGTCGTACATCGCGTCCGCCGCGAACGGGGCGGAGCAGGCGCACGCCATCAGGTGCTGCGCGAGGACGTCGACCCCGCCGGGACGAAACAGATCGACGTCGAGTTCGTGCGCCTCGACCGCGTCGCGCGCCGCGAGGCTTTCGAGATACTCGAAGCGGTTGCCGGGGACGACGACCGCCTCCGACGCCTCGTCCATCCGGTGGTTGGCGCGGCCGATGCGCTGGAGCAGGCGCGACGATCCCTTCGGCGCGCCCATCTGGACGACGAGGTCGACGTCGCCCCAGTCGATGCCGAGGTCGAGGCTCGCGGTCGCGACGATCGCGCGCAGCCGCCCGGTCGCCATCGCGTTCTCGACCTTGCGCCGCGCCTCGGGACTGAGCGAGCCGTGGTGGATGCCGATCGGGAAGGAAGCGTCGTTCTCCGCCCACAAGTCGCGGAAGATCAGCTCGGCGACCGCGCGGGTGTTGACGAAGACGATCGTCAATTTGTGGCGGGCGATCAGCTTGATCACCTCGCGCGCGGCATAGCGCCCGTTGTGCCCCGCCCACGGGATCCGCCCGTCGGGGACGAGGATGTCAACGTGCGGCTCGGCCCCCGGGTCGCCGTGGACGAGGCGGACGCTCGCGGCATCGGCATCGGGCGCGAGCCAGCCCTGATACGCCTCGGGGTCGGCGATCGTCGCCGACAGTGCGACGCGGCGGAGGTTGGGGCTGAGCGCCTGGAGCCGCGCCATCGCGAGGTTGAGGATGTCGCCGCGCTTGGTCGTCGCAAAGGCATGGACCTCGTCGACGATCACCGTCTTGAGTTGCCCAAGCATCCGGTCGGCGTCGGGGTAGCTGATCAGCAGTGACAGCGACTCCGGCGTCGTCAGCAGGATCTGCGGCGGCCGCTCGCGCTGGCGGGCCTTGCGGTCGGACGGCGTGTCACCGGTCCGCGTCTCGACCCGGATATCGAGCCCCATCTCGGCGATCGGGTTGAGCAGGTTGCGCTGGACGTCGACCGCGAGCGCCTTCAACGGCGAGACGTAGAGCGTGTGCAGCCCGTCGACTGGCTCCGCGATCAACTCGGCAAGGCTCGGCAGGAACCCGGCAAGCGTCTTGCCCGAGCCGGTGGGCGCAACGAGCAGCGCATGCTCCCCCGCCCGGGAGGCGGCGAGCATCTCGAGCTGATGCCGCCGCACACCCCAGCCGCGCGTGGCGAACCAGTCGAGAATCGGGGCGGGCAGCGGCGGCATCGCAACCGATATAGGAGCAACCGCCGCCGGTTACGCCACCGCCGCGCTTCGGCCCTTGCGTCAGGCGATCGCGGTGCGCGTCCGGCGACGGGCTGCAAAGCCGACCATGCCGAAGCCGGCGATCATCAGCGCCCAGGCGGCGGGTTCGGGCACGGCTGCGGTCGCGCCCTCGACGGTGATGCGGACGCCGGTGTCGCTGAACGAAGCCCAGTCGTCGGAGAAGAACGACCGGAACAGCGTCGGCGAACCCGACGGCGTATTCTCGTAACCCAGGCCAGCGTAGCCCGTCGCGCCGAACTGGCCCGAACCGAAGATCACGCCGTAGGTCCCCGCCGAAAGCGTCAGCGGCAGCGGCGCGACAAGGTCCTGCGTCGCGCCGGTCACGGCGAAGACGACATGGCCGAGGCTGATGTCGGCGAGGTCGGTCGACTTGCCGGCGGGGAACGCCGCGCGGGAAGACAGCGGCACGATCGCGCCGAAGATGTTGCCGCCGGGAAAGCCACCGAATTGCGCCCCGATGCCGGTGATCGCGGTGGTCCGGCCGAGCGTGAACACCGCGCCCATGAAGTTGTTTTCGCTCAAAATATATTCGCCGCTGTCGACGCCGGAGTAAGCCGCGCTCTGGTAGATCACCAGGGCGTCGGCCGGGACCGCGGCGAGCATGCCGAGCGCGACGACGAGGCCGCGGGTGAATCCAAAGGTCATGCTGTCGCTCCAAGCGTAGTTAACAGACCGCAGCGTTAGCTACCGAACGTTACGGTTGTGCGACGATACCGCCACGGCTGGACCGGTGGCGGGCTCGGCGGGGGCGGCCTATATATTCGCCTTATGCCCGCAGGTTCATGGCTCCAGCCCCACCCCGAGGGCATCTACGTCGCTCCCGGCGACTTCTGGATCGATCCGTCGAGCCCGAAGCCGTCGGCATTAGTCACTCACGGACACGCCGACCATGCCCGGGGCGGGCACGGCAAGGTGCTGGCGACGGCCGAAACGCTGGCGATCATGGACGTGCGCTACGGCGAGCAGGTCGGGCAGAAGGCGGCGTACGGCGAAAGCATCCGCGTCGGCGACGTCACCGCGACCTTCGTCCCCGCCGGGCACGTCCTCGGCTCGGCGCAGATCGTCCTCGACCATGCCGGCGAGCGGATCGTCGTGTCAGGCGATTACAAGCGCCGCGCCGACCCGACCTGCGCCGCGTTCGAGCCGGTGCCGTGCGACATCTTCGTCACCGAGGCGACCTTCGGCTTGCCGGTCTTCCGCCACCCCGACACCGGGCAGGAGATCGCCAAAGTCCTGACCGCGCTCAGCCACAACCCCGAGCGCTGCGTCGTCATCGGCGCGTATGCGCTCGGCAAGGCGCAGCGGGTGATCGCCGAATTGCGCCAGCTCGGGCACGACGCGCCGATCTACCTCCATGGCGCGGTCCAGCGGCTGTGCGACCTGTACGTCGCGCTCGGGGTCGACCTCGGCGACCTGCGACCCGCGGCCGGATTGAAGGCCGCCGACCTCAAGGGCAGCGTCGTCATCGCCCCGCCGTCGGCGCTTAACGACCGTTGGAGCCGCCGCCTGCCCGACCCGATCACCGCAATGGCGTCGGGCTGGATGCGCGTCCGCCAGCGCGCGGTCCAGCGACAGGTCGAGCTGCCGCTGATCATCTCCGACCACGCCGACTGGGACGAACTGACGACAACCTGCACCGAACTCGCGCCGAACGAGGTGTGGGTGACGCACGGGCGCGAGGAGGCGCTGGTCCACTGGTGCCAGACGCGGCAGATGCGGGCGCGGGCGCTGGACCTGGTCGGATTCGACGACGAGGACGACTAGCTCCTCCCCCGAAAGCAAAGGGGAGGAACCAGGCGCTAGCTCAGACCAATGTCGCCAGCGCGCCGCGGTCGAAGTCCTTCAGCTCGCCCATCCGCCCGTCGCGGACTTTTTCCGCCCAGTCGGGATCGACGATCAATGCGCGGCCGACCGCGACGAGGTCGAACTCGTCCTTCTCCAGCCGCTCGAGCAGGTTGTCGAGCGACGCCGGCTGCGACTGCTCGCCGCCGAAGCCTGCGACGAACTCGCCCGACAGGCCGACCGAGCCGACGGTGATCGTCGGCTTGCCGGTCAGCTTCTTCGCCCAGCCGGCAAAATTGAGCCCCTCGTCGCCGTCGATCTCGGCAAACTCGGGTTCCCAGAAGCGGCGCTGCGAGCAATGGAAGACGTCCGCCCCGGCCTCGGCGAGGGGGTTGAGCCATGCCGCCAGCGCGTCGGGGGTGGCGGCGAGCTTGACGGTGAAGTCCTGCTGCTTCCATTGCGACAGGCGGATGATTAGCGGTAGGTCGCCGATCGCAGCCTTGACCGCCTTGACGACTTCACCGGCAAAGCGCGCGCGTTCGGGCAGCGCGCCGTTCCAGCCGTCGTCGCGGACATTGGTCCCCTCCCAGAAGAACTGGTCGATCAGATAGCCGTGTGCGCCGTGGAGCTCGACCGCGTCGAAGCCGATGCGCTTGGCATCGGCGGCGGCCTGCGCGAAGGCGGCGATCGTGTCGGCGATATCAGCGTCGGACATCGCATTGCCGTACGCCTTGCCCGGGCGGAGCAGCCCCGACGGGCCCTCGGCCTCGTGCTTGTAATCGGGCAGCGTCGGATTCTTCATCGCGCCGACGTGCCACAACTGCGGCGCGATCTTGCCGTGCGCGCTATGGACCGCGTCGACGACCTTGCCCCAGCCGCCGAGCGCCGCTTCACCGTGAAACACCGGCACGTTGGGGTCGTTGAGCGACCCGGCGCGATTGACCCCGGTGCCTTCGGTAACGATCAGCCCGACCTGCCCCTCGGCGCGCCGCTGGTAATATTCGGCGACGTTCGCACCGGGCACCCCGCCGGGCGAGAACGACCGCGTCATCGGCGCCATGACGATCCGGTTGGGCAGGTGCAGCCCGGCCATATCGAACGGGCGGAAAAGCGGGTTGGTCATCGGGCAGGCTCCGGTTGCGATGGCCCGCATTAGGCGATGGTTGACGGGCGCGGCAAGTGCGGCACGGCGAAGGATTTCTTGAGTGCCGCGCACTTTACGGACCTGCGCGCCGCGTGCCTCGGTTATACCCTTGGATCGAAGGACAATTGCCATGACCGGCGCGCGACTTGACGATCACGCGGCACATCCGGCGGAGCTCGCGGCGAGCGGCGCTGCCACCGTCAAGGACCCGGTCTGCGGCATGACCGTCGATCCGGCGGGATCGCCGCATCATGCCGCGTACCACGAGCAGACCTATCATTTTTGCAGTGCCGGCTGCCGGACGAAGTTCGTCGCCGATCCTGCCAAATACCTCGGTGCGCCGCGAGAAGCGTCGGCGGCATCCGGTGCGGTCTGGACCTGCCCGATGCATCCCGAGATTCGTCGCGACAAACCGGGGAGCTGCCCGATCTGCGGCATGGCGCTCGAACCGGCGGAGCCATCGCTCGACGACGCCCCCAATCCCGAACTCGTCGACTTCACCCGGCGGCTCTGGTTCGCGGGCGTTCTCGCCGTGCCGCTGCTGGTCGTCTCGATGGGTGCCGAGATGTTCGGCTGGCACCTGTTCGACGCGCGCACTTCGGCATGGGTTCAGCTCGCTCTGTCCGCGCCGATCGTCCTTTGGGCAGGGTGGCCGTTCTTTGCGCGGGGGTGGACGTCGGTCGTCACCCGGCACCTCAACATGTTCACGCTGATCGCGATCGGGGTGGGTGCCGCCTTCCTCTATAGCCTCGCCGCGACGCTGGTTCCGGGCGTGTTCCCGTCGGCGTTCCGGATGCACGGGGCGGTCCCGGTCTACTACGAGGCGGCAGGCGTCGTCGTGACGCTCGTCCTGCTTGGCCAGGTGCTCGAACTCCGCGCGCGGGCTGCGACCGGCCGCGCGATCCGGGCATTGCTCGACCTCGCCCCCAAGACCGCACATCGGCTGGCCGCCGATGGCAGCGAGTCCGAAGTCGCGCTCGCCGAGGTGCGCACCGGCGACCGGCTCCGCATCCGCCCCGGCGAAGCGATCCCGGTCGACGGCATCGTCATCGACGGGCGCTCGGCGGTCGATGAGTCGATGCTGACCGGCGAGCCGGCGCCGGTCGAGAAGTCTGCCGCCGCTGCGCTCACCGGCGGCACGGTCAACGGCACCGGCAGCCTCGTCATGGAGGCGCGCGCCGTCGGGGCCGACACGATGCTGGCCCGGATCGTCCGGATGGTCGCCGACGCGCAGCGCAGCCGCGCCCCGATTCAGGCCGTTGCCGACCGCGTCGCGGGCTGGTTCGTCCCCGCCGTCGTGCTCGTCTCGGTCATCACTTTCGTCGTCTGGAGCCTCGTCGGACCCGAACCGCGGATGGGCCACGCCCTGCTCAATGCGATCGCGGTCCTGATCATCGCCTGCCCGTGCGCGCTCAGACTGGCGACGCCGATGTCGATCATGGTCGCCGCCGGGCGCGGGGCGCAGGCGGGCGTGCTGATCAAGAACGCCGAGGCGTTGCAGGCGTTCGACACGGTCGACACGCTGGTCGTCGACAAGACCGGAACGCTGACCGAGGGCAAGCCCCGCCTCACCGCCACCGAGCCGGTACCCGGCTTCACCGCCGAGCAACTCCTCGCCGCCGCGGCCGCCGTCGAGGCGCAGTCGGAGCACCCGCTCGCCCGCGCCATCGTCGGCGCTGCACGTGAGCAGCAGCTGGCGTTCGGCACCGTCGCGGACTTCGCCTCGCAGACCGGGCTCGGCGTCAGCGCCACCGTCGATGGCGTTCCGGTCGTGCTCGGCAACACTGCGCAGATGACGCGCGTCGGGGTCGATCCGTCGCCGCTCGAAGCCGCCGCCGACGCGCAGCGCCAGACCGGCGCGGGCACGCTGTTCGTCGCCATCGGCGGCAGGCTCGCCGGGTTTCTCGCCATCGCCGATCCGGTTCGCGGCAACGTCCGCGAGGCGATCACCGCACTCCGCGCCGACGGTCTTCGCGTCATCATGCTGACCGGCGACAACCTGACCACGGCGAACGCGGTCGCAACCGCGGTCGGCGGCCTCGACGAGGTTCGCGCCGGGCTTGCGCCGGAGGACAAGGCGCGGATCGTCGGCGAGCTCAAGGCACAGGGCCGCCGCGTCGCGATGGCGGGCGATGGCATCAACGACGCGCCCGCTTTGGCAGCCGCCAACGTCGGGCTGGCAATGGGCACCGGCACCGACGTCGCGATCGAGAGCGCGGGCATGACGCTGACCGGCGGCGACATCTCGGCGATCGTGCGCGCGCGCACGCTGTCGAGAGCGACGATGCGCAACATTCGCCAGAACCTGTGCTTCTCGTTCGTGTTCAACGGCATCGGCGTGCCGGTGGCGGCTGGAGTGCTTTACCCCGTCGCGGGTATTCTCCTGTCGCCGATGTTCGCCGGGGCGGCGATGGCGCTGTCATCGTTGACCGTCGTGCTCAATGCGCTGCGCCTCAACGCCGTGAAGCTCTGACAAGCCCGGAGCAACGCGTTTAGTGTTACCTCGGGCGCCTTAGGCAAGCTGCGGCTTCGGAAGTCCACGCGCCAACGATGCCTGGGACGACCACATCTGCCACTAAGGGGCCAGCATCGGCCTATCGCAGATCGTCGATCCGGAGCCCGCTCTCGCCCGACGCCTGCCGTCGTTTCGCTTCGTGGTTGGCCTGCGGCTTGACGAAAATCGCTGACACCTCGGGGTGGTGGTCGCGGATGCGACGTTCGAGATCGATCACCGCCGCCTCGATTTCCGGCGTCCGCAGCGCGTCGTCGAATTCGAGACTGAGGGTGACGACGACCTGGTCGGGGGCGAGCTGGATCGTCGCGACGCCGTTCGCCCGGTCGACCCCGGCGGTCTCGTGCGCGAGCCGCAGGACCGCCGTACTCAGCGCGGGGTCGGCGCGCTCGCCGATCAGCAGCGCCTTCGACTCGCGCGCGAGCAGCGCAGCGACGACGGCGAGGATCAGCCCGATCAGCAGGCTCGCCGCGCCGTCCCAGCGCGGATCGCCGGTGACGACCGCGAGCCCTGAACCGGCGGCGGCAACGGCGATCCCGGTCAGGGCCGCTGAATCCTCGAACAGCACCATGAACGACGGCGGGTCCTTCGACCGGCGGAACGCCTGCCAGATCGTCAGCCCGCCTTGCTTCGAGCGGAATTCGCGGAAGGCGACGAACCACGACGCCCCCTCGAAGACCGCTGAAACCCCGAGCACGCCGAAGACCAGCGCGGGCGAACTGATCGGCTCGGGGTGGAGCAGGTGCGCAACGCCCTCGTAGACCGAGACGCCGGCTCCGACCGCGAAGATCAGCAGCGCGACGACGAAGCTCCAGAAGTACAGCTCGCGGCCGTAGCCGAGCGGGTGATCGGCGTCGGGCTTCCGCGCGCTGCGCTTCATGCCGTACAGCAGCAACACCTCGTTGATCGTGTCGACGAGGCTGTGTACCCCCTCGGACAGCATCGCCGACGATCCGCTGATCGCCGCCGCGATGAACTTGACGACGGCGATCGCGAGATTGCCCGCAAGCGCCGCCCAGACAACGACGGTGCTGCCCGATTTAGCGCCCGACTTCACGCGACCCAGTGGATATCGAAGGGGAGTTCGGTCCCCGCAAGCAGGCGTCCAACCGGGAGCTTCGACTTGGCCCCGTCTTCGAGCGCGGTCTCGAGCGCGGCCTTTGCCGCATCGCCCTGGCAAGCGACCGACAGCGCGCGCGCCGCCATCAGCGTTGTCTTGGTCAGCGTCACCCGCCCGTCCTTGCCGCCCGCGGGCATCACCCCGATCGCCTTGCACGTCGCCGGCGCGGTGATCGCCGCGTCGAGGTCGGGGCTGGCGACGAGCGACCCGGTGCCGCCGTCGGCATCGACCACGAGCCACGCGAGGTCGAGCGGCCACTTCATCGCGCCGAGGCGTTCGTCGGCGTCGAGTCCGGCCTTCTTATACTCGGCCTTGGCGTCGCCGATCAGCGGGATGACCCGCGCGCCGATCGGCAGGAAGGCGCGCGCGAGCATGCCAACCGTGCTCGACGCATCGGTCGGGGCGACCATCCGGTCGTCGGTGGGAATGATCGTTACGCGCTTCCAGTTGAGCTTGGCCTTCGCCAGCCGCGCATAGACCGGCCCCGGCAGTGCCCCGCCGGGCAGCGCGATCAGCGCATCGCCGCGCGCGTCCAAGGCGCTGTCGATGATGAATTCGATGTCCGACGCGACCGCATCGTACAGTTCGTCGGCGTCCTCATAGTCCCACCATTCGGCTTCGATCATGCTGTCTTGCGCTCCAATTGCTCGTCGATGGCGCGATAGCGCATCTCGGCTGCCGCCATATAGTCACGCGTGATCGGGAGCACGTCACGTTTCCGTGTCAGCTGCACCTGGACGTTCATATGTCCGTCGTTGCGGAAGGCCGCGATCGCCGCTGCGAGGTAGAACTGCCACATCCGGAAGAAGCGCGCGTCGTACAGGGCGACGATCTTGTCCTCCGCCGCGACCGCCCGGCGATACCATTCCTCGAGGGTCAGCGCATAATGAAGGCGCAGCACCTCGATGTCGGTGATCCACAGCCACGCACGCTCGACCGCCGGGGTGATCTGCGACAACGCCGGGGCATAGCCGCCGGGGAAGATGTACTTTGCGGTCCACGGGTCGGTCGCCCCCGGGCCGTCGGCACGGGCAATGGTGTGGATCAGCGCGACGCCGTCGGGGGTCAGCAGCGAATGGACCTTGTCGAAGAACTGGCGGTAATGCGGCAGCCCGACATGCTCGAACATCCCGACCGAGACGATCCGGTCGAATTGGCCAGTGAGCGCGCGATAGTCGATCAGTTCGAAGCGGACATGGTCGGAGACTCCGGCCTCGGCAGCGCGGCGGCGCGCGACCTTCAACTGCTCCTCGGACAGCGTCACGCCGGTGACGTCGACCCCGGCGACACGGTGGAGATACAGCGCCATCCCGCCCCAGCCGCAGCCGATGTCGAGGACGCGCTGGCCGGGCTTGAGATCGAGCTTGGCGGCGATATGCGCTTTTTTGTGGGCTTGGGCGGTCTCGAGACTGTCGTCGTCGTGATCGTAATAGGCGCATGAATATTGGCGGTCGGCGTCGAGGAAGAGGTCGTACAGCCGGTCGGACAGATCGTAATGGTGCGCGACATTGCGCTTCGACCGGCGGCTGAAATTGATCTGGTCGAGCTTCGCCGCGATCGCCGCCTGCCGCCACAGTCCGAGCCGGATCGGATTATCGCGGTCCCAGCGGACGTTGTGCGTGACGAGGTGGACGAGGTCCTTGATGTCCCCGTCTTCCATGATCAGGCGGCCGTCCATATAGCCCTCGCCCGCGCCGATCGCGGGCCCCAGCGCGATAGCGCGCGCAGTCCGGGCGTCGGTTAGGCGGAAGGTCACCGGGCGGATCGTCGCCGACGGCGCGCCGAAACGGTGGACCGTGCCGCGATGGTCGACGATCGTCAGTTCGCCTTCGCGGATCATCTTGTTGAACAAGCGTGTGAGAAGAAACATGGCCAACCCTGCTGCCCCGGCGGCGGCCGGGCTAACTATCGTTAGATCGTTTCGGTTATAGATAGGTTCCGGTTACGCTGACTCGTCCAGACGGATCCGTCATCCGACTCTTTATAATTCGTTAGGAGTGATTGATACTTACCCATAGTGTCCCCAGCAATCTGGGGGCGGATATGAAAATTGTTGTGTGGCTTAAGCGGCTGTGGCGCGCATATCTGAACCTTGTTCGCAAATCGCCGGAAGACGACGATGATGAGTATTCGATCTGGTGAGCCAGTTACGCCGCCGCATCGACCCACCCGGCTTCTTTCTCCGCCGAGCGCCGGTCGAGCTCGGCGCGGCTGATCTTCTCGCTCGCCGACTTCAACTGCCCGCATGCCGCCATGATGTCGCGACCGCGCGGGCGGCGCACCGGGGCCGAGATGCCGCCGCGAAAGACGATATCGCTGAACCGCGCGATCCGATCCGGGTCCGAACATAGATAGTCCGATCCCGGCCACGGGTTGAACGGGATCAAATTGACCTTCGCCGGCAGACGGTACTTGCGGATCAGCCGGACGAGCTCGCGCGCGTCGTCGTCGCTGTCGTTCTTGTCCTTGAGCATGACGTACTCGAAGGTGATCCGCCGGGCGTTGTTCGCCCCCGGGTACGCCGCGCACGCCGCGAGCAGCTCGTCGATGCCATAGCGCTTGTTGATCGGGACGATCTCGTCGCGGACCTCCTTGGTCACTGCGTGGAGCGACACCGCGAGGTTGACCCCGATCTCCTCGCCCGCCCGCGCCATCATCGGCACCACGCCCGACGTCGATAGCGTAATCCGCCGCTTCGACAGGCCAAGCCCGGTCGCGTCCATGACGATGCCGAGCGCCGCCTTGACCGCCTCGAAATTATACAGCGGCTCGCCCATCCCCATCATCACGATGTTGGTCAGCATCCGGCCTTCGGAGGTATAGTTGCCGCGCGGCGCATCGTCGTCGTCCGCGTCGTCATCGTCGTCGTCGGCCCTCGCGACGGGCTTCGCAGCGCCTGTCGGCCATTCGCCGAGCGCATCGCGTGCGAGCATCACCTGTCCGACGATCTCGCCCGGCGTCAGGTTGCGGACGAGCTTCATCGTGCCGGTAAAGCAGAAGCGGCAATTGAGCGTGCATCCGACCTGCGCCGACACGCACAATGTCCCGCGATCGGCATCGGGAATGAAGACGCACTCGGCCTCGTTGCCATCGTCGAAGCGTAGCAGCCACTTACGCGTCCCGTCGGTCGACACCTGTGCCTGCGCAATCTCGGGGCGTCCGACGACGAAATGCTCGGCGAGAACGGTGCGGGTGTCGCGCGCGATGTTCGCCATCAGGTCGAAGTCGACGACGCCGCGGTGATACACCCAATGCCACACCTGCGATGCGCGCATCTTCGCCTGCTTCGCGGGGATGCCCGCCGTGGTCAGCGCCTCAGTCAACTCGGTCCGCGTCAGCCCGACGATCGCAGTCTTGCCGTCGGCGCGTAGCGACGCGACGCGCGGCACCGGAACGGGGTCAATGAAGCCGGGAATTTGCATAACTGGCATCTAGGTCCGGCGCGCGGCAAAAGAAAGGCGGAGGCCGAAGCCATGAACCTCAACCACGTCACCCTGCCAGCGCACGACTATGTCGCGAGCGTCGCCTTCTACACCGCGCTGGGGCTAACCCAGATCGTCGCCGCGCCGCCACGCTATGCGCGGTTCGAGATGGGCAGCGGGTCGACGCTGTCGGTCGAGGTCATGGCGGATGGCGAGCACGCTGGAGCGGCAGAGATTTACCTGCATTCCGACGACGTCGATGCTGAGGTCGCGGCGGCAGCGGCGCGGGGGGTAGTGTTCGATTATCCGCCGCGCGACGAGGACTATCTGTGGCGCTGCGCGCGAACGACCGATCCGGCAGGCAACCGCATCTTCCTGTACCACGCCGGGGTCAACCAGCGCTTCCCGCCGTGGCGGATCGGATGCGGTGAGGGTGGTGGTGGAGCCTAGCGGGATCGAACCGCTGACCTCTACAATGCCATCGTAGCGCTCTCCCAGCTGAGCTAAGGCCCCGTACCACGTGATCCACCCGTTGGGCCGGGCGGAGCGGCTGACTACGCCAACGCAAGCGCGGGCGCAAGAGTTTCCCCCGGCCCATCGGACCGGGGTCGAATGACCTACGCCTCTTCTTCGCCGTCGTCCGGGACGACAACGGCCAGATCCTCGTCGTCGCCGATGTCGACATCGGGCTCTTCGGCGTCTTCGGCGACGTCGAGGTCCTCGTCGTCGGCGTCGATCACCTCGCCGTCCTCATTCGTCTTGACGGCGGGCTTGGCGGTTTCGAACGGCAGCGGCTGCTTCGACTTGAGCATCGATTCGGGCACCCAGACGTTGCCGCAGTTGATGCACGTCACAGGATCTTCGTTGCCAAGATCGTAGAAGCGCGTGTTGCATTTCGGGCAGGCACGCTTGGTGCCCCATTCGGGATTGACCATGACAGAACTCCGGGCAGCGCGGGCGACCCCGGCGCGACAAGCGCGGGTCATTGCCACAGCCCCGGGGGGCTGTCAAAAGCCCGCGGCCTTCCTGCCATCTCCTAGCCCCGTTCGGAACCCTATGAACGCCCCCCAGTCGCTTTCGCTTCGCGCCGAGGGACCGCTGTCGGGCACCGTCACCGTTCCCGGCGACAAGTCGATCTCGCACCGCGCGCTGATGTTCGGCGCGCTCGCGGTCGGCGAGACCGTCGTCGATGGTTTGTTGGAGGGCGAAGACGTGCTGTCGACCGCCGCCGCGCTGCGCGCGATGGGGGCGGAGATCGTCAGGAAAGACGCTGGCGCCGGCGGGGAAGCGGGGCGCTGGCGGATCTGGGGCGTCGGCGTCGGCGGGCTGCTCCAGCCGGCAACCGCGCTCGACATGGGTAACAGCGGCACCTCGACGCGCCTGCTGATGGGCCTGATCGCGTCGCACCCGATCACCGCGACCTTCACCGGCGACGCCTCGCTGTCGAGCCGCCCGATGGCGCGGGTGACGGTTCCGCTCGGGCTGATGGGGGCGAGCTTCGCCACCGCGCCGGGCGGGCGCCTGCCGCTGACGATGACCGGGCGCTGTCCGGCGGTGCCGCTGCGCTATGTCCTTCCGGTGGCGTCGGCGCAGGTCAAGTCGGCGGTCTTGCTTGCAGGGCTAAACGCTCCCGGGCGCACGACGGTCGTCGAACCCGAGGCGACCCGCGATCACAGCGAGCGGATGCTGCGCGCCTTCGGAGCCGAAGTTCGCGTCGAGGACACGCCCGAGGGTCGCGCGATCACCGTCACCGGCGAGGCCGAGTTGCGCCCGCAGGTGATCGTCGTGCCGGGCGATATCTCGTCGGCGGCATTCCCGATCGTCGCCGCGCTGATCGTGCCGGGCAGCCGGGTGACGATCGGCGGGGTCGGGGTCAATCCGACCCGCGACGGGCTGCTCCGCGTGCTGGCGATGATGGGGGCCGATGTCACGCTCGGCCAGCAGCGCGAGGTTGGCGGCGAGCCGGTCGCCGACATCACCGTCGCGGCAGGCGCGCTGACTGGGATCGAGGTACCGCCCGAGATCGCCGCGTCGATGATCGACGAGTTCCCGGTCCTGTTCGTCGCCGCTGCGTTCGCACAGGGAACGACGGTGATGCGCGGCCTGAGCGAGCTGCGCGTCAAGGAGAGCGACCGCATCGCGGTGATGGCGGCGGGGCTGACCGCCTGCGGAGTTCGCGTCGAGGAGCTGCCCGACGGGCTGATCGTCTACGGTAATGGCGGCGAGATGGTCGCGGGCGGGGCGACTGTCGCCGCGCGTCTCGATCACCGGATCGCGATGAGCTTCGCCGTCCTCGGGCTGCGCGCGACAGCGGCAGTGACGGTCGACGACGCGCGCCCGGTGGCGACGAGCTTCCCCGGCTTCGTCGGCCTGATGACTATGCTGGGGGCGGTTCAGAGCCCGGTGTAGTTGCGGAACCAGTCGACGAATTTCGGGATGCCGGTTTCGATGCTTGTCGTCGGGACGAAGCCGAGGGCGGCGGTTGTTGCGGCGATATCGGCGTAGGTTTCGCGGACATCGCCGGGCTGCATCGGCAGCAGTTCGCGGATAGCTGCCTTTCCGGTCGCCGACTCGATTAGCTCGACGAGGTGCGCGAGGTCTTCGGAGCGGCTGTTGCCGAGGTTATAGACCCGGTGTTCGCCACCATGCGGACAGTCGAGCGCGAGGAGCACGCCGCCGACGATATCGTCGATATAGGTGAAGTCGCGGCGCATTCGCCCGGCGTTATAAAGCTCGATAGGAATGCCCTTGAGGATGCGCTCGGTAAAGCGCCAGATCGCCATGTCGGGGCGTCCCCACGGCCCGTAGACGGTAAAGAAGCGCAGGCCGGTCAACGGGATGGCGAACAAATGCGCGTAGCTTTCGCTCATCAGTTCGTCGGCGCGCTTGGTCGCGGCGTAGAGCGAAACGGGGTTGTCGGCGCGATCGTCGACTGCGAACGGCAGCTTGGTGTTGGCCCCATAGACCGACGACGACGAGGCATAGACCATGTGGCGCAGGCCATCGGCCGTCCGCGCGATCTCGAGCAGGTTGAGATGCCCGGCAAGGTTCGACCGGACATAGCTGTGTGGGTCCTTGAGCGAATAGCCGACCCCTGCCTGCGCCCCGAGGTGGACGATCCGGTCGAACGAGTGGCGGCGCAGCACCTTGGTCAGCGCCGTGAAATCGCTGAAGTCGCAATAGTCGAAGATGAAGTCGCCGCCGAGCTGGTCGAGCCGGTCGCGCTTTAATTGCGGGTCGTAATAGTCATTGACGTTATCGATCCCGATGACCGTCTCGCCGCGTGCCAGCAGCGCTTGGGCGGTGTGAAACCCGATGAACCCGGCGACGCCGGTGACGAGCACGGTCATCGACGGACGATCTCGGCGGCGACGATCGCGGCGATCCGGTCGGCGGCATAGCCATCGCCATAAGGCAGGATTGCGGTGGTCATCGCGGCATGAACCGCGTCGTCGGTGATAAGTCCAGCCACCGCCGCGACGATCGTCGCCGGATCGGTGCCGACCAGCCGCGCGGCCCCGGCCTCGATGCCTTCGGGGCGTTCGGTCGAATCACGCAGCACCAGCACGGGGCAGCCGAACGCGGGAGCCTCCTCCTGTACCCCGCCCGAGTCGGTCAGGACGAGCCTCGCCCGGCGCAGCAGCGTGACGAACGCGAGATAACCGAGCGGCTGCACCAACGCGACGTTAGTCACCTGCTCCAACCGTCCCCGCAATACCGCGCCCGAAGCAGGATTGGGGTGAAGCGGCACAACGATGTCGACATCGTGCGCCGCCGCGATTGCCGCGACCGCCGCGGCGATCGAAGCCATGTGCACATGATTCTCTCTGCGATGGGCAGTGACAAGCACCAGTGCGCGGCCCTCACGCAGCGGCGGGAGCACTTGATCGACGCCCGCCCGCAGTGCCGGGTCGGCACCAAGCCGCGCCTCGGCGAGCCGCAGCGCATCGATCACCGGGTTGCCGGTGACGCTGATCGCACCCCACGCAATCCCCTCGCGGACGAGCGCCGCCTGCGCGATCTGGGTCGGGGCAAAATGATGCGTCGCGAGTTGGGCGATGACCCGGCGGTGCATGTCCTCGGGAAAGGGCTCGGCGGTGCCGCTGCGCAGCCCTGCCTCGACATGCGCGACCGGGACACGGGTATACGCCGCCGCCATCGCCCCGGCGAGCGTCGTCGCTGTGTCGCCCTGGACGATGACCATCGCCGGAGCGAGGCGGGCGATCGTCTGCCCAAGCAGTGGCAATGCCGTAGCGACGAATACCTGCGGCGACTGGTCGGGCTTCATCAGGTCGAGGTCGATGTTCGGGACCAGCCCGAAATCGTCGAGCGTCGCCCGGGTCAGATCGCGCTGCTGCCCGGTGCTGCAAAGCGTCACCGCCACCCCGCGCGCCGCCAGCGCCAGGACGACTGGCGCGAGCTTGATCGCCTCGGGCCGCGTCCCTAGAACGCACACGACTCCCCCGCCCGATGGTACGCCCCCGCTCATCGCGACCGACCATGGGCCGCCGATGGGGTCGACACAACCACCGCGTCCGCTATGCGTTGCGCCGCATGAAACAGCTCGTCCCTCTCGTCATCGCCGTCGACGGTCCCGCCGCGAGCGGCAAAGGCACTGTGGCGCGCGCGCTCGCCCGGCATTTCGGTCTCGGTCACCTCGACACCGGCAAGCTTTATCGCGCGGTCGGGCTGGCGGTGCGCCGCAGTGGCGGCGACCCGGGCGATGCTGCACTCGCCGAAGCGGCGGCGATCGCGCTCGATGAAACGTTGCTCGACGAGCCAGACCTGATGAGCGCCGACAATGCACAGGCCGCGTCGATCGTCTCGGCGCACCCTGCGGTTCGCGCCGCACTGCTGACGCGGCAACGTGCCTTCGCCGCGCAGGCCAAGGGCGCGGTGCTCGACGGGCGCGACATCGGTACTGTGATTGCGCCGGACGCTCCCGCGAAATTGTTCGTCACGGCATCCCCCGACGTGCGTGCCGCCCGTCGAGCCGCTGAGCTGGCGCGCGCCGGGCATGTATTGAGCCATGAGACGGTTCTTGGTGACATCCTCGCTCGCGATGCGCGCGATTCGGGGCGGCATGCCGCCCCGTTGACGAAGGCCTCCGACGCCGTCTTGCTCGATACGACGAATCTCGATATAGGAGCGGCCGTCACCCAGGCTATCGCGCTCGTCGAAGCGCGGCTGCGGGGCGGCTAGCAGACATTGAAATCGGGCGCAGGCAAGGCCAGCGTCCGGTCAACGCCTGTTAAAGGCGACGGGCATGGTGCTCGTCGTCGGCGCTGAACGGGCGGCATGGTGCCGGACCCGACGAACAAAGGTACGCGATTACATGGCTTCTGCTGCCCAACCGACCCGCGACGACTTCGCGGCGATGCTCGAAAGCTCGCTCGGCAAGAATCAATCGTTCGAAGGGCGGGTGGTCAAGGGCCGCGTTACCGCGATCGAGAACGACCTCGCCGTAATCGACGTCGGCCTCAAGTCGGAAGGGCGCGTGCCGCTCCGTGAATTCGCTGCTCCCGGCATGAAGGCCGAGATCGCCGTCGGCGACGAAGTCGAGGTCTATGTCGACCGCGTCGAGAACGCGATGGGCGAAGCGATGCTGTCGCGTGACCGCGCCCGCCGCGAAGCCGCGTGGGACACGCTCGAGACCCAGTACGCCGCGAACGAGCGCGTCGAGGGTGTCATCTTCGGCCGCGTCAAGGGCGGCTTCACTGTCGACCTGTCGGGCGCCGTCGCCTTCCTCCCCGGTTCGCAGGTCGATATCCGCCCGGTGCGCGATGTCACCCCGCTGATGAACCTGCCGCAGCCCTTCGTGATCCTCAAAATGGACCGCAAGCGTGGCAACATCGTCGTTTCGCGCCGGTCGATCCTCGAAGAGAGCCGCGCGGAAGCCCGTACCGGCCTGATCCAGTCGCTTGCTGAAGGCCAGATCGTCGACGGCGTCGTCAAGAACATCACCGACTACGGTGCGTTCGTCGACCTCGGCGGCATCGACGGCCTGCTCCATGTCACCGACATGAGCTACAAGCGCGTCGGTCACCCGAGCGAAGTTCTCAACATCGGCGACACGCTCCGCGTCCAGATCGTCCGCATCAACCGCGAGACCCAGCGCATCAGCCTCGGCATGAAGCAGCTCGAGGCCGATCCGTGGATCACCGCGGCGGCGAACTACCCGGTCGACAGCCGTCACACCGGCCGCGTCACCAACATCACCGAATACGGTGCGTTCGTCGAACTCGAGCCCGGTATCGAGGGTCTGGTCCACGTCAGCGAGATGTCGTGGGTCAAGAAGAACGTCCACCCCGGCAAGATCGTCAGCACCAGCCAGGAGGTCGAGGTCATCGTCCTCGAGGTCGACGAAGAGAAGCGTCGCATTTCGCTCGGCCTCAAGCAGGCACAGCGCAATCCGTGGGAGATCTTCGCGGAGCAGTATCCGGTCGGTACGATCGTCGAGGGTGAAGTCAAGAACGCCACCGAATTCGGCCTGTTCATCGGCCTCGACGGCGACGTCGACGGCATGGTCCACATGTCCGACATCGCCTGGGGCCTCAGCGGCGAACAGGCACTTGCGTCGCACCACAAGGGCGAGCGGATCCGCGCCAAGGTCATCGAAGTCGATGTCGAGAAGGAGCGCATCAGCCTCTCGATCAAGGAACTCGACGACAGCCGCGTCACTGCACCGGTTGCTCATGCCGACGGCGGCACCGAGCTGCGCAAGAACCAGATCGTTACCTGCACTGTCGTCGACAACCGCGACGGCGGCATCGAGGTTCAGGTCGGCGAAGACGGTCCGCTCGCGTTCATCAAGCGTGGCGATCTCAGCCGCGACCGCGACGAGCAGCGCCCCGAGCGCTTCCAGGTCGGTCAGAAGGTCGATGCGATGGTGATCGGGTTCGAGCGCGGCAAGAAGCCGACGCTCAGCATCAAGGCGATGCAGATCACCGAGGAAAAGCAGGCTGTCGCCCAGTACGGGTCGTCGGATTCGGGGGCGTCGCTCGGCGACATCCTTGGCGCCGCGCTCAACCGGGCGAAGGACGCCGACAAGGGCTAAGCCGCCCGGTCGACAGTCGATACGAAACGACCCCCGCGAGCGCAAGCTCGCGGGGGTCTTCGTTTGAGCGGGCAGGGTGAGGTGCTCCGCTCGATCGCCGCTGTCCTACAGGGCAGGCGATGCGGTATAATCGGTGGGTCGAGCCGGCGTGTGCTTCAGCCGGAGACTGTTCTTTCTCATTGCGGGTACGATCACATTCGCCGGGCGACGCGGAACCGCGTCATTGCGTGCAGCCCGCAAGCTTCGGCAGAAAGGCGTCGCTGCAAATCAACGACTTTAGTGTGAACTTATTTTGAACTTAGCGTCGGACCTCGTCGACAAACGACGTACAAGCCATTGTAATGCGAAGACAAAGCGGCGTTTGGCGGATGTCCGCCACCTTCGACGGTCCCGGGCAGAAGGTCGCCATGCCACCCCAGGTTCCCCGGAGTGGCATGGCGATGATAGCTCGGCCTAGCAGCGGTTGCCGCTGCGCTCGATTGCCCGGCCGGCGAAAAGTCCGCCAGCGCCGCCGATCAGCGCGCCCGCCGTCCGGTCGCCGCGACCGGCGACACTATTGCCGAGCAGTCCGCCGGCGATCGCGCCGATCACTGCGCCAGCAGTGCCATCCGAGTGGCAACGATACCCTTGCTCATAGCCCTGCTGGACCGGGTACGCTTCGCGCTCGTAATATCCGCCCTGCGGCTGGACATAATAGCCGCTCGTGTAGCCGCCGTTGTAGCCGTAGGCGCGCTCCTGATAATGGCGCCGCTGCCATTCGGCTTGCCGTTCGTAATCGACACGACGCTCATATTCGCGGCGCTGCCATTCACTGGCGCGCCAGTCACCACGATCGCCGCCACGGTCGTCGTGCCAGCCATAGCCATAGCCACGATCATCGGCAGATGCCGCCGCCGGGACCATCGCGGTCGTCAGCGCGGTCGCCAGAACCGCGGTCGTCACCAAAGTGCGTAGCATCTTGTCCTCCATCACGGCCGAGTCGTTGGCCGTAGACAGGGTATGCACTTGCCGTGCTTCCGCTAACCTGAACGGCGATGTTAGCCGCCGTTCATATACCGCGGCGGCGAGGTCTCAGGCTTTACGCGCCGCGATCCACGCGTTCATTCGCGCCTCGAGGAGGTCCATCGGGATCGCGCCTTGTTCGAGGATGGCGTCGTGGAAGGCGCGGATATCGAATATCGGCCCGAGCTCGGCTTCGGCCTTCGTCCGCAAGCGGCGGATCGTCAGCTCGCCGATCTTGTACGCGAGCGCTTGCCCGGGATCGGCGATGTAGCGATTGACCTCGGCGTCGATATTAGCCGCCGACAGCGCGGTGTTGTCGGCCATGAACTTGACCGCCTGTTCCTTGCTCCAGCCCTTCGAATGGATGCCGGTGTCGACCACCAGCCGGCACGCGCGCCACATCTCATAGCTCAGCCGCCCCATCTGCTTCTCGGGCGTGTCGTACAGTCCCATGTCGAGGCCGAGCCGCTCCGAATACAGGCCCCAGCCCTCGACGAAGGCAGTGAAGAAGGTGGCGTAGCGGCGGAACGGCGGCAGATCGAGTTCCTGCTGCAGGCTGATCTGGTTGTGATGCCCCGGCACCGCTTCATGGAGCGTCAGCGCGACCATCTCGAACAACGGACGCTGATCGAGGTGGGTGGTGTTGACGTAATAGGTACCGGCGATCCCCGCGCTCGGACTGCCTTCGTTGTAATAGGCGGTCGTCTGCCCGTCGGCCGTTGCCGGCGGAATTTGGCGGACGGTGTACGGCAGCCGGGGCAGGTGCCCGAATAGCTTCGGCATCCAGCCGTCGACGGTCTTCGCCACCAGCGCCGATTCGGCCATCAGCTGGTGCGGCGTCGTCGCGTAATATTTCGGGTTGGTCCGCAGCATCGCGATGTACGCCGCGCGCGGCTCTTGTCCATTGGCGCCCTTGGACCCGGTCGAGGAGACGAGAGTGTCCATCTCGGCGCGGATGCGCGCAACCTCCGACAGCCCGAGCCGGTAGATTTCATCGGGCGTCATCGTCGTCGTCGTCTGCTCGCGCGCCTTGAAGGCGTAGTAGGCCGCGCCGTCAGGCAGCGCCTATGCGCCGATCGTCGTCCGGCATTTGGGCGCGTATTCCGTCCGATAGAAGGTGGCGTAGGCCGTGTACGCCGGGTTGACGCTGTCGCGGATCACGGCGGCGGCGCGCGCCTGGAGCGCGGGCCAGTCGGCGGCGGCGATGAAGCCGGGTTTTGTCACGAACGGCGCGTAAAAGCGCGATGCCGTCGGCTCCTTGATCTCCCCGTTAATCGTCGCCTCGAAGCCGTCGAGGATGATGCACGGCAGGACGTCGCCGTGGGCGATGGCGAAGCGGCTATTCGCGGTCGACGCGGCGGCGAATGCCGGGATCTTCGCCAGCCGCGCGAGATAATGGTCGTAATCGGCGGAGGTCAGGAACGGCAGCGTCACCGGCAGGTCGGTGAAGTACGTGTGCCAGCCGCTGCGGTTCGAGAAGTCGATCGACCGTTCGGAAAAGCGATCGGCCTCGACCTGCATCGACAGGCTGCGGCGCAGGATCGCCGCGCTCGTCCGGTCGGCGTCGGACAGACCGGCGGCGGGGATGCGGTCGATCCGCGTGATGAACACTGCGGCGTCCTTCGCCTGCGCGTCGGTCGCGGCAAGCGACGGGTCGCCGAGCTCGGAGTCGTAATCGTGGACCCCGGCGCTCGTCGCGAGCAACGGTGTATTCCGCAACGTCCATGCCCAATGGTCGGCGAGCAGCGCCTTGAAGTCGTCGGCGGGGGCCGCCGCCAGCGGCGACGCGGCAAGCACCAAGGCGAAGGCAAGAAGGCGCATATCGTGATTTCCCCCGGTAACAGGCCATTGCTAGCCTAGCGCAAACCGCTCGGTTAGCTTCGCGGGGAAAGTTCGGGGGGAACACATGGCCACCACCGCGCCGACCGGTAAAAACGCCTTCGACCGGGTCGTCACAGACCGCGGACTCGGCATCGCGTCAGGCGTTATGCTCGCGGTCGTCGCGGTCGCTGTCGCGCGCGGTCACGCCGACTGGGACAGAATATCGTGGCATGTCTGGGCGCATCTCGCGCTGATCGCGACCGCGCTGGCGCTAACCCCGGTGATGCTGATCCGACCGAAGGGGAGCCGGTCGCACCGTGTCCTCGGCTGGGTTTGGGCGTCGGCGATGATCCTGACGGCGCTGTCGAGCCTGCTGATCCGTGACACCAACCACGGCAATTTCAGCCTCATCCACATCCTGTCGGTCTGGGTGCTGCTCCAGATGCCGCTGCTGGTGTGGCGGGCGCGGAAGCATGATGTCGCCGGTCACCGCCGCGGGGTTCGCGGCATCGTCTTCGGCGCGTTGCTGATCGCGGGCTTTTTCACCTTTCCCTTCGACCGCCTGCTCGGGCATTGGCTGTTCGCATGAAGCCCGCGACCAACCGCCGCCTACGCCAGATCCACCATTATCTCGGGGTGTTCTTCGCCCCCGCGATCCTGCTGTTCGCGGTCAGCGGCGCGCTCCAGACATTCCGGCTCAACGAGGCGAAGGGTGCTCCGGCGTGGATGGACTGGATTGCCACCGTACATAAGGATCAGGAAACACCGCAGCCGCGCCCGCCACGGCCCGCCGGTGAGCGCCCACGCGCGCCGAAGGCCGAACCAGCCGCGCCGAAGCACAACCCCTTCGCGCTCAAGGTCTTCGTCGCCATCATGTCGATCGGACTGATCGCCTCGACCCTCCTCGGCGTTGCGATCGCGTTGTCGATCCGGTCGATGCGGCGGCTGTCGCTGACGATGCTCGTCCTCGGCACGCTGCTGCCATTGGCTCTCCTGCTGATCTAGACGGCTGCGACACGAACGCGCTTGCTCGCGGGGAGCCGCGAACATAAGCTGAACGTATGTCGCATCTCGATACTCGTGCCAAGCTGGCGATTCTGGCCGATGCGGCGAAATACGATGCCTCGTGCGCGTCGTCGGGGACGGTCAAGCGGAGCAGCGCCGGGGGCAAGGGCATCGGCTCGACCGAGGGGTCGGGCATCTGCCACAGCTATGCGCCCGACGGCCGGTGCATCTCGCTGCTCAAGATCCTGCTAACCAACAGCTGCATCTTCGACTGCCATTATTGCATCAACCGGAAGTCGTCGAACGTCCGCCGCGCGCGGTTTACCGTCGACGAGGTCGTCAAGCTGACGCTGAGTTTCTACAAGCGTAACTACATCGAGGGGCTGTTCCTGTCGTCGGGGATCATCGGCACCAGCAGCTACACGATGGAGCAGCTTGTCCGCGTCGCCAAGGAACTGCGGACGGTCCATGACTTCCGCGGCTATATCCACCTCAAAACGATCCCCGACGCCGACCCGGCACTGATCGAGCAGGCCGGGCTGTACGCCGACCGCCTGTCGATCAATGTCGAGTTGCCGACCGAGACCGGGCTGAACAAGCTCGCACCCGAAAAGAGCGCGGGGCGCATCCGCACCGCGATGCGCGAATTGAAGGCGGGCATCGACGACAATCGCGACGCCCGGGCGAAGTACCGCTCGGCCCCGCGCTTCGCCCCGGCCGGGCAATCGACCCAGATGATAGTCGGGGCGGATGCCGCAACCGACAGCGACGTCGTCGCCAGTGCGGCGGCTCTGTACGGCAAGTTCGGGTTGCGCCGGGTTTATTACAGCGCCTTCTCTCCGATCCCTGACGCCAGCGCGGTGCTGCCGCTGGTCCGGCCGCCGTTGATGCGCGAGCACCGGCTGTACCAGGCCGACTGGCTGGTCCGCTTCTATGGCTTCGCCGCGAGCGAGGTGCAGGACGCGACCGACGACGGGATGCTCCCGCTCGACATCGACCCTAAGACGGCGTGGGCGCTGAAGCATCGCGACGACTTCCCGGTGGATATCAACCGCGCCCCGCGCGAGATGCTGCTGCGCATCCCCGGCATGGGGGTGCGAACGGTCAACTCCGTGCTCCGAGCCCGGCGGCAGCGGCGGCTGCGGCTCGACGATCTCGGGCGGCTGACCCGGTCGATCGAGCGGCTGCGCCCGTTCGTCGTCGCCGCCGACTGGCGTCCGCTCGCACTCGCTGAAAGCGCGGTCATCCGCCGGACGCTGGTCAAGCCCGAACGGGCGCAGCTCGAGCTGTTCTAGGATCGATGGCGAGGTCGAAGCGCGGAGTCCTCGCCAGAACATGCGCAGGGCGCCGCGAGCTCCGCCGCCGGTGACGCGGCGATCCGCTCGCCGCGACGACGATCGCCAGTCCGGTGAACAGGACCGCGGCAAGGACCAGACCGAGCGTCAAGGCGGCGAAGGCGATGGCATTGAACAAAGCACTGACCATGACGAACTCCCTCGGTCTCGCTTGGAGTAACGGCGCGGCGGGGAACAGTTTATCTCGACGGGCGTCGTCGCGGTGATGGGGACGACCGCTGCCGACGAGATCGCCGAGTGGCCGGACACCGGCCGCAACGGAGTCACGATCCTGTGCTGACCGCGATCCTTGCCCGGCCCGACGATTTCGACGGGTGGCGGGCCGCGGCGCGGCGGCTCGCGGTGGCGGGCGTTTCGCCGGGCGAGGTCGTCTGGCAGGTCGGGGATACCGCGACGGATCTGCTTGGCGGCGACGATCTGCCGGCGGTCGATGCGCCGATGTTCAACGTCCCCAAGGCGTTCATCGAGGTCACTGGCCGGGTGATCTGCCACCGCGACCAGGAGCGCTTTGCCCTGCTTTATACTGCGCTGACGACGCTGCGGACCCGGCCGAAGTTGCTCGACGATGCGGCCGATCCGCTGGTCCGGCGGCTATACGACCTCGACAAGGCGGTCCGCCGCGACGTCCACAAGATGCGCGCCTTCGTCCGCTTTCGCGACGTCCCCGACCCCGAGGGCGAGCGCTTCGCGGCGTGGTTCGAACCCGAGCATCACATCGTCAGGCGCAATGCCAGCTTCTTTGCCCGGCGCTTCGCCAACATGCGCTGGTCGATCCTGACCCCCAACGAGTGCGTCCACTGGGACGGCGAGTTGTCCTTCACCCCCGGGGCGACCCGAGCCGATGCTCCCGACGGCGACGCGCTCGAGGAGACGTGGCGGACCTATTTCGCCAGCATCTTCAACCCGGCGCGGCTCAAGGTGAAGGCGATGACCGCCGAGATGCCGAAGAAATACTGGCGCAACCTGCCCGAGGCGTCGCTCGTCCCGGGGCTGATCGCCGGGGCCGAGGAAAGGACACGGATGATGATTGATGCGGGCGACAAGGCGGGAATGACCAACGCCGCGGTGCAGGCAGGGGTAGGGGCGTGGGTACGGACCGGCGACGGCAGCCCGGCCGATGCACTCGCCGCGCTCCGTGACGACGCGGCGCAGTGCAAGCGCTGCCCGTTGTTCGGCCCGGCGACGCAGACGGTGTTCGGCGAGGGGCCGTCCGACGCGCGGCTGGTCTTCGTCGGCGAGCAGCCCGGCGACAGCGAGGATCTCGCCGGTCGCCCGTTCATCGGCCCGGCGGGGCAGGTCTTCGACCGCGCGCTCGCCGCCGCCGGGATCGACCGCGCGCGGACCTATGTCACCAACGCGGTCAAGCACTTCAAGTTCGAGCAGCGCGGCAAGCGGCGCATCCATTCGAAGCCCGACATCAGCGAGATCAATGCCTGCCGCTGGTGGGTCGAGCACGAGCGCGCCGCGATCCGTCCAGCGGTGACGGTCGCGCTCGGGGCGAGCGCGGCGCGGTCGCTGACCGGCAAGACGGTGACGATCTCGAAGGAACGCGGGCGGCCGCTGATCCTCGCCGACGGCACCGAGGCGTGGATCACCGTCCACCCGAGCTTCCTGCTGCGGATCGAGGACAAGGCGGCGGCAGCGCTCGAGTTCGACCGCTTCGTCGCCGATCTGGTCGCGGTGCGGGAGCGGCTGGCGGTGCTGTCGGGTTAAGGAACTCAGGCGCGCCGGTACGGCGGGCAGTTGGTACGATTTCGTGATAGGGGGGGCGATGCAGAACCTCGAACCCGAACTCAAGCCGGTCGCGATCGCCGACCTTCGCCCGACGCAGATGACCATCGGCAAGCGCGAGGTCGCCCGCAAGCGCGCCGAATGGGCGAAGCGCGCCGACAAGGACGCGGCGAACTTCCTCGGTAGTCACATGATCCCCGCGGTGATCGGGCCGAAGCGGCGGATGTTCATCATCGACCACCACCACCTCGTCCGCGCGCTCCACGAGGAGGGGGTCGAGCATATCCTGATCAACGTCGTCGCCGACCTGTCGAAGCTCGCCAAGCCGCTGTTCTGGACCTTCATGGAGAACCGCAACTGGCTCCACCCGTATGACGCCTCGGGGGCTCGCGTGCCCCACGACAAGATCCCGAAGTCGATCGCCAAGCTGCCCGACGACCCGTATCGCAGCCTCGCCGGGGCGGTGCGGGAGGCCGGAGGGTGTGCGAAAGACGCGACGCCGTACGCCGAATTCCTGTGGGCCGACTTCCTCCGCCACCGCGTCGCGGCGAAGCTGGTCGTGGAGGACTTCGCCGGGGCGCTGACCGCGGCGGTCGACCTCGCCCGGAGCAAGGACGCCAACTACCTGCCGGGCTGGAGCGGACCGAGCGGCGACTAATTGGCAGCCGGACGCGATGGAAGGTTACACAAGTCAACGGAACGACCAGCTTTTCAGCATCCGGGAACCCTTGTCAGCGGCATTGAGGCAGCGGGTTGGCGGTCTGAAGTCGGCGGGCAGCGGCGCCGGAAAGTTACTCAAGTCCACGGAACGACCGGCTTTTTGACATCGGCGACCGTCGCGAGGGGAGGCGTCAGCAGGGTATCTCGGCGGTCAGAGCGCGGGGCCGACCGTGCCCGAAGGTTACACAAGTCCACAGAACGACCAGCTTTTCAGCATCCGGAATCTCTTATCGGCGGCATCGGGGCAGCGGGTTGACCGTCTGACCTCGGCGGGCAGCGCCGCCCGAAGGTTACACAAGTCCACGCAACGACGAGCTTTTTCGAAGTTCCGCGCAGCGATTGTGCGGGGTTTTTTCAGACTTGGCGACGGTTTGCCGCTTCTGTCGAAGGCGATGGGTCCAGCAATGAGAAAGAGCGCGGTACCGGCAATACACGCCGACTCGAAACCGGGATTATACGCTCGTTGAGGGCCTGTAGGACAGGTCACAATCATCCCACCCACAGCCGTCATCCCCGCGAAGGCGGGGACCCATCACGCCGACAGTGTGGGTGATGAGTTCCCGCCTTCGCGGGGATGATGAATCAATGAGGGCAGAGCCTAATAATCCCGCCCTGCGAAAGCACTCGCTTGCGCCACCCCGGCCTCGTCGCCGAGAAATTCCGCCCATACCCCGCCCGGACGCCAGACCGAGTCCATCATCGTCCGCGCCTCCCCCTCGCCAGCGCCCACGACATCGCGGTGCCACCGAAAGACGAACGCCGTGACCCGCGCGTTGACGATGCAGTGGACATGCACCGGCACGTCCGCTGCCGCCGCCATGACCGCGCAGAAACGGTCGAAGTCGTCCTCGGTCGGGTTGTCGAAGTCGACCGGGATGTGGGTGTAGGTCATGCCGAGCGCGGCGACGCTCGCCCCCTCGTCGGGCAGCGCCTTCGGATGAGTGTGGAGCGCGAGGTTGACGACGTGCCCGACGCCGAGGTCGCGGATCGCCGCCAGCCCCGCCTCTTCGGGCTGGCCCGACGTCGTGATCCGATCGTCGAGCCGCCGCCAGTTGAGGATGTTCGGATCGCTCAGGCGACGAACTCCATCCCGAGCGCTTCAGCGACTGCTGCATGGCGGATCTTGCCGCCCATGACGTTCAACCCTGCCGCGAGGTGCGGGTCGGACGCCATCGCGCCTTCGGCCCCTAGCTTCGCCAGCCGCAGCGCGAACGGCAGCGTCGCGTTGTTGAGTGCGAAGGTCGACGTCCGCGCGACCGCGCCGGGCATGTTGGCGACGCAATAATGGATGATGCCGTCGACGACATAGACCGGGTCCTGGTGCGTCGTCGCGTGGCTCGTCTCGAAGCAGCCGCCTTGGTCGATCGCGATGTCGACGAGCACCGAGCCGCGCTTCATCAGCTTGAGCATGTCGCGGGTAACGAGCTTGGGCGCGGCGGCTCCGGGGATCAGCACCGCGCCGATGACGACATGCGCGCTCGCCACGGCGGCCTCGATCGCTGCCTTCGAACTGAACACCGTCTTGACCCGGCCCTCGAACATCTCGTCGATCTCGGCGAGCCGGGCGGTCGAGATGTCGTAGATCGTGACGTCGGCGCGCAGGCCGACCGCCATCTGCGCGGCGTTGACCCCCGACACGCCGCCGCCGAGAATCGCGATGCGCCCGGGAGCGACTCCGGGAACCCCGCCGAGGAGGATGCCGCGCCCGCCCTGTTCCTTCTCGAGATAATGCGCGCCGACCTGGACCGACATCCGCCCGGCAACCTCCGACATCGGCCGGAGGAGCGGCAGCCCGCCGGTGCGGTCGGTGACGGTCTCATAGGCGATGCACGTCGCTCCGCTCGCGATCAGCGCCTTCGCCTGATCGGGGTCGGGGGCAAGGTGGAGATAGGTGAACAGCACCTGCCCGGGGCGGAGCATCGCGCACTCGGCGAGTTGCGGCTCCTTGACCTTGACGATCATGTCGGCCGCGGCAAACACTTCTGCAGCAGTTGCGACGACAGTTGCGCCGGCCGCGACATAATCGCCGTCGGTAAAATCGATGCCGGACCCTGCTCCGGTCTCGACCGTTACTATATGACCAGCAGCGGTCAATTCGGCCACCGACGGCGGCGTCAGGCCGACGCGATATTCATGGATCTTGATTTCCTTGGGCACACCGACGTGCATTCTGGCTTCCTTTCCGGCGTTTGCCCGCGAGGCTATAGCGCGGCGCGTGGAGCAAGTCGCCTCCGCGAATGTCGCGTTCGCGGGGAGTCTCGATGGATGCTCTGACGCTGTTCGGACTGGTCGCGGTCTCGGCGATGCTCATCTGCTATGCGTTCGACAACCGGTCACCGTGGTGGGGACTGGGCTTCGCCGTCGCGTGCGCTTCGGGGTCGGTCTATGGCTTCCTACAGGGCGCCTGGCCATTCGGGCTCGTCGAGGGCATCTGGGCGATCCTTGCCGTGCATCGCTGGTGGCGAAAACGCAACACCGGGCGCAGAGGATTCTGACTATGTTGCGGCGCGACATGGCGCGTGTTAACGCCCGCGCCTCTGCCCCGGGGGTTTCGGGTCGGCGGCACATGGGCTTGCGTGAAGTGATCGAAGTCGAACCGCGACAGTTCCTCAGGCGAGCTTCGCTCGCTGCCTGCGAATCACGATGACCGCTGTCACCGCCCCGACGATTCCCGCCCCGGCATCCGCTGCCGCCGTCGCGCTTGCCGGATCGCCGTCGACCGGCCAGCACAAGGCGCATCTTCACCCCGACAGTTTCAAGAAGCTCGCGATCGGCGCGGTCGGGGTCGTCTTCGGCGACATCGCTACGAGCCCATTATATGCGATGAAGGAGGTGTTCGTCGGGCACCATCCGCTCGCGGTCGACCATCTCCATATCTTCGGCGTCGTCTCGCTGATCTTTTGGACCTTTTTCATGGTCGTCACGGTGAAGTACGTCTTCATCGTCATGCGCGCCGACAACCGCGGCGAGGGCGGGTCGATGGCGCTCCTCGCGCTGATCTCGCGGCTGTCGCCGGGCGCGGGCCGTTCGCGTTACCTCGTTCTGCTCGGGGTGCTGGCGACGGCGTTGTTCTTCGGCGACTGCATCATCACCCCGGCGATTTCGGTGCTGTCGGCGGTCGAGGGGCTGACCGTCGTCCAGACCGGCCTGTCACCGATCGTCCTGCCGCTGTCGATCGGCATCCTGATCGGGCTGTTCCTGTTCCAGTCGCGCGGCACCGCCAAGGTCGGGGCGCTGTTCGGCCCGGTGATGCTCGTCTACCTCGTCGTCATCGCGACACTCGGTGTGATTCAGCTGGTGGCGAACCCGACAATTCTGTTCGCGCTGTCGCCGCATTATGCGGTGATGTTCTTTGCGCACGACCCGGTACTCGGCTTCCTCGCGCTCGGCTCGGTCGTCCTCGCGGTGACGGGGGCCGAGGCGCTGTACGCCGACATGGGGCATTTCGGGCGGCGGCCGATCTCGGTGGCGTGGCTGTATCTCGTCCTGCCCGCGCTGATGCTGAGCTACCTCGGCCAAGGCGCGATGCTCCTCGGCGACCCGGCCACCGCGCAGAACCCGTTCTTCTTGATGGCTCCCGACTGGGCGAGGCTGCCGCTCGTCATCCTCGCCACCGCCGCGACGGTGATCGCCAGTCAGGCGGTGATCTCGGGCGCGTTCTCGGTCGCGCAGCAGTCGGTCCAGCTCGGTTTCCTGCCGCGGCTCAAGATCATCCACACCAGCGCGGCGTCGGCGGGGCAAATCTATATCCCGATGATCAACTGGACGCTGCTCGTCCTTGTCGTCCTCCTCGTCCTCGGCTTCCGCACTTCGAACAACCTTGCCGCGGCGTACGGCATCGCGGTGACCGGCACGATGCTGATCACGACGATGATGATCGCGGTGCTCGTGCTGACGATCTGGAAGTGGCCGCGCTGGTATGCCGTGCCGCTGATCGGGCTGCTGCTGATCATCGACGGTGCCTATTTCGCGTCGAACCTGACCAAGATTCCCGATGGCGGCTGGTTCCCGCTGCTCGTTGGCGCGATCACCTTCACGCTGCTGACGACATGGGCGCGCGGGCGGCATCTGATGATGCTCCGGCTGCGCGAGAGCGCGATGCCGATCGAGGTGTTCATCAAATCCGCCGCGACCGCCGCCACCCGCGTCCAGGGCACGGCAGTGTTCATGACGAGCTCGCCCGAGGGCGTGCCGCACGCGCTGCTCCACAATCTGAAGCACAACAAGGTGCTCCACGATCGCGTCCTGATCCTGACGGTCGTGATCGACGAGGTGCCGTTCGTCGACGACGAGGATCGGATGGAGGTCCGCCCGCTCGGGTCGAACTTCTATCGGATGATTATGCGCTTCGGCTTCATGCAGGACATCGACATCCCGGCGACGCTCAAGCTCGTCGAGAATTGCGGCCCGAAGATCAAGATGATGGACACGAGCTTCTTCCTCGCCCGCCAGACGCTGCTCGCGAGCGACCGCCCCGGCATGGCGATCTGGCGCGAGAAGGTCTTCGCGTGGATGCTGAGCAATTCGGAAAGCGCGATGGAGTTCTTCAAGCTGCCGACCAACCGCGTCGTCGAGCTGGGCAGCCAGGTCGAGATCTAGGTCCGCCGGACGATCAGGCTCGCGCACCAGCCGGCCACGAGCGCCAGCCAGACCGCAACGAAACCGTACGCCAGCCCCTGCGTCTGCGCCGCGACATAGACCCAGCGCTCGAACCCCGACTTGTCGATCGTGATCGGCGTCGCCGACCGCGCGATGACCTTGCCGTGGCGGATCAGGTAGATTTCGGCGGTGTACGCGCCGACCGGCACTGCCGCCGGGATCGTGATCCGCGCCTGGTACAGGATGTTCTGCGTGATGCCGACGCGCCCCTCCTGTTCCGACCACAGCCCGTTGCGGCGGCGCAGGTCGACCAGCCCGCGGGTGAATTCGTCGACTTCCGGCCCGCCGCCGGTCGACGGCGACAGCTGGAGATAGTCGAGCCCGATCTCCCAGATCGCCGCGTTGCGCTCGTCGACCAGTGTCTTGATCGGGGCGGAGGTGGCGACCGCGTAAAATCCGGGCGCGGTCTCATAGCGGACGCTCGCGGTGTTGATCCAGATGCCGGCGACGCGCGCCTTCTTGCGCAGCGTGATCGGTTCGGCCGGGCCGCGAACGACGATCGCCAGCCCCGGGCGCTCGTCGGGGACCGATCCGCGCGGGTACTGGATCGCGCCGAAGACAAGCAGCTCGGCACCCTTGAAGGTATAGACGATGTCGATCCGGTTCTGGCTGATGTCGGTGATCAGCCGCACCGGTGCCGCACCGACCGCGAGCAGCCAGACGAGCAGCAGGCCGAACTTTCTCACGCCGGGCCGAAGATCGAGAACAGCTCGGCCGGGCGCATCGTCAGCCCGATTGCGAGACGCCCGGCAACCGCCAGCAGGATCAACGCGAGCCCAAGCCGCAAGCGGACCGGCGACAGGCGCTGCGCCGCGCGCACCCCGAGCTGCGCCCCGATCACGCCGCCGATCAGCAGCAGCCCGGCAAGGATGATGTCGACCGTCTGCGATTCGACCGAATGGAGCATCGTCGTCGCGGCGGTGACAAAGATGATCTGGAACAGCGACGTCCCGAGGACGGTGTTGGTCGACATGCCGAGCAAATAGATCATCGCCGGGACCATGATGAAGCCGCCGCCGACGCCGAGGCTGACGGTTAGGATGCCGACGATCGCCCCGAGCGCGAGCGGCGCGAGCGGGGAGACGTACAGCCCCGACTTGTAGAAGCGCATCTTCCACGGCAGCGCGGCGATGAACGGGTTGTGGCGATGGCGCTGCGGCACCACCCCGCGCGCGGTCCGCCGCATCGTCGACAGCGACTCGCGCAGCATCAGCCCGCCGACGGTGCCGAGCAGCAGGACGTAGACGATGTTGATCGTGACATCGATCTGGCCGAGCTGCTGCAGCCAGCGGAACAGGACCGAGCCGAGCCCCGCGCCGATGAACCCGCCCGCGACGAGGACGCCGCCCATCTTGAAATCGACCCCGCCGCGGCGCCAATACGCGAGCGCGCCTGACACGCTCGCGCCGGTGATCTGCGTCGCCGACGACGCCACCGCGACCGCGGGCGGGATGCCATAGAAAATCAGCAGCGGCGTCGTCAGGAACCCGCCGCCGACCCCGAACATCCCCGACAGGAAGCCGACCAGCGCACCGAGCCCGACGATGACGATCCAGTTGACCGATAATTCGGCGATGGGGAGGTAGAGGGTCACGGCGCGGACGATAGCGGCGGGGGGCAGTGAGCGCGACCCTCCTTCTACCCCGCCGCGGTCGACAATCCCCGGCTAAAGCGGCGGGGAAGCCACCAGCCCGCCGCGGCTCTGCTTTCCCCACGTCTGCTTGCCGCCGAGGAAATAGACCCAGCCCCATGCCGCGCCGGCGTGGCGGAGCAGCTGGAAGCTGAACGGCTCGACCAGCGACGCGAGCACCGCCGCGCCCGCGCCCATCGGCGGCCCGCCCGCCCAGTGGCGGTACAGCCGGATCGACCACAGATGAAAGGCGAGGTCGATCGCGATCTTGACGCCGATGACGATCGCCACCGGGGCGATGACATGGACCCGGCCGAGCGCGAGATACGTCACCAGCAGTGCGAATGCGGTCAGGCCGAATACCGGCTGGAAGGTGTCGAACGCCTTGACCGGGAGCATCCATACCCCGAGGTGACCGTAGCGCGCATCGCCGACCATATCGCGGTACCAGTATTGCGTCTGCAGGAAGCCGCCGAACCAGCGCCGCCGCTGGCGCAGGAAGGCGGACAGGTCGGCGGGGGCGGTCGTCCGCGCGCGCGCACCACCGACGACCGCGGTCGTCCAGTGCCGGCCGTGGATGACTGCATAGCGCCGCAGGCGGTGGATCAGCTCGTAATCCTCGACGAGGCAGTCGGCGTCGAACCCGCCGACGTCGAGCACCGCCTGCCGCCGGAACCCGGCGAACGCCCCCGAGATCAGCAGCAGCCCGCCGACGCGTTCCCACGCGAAGCGCGACAGGAAGTTGCGGATATATTCGTATTTCTGGAACCACTCGAACAGGCGTCCCCCCGCCGAGGCGTCGCAGACCGGGGTGAGGACCCCAGTCGCGGCGACGAGCGCGGGGTCGGCGACGAACGCCGCGCGGATCGCCGCGATCGCGGCGGGCTCGAGCAGGGTGTCGGCGTCGACCGTCATGACGATGTCGCTGTCGATCGCGCCGAGCGCGATGTTGAGTGCCGCCGCTTTGCCGCCGTGCGGCAGCCGCAGCCAAAGCAGCCCAGAGTGGGTCGTGCTTTCGGCGCTCAGGCTGCCCATCGGCGGTGCGGTCAGGCCGAAGTCGCGCGCCAGCAGCGCCGCGGTGCCATCGGTCGAGCCGTCGTCGGCGATGACGATTCGGTCTGGCCGGTCGGACTGGCCGAACAGCGCGGCGAGCGTCACCGGCAGCACCTCGGCCTCGTCGTGCGCGGCAACGATCACCGCGACCCCGGCAGGCACGCCCGGCCCCGGCGCAGGGAGCGCGCGGCGGAGCATCCACGTCTGGACGAAAGTGAAGACCAGCAACACGGTGTCGTAGGCGACATAGACGAGCCCCACGCTCCACGCGAAGACGCCCGAAAAGACGAACGCCCCGGCGAACAGCACGACCCACAGGACGGCAACCCCGCCGTGGATCAGCGTGCTTGCGAGGGGGGTCGGCACCGGGGTCCAGCGCGGCGAATTCGCGCGGAGGACGGCTTGAAGATCGACGGGCAAATGGTGGACCTTCATCAACTGTGCGCGAGTCTATAGCGGCACAGGTGACGCCTGTGCCACAAGCCGATTGTCTCAGGCGGTATGAACGGAAGCTGCATGACCCTCCCCGACAAATACACCAAGCCCGCCGTCGTCTTTCACTGGCTGATCGGAGCGCTGATCATCGTCAACGTCGTGATGATCTGGGTGATCACTTATTTCCCCGACAGCTGGGACCGTCCGATCATCAATCTGCACAAATCGATCGGGCTGACGGTGCTCGGCCTCGCGGCGATGCGGATCCTGTGGCGGGTGACGCACGCGCCGCCGCCGCCGCCGCCGGGTCAACACAAGTGGGAGATCACCGCATCGCACCTCGCGCATTTTGCGTTGTACGTCCTCATCGTCGGACTGCCGCTCACCGGCTACATGCACGATTCAGCGTTCAAAGGGGCGGCGGAGCATCCGCTGACGGTGTTCGGGCTGTTCGAGGTGCCGCGGATCGGGTGGATCGCCAGCCTCGGGCAGCCCGACAAGGAGCATGTCCACGATATCTTCTACGGCTGGCACGCGAGCTTCGCGCTGGCGCTGTACGTCATGTTCAGCCTGCACGTCCTCGGCGCGCTCAAGCACCAGTGGTTCGACAAGCAGCGCGAGCTGCAGCGGATGACGCTCTGACGACCGTTTCCCCGTCGAAGGATCCCGCGCCGGCCCTGACGTCGGGCCGCCCGAAGGATGCGGCGACGCTGTTGATCGTCCGCCGCGACGACGGCGCGGGCGGCAGCGGCGGCGAGCCCCGCGTGCTGATGGGGCGGCGGCACGGCGGCCACGCCTTCATGCCGGGCAAATGGGTCTTTCCCGGCGGCGGGATCGACCGCGGCGACTTTGCCGTTCCCGCCGCGACCGAGCTGGTCGGCCATGTCGCCGCCGCGCTCGCCCGGACGACGACCCCGGCACGCGGGCGAGCGCTGGCGATGGCGGCAATCCGCGAGACGTTCGAGGAGACCGGGCTGCTGGTAGCCAAGCCGGTCGATTCAGCGCCGGTGAAGCGCACCGGACCGTGGCGCGACTTCTTCGCCGCCGGAGTCGCGCCCGACCTCGCCGCGCTCGACTTCGTCGCCCGCGCGATCACGCCCCCGGTCCGGCCAAGGCGGTTCGACGCGCGCTTCTTCGTGGCCGATGCCGCCGCGCTGGTGTCGCTCGATCCCGGCGGTGGATCGGGCGAGCTCGACGAACTTGCGTGGTTCGACTGGGACGCGGCGGCGGCGCTCGACCTGCCGCAGATCACCCGTGCGATTCTAGCCGAGGTGAAGTTGCGGCTACGCGACCCGATGCGCCCGATCCCGTGCCACCGCTTCGTCCGCGGCGGGCATCGGCTGGAGACGGTCTAGTCGGGTTGCGGCGGCTCGGGCGGTTCGGGCGGCTCCGTCCGGTTCTCGCGACGCTCGCGCACTCCGTCGAGCGCCTGGCCGATCGCATCCGCCGCCTCGCCGGTCGCCGCCCCGACGGCGTCACCGACGACGTTGCCGACCAGATCGCCGATCGCATCGACCGGGCTCCGCTGCACCGGCGCGGGGCGGAGCAGGCCCTCGCGGGTCAGCGCGGCGGTCATGAACTTCTTCCACAGTTTTGCCGGCACTGTCCCGCCGACCACCCCGGTCATCGGCGAATTGTCGTCGTTGCCGACCCACACCCCGACGACGAGATCACCTGCGAAGCCGATGAACAGCGCGTCGCGATGGTTCTGCGTCGTGCCGGTCTTGCCGTAGGTCGCGATTCCCAGCAGCGCCGCTTGCCCGGTGCCGTGGCGCACCGCCGACTGGAGGAGTTCAAGCATCGGGCCGCGTTCGGGCCAGCCGCGCGTCGCCGCGACCGCGCCGCGCACCGTGTCGATCAACCCCGGCGGGCGCGGCGACGCCAGCCCGACCGGCTTGACCGGATACGCGCCGTTGGCGACCGCGGCGTAAGCGCTGGTCAATTCGATCAGCGGCACCCCCGACGTGCCGAGTGCAAGCCCTTCGTAATTCGACAGCGGCACCGTCACCCCGAGCAGCCGCGCCTGCTTGCGCACCGCCTCGACCCCGACCTGCTGCGTCAGCTTGGCGGCGGCGATGTTGGACGACGCGGCGAACGCGGTGGCGAGGCTGATCCGCCCGCGATATTTGCCCTCGTCGTTCTTCGGCGACCAGTCGCCGATCGTCGTCGGCGAATCGTCGATGATCGTCCCCGTCGTCGCCCCGGCGTGGAGCGCGGCCAGATAGACGAACAGCTTGAATGACGACCCCGGCTGGCGCAGCGCCTGTGTCGCGCGGTTGAACGGCGTCGCGGCATAGTTCGCGCCGCCGACCATCGCGACGACGCGTCCGTCGGGGCGCATCGCGACAAGTGCCGCCTGATGGATGTTGAGCCCGCCTGCGCCTGCGAGCATGTCGCCGACCGCGCGCTCGGCGTCGTGCTGGAGCGCCGGGTCGAGCGTCGTCTTGACCGCGACGTCGCCGTATTGCCCGGGATCGACGACCCCTCGCGCCTGCGGCAGGACCCAGTCGGCGAAATACGACCCCGTCGGGATCGCCTTGCGCCCGGGGGTGTAGCGCGCCGGGGCGACGCGGCTCGCCTGTGCCGCAGTCAGCGCGCCGGTTTCGACCATCGCCTGTAACACGACGCGCTCGCGGTCCTGCGCGCGCGACAGGTGGCGCGACGGCGCAAGGCTCGACGGCGCCTTGACCAGCCCGGCGAGCATCGCCGCCTGCCCAACGGTCAGGTCCTCGGGCTCGCGGTCGAAATAGGTGCGGGCAGCGGCGCGCAGCCCGTAAGCGCCCTCACCAAAATAGACGCTCGACAGGTAGCGCGACAGGATCTGGTCCTTGGTCAGGCGGCTTTCGAGGTAGAAGGCGATGATGATCTCCTGCAGCTTGCGCTTGATCGTGCGGTCGCTGCTGAGGAAGCTCGTCTTGGCGAGTTGCTGGGTCAGGGTCGATCCGCCCTGCGACACGCCACCCGCCTCGGCGTTGCGGAACATCGCCCGCGCGATCCCCTGCGGGTCGATCCCCCAGTGCGAGTAAAAGCGCCGGTCCTCGATCGAAACGATCGCCTGGGGGACGTACTTCGGCAGCTCGGCGATCGTGACCGGCAGCTCCTTATAGTCGCCGCGCCGGGCGATCGGGTGACCGGCGTCGTCGAGCAGGACGAGGCTGGGATTCTTCAGCGGTTCGAGCGCGCGCCCGAGCGGGGCGGTGACGACGAGCCAGACCCCAGTGGCGACGATCGCGACGACGATCAGCGCGAGGATGATCTTCCAGAAGCGGCGAAGGAAGCTGCGTTTCGGCGGCGGCGGGGGCGTGTCGAGTTCGGCGAGCAGCGCGTCGATCCGCGCGCGGCGGGCATCGTCATCGGCGTAAAGCGAGGTCATATCTTCCCTCTCCCCTCGAGGGAGAGGGACGGTCGCGCCTTCGCGACCAGGGTGAGGGTGAGGACATTGAAGGAGGAGCCATCAAGGCCACCCTCACCCTCACCCTGGTCGCGCGAAGGACGCGACCGTCCCTCTCCCTCGAGGGGAGAGGGAATGTTCACGCCCGCTCCCGCGTAGCGGTGAAGCGCAGCGTCTTTTCGCGCTGCTCGGTGTAGTTCAATTCCCACTGGTCGCGCGCCATGAAGACCGGCGCGCCGTCGCGGTCCTCGGCCATCGCGCCACGGTGGGCGTCGATGAAGGTCTTGAGGTCGGCGGGGGCTTCGGCGGTGATCCAGCGTGCGGTGTCGAACGGCGACGCTTCGAAGCCGGCGGCGACGTTATACTCGGCCGACAGGCGCGAGATCAGCACTTCGAGCTGCAACTGCCCAACGACGCCGACGATCCATTGCGACCCGATCATCGGGCGGAACAACTGGGTCACCCCCTCCTCGGCCATGTCGTTGAGCGCCGAACGCAGCTGCTTCGACTTGGTCGGGTCGCCCAGCCGCACGCGCTTGAGGATTTCAGGGGCGAAGTTCGGGATGCCGGTGAAGGTCAGTGCCTCGCCCTCGGTCAGCGAATCGCCGACGCGGAGGACCCCGTGGTTGGGGATGCCGATGATGTCGCCGGGATACGCCTCGTCGGCGATCTCGCGGTCGGCGGCGAAGAAGAAGATCGGCGAATTGATCGCGATCGCCTTGCCGGTCGCGACCTGCTTGAGCTTCATCCCCCGGCGGAACTTGCCCGAGCACACCCGCATGAAGGCGATGCGGTCGCGGTGCTGCGGGTTCATGTTCGCCTGCACCTTGAAGACGAAGCCGGTGACGGCAGGCTCGTCGGGGGTAACGTCGCGCGGGATCGCGTGCTGGACGCGCGGGGCGGGGGCGTAGGCGGCAAGCCCGTCGATCAGGTCCTCGACGCCGAAATCCTTCAATGCCGAGCCGAAGAACACGGGGGTCAGCGCGCCCTTGCGGTACAGGTCGGGGTCGAGCGTCGCATAGCCGCCGAGCGCGAGTTCGGCCTCGGCGCGAAACTTCACCAGCTCGTCGGCGGGGACGTAGTCGGCGAGGCGCGGGTCGTCGAGCCCGGTCATCTCGATCGTCTGCCCCGACGTCTTGCTGTCGCCTTCGGGGATCGTCAGCCGGTTGCGGCGCAGGTCCCATAGCCCGCGAAACTGCCCGCCCATGCCGACCGGCCAGTTCATCGGCACGACGTCGAGCGCGAGCTTGTCGGCGACCTCGTCGAGGAGTTCGAACGGGTCGCGCCCTTCGCGGTCGACCTTGTTGACGAAGGTGACGATCGGCACGTCGCGCAGACGGCAGACTTCGAACAGCTTGCGCGTCTGCGCCTCGATCCCGCGCGCCGCGTCGATCACCATCACCGCTGAGTCGACGGCGGTCAGCGTGCGGTAGGTGTCCTCGCTGAAATCCTCGTGTCCGGGCGTGTCGAGCAGGTTGTAGGTGATCGCGGCGCGCTCGAAGGTCATCACCGAACTGGTGACGCTGATCCCGCGCTGCTGTTCGATCTTCATCCAGTCCGACCGCGCGCGACGGTTGTTGCCGCGCGCGCGGACTTCGCCGGCAAGGTGGATCGCGCCGCCGAACAGCAACAGCTTTTCGGTCAGCGTCGTCTTGCCGGCGTCGGGGTGCGAAATGATCGCGAAGGTGCGGCGCTCGTTGTGCGCGGGGGCTGACATGCACCGCTATGTGGCGATTATCGCGGATCGCGGCAAGCCGCCCGAAGTTTGCGCCACAACGCGCTTGCGCTGGCGAGTCCACCTTTGTTACAAAGAGCCAACGGCGGGATCGAGGATTTTCCTGTGCGGAGTCAGCGTCTTCTCATCGGTCTTTTAAGTGCGCTGGCAATTGCCGCGCCGGCGACCGCTTCAAGTCTTTACACCGTTCCGAAATACGCCGCGATCCTGCTCAACGCTTCGACCGGCGAGGTGATGTACGCGCGGCAGGCCGATGCGCCGCGCTATCCGGCGTCGATCACCAAGGTGCTGACGCTGTACATCGCGTTCGATCAGCTCGCGCACGGCGGCGCCCGCCTGACCGACGCGATCACCATTTCGAAGCACGCCGCGCACCAGGCCCCGTCGAAGCTCGGCCTCAAGGTCGGCTCGACGATTAGCCTCAAGGACGCAATCGACATCATCGCGACCAAGTCGGCGAACGACATTGCCGTCGCGGTCGCCGAGCATATCAGTGGCACCGAGCAGGCGTTCGCGGCGCGGATGACCGCCACCGCCAAAAAACTCGGCATGACCTCGTCGCAGTTCGTCAATGCGACCGGCCTGCCCGACAGCCGCCAGCTCACCACCGCGCGCGACATCGGCACGCTGAGCCGTGCGGTCGTCCGAGACTTCCCGCAATTCTACCGCGTCTTCAGCCAGGTCGCGGTCGATTACGAGGGCAAGTCGATCGCCAACCACAACCACCTGTTGACGACGCTGCCCGGGGTCGATGGGATCAAGACCGGCTATACCCAGGCGGCGGGGTTCACCCTCGCGGCGTCGGCGGCGCACGACGGGACGCGGCTAATCGCGGTCGTCCTTGGCGGGCCGACCCGGCTGGCGCGCGACGGCAACGTCACCAACCTGCTCAATACCGGCTTCGCGGTCGTCAACCGCCGCGCGCACGGCGAATGGACGACTGTCGCCGAAAACCTCGCCGAGCCCGAGGATCTGTCCGACGGCACACTCCAGGGGCTCGCCGAGACGAGCGTCGGCGACAACCCGACGCTGGCGATGCTGGCGAACCGCACCCCGATCAAGCAGGGCCGCAGCTGGTAGCCATGCGCCGCCGCATCGCAAGCGGCTCGGCGTACGAGGATTTGATCGGCTATTCGCGCGCGATTGTGGACGACGACGGCTGGGTGTTCGTCTCGGGCTGCACCGGAGTCGATCCGGCAACGATGACGCTCGCCGATGGGGTCGAGGCGCAGTGTACCGCGGCCTTGGCGACGATCGCGGCGGCGCTTGGCGCGGCGGGGGCGGACTTCGATGACGTCGTCCGGGTGCGGTATATTCTGCCTGATGCCGCCGACTTCGAAGTGTGCTGGCCGCAACTCCGCGCCGCGTTCGGGATCGCGCGACCGGCGGCGACGATGATCGTCGCGGAGCTGATCGACCCGAAGATGCGGATCGAGATCGAGGTGACCGCGCGGGTTTTTAAGCGCACTCGCCCTTCACCTGTCAGCCCCGCGAATGCGGGGGGCCCAAAGTCATGATGGCCGGTGACCTTTGGTCCCCGCATTCGCGGGGATGACAGGAGAGCAGGAGCGATGACGCGCCACGCCAGCTTCGCCCCCGTCGTCGATGCCCGCACCCGTGTCCTCATTCTAGGCAGCTTGCCCGGAGTAAAATCGCTAGAAGCGGGGCGCTATTACGCCCATCCGCAGAATAGCTTCTGGCGGCTAACCGGCAGTCTAGTCGGCGTCGATTTGGTGTCGCTCGACTACCCGGACCGTCTCGCCGCGCTGCTCGCCGCCGGAATCGGCGTATGGGACGTTATCGCCACCGCGCGTCGCAGCGGCAGCCTCGACGGGGCGATCCGCGATATCGAGGGCAACGACCTCGCCACGTTGGTGGCGACGCTTCCCGACCTGCGCCTCCTCGCTTTCAATGGCCAAAAGGCCGCGTCGATCGGGACGCGGCTGCTTCGACCCGGAACGCCGCACCTCACTCTCCCGTCGAGCAGCCCCGCATATACGATGGCCTTCGCGGGGAAAGCGGCCGCGTGGGCCGCGCTGCGCATTACTCTCGCGAAGCGCGTCAGCGTCTCGGACGTGCGCCCTTCTTGATCGCAGGCGCGGGCGGGGCTTTCTGAGTATCGACCGACGGGGTGTTGCTCGAAGCCGGTGCAATCTTGGCGAGCGACTCGCGATTCAACGCGGCGATCTCGGCCGATTGCGGCACCGGCGGCAGCGCACGATGACGCGTGTCGCGTGCGCCGACGGGTGTGGCCGCCACCATCGCGATCGTGCCGAGAGCGAAGAATATGCGCGTCATGATAGTCCTCCCTATTTTTTCCCCACAGAGTGTTAACAAACCAATAATATTACCGCCCGTTCCATTGCTCTCCCGACGTTCCTATCTTGTGGCCTGACCGGAGTAACCGCCATGCGTCTCAGTATTCTCGACCAGTCCCCAATCGCTGAAGGCGCCACCGCGGCGGCGGCACTGTCCAACTCGGTCGACCTCGCTCGCGCCGGTGAGCGACTCGGCTACCACCGCTATTGGGCGGCCGAGCACCACGCCTCACCCGCGCTCGCGGGTGCTGCACCCGAGATATTGCTCGCCGCCGCTGGCGCAGCGACGCACTCGATCCGGCTCGGCAGCGGCGGGATCATGCTGCCGCATTATTCGCCGTTGAAAGTCGCCGAGACTTTCTCGACGCTGAGCGGGCTTTATCCGGGGCGGATCGACCTCGGCCTTGGTCGCGCGCCGGGGAGCGACCAGCGGACCGCGTTCGCGCTCCAGCGCGATCGGCGGACCCAGTCGCCGAACGATTTCCCGAACCAGCTCGCCGAACTCCTTGGCTATCTCGAGGACGATCTGCCGCCGGGTCACGCTTTCGCCAATCTTTCAAGGACTCTGCCCGGCCTGCCCGAGACGCCCGAAGTGTGGCTGCTCGGCTCGTCGCCTGATAGCGCGGCGTGGGCGGCGGAGACCGGGCTGCCGTATTGCTTCGCCGACTTCATCAACAGCGACGGCGCGGAGATCGCGGCGCAATACCAGCGCGCGTTCCGCCCCGGCGTGCGGGCGGCGAAGCCGTATACGATGGCCGCGCTATGGACGGTTTGTGCCGAGACCGACGCCGAGGCCGAACGGCTGGCGCTATCATCGCGGATGATGCTCGCGCATTTGCTGACCGGGGTGCTGATCCCGGTGCCGTCGCCGGAGAAGGCCAGCACCTGGCTCGCGGCAAATCCGAACGCAGCGCAGCGTCGCGGCCGCCGGATGATCGTCGGCTCACCCGCGACGGTTCGCGCCGGGATCGAGGCGGCGGCCGCGGAGTACGGCGCGGACGAGGCGATGCTGGTCAACATCGTTCACGATCATGCAGCGCGGGTGCGGAGTTACGAGCTCGTGGCGGAAGCGTTCGCGGATCGACGGCTAGCGGCGTGAACTCTTCCTCCCCTCCCCTGAAGGGGAGGGAAGCAGGAAGAGCGGGGAGGTGAGGGCGCTTGGCTTTAAGCCGCGATCGCTCGCCTTGCGTCCGCCGCCTTCACCAGCTCGACAGTATTCCGGATATTCGCCCGGCCCGACGCGCCGAACACCATCGACTCGATCTGCGGCTGTTCGGCGACCCACGCGATCGCCTCGGCGGGCGGGATCGCGCCGCTCGCGTAGATCGACATCGCGATGACGCGGCACGGATAGGCGTCGATCGCCGCCGCATACGCCGCCCAGCCGCCCGACATGCGGAAGCCGATCTTGTTCATGTTGGCGCAGACGATCGGGTTCTCGACACCTTGTGCTTCGAGCGCGCGGAGCAGCAGCGGAAGGTTCATCGTGATGAAGCCCGGCTCGGCGTTATAGCGCTTGCGGCAATGGTCGGCGAAGATACGGAACGCGTCCTTGAACTTGAGCCCGAGGAGCAGGTCGACGACGACGTTCTGGAGGAAGATCACCGGGGCCTGCACGCCCTCGAACATCTTCATCTCGGCGTCGACGAGCAAAGTGATCAGCCCCTCGACGTCCTTGTTGGCGATCGACAGGCCGCCACGGACCGCCGCATCGAGCAGCCCCTCCTGCGGCAGGAAGCGCTTGAGCGTCCCAAGATAGCCGTCTTCGGTCACCGCATTCGCGTATTTATGCGCGTACGGCATCCCGGGATAGAAGATGAAGTCGGCGTATTTCGCCGGGTTCGCCTTCATCGTCTCGACGATCTCGAGGATGCGGTCGTGGGTCGTGCACATGAAGGTGCGGACGCCCTCGGCGAGCGCGATGTCGAGGACATCGACGATCGACTGCGTCTTCTGGAAGCGCATCGCCCCGGCGCGCGCCTTCTCCTCCGACATGTGGTTGATGCCGAAGAACTGGTTATCGCCGAACAGCAGGCGGTCCATCTTGTGAGCCATCAGCGGCGTCCCATCAGCTTGCCGATCATTCCGGTCTTCGCCGCCGCCGGGGCGGGCGCGCGGAAGGTCGCCTCGACCGCGCCGTCGTTCTCGATGAACATCGCGAGCGTCTTGTCGGTCTCGACCGCGCTGGCGAAGTCGTTCTCCAGCGCCCCGCCGCCGATCGCCGCGATCCAGCCGTCGATCTGCGCCGAATATTCCTCGCCGCGGAGGTAGAAATCGACCGGATCGCTCAGTTCGGTGGTGTAGCGCGTGTTCCAGCCGGCGGTGTAGCCCTCGGGCAGCGCGCCGACGTCGTCGCGGAGGAACAGCTGGATCTCCTGCCGGTCGGCGTACAGCCGTCCGGCGGTGCCCCACAGGGTCAGCCGCGTCGTCATCTTGCGCACCGAGGTGTCGGTCCAGTCGACCGAGACCTGCGCGGTCAGCCCGCCGTCGTAACGCAGCGTGCCGTAAACCTGGTCGTCGGTCTCGGCCGAGAACACTGGCACCAGCGCCGCCCCGGCGACCGTTGCGGGCGCGCCGAACAGCCACGTCACGAGGTTGATCGGGTGCGCAGCGTAATCGTACAGGCAGCCGCCGCCCTGCGCGCGCTGGGTCCGCCACGACGATCCCTTGGGCTTGGTCACGACCGCACCATACGCCTCGGCCAGGACGTGGGTGACGCGCCCGATCGCATTGGTATCGACGAGTCGCTTGACCTCGCGGAACGCGCCGATGAAGCGGTTGTGGTAGCCGACCTGGCAGATCAGCCCTTTTTCCGTGGCAAGAGCGGCCAATGCCGCGCCCTCGTCGGGGTCGAGGCAGAACGGCTTTTCGCAGAAAACGTGGAGGCCGCGATCGAGCGCGGCGCGGACCATCGGGCCGTGCATCGCCGACGGCGTCGCGATAAGCACCGCGTCGAGGTCGACCGACTTCAGCATCATCTCATAGTCGGTGAAGGTTGCCAGCCCGGTGTATTTACCGAGGACGTCGAGGACGTATTTCGCGCTGTCGCAGATGCCCGCGACCTCGACGCCGGCATGGGCGTTGATCACCGCAAGGTGCGACAGGCCCATCTTGCCCATTCCGACGACGCCGACCCGGACCAAATTCCGCCTCCTCGAGCAATGCTGCAGCTTCGTAACCATAGTTCGCACCTGCAACAAGCCGGTTGACAGCGCGAGGCCACCCGCCTTGATGCGAACGATAGAGCGGTGGGGTTGAGGAACAACGAATGGCGACACGGCGAGTGCGTGTCCTCGCGGTCGCTTCGGGCGGCGGGCATTGGGTGCAATTGCTGCGACTGCGTCCCGCATGGGACGGGTGCGACGTCGCTTATGCCACCGTCCATCCTGAAGCCGCCGCGCAAGTCCCGGGCGCGCGTTTCTTCAGCTTCAAGGACGCGAGCCGCAAGAACAAGGCGAGCTTCGCCATCGTCGCGCTCCAGCTGTTCCGCGCGGTCGCCACCGTCCGCCCCGATGTCGTCGTCACCACCGGTTCGGCCCCGGCGCTTTTCGCGATTCTGTTCGGGCGGCTGTTCGGCGCGCGGACTTTGTGGGTCGACAGCATCGCCAACAGCGAAGTGATGTCGTCGTCGGGGCTGCGGGCGCGCAAGCTCGCGCATCAATGCCTGACGCAATGGCCCGAGCTCGCCGCCGATCCGGTCCCGAAATATTGGGGAGCGGTGCTGTGAGCGTGGGCCCGAACGATGCGCCCGAAGTCTTCGCCAGCGTCGGCTCGATGTTCGCCTTCGACCGCTTCGCCCGCGCGCTCGACGATTGGGCTGCAGCGCACCCGGCGACGCATGTGCTCGTCCAGATCGGTAGCGGCGCGTACGAACCGAAGCACGCCGCGTTCGTCCGGATGATGCCGCCCGCATTGTATCAACGCCGTATCGCCGAGGCGCGGTTGTTCGTGGCCCACGCCGGGATGGGGTCGATCATCGCCGCGATCCAGGCGGGCAAGCCGCTGTTGATGATGCCGCGTCGACTCGATCTGGGCGAGCACACCACCGACCACCAGTTCGCGACGCTCGCCAAATTCGCCGGGCGCGACGGGTTGCACACCGCGATCACCGTCGAGGACCTTTACGCCGGGATCGACGCGCTACTCGCCGATGGGGGGACGCCGCCCGCGCCGATCGAGCCCTTCGCCTCCCCTGCGTTCACCGATCGCATCCGCGCATTCATCCACGGTTCGGACGCCGGCTAGATGGCGCTGATCGACCTCGGCACGACCGACAGCGCGACGCGCTTCACCCTCGCGGTGACGCCGACCCTCAGCGTCGGGCCGCCCGACCAGCAGTTCCTGTTCGGCGGCGCGGGGCTCGGCAGCGCGATCGCCGCGCTCGAGGCGGCGACCGGGCGGCCGACGGTCTGGGCGACCGCGCAATATCTGTCGTTCGCCCGGCCCCCGGCGGTCCTCGACCTCGACGTCGTCGTGCCGGTCAGCGGGCGTCATTCGAGTCAGGCGCGGGTGACCGGGCACGTCGGCGCGACCGAGATCTTCACCGTCAACGCCGCGCTAGGCAGCCGCCCCGGCACGCTGGCGATGCAGTGGGCGGCGATGCCCGCGGTCCCGCCGCCCGCAGACTGCCCGCCGATGGTCTACGACTGGGTCCGGCGCGACGACGACCTCAACGCCAATTTCGAGCAGCGGATCGCGCGCGGGCGCTACGGCCCCGCCCGGCGCAGCGGCGGGCCGAGCGTCGACGGCGAGTCGGCGATGTGGGTCCGCCGGACCGACGGCGGGCCGGTCGACCGGATTACCCTCGCGCTGATGGCCGACTTCGTGCCGTCGGGGATCGGCCACGCGACCGGCGCGGCGATGGGGGGCAACAGCCTCGACAACACGATCCGTTTCGTCGGCCTCGCCCCGACCGAATGGGTGCTGTGCGATACCGTGATCGAGGGGATGGCGAACGGCTTCGCCCACGGCCGGATGCGGCTGTTCGCCGAAAGCGGCGCGCTGCTCGCGACCGCGAGCCAGTCGATGATCGTGCGGACACACGTGCCGCCAGCCGCTTGATCGACGCGCCGCGGCGCTGACGCCGGTTCAAATCCCGGGTGAAATGCGCTAGATAAGGGTCAAGCCTTGGGAGTCCGTCCGTGAATATCCAGACCAAGATCGCCGCCGATACCGCGCCGCGCTGGCCGCGTTTCGACTGGTCCGACCCGCTCCTGCTCGACGCGCAGTTGAGCGAAGACGAGCGGATGATCCGCGATTCAGCGCGCGCCTTCTGCGACGCCGAGCTGCTGCCCGCAGTCCGTGAGGCCAACCGCCACGAGACATTCGACCCCGACCTGATGAAGAAGTTCGGGCGCGCCGGGCTGCTCGGCGTAACGATCGACGGCTATGGCTGCGCTGGCGCAAGCTATGTCGCCTACGGCCTGGTCGCGCGCGAGGTCGAGCGCGTCGACTCGGCGTACCGCTCGGCGATGAGCGTCCAGTCGAGCCTCGTGATGTACCCGATCCACGCCTACGGCACCGAGGAACAGCGCCAGAAATACCTCCCCGGCCTCGCGACCGGCGACCTGATCGGCGCGTTCGGCCTGACCGAGCCCGACGCCGGCTCCGATCCCGGATCGATGAAGACCCGCGCCCGCGCCACCGCCGACGGCTTCGTTTTGAACGGCGCGAAGATGTGGATCACCAACTCCCCGATCGCCGACGTCTTCGTGGTGTGGGCGAAGCTCGCCGACGACGCGGGGGTCGACTCGATCCGCGGCTTCATCGTCGAGCGCGCCGACGCCGGGCTGTCAACGCCGAAGATCGAGGGCAAGTTCGCGCTTCGCGCTGGGGTCACCGGCGAGATCGTGCTTCAGGACGTCGCCATCCCCGCCGACCGCATCCTGCCCGGGGTCAAGGGCCTCGCCGGTCCGTTCGGTTGCCTCAACAACGCGCGCTACGGCATCGCGTGGGGGGTCATGGGCGCGGCGGAGTTCTGCTGGCATGCGGCGCGGCAGTACACGCTCGACCGCAAGCAGTTCGGCCGCCCGCTGGCGCAGACGCAGTTGGTGCAGAAGAAGCTCGCCGACATGCAGACCGAGATCACGCTCGGCCTGACCGCCGCGCTTGCTGCCGGTCGCCTGCTTGACGTCCACAACCTTGCGCCCGAGGCGATCAGCCTGATCAAGCGCAACAATTGCGGCAAGGCGCTCGATATCGCCCGCGTCGCCCGCGACATGCATGGCGGCAACGGTATCTCGGACGAATATGGCGTGATCCGCCACGTCATGAACCTCGAGGCGGTCAACACGTACGAGGGCACCCACGACGTCCACGCGCTGATTTTGGGACGCGCACAGACAGGGTTGCAGGCGTTCTTTTAGATCGCACTCGCTTGTTGGAATCGTCATCCCCGCGAAGGCGGAGACCCATCAACACTGAATGTCGGGGTGATGGGTCCCAGCCTTCGCGGGATGACGGTTGTGTGTTGTCTGCGTGAGCAGCAGTTTGCGTCGCTTCCCCGAAACGAATACGCTTAGATCGCCGTCAGCCCCAACTGCACCGCGACATCGATCACCGGCGTGTCCTGTGGGACGACATATACCAGCCCCGGGTCGCGGCTCGTCGTCACCGCAACCGCGCGGCGCGGGCACAGCTTCATGCAGCCGGTCTCGACGATGCGGATCGGCGAGCGTTTCCACTTCGGCAGGCCGAGCGTCTTGATCAGCGCCTTCGCCAGCGACTTCGAGCCGTCCTCGCCGAAGCCGCCGCCGACCTTCTTGCCGCACTTCTTGCAGATCGCGACGAGGGTCGTCGCTGACGTGGGGACGGCGCGGATACCGGGTAAGCTCATGCGTGCTCCTGCTTGACGCGTGCGGCCCAACGCTTCACGCCGCCACGATGCTCCTTCTCGCCCTTCTTTTCGTCTGTGGACTATGGGCGGGGACACAGAACGCCCTCGCCGGGGGCGGTTCGTTCGTCACGTTGCCGGCGCTGATCCTGACGGGCCTCGACCCGCGCATGGCGAACATCACCTCGACCGTCGCACTGTTTCCCGGACAGGTCACGACCGGGTTCGCCGGGCGCAGCCTCGTCGCCGGGGCCGAGCGGTTGTCGTTTCGCGCGCTCGCGGTCATCAGTCTCGTCGGCGGAATCGCGGGGGCGCTCCTGCTCCTCGTGACGCCGTCGAAGGTGTTCGGCGCGATGGTCCCGTGGCTCGTACTGGCGGCCACGGGCCTGTTCGCGTGGAGCAGCTTCGGGCCGAAGCCCAAGGGCGAGACGACACCGCCACCGGCATGGGTGTCGGCGCTGATCCAGGGGGTCATCGCGGTTTATAGCGGCTTCTTCGGTGGCGGCGCGGGGATCGTCACGCTCGCCGCGCTGACCCTCGCGCGGATGCCGATTCGCAACGCGGCGGGGACCAAGAACGTCCTCGTGTCGCTCTCGAACATCGCCGCCGCGATCGTCTTTGCCGCAACGACGGCGATTCCCTGGGCGAAGGCGGCGGCGGTCGGCGCGGGGTCGATGGTCGGCGGCTATGCCGGGGCGATCCTGCTCAAGCGCGTTCCGGTGATGTGGCTCAGGGTCGGGGTCATCGTCATCGGTGCCGCGCTGACGATCGGCCTGTTCGTTCGTGGCTAGCGGCTTTAGCCGCGGGCGTGCCTGGCGGCTCTAGCCGCGGGCGTGGCTAGCCCGCTATAGGCGCTGGATGCCCGACAATTCCCCCGACCCGCACGCGCTGGCGAAGACCGAAACGCTGATCGAGGCGCTGCCGTATCTCCAGCGATACGCAGGCCAGACCTTCGTTGTGAAGTACGGCGGCCACGCGATGGGCAACCCCGAAATGGCGAAGGACTTCGCCGACGATATCGTCCTGCTCAAGGCGTGCGGCATCAACGTCGTCGTCGTCCACGGCGGCGGCCCGCAGATCGGCGCGATGCTCGAACGGCTCGGGCTCCACAGCACCTTCGTCGACGGCCTGCGCGTCACCGACGCCGCGACCGCGCAGGTCGCCGAGATGGTCCTCGCCGGGTCGATCAACAAGGAGCTCGTCGCGTGGATCAACGCCGCGGGTGGCGTCGCGGCGGGGATCTCGGGGAAGGACGCCAACCTCGTCCGCGCGGTCAAGGTGACGCGGACGACGCGTGACCCGGGGAGCAATATCGAGCGCGAGATCGACCTCGGCTTCGTCGGCGAGCCCGTTGCGGTCGACCGCACGCTGATCGACGTGCTGACGACCGCGAACATGGTCCCGGTGATCGCGCCGGTCGCGACCGGGGTCGACGGCGCGACGTACAACATCAACGCCGACACGATGGCCGGGGCGATCGCGGCGGCGATCGGCGCGGCGCGGCTGTTCCTGCTGACCGATGTCGCCGGGGTGCTCGACAAGGACGGCCTCCTGCTGACCGATCTCAATCCGCGTACGATCACCGCGCTCGTCGCCGACGGCACGATCTCGGGCGGGATGATCCCCAAGATCGAGACGTGCATCACCGCGGTCGGCGCGGGCGTCGGCGCGGCGGTCATCCTCGACGGGCGCGTCAGCCACGCGATGCTGCTCGAGATCTTCACCCGCGAGGGGGCGGGCACGCTGGTCCGCGCTTAGCTCGTGCTCGGCTTCGCCCAACGGGAGCGAAGATTGCGCGCGGGGGCGACACGCCCTAAATGCTGCGGCGCAACCTCAAGGGCTCGAACATGAATTCGCTCGCCGCAATCGTCGGCATCGTCATCATGGTGCTGCAGTGGCTGATCTGGCTGTTGATCCTCCAGGCGATCCTGTCGTGGCTCATCGCCTTCAACGTTATCAACACCTACAACAGCTTCGTGCGCGGCGTCCTGCGGACGCTCGATGCGATCACCGAGCCGCTGCTGCGGCCGATCCGGCGCATCCTGCCCGACCTCGGCGGGATCGACCTGTCGCCGATGGTGCTGATCCTGATCATCATCCTGATCCAGCGGCTGCTGCCCGCGATCCTGCTCGATACGGGTGTGATCTGAAGGCATGGGGGGCCATTTCGGGCGGCGTGACGCTGAGCGTCCGCGTGTCGCCGCGCGCCGGGCGTAACGCGGTCGAGGGCCTGCTCCCCGACGCCGAGGGCAAGCTCCACCTCGGGGTGCGCGTCGCCGCCGCCCCGGTCGACGGCGAGGCGAACGACGCGGTCGAAGCGACCCTTGCACGCTGGCTCGGGATCAAGCCGCGCGAGGTCGAGGTCACCGGCGGGCTGACCGCGCGGTCGAAGGTCGTGACGATCGACGGCGATCCCGTCGCGCTGATCCGCAAGCTGCAGACGCTCACCGCACCAAAGGTAACGGCATGACCGCGACGATCATCGACGGCAAGGCGCACGCCGCCGCCCTTGTCGAGCGGGTCGCCGCTGCGGTTCCCGCCTTCGCCGCCGCGCGCGGGCGCAATCCGGGGCTCGCGGTGGTGCTGGTCGGTGAGAACCCGGCGAGCGCGGTCTATGTGAAGAACAAGCTGGCGCGGACCGTCGCGGCGGGAATGCGCTCGATCGAGCACCGGCTCGACGCGACCGTGTCGGAGGACGACCTGCTTGCGCTCGTCGCCGCGCTCAATGCCGATGATACAGTCGACGGCATCCTCGTCCAGCTGCCGTTGCCCAAGCATATTGCCGAAACCAAGATCCTCACCGCGATCGACCCCGATAAGGACGTCGACGGCTTTCACCCGGTCAACGCCGGGCGGCTCGCGACCGGGCTGCCGGGGCTGGTGCCGTGCACCCCGTTCGGCTGCATGATCCTGTTGAAGGCGGTCTTCGGCGATTTGAGCGGGGCCGAGGCGCTGGTCATCGGCCGCTCCAACATCGTCGGCAAGCCGATGGCGGCGCTGCTCACCGCGGCGTCGGCGACCGTCACCATCGCGCATAGCCGGACCCGCGACCTCGCCGCCCACGTCGCGCGCGCCGACATCGTTGTCGCCGCGGTCGGGGTGCCGAACCTCGTTCGCGGCGGTTGGATCAAGCCGGGGGCGACGATCATCGACGTCGGCATGAACCGCATCGCCCTTCCGGACGGTAAGACGAAGCTCGTCGGCGACGTCGATTTCGCTGAGGCGGTCGAGGTCGCGGGTGCGATCACTCCGGTCCCAGGCGGGGTCGGGCCGATGACGATCGCGTGCCTGTTGCGCAACACGATGGTCGCCGCGCACCTGCGTGCTGGCCTGCCGCCGCCGGTCGGGCTGTGATCGCAACGCTCTTCCCGCTGTTCGTCTCGGCGTTCGTCACGCTGTTCGTCGTCCTCGACCCGCCCGGCGTCATCCCGATCTTCTCGTCGCTGACATCGGGCGCGTCGCCGTTGCACCGCCGGGCGATGGCGTGGCGCTCGACCGCGATCGCCAGCGGTGTGCTGCTGCTGTTCGGCATCTTCGGCCAGGGCTTTCTCGGCGCTCTCGGCATCAGCCTCGCCGCGTTCCGCATCGCCGGCGGCATCATGGTGTTCCTGATCGCGATCGACATGGTCTTCGAAAAGCGCACCGAACGCCGCGAAAATCGCGCTGAAGAGATCAGGGGCGGTCGCGCGGTCGTCGAGGAAGACATCTCGGTGTTCCCGATGGCGATCCCGATGCTCGCCGGGCCGGGCGCGATCGCTGCGGTGATGCTGCTGTCGGCGCGCGCGCATGGAATCGCCGAGCACATCGTCGTGTTCGGCGCGCTCGCGGCAGTGCTGGCGATCACCCTCGTCGCGTTGCTCGCTGCCGGGCCGGTGATGCGGCTGATCGGAGTCAAGATCGAGGCGATGGTCACACGGCTGCTCGGCGTGATTCTCGCCGCGCTCGCCGCGCAATTCGTCATCGACGGGTTGCGCGAGGCGTTCCACCTCGCGTGAGGCCGTTCATCGACGGTTGACCCGGGTGTTGTAGTGCGGCGCACGCGTCGCTACGAGCGAGCCCAACGAGGACCGACCAGATGGACGCGATCACTCTCACAGCCCCGCCGACCGATGTTGAACCGTCGGACATCGAGCTATCGATCGTGATGCCGTGCCTCAACGAGGCCGAGACGCTCGCGATCTGCATCGAGAAGGCGAACCGGTTTTTGGCGACGAGCGGCGTCGCGGGCGAGGTCGTCATCGCCGACAACGGCTCGACCGACGGCAGCCAGGACATCGCGCGGAGTTTGGGCGCACGCGTCGTCGACGTGCCCGCGCGCGGCTACGGCGCAGCCCTGCAGGCGGGCATCATCGCCAGCCACGGGCGCTTTGTCGCGATGGGCGATTCGGACGATAGCTATGATTTCGAGGGGTTGATGCCGTTCGTGCTCAAGCTCCGCGAGGGGTACGAACTCGTCATGGGCAACCGCTTCCAGGGCGGGATCAAGCCCGGCGCGATGCCACCGCTCCACCGCTATCTCGGCAACCCGGTGCTGAGCTTTGCCGGGCGGCTGTTCTACGACGCGCCGATCGGCGACTTTCACTGCGGCCTGCGCGCGTTCCGCCGCGACAGCATCATGGCGCTCGGGCTGCGGACGACGGGCATGGAGTTTGCCTCCGAGATGGTCGTCAAGGCGACGCTCGCGCACATCCGCATGGCCGAGGTGCCGACGACGCTGTCGCCCGACGGCCGCTCGCGGCCGCCGCACCTGCGCAGCTGGCGCGACGGCTGGCGGCATTTGAAGTTCCTGCTGACCTTCGCGCCGAAGTGGCTGTTCTTCTATCCCGGCGCGGCGCTCGCCGGGATCGGGCTCGTCCTGCTGATCGCGCTGCTGCCCGGCAGCCTGCGCCTCGGCAGCGTCACGCTCGGCGTCCACACATTGTTGTTCGCGGCGGCGGGCGTCATCATCGGCGCGCAGTTGATGAGCTTCGCCGTCGTCGCGCGGCTGTTCGGGGTGCGCGAACGGCTGTGGCCGACGTCGCCGCGGATCGAGCTTGCGCGGACCTGGTTCTCGATCGACCGGACGTGCGTCGCGGGCGCGATCATGCTCCTCGCGGGCATCGTCATCGCTGCGGTCGCGCTCGGCGGCTGGGCCGGGACCGGGTTCCGCGACATGAACGTCGAAGGCACGATGCGCCTCGCGATCCCGTCGGTCCTGCTGTGCGCGCTCGGTGTCCAGGCGCTGGTGACGGGGTTCTTCACCGCGCTGCTGACGAGCGACTGAGCGATGCCTGAGGGGGGATTGGGCGGGCGGTTGCGCGCGATGCCGCCGTGGGCGGGGCAGGTGTTCCGCTTCGGCATCACCGGCGGTCTCGGTTTTCTTCTCGATGCCGCGGTGTTGTGGCTGATGATTCGTGCCGGCGCATCGCCGTACGCCGGGCGCGTCGTCAGTATCGCCTGCGCGATCGTTCTGACGTGGTGGCTCAACCGCCGCCTGACCTTCCGCACCGCCGCGCCGCCGTCATGGCGCGAATTTGGCGCGTTCCTCGTCCAGTCGCTCGCCGGGGCGGCGGTCAACTACGCGGTCTATTCGGCGCTGCTCTGGGCCGGAGCCCCCGTGGTCGTCGCGCTTGTCGTCGGTACCGCGATCGCCTCGGTCTTCAACTTCTTCCGCTATCGCGCGATCCTGAGTTAGGCCCAGGCGGCGGCGTCCTCGCCTGCGAGGTCGGTGACGACAAACGACCAGTCGCCGTCGTCGCTGACGAGCGTGTCGATCGCGGTGAAGGTCATCAGCGCCTTGCCGTCGGCGTCGACCAGCCGCCAATTGGTGGTCACCCGCGCCGCGTCATCGGGCAGCGGTTCGACCTTGTCAACGACGGCGGTGACCCCCTCGACGCCGTGCGAGTCCCATTCGGCAAGCCGCGCATCGATCCACGCGACGAGTTCCTCGTCGGTCTCAATGAAGGTCGAGCCATCGCTGCGCGCGAGCATCTGCGGCAAGCCCATGACGTCAGCGATGGCGTCGACGTCGCCGGTGTTCCACGCATCGGCGTGCGCCGCGATGAAGGCGGCGATTTCCGCGTCGATGCTCATTCCGGGTTTCCTTGGTCGCGCCGTCCGAGCAGCCGCAGCCGCAGCGCATTCAGCTTGATGAACCCCGCCGCGTCGCGCTGGTCGTACGCCCCGGCGTCGTCCTCGAAGGTGACGATCTTCGGCGAATACAGCGACAGCGGCGACTTGCGCCCGACGACGCTGACCGACCCCTTGTACAGCTTAAGCCGCACCGTCCCGGTCACCTTCGCCTGGCTATTGTCGATCGCCGCCTGGAGCATCTCGCGCTCGGGGGCGAACCAGAAGCCGTTGTAGATCAGCTCGGCATATTGCGGCATCAGCGCGTCCTTGAGGTGCGCCGCGCCGCGATCGAGCGTGATCGATTCGATCCCGCGATGCGCCAGATGCAAGATTGTCCCGCCCGGCGTCTCGTACATCCCGCGCGACTTCATCCCGACGAAGCGGTTCTCGACGAGATCGAGTCGCCCGATGCCATGCTCGCGGCCGAGGTCGTTGAGCTTGGCCAACAGCGCAGCCGGTCCATACCCCTCGCCGTCGACCGCGACCGGATCACCGCGCTCGAAGTCGATCGTGATATATTGCGGCAGGTCGGGCGCATCCTCGGGGCTGACGGTGCGCGAATAAACATAATCGGGGACCTCGTCCCACGGGTCCTCGAGGACTTTCCCTTCCGAGCTCGTGTGGAGCAAATTGGCGTCGGTCGAGAACGGCGACTCGCCGCGCTTGTCCTTCGAAACCGGGATCTGGTGCGCCTCGGCGAAGGCGATCAGCGCCTCGCGGCTCGTCAGGTCCCATTCGCGCCACGGGGCGATGATGCGGATATCGGGCGCGAGCGCGTAATAGCCGAGTTCGAAGCGGACCTGGTCGTTGCCCTTGCCGGTCGCGCCGTGGCTGACCGCATCGGCCCCGGTCGCGCGGGCGATCTCGATCTGCTTCTTCGCGATCAGCGGGCGCGCGATCGACGTGCCGAGCAGATACTGGCCTTCGTACAGCGCGTTGGCGCGCATCATCGGGAAGACATAGTCGCGGACGAACTCGTCGCGCAGGTCCTCGATGAAGATCTCCTTGACCCCGAGCAGCTTGGCCTTGGCCCGTGCGGGTTCGAGCTCCTCGCCCTGGCCGAGGTCGGCGGTGAAGGTGACGACCTCGCAATTATACGTCTGCTGGAGCCACTTGAGGATGACGCTGGTGTCGAGCCCGCCCGAAAACGCGAGCACGACTTTCTTCACCGGAGCCTTGTCGTCGTTTCGCATCTTCGTTCCTCGGGGCAGCGCGGGCGCACCATAGCGGCGGCTTGCCGCGATGCAACGCGGACGCGGAACACGCGATGGCAGCCGCCGGTTATGCCGCAACGCACCCAAGGAACCGCCGATGGACCCCCAAGTCGCTGCCTGTATCGAAGCCTGTAATCGCGCCCACGGCATCGCGCTCGGGATGGCGATGAATCACTGCCTCGAGACCGGTGGCGACCATGTCGAGCCGAAGCATTTCCGCCTGATGGGCGACTGCGCCGCGATGTGCGCTACCGCCGCCGACTTCATGCTGCGCTCGTCGCAATTCCACGCCGACAGCTGCCGCCTGTGCGCTGATGTCTGCGAAGCCTGCGCCGACAGTTGCGCCGGGCTCGACGGCATGGAGCCGTGCATCGACGCGTGCCGGGCGTGCGCCGCAAGCTGCCGGGCGATGGCGGGCTAACTTACTCGATCGAATGAGGGCGCGACCATTCTCCAACCGCCGGGTCGCTGCGCGAGCACGAAGCGGTGGTACAGCAGCGCTCCAATGATCGTTCCCGCGACGACCAGCTCGCCGGTTCGCCCGGTCTCGGCGTCCTGCCACGTCATCACCGCGAGCACTGCGGTCACAACGAGGCTGACGATGTTCGGGAGCGGGAAGAGCGGCGCGCGATAGGCTTCGCCTTGCCCGGTCACGCCGCGTCGCCGCCCGACCCATGCCGCAGTGTTGAGTAAAGCCCAGTTGGCGATCCCGTTTGCCGCCGACAGCAGCACCAGCATCGGCAGGCCGAGCAGGGTGAAGCCCATCGCCGTCACCCCGACCACGATGGTCGCGACCCATGGCGAGCCGAAGCGCGGATGGATGCTGACCAATGCCCGATTGATCGGCGCGGCCCAGATCGCGTCGCGCCCCGAGCTCCACAACCAGCGCCCGTAGCAGATCACCCCGGCCATCACCGCGTTGAAGATCGCCGCGGCAATGCCGAGCCCGATCAGCGTCGCGACGAGCGGGGAGGCGTGCTGCGCGATCAGCGCAGCGAATGGAGAGTCGGCAGCAAGCGTCGCGGGCAGGTCGCGCGCGCCGATCGTTAGCGCCAAAACCGGCAGCACCATCGTCACGATCGACGCGAGGGTTATGCGGATAACGAGGCGCCCGACGCGGACCGGATCGTGGAGCTCCTCGGCGAAATAGATCGCCTGCCCCGATCCGCTGATTGCCCACGACGCTGCGGATATCGCGACCGCAGCGATGCCGAGCGTGAGGGAAGCCGCCAGCCCGCCGGTGAACGTGACCGGTGCGGTCAAGACCTCGCCGATTCCGCGCGCAGGACTGCCGAGACCAAGGACGCTGACGAGCGCGAGCGCTGACAGTTCGATCGCGAGGAAGACTCCGGTGATGACGGCGTTGGTCCGAACGTTGAGCACGGCAAGCATTGTCGCCACCGCCAGCGCGGCGATCGCGGTCGGGACGTTGGGCAAGGCCGGCGCGACCCCGTGGAGATAGAGCGCGATCCCGCTTGCGGTGAGCGCGAGCAGAACCGGTGTGCTGAGCATGTCGAGCCCGAACTGGACAAACCCCCAGCGCGGACCAAGCGCCTGTCCGATCGTCGCGTAATCGCCGCCGGCAAAGGGAAATGCCGACCCGAGCTCGGCCTGCGCGAAGGTGAAGATGAGTGTCAGCAGCCCGCCGACGATGAATGCCAGCGCCGCGCCGGTCCCCGCCTGATGGATGATGTCGGCCCCGGTAATGAACACCGACGCCGCCGGCGACAGCACCGACAGCGTCAGCAGCGACACCGCAACCGGGCCAAGCGTGCGTTTCAGGCCCGGTGTCGCGATCGCCGCCTGTGTCGCCATCCCGTCGTCCCCGCTGCCCGGACACACGGTGGCCCGACCGGCGAGTTCACGTCAATCCCGGCGCGCTGCAGCGAAGGGTCGGCCTATTTGGCGGCGGTGATCTTCGCGGTCAGTTCGGGGACGAGCGTGAACAAATCGCCGACGAGGCCGATGTCGGCGACCTGGAAGATCGGCGCGTCGTCGTCCTTGTTAATCGCGACGATGATCTTCGAATCCTTCATCCCCGCGAGGTGCTGGATCGCTCCCGAGATGCCGACCGCGACATACAGCTCGGGGGCGACGATCTTGCCGGTCTGGCCGACCTGATAGTCGTTCGGGACATAGCCGGCATCGACCGCGGCACGGCTCGCGCCGAGGGCGGCACCGAGGCTGTCGGCGAGCGGGTCCATGATCTCATGGAACTTGTCGCCGCTACCGAGCGCGCGGCCGCCCGAAACGATGATCTTCGCCGCCGTCAGTTCGGGACGCGCGCTCGTCGTCAGGTCGGCACCGACAAAGCTCGACAGGCCGGCGTCGGGGGTGGCGGTGACCGTTTCGATCGTCGCGCTGCCGCCGGTCGTCGCTGCCTTGGCGAAGGCGGTGCCGCGAACGGTGATGACCTTCTTCGCGTCGGACGACTTGACCGTCGCGATCGCGTTGCCGGCGTAGATCGGGCGGGTGAACGTGTCAGGACCCTCGACCGAAAGGATTTCACTGATTTGGGCGACGTCGAGCGCAGCGGCGACACGCGGCGCGACGTTCTTGCCGCGCGTCGTCGCGGGAGCGACGAAGGCGTCGTAGTTCGCCATCAGCCCGACGATCAGCGGGGCAAGATTTTCCGCGAGCGCGTGGCCGTACGCCGCGTCGTCGGCGAGGAGAACCTTGGTCACGCCCGCGACCTTCGCCGCCGCGTCGGCAACCGACTGCGCGCCTTGGCCCGCGACAAGCAGATGCACGTCGCCGCCGAGCTCGCCGGCGGCGGTCACCGCAGCGAGGGTTGCATCCTTGAGGACGCTGTTGTCGTGTTCGGCCAGAACCATGACGCTCATCCGATCGCTCCCAAAACCTTCAGCTTGTCGACAAGTTCGTCGACCGTCTTGACCTTGACACCGGCGGTCCGCTTCGACGGCTCGCTGACCTTGACCACCGTCAGCCGCGGCGTCGGGTCGACGCCGTAGTCGGCGGGCGTCTTCGGCTCGATCTTCTTCGCCTTCGCCTTCATGATGTTCGGCAGCGATGCGTAACGCGGCTCGTTCAGGCGCAGGTCGGTCGTGATGATCGCGGGCAGCTTGAGCGACACCGTTTCGGCGCCGCCGTCGACTTCGCGCGCGACGGTGACATGATCGCCCTCGACGGTGACCTTCGACGCGAAGGTACCCTGCGGCCAATCTAGCAAAGCGGCGAGCATCTGCCCGGTCTGGTTGGCGTCGTCGTCGATCGCCTGCTTGCCGAGGATGATCATCCCGGGCTGCTCCTCCTTGGCGATCGCCGCGAGGATCTTGGCGACCATCAGCGATTCGGTGGTCTGGTCGGTGACGACGAGGATGCCGCGATCGGCGCCCATCGCGAGCGCGGTCCGCAGCGTCTCCTGGCACTGCTGGACGCCGATCGAGACGACGACGATCTCGGTCGCGACGCCCTTTTCCTTCAGGCGGATCGCTTCCTCGACCGCGATTTCGTCGAACGGATTCATGCTCATCTTGACGTTGGCGAGTTCGACGCCGGTGCCGTCGGTCTTGACCCGGACCTTGACGTTATAATCGACGACCCGCTTGACGGGGACGAGAAGCTTCATCGCGTTGGCTTTCCCAAGGAACTTGGCGGTGTCTGTAGGAAACGCAGGCGCGGTCCGTCAATCACGGTTCGATCGCGCCGTCGTCGCGACGCCACAGGTGGAGTGCAAAGCGCGCTGCGTCGTCGGTCCATGCGTCGACGGGATCCCAGCCGGCGGCACGAGCGAGGAGGCGAGCCTCGTCGAGGGTCCATTTGTAGCTGTTTTCGGTATGGATCGTCTCGCCTGCCGCCATCATGATCGGCGTGCCGAGGACGGTGAAGCTCGTGTCGCGGACCGCGCGGAGGTGCATCTCGATCCGCCCGAGATCGGCGTTGAAGGGGGCCCAATGGGCGAAGTCGGCGACGTCGATGGTGCCGTCGAGCTCGCGGTTGATCCGGTGCAACAGGTTGAGATTGAATGCTGCGGTGACCCCGGCGGCATCGTTGTACGCGGCTTCGAGGGTGGCCGAGTCCTTGCGCAGGTCGAGGCCGATGACGAGCCATGAGCCCTCGCCGAGCGTGTCGGAGAAGGCACGGAGCAGGTCGATCGCGGCAGCGGGGGCAAGGTTGCCGAGGGTCGAGCCGGGAAAGAAGCCAAGCTTGGGGCGACCCACGATGCCGGCGGGCAGTTTGAGTGGGCGGGTGAAGTCGGCGGCGAGCGGAAAGACGGGCAATTCCGGCAGCTTGCGCGCGAGATCGGCGGCCGCCATGTCGAGGAATTCGGCCGAGATGTCGATCGGGACATAGGCCGAGGCGGCGACGGTGCGTAGAAGCAGCGGGGTCTTGGCCGACGATCCCGAGCCGAACTCGATCACCGCGCGACCCGGGCCGACCGCAGCGGCGACCGCTGCGCCATTGGCGGTGAGGATGCCGACCTCGGTCCGCGTCGGATAATATTCGGGGAGGGCGGTAATCTTCTCAAATAGTTCGGACCCGATCGTGTCGTAGAAAAAGCGCGCGGGGATCGTTTTTTGCGGCTGGGCAAGGCCGGCCAGCACCGCCTCGCCAAAGTCGCCGTCGTCGTCGTCGCGTACGGCCAGATGGAGCATCAGACGTCCTTCGCCAGCCGCAGTCCGGTGAACTGCCAGCGCTGATGGGGATAGAAAAAGTTACGCAAACTCAATCGGCTATGCCCGCGGGGGGTGGCACACGAGGCGCCGCGGAGGACCATCTGCCCGCTCATGAACTTGCCGTTATATTCGCCGACCGCGCCCGCTTCGGGGCGGAAGCCGGGATAGGGGAGGAATGCGCTCGCGGTCCAATTCCAGACGTCGCCGAACAGCCCGCCGCCGGCGCGCGGGGCGATCGTCCCGGGGCCGTCGAGCTGGTTGCCGCTGGTCGGGTCGACCCCCTGCGCGGCGATCTCCCACTCGAACTCCGTCGGCAGCCGCGCGCCTGCCCAGGTCGCGAAAGCGTCGGCTTCATAATGGCTTAGATGGACCACTGGAGCATCGGCGGCGCGCTCGACCCGTCCCGAAAGCGTGAAGCTGGTGCCGTCGTCGAACCAGTAAAGCGGCGCTGCGATCGCCTCGCGCTTGACCCACGCCCAACCGTCGGACAGCCATAATGCCGCGGTCCGGTACCCGCCGTCGGCTATAAACTCGGCCCAGTCGGCGTTGCTGACGAAAGCCCCGGCGAGGGCGAACGGGCGAAGCAGCACTTCGTGCGCCGGACCCTCGCAATCGAATGAAAACGCAGGCGAACTTCGCTCCGCACCGACCCGCACAATGCCCGCACGATGCGATGTCCACGCGCGCCCATCGGGCGCAGCCCCGGCCGGCGCGGAAGGCGTCGGCAGATAGACGCCCGGTTCGATCGGATTCGCCGAAAACAGATGGAGGATATCGGTCAGCAGCAACTCCTGATGCTGTTGCTCGTGCGCAATCGCCAGTTCGATCAGCGTCAGCGCGGCGGGCGGCAGGCGGCCCCATGCGGCATCGAGCGCGGCATCGACATGCGCGCGCCACGCGATGATCTCGGCAAGCGCGGGGCGCGTGATCAAGCCGCGGGCGGCGCGGGGATGCCGCGCGCCGATCGACTCGTAATAGCTGTTGAACAGGAAGTTGAAGCGGTCGTCGAACACGCGGTAGCCGGCGGCTTCGTTCAGAATAAATGTCTCGAGGAACCACGTCGTGTGGGCGAGGTGCCACTTTGCCGGTGACGCATCGGCCATCGACTGGACGGTCGCGTCGGCGTCCGACAGCGGCGCGGCGAGCGCCACGGTCAGCGCACGCGTCGCCCGGAAGCGATCGCGCAGCATATCGTCCTCAAGTTTCGCCGCCGTTGCCATTGCCCCGTCGCCGGTCCCCTCCTGTTCCGCTGGTTGTAACGCTAACGACCCGCTCCGGGTACCCACAACACGTCCCCGGTGCTGCGATTTGTCACCCGGGCAAGGACGAACAGATGGTCCGATAGCCGGTTGAGGTAGCGGATCGCGGTCGGGTTGATCACCTCGACCAGCGCCGCCGTCACCGCCAGCCGCTCGGCGCGACGGACGACGGTCCGGGCGAGGTGCAGATGCGCCGCCGCCGCCGTTCCGCCCGGCAGGATGAATGAGCTAAGCGGGGCGAGCGTCGCATTCATCGCGTCGATCTCCGCCTCAAGCCGGTCGACTTGCGATGCGGTCGCGCGGAGCGACTTCGAATCCGCCGCGAAGTCGTCGCCCGGGGTCGCGAGATCGGCGCCGACGTCGAACAGGTCGTTCTGGATGCGCGCGAGCATCGCGTCGGTCTCCGCGTCCGCCGCGAGCCGTACGATCCCGATCACCGAATTCGCCTCGTCGACGGTACCGTAGGCGGCAACGCGAGCGTCGTCCTTCGCCCGGCGCGACCCGTCGGCGAGCCCGGTCGAGCCGTCGTCGCCGGTGCGCGTGTAGATGACGTTGAGTTTCACCATGGTCGTGCTGATCCTGCTCGGATGTACGTCTCGTCACCCCGGCGGAGGCCGGGGCCCATCTTGGTGCAAGCTCCGAATTTCGCGTTGCGGGGTGAGTTGGGCCCCGGCCTGCGCCGGGGTGACGGTAGGGTGATTTGCGCGCTTTGCATCAATGCCGGTTGATCAGGAACAGGATGATGATGAATACGATCGCCAGCGCCTGAAAGCCGACACGGTAGCTCATCAACCGGTTCGACTGGACCCCGGTGACGTCCTTGCCGCGCGCCATAACGATGATGCCGCGCGCGAGCATGCCGAGCGTCGCCAGCGCGGCGGCGATCATCAGGACGATCAGGACTGTCTGCGGCATGAGCTGGGCCTTTGGAGTGTCCAGCTTTAAATGGGCGTGCGCGGTGCGAAACGAAAGGCCATCCGCACAACGTCATTGCCGCAGTAAATCGAGGCAGCTATATCCGGTGCTGTCATACGCACGACACACTTTCTGTTGTAAGGGCGTATCACGGATAGAACGAACGGCCGCAGACGATTTGCGGTCTTGAGTGCGACGAGGCCTGCGAGTCCAACCGGCCGCTCCAGCACGGGAGCAGGCTACGCGCATGTATCATCCCAATCTTCTGTCGCCCCCCGAAGCCTGCCCGGCGCTCGTGCTAAACGCCGACTACACCCCATTGTCCTATTACCCGCTGAGCCTGTGGTCGTGGCAGACCGCGATCAAGGCGGCGTTCCTCGAGCGCGTCGACATCGTCGCCGAATACGATCGCGAAATCCGCTCGCCCAGCTTCGCGATGAAGCTGCCGTCGGTGATCGCGCTGCGCCAGTATGTCCGCCCGGCGACGCACCCGGCGTTCACCCGGTTCAACCTGTTCCTCCGCGACAAGTTCGCCTGCCAGTATTGCGGCGCGCGCGAGCGCGAGGACCTGACGTTCGACCATGTTGTCCCGCGCGCGTACGGCGGGCGCACGACATGGGAGAACGTCACCACCGCCTGCGCGCCGTGCAATTTGCGCAAAGGCGGCCGCACCCCGGCGGAGGCGCACATGCAGTTGAACCAGCGCGCGTTCCAGCCGAACAACCACCAGTTGCAGGAAAACGGCCGCGCGTTCCCGCCGCACTTCCTCCACGCGACGTGGCGCGACTATCTGTACTGGGACAGCGAACTGGAGGCGTAGGGGCTACGCTTCACCTGTCGCTGCGGCCAAGCCGTCCGGACATTTAGAGCTCGCTGAAATTTCCATAGACCGTCATCCCCGCGAAGGCGGGAACCCATCATCACAACCGGTTGGGGTGATGGGTCCCGCCTTCGCGGGGATGACGGCAGTGGTTGTGACGGTTGAGTATGTGACGGCTGTGTTTGTATTGACGACCCCATCAAACGACGATCGTTGTCTCAGCGAAACCTCATCCCGCGCTAAAGCAGCCCGAGCGCGCGGAAGCTGGCGTGGCCGGTCTTGCCGATGACGACGTGGTCGTGGACCGACAGGCCGAGGTGCCGTCCCGCCTCGATCACCGACTTGGTCATGGTGATGTCGTCGCGGCTCGGGGTTGGGTCGCCGCTCGGGTGATTATGGACGAGGATCAGCCCCGATGCGCCGAGTTCGAGCGCGCGCTTGACGATCTCGCGCGGGTAGACCGGGGCGGCGTTGACGGTGCCGCTGCCCATCGCCTCGTCGCGGATCAAGATATTGCGATTGTTGAGGAAGATGACGCGGAATTCCTCGGTGACGCGGTGCGCCATCGCCGCGTGGAGGTAGTCGGTCAGCGCCTGCCAGCCCGCGAGAACCGGGCGGTCGAGCGCCGCCGCGCAGAGCGACCGCAGCGACGCCGCCTCGACGAACTTCATCGCCGCCGCCCCGCCAGCAGACAGGCCTTCGACGCGTGACAGCTCGGCGGGCGACGCGGCGAGCACCGCAGGGAACGAGCCGAATTCGCTCAGCAGGCGCTTCGCCAGCGGCTTGGTATCGCGTCGCGGGATCGCCAGCCCAAGAATATATTCAAGGAGTTCGTAATCGAGGAAAGCATCGCCGCCGCCTTCGAGCAGCCGGGCCCGGAGTCGTTCGCGGTGCCCCCCCGGGTCGGTGTCAGATGGCGTAGGGGGGATGGCTCAACCCGGCGGGGCTGGTGGTGAACACCTCGCACCCGGTCTCGGTGATCCCCACAGAATGTTCGAACTGCGCCGACAGCGAGCGGTCGCGCGTCACCGCGGTCCAGCCGTCGTCGAGCAGCTTCACCTCGGGACGACCGAGATTGATCATCGGCTCGATCGTGAAGATCATGCCGGGCTGGAGCACCGGGCCTTTGCCGGGACGACCGACATGGACGACGTTTGGCGCATCGTGGAACACCCGCCCGACGCCGTGCCCGCAGAAATCGCGGACGACCGAGCAGCGCTGGCCCTCGGCGAACGACTGGATCGCCCAGCCGATGTCGCCGAACGTCGCGCCCGGCTTGGCCACGGCGATGCCGCGCTGGAGGCACTCCCACGTGATGTCGACCAGGCGGCGCGCCTTGAGCGGGACGTCGCCGACGAGATACATCCGGCTGGTGTCGCCGTGCCAGCCGTCGACGACGACGGTGACGTCGATGTTGACGATGTCGCCGTCCTTCAACCGCTTCGCGCCCGGAATTCCGTGGCAGACGACGTGGTTGACGCTGATGCACGAGGCATGGGCGTAGCCGCGGTAGAAGATCGTCGCCGGCACCGACCCGGCGGCCATGACAAATTCGTGGACCATCCGGTCGAGATCGGCGGTCACCGCCTCGGGGACGACATGGGCGACGAGCATGTCGAGAACGCGCGCGGCGAGCTGCCCGGCGGCGCGCATCCCGACAAAGGCTTCGGGCCCATGGAGCTTGATCGCGGTCGATGGCTCGTCGAGGATATCGGCAGTGGCGGCGTAGGTCATGGTCACAAGGTAAGCCGCCGGGTGCGACGTGGCAACCACGGCGGCGTTGTCGACACCCGGGGCGGGCTGGGCTAAACCGCGCCCATGTCAACCACCGCCGCTGCCCCCGCCGATCGCATCTACACCGCCGCGCTCGTCGTCATCGGCGACGAGATCCTGTCGGGGCGGACGCAGGACGCGAATACCGCATATCTGGCGAAGTGGCTCGGGGTCCAGGGCATCCGCCTGCGCGAGGTTCGCGTCGTCGCCGACGACATGACCGCGATCGCCGATGCGGTGAACGCGCTCCGCGTCGCGCACGACTATCTGTTCACGACCGGCGGCATCGGCCCGACGCATGACGACATCACCGTCGACGCGATCGCCGCCGCCTTAGGGGTCGCGGTCGTCCATCATCCGCGCGCCGTCGCGATCCTCACCGAGCATTACGGCGACCGGATCAACGACGCGCGGCTGCGGATGGCGCGGGTTCCCGACGGTGCCGAACTCATCGCCAATCCGCGCACCCAGGCTCCGGGTATCCGCATCGGCAACGTCTTCATCATGGCGGGGGTGCCGGCGATCACCCGGTCGATGCTCGCCTCGCTCGACGGCCAGCTTCCGGGCGGCTTGCCGGTCCTGACGCGGACGATCGCGGCGTGGACGTACGAAAGCCGGGTCGCCGAGCTGCTCGCGAGCGTTGAAAAAGCGCACGACGGCATCCAGATCGGCAGTTACCCATTCTGGCGCGAGGGCAAGACCGGGGCCAATTTCGTGCTGCGCAGCGTTGACCGGATTACGCTCGACACGACGGCGAGCGCGCTGATCGCCGCGCTTGCCGATGAAGGTATCGAGGCAGTCGACGGCGAGTTATGAGGAGAATGCCGCGATGAAGGCCATTAAGTTGATCGGCTTCGGCGCGTTGCTTGCGCTGTTCGTGCTGTTCGCGTTCAACAATTGGACGCGCGTGTCGGTCGACCTGCCCAACGGCTCGATCGTGCTGATCTTCCTGCCGGTGATCGTGCTGGTGTCGATCCTGATCGGCTGGCTGCCGATGCTGCTCGTTCACGTCGCGTCGAAGTCTGCGTGGCGTCGGCGAACGACGCGGGTCGAACGCCTGCTCGACGAGGCTCAGGCGCTGGGGCCGCGCGTCGCCCCGCCGGTCACCGAGCCGATCGTGACGCCGATGCCGTCGAGCTTTCCCCCCGCCGCGTGACGACCAACCCGATCTACGTCGCGATCGATACGAGTGAACTCGCTGCAGCCGAGGCGCGCGCCCGCGCGGTCGCGCCGCATGTCGGCGGGCTCAAGCTCGGCCTCCAGTTCTTCATGGCGCACGGTCCCGACGGGGTGCGCCGGATGCAGGCGTTCGGCCTGCCGATCTTCCTCGACGTCAAGCTTCACGACATCGGCAACACCGTCGCCGGGGCAATGACCTCCCTCGCGCCGCTCGGGGTGGCGATCGTCAACGTCCATGCCTCGATCGGGGTCGAGGCGATGAAGGCGGCGCGCGCGGCGATCGCTCCCGCGACCGCGATCATCGCGGTGACCGTGCTGACCAGCTTCGACGACGGCGACCTCGCCGCGATCGGTGTGACCGCGCAGGTGTCCGATCAGGTTGCGCATCTCGCCAAGATGGCGCGCACCGCCGGGTTGCAAGGGATCGTCTGCTCAGGGGCCGAAGCGGCTGCGACGCGCGCGGCTTGGCCCGACGCGATTATCATCGTGCCGGGCGTGCGGCCTGCGGGCGGCGAGCTTGGCGATCAGAAGCGCGTGATGACCCCGCGTGCCGCAATCGACGCAGGCGCGTCGATCCTCGTTGTCGGCCGCCCGATCACCGGCGCCGCCGATCCCGCCGCCGCCGCCGCCGCGATCGCCGCTTCGCTGTGACCCTCGATATCAAGATCTGCGGGCTGTCGACGCCCGAAGCGATCGACGCCGCCGTCGGTGGAGGCGCGAGCCATGTCGGCTTCGTGTTCTTTGCGGCCTCACCTCGCAATGTCGATCCCGACCGGGCATCGGCGCTTGGCCAGCGGGTGCCGTCGCACGTCACCCGCGTCGGCGTTTTCGTCGATCCCGACGATGCCTTGCTCGACCGCACGGCAGCCGGGCTCGACGCGATCCAGTTGCACGGGCGCGAGACCCCAGCGCGCGTTGCCGAAGTCCGCCGCCGCTACGGCCGCCCGGTGTGGCGCGGTGTCGGCGTCGCCAGCCGCGACGATATCGACGCGGCGGTCGCGGCGTTCGGCGGCACTGCCGACCGATTGCTGTTCGATGCCAAAGCGCCTAGGGGAGCCGCCTTGCCCGGGGGAAACGGCCTGCGCTTCGACTGGCGATTGCTCGACCGCGTCGGTCGCGCATGCTGGGGCCTGTCGGGCGGGCTCGATGCGGGATCGGTGGCGGAGGCGGTGCGGACCGCGCATCCGTCGCTGGTCGACGTGTCGTCGGGAGTCGAGGACGAGCCGGGAGTGAAGTCGGTGGCGAAGATCAAGGCGTTCATCGCCGCAGCGCGGGCCGCGTAATGGCGACGGCAGCAGTAACCGGGAGCGGGCGTCCGAGCCTGCGGACCGGCCCCGACTCGCGCGGGCATTTCGGGGCGTTCGGCGGACGCTATGTCGCCGAGACCCTGATGCCGCTGATCCTCGAACTCGAGGTCGCGTATCGCGCGGCGCAGGCCGACCCGGCGTTCGCCGCCGAGTTCGATTACCTGATGAAGCACTATGTCGGGCGTCCGTCGCCGATGTATTTCGCCGAGCGGCTGACGAATGCGCTTGGTGGCGCGAAGATCTACTTCAAGCGCGACGAGCTCAATCACACCGGCGCGCACAAGATCAACAATTGCATCGGCCAGATGCTGCTCGCCCAGCGGATGGGCAAGACGCGGATCATCGCCGAGACCGGGGCGGGGCAGCACGGCGTCGCCACCGCAACCGTCGCCGCCCGCGCGGGTCTGCCGTGCACGATCTACATGGGCGCGCGCGACATCGCCCGGCAGGCGCCGAACGTGTTCCGCATGAAGCTGCTCGGGGCCGAGGTGCGGAGCGTCGAATCGGGGTCGAAGACCCTGAAGGACGCGATGAACGAAGCCCTTCGTGACTGGGTCGCGAACGTCCACGACACCTTCTATATCATCGGCACCGCCGCCGGGCCGCACCCCTATCCCGAACTCGTTCGCGACTTTCAGTCGGTCATCGGCAAGGAAGCGCGCGAGCAGATCGTCGAGGCCGAGGGCCGCCTGCCCGACGTGCTGTGCGCCGCGATCGGCGGCGGGTCGAACGCGATCGGGCTGTTCCACCCGTTCCTCGACGACGACGTCCGCATGATCGGGGTCGAGGCGTCGGGTCATGGCCTCGATACGACCGAGCATGCCGCAAGCCTCGCCGGCGGGGTGCCCGGGGTACTGCATGGCAACAAGACGATGTTGCTCCAGGACGCCGACGGCCAGATCACCGAGGCGCATTCGATCTCGGCGGGGCTCGACTATCCCGGCATCGGGCCCGAGCACGCGTGGCTCCATTCGATCGGGCGCGTCGAATATCAGTCGGCGACCGACGCCGAGGCGCTCGCGGCGTTCCAGCAGCTGTGCCTGCTCGAGGGCATCATCCCCGCGCTCGAACCCGCCCACGCGCTCGCTGCAATCCGGCGGTTCGCGCCGGGCATGAGCCGCGACACGATCGTTCTCGCCAACCTGTGCGGGCGCGGCGACAAGGACATCTTTACCGTCGCCGAAGCGCTCGGGACCCAGATGTGAGCGATCGCTTGAGCCGACGCTTTGCTGCATGCGCCGCGCAGGACCGTGCCGCGCTCGTCACCTTCGTCACCGCGGGCGATCCCGATCTCGACCGGGGACCGAGCATCCTCGCCGCACTCGTCGCCGGAGGAGCCGACATCATCGAGCTCGGCATGCCGTTCACCGACCCGATGGCCGACGGCCCGGCGATCCAGGCGGGCAATATCCGCAGCCTGATCGCGGGGACGACGCTGCGCGGCGTGCTGGCGATGGTCCGCGCCTTCCGGGCGACGGATGCCGCGACGCCGCTGATCCTGATGGGCTATTTCAATCCGATCCTCGCCTATGGAGTCGAGGCGTTCGCCGCCGATGCCGCCGCCGCCGGGCTCGACGGGACGATCGTCGTCGACCTGCCGCCCGAGGAGGACGCCGAACTCGCGCCGATGCTGACGGGGCACGGTCTCCACAATGTCCGGCTGGCGACGCCGACGACCGATGCGGCGCGACTGCCGACGGTCCTGTCGGGGGCGTCGGGGTTCGTCTATTACGTCGCGGTCGCGGGGGTCACCGGGACCGCGTCGGCCGCCGATGCCGATATCGCCAGCGCGGTCGCGCGGTTGAAGGCGGCGACCAGCCTGCCGATCGCGGTCGGCTTCGGCATCAAGACTCCCGCGCAGGCCGCCGCGGTCGGGCTCCACGCCGACGGCGTCGTCGTCGGCTCGGCGCTCGTGTCGCTGATCGGCGCTGCCGCCGAAACCCGCGCGAACGACCTTCCCGAACAGGTTGAAGCCTTTGTCCGCGGGCTTGCCGACGCTGTCCGCACCGCGCGTATCAGGACCGCCGCATGAGCTGGTTGACCCGCATCCGGCCGCGCCTGACGGCGATGCTGACCCGGCGCGAGACGCCTGAGAACCTGTGGCGGAAGTGCGCCAAGTGCGGCGCAATGCTGTACATCAAGGACTTCGAGGAAACGCTGGGCGTCTGCCCGCGCTGCGGTCACCACGAGCGGATCGACCCGACGACGCGTTTCCACCAGATTTTTGACGGCGATTACAAACGGCTCGATGTCGCCAAGGTGCCCGAGGACCCGCTCAAGTTCCGCGACCAGAAGCGCTACGTCGACCGGCTCAAGACCGCGCGGGCCAACACCGGCGAGCCCGAGGCGATGGTCGTCGCGACCGGGACGATCGGCGGCGAGGCAGCGGTCGTCGCGGTGCAGAACTTCGCCTTCATGGGCGGGTCGATGGGCCTGGGCGTCGGCGAGGCGTTCCTGTCGGGGGCGATGGCGGCGGTCAAGGCAAAGTGCCCGTTCGTGATCTTCACCGCAGCCGGCGGCGCGCGGATGCAGGAGGGCATTCTCAGCTTGATGCAGATGCCGCGGACGACGGTCGCGATCGCCGAACTGCGCGAGGCTGGGCTGCCGTACATCGTCGTGATGACCGACCCGACCACCGGCGGCGTCACCGCGAGCTATGCGATGCTCGGCGATATTCAGATGTCGGAGCCCGGTGCGTTGATCGGGTTCGCCGGGCAGCGGGTGATCGAGCAGACGATCCGCGAGAAGTTGCCCGAAGGCTTCCAGCGCGCCGAATATCTGCTCGACCACGGCATGCTCGACATGGTCGTCCACCGGAAGGACCTCAAGGCGACGCTCGCGCGGCTGATCGGGCTGTTGATGCGGCAGCGCGTGACGCCGCCCGTCGCTCCCGCGGCCTGATCCGGGGCAGGGGGCAATGGAGGCGGCGCGGTCCGACAACCCGGTGCTCGATGCGCTGCTCGCGGCGGCGTTCAAGCTCCATCCGGCGACGATCGACCTCGCACTCGGACGGCTCGAACGCCTGCTCGGGCGGCTCGGCAACCCGCATCTCAAGCTGCCGCCGGTGTTCCATGTCGCCGGGACCAACGGCAAGGGGTCGACGGTCGCGTTCCTGCGTGCCGGGCTCGAGGCGTCGGGGCGGCGGGTCCATGTCTACACCTCGCCGCATCTGGTCCGCTTCAACGAGCGGATACGGCTCGGCGGGGCGATCATCGACGACGCGACGCTGATCACGACGCTGCGCGACGTCCTCGACACCAACGGCTCGGCGGCGATCACCTTTTTCGAGCTGACCACCGCAGTCGCCTTCCTTGCCTTTGCGCGCAGCCCCGCCGACGCGGCGGTGATCGAGGTCGGGATGGGCGGGCGGCTCGATGCGACCAACCTCGTCACGCCGGTCGTCACCGGGATCGCCGCGCTCGGCCTTGACCATCAGCCATGGCTCGGAAACTCGATCCTCGACATCGCCGGCGAGAAGGCCGGGATCGCCAAGCGCGGTGTGCCGCTATTGCTGTCGCGCTATCCCAAGGCGGTCACCGCGCGGATCGCTGAGGTCGCCGGGCTGGCGGGGGCGAAGCTGCGCATCCGCGGCGACGACTGGGACGCCGCGCTGTACGAGGGCGCGCTCCACTACCGCGATATCGATGGCAAGCTCGCGCTACCGCTGCCCCGGCTGACCGGCGCGCACCAGCTCGACAATGCCGCGCTGGCGGTGGCGATGCTCCGCCACCAGAACGCGGTGCCGGTGCCCGATAGCGCGCTGCGTGCCGGGATGGGCTGGGCCGAATGGCCGGCGCGGTTGCAACGCCTCGACCGCGGGCCGCTCGTTGCGACGCTGCCGGCGGGGAGCGAGGCGTGGCTGGACGGCGGGCACAACCCGTCGGCGGGGCGGGTGATCGCCGATGCCTTCCGCGGCCATCCGCTCGCCGAACGTCCGTTCTATCTTGTCGTCGGCATGCTCGACACCAAGGACCCGGCGGGTTTCCTCAAGCCGTTCGCGGGGCGCGCGACGGCGGTCTATGCCGTGCCGATCCGGGGCCATGCGTCGCATCCGGGCGAGACGATCGTCGCGCGGGCGAAGGATACCGGGCTGCCCGGGATTGCCGCCGCCTCGGTCGCCGACGCCCTCGCCGCGATCGCCAAGGGCGCCGACCGCGCGCGCCCGCCGGTGGTGCTGATCACGGGGTCGCTCCATCTCGCGGGCGAGGTGCTCGCGGCGAACGGACAGAGCCCGGCCTGACGGCTTCCCCTCCCCTGAAGGGGAGGGGCGAGAGACACGCTTCTTGGCGTGGCCCGGGGGTGGGGGCTTCTCCAAGCGATGCGGTGCGAGGCGACTGCCCCACCCCCGACCCCTCCCCTAAAGGGGAGGGGAGGAGAAAAGCTCAGTTCGTGTCGTTCGCGCCCGCCGTAAACCGCCCCGCGTACCGCTTGGTAATCCGCTCGACCGGCATCACCACGAACACGTCGACCGTGTTGAACTGCGGGTCGACATACGCCCCGTCGCCGATGAATGCCCCGACGCGGAGGTAACCCTTGACCAGCGGCGGCAGCGCCCGCGCGGTGAGCCGCTGGTCGTAGGCAAGCGCGGTCATCCGGTCCATCGGGACATAATGTTCCGCAAGCGCCCTTGCGCGCAGCTCGGGCGGGGCAAGGTGGTGGTGGTACAGATACGACAGCTCGGCGGCATGGACCCGCGGGTCGGCCCCGTGGAGCGACGCGCAGCCGAACATATGGCCGATGGCGTGGGTCTGGAGATAGCTTGCGATCCCGCGCCACAACAGGGTGATCGTCGCGTTGTTGCGGTACGCCGGGGCGACGCAGCTCCGCCCGAGCTCGAGCAACTGCCCGCCGGTGGTCGACTGCTCGATCAGCGGCGACAGGTCGTATTCGCCCGCCGAATAGAAGCCGTGATTCATCTGCGCGACGACCTGGCGGAGCAGGCGATAGGTGCCGACGACGTGCGGCCCGTCCCCGGGCATGCCGTGGTCGATGACGAGCAGGTGGTCGCAGATCGCGTCATAGGTATCGACGTCGCGCTTGGCCGCGACCATCGCTGGTGACGGCGTCGCGCCCATCTCGTCGTAGAAAATCTGGTAGCGCAGCGCCTGTGCGGCGGCGATCTCGGCCTCCGACGTCGCCAGCCGGACGTCGAGCTGTCCCGACCGGTGGATGTGCGGAGCCCCGGCCAGCACATGCGCCGCCACCGCCGTCGCCTGCTTCGCCGCAAAACCCATGATCACGTCCCCGCGCCGCGCCCAAGTCCGGGCATCTACCGGTGAATTGTTACAGTGTAACTTATACGGGCGGGGCGGGGCTAGCGGTGCCGTTCGGGGTTGTCGCATCACGGGGCGGGGAAACGCGCGGTGCTTCGTCGATCAGCCCGCGCCGAAGCATGTAGAGATAAATCAGAATGCCCGGCAGCGCGGCGACGGTGGTCAGCAGGTAGAACGACGGATAGCCGATCGCGGTGATCAATGCTCCGGTGCTCAGCCCCGCGACGAGCCGCCCGAGAACCGACGCCGCCGCCGACAGCAAAGCGAACTGTGTCGCGGTGAAGCGCAGGTCGCACAGCGCCGAGAGATAGGCGACGACCGCGACGCCCCCGACCCCGCTGCTGAAATTCTCGAAGCCGATCGACGCCGCCATGCCGATGTTGGTATGCCCGGCGACCGCCAATGCGGCGAAGCTGAGGTTCGACACCATCATCAGGATGAGGCTGACGAGGACCGCACGGCGCAGCCCAAGCTGGGTGTAAACGATCCCGCCGACGAATATTCCGACGAGCGTCGCAACGAGCCCGAGCCCGACATCGTAGAAGGCGACCTCGTCCTTGGTGAAGCCGAGGTCGTGGAACAGCAGCCGGAAGCTGAGGTTCGCCAGCGTGTCGCCGAGCTTGTGGACCAGCACGAAGAGCAGGACGAGCAACGCCCCGTCGCGGCGAAAGAAGTCGGCGAGCGGGGCGATCACCGCATCGATAACCGCACTCACGCCGCGCGCGGTATTGGCGACCCGCCGCTGGATCGGCTCGCCGAGCAGCCAGCCCGCCGCGATCGCGGGGAGCGCGAACAGCGACATCGCGACATAGGCGGTCGACCAGCCCTGTCGCGCGGCGATGACGAGCGCGAAGCCGCCCGCCGCCTTCGCCCCGAGCTGCCAGCCGTATTGCGACATGCCCGACCCGACGCCCAATTGTTCGGGGGTCAGCGTCTCGATGCGAAAGGCGTCGATGACGATGTCGTAGCTCGCGCCGAAAAACGCGACCGTCAGCGTCGCCGCGACGACCGGCGCGAGCCCGGCGGCAGGATCGGCGAGGCCGAGCCAGCACACCGACGCCATGACGCCAATGCCGATCACCACCAGCCACGCCCGCCGCTGTCCGATCAATGCCGCCAGCCCCGGGATGCGGAAGCGGTCGATCAGCGGCGCCCAGAGGAACTTGATGTTGTAGAGCAGGAAGGCGAGCGTGAACGCGGTCACCGCCTTCTTGTCGATCCCCGCCTCGGCCAGCCGGGTCGTCAGCGTCGCCGCGATCATCGCGAACGGGAATCCCGACGAAATCCCGAGCAGCAACGCCCCGACCGGCGCGCGCTCGGTATAGGGGCGGATGCCAGCGGGGATGGCAGCGCGCCAGCCGGTCGCGGAGGTCAAAGCGCGCTCTCCGACTCGTTCGCGCGATCGGAAGTTGACGAAGTTGACGCCACGTCGCGATGAAACGCACCCCCGGTGAACTGGGTCGGTGTTTTCGGCTGGGAGCGGAAGGGCGCGGTGTTCATCGAGCGATGTTACCCGCTCGGCTCGCGTGTAGGACAGCGCTAATTGCTGCCCGCTCTCCAATCACCCCGGCGAAGGCCGAGACTCCGCCGTGTCGGCACCGAAGCTCGCGTTGCGGTGAGAGTGGGGCTCCGCCTTCGCCGCGGCGACGGCGAGGGTTGGACGACGATGCTAGCCTTCGTGGGGCTCGCCTTCGTGGAGCGTCACGGTATGAGGGCAAAATGAACCGCCTGCTGACCTTCGATGCCGACGCCTTCGGGGTGATGGCGCTGTGCCTTGGCGCGGCGTTCGTGCTGGGTCTGATTATCGGTCTCGAGCGCCAAATCCGCCAGCGCAGCGCGGGTCTGCGAACGATGGTGCTCGTCTCGCTCGGCGCCGCGGCTTTCACCCTGCTCGGCGGTCGCCTGCTCGGCGGCGAAGGCCAGGTTCGGATCATCGCGTATGTCGTATCCGGGATCGGCTTTCTCGGCGCCGGCGTCATCATGAAGGACGGCGCGCAGGTTCGCGGGCTCAACACCGCCGCGACGCTCTGGGCATCGGCCGCCGTCGGCGCGACGGCAGGCGCGGGGCTGTTGGTCGAAGCGGCGCTGGTGACGGCGTTCGTGCTGGCCGGCAACACGCTGCTTCGGCCGCTCGTCGACCTCGTCAACCGCCAGCCGATCGATACCAGTACGGAGGCGCTTTACCGGGTCCATGTCACCTGTGACCCCGAAGCGGTCGCCGCGGCGCGCGACCTGCTCGATGCCGAACTCGAACGCTTCCATTACCCCGTGCGCGAGGTCGAATTGCTGTCCGACAATGATGATGTCGTCGAACTCGCGGCGATCCTCGTGCCGACGACGGCGATACCGGCCGACCTCGATGCGATCGTCGGCCACCTTGTCGGGCACGACGAGATCGACAGCGCGACGTGGAGCGTCAGCGCGACGACGTAGTTGCTCGCGCGGCATGTGACGCCAGCGCAGCGGCTTCGTGCTTTCACGGTGCGGGCGTGTGCGGTACCATGTGCGCGTGGACCTGCACGCTCCCTTCCGCACCCCGACCGCTGGGCAGCTCGCGCTCGCCGAGGCGATTCCGCGCGCCACAGGGGCCATTGTGAGCGGCACCACCAGCCGGGTTCCAGCGTCGGTCTATACCGACCCCGAACACTTCGCCGCCGAGCAAACCGCACTCCGCCGCCTCCCCGTCGTCGTCGCGCCGTCGGCGTTGCTGCCGGGGCGCAATATGAGCGTCACCCACGACGGCTTCGGCGTCCCGCTGCTCCTCGCCCGCGACGGCAAGGGGGTGCTCCGGGTATTCCTCAACGTCTGCCGCCACCGGGGGACGCGGCTCGTCGAGGCAGACGAGCCGACGACCGCGCCGCGGCTAGTTTGTCCTTATCACGCATGGACTTATGCGCTCGACGGGCGGCTGACCGGGCTGCCGCGGCCCGAGAGTTTCGCCGGGCTCGACAAGGCGTCGCGCGGGCTGGTCGAGATGCCGAGCGTCGAAGCGGGGGGCCTGATCTGGGTCGGACTCGACCGCGACCACGACTATGATTTCAGCCTTGCGAGCGGACCGCTCGGTGCCGACTTCGACGCGCTGGGGTTCGCCGACCAGTATCTGTATCGCCGCCGGACCCATACGGTCGCGTCGAACTGGAAGCTGATTATGGACGCGTTTCTCGAGAGTTATCACGTCACCCGCCTCCACGCCGCGACGATCGGCCCGTATTTTCAGGACGGCGTCACCACCGGCGACACGATCGGCCCCCACGCCCGGTCGGCGGTCGGGCGCGCGGAGAAACTCGACGGGGTCGACTGGAGCGACTGGGGCGCGTTGCGGCGGACGGTGACCTTCGCCTACCAGCTTCTGCCGGGGACGGTGATCGTCGCCTCGCCCGATTATATCAACATCATGACACTGATGCCGCAGAGCGTGAACACGACACTGGTCGAGGATTTCATGCTGATCCCCGAACCCCCGGCGACGCCGAAGGCCGAGGCGCACTGGGACAAGTCGTGGAATTTGCTCGACGGCGGCGTCTTCGCGGGGGAGGATTTTCGCGCCGCCACGCTCGGGCAGCAGGGGCTCGAATCGGGCGCGGTCGACCATGTCTTGCTCGGGGGGATGGAGCAGGGGATCAAGCGCTTCCACGACACGCTGACCGGACTGATGGCAGCCTGAAGGAGACGATGATGACGCCGACGACCATCGCGATCCTCAGCAGCGCCCTCAGCTTCGGCGCGCCGCTCGCGCTTGCGGTCTATGAGATCGTCACGATGCGAAAAGGCCCGCGCGGCGGTGACGACGACCGCCGCCCCCCGGTCATCGGCCCGCAGCCGAAGCCGCTCCCCGACTGCCTGCTGCCGGTCAACCTGCTGCGCCGCGGGCGAATTCCGGACTTCGAAGACGCTTAGCCGGCCGATCGTCGCCGGTGCTGGGTGAAACTATATCGATCGCTGTGGTGTTGCATGTGCGAACCACAGGAGACGGGCATTGGCGGGAACAGCGTTGGTCGTCGGGGCGGGCGGTATCGTCGGCAGCGCGACCGCGACGCTGGCGATCGAACAGGGATGGACAGTGCATGGTCTGGCGCGGCGTCCGACTAACCAGCTTGGGGTGCATCCGGTCGCCGCCGACCTGCAGGACGCCGACGCGACGCGATCGGCACTCTCCGGGGTGAACCCGGACGCGGTATTCATCACGACATGGCTGCGGCAGGACAGCGAGGCGGAGAATATCCGCGTCAACGGCATGATGGTCCGCAACCTGCTTGACGGGCTGCCGAAAGCGACTGCGCCGCGCCATGTCGCGCTGGTGACGGGGCTCAAGCATTACCTCGGGCCGTTCGAGGCGTACGGTAAGGGCGCGCTGCCGCAGACGCCGTTCCGCGAGGAGCAGTGCCGCCTCGACGTCGAGAATTTCTATTACGCGCAGGAGGATGAGGTCTTCGCCGCCGCCGAGCGCGACGGCTTCACCTGGAGCGTCCACCGCCCGCACACCGTCATCGGCAAGGCGGTCGGCAACGCAATGAACATGGGGACGACGCTAGCGGTCTACGCGACGTTGTTCCGTGCGACCGGGCGGCCGTTCTATTTCCCCGGGTCGACCGCGCAATGGGCCGGGCTGACCGACATGACCGACGCGCGCCAGCTTGCCCGCCATCTGCTGTGGGCGACCGAGACCGAGGCGGCGCACGACCAGGCGTTCAACGTCGTCAACGGCGATGTCTTCCGCTGGCAATGGATGTGGAGCCGCATCGCCGACTGGTTCGGGCTCGAGGCCGCCCCGTTCACCGGTGCCGAACATCCGCTGGCGGAACAGATGGCCGACGACGCGGGGCTGTGGCGCGAAATCGCTGCGCGCCACCGACTCGCCGAACCCGACCTCGCGCGCCTCGCGTCGCCGTGGCACACCGACGCCGATCTCGGCCGCCCGATCAAGGTCGTCACCGACATGTCGAAGAGCCGCCGTCTCGGTTTCACCGGGTACGAGCCGACCGACGATGCGTTCTTTGCGTTATTCGAAAGCCTGCGTGCGGACCGCCTGATCCCCTAAGCGACGAGGCATCCGCCCGCCCCGCTTGACCCGCCGCCGCCGCTCCCGCACCACGGCGTCATGCGGGAACCGTCATGAAAAGCACGCGCCTCACCAGCTTCATCCTGGTTGCGCTCGTCCTCGGGCTGGTCACGGGATGGTGGGTCCATTCGGCCTATGCCGCGCCTCAGGCCAAGGCGATCGCCGCCAACCTGTCGATCCTGACCGACGTCTTCCTCCGCCTGATCAAGATGATCATCGCGCCGCTGGTGCTGTCGACGCTGACGGTCGGCATCGCGCATATGGGGGCGAAGGACGGCGGCGCGTCGTTGGGGCGGATGTTCGGGCGGACGCTCGGCTGGTTCATCGTCGCGTCGCTGGTGTCGCTGACGCTTGGCGCGGTGATCGTCAACCTGCTCCAGCCGGGGGTAGGGGTCGGCCTTGCGCTTCCCGCCGCCGACGCCGCGACCGGGCTTGCCAAGACCGCGTTCAACCTCAAGGACTTCGTCACTCACCTCGTGCCAAGCTCGATCTTCGACGCGATGGCGAAGAACGAGGTGCTCCAGATCGTCGTCTTCTCGGTGTTCGCCGGGTGCGGGCTGATCGCGATCGGACCGGCGGGCGCGCCGATCGTCCGCGCACTCGACGCGGTGGCGACGCTGATGCTCAAGGTGACGGGCTACGTCATGTACGCCGCGCCGTTCGCGGTGTTTGCCGCGGTCGCCGGGTCGATCGCGACCGAGGGGCTGGCGATCGTCATCACCTTCGGCAAGTTCATGGGCGGCTTTTACCTCGCGCTGGCAATCCTGTGGGTTTTACTGCTGGGCGCCGGAGCGGCGGTGATCGGACGCGCGCGAACCGGCGGGCTGCTCAAGGCGATCCGCGAGCCGTTCCTGATTACCTTCGCCACCGCGTCGTCGGAGGCGAGCTACCCCAAATTGCTCGAGGCACTCGAGCGTTTCGGCGTCCCCAACCGGATCGCGTCGTTCGTCCTGCCGCTCGGCTATTCGTTCAACCTCGACGGGTCGATGATGTACTGCGCCTTCGCCTCGCTGTTCATCGCGCAGGCGTACGGCATCCACCTCAGCCTCGCCGCGCAGGTCAGCATGCTGCTGCTATTGATGGTGACGTCGAAGGGCATCGCCGGCGTCCCGCGCGCGTCGTTGGTCGTGATTGCGGCGACGCTGCCGTTCTTCAACATCCCCGAGGCCGGGCTGCTGCTGATCCTCGCAGTCGACCACTTCCTCGACATGGGCCGCAGCGCGACCAACGTCATCGGCAACGCCGTCGCGGCGGCGGTGGTCGCGAAGTGGGAGGGGGAACTCGGCGCGACTGAAGACGGGCCGGTGCTCCTTCCCGCGTAGCGGTTAGCGGCGTGAAGCGGATCCGGAGCGCGGGGCAAAACTCCTCGCGGCAGGAGCGTCGGTTGCGCGACGATCAGGGCGATTCGCTCAATTGACCGGCGCATGGCGGCGATAGCTCAACGCCTCGGCAATGTGAATGCGCGTGACTTTATCCGCTCCCGCCAGATCGGCGAGCGTCCGCGCGACGCGGAGCACGCGGTGATACCCGCGCGCCGACAGTCGCAGCGCCTGCGTCGCCTGCACCAACAGCTTCTGCCCCGCGTCGTCGGGGGTCGCGACCGCTTCGAGCAGTTTGCCGTCCGCTTCCGCATTCGTCCGCGTCGTCGTCCCGGCGTAGCGCGCGTTCTGGATCTCGCGCGCCGCCGCGACTCGCGCGCGGACGGTAAGGCTGTCGTCGGTCGGGGGGGGCAGCGTCAGGTCGGCGGCGCTGACCGCGGCGACGTCGACGTGGAGGTCGATGCGGTCGAAAAACGGCCCCGAAATGCGGCTTTGATAGTCCGCCGCGCACTTCGGCGCGCGCGAACAGGCGAGCGCGGCGTCGGCGAGGTGCCCGCAGCGGCACGGGTTCATCGCCGCGATCAACTGCACGCGCGCCGGGTAGGTCAGGTGCGCCGCCGCGCGGCTGACGGTGACCGTCCCGGTCTCGAGCGGCTGGCGCAGCGAATCGAGCACCGCGCGCTGGAACTCGGGCAGCTCGTCGAGGAACAGCACGCCGAGATGCGCGAGGCTGACCTCGCCCGGTCGTGCCCGCGCGCCGCCGCCGACCAGCGCCGGCATCGACGCACTGTGATGCGGCGAGCGGTAGGGGCGGGCGCGGAGGAGTTTGCCGCCCTCCAACTCGCCCGCCATCGACGCGACCATCGACACTTCGAGCGCCTCCGACGGCGTCAGGTCGGGGAGGATGCCCGGCAGCGCGGCGGCGAGGAGCGACTTGCCCGACCCCGGCGGCCCCGACATCAGCAAATTATGCCCGCCAGCAGCGGCGATCTCGAGTGCACGCTTGGCGGTCTCCTGCCCCTTGATCTCGCCCATGTCGGGGCCCGAGCGGACGATCTCGGCGACGCTGCGGATCGGCGGCGACAGCAACTGCGTGCCCTTGAGGTGGTTGATCAGCGTCAGCAGGTCGGGCGCGGCGATGACGTCGACCTCGCCCGCCCACGCCGCCTCGCCGCCCTGTGCCGCCGGGCAGATCAGCCCGAGGTCGTGCGCCGCCGCGTGGAGCGCCGCGAGCAGCACCCCCGGCACCGGCGCGATCCGTCCGTCGAGACCCAGTTCGCCGACGACGAGGAAACCGCTGAGCATCTCGCTATCGAGCAGCCCCATCGCCGCAAGCAGCCCGAGCGCGACCGGCAGGTCGTAATGCGACCCCTCCTTGGGCAGGTCGGCGGGCGACAGGTTGACGACGACGCGCTTCGGCGGAAGCGCGAGACCGATCGCGTCGAGCGTCGCCTGGACACGCTCGCGACTTTCCTTGACCGCCTTGTCGGGCAGCCCGACGATGATGAAGTCGGGCCTTCCGCCGCTGACCTGCACCTGCACGTCGACCGAGCGCGCCTCGAGCCCGAGGAACGCGACCGTCCCGACATGTGCCACCATTTCGTTACGCCCCCGTCACGCCCCGCTCCCCCTGTAGCGGCAAGGTGCGCGCGTGGGCAAATCGCTGGGATCGTTCCGGGTGTGACGCTGTTCACAGCGGATGCATCGGCGCTTGTCCAAATTGCGCCACAGCCTGCCGCTATGGAATTGCTTCAAATGATCCACCAAAGCTTCGTCACCAGCCTGATCCGCAACGAGCCGGCGCGCGTCGCGCAACTCGGGGCCGGACTGGTGCTGATCGCGGTCGCCCCGCCGCTTGCTTTGATCCCGCAGCCGTTCCCGATCGCGATCATCGTCGCCGGTGCCGGGCTCGCGCTGGTGTTGCGCAATTCGAGCTGGGCGCGACGCCGCTATGTCCGCTGGCACCGCCGTCATCCGCGCGCGGGGCGCGTCGCCGATTTCAGCCTGCAGCGGCGCGGGCACCGTGACGTTCGCGATTTGTGGCGCTAAACCTCAAGGGATGATCGCCACCCGAAGTTTGCTTGTTGCCGTATGGCTGCTCGTCGCCGGGTGCAGTGGCCTCCTCGACAAGCACGGGTTCACCGATGTCGTCGAGACGAAACCGAGTCCCGACGGCGCACTGGTCGCCGCGCTCGTCTGGGAGGAGCGCGGCATGGGCAAGCCGCACACCAGCGGCATCGTCGTCGTCGCGAAGGGTGGCGATCCGCTGACCGGAACCGCGGTCCTTCTGCAAAGCGAAGACTTCCGAAACGTCGAATACCGCTGGACCGGGGCGAACGCGCTCGAAATCCGCCTGCCGTGCGGCCAGTGGTCGTCGCTCGCGAACCATTGGCTGCAGCCTGAGACCAAGCGCGTCGTGGAGATCGACTTCCTGTCGCCGAAGGGGTGCGTGGCCAAGCCCGGCACGACCGCGCTGCCCCCCGGCGCGACGCAACCGGCGGCGTTGCAACTGTCGCCGAATTGACTCTTGGCGATCGTGCCGCTAAGCGCACCACCTTGATTTCGGCCCCGAGTTTCGTGGCCGCAACGCGACGCCCGAGGAATGAGCGATGAAGCGGACCTTTCAACCGAGCCGACTGGTGCGAGCGCGCCGTCACGGCTTCCGCGCACGCATGGCGACCCCGGGCGGCCGCAAGGTGTTGGCGAACCGCCGCGCCAAGGGCCGGACCAAGCTGAGCGCCTAGCCGTTTCTGCGGTCCCGGTCGCACAGACGCATATTCCGACGGTTTCGGCGCGCAAGGACTTCCTTGCCGCCAATTCTGGCCGTCGCGCACCGACTCCCGGTTTCGTCCTGCTCGTCCGTCGCCGCGATGACGATGCGCCGATGCGCGCGGGCTACACCGTGACCAAGAAGATCGGCAACGCGGTGATCCGCAACCGGCTCAAGCGGCGGATGCGCGCGCTTGTCCGTCAAGTGCTCCCCGCGAACGGCGTCGCCCACGCCGATCACATCCTGATCGGGCGGAGCGAAGGGCTGACGCGCGGCTTCGACAAGCTCGCCGCCGATTTGATCAAGGCGCTTGCGCGATGCGCTGGCTGATCAACGTCCTGATTGCGCCGATCCGCGCGTACAAGCTCGTGCTGTCGCCACTGATGCCGCCGTCGTGCCGGTTTACCCCGACGTGCTCGACCTATGCGATCCAGGCGATCGAGCGCCACGGCCCGCTCAAGGGCGTCTGGCTTGGCACGAAACGCATTTGCCGCTGTCACCCATGGGGCGGGTCGGGCTATGACCCTGTTCCGGACGCTGCGGCGACCCCACATATCGCCCCGACGCAATGACGCCCCGCCCGACGCCCGCCCAGAAGAAAGCCTCCGCGTGACCGATAATCGCAACTTTCTCCTCGCCATCGTCCTGTCGGCGATCGTGCTGCTCGGCTGGAATTTCCTGTCCGACCGCTACATCCCCAAGGCTCCGGTGGCAAAACCGGTAATCGCGTCGCAACCGGCCAATCCTGTCGCGGTGGCGTCCGACGGCACCGTCGTCCCCGCGGTCGGCGGGGCTGGCCAGTTGCGTGATCGCGGCGCAGTGCTGCGCGAGACGCCGCGCGTCGCGATCGACACGCCGCGCCTGTCGGGATCGATCAACCTCAAGGGCGCGCGCTTCGACGACCTCGTCCTCAAGGGCTATACCGAGACGATAGCCAAGACCTCGCCCGACGTCCGCCTGCTCGCGCCGAGCGGCTCGGCTCAGGCGTATTTCAGCCAGTTCGGCTGGAGCGGGACCGATGCCCCGCCCGCCGACGCGCTGTGGACCGCGAGCGCGGCAAAGCTGACTCCGTCGACCCCTGTGACGTTGTCGTACACCGCGCCCGGCGGCACCGCGTACGAGATCGTCGTTGCGGTCGATAACGACTATCTGTTCACTGCGACGCAGCGCGTTCGCAACGCCGGCACCGCGCCGGTTACCGTCCGCGCATGGGGCCTCGTCAGCCACGCGGGCGAGGGGCTCGAGAAGGACGCGGGCAACCTCCACGTCGGCCCGATCGGCGTCGTCGGCGACCGGCTCAAGGACAGCGAGGTCGCGTATAAAAAGCTGACCGACGACGGGCCGCAGAGCTTCCCGACGACCGGCGGCTGGCTCGGCATCACCGATAAATACTGGGCGGCGGCATTGATCCCCGACCAGAAGACCGCCGTCGTCGCACGCTTTGCCAAGGCTCCCGACAACCGCTTCCAGACCGATTACCTCAGCCCCGCTGTGATCGTCGCGCCAGGCGCGACGATCACTTCCACCGCGCATCTGTTCGCGGGCGCGAAAGAGGTCGACGTCATCGGCCGCTATAAGACCGCGCTCGGCATTCCGTTGTTCGACCGCATCGTCTCGTGGGGCTGGTTTTGGTTCATCGCGCAGCCGATCTTCCAGCTGCTCGACTTCCTGTTCAAGCTGACCGGCAACTTCGGCGTCGCGATCATCGGCCTGACGTGCATCATCCGGCTGATCATGTTCCCGATCGCGGCGAAGCAGTTCAGTTCGATGGCGCGGATGCGGGTCGTCCAGCCGAAGCTCAAGGAGCTTCAGGAGCGCTACAAGGAAGACAAGCCCAAGCTCCAGACCGAGATGATGGCGCTGTACAAGAAGGAAAAGGTCAACCCGGTCGCGGGGTGTCTGCCGGTCGTGCTGCAGATCCCGATTTTCTACGCGCTGTACAAGACGCTGCTGGTGTCGACCGAAATGCGCCACCAGCCGTTCGTGCTGTGGATCAAGGATCTGAGCGTCGCCGACCCGCTGACCCCGGTCAACCTGTTCGGGCTGCTGCCGTTCACGCCGCCCGCGATGATCGGCATCGGGCTGCTGCCGATCATCCTCGGCGTGACGATGTACTTCCAGCAGAAGCTCAATCCGCCCCCGGTCGATCCGGCGCAGAAGCAGATTTTCGCGCTAATGCCGTGGGTGTTCATGTTCATCATGGCCCCGTATGCTGCCGGGCTCGTGGTGTACTGGGTGACGAACAACTGCCTGACGATGCTCCAGCAATGGGTGATGATGCGGCGGCATCCGATGCCCGCGACGCCCGCCGTCATCAAGTGATCGACGCTCCCCCTATCGGTCCCGAGGATCCTCCCGAAGACCCGAAAGCTGCCGCGTACCGGATCGAGACGGCGCGGCGCGTGTTTGCCGGGCCGATCGAGTTCCTGCTGTCGGCCCCCAAGCTCGAGTTCCTTCCCGAGCCGAAGGTGTCCGAGATTGCCTTTGCCGGTCGATCGAACGTCGGCAAGTCGTCGCTGCTCAATGCCCTGACCGGGCGCGCCGGGATCGCGCGGACGTCGAACACGCCGGGGCGGACGCAGGAGTTGAACGTCTTCGACGTCGGCGATCCGCTCCACTTCCGCCTGATCGACATGCCCGGCTACGGCTATGCCGAAGCGCCGAAGGACGTCGTCCGCAACTGGAAGGCGCTGGTGTTCGACTATCTGCGCGGGCGCGCGGCGCTGAAGCGCGTCCTCCTCCTGATCGACGCGCGCCACGGCATCAAGCCGGTCGACGCCGAGATCATGGGGCTGCTCGACAAGGCGGCGGTCAGCTACCAGGTCGTCCTGACGAAGGGCGATAAGATCAAGCCGACCGCGCTCGTGGGCACTGCGAAGGCGGTCGCCGATATCGCGCGGACGCATCCCGCGGCGTTCCCCCACGTGTTGACGACAAGCGCGGAGAAGGGGGAGGGTATCCCCGAACTCCGCGCGGCGGTGGTGGCAGCGCTGACATAGCGCGGTTCGAAGCGATCGAGTCGCGTGTCATTTGGCGATCGCGACATAACAAGGGGCGGGAAACGATATGCTCAAGCTCATCATCGGCAATCGCGCATACTCGTCATGGTCGCTGCGCGGGTGGCTCGCGCTCAAGCAGTCGGCGCTGCCGTTCGAGACGGTGCTGATCCCGATGGACACGCCCGAATGGGTCGACGGATCGGCGAAGACGCTGATGCCGTCGGGCAAGGTGCCGACCTTGTGGGACGGCGACATCGCGGTGTGGGACAGCCTTGCGATCATCGACTGGCTCGCCGATCACCTGCGGACGGCGCGGATCAGCCGCGGGCATTTCTGGCCGCATGACCCTGCCGCGCGCGCGTTTGCGCGGTCGATGTGCGCCGAAATGCATAGCGGGTACGCGGCATTGCGCGCGGGGTGTTCAATGAACCTCAAGCGCGACTATCCGGGCTATGTCCCGACGCCCGAGGTCGCCGCCGACATCGCGCGGATCGACGCGCTGTGGACCGAGGCGCGGACCCGTTTCCACTCGATCGACGATGCGCATGATGGGCCGTTCCTGTTCGGCACGCTCAGCGCCGCCGACATCATGTTCGCCCCCGTCGTCACCCGCTTCAAGACGTACGGGATCGCCTTGAGCGAGACGAGCGCGGCGTATGTCGCCGAAATGCTCTCGCACCCGTGGATGATCGAATGGACCGACGCGGCGAAGGCCGAGACCTATCCGTTCAACCGCGACTATTTCGAGCAGCACGGCGGCGTCGACGGCGGCGTTCCCGCCTGAGGCCGGGCCTTGAGCGAGACTAACCGCCGCCGAGCGCCGAGGCGGGGACATAACCCGTCGCTTCACTCCAGAACATGTCGACGTCGGGGTAGGTGCAGCGGTCGGTCGCCGGCCGGTCGGTGCCGACTGCGAGGAAGACCGCATCGGCGGTGCTGCGATTGACGAGGTGATGGCCGTCGACGACGCCCTTGGCAAAGCTGGCAACGTCTCCGGGACGCATCAGGGACTCGCCGGCGTCGTCGATCAGGACCGCCTCGCCCGACAGCATGACGACGAGTTCATCCTCGTCCGAATGCCAGTGGCGCATCGACGACATTGCGCCCGGTGCGAGGGTGACAATGTTCGCCCCGAAATCGGTCAGGCCGCCGCCGACCGCCCGGTTGCGGCGCCCGGCGACGAGTTTGTCGTATGGCGGGAGGTAGCCGGTCCTGCTGACTTCCGGGAGAGCGGCGAGGTCGAGTTTGGGCATGGCTCATCTAGTCGCAACCGTCGTCGCTTGAGAAGGGGGCGGACAGCGGTTAGGCGGAACGGATGATCGATGCCCTCGACCTCGCCCGCCGCCTGATCGCCTGCCCGAGCGTCACTCCCGCCGATGCGGGCGCACAGGATGTCCTCGCCGCCGCGCTCGAAGCGATCGGCTTCACCGTCCACCGGCTGACCTTCGGCGAAGCGCCCGACGGGCCGATTGCCAATTTGTTCGCAACGATCGGCAGCGGCGCGCCGCATTTCGCCTTTGCCGGACATACCGACGTCGTTCCCCCCGGCAACGGGTGGACAGGCGACCCGTTCGCCTCAACAGTCGAGAATGGCTGGCTCGTCGGGCGGGGCGCAGCCGACATGAAGGGCGGGATCGCCGCGTTCGTCGCTGCCGCCGCGACCACGGTCGCGCGCGGCTTCGATGGCAAGCTGAGCCTGATCATTACCGGCGACGAGGAAGGCCCCGCGACCTTCGGCACCGCGCCGCTGCTCGACTGGATGGAAGCGAACGGCCATGTCCCCGATTTTTGCCTCGTCGGCGAGCCGACTAGCGCGGCGGTGCTCGGCGACATGGTGAAGATCGGGCGGCGCGGGTCGCTCAACGCGTGGATCACGGTCAAGGGCGCGCAGGGCCACGTCGCCTATCCGGCCAAGGCCGACAATCCGGTGACGCGACTTGTTCGCATCCTGACGCGAGCCAAGGAGCGCGTGCTCGATACCGGCAGCGACTGGTTCGACGCGTCGAACCTCGAGGTCACCGACCTCACCGTCGGCAACCCGGCGGGGAACGTCATCCCGGCGCAGGCCAGCGCGCGGCTCAACATCCGCTTCAACGACCTCCACCGCGGGGCCGACCTCGAGGCATGGCTGCGCGCGATCGTCGCCGAGGAGGCGCCGTCGGCCAACGTCGTCGTCCGCATTTCGGGTGAGGCATTCCTGACCGAGCCCGGCGCGCTGTCGACGCTTGTCGCCGGGGCGATCGAGTCGGTGACCGGCACAACGCCCGCGCTGTCGACGAGCGGCGGGACGTCGGACGCACGCTTCATCCGCCGTCTGTGCCCGGTCGTCGAGTTCGGGCTCGTTGGCGCGTCGATGCACAAGATTGACGAAGCGGTGCCGGTCGCCGACATCGCCGCGCTGACGGCGATCTACACCGAAGTGCTGACGCGCGTCTTTTAGCTGCTGAACGCCATGCAGGCCGCGCGCCTGATGCATGCGCGGAGTTCGCGTTGCCCTACGGTCCGGGCGCGCTTGGTGCGCTTGACCTCGCTCAACGGCTTTTCGGGCCGGGGGAGAGCGATCCGGTAGAAGGCAGGCGTTGCCCGCACGCCGCCGATACTCTCGAAAAAAGTGTCGTACACGTTCGCGAAGGCTTGTTCGTCGCCAGTATCGCGAGCGGGTTGGGCGCTTGCTGCAATCCCGGCGAGCGCAGGGATGCCATAGCAATTGGCGATTCCGGCCAGGACAGCGATGAAGACGATGGCCGGTGACAGGTTGCCGAGCGACCGGATTGCCGCCCGCAAACGGTTGAGATCCGCCGGCATGCCTTGGATGCGCGTCACCGCGATGATCGTCTCGGCGGGCGACCCCGCCAGCGACCCTGGGGCGAAACTGAACGAGCAGATCGAAAGGATCGCATCGTCGAGCGTGTACTTAAGCGTCAACTCGCCCTCGTTGTCGGTCGGATGCGAGAAGACCACGTCGACGCGGTGATGCCCGGCATCACTGTCGTGGCACCAAAGTTGCTTGCCCCCGTCGACGATTGCCAAGAATGTGACCGCCGGGACTCTCGTCGCGATGAAATCATAGTGATGGATCATCAGCGCGGCGCGCTCGTCGCTCGTCAGTCCGATCGCCAGATGAAAAGGGTTCAAATATTTTCGCGCGAGCTGGGGTTGCCGCGCGCGGATCGCCGCGAAGATTGGCCGTCCGACCGCCTCGCGGACCGCGCGATGCCGGCCGCGATTCGCCAGCAAGGTGCCGAGACGCGCTGCCAGTCCGGCAAGCTTCGCGCCTTCGGCGACAAAAGCAGTCGGCTGGATGCGCATCGAGATCAAGCCGTCACTTGCAGAATAATCACCAGACCCGTGTAATAACCCCCGAAGCCGAAGGAAATACCGGGGCAAGTAGCATTGTCAAGCTGGACGCCTAGACACAAATAATGTTCCGCTTGCCAAACGACTTTGGTCATTTGATTAACTATAGTGCCCAATGCTGATGCAGACACTACATTCGGGACGATGTTTTGTCATGCTGACTACGATCATCGCCGATAGGCGGCCGCAGGCCGTCATCGCTACTTTGCAGCCAGCAGAGGTGACGCATGGGTTGCGGCGGGCGGCCCGCGACGCCATTTCGGAGCGACATAAATCCGGGGCTCCCATGCAGCACGACGACGATACCGACCTTTCGCCCGAACTCGCCAGCGTTGCGCCGATCCCGCAGGAACGCGTCGAGGCGGCGATCCGCGACTTGATCCGCTGGGCAGGCGATGACCCCGATCGCGAAGGGCTGCTCGACACGCCGGGTCGGGTAGCGCGCGCGTATCGCGAATATTTCCGCGGCTATCTCGAGGATCCCGGTGTCCACCTTGCCCGCACCTTCGGCGAGGTCGGCGGGTATGACGACATCGTCCTCCTCCGCGATATCCCGTTCCAGTCGCACTGCGAACACCACATGGCCCCGATCATCGGCAAGGCGCACATCGCTTATCTGCCGCGCAACCGCGTCGTCGGCATCTCGAAGCTGGCGCGCGTCCTCCACGGCTATGCGCGGCGGCTCCAGGTCCAGGAGCGCCTCACTGCCGAGGTCGCTGACTGCATTCAGAAGCAACTCGATCCGATCGGAGTCGCCGTCGTCATCGAGGCGACGCACAGCTGCATGAGCGCGCGCGGCGTGATGACGACGGGGGTGACGATGACCACCAGCCGGATGATGGGCGTCTTCCGCGACGACGACCGATCGCGGAAAGAAGTTCTCGCGCTAATGGGCAAGGGATAGCGGCCGTCCGGGCTTCTATCCTGTGATCAGACTTGTGCGCGGCAGCCGATTCGCTGACTAGGAACGATCTATCAGTCTCGCCTCCTGAGCGAAGGACCACGACCCGATGACGATGTTCATGTTTGCCACCGGCATCGAGAATTCCTACCCGATGGTCGGTGGCAAGCGGGTCGACGAGATGGCGAAGTGCCGTCACTACGATCACTGGCAGGCCGATTTCGACGCGGTCGAGGACCTCGGTATCGGTTATCTGCGCTACGGGCCGCCGATCCACACGACATGGCTCGGCGACGGCAAGTACGACTGGAGCTTCACCGACACGGTGTTCAACGACCTGCTCCGGCGCGACATCACCCCGATCGTCGACCTGTGCCATTTCGGCCTGCCCGACTGGCTCGGCAACTTCCAGAACCCCGATTTCCCGGTACTGTTCGCGCGATACGCTGGCGACTTTGCCGCGCGCTTCCCGTGGGTCCAGCTCTACACGCCGGTCAACGAGATGTTCATCTGCGCGTTGTTCTCGGCGAAATACGGCTGGTGGAACGAGGCGCTGTCGAGCGACCTCGGCTTCGTCACCGCGCTGAAGCACATTGTTCGCGGCAACGTGCTGGCGATGCAGGCGATCCTCGACGCACGCCCCGACGCGATCTTCATCCAGTCGGAGAGCTCGGAATATTACCACGCCGACAACCCCGCCGCGATCGGTCCGGCCGAGGTGCTCAACTCGCTGCGCTTCCTCAGCCTCGACCTCAACTTCGGGCGGCGGACGGGATCGGAAATGTACCAGTACCTCCTCGATAACGGGATGAGCCGCGACGAGTACGACTGGTTCATGAACGTCCGGCTCAAGCAGCACTGCATCATGGGCAACGACTATTACTTGACGAACGAGCATCGCGTCGCCGCCGACGGCAGCAGCCGAGCGTCGGGCGAGGTGTTCGGCTACGATGGGATCACGTGGCAGTATTTCCAGCGCTACCGCCTCCCGACGATGCACACCGAGACCAATCTCGCCGACTACGGTGACGGGCAAGCGTCGGTCGACTGGCTGTGGAAGCAGTGGGCGAGCGTCCTCAAGGTGCGCAACGACGGCATCCCGATGGTCGGCTTCACCTGGTATTCGCTGACCGACCAAGTCGATTGGGACACCGCGCTGCGTGAGGACAATGGCCGGGTCAATCCGCTCGGCCTGTATGACCTCGATCGCAAGATTCGGCCCGTCGGCGCGGCGTACAAGCAACTGATCAAGGACTGGGCGCTCGTCCTGCCAACGCAGAGCGTGTGCATGGTCGTGCCGCTGGTCAAGCCGAGCGAATATAACGATCCGTGGGCGCAACGCCGCCGCGAGGACGCCGCCGCGGTGCGCCGCGCCAAGCACGCCAACCTGACGCAGATCGAAACGAACAGCTAGGCGGCCTCGCGTAGCTTCGCCGGGGCATTGAACTCCATCGTCCCGTCGGCGACCTTCCCATAGCGCAGCGCCAGCAGGTCGCGGACGTAGTTCTGGTGGACCTTCCACGGCACTGCGGTCCCCTGCTTGGGGAACTTGTCCATCGACCGGGTGACGTAGCCCGACGAGAAGTCAAGGAACGGCGTCTCGCCGCTCGCCCCGGCGTCGCGCCGGGGCGTCGCGATGCGCGTGCCGGTGCGGTCCATGTGCTTGAGCAGGCGGCAGACGTACTCGCTCGTCAAGTCGGCCTTGAGCGTCCACGAGGCGTTGGTGTAGCCGAACGCACTCGCGAGGTTGGGGACGTCTGAATACATCATCCCCTTGTAATTGAAGGACTTCGCGAAATCGACCGGCGCACCGTCGACTGACACTGCCATCTTGCCGAGCAGCGACAGATTGAGCCCCGTCGCGGTGACGATGACATCGGCGGGCAACTCGGCCCCCGACTTGAGGACGATGCCGTCGCGGGTGAAATGGTCGATGTGATCGGTGACGACCGACGCGCTGCCACCCTTGATCGCGTCGAACAGGTCGGCGTCGGGAACGAGGCACAGCCGCTGGTCCCACGGATTGTACGCGGGGGTGAAGTGCTTTGCGACGTCGTAGTCGGGGCCGAGCTGGGCGCGGACGCCGTCGAGGATCAGCCCCTTCACCTTCGCCGGATTCTTCCGCGACTGGTTGAAGAACATCATGCCGAGCAGGACATTCTTCCAGCGGACGAGCGCATAAGCGAGCTTGGCGGGGAGGTTGCGCCGCAGCCGGTCGGCGATGCCGTCGACCGCCGGGCGCGCAACGACGTATGACGGCGACCGCTGGAGCATCGTCACATGCGCCGCCGTCCGCGCCATCGCGGGCACGAGGGTTACCGCCGTCGCGCCGCTGCCGATGACGACGACGCGCTTGCCGGCATAATCGAGGTCGGCGGGCCAGTGCTGCGGGTGGACGATCTGGCCGGCAAAGTCGGCACTTCCGGCGAAATCGGGCGTGTGTCCCGCCGCATAGTCGTAATAGCCGCTGCACATGAAGAGGAAATTGCAGGTCAATTCGACGGGCACGCCATCGCGGGTCGCGGTTACCGTCCACAAAGCGTCGGCGCTCGACCATGCGGCGCTGTCGACGTGGTGGCCAAAGCGGATGTGGTGGTCGATGCCGTGGTCGGCGGCGGTGTCGCGGACGTAGCTCAGGATCGACGGGCCGTCGGCGATCGCCTTCGCTTCGCGCCACGGGCGGAACGAATAGCCGAGCGTGTACATGTCCGAATCGGAGCGAATGCCGGGGTAGCGGAACAGGTCCCACGTCCCGCCGATCGCGCCGCGCCCCTCGAGGATCGCGTAGGTCTTGCCCGGACACAGCGTCTGCAGATGGTACGCCGCGCCGATGCCCGAAAGGCCCGCGCCCACGATCAGAACGTCGAAATGCTCGGTCATTGCCGCGCCTCCACCCAAGTCATTGAGAGGCTAGCCGATCTTTTGCGGACTGGCTATCCGCGCAGGCGGTAGCTCGTGCCGAGTGCAAAAGTCTCGCCCGGAGCAAGCGTCGCTATCCCCGGATGCCCCGGGGTATTGAGCGCATCGGTCGGGTGGGTCACCGCCTCGATCGCCGTAATCGTGTCGCCGACCGGGGCGAAGACGACCATCCACCGCGCCGCCGGCCCTGCGACGATGTCGAGCGAGACGCCGTCGGGCCACTCGATCGTGGCGTCGCCGCCGAAACCCGCAAAGACATTGTCGGTATCGTGGTCGGCGGGATGGAGCCGGTCGGTCAGCTCGGTCGACGGGTCGGCGACGAAGGCGGTCGGCATCACGAACGCGTCGGTCTCCCACCAGCCTTCGGTCCGCGTGATCAGCCGCGTTCCCGGCGGGTTGGGGAAATAAGGGTGGAGGCCAAGCCCGGCGGGCATAGGGGTCGCGCCGTGGTTGGTCACTGCGATGACCCAGTCGATGCCGTTCGGCTGGACGACGAAATCCTGCGTCGCGACGAAATCCCACGGCCATTCGTCGGCGACGTGGACATAAGTCAGTCGCGCAGTCGACTGGGTCACCCCGCTCGGCGCCCACGGTTTATGCCAGCCAAGGCCGTGGATACTGTGCGGCGACGGCGGAAAGTTGAGAGGGAGCTGGACGCGTCGCCCGCCCCAGTCGAAGCGGCCACGGTCGATGCGATTGCTGTACGGCACCAGCGGAAAGGCGCTTAGGCTGAGCGGATCGCGCTTCTCGACCGCCCCCGGCAACGCATCGCGCAGCACCGGCCGCCCGCGCCAGTGGAACGCGGCGATGCCGCCCCCGGCCTCGGGCGCGAGCGTCAGCAGCGTGTCGCCGCTGGTGAGGGTCAGGAGATCAGTCATGCGCGGGCGAAGATGGCGGCGACTTCGGCCGGACGCAATGGCGGCGCGAGTTGCGCAATGTCGCACTGATGCGGGGCCTTGTCGGGGCGCCAGCGGACGAAGCCGGTGCCGTGGCGGAAGCGGCCCGAGGTGACCTGATCGTACGTCACCTCGACGACGAGTTCGGGGCGCAGCGGCTGCCATTCGGCCGAGCGTTCTGTGTTCCATCGGCTCGGACCGCCGGGGGCCTTGCCGGTGAAACCCGGGGTCTTAACGAGGGCTTCGAGCCGTTCGGTCAGCGCCGCGCGGTCGACGTCCTTGATCCCTGAGGTAAAGCCGACGTGATCGAGCTGCCCGGCGGCGTCGTACAGCCCGAGGAGGAGCGACCCGACCTGTTTGCTGCCACTCGCGTAGCGGAAGCCGCCAACCACGCAGTCGGCGGTGCGGCTGGGCTTGAGCTTGAGCATCGCGCGCTCGCCGCTGCGATAGGGATCGTCGCGGCGCTTGGCGACGATGCCGTCGAGCGCGCCGCCGCTCGTCGCGAGCCACGCCGACGCGGCGGTGGCGTCGCGGGTCATCGGGGACAGTTGCAGCATCGGATCGTCCTCGCCCGCCATCAGCGTTTCAAGCGCCTTGCGGCGGCTGCTCAGCGGCTCGGCCGTGAGGTCCTGACCGCCCGCAGCGAGGCAGTCGAAGACGATGAACTGCGCCGGGGTTTCGCGCGACAGCTTGGCGATCCGGCTCGCGGCGGGATGGAGCCGTGCCTGCAGCGCATCGAACGCCAGCGCGCCGTCGATGGTGACGATCACTTCACCGTCGAGGACGAAGCGATCGGCGGCGAGACGCGCGACCAGCGCCTCGATCTCCGGAAAAAAGCGCTGGAGCGGCTTGCCCGACTTCGACATCAGCGCGACATCGCCGCCATCGCGAAAGGCGAGGCAGCGGAAGCCGTCCCACTTCGGTTCGTACTGCCAGCCGTCGCCGTCGGGTAGCGCCGAGACAAGCTTCGCCTCCATCGGCGCGGTGGTGAGGGGCAGCGGCAACACGCAGCGTCTAACGCGGCTCCCACCCGGGCGGGGCCATCTCGAATCCGGCGAAATCAAAGCCGGGGACGACGACGCAGCCGACGAGCGCCCAGCCGTCGCCCGCCGTCGCTGCCTGCCATAGTCCTGGTGCGACGACGTGCTGCGGGGCGTCGCCTGCCGTCGGGTCGGGGCCAAGGCGGATCACGGTTTCGGTCCGGTCGAAGGTCCGCAGCGTGAGCGGCGTCCCGGCATGGAACAGCCAGATCTCGCTCGCATCGACGCGGTGCCAGTGGCTCGATTGCCCGGCTTCGAGGAGGAAGACGATCGACGTCCCCGCCGCGCGCTCGCCCGGCTCGGCGTCGGCGCGCCACGTCTCGCGGTACCACCCGCCCTCGGGGTGCGGCGCAAGTCCGAGCGCGGCGATCATTGCCGCCGCGTCAGCCACGGTAGATCCCGCCCGGCATCCCGGTGACGCCGTGGCCGAGTATTTCGAACAGCCCCCCGGCGAGCGGCTGCGCGGCGGCGGCATCGGCGTCGAGCTCCTGCGCCGCGCTGGTGACGAACAGCCGGTCGAAGCGCGCGCCGCCGAACGCCATGCAGGTGATGTTCGACACGGGCAATTTATGCTCGGCAACGATCTCGCCCTCTGGGGACACGCGGCGGACGCACCACCCGCCCCAGAAGGCGACCCACAGATGCCCTTCGGCGTCGGTCGTCATTCCGTCGGGGTTGCCCGACACGTCGCGCCAGACCTTGAACACCCGCCGGTTCGACACCTCGCCGTCGGCGGCGAGGTCGAAGGCATAGGTCGTCCGGTCGAGCGTGTCGGTGTGATACAGGATTTTGCCGTCGGGGCTGAACGCCGGGCCATTCGAGATGCGGTAGCCGGTATCGATGCTCGTCCATCGACGGTCGGCGCCAAGGCGGTAGAGCACGCCCGACCGGTCGCGCTTGAGGTCGTCCATCGTTCCCGCCCAGAAATTGCCGTACGGGTCGATCTTGCCGTCGTTGAAGCGGTTCGTCGGAAAATCGGGTTCGGGATGGTCGATCACCTCGAAGGCGCCGGTGTCGGGGTCGAGGAAAGCGAAGCCGAGCTTGGTCCCGGCGACGAAACCGCCGCTTGCGCGCAGGCCGATCGACCCGACCCGGCATGGCGCAGTCCAGTCGCGGCGCTCGCCAGTTGCCGGGTCGAAGCGGTGGATCGTCGATCGCTCGATGTCGACGAACCACAGCAATCCGCGCGCCGCGTCCCAGATCGGCCCTTCGCCGAGGTCGCAGTGCGCCGGCCACACGCAGCGCCAGCCGGGACCGTCGAGTGCTGTTTCCATCGTTGCTCCTTAGCGCCGAGAGACTAGATACGCTATCGCCCGGGCCGACCGTGGCCATGAACGTTGGAAACCGCATGACCGATCCCAAGCCCCTCCGCTCCGCCGCAACCTACGGCAAGCGCGACCGCGACGGCTTCATCCACCGAAGCTGGATGAAGGCGCAGGGCTTCCCCGACCATGTCTTCGACGGCAAGCCGATCATCGGCATCTGCCAGACCTTCAGCGAGTTCAACCCGTGCCACAGCCACCTCCGCGACATCGCCGAGGGGGTCAAGCGCGGGGTCTGGGAGGCGGGCGGCGTCCCGCTCGAATTCCCCGCGATGTCGCTCGGCGAGACGCAGATCCGCCCGACCGCGATGCTGTTTCGCAACCTGATGAGCATGGACGTCGAGGAATCGATCCGCGGCTATGCGATGGACGGCGTCGTCCTGCTCGGCGGGTGTGACAAGAATTCGCCCGCGATGCTGATGGGCGCGGCGTCGGTCGGCCTTCCGGCGATGCTCGTCAGCTCGGGGCCGATGCTCAACGGCAAGTTCCGCGGCACCGACATCGGCAGCGGCACCGACGTCTGGCGCTTCAGCGAGGAGGTTCGCGCGGGGACGATGTCGAACGCCGACTTCATGGCCGCCGAGGCCGGCATGTCGCGCTCGCCCGGCACGTGCATGACGATGGGCACCGCGTCGACGCTGGCGTGCATCTTCGAGGCGATGGGGCTGTCGCTGCCGTTCAACGGGACGATCCCCGGGGTCGACGCGCGACGCAAGGCGATGGCGCACCGCACCGGCAACCGCATCGTCGAGCTCGTCCGCTCGGGCGCGACGATGGCCGATGTGCTGACGCGCGAGGCGTTCGAGAATGGGGTCAAGATGTGCGCGGCGATCGGCGGATCGACCAACGCGGTCCTCCATTTGCTCGCGCTCGCCGGGCGCGCCGGGGTCAAGTTCGACCTCGCCGACTGGCAGCACCTCGGCGCATCGGTGCCGCTGCTCGTCGACCTGATGCCGTCGGGGCGCTTCCTGATGGAGGATTTCCATTATGCCGGCGGCGTCCCCGCAGTGGTCGCCGAACTCGGCGAGGCGCTCCATCTCGATCATGTCGGCGTGTCGGGGCTGAGCCTGCGCGATATCGCGGGGACGGCGCGCAACGATGATCCCGAGGTCATCCGCCCGCTCGACAAGCCGCTGATGGCCGAGGGCGGGCTGGTCATCCTCAAGGGCAACCTCGCCCCGCGCGGCGCGGTGATCAAGCCCGGCGCAGCGTCGCCCGAGCTGCTCCAGCATCGCGGTCGCGCGGTCGTGTTCCATTCGATCGAGGATTTCCACGCGCGCGTCGACGACCCCGATCTCGACATCGACGCGTCGTGCGTGATGGTCCTCCAAGGCTGTGGCCCGCGCGGCTATCCGGGGATGCCCGAGGTCGGCAACATGCCGCTGCCGCGTAAGCTGCTCGAGGCCGGCGTCCGCGACATGGTCCGCGTGTCCGACGCGCGGATGAGCGGCACCGCGTTCGGCACCGTCGTCCTCCATTGCGCCCCCGAGGCGCATATCGGCGGGCCGCTCGCGTTGGTCCGCGACGGCGACATGATCGCGCTCGATACGGCGAATGCGTCGCTGACCCTCGAGATCAGCGACGAGGAGATGGAGGCCCGCGCGGCCGCATGGGTGCCGACGCCCCCCGCCTACGACCGCGGCTGGTACAAGTTGTACATCGACCACGTCACCCAGGCCGACCAGGGCGCCGACCTCGACTTCCTGCGCGGATCGAGCGGAAGCGTCGTGACCCGCGAGTCGCACTGATGGCGGGGACCGACTTCTCGAACGGCTTCGTCGCGGTCGACTGGGGCACGACCAACCGCCGGGCGTGGATGATTGACGCCGCCTGGGCCGCGAGCGCGCCGGTGACCGACGCCGAGGGCATCCTCAGCGTGACCGACTTCCCCGCCGCCGTCGCCGCACTCCGCGACCGCGCCGGGGGCCGCCCGTTGCTGATGGCGGGGATGATCGGGTCGAACCGCGGCTGGCATGAGGTGCCGTACGTCGCTGCCCCCGCCGGGCTCGCTGAAATCGCCGCGGCGGTGACATGGGTCGAATCCGGGGTCGGCATCGTGCCGGGCGTTTCGTTCATCGACGGCGACCTCCGCGCCGACATCATGCGCGGCGAGGAAGTCGCGCTGCTCGGCGCGTGCGCGGCGGCGAGCGTCGAATGCGACGGGCTCGTCTGCCACCCCGGCACGCACACCAAGTGGGTCGAGATGGAGGAGGGCCGGATCGCGCGCTTCCGCACGGTCATGACCGGCGACGTCTTCGCCGCGCTCGCGCAGAAGTCGATCCTGTCCGACCTGCTCGCCCACCCCGCCCCGGTCGACGAGGCTTTCCTCGCCGGGGTCGATCACGCGCTGGCGAATGCCGACCTGACCGCCGAACTGTTCGCGGTCCGCGCGCGCGTCATTCTCGGCAAGGCGGAGGCGGTCAACGCCGCGTCGTACGTCTCGGGATTGCTGATCGGCAACGACGTCAAGATCGGCCTCGGGCGGCTGCGCGCCGACGTCGTTCCCGTACTCGGCAGCCCCGATCTGACCGGCCGCTTCGCCGTGGCGCTCGCCCGCGCCGGCCGCGAGACGATCGAGCGCGACGGCGACACTGCCTTTGTCGCGGGAATGAACGCGATCGCGGGAGCCTTGGCATGAGCCATCTCGACACCTTCCGCGCGCATTTTGCCGAATGTCCGCTGATCGCGATCATCCGCGGCGTCGCGCCGGGCGAGGTCGTCGCGGTCGGCGATGCGCTGGTTGCCGCAGGAATCCGCATCATAGAAATCCCGCTCAATTCACCCGATCCGTTCACGAGCATCGAGCGGCTCGCGAAGCATCTCGGCGATACGGCGACGGTCGGCGCGGGGACGGTCCTTTCGGCGGCGCACGTCGAAAGCGTCCACGCCGCCGGGGGGACGCTGATCGTTTCGCCCAACATCGACACCGCCGTCATCACCGCGACGGTCGCTGCGCGACTGGTTTCGGCTCCGGGCTATTTTACGCCGAGCGAGGCGTTCGCCGCGCTCGCCGCCGGGGCGCACATCCTCAAGCTGTTCCCGGCCGAAGCCGCAACGCCGACGGTGCTCAAGGCGCTGAAGGCGGTGCTGCCGAAGGACGTCCCGGTGCTTCCGGTTGGCGGGATCACTAGCGAAAGCATGGCGGCATGGATTGACGCCGGTGCCGCGGGTTTCGGGCTTGGCGGCGGCGTGTTTCGCCCTGGCATGACCCCCGCCGACGTAAGAAATGCTGCATCGCAGTATGTCGCGGCGCTTTCACGCTAGACCCGTGATTCTCGGCTGCTAGGCTTGGGCGATGGCCACTGCACTTTCCGCCCCCGCCCTGTTGCGTGAGCGCGTCTCGCTCGACGGCGTCTGGGATTTCCGCCTCGACCGCGAGGAGACATGGCGCGCGATTCAGGTCCCCGGCGTCTGGCAGGCGCAGTTCGACGATCTGCGCGAGACGCAGGGCGTCACATGGTACCGGCGCAACTTCACCGTCCCGCGCAAATGGCAGAGTGGCGACGCCAGCCATGAAGTCGTCCTCGGCTTCGGCGCGGTCAACTATCTCGCCGAAGTCTATGTAAACGGACGCCGGGTGACGGTCCACGAAGGCGGCTATCTGTCGTTCGAAGTGACGCTCGACCGCGACGCCTTGTGGTCCGACAACAGCCTCGAAGTGAAGGTGACGCTGCCGTCGAACGACCGCGCCGAGTTTCCCGACCACCCGTTCCAGGAAATCCCGCACGGCAAGCAGAGCTGGTACGGCCCGATGGGCGGGATCTGGCAGCCGGTCTGGCTCGAACGCCGCGCGGTGGCGAACCTCGGCACAATCATCCTCGGTGCCGATCTCGACTCTGGCGCGGTCGGGGTGTCGGTCGCGGTCTCGCCCGGCGCGGCCGGTGCGGTGCTCGTCGCGACGATTGCTGGACCCGACGGCGCAGTGGTGGGGCGCACGCGTGTCGATTGCGGCGATCTGGCGCTGGTCCCGTTCGGCATCACCGTCACCGATCCGCAGGCATGGTCCCCCGACACGCCGCATCTTTACGACCTGTCGGTCGAACTTGTCACTGGCACGACGGTGCGCGACAGCGGCACGCGGCGCTTCGGTTTCCGCACGATTGCGACGAAGGACGGGCAATTCCTGCTCAACGGCAAGCCGTTTTACATGCGCTGCGCGCTGGACCAGGATTACTATCCGGAGGGGCTCTACACCGTCCCCAACCTCGCCTACCTCGAAGACCAGTTCCGCAAGGCGAAGGCGCTCGGCCTCAACACTGTCCGCTGCCACATCAAAGTCCCCGACCCGCTGTATTACGACGTCTGCGACCGGCTCGGGCTGTTGGTTTGGACCGAGTTTCCCAACTTCGAACGCTTCAGCGAAAAGGCGAGTGAGCGCGCTCGGACTACCGCCGAGGGCATCATCGCGCGCGACGGCCACCACCCGTCGATTATCGCGTGGACGATCATCAATGAAGATTGGGGGACCCGGCTGACCGAGGACCCCGATCACCGCCGCTGGCTGATCGACCAATATGACTGGCTGAAGAAGCACGACCCGAGCCGCCTCGCGGTCGACAATTCGGCGTGCTTCCCCAATTTCCACGTCAAGACCGACATCGAGGACTATCACTATTACCGCGGTGTCCCCGACCGGCGCGGCGAATGGGACCATCTGACCGACCGCTTCGCCGCGCGCGAGGACTGGACCTTCAGCCCGTATGGTGATGCCGAGCGGCGCGGCGACGAGCCCTTGGTCTGCTCGGAATTCGGCGTCTGGGGGCTGCCCAACCCGCGCGACCTGCGCCGGGGCGGCACCGTCGACCCGTGGTGGTTCGAGACCGGCGCGCAATGGGGCGAGGGCGTCGCCTACCCCAAGGGGCTCGAGCAACGCTACCGCGGCTTCTTCCTCGACCGCGCCTTCGGCAGCTTCGACGCGTTTATCACCGCGACCCAATGGTATCAGTTCACCGGGCTCAAATACCAGATCGAGAAGCTCCGCAGCAGCGCGTCGATCCAGGGCTATGTCATCACCGAGCTGACCGATATCTATTGGGAAGCCAATGGGTTGATGGACATGGAGCGCAACCTGCGCGCCTTCCATGTCCCCTTTGCCGACGTCAACGCCGACATCGTCCTCGTCCCCGGCTTCCGCCGTTGGGGGTATTGGGCGGGCGAAGCAGTCGATTTCACGCCCGCCGTCGCTACCGGCGGCTGCACGGTCGAGCCCGGCGCGGTCCTCGACTGGACCCTCGAACCGCTCGGCCTATCGGGACGCGTGCCGGTCGCAGCGGCGGGCACCGGCTCCGTCACGGCGATTGCAGGGTTCGACGTCGTCCTCCCGGCGGTCGAAGCGTCGGTCGCGGTGACGCTGCAGATGATCCTGCGCGATGCCGACGGCGGGGTACTCGCGCGCAATTACGAAGCGCTGAGCATCTATCCGCGCCTTCCCACGCCCGAGACTCCGCCGATCTGGACCGACGACGAGGGGATGCGCCACCGGCTCGTCGCGCTTGGCTACACGCTTGCCGATACCCCCGACGCGGCGCTGTCGCTTGGTCGCGCGATGGACACGCGGCTCGTCGAGGCGGTGCGGCGCGGTCATCGCGCGCTGGTCGTGGTCGAGGACGGCCCGAGCCGCTGGCTGCGGTCCGACGAGCCGCCGTCGCTGATGCCGGTACCGTATCACATGGACCAGGCTTTCCCCGGGCTGTTCGCGCAGAACCGCGACAACACGATGTATCGCGGCGACTGGATCACCGCGTTCAGCTGGCTCCAGCGGTCGGGGCATTTCGCCGCGATCCCGGCGCACGCGACCAACGGCCCGATGTTCGACCTGTCGTTCGAGCGCATCGTGCCGCATCACGTTCTCGTCGGCATGAAGCCGTGGGAGCATGAGGCGCACGTCCCCGCCGGGCTGGTCGTCGGCTGGGGCCACCGCGCCGGCGCGGTCATCGCCGAACGCTGGTTCGGGCGCGGCAAGGCGGTGCTGACGTCGTTCCGCGTGTGCGCCGACGCCCCGGGAGCCGATCCGGTGGCGACGACGCTATTCCATGCGCTCATCGCCCAAGCGCTTAGCGGCTAGCATCGAGCGGCTGGCCTTATTTCGTGTCGTCGGCCTTCTTGTCGGTCGAGATCCCCGCAGCATCGCGTTCGGTTTAGCTCCCCGACACCGTGCCCGACTGGGCGTTGGTCCCCCCGGTCGCGTGACCCGAGGTGTTTGCCGCCGCGGGGAGGTCGCGGTCGTCGTTGCTGCCGGTCACTGCGCGTCGCCGCCGTCGCCGTCACGGGTCGCGTTCGGATTGTCGCCGCCGCGATACGCCGGGTCGGTCTGCCCGCCGGGCGAGCCCGCGCCGCCGGTCGTGTCGGTTGTTTCGGAGCGTGCGCCACCACACGACTCGCCGCCGCCGTTTGCACCCGGCGTGCCGTCGATATCGGGCCGGGCATCGACGTTGCCGAAGCCAAGTTCGCGATGATCCTTGTGGTCGGTCATAGTCCGTCCTCCTGCGAGGGTTAACGTCCGCCTCGCCCGCGCCGTTCCGCACTGCTAGGTTCTGCCGCAACACGCCCGGGCCGTCGCGTCCGCGCACAACGTCTTGGGGACGATGATGACCGACGAGCTTTATCCCGTGACCGCCGCTGCGGCCGCACATACCGGGATCGACACCGCGACCGCCGCCGCGATGCGCGCCGCCGCGCACGACGACCCCGACACCTATTGGCGCGGGCAAGTCGACCGCCTCGACTGGGTCAAGCCGCCGGCGAAGATGGGCAATTGGAGCTTCGATCCCGTCGATATCCGCTGGTTCGAGGACGGCGTGCTCAACGCCAGCGCCAATTGCCTCGACCGCCACGACCCCGCTGCCGTCGCGATCGTGTGGGAGGCCGACGACCCCGCGACCGCGCCGCGCCGCATCACGTATGGCGAACTCCTCGCCGACACCTGCCGGATGGCGAACGTCCTGATCGGCCTCGGCGTCGACAAGGGCGACCGCGTCACGATCTATTTGCCGATGATCCCCGAGGCGGTCGTCGCGATGCTTGCGTGCGCGCGGATTGGCGCGGTCCATTCGGTCGTCTTCGCCGGTTTCTCGCCCGAGGCGATCGCTGGGCGGATCACCGACGCCGCGAGCCGGGTCGTCATCACCGCCGACGGCGGCTGGCGCGGCGGCAAGCCGCTCCCGCTCAAGGCCGCGGTCGACAAGGCCGCCGACATCGCAGGGACCGTCGAGGCGATCCTCGTCGTCCGCCATTCGAGCGCGCCGGTGACGATGCACCCGGAGCGCGACCATTGGTGGCATGACCTCAAGAACGCCGTCCCGGCTACCTGCACCCCTGAGCCGATGGGGGCCGAGGACCCGCTTTTCCTGCTCTACACCTCGGGATCGACCGGCAAGCCGAAGGGCGTCCTCCACACCACCGGCGGCTATCTGCTGTGGGCGAACCTGACCTTCGATATCGTCTTCGACTATCGCCCCGGAGAGGTTTTCTGGTGCACCGCCGACGTCGGCTGGGTCACCGGACACAGCTATACCGTCTATGGCCCGCTATCGGCGGGGGCGACGGTGCTCATGTTCGAAGGCGTGCCGACCTTCCCCGACAGCGGGCGGTTCTGGGCGATTATCGCGCGGCACAAGGTCAATGTCTTTTACACCGCGCCGACGGCACTCCGCTCGCTGATGCGCGACGGCGATGCGCCCGTCGAGGCGCACGACCTGTCGTCGCTGCGGTTGCTCGGCTCGGTCGGCGAGCCGATCAATCCCGAGGCGTGGGGCTGGTATCACCGCGTCGTCGGCAAGGGCCAGCTGCCGATCGTCGACACGTGGTGGCAGACCGAGACCGGCGGCATCCTGATCTCGCCGCTCCCCGGCGCGACCCCGCTCAAGCCCGGGTCGGCGACGCTGCCGCTTCCCGGGATCGAACCCGCGCTGGTCGATGCCGAGGGCAAGTTCATCGACGGCGCGGCGAGCGGCAACCTCGTCATCACCCGAAGCTGGCCCGGGCAGGCGCGGACGCTCTACGGCGACCATGCCCGCTTCGCCGAGACGTACTTCAGCACCTACAAAGGATTGTACTTCACCGGCGACGGCGCGCGCCGCGACGACGACGGCTATTATTGGATCACCGGGCGGGTCGACGACGTCATCAACGTCAGCGGCCACCGCCTCGGCACCGCCGAGGTCGAAAGCGCGCTCGTCGCTCACCCGCACGTCGCCGAGGCGGCAGTCGTCGGCTTCCCGCACGACATCAAGGGGCAGGGGCTGTACGCGTATGTCACGCTGATCGCCGGGATCGAATGTTCCGACGAGTTGCTCGCCGAACTTCGCACCAGCGTCCGCACGATCATCGGCCCGATCGCCACCCCCGACCACCTCCACATCACCCCGGCACTCCCGAAGACCCGGTCGGGCAAGATCATGCGGCGCATCCTGCGCAAGATCGCGGAAAACGACTTCGCCGCGCTCGGCGATACGTCGACGCTCGCCGACCCGGGTGTGGTCGATACGCTGATCGAGGGGCGGCAGAACCGCTAGGCGGTTATGGCTGCTTCTGCGGCGCGCCGACGGCAAAGGCCTGCCCGCCGATGACGACCTGCGACAGCCGGTTGGAGGTCGATGCGGCGGCGGCATAGTTGCCGCGCTGGAGGTTGGCGGTGATCGCGATCTGCGCGCTGCGCAGCTTGAGCAGCTCCGACGGGGCGATCAAATGCGGGCTTGCGGGGGCCGACGGCTGAACTGCAGTTACCACCGGAGCCGCCGTCAGCGCCGCGACAAGCTGGCCGTTGCTCGCGGCAAGGTTCTGCGCCGTCGCCTTAACCTGCTGAAGACTGCGCGCTTGTTCGATCAGATTGTCGGCGCTGATCTTGAGCGTCGCCCCCGATGCGACGTCGAACGGCGTGTCCTCGACCACGGCGGCACCCCCGTTTGCGTCGAGCAGGCGCATCGCCGGCGTCGGCAGGTTTTCGGTCGCGAAGCTCGGCGAGAAGGTCACCGTCATGCGGCCCGGTCCGGCGGGCGCGCCCTGCCCGATGGTAAACTGCGCGAGCGAGATCAGCAGGGCGACGAGCGCGAAGGCGGCACCGAGCGTCAGCGCGCGCATCCGGAAGGCGGCAAGCCCCGGATCGACCGGCTGCCCGCGCCAGACGAGGAGAAAGGCGAACAGGAACACCGCCATGCCGACGCCGATGCCGCCGAGTTGCGCGAGTTTGGCGACGCCGTCGATCAGGCTTGCCGGTAAATCCATCGCGCTTCCCCCGCTTAGACTTTGGCAAGCCTAGCACAGATCGGGGAACGAATCATGGGACGAGCTGCTATCCATGGTCTTCAACGACGATGGAACCGCGATGGCCGACCTTCTCTGGCAGGGCAAATACCTCGAAGTCCGGCGCGACGGGACGTGGGAGTATGCCGCTCGGGTCGGCGGGATGGGCGCGGCGGTCATCCTGGCGGTGACCGACGCGCGCGAGATCGTGCTGGTCGAGCAGCTGCGCCGGGCATTGGGGAAACCGACGATCGAACTGCCCGCCGGGCTGATCGGTGACGACGGCGACTTCGACGCGGCCGCCGCCGCGGCGCGCGAGCTCGACGAGGAGACCGGGTTCACCGCAACCGGCTGGGAGCGCATCGGCGACTTCGCGACGTCGCCGGGGATGTCGTCGGAGATGTTCACGTTGTTCCGCGCAAGCGGGCTGAAGCAGACCGGCTCGGGCGGCGGTGTCGCCGGGGAGGACATTACCGTCCATGTCGTGCCGCTCGACGGGATCGGCGACTGGCTCGCGGTGCAGCGGGGGCGTGGCTGCGTGATCGATTGCCGCCTGATCGCGGCGTTGGGGCTGGTCTGACGCCCGACCGCGGCGCTGCCCTACAGGCGCGCCGTTATGCTAGACTTTCCAGCGACGCGGACGTGCGACAAAGAGGGGGGAAGCATCTCCGTTCCGCCAGAAAATGAGGCGCGAACTCCACCGCCTTTTGTGTGAACTTATTTTGAACTTCCCAGATAGGTTCGTTCAGATCCGCTTCGTCAGCGCGATTGCGACCCGGCAGCCGGCGCGGATTACCGCCGACATCACCGGGAAGCCGGTCCCGCCCATCGCGCTCGCGGTCTCTTTATGCTCGACCTCCTCGGCCTGGAAGTCGGCGATATGGGCAGCGAGCTCGGGGTCGATGTCGCCGCCCTTGCCGTCGGAAAGCGCGTCGCGCTGCGACTGGTAATGCCGGTCGATCTCGGTCTCGACCGCAACGGTGCACGCCATTGCGGCGTCGGGGCCGAGCAGCGCGGTCGCCGCACCCAACGCATAGCCGGCGACGTGCCAGATCGGGTGGAGCAGCGTCGGGCGGACCCGCCGCGCGACGATCAACCGGTCGAACACCGCAAGATGCCGCGCCTCCTGCGCCTTCATCCGCCCGATCTCGGGAGCGATCGGTGACCGGTTGCCCATCACCGCAAGCTGCCCCGCATAAATCCGCGCCGCGCCGTACTCGCCGGCGTGGTCGACCCGGATCATCTGCTCGACGGTCTCACCAGCCACAACGCAACGCCTCCAATCAGGGTCGAAAACAAGGCGTTATACCCCGCCATCGAGATACCGAACAGCGTCCACGCCGCCGCATCGCAACGGATCATCGGCGTCGCCAGCGCGGCAGTGATGAAGTCGGGGCCCGAGGCCAGACCCGCGGCGGTGCACGCCTGCGGCCCGGCCCACCAGTGATACTCGACCCCAGCGTGAAAATATCCGATCGCCGCCGTCGCCAGCACCGCCAACGCGGCGAGCGTGACGACCGCGCGGTTGCTCCGCATCGCCCAGGCGACCAGCCCGAGGACAAGCGCGGCGACATGCGGCCAGCGCTGCCACAGGCACATCTCGCACGGGGCAAGGTGGCCGATGTACTGGAACGCGAGTGCCCCGCCGAGCAGCGCAGTGCTGCCGACAAGGACGAGCGCGTTGGCGGCCTGATTAGAGCGCATAGCGGATCACCACGAAAGCGGTCAGCAACAGCAGGCAGACGATCGCGACCCAGTGGAAATGATGCTCGATGAAATGCTGCGCGGCCGTGCCGAACTGGCGGAGGAGCAGCGCCACGACGAGGAATCGGCCGCCGCGTCCGACGATCGAGGCGAGCAAGGCTCCTGCCAATCCGAGGTGGACGCTCCCTGCCGCCACTGCCGCTGGCATCGGCGCGAGCAGGAACGCGACCGGCCACAGCGCTGCATTGCCCGCGACCTGGACCTTGAACTGGTCGAACTCGGCTTTCTTGTGTAGGAAGATCAGCAGCGGATCGGCGACCGCGTTGAACAGCGACGCGCCGATGTAATAGGCGATCACGGCACCTGCCGCCGACGCCACCGCGCCGATCACCGCATAACGCAGCGACCGTTTCGGCTGGGCGATCGACATCGGCAGCTGGAGCAATTCGGGCGGAATGGTGAATAGCGCCCCGTCGATGAACGCGACCAGCGCCAGCCAGCGCTCGGCATCTGGGCGGCCGGCGAGGACGATAAGCCGGTCGTAAAGTGAGCGGAGCAAGCAGGGACCCTTCCGGCAGCGACGATTTGCCGTCTAGCACGTCGGCGGCTCAAGTCGTCGACAAAGGTGTCGCCGTGCGTTCGGTAGTGATCAAAGGAGCATGTTTTTGATCGACGACCACAAAGACGACCGCGGCGCGACACTCGAGCGGAAGCGGACGCTCAAGATGGCGGAGTCTACCCACGCCTACGTCCGGGGCAACACCGTAAAATTCTACGAGTGGCTTGCCGAATCGTCCGCCGCCGCCGCGCTGCCCGCCGGACCGCCGGTATGGATCTGCGGCGACTGCCACCTCGGCAATCTCGGGCCGCTCGCCGATGCTGACGGCAAGGTCGACGTGCAGATCCGCGACCTCGACCAGACCGTCATCGGCAATCCGACCCACGACCTGATCCGGCTCGGGCTGTCGCTCGCCACCGCCGCGCGGGGTGCAGACCTGCCCGGGGTCACGACCGCGCGGATGATCGAGGAAATCGTCGACGGCTACGATTCCGCCCTCGCCGATCCCAGCCATCACGACCCGGCCCCCGAGCCCGACGCCGTCCGCGCGGTCAGGCGGCGTGCTCTCGGCCGGCGCTGGCGGCACCTTGCCGAGGAGCGACTGAGCGACATCAAGCCGACGATCCCGCTCGGCAAGAAGTTCTGGGCGCTGACCGACGCCGAGCGATCCGGTCTCGACGCGCTGTTCGCCGAGGACGGGGTCAAGCAGATGGTGACCACGCTCAGCGGACGGAACGATCACAATGACGTCGCGCTGGTCGACGCGGCGTACTGGATGAAAGGGTGCAGCTCGCTCGGGAAGCTGCGCTTTGCGGCCTTGATCGCCATCGAACGCCACGGCAGACCGCCACAAATGGCATTGGTCGATATCAAGGAAGCGGTCGCGGCCGCGGCCCCGGCAGCCGCCGGCGCAACCATTCCAGCCGACCACGCAATCCGCGTCGTTACCGGAGCCCGCGCGCTATCCCCGAACCTCGGTGAACGGATGCTCGCGGCAAAGCTGCTCGGCAGCCCCGTCGTGCTGCGCGAACTGATGCCGCAGGACCTCAAGCTCGAGATCGACCAGTTTTCGCGGGTCGAGGCGACGCGAGCGGCGCGATAACTCGGGCAGGTCGTCGGCAAGGCGCATGCCCGGCAAATGGACGGTGCGACGCGGCGCGAGTGGCGATCGTTGCTCGGCGACTACCGCGGCAGCGGCATCGAGGCACCATCCTGGCTATGGCGCGCGGTCGTCGACCTCGTCGCCAGCCACGAAGCCGGCTACCTTGAACATTGCCGCCGCTATGCGATGGCCGCTTAGCCCTTCGCGGCGGTCTGCACCGCTGCGAAGGGCGCGAGCCGACTGATCAGCTTGACCGCATAGTCCATTTGATAGTCGGTGATGCCCTTTTTCTTGAGCGTCTCGGGGGTGTCGGCGAAGCGCGGATCAGCTTTGACGTCGGTCTCGATCAGCTTGTCGCCCGCCTTGACCTCGTTGATCAGGTGGCGCTTGAGATCGGCCTCGCGCAACTTGGGGCGCGACGCGTCGGCGGCGAGCGGATCGCTGAGCTGCGGCACGACGATATCGGGCTCGATCCCGGCTTCCTGCACCGACCGGCCGGACGGGGTGTAGTAACGCGCGGTCGTCAGCCGCAGCGCGCTCGTCTCGTCGAGCGGGATCAGCGTCTGGACCGACCCCTTACCGAAGCTGCGCTGGCCGAGGATGATCGCGCGGCGCTGATCCTGCAGCGCCCCCGCGACGATCTCCGCCGCCGATGCCGAGCCTTCGTCGATCAGGACGACGACGGGCTTGCCGCCGGTCAGGTCGCCGCTGTGCGCGTAATAGCGCTGGATGTCGTTCTTCGTCCGACCGCGCTGCGAAACGATCTCGCCGTGGTCGAGGAAGGCGTCGCTGACCTCGATCGACTGGTCGAGCAGCCCGCCGGGGTTCGAGCGCAGGTCGACGACGAAACCAGCGAGTTTGTCGCCAAGCTGCTTCTCGATGCCGGCGATCGCCGCCTTGGTGGCGGGACCGGTCTGCTTGCTGAACGACGAGATGCGGATGATCCCGGCGTCGCCCTTGACCTCCCACTTGACCGGCTTGATCTGGATGATCTCGCGCTTGAGGGTAAATTCTAGCGGCTTCGGCGCGCCTTCGCGGATGACGGTGATCTTGATCGTCGTGCCCGCCGCGCCGCGCATCTTGTCGACCGCCTCGGTCAGCGTCACGCCATACAGCAGCTCGCCGTCGATCCGGGTGATGTAGTCGCCCGACTTGATCCCGGCGCGTGCGGCGGGCGTATCGTCGGTTGGGGCGACGACCTTGACCGCGCCCTCTTCGGTCGAGACGGTCAAGCCGAGTCCGCCGTACTCGCCGTCGGTGACCTGCTTCATGTTGGCGAAGTCGCGTGCGTCGAGGTAGCTCGAATGCGGGTCGAGGCTGGCGAGCATGCCGTTGATCGCGCCCTCGATCAGCTTCTTGTCGTCGACCTTGTCGACATAATCGGCGCGGACGCGCTCGAACACGTCCATCAGCGCGTCGAGGCGCTTGTTGGTGTCGGTCTCGGGTGCAGCCTGAAGCATCGGCGCGGGGAGCAGGACGAGAAGGCTCGCGGTCAGCGCAAGTCGGACGCGGGTCGACAGCATAAGCAATTCCTTCGGCAATGCGCCAGATATAGCATTTCGGCCGCAGCTAGCCATCACGATGATACGGATGTCCCGCCAGCAGCGATGTCGCACGATAAAGCTGCTCGGCGAGCATGCCGCGAACCAGCAGGTGCGGCCATGTCGCGGGACCGAAGCTGAGCAACAAGCCGGCATTTGCCCGCGCAGTTTCGCCATGCCCGTCGGCTGGACCGATGACGAAACGCGCCTCGCGCATCCCGTCGTCGCGCCATCCGGCCAGTCGATCGGCAAAGGCTCGCGACGTCAGCGCGGTGCCGCGTTCATCGAGGAGGATCGTCACCGCGGGGCTCGGCAGGTCTGCGACCTTGCCGCTGCCCGCGTCGCTCAATTCGGTCAGTGTCAGCGGCCACGTGATACGCTTGAGATAGCGATCGACGAGGTCGGCCTCCGGTCCGCGTCCGATCCGCCCATGCGCGACGACGTGGAGGCGCAACTAGGCGTCTTCGCCGTCGTCGAAGGCATCTTCGGTGCCGAGCGATGCGGCCTCGAACGGGGTCGCGTCGGGAACCGGATCGAGATCCTTGAATGCGGCGGCTTTCGGCGGGGCGCGGCGGTCGCTGGTCGATCCGCTCGGGCCGTCGAACGCCCACATCTTCTCGAGGTTGTAAAAGGTGCGGACCTCGGGGCGGAACAGGTGGACGATGACGTCCTGCGCGTCGATCAGTACCCAGTCGGCGGCGGGCAGGCCTTCGATCCGAACACTGCGTCCAAGCTCAGCCTTGGCGCGCTCGGCGATCTTCGCCGCCATCGACGCGACCTGCCGCGTTGACCTGCCGCTGGCGATGACCATGTGATCGGCGATCGATGTCTTGCCGGCGAGCGGGATCGACACGACCTCGACCGCCTGGTCGTCCTCGAGCGTCGACATCACCAGCGCGTGAAGCGCCATCACCGCGGGGTCGTTTGCGCCGACGGCACGCGGTGCAGCAGCGGTCGTCAAAGCCGTCCGGGGAGCGGCGGCGGGAGTCAAAGCCAAGTCGTAGTCCTCATCATCGGGAAGCCCTGTCGGGATCTGCCCAGTTCGGGTCAGCGCTCCGGATCGCTGTCGCCGACAGCGGGCTCATCCTGATGTCGAGAACGACGATCGCCGGAAGCCTCCATTCGCGCCAGCGCCGCACGGATGCCGAAGCATGCCGCCAACGCCTGAACCACGCCATCGCCGGCGCCGTCAAAGCCCGTCCCATATAGCCCGGACGCGCGAAAACCGCAATCGGCACCAGAAGCGCCAGCGCGCGCCACCGCGACCAATGGTCGAAGTCGACGAGGTTGTCCGCGCCCATCAGCCAGACGAACCGGACCTTGGGGTAGCGGCGAAGCAATACGGCGACGGTATCGACGGCATAGCGCGTGCCGAGCCCGACTTCGAGATCGCTGACGACGATGCGCCGGTGCCGCGCGACGACGTTCGCCGAGGCAACCCGCGCTGCGAGCGGGGCCATGTCCGTGCTGGCTTTGAGCGGGTTCTGCGGGCTGACCAGCCACCAGACTTCGTCGAGATCGAGCCGCCGCAACGCCTCGACGCTGATGTGCCGATGCCCGGCATGCGCGGGATTGAACGACCCGCCGAGGAGCCCGACGGTCTTCAGCCGCGGACCTGTCCGGTGCCGCGGACGACGTTCTTGTACGTCGTCAGCCCTTCGAGTGCGACCGGGCCGCGGGCGTGAAGGCGGCCGGTGGCGATGCCGATCTCGGTGCCGAAGCCGAACTCGCCGCCGTCGGCGAACTGGGTCGAGGCGTTGTGGAGGACGATTGCGCTGTCGACCTCGGCGAGGAAGAAGGCGGCGGTGTCGGGGTCGGCGGTGACGATCGCGTCGGTGTGATGCGAGCCGTGGCTGGCGATGTGGTCGATCGCTCCGGAGACGCCATCGACGAGTGTGACGGCGGCGATGGCGTCGAGATATTCGTTGTCCCAGTCTTCGGCGGTGGCTGGGACGAGGCGGCGGTCTAGCGGCATGAGGTCGGCTAAGGCACGGACTTCGCAGCCGGAATCGAGCAGGGCGGCGATCAATCCGGCGGGGTCGGGGTAGGCGCGGTCGATCAGCAGCGTTTCCATCGCGCCGCAGACGCCGGTCCGGCGCATCTTGGCGTCGAGGACGATCGCCTTGGCCATCGTCGGATCGGCGGCGGCGTCGACGTAGACGTGGTTGTTGCCGTCGAGGTGGGCGAGGACCGGGACCCTCGCTTCGGCGAGGACGCGCGCGACTAACCCCTTGCCGCCGCGCGGAATTATGACGTCGATCAGACCGTGGGCGGCGAGCATTGCGCCGACCAAGGCACGGTCGGGGGAGGCGACGAGCTGGATCGCGGCGGCGGGGAGTCCCGCGGATTCAAGGCCTTCGACCAATGCGGCGTGGATCGCGGCGTTCGATGCCGCTGCCTCGCTGCCGCCGCGGAGAATGACGGCGTTACCCGCCATCAGGCACAAGGCTCCGGCGTCGGCGGTGACGTTGGGGCGGCTTTCGTAGATGATCCCGATGACGCCGAGGGGAACCCTAACCCGTTCGAATCGCAGGCCGTTGGGCTGTTCCCAGGCGGAAATGACCGCACCGACTGGGTCGGGCAGGGCGGCGACGGCGTCGAGTCCGGCGGCGATTGCCTCGATTCGGGCTTCGTCGAGGTGTAAACGGTCGCGGAGGGCAGGTGAAAGTCCGGTCGCAGCTGCCAGATCGTGCCGATTCGCCGCCAGAATCGCGCCGGCCCTCACGCGCACAGACGCCGCACAGGCGCGCACCCCGTCGGCTTTCGCCCGCGCCGTCTCGCGCGCCAGCAGCGCCGCCGCCCCGCGCGCAGCGGCCCCCATTTCGGCGATGATCGCCGTCGCGTCGGTCACAGTAGCACCAGATGATCGCGGTGGATCAGCGCCGATCGCGGAGCATAGCCGAGCAGCCCGGCGTGGGCGTCGTTGCGTTGTCCGGCGATCAGAGCGGCGTCGGCGGCGTCGTACGCGACCAGCCCGCGCGCGACTGCTCCCGCCGGGCCGACGACCTCGACGACGTCGCCGCGTTTGAAGCGGCCCTCGACGCGGATTGCCCCGGCGGCGAGCAGGCTGCGTCCGGCGGCGAGTGCGGTGACGGCCCCCGCGTCGACGACGATACGGCCGGCGACGGTCAGGCGTCCGGCAAGCCACGCCTTGCGCGCACGCGCCGCCGGTCCCGCGACGAACACCGTGCCGTGGCCGGTCGCGGCGAAACGCGCAAGCGGACGGTCGACGCGCCCGTCGGCGATCGCGAGGTGGATGCCCGCCGCGAGCGCGATCTTCGCCGCCGCGATCTTCGCCGCCATGCCGCCGGTGCCGAATCCCGAACCTGAGTCGGCGGTCGCCATCGCGTCGATCTCGGGGCCGATCGCGTCGACGGTCGGGATCAGCGTCGCCGCCGGATCGCGCCGCGGATCGCCCGAATACAGTCCGTCGATGTCGGACAGCAGGATCACCGCCACGGCCCCGGCGGCCTGTCCGGCGCGCGCGGCGAGGCGGTCGTTGTCGCCGAAGCGGATCTCGGCGGTGGCAACGCTGTCGTTCTCGTTGATCACCGGGACGACGCCGAGCGCCAGCAGCCGGTCGAGCGTCGCCGCGACGTTGAGATAGCGCCGCCGGTCCTCGAGATCGCCGAGCGTCAGCAGGATCTGCGCCGCCTGGATATCATGGTGCCCGAGCAGTTCGGCGTAGCACGACGCGAGCATGATCTGCCCGGTCGCCGCCGCCGCCTGCGCGTCCTCAAGGCTCGCGCGTCCGCGCTTGGGCAGTCCGAGCCGTTGCGCGCCGAGGGCAATCGCCCCCGAGGTGACGATCGCGACCTGCTGTCCCGCGGCGCGGCGTTCGGCGATATCGGCGAGGACGCCCGCAAGCCAGTCGCGGCGGACGGTGCCGTCGTCACCGACGAGGAGCGAGGAGCCGATCTTGACGATGAGTCGGTGGCATTGCGCGGGGGAGAAGCGCGCGACGCGCTGGCGGATTGCGTCGTCCCCCCCATTAAGCTTGTCATCCCCGCGCAGGCGGGGACCCATCACCCCGACCGGCTGGGCTGATGGGTCCCCGCCTGCGCGGGGATGACGGTTGAGATTGTGACCGCCCTCCTCAACTGAATCCGCACCCCCGCCTTCGCGGGGATGACGGTTGGGGTTGGACCCGCCAGCGTCAACTGCATCCACGCTTTCGCTGGGTGCGCGGTTGGGATTGGCTCCGCTCCTTAGACCGGCGTCCACGCCTTGTCCTTCGCTGCCCCTGCCGCCGGGGCCTTCGCCTTGCCGACCGCCTCGACGAGCCGGTCGAGCACCGCATCCATGCCGTCGCGGGTCGCCCCCGACAGGACGAACACCGGCTTGCCGCTCGCTTTTTCCAAAGCTTTCTTCTTTTTCGCCAGCACCTTCGGCTCGACGAGGTCGCTCTTGTTGAGCGCGATGATCTCGTCCTTCGACTCGAGGCCCGCGCCATAGGCGTCGAGTTCGTCGCGGACGATCTCGTACGATTCGACCGGGTCGGGCTCGTTGGCGTCGACGAGGTGGAGGAGGATGCGGCAGCGCTCGATATGGCCGAGGAAGCGGTCGCCGATGCCGACGCCGTCGGCCGCGCCGGCGATCAGCCCGGGGATGTCGGCGAGAACGAACTCCTGCCCTTTGTGGCCGACGACCCCGAGCTGCGGCTTCAATGTCGTGAACGGATATGCGCCGACTTTGGCATGGGCGTTGGTGATCGCGTTGAGCAGGGTCGACTTGCCCGCATTCGGCATGCCGAGCAGCCCGGCGTCGGCGATCAGCTTGAGCCGCAGCCAGACCCACGCCTCGGCATAGTCGCCGCCGGGTTCGAACTCGCGCGGCGCGCGGTTGGTCGACGTCTTGAAGAAGGCATTGCCCTTGCCGCCCTCGCCGCCGCGCAGCAGGACGATCCGCTGCCCGACCTTGGTGAAGTCGGCGAGCAGCGTCTGGTCGTCATCGTCGTCGATGATCTGCGTGCCGACGGGGACCTTGATGACGAGGTCGTCGGACCCGGCGCCGGTGCGGTCGCGGCCCATGCCGTGCTGGCCGCGCCCGGCCTTGAAATGCTGCGAATAGCGGAAGTCGATCAGCGTGTTGAGCCCGGCGACGCTCTCGAAGACGACATCGCCGCCGCGTCCGCCGTCACCGCCGTCGGGACCACCGTATTCGACGAACTTCTCGCGACGGAACGAGACGGCACCGTCGCCGCCCGCGCCCGAGCGGAGGTAGATCTTGGCTTGGTCGAGGAACTTCATGGCGGACTAATACACGATTCTGGCGCGAGGTGCTTGCTGCGGAATGGGGCGGGGCGAGGGTCGATCAGATGCTCACGGGCAGCGCGTCGCGCCTTGTAGCGGAGCGTTGCGATGACTTGCGAGCAACCCAGAAAGACAGCGACCTCTAAACGGCGTCATCCCCGCGAAGGCGGGGACCCAAAGTCACTGACGGTGGTGACCTTGGGTCCCCGCCTTCGCGGGGATGACAGAATTGAGGGCGGGGCCGATCGATAGACGACCGCGAACCGCGCGCTCCAGCGAGCTATTCGGCGGCGATGGCCATCGGTTCCGGCCGTGCGTCGACGCTGACGTACTTGCGGCCGAGCTTGCCCGAGTGAAACACGACGACGCCTTCGGCAGTCGCGAACAGCGTGTGGTCCTTGCCGAGGCCGACGTTGCGGCCCGGATAGACGAGCGTGCCGCGCTGGCGGATGATGATGCAGCCGCCCGTGACGTCTTGGCCGCCGAAGCGCTTAACGCCGAGACGACGCCCTGCCGAGTCGCGACCGTTGCGGGACGAGCCGCCTGCTTTCTTATGTGCCATGGTGCCTTAACCTACCGAAACGATCTTCAGGACCGTCAGCTGCTGACGGTGCCCGTTCTTCCGGCGATAGTTATGCCGGCGCTTCTTCTTGAAGATGATGACCTTGTCGCCCTTGGTCTGCGCGACGATCTCGGCGGTGACGCCGCCCGCCGAAACGAGACCGCCGTCGCCGAGCATCAGCGTCTCGAGCGTGACGGTATCGCCCGCCACGCCGTCGAGCTTCTCGACGATGATCTTGTCGTCGGTGGCGACCCGATATTGCTTGCCGCCCGTGCGCACTACCGCGAACATGTTCTTTAACCTTGGCCGAATCGATTTGCGCACGGGTCCGCCACGGGGGCGGTCGTACGGGAAGCGGGTTGCTAGAGGGTGAGGCCGCGGTTGTCAACGTTTACGGGGGCGGGGGTTGGCGCCGGCTTCTTCCCTCTCCCCTTGAGGGAGAGGGACGGCGCGCCCTCGCGCGCCAGGGTGAGGGTGAGTGCGGGGAGAGAGCGACTCGATATGCCATCCTCACCCTCACCCTGGTCGCGCGAAGGGCGCGACCGTCCCTCTCCCTCAAGGGGAGAGGGAAGACCGTCACCCGCTGCGACCCCGCCGCCGGGTGACGCTGCCCCCCGCCGTCCCTATCTTCGCCCTATGAACATCGCCTTCACGCCCCCCGCGCCGGTGCCGCTGGCCAAGCCGTTGTCGCGACTGCGCGGGGCGGCGCAGTTGCTCACCGATCCGCTGGGGATGTGGACGCAGCGGCACTTCGACGAGTGGGTGTTGAGCGGCAAGTCGCTGCTCGGGCATATCACGATCGTCAGCGACCCGGCGTCGATCCGTACCTTCATGCTCGATCACGCGGCGAATTACGTCAAGGACGACCTCCAGCTGCGGGTGCTCAAGCCGAGCCTCGGCGAGGGACTGTTCACTGTCGAGGGGCCGGCGTGGAAGGTTCAGCGGCGCGCGCTCGCCGGGCTGTTCACCCCGCGCACCGTCGCCGGGTTCGCCGGGCCGATGGCGGCGGCGGCGGTGGCGCTGACCGATCGCTGGGCAAGACGCGGCGGGCGCAGGCTGCTCCAGGTCGACCGCGAGATGACGCAGGTGACCTTGGATGGGCTCGACGCGTCGATCTTCTCGGGCGGGCTCGGCGGTGACCGGGCGCAGGTCCATGACGCGCAGTCGTTCGTCACCGCTGCCGGGGCGATCGATCCGCTCGACCTGTTCGGCGCGCCGGCGTGGATTCCGCGCGTCAGCCGCCTGCGCGCGGCCCCGGTGCGACGCTACTTCGACGGGCTGATCGACCGCCTCGTCAGCGATCGCCGTGCGCTTATTGCGGCCGACCCCGCCGCCGCGCCGCGCGATCTGCTGACCTTGTTGTTCGAGGCGCGCGACCCCGAGACCGGCGAGGGGCTGACCCCGGCGGTGGTGCGCGACAACGTCCTGACTTTCCTCGGCGCGGGGACCGAGACGACGTCGAGCGCGCTGAGCTGGGCGCTGTATCTGCTGTCGCAGGATCACGCCGCGCGCGAGCGGATCGAGGCCGAGGTCGACGATGTTCTCGGCGGGCGGACGGTCGGGGCGGACGATGTCGCCAAGCTGGTTTTCACCCGCGCGGTGATCGACGAGACGCTGCGGCTGTACCCGACCGCGCCGCTGATCCAGCGGATGGCGGTTGCCGAGGACACGCTCCACGGGGTGACGATCCCGCCGGGGTCGACCGTGGTCTATGCGCCGTGGGTGCTCCACCGGCATCGCAAATTGTGGGACCGGCCGGGCGAGTTCGACCCGACGCGGTTCTTGGCCGGAGCGCCGCCGATCGACCGCTTTGCCTATCTGCCGTTCGGGGCGGGGCCGCGGGTGTGCATCGGCGCGAGCTTTGCGCTCCAGGAGGCGGTGGTGACGCTGGCGACGATCGTCCAGCGCTGCCGCCTCGACCTGCTGCCGGGGGCGGTCGTCATGCCCGAACACCGGATCACGCTGCGCCCCAAGGGCGGATTGCCGATGCTGGTGACCGCGCGCTAGACTGCGCGCATGGTCCGTATCCTCTTCGCCGCGCTCGCCCTGTTCTTTACCGGAGGTGTCGCGAGCGCCGCCGCGGTGCCGGTCGAGGGCGACTATGTCGTCCGCGATTTCACCTTCGCCTCGGGGGAGAAGCTGCCCGAGTTGCGGCTGCATTATACGACGCTCGGCACGCCGCGGCGCGATGCGGCCGGGCACGTCACCAACGCGGTGATGGTCCTCCACGGCACCGGCGGGAGCGGCAAGCAGTTCTTCGCGCCGCAGTTCGCCAACGCGCTGTTCGGCCCCGGCCAGCCGCTCGACACGTCGGTCTATTACGTCATCCTCCCCGACGAGATCGGTCACGGCGCGTCGTCGAAGCCGAGCGACGGCCTCCACGCGCGCTTCCCGCATTACGCCTATGCCGACATGGTCGCGGCGGACCATCTGCTGCTGACCAAAGGGCTCGGTGTCGACCGGCTGCGGCTGCTGATGGGGACGTCGATGGGGTGCATGCACACGCTGACGTACGCCGAGGCCTACCCCGGTTTTGCCCGCGCGCTGATGCCGCTGGCGTGTGTTCCGGTGCCGATTTCGGGGGCGAACCGGCAGTGGCGCAAGCTCGCGATCGACGGGATCAAGCTCGATCCGGCATGGGCCGGAGGCGATTATAAGGTCGAACCGGCGGCGGGGCTGCGGACGGCGATGTCGCTGCTCGTCGCGTTCGGCAGCGCGCCGCTGGCGATGCAGCACGACCTGCCGACCGGCGACGCGGTCGACGCCGCGGTGACCGCGCGGATGGCGCGCGACATGCCGCTGCGCGATGCCAACGACCTGATCTACCAGCTCGATTCGTCGCGCGACTATGATCCCGGGCCAAAGCTGGCGACGATCGACGTCCCGCTGACATGGATTAATTCGGGCGACGATCTGATCAACCCGCCCGAGTTGCACCTTGTTGAAGCCGCGATCGGGCGAGTGCAGCAGGGGCGTTTCGTTCTGATTCCTGCCAGCCTCGCGACGCGCGGGCACGGGTCGCATACCTCGGCGGTGCTGTGGAAGGACGAGCTTGTCGCGTTGCTGGCGCGGTCGGGCGACCAGAAAAAGCTGTCATCCCCGCGAACGCGGGGACCCAATGTCCCGATTGCGACCTTGGGTCCCCGCTTTCGCGGGGATGACATCCAAACAATCGTTCCCCACTAGGCTGGTAGCTTCTGCGCTTTCGCCTTCTCCGCCGGGCGCTTCGACTGGGCGAGGACGGCGGCGGGGTCGGCGGCGGTGAAGGCGCTGCCGGCGACGGTTTCGCTGAGCTGCGCCCAGGTGATCGGAACCGCCACCCCCGCCCCTTCGCGCGCGCGGACCGAATAGGGCAGGACCGCGGTCGCGCCGCGCTGGTTGCGCAGCCAGTCGACGAAAATTCGTCCCTTGCGCTTGGCCTTGCTCATGTTGGCGACGAAGGCGTCGGGCATCTCTGCCTCGAGCGATTCGGCGAACGCCTTCGCCCACGCCTTGACCGTGGGCCATTCGGCGTCCGGGACGAGCGGCGCGACGACGTGGACACCCTTGCCACCGGTGAGCATCGGGAAGCTCGCCAGCCCCGCTGCCTTGAGCCGGTCGCGGATCAGGACGGCGGCAGTGCGGACGACGGCGAAGTCGAGCCCCTCGTCGGGGTCGAGGTCGATCACCAGCCGGTCGGGGCGCTCGATATCGGCGACGCGGCTGCCCCAGCCGTGGAACTCGATCGTCCCCATCTGGACGCAGTTGAGCAGCCCCTCGGGGTTGTCGACGAATAGGTAGGGCTCGGTCTTGCCGTCGGATTCGGCGATGTCGACGTGGTGGACGTCTTCGGAGAACATGCCGCTGTCGTGCTTCTGGAAGAAACACGCCTTGGCGCGCCCCTGCGGGCAGCGGACGAGGCTGATCGGGCGGCCGCCGAGCTCCTTGAGCATGACGTCGGCGACGACCGCGTAATAATCGACCAGCGCGCCCTTGGTCATGCCGAGGTCGGGGAAGACGATGCGGTCGGGGCTGGTGACGCGGACGCCGTGGCGGTCGGGAGCAGGGGTGGCGGCGACAGGATCCGAACCCTTCGCCGGGGCTTCGAGCACGACATCCGCCGCCGTCTTGTCGCCGCGCAGGCCGAGGAAGCTGGCGTGGCGAACGTGGCCGTCGGCGGTGAATTCGGCGAAGGCGACCTCGGCGACGAGTTCGGGCCGGACGAAGTTCGCGCCGCGCTTGGCGATCGCGGGCAGCTTGGCGGCGAACGGGGATTTGTCTGCGGCGAGCTTGGCGAGTTTCGCGGCAACATCTTCGAGCGTGCGGTCGTCGAAGCCGGTGCCGACGCGCCCGGCGTAGCGCAACCCGCCGCCTTCCTGCATGCCGAGGAGCAGAGAGGCGAAGCCGCGCCCATTCTCGGACTTCGACCAGCCGCCGATGACGAACTCCTGGCGGTGGGTGCATTTCGACTTGAGCCACGACCCCGATCGACCGGGGCGCGACTTGCCGTCGGCGCGCTTCGACACGACGCCTTCGTAGCCTGCCGCACACAACGCCGAGAACATCGCCTCGCCGCCGCCGCGGACGTGCTCGGAATAATGCAGCGGCGCGGGGGCGTCGGCGAGGAGGGTCGCGAGCTTCGCCTTGCGCTCGATGAGCGGCAGACCTGCGAGATCCTCGCCGTCGAGTTCGAGCAGGTCGAAGGCGAAATACAGCAGCGGGCCATTGTCCTTGAGCGCGGCCTGGAGCGTCGAGAAGTTGGGCTTGCCAGCGGCATCGAGCGCGACGATCTCGCCGTCGATCAGCGCCGACGCACACGGCAGCGTCGCACACGCCGTCGGCACCGCGCCGAACTTCGCGGTCCAGTCGAGCCCGCTGCGGGAGTAGGCCACAGCCGTGCCGCCGCCGACCGCGATGAGCGCGCGGTAGCCATCGTATTTGGTTTCGTGGAGCCAGTCGTTCCCTGTCGGGGGCGTGTCGACGAGAGTGGCAAGTTGGGGTTCGCGAAAAGGGGGTGGTTTGAGGGTAGGGGATTTGCCCGACTTCGGCTTGTTCCCATCGCCTTCGAACTTTCTGTCATCCCCGCGAACGCGGGGACCCAATGTCGAAACATCGGGACCTTGGGTCCCCGCTTTCGCGGGGATGACAGTCGATTTTTTGCGGGCCGTCGCGGTGGTCGTTTTCACGGGCGGCTCACCCGCCGCAATCGCCTCCATCGTCCGCCCGGTCTCCACACTCGTATCGAAATCGAGCTCAGCCCCGATCGCAAACTCATCCGCGATCTTGCCGAGCAGCCAATTCTCCGCCTTGCCCTCGGGCTTGAGGCGGATCAGCACCCATTCGCCCTTCATCCGCTCGCCGGTGAGCTTGAAGTGTAGCTTGCCCTTCGCCATCCCCTCGCGCGGGTCGATCTCGTTGGTCCACGTCCCGCGGTCCCACAGCATGACCGTGCCGCCGCCGTATTCGCCCTTGGGGATCGTCCCTTCGAAGGCCGCGTAGCTCAGCGGGTGGTCCTCGGTGCGGACTGCGAGGCGCTTGACCGACGGATCGCCGCTCGGCGGCTTGGTCACCGCCCATGACAGCAGGACACCGTCGAGTTCGAGACGAAAGTCCCAGTGCATGCGCGACGCCGCGTGGCGCTGGACCATGAAGCTGTTGCCGGTGGCGCGCCCGGGGGTGCCCGCGGGCTCGGCGGTTTTCGCGAAGTCGCGCTTGCTGTTGTACTTGGCGATAGCGTCGGCGGGGGTGGGCATGGTGTGATCCCGATCTCTGCCGTCATCCCCGCGAAGGCGGGGGCCCATCACCACGGACGGTTGGGGTGATGGGTCCCCGCCTTCGCGGGGATGACGTTATAAAAATGAGCAGTCGCGCACTTTGATCGTGGCAACCCAGAGGGTCACGCGCGCTTCCTCGCCGGGGCCTTGGTCTCCGGCTCGGCCTTCGCCGCCGCCTTCGCCTTGCGCGGTGCAACCTTCGGCGGAGCCGCCGCCGGGGCCGCGCCGCCCTTCTCGATCGACGCCTTCAACGCCGCCATCAGGTCGATCACGTTCGATGCCTTTGGCGCAGGCTCATTGTTCTCGACATCGGCGACCTTCTTGCCGCGCTTCTCGTCGATCAGCGCGCGCAGCGCATCCTCGTAACGATCGTGGAACTTGCCCGGATCGAACTTCGCGGTGCGCTTGTCGATCAGCGCCGTCGCCAGCTCCATCAGTTCAGGCGTCGCGGCGTCGTCGGGGATCGAGCGGAAGAACCCGCTCGCCTTGTTGACCTCCTCCTCATAGCGCAGCGTCTCGAGGATCATCCCGCGCCCGCACGGCTTGAGGCTGATCAGATACTCGTGGCCGCGCATCGCCAACTGGCCGAGCCCGACCTTCTTCGCCGCCTTCAGCGCGTCGCGGATGACGCAGAACGCCTCCTCGGCGAGCTCGTCCTTGGGGACGCAGAAATACGGCTTTTCGAAGTAGATCGGGTCGATCTCGGCGGCGTCGACGAACTGGGTGAGTTCGAGCGTCTTCTTCGATTCGAGTTTGACCCCCTCGATCTCGTCGTCGGACAGGATGACATACTTGCCCTTTTCGACCTCGAAACCCTTGACGATCTCGTCGGGGTCGACCGTGCCGAGGCCGGGGACGGTCTTCTCATACTTGATCCGCTTGCCGCTTGGCTCATGGATCTGGTTGAGCGCGATCGTCCCGGCGCTTCGTGTCGCCGAATAGAGCTCGATCGGGATCGAGACGAGCGCGAGGCGCAGCTGTCCCGACCAATAGGCGCGCGCGGCCATGTCGTCCCTCCATTGTCGCCGGATCAACTTATGCGTGCGCGAGTCGTTCCGCCACCGAAACGGGAACCGCGACGACGATGGGGCGCTAGGGAGGCGCGCGCTCTCGCGCTAGGACGTTAAGTGAGGCGCGCGGCCGCGCGCCGGGGGGACGCATGAAGACACTCTGGCTCGTCCTCAATACCGCGAGCGGATCGACGAGCGACGCGATCGTCGGCGAGTTCGAGCAGGCGTGCGGTGACTATGTCATCGCCGGGCGGACCGCATTTCCGGCCGAGACGCTTCCCAATGCGACGGTGCTCGACGCCGCCGGGGTCGATACGCTCGTCGTCTTCGGCGGCGACGGCACGATCAATGCGGCGACGTGCAAAGTCGAGGACTGGGACGGGACCGCGCTGATCCTGCCCGGGGGAACGATGAACGGGCTGGCGAAGCAGCTCCACGGCGACATCGGCTGGGCCGAAGTCCTCAAGCGCGCGCCGAACGGGCACGCGATCCACGTCCCCATCGCGATCTGCGGCCAGCACCGGGCCATGGTCGGGGTCATCCTCGGCCCGGCGTCGTCGTGGTTCCACGCGCGCGAATATGTCCGCAGCGGCGCGTGGTCGAAGGTGACCCGCGCATTGCGCTACGCCGCGCGCAAGACCTTCGCGCGGACGATCCGCGTCGTCGGGGAAGGGGCCAACTCAGGGCGGCACCGTGCGGTGATCGTCACTCCGCGCGACCATGATCTCGAAATCGCCGCGGTCAGCACCGACAGCTGGTTCATCGCTGCACGGCTCGGCTGGTCGTGGCTGCTCGGTGACTGGCGCGATGCCGATGGCGTCACCGTCACCTATGCGCCGTCGGTCGACCTCGCCTCATCGCGGCAGGTGTCGGTGCTGTTCGATGGCGAGCCCGCGAAGCTGCGCGCGCCGGTCCATGTCGAGCACGCGGTGACCCGCCTCACGTTCATCGCGACCAAGGCATGACGACCCAAGGCCGAGGGCCTACTTCATGACCCGCTTATTCCACGTCTCCGACCTGCATTTCGGGACCGAGGACCGCGACGCGCTGGCGTGGTTCGCCGCCGCCGTCGCCGCCGAGCAGCCCGACGCGGTGATCATGACCGGCGACCTCACCGCCGCTGCGCGCCGCCGCGAATTCACCGCCGCGTGCGAGTGGCTGGTCGCGCTCAACGTCCCGGTGACGGTCGAGCTCGGCAATCACGACATGCCGCTGTTCAACCTGTGGGAGCGCTTCACCGATCCGACCAAGCGCTTCGACCGGCTAGAACGCACCGTCGAGCGGCCGCTGGTGCTGCCGGGCGTGTCGATCGTACCGCTGCGGACCGCAACGCGCGCCCAGCTCCGGCGTAACTGGGCCGAGGGGATCGTCCGGCCGCATCGCCTCGCCGAGACGCTCGCGCTGTTGGCGAAGGCGCCGCCTGAAAACATGAAGATTGTCGCCGGGCACCATCCGCTCGGCGGGCTCGGGAGCCGCCATCGGACGCGCGGCGGGCGGCGGGCGCTGGCGGCGTTGGCGGCAACGGGGGTCGACGCCGTGCTCAGCGGTCATACCCACGAGCCGTTCGACATCGTCGTCGACGGCGTGCGGCTGATCGGCGCGGGGACGTTGTCCGAACGCATCCGCGTCTCGCCGCCGTCGTTCAACGAACTGACGATCGACGCCGGATCAATCGGCGTCGTGGCCCGCGTGATGGAGTGAGCGATGGCGGACTTGAAGAAGGGTGACAAGGTCGAGTGGGATTCGAGCGGCGGCCACTCGGTCGGCAAGGTGGTGAAGAAGGTCACTACCCCGACGAAGATCAAGGGCCACAAGGTTGCCGCGTCGAAGGACAACCCCGAATATATCGTCAAGTCCGACAAGGGCGGCGAGGCGGCGCACAAACCGGAAGCGCTGAAGAAGGCGAAGTAGGCCGGACTCTCCGCCGTCAGCCCCCCGCGAGCGTCATCCCGTCGATGCGGATCGTTGGCACGTTCGTCGCGTGGCGGAAGACGAGGTCGTCGGCGGGGGTCAGGTTGCGGAACATGTCTTTTAGATTGCCCGCGATCGTCACCTCGGCGACCGGCACCGTCAACTGGCCGTCCTCGATCAGATAGCCGCTGGCGCCGCGGCTATAGTCGCCGGTCAGGCCGTTGACGCCCATGCCGATCAGCTCGGTGACGTAGAAGCCGTGCTTGATGCCCTTAAGCAGGTCGGCGCGGCTCGTCGTCCCCGCCACCATATGGAGGTTCGATGGCCCCGCTCCCGGGGGGCCCGACACGCCCCGCGCGGCGTGGCCAGTCGGCTCGAGGCCAAGCTGGCGCGCGCTCGCCGAGTCCATCAGCCAGCCGGTCAGCCGCCCGGCGTCGATGATCGACCGCGCCGTCGTCGCCAGCCCCTCGCCGTCGAACGGGCGCGAGCGGAGGCCGCGGATGCGGTGCGGTTCGTCGCGGATCGTCACGCCGGGGGCGAATATCTCGGCGCCGAGGCTGTCGCGCAGGAAACTCGTCCCGCGTGCGATCGACGAGCCGGTGATCGACCCGACGAGATGCCCGAGCAGCGACGAGCCGACGCGCGGATCGAACACGATCGTGATCGCCTGCGTGTTGAGCTTCGACGGATTGACCCGTCGCGTCGCGCGCTCGCCCGCCTCGCGGCCGATGACGGCGGCGGCGTCGAGGTCGGCGAAGTGGCGGACGCTGTGATAGGCGTAATCGCGCTGCATCGCTTGGCCCTCGCCCGCGATGACGCTCGCCGACACGCCGTAGCTCGTGCCGCGGTAGCCGCGGGCGAAACCGGTCGACGTCACCAGCGCCATCACCGCGCGCCCGGCACTGCCGCCGCCGCCTTCGGAGTTGGTCACGCCGGCGACGCTGCGCGCGGCGTCTTCGGCCTCGATCGCGAGCGACTTGAGAAGTTCGGCCGGGGGGTCGCCGCCGTCGTCGAGATCGAGCGCCGGGGGGTCGTCGTGCATCAGCCGGTCGGCGGGGGCGAGCCCGGCGTATTCGTCCTCGGGGGCCTCGCGCGCCATCGCGACCGCACGGTCGACGACCGCGGTCATCGCCGCGATCGACAGGTCCGACGTCGACACGCTCGCCGATCGCCGCCCGACGAAGACGCGCAGGCCGACCTCCTCACCTTCGGATCGGCCGATATCCTCGAGGGCGCCGAGGCGGACGCTGACCGAGGTCGAGGCGTCGCCAACATAGACCGCATCGGCGGCGTCGGCCCCGGCGGCCTTGGCGGCGGCAAGGGCATGGGTCAGGCGATCGATCGCCGCATCGACTTTAAGCATAGTCGCGACTTAGGGACGGTGACCGGGCGACGCAACCGTTACGGAGGCGGGGCGTTGAGCCCCAACCATAGATACAGGGAGCAAAAATATGGGCATCGGCACGATCCTTCTCATCGTCCTCATCCTCCTCCTGATCGGCTCGCTGCCGAGCTGGGGTTATTCGAGCGGCTGGGGCTACGGCCCGTCGGGCGGGCTCGGCCTGATCGTCGTCATCGTCGTCATTCTGGTGCTGATGGGTCGGATCTAGTCCCGATCGCACGTTCGAACAGGAAGAACGTGCCGCAGGCGAGCAGCGCCGCGAGCACGAACGCCGCCCCCGGCAGATGGACCGGGGCGGCGGGGCTCGAGAAATAGGCGAAGGCCTGCGTCATCACTGGCGGCCCGACGATCGCTGCAAGGCTGACGAGGCTCGACACCGCGCCCTGCAACTCGCCCTGCGAATCGCGCCCGACCTCCTGCGACATCAGTGACTGCAGCGACGGGTAGACCAATCCGCCGAGCGTGCCGACCGCAATACCGGCGTACATCATCCAGCCTTCGCTCGCGCTGGCGTAAATGACATAGCTCGCGATCGCGCTCAGCACGGCCCAAGGCACGAGGCGCTTTTCGCCGAAGCGCGGGATCAGCACGCGGGTCAGGACCGCCTGCGCGATGATCGCCGAGACCCCGACCGCCGCGAGCGACCACCCAACCTGCTTCACGCTCCAGCCGAACCGCGCGAGGGTGAAGTAATTCCACGTCGACTGGAGCGACATCTGCGCGAAGCTCCACAGAAAGGTCGCGCTGGCGAGGGTCAGGACGATCGGGCGCAGCGCGCGCAACCGGACGAGCGATCCCCAGACATTCGCGCGACGCCAGTCGAAGGCGCGCCGGTCGGCCTTGGCGAGCGACTCGGGCAGAGCGAGATACCCATAAGCGACGTTGACCAGCGCGAGACCCGCCGCGACAAAGAACGGCGTCCGCGCGCCGTACACCGCAAGCAATCCGCCGATTGCCGGTCCGATGATGAACCCAACGCCGAACGCAAAGCCGAGCAGCCCGAAGTCCTGCGTCCGCCGCTCGGGCGGGGTGACGTCGGCGATATAGGCATAGGCGCTGTTGAACGACGCGCCGGTGATGCCGGCAATGATCCGCCCGGCGAACAGCCACGCCAGTGTCGGCGCGAACCCGGTCAGCAGATAGTCGAGGCCGAACGCGGTCAATGACGCGAGCAGGATCGGTCGCCGGCCGTATTTATCCGACAAGCCGCCGAGCACCGGCCCCGACACGAACTGCATCGCCGAATACGCCAGCATCAGATAGCCGCCGATGCGCGCCGCCTCGCCGATTTCGACCCGCGCCAATGACATGATCAGCTCCGGCAGCACCGGCATGATGATGCCGAAGCCGATCACGTCGATCAGGATGGTGACGAAGATGAAGGCGAGTGCGTGGGGGTGGCGTGATGGAGCGGCGGTGGGGTCCGGGGCGGGGGGTGAACTGGTCATCGGCGTCAGCATTAGCGCAACCGCAAAGCCGGGTCGCGCGTCGTCTCGTGGCGCTGCTCCCGTCGCGCGCTCGTGTCATGCTATAGGAGATCGATGACCGGCCCGACCCTGATCGATGCGCGCGGGCTCCGCTGTCCCTGGCCGGTTCTCAGGCTGGCGCGGGCGTTGCGCGACGGCGCGTCCGTCGAATTGCTCAGCGACGACCCGGCGGCGGCAGGTGAGGTTGCGGCGTTCGCTGCCGGGCGCGGGCTGAAGATCATTGCCAGCGAAAGCGCGGCGGGAAGTATGCGATTCGTCGTCGGCGGCTGAGGTCGGCTTGGCCTGGAGGTGAGGCCTTACAGGCGTCAGACCATCATCGACCCATCGGAGCGCGCGGCGATGACGCGACCGATCGCGTCGAACAGTTCCTCCATCGCGACCGGCTTGAGCAGGAGCTCATCGGCACCGTGCGCGAGACACTGCGCGCGCAAATTATCGGCGGCGTCGGCGGTGATGACGATGATCGGCAGCAACGCCTTGGCGTCGTGGCGCTGGCGGATCAGTCCGATCGCTTCAAATCCATCCATGCCGGGCATCCGCAAGTCCATCAGGATGGCATCGAAATCCATCCCGTCGATCATCCGCAGGCCCTTCTCGGCGCTGTCGGCTTCGTCCATGCCAACACCCGCAACCATGAGCATATCGCGCACGACGCGTCGATTCAGGGCATCGTCCTCGATCGCCAGTACCTGCATCGATACCTCATGCGGACTCACCGATGTCCGTCCGTCAATCCATCGCTAGTTCACTCGGGTCCAAAAAACCATGCTGAACAATAAATGACCGGGATTAGCATGACACGAGTGCCGCTTGGGGCAAAGCGGCGAGGGCGTCGCGGAGCCCGTCGATGCTGACCGGCTTGACGATGATCGCGCCGGCCCCATGGCTGTGAAGGACGTCGGCGGATGCCGCCATTCCCGCCGGGACGAGTACCGCGACTGCGACCGGCAGCGCCGCGAGCCGAGCGACCACGCCGGTCAAATCATCGCTTTCGAGACCCTCGGCATCGATCAGAACGATGTCGGGCTGGTCCTGCCCGGTCCGCTCGATCGCCTCGGCGACATCGCAGGCGCCGCACCGGTCGAAGTGCGGATCGAGCCGGGTCCGCAGCATGCTTCGCGCGATCGGGTTGGGGCCGACGATCAGTAATTCTGGTCGCGCACGGCTGGCGCGGTCGGCGACCTGCGGCACGACCGGCACGGCCGCGACGGCGATCGTGTAGGGAATCTGCAATTTGAAGACCGACCCTTCGCCGAGAACGCTGTCGACGACGATGTTGCCGCCGAGCGCGCGGGCGAGATGGCGCGAGATGGCGAGCCCGAGCCCGGTCCCGCCGAAGCGCCGGGTGGTGCTCGTGTCGAGCTGGCGGAAGGGTTCGAAAATCGTTTCGAAGGCTTCGGCGGGGATGCCGACACCGGTGTCGCGAAACGCGATCTCGACCTGTTCGGTACCATCGAGCGTTGTCGGCGCGGCGGTGATGCGGACCGACCCCTCGGTGGTGAATTTAACCGCGTTCGACAGCAGGTTGAAGGTGATCTGGCGCAGCCGGACGACGTCTGTGACGATCGGCACGAGGGTCTTGTCGACGACGAGATCGAGGGTGATCCCCTTGTCGAGCGCTTCGACGCGCCACAATGCGACGAGGTCCGGCAACACGATGGCGACATCGACCGTGCCCGATTCGATCGCCAGCGCCCCCGAATCCATCTTGGCGAAGTCGAGGATGTCGTCGACCAGCGTGCGCATCGCCTGCCCCGCCGAATGAACCAGCCCAAGCCGCTCGCGAGTCCCGCCGGTGACGGTCCGGTCGGCGAGCATGACCTGGGTCATGCCGAGGATACCGTTGAGCGGGGTGCGGATTTCGTGGCTCGTGGTCGCGAGGAACTGCGACTTGGCGAGCAGCGCCTCGGCGAGTTCGGAGTTGGTCTGCTCGAGTTGGCGGTTCGCCGCGAGGATCTCGTTGCGGCTGCGACGAAGCGCCTTGAGGTAGATGATCAGAAATAACGCGGCACCGGCGACGAGAACGAGCAGGCCCGCAAGCAGCAAGGTCCGTTGCCGTGCCTCGAGCCGCGCGAGCGTCACCGCCGCCTCGAGCTTCTCCGTCTTGTACGTGGCGATCTTGGCATTCTGGTTCACGAAATCGAAGCGTGCGGCGATCAGCGACGAGCTCGTCGAGGTGGCGAGGGTCCGCCCGGCTTCGTCGAGTGTGCGGAACGATTCGAGGTGGTCGAGCGCGCGCTGATAATCCCCCGTCAGCTTGTATGCGCGGTATGCGGTCAGGTGGATCGGGCGGTAGGTCTGGTCGGTCGTCGTGTTCTCGGCGTTGGCAAAGGCCGACTCGATCGCACGGACTGCAGCGTCGGGATTTCCCTCCGCGAGTTCGAGCCGCGCCTGCGCGCCGAGCAGCGAGGGCCGCTCGGCACTCGCCTTGGGATCGGTCGTCAACGTGAGCCCCTGCCGGATCGTCAGCCGGGCGGCCGCAAACTTCCTGTCGATGATTTGTAGATCGGCGATATTGTTCAGGATACGAGCACTCAGAAGCGGACTTCCCAGTTGCTGCGCGAGGCCGAGCGCATGTTTGTATTCCTGCATCGCCGAATCCGGCCGGCCGGTCTGGGCGTAAGCGTTCGCCATATTATTGCTGGCGGACAGACCGAGCGTCGGATCGCTCGGGTAAACTTCGCGCGCCTGCCGGTAGTAATAAAGGACGCGGTTGAAGTCCTGCGCGTCTTGATAGATCGAGCCAATGCTCTGCAGCGCTTTCGCCTCGTTACGCGCATCGCCAAGCTTGGCGAACATGCCATAGGCCTGCTGGAGGTCGATCAGCCCGGCCTGGGGCCGCCCCTGCTCGACCGCGATCCTCGCCCGCGTCAGCAGCAGGTCGGCCTGCAGCTTCGAACCCGGCGCGATACGCTCGACGGTGTGCAAGGCGACCACGATCCGCGCCTGTGCTGTCGAGACGTCGTTGGTTCGAAACGCGGCTTCGCCTTCGAGCCATTGCGAGGTCGCGAAGGCAATGTCGCGCGCATCGCCCGGCGGCCATCCGACCGCGATCTTGCCGGCATCCTCCGCCAGACGCGCGGCGCGAACCGGATCGCCGAGCATCGCCGCCCTGGTCTGGACGATGGCGGCATCGAACGCTTTGTGATCGATGGGGGCGGCCGTTCGCGGCGTCGATGCGGCGGCCGGCGCCGACAGTGCGACGACAAGTGCCAGGCCAACCGCGCAGATGCTGCGCGTAAGGCTAATCCGTCGCGGTTGCGCCATCTGCGACTGCTCCCGGTGGGTTGTCGCGCTCGGACCGGATCCAGAACGCTTTTGCCGGCGTGAGCGAGGTGTCGGTGTTGGTCAGCCGTGCCAGGTGCGCGGTGTCGCGAAGAAATGTCTCGAGCTGCGCGATCCTGAGCGCGGGGCTGATGAAAAAGCCTTGTGCGACGTCGCAGCCCATGACGCGGAGCAAGGCGAGGGTCGCATGGCTTTCGACGCCTTCGGCAACGACCCGCATCCCGAGCGCGTGGGCAAGGTCGATCGTCGACCTAACGATCAGTGGATCGCGGTTGCTCTTGGTCATGCCGCTGACGAACAGCTTGTCGATCTTCAATTCGTCGGCGGGCAGTTCCTTCAAATACGCGAGCGATGAATGGCCCGAGCCGTAGTCGTCGATCGAGAGGCGAATGCCCGACGCCGCGAGCAGGTGGAAATTGACGAGCGCCGCCGCGGGATGATCGATGAATGCTGTCTCGGTTATTTCGAAACCGATCACGCCCGGGGCCGATTTCACCATCGCGCACACGTCGGCGACGAAGACGTCGTTACTGAGCGACTTTCCCGACATGTTGACGTGGAAGCGAAGCTCGATGCCTTGCTTAAGCAGTCGTTTCTGGTCGGAAATCGCCTGTCGCAGCACCCATAAGGTCAGACTGTTGATCTGACCCGACTCCTCGGCGATCGTGATGACACTGCCGCGATCGACCTCACCGAGATTGGGGTGTTGCCACCGGATAAGCGCCTCGACACCGTCGTAGATCCCGCGGCGCAGGCAGAGCTTGGGCTGGTAGACGAGATAGATTTCGCCGCTCTCCAGCGCGCAGTCGAGTTCGCTGCGCAGAAGCCGCGCATAATCGCGGGCGCGCCGCCGCCGTATCCGCTCGGCCGGGTCGGTGCGGGCATTGGCGGGGTTCGAGAAACGGGCAAACGTATGGCCGACCGCAGCGGCGATTTTGGTATAGAGGCGAAGAGCGTCGGTCACGCTGCAGCCTAGCGCTAAACCGGCTCACTATCGACAGCTTTTATCAGGTCGCGAATCAGCATAGGGCAGAAATCAATCTCTCGTCTGTGCGGTTCGACCCGGTAGCAGTGCTTTTTCAGCCGCCTGCCCCGCCAAAAACGACGCGCAAGTCCTTAACAGACTATTTACGAAGGTTTATAAGTGTTTATAGTCAAAGGGATTTTCGCGTCTTCAGAGAAAAATCGGTATTAATGGAAAAAAACCACTAACTTTTGGACGTGGCCTCTTGCGCGTCAAGAGAAAATATGGTCAACAGAATATAGACTGCAACGACGCCAACTGTGGAGTTCGAATTATGGGTATCCTGCTCGGTATTATCTCTACCTTTTTCCGCGACATCCCGCCCTGGGCGCAGTAAGACGCGGATAGTCTATTCGAGAGGACTTCTTCAGAAGTCGCTCGTATTGACGAAGACATAGCTCCGCTGTCGGCTTTTGGTCGACGGCGGAGTTTGTTTGTTGGGGCGTTGCCCTTCTACATCGGGTCCGGCTGAATCCCCTTGCGATCTTGATTCGATCTGGTCGATGGCGGTAACGATTGCCCGCAATCATATTTCCAGGGTGCGACGATCTCTTTCATCAGACTGGCTGCCAGCTTGATTACCGACGCTGGGAGCTACACGGGTGGCTCGAATTAGTCCGGTACCGATCCGAGTTCTTGACGGCGTCCGCGTGCTTGATCTCTCGCGCGTGCTTGCCGGGCCGTGGTGCACCCAGATCCTGGCCGACTTTGGCGCCGACGTCCTCAAGATAGAATTGCCCGGTCGCGGTGACGATACCCGCGCGTGGGGCCCGCCGTTCGTCGGGTCGCCCGACGATCCCGACGCGCTCGGCGAGAGCGCGTATTACCTGTCGTGCAACCGCAACAAGCGCTCGGCCGCGATCGACATCGCGCATGCCGAAGGGCGCGCCTTGCTGCTTCGCCTCGCGGCCGAGGCCGATATCGTCGTCGAGAACTTCAAGGTCGGCGGGCTGGCGAAGTACGGCCTCGACTATCCCACGTTTGCGGCGATCAATCCGCGGCTGGTCTATTGCTCGATCACGGGCTTCGGCCAGACCGGGCCGTACGCCGACCGTGCGGGCTATGATTTCGTCGCGCAGGCGATGGGCGGGTTCATGAGCATCACCGGCGAGGCCGACGGCCCACCACTGCGCGCCGGGGTCGCGTCGTGCGATCTCGCCACCGGCATGTACGCGACGGTCAGCATCATGATGGCGCTGCGCCATGCCGAGGCGACCGGGGTCGGCCAGCATATCGACGTCGCGCTGCTCGACACGCAGATCGCGATGCTCGCCAACCAGTCGCTCAACTGGCTCGCGGGCGGTGTCACTCCCGGCCGCATGGGCAACCGCCATCCGACGATCGTGCCGTACACGACCTTCGACGCCGCCGACGGGACGATCGTCATTGCGGTCGGCAACGACGGGCAGTTCCGCGCCCTGTGCACCGAACTCGGCATCGCCGAACTCGGGACCGACCCGCGCTTTGCCACTAGCCGCGCCCGCCTCGCCAACCGCGATGCGATCGAGGCCGAGGTTCAGGCGCGTGTCGGCATCCTCGACGGTGCCGCGTTGATCGAGCGCCTGTCGGCGTGCGGCGTCCCCGCCGGGCCGGTCAACTCGATCCCGCAGGTCTTCGCCGATCCCGTCATCGCCGCACGCGGAACGGTCCACAATTTCGAGCGCGACGACGGCGTCGTCATCCCCTCGGTCGCGTTTCCCGGCAAGCTGTCGGCGACGCCCGCCGATTATCGTGCCCCGCCGCCGTTTCTCGGGCAACACACGCGTGAGGCGTTGTCCGACTGGCTCACGATCGACGACGCGGCGCTCGACAGCCTCGTCGCGGCAGGGGTCATCGCGCAGCACGATTGATACGCAGCGCACTCCGGCGACACCGCAGACCCTAGCCGATCGCGCCGCCACGACGTAAAGCCAGCCAATTCTCCGCGCAGCTGGACCGATCCGAAGCCCCATGCACCCGATCGAACCGGCATCGCCGCCGTACCCTCAGCCGCCGTACGCGCGCGACGAGCTGCTCCACGAGATTTTCGCTGCGACCGCAGCGCGTTCGCCCGATGCGACCGCGCTGCGCCTCGCCGATCCCGATGTCGCGAGTGGACGGCGCAGCACGCTCACCTACGCCGATCTCGGCCGCCGGGCAGCGCAGGTCGCGCACTTCCTCCGTGATCGCGGCGTCGCGCGGGGCGACCGCGTCGTGCTGTGCCTGCCGCGCGGCCTCGACCAGTTCGCCGCGATCCTCGGCGTCCTCCAGGCGGGTGCCGCCTATGTCCCGGTCGACTGGGGCTTTCCCGCCGAACGGATCGACTTCATCGCCGCCGATGCTGCGGCCAAGCTGATCCTGACGACGGTCGAACGCCTCCACGACTTCACCCACCCGCAGGTCGTGCCGCTCGACGACCGCCTCGGCGAGATCGCGACCGGCGAGGCGTGGCATTTCACGCGAAGCTCGACCGCCAACACCCCCGACGACCTCGCCTATATCATCTACACCTCGGGGACGACCGGGCGGCCCAAGGGCGTCGCGATCCGTCACCGTAATATCGCGCATCTGGTCCGCTCGGAAAGTGCGATCCTCGGCCTGACCACCGCCGACGTCGTCTTTCAGGGCTTCAGCCTCGCCTTCGACATGTCGCTCGAGGAGATGTGGCCCGCCTTCCTCGCCGGGGCCGAGCTCGTCGTCTCGAGCGAGGCGCTGGCGAAAAGCGGCCCCGAAGTCGCCGTCGCGATCGCCCGCGAAGGTGTCACCGTCTGGCATTGCGTGCCGTCGCTCCTCGCGGTCGTCGATACGCCGCTGCCGCACGTCCGCCTGATCAACCTCGGCGGCGAGGCGTGCCCGCCCGACCTCGCGCGGCGCTGGGCGCGCGACGGGCTGCGGCTGCTCAACACCTATGGCCCGACCGAGACGTCGGTGACCGCGACGTGGGCCGAGTTGAGCGCGACCGCGCCGGTGACGATCGGCACGCCGCTGCCCGGCTACCGTGCATGGGTCGTCGGCGAGGACCTCGTCGCGGTGCCGCCGGGCACCCCGGGCGAACTCGTCATCGGCGGTCCGGGGGTCGGGGAGGGCTATGTTGGTCTCGCCGAACAGACTGCAGCCAAATTCGTCACGCTAACGCTCGACGCCGACGCCGGTCCCGAACTCGTCTACCGCTCGGGCGATCTCGTCACCGTCGGGCCCGACGGCAATATCGCTTTCGCCGGACGGATCGATACGCAGGTCAAGATCCGCGGCTACCGCGTCGAGCTCGGCGAGATCGAGGCCGCGATCGGCGACGACCCCGCCGTCGCCGCGGCGGTCTGCGCGCTCCACGCCGCCGACGGGATCGAAACGCTTGTCGCCTATGTCGTCGCGCGTCCGGGCGCGACGATCGACACCGCCCGGATCGCGGCGGCGCTCAAGAATCGCCTGCCGTCGTACATGCGCCCCGGCCTGTACGAGCCGCTCGACCGGCTGCCACTGCTGGTGTCGGGCAAGGTCGACCGCAAGGCACTCCCCGCGCCGGTCGCGCGCGCGGCGCCAACCTCGATCGAAGCCCCCGAAACCGCAATGGAAACCGAACTCCACCGAGCATGGAGCGAAATCTTCGCGCCGCTGCCGGTCTCGGTGACTGCCGATTTCTTCGAAGACCTCGGCGGCCATTCGTTGCGCGCGGCACGGGCGGTATCGCGCGCACGCCAGCTGCCGGGGCTCGCCGAGCTGTCGATCAACGACTTGTACGCTGCGCCGACGATCCGCGCATTGGCGACGCGACTGGCGGCGCGCGGGGTCTCGGCGGGGGCGACGATGACGACGGCGTTCGCGCCGGTGCCGCAACTGCGTTTTGTGCTCTGCACAATCGCGCAGACGCTCGCGCTGCCGCTGATCTACGCCTTCGCCGGGTTGCAGTGGCTGCTGCCGTATCTGGCCTATGTCTATTGGGCGTCGAACGGCCTGACGCGCGCGCAGGCGGCGGCAGCAGGAGCCGCGGCGTTCATCGCGCTGCCGCCGATCCTGTTGCTGATCTCGGTCGCGTGCAAATGGCTCGTCCTCGGGCGGACCAAGGCGGGTGAGTATCCGCTGTGGGGCCTTTATTACTTCCGCTGGTGGTTCGTCCGCCGCGTCCTCGAGACCGTCGCATCGCAGTATCTCGCGGGCACCCCCGCCTTTGCATCCTACTACCGGTTGCTCGGAGCGAAGGTCGGGCGCGACGCGCTGCTGCTGTGCGATTTCATCGACACCGCCGACCTTGCGACGATCGGCGATGATGCCTCGCTCGATTCGGGATCGATGCTCGCGACGAGCGCGGTCGAGGGCGGACTGCTCAAGCTCGGCCCGGTCGTCGTCGGCGCGCGCGCGACGATCGGCGCGATGGCGGTGGTCGGGCGCGGCGCGCGCGTCGGCGACGGCGCGATGCTCGACGGACTGTCGGCGCTACCGACCGCTGGGGTAATCCCGGCGGGCGAGCGCTGGTCGGGATCGCCTGCCGAGTTCGCCGGCAAGCACGCCGCCGACCTGCCGCCGCGCGCAAGTGCTGTCCGCCGCCACGTCACCGCCTTCGCCCTGCTCGTCGCCGCCGGCCTGTTACCGATCGCGGCGTTGATCCCGATCGCCCCCGGCCTGATCGCGATGATCGAGGTCGACTGGTCGACCGAGGGGTATAGCTTCGTCGCCTTCTCGCCGCTGCTCGCGACCGCCTATGTCATCCTGATGTGCGCGCTGATGGCGGCGGTGAAGTGGGTCCTGCTCGGCCGCGTCCGCCCGGGTGTCCACGCCGTGACGAGCGGCTTCTACCTGCGCTTCTGGATCGTCCGCCAGCTCGGCGCGCTCGCGCTCGAACTGCTCCACCCGATCTATGCGACCTTGTTCGTCCGCCCGTGGTTCCGGCTGATGGGCGCGAACGTCGGCCGCCGCGCCGAGATTTCGACCGCGACGTCGGTGGTCCACGATCTGGTCACGATCGGCCCCGAAAGCTTCATCGCCGACGGCGTCGTCCTCGGTGCGGCGCAGGCCGAGCCGGGGCGCATCCGCCTCGCCGCGACGATAGTCGGGCGGCGGACCTTCGTCGGCAACAGCGCGCTGATCCCCGCTGGCAGCATCCTCGGCGACGACTCGCTGATCGGCGTGCTGTCGCGCCCGCCCGAGGAGCCTGCGCTCGCCGCCACGCCGGGGGCGACGTGGTTCGGCTCGCCGCCGCTGCGGCTGCCGGCGCGGCAGGTCGCGACGATGTTCGACGAAGGCGCGCGCTTCAATCCGCCGAAGCGGCTGGTCGCGGCGCGACTGACGATGGAGACGCTGCGGACGATCCTGCCGCTGTCGATCTTCATCTCGCTGCTCAGCCTGCTGCTCAGCGTCGTCGGCGACCTTGCCGACATGCCGCACCCCGCCGAGGCGATCGCGATCTGGTTCGCGCCGCTGTATTTCGCCTTCGTCCTCGTCGCCGGACTTGCGGTCGTCGCGCTCAAGTGGATCGTCGTCGGTGAATATCGCGCGACGACCAAGCCGCTGTGGAGCTGGTTCGTCTGGCGGACCGAACTCGTCACCGCGACGTACGAGAACCTTGCGGTCAATCTCCTCCTCGCACCGCTACGCGGGACCCCGTGGCTCGCCGCATATTTCCGGCTGATGGGGGCGAAGATCGGCCGCCGCGTCTATCTCGACACCACCGACATGACCGAATTCGACCTGATCGAGATCGGCGACGACGCGGCTTTGAACGACGCCGCCGGGCTCCAGACGCATCTGTTCGAGGACCGCGTGATGAAAGTGTCGGCGGTCCGCATCGGTGCCCGCGCGACGGTCGGGTCGCTCGCGATCGTCCTGTACGACGCGGTGGTCGACGACGGCGCCGAACTCGGCGACCTGTCGGTCCTGATGAAGGGCGAATCGCTCGCGCCCGGCACGGCGTGGGAGGGATCGCCGGCCCGGCCCGCCGCGCGGTGATCGGCTGGAGGCTGGGGGATGTCGGCGGCGACGTTGGCAGCTTCACCGGCCCGGTGGCGCTACTCCTGCCGGAGACCGAGGTCGCAGGCCTCGCCCCGTTGACGACTGCGCAGCTCGCCGACGCGGCGCATGGCGGGGCCCCGAGCGTCCTCCGCCGTCAGCTCCTCGGGGCGCTGGCGCAGCGGGTGCTCGGGATCGATGCGCGTGATGTGCGCCTGCTGTGCGGCGCGGGCGGACGTCGGTTCCTGAACGAGCCGACGGTGTTCGCCAGCGTCGCGTGGCGCCCGGGCTGGATCGCAGCGGCGATCGCCCCGACGCCGGTCGGGATCGACGTCGAACTCGTCGCCGAGGCCGAAGCCGCCCGCGATATCGCCCTCGCCGGGTTCGACGCGAGCCCCGCCGACCTCGCAGTATGGCACGGACCTGCCGGAGTCTGGGCGGCAAAGGAGGCCGCGCTCAAGGCGAATGGCCGTGACCTGACGTCACCGCCCCGACGCTGGATTTTCAACGGCATGACCCTCGCCGCGGGCGAGTCCGCGCCGCTGGCGATCACGCTCGAGCGGCACGGCCCCGTCGTCGTCGCGCTTGCTGTTGGGATTTGACTGGCGGAGTCGGAGTCCATCGAACTCCTGTGGCTGATTGCGTGCGCGGACATTCGTCAAAGACCATAAGTAATTGTAATTGAAAGAATGCCATGCTCATATCGATTGCCGAGCAGTGCATGTTTGATCGCTGTTATTCGTCGCAGACCGTGCTAGAAGTGGGCACGGGAGTGGGCATGAGGGTGGTCAAGACCGGATTGCTTTTATGGTTGCGGAGCTTTTCACATGGCGCGCGCTCTTAATCGACTCACGGTGCGGCAGGTGTCAGCCGCTAAGGATCCCGGCCGACATTCTGACGGCGGTGGACTCTATCTGCGGGTTACGCCTGGCGGCGCTCGAGCTTGGGTCTTCATGACCGCAACGGCGGGTAAGAGGGTCGAGATCGGTTTAGGCCCGGCGTCGTCGGTGCCGCTTGCGACGGCACGTCGGCTGTCAGCACAAATGCGAGAGGCCGTGGCTACCGGCAGCGACCCTCGCGCCGTTATCGCTCCTGCAACGCCTCTAGGGCCGGTAGAGATAACCACGTTCGGCAAATTTGCAGAGGACTACATCGCGAGTGTCGAGGCAGGTTGGCGGAATGCCGTCCACCGGCAGCAGTGGCGCCAGAGCCTCAAGGATCACGCGCGCGGCTTGACTGACCTGCCAATCGGCGACATCTCGACCGACGACGTCCTCGCGGTCCTTCAGCCCATCTGGCTGACCAAGGCCGAGACCGCCAAGCGCGTCAGGGGGCGGATCGAGAAGACCCTAGACGCGGCGAAAGCACGAGGGCTTCGCTCGCGCGAGTCGATGAACCCGGCTGTCTGGCGCGGGCACCTAGCTTTGCTGCTTCCCATGCAGTCAAAACTTGCTCGCGGCCATCATCCTGCGCTGCCGTGGAGTGAAGCGCCTGAGTTCGTCGCAGCGTTGCGCCAGCGTCGAGCGGTCGCGGCGCGGTGTTTGGAGTTTGTCATTCTGACGGCCGCTCGTAGCGGCGAAGCACTCGGCGCGACGTGGAGCGAGATTGACACAAAGGCGCAGCTGTGGACCATTCCGGCGGGCCGGATGAAAGCTGGCGTCGAGCATGTCGTCCCTTTGTCGAGCGCCGCCGTCGCGCTTCTCACGCTAGTCAATCCGAGCCAGACGTCACTCCACAGTCCTGTCTTTGCCGTCGGCGGAGTTGCACGCTCCAACATGGCGATGGCGATGCTGTTGCGCCGGATGGGCCACGGCAACATTACGACACATGGCTTCCGTTCGACATTCCGAGACTGGGCGGGCGACGCGACGGCGTTCCCGCGCGAGATCGTTGAGCAAGCGCTGGCTCACACCATCCAGAACCAAGCCGAGCGAGCGTACCGTCGTGGTACGGCAGTCGAGCGCCGCCGGGAGCTTATGGAGGCTTGGGCCGAGTTTATTACTCCTCGTCCGGTTCACTTAGGGGCCTCGTAAACCACTCGTCATCATCGTCCTTATTGCCTTCATGATCATCGCCACTTTCGTCTGGATCATCGTCACCGTCGTCCACGCCGTCGTAACCATCGTCGAAGTCTCGTTCCTTGCTTGGAGGAATGATCGCCAGGATGCGCCCCGGATAGGTGCCTCGGCTATCAAAATTCGTTTCCTGAGCTAATTGCTCAGCAATCCACTCATCGAAACCAGGCTCAATTTCTTCGTCTGTCGCTCGACGCGGCAGATCTTTAGACCCGATCTGTTTGAAAAAGCCGTTCAAGAAAACTGGCGGTACATAGTGTCGGTATGCGTGCCAAAGGCGCTTGCCGACGCGTTCCCGAAGCCCTGCTGATATCGCATCCCCTTGGTGGGCGGTTATCGCCATGAGTGCCGTCTGAAATATCGTGCCCGAGCTACGCGGGCCTCGCAACTTACGCTGATATTGCTCGATACGAGCCTCAAAAGCGTCTTCAGCCTCGGACTTAATATAGCCCATCACCAACGCGTAGCACGTTCTTTCAAGCCAGGCGTTGGGGGCGTCGTCTGGTGCCACCGCCATCGTCCTACATCGGGCCAGCCATTCGTCGCAGACCATTTTAGCGGTGTGGTCGAGTAATCTACTCACCTCGAGCGGCGTAGCCCACGTCTCCGGCAGTTCGATCGAGCCGGACGACCTGCCTAAGCGGGAGAATTTCATCGACACGAGAGCGTACTATCACAAACATCCCAGTTCATTGAGATGTTCTTTTACACATAATTTGCATAGTATATTTAGTTTAATCAAAATAGTTTGGTAGACATCGTGTTTTGATGGCAATAAATGATTTCTCTCTGCACATAGGGAGTCAGCAAATGTCACGTAATAACGATATAACTATTATGTCTGATATTGTCATACTACGAGCGAATGGCGTCGCTGATCGCTGCACATTGGCGGAAGCCGATGGAGCAATAGCGCGTTTGTCTTTGGCACCAATCACCGTCTCTATAAAGGAATGTTGCCGTTATACATCATTTGGGAGGACGAAGGTTTGGCAGCTCATCCGGGACGGCCGTTTACAGGCCTGCCGTATCGATCGCCGAACGCTAGTTTTGATGAGCAGCATTCGCACGTTGATCGCCAATAGCGTCATCGCCTACCCGGAGGACCTCCGGTGAGCCGGCTTGGCATTGATGGTCTTCGGCTGGGCAGTCTGGCCTACAGACCCGGTTCACTGGCGAATCGCTCTCGCGGTAAGTTAAAGTTCGAAACCAGGACTGAGGCCGCCATTGAGGATGAGACGCGTGTACGTATGCTGCTGGCATCGACCCGGATGTCGAGCTTAGCTGAGGTCGTGTCGGCTACAGCACTGGGCGATCGGTTAGCTAAAGGCGATGAACGGGGTGATTGGCCAGAAACCTTGGCATCGGCTCGGTTCCAGCGTGATCTGCGCGAAAGGGTGGGCGGTGCCATCTGGGAGCACGTCGACAAAACAACCTGTCGCGTCGCCACGTGCACCGTCATCCCGCGTGGATGCAATTTATCGCCAGAGGAGCTGGCGGTATTCAACGCTAAGAAATTATTGGCGTCGTTTCGAACAGCGCTCAACAGATGCGGTGCGAGGGGAGCCGACGGTTGGGCGATCGTGGTCCTCCACGGCGAGTTCGACCCGGGCAAATGTCGCTTTCAGATACACTTACACGGCGTAGTGGTCGGCGGCATGATCGACGTCGTCGATTGCCTCGGTAGCCGGCGCAGATACGCGTCGTCACGTGCGCACGAGCAGCCTGATGATGGGGTCTATCAACGGGTCAGGGTTAGTCGAAAACCGCTGACCAACCTACCGAGCCCGATCACGTACATCCTCCAGCCGTTCTGGCCGAGCCGATGGAGCGGGGACACCGGGGACGGCGTCATCAATCGCCAGCGCACAAAGCACCGCATCCCAGAGCCATACCATACGCAATATCTATTGTGGCTCGATCAATGGTCATTAAGCGAAATTTCGCTGCTCATGAAATTACGCGTCCAAAGTGGGTCTCTAATCACAAAATAACCAACATATGCGTACACGAATCGAGGAAATTATCATGCACGGATACCTAGGAACGAGACCTACGGTGGCACGGTTGAGTGAAGATAGCTGTATCATTAAACAACACTGTGTAGCTTACATCCAGCAGTACAACAGTATCACAGCAGCGGCGGAGAGAGCGGAGAGAGCGGGGATATCGGGGATACCGGGGGATTTGGCTGAGTGGCGCTGTGCGGCTGGCGCACCGGGGAGGCCAGCATGATTGATGGTTCGCCTTCGGTACGGGGATGGGCGACCGCCAGTGGCGGACGTTGGGTAGAACTTACTCGTGGCAGCAGCACGGCGTGGGTCAAGGAATCCGAATTTGTCGGTACCCAGACTGCGGTATGGAAACGGCTCGCCGACCAAGGCGTCAGCGTACTAGGCAAAAAGACTTGCGATCAGGTGCTCGCCAAAGTGGCCGCCTTGGACTTTTGTCACGTCAGGCCGTTGATTGAACACAGCGGTTGGAGCGGGGCGTGCTTTGCCTTTCCCGATGCAACGGTCTTTGCCCCGGAAGGCGTCCATGACGCTGTCGTCGTCTTCGATCCGCTACAAGACAAATGCGCGAAGAAAGGCACACTGAAGGGCTGGAAGCGGCATGTGGCGGTGAAGATGACCGGGCAGCCGATACCCATGTTCATGCTTATGCTCACGTTTATGCCGCCGCTGCTTCAGCTGAGCGATCGCCCGGACAACTTTGGCTTTGAACTGGTTGGACCTGGGGGGACCGGCAAAACCACGCTTCAGCTGGCAATGTCGTCGATTTTCGGCGGCACCGGCCGTGGCGGGGGCGGGAGCTATTGGATCACGTTTGATACCACTCTCAACGCACTCGAAGACCAGATGGCGGTCCATTCAGACCTGCCGCTGATCATCGAGGAGGCCAACCTCTATATGGCGGGCTCCTCGGCTGCCAAGCGAGCCGAGGCTTTCAAAGCCTTCGTGTTCAAGATGAGTGGAGGGAAGCAAAAGGGTAGGCTGGGCGCCGCACCGACGCGCGACTACCGGTTTAGCTATCTGAGCTCATCGAATGAACCCTTGGCCGAATTGATAGGTCAGGCGTCCGACGTTGCCAAAGCTGCCGGCGACCGGCTCATCACGTTGCGGGTAGGTTCAAACCGTCCCTATGGCGTGTTTGAGTTCCTGCCGACTGGGATCGGCAGCGCGAGTGAACTGGCCGGCGAACTAACCGCCGGGGCGGCCGCTCACCACGGCACGTCGGGACGACGTTTTCTGGCCGAACTGGTCAGGGCCCGGGCAACCGATGAGGCAGAACTCCAGAAGGTGATACGCGGGTGCGTCAGTAAGTTTGCACGCCACGCGGGCATCGACTTGAACAACGGCTCCGAAGTGCGCGTCGCAGAGGCGTTCGGGCTTGTCTACGCCGCCGGTCGCTTGGCGCAAAAATACGGGGCGCTACCGAAAAAGTGGAAGTGCGGCCCTGCAGTCCTCGCGTGCTATCGCCAACACAAGCACGACCAAAGGCCATCGCGCAGCTTTACCGACCGGCTCAGCGACCTCGCCGCCGCTGCTGACACCGTTCACCTCGGCCGGGCCGGCGAGCGGCCAAGCAGGGCAGGTATCGCTAAAGCGAACGTGCTCGTGCTGCATCGCAGCAGCGGTCGGGAGTTGCTGATCCGCCCTGTCGGAATTGCTGCGGCTTTCCCCAATTGGCGGGACCTTAAGGGGCGTGCTGACGTCACGGCAATCCTGAACAATGATAAAGGACACCTGACGACCAAGCGCAAGCTGCACAAAGGGGTCGGGGCCGAACGAGTACATTCATTCAAGCTACCGGCTGAGGAGGGCGAGTGACTTAAGTATGATCGAGTGAGAGCCGCGACCTCGAGCGAGGTCGCGGCTCATGTTGTTTTTTCTAGTTTCATACCATCGTGTGGGGCGCGCCGTCACGGGCTAGACGATGTTAACGGAGTCACGCGCTTCACCGATCTCGATGCGAGCTTCAAGATCCATAGCGGCAGCCGAGCCAACACCGATTCGTCTGGCTGCCAGACCGTCGCGCCCGGCGACTATGCGCGTTTCGCGAACGCGGCTTCGGGCAGCGCCCAAGCAAGCTATCAATATGTCCTGACGCGGGTACAGCCATGAGGTTTGCTCTGCCTCTCATGCTCGCGATGATGATCGTTACACCTGCGAGCGCCGTGCCCGAACCCTCGAACGCCTGCCGGATCGAGGCATAGTCGATCGACCCCGATCCGACCGGCTGCGCGTCAGGGCGGCGCCGTCCGCAGCCGCACGCGAGATTGGGCGGCTGCCGCCGTTCGTCCGTGACCGCGACGGGAATTACGGACCGGCGTTCACGATAATAGCGGCGCGCAACGGCCGGTTGCGGATCGCCGGCGCAAACGACCGCTGGCGGCCATCCGACCTTCCGCTCCGGCGGGTCTACGGCGGCGGGGGCTGGGTCCACGGCTTCCGCGCGCGGCTGGCGGTGCAGTCGGGGGTCGGCCGCGCCGGGCCGCGCCGCGATGCCGCGGTGGTCGTCGACAGTGGCGACGCGCGGCTCACCTACGCCGGGACGATCGGCGCGATCACCGACTGTGCCGGCAGCTACGTCAAACTTCGCTATCACCTGCCGGCGACGGTCAAGGCGACCGGACCGAAGGACGGCGAGGTATGGTTCGCCCGGACCTGCGGTGATCAGCGGACGACCTACGACCTCCCGCCCGACGCGGGGCGACCATTGCCGCTCGAAGGTCACGGACGCGCCTTCTCGCCGAACCCCAGTCGAGATACGCCGCGAGCCGGATGCCGCCCGGTTCAAGGCGCAGCTCGCGCACAAATCCACGCATACCCGCGGACATCGGCGCTGTCCGAGCTACTTAAGTAAGCCTATGATCCCAATGACAAACCCAGAGACACCGAAAAAACTGGAGTAGGCAGGAGTCGATAGAAGATTTAGTATGACCTTCCATTCAGGCTCAGGGGAATCGATGAGGCTCATTAGAGCATTATTGATAGAATGGGCTTTGGCTTTTTCAGCATTGTTCAAGCCGGTCTTTTCGATAAGAACGTTGACTTCCTTTAGGGAGGTCATGATGCGCTCCATGATCTCCGGGTCGGATGCGACGCGCTCTTCAATCCCCGTCCACTCAAACGCAGACGCTGCCAGCTGGTCCCGGAAAGATGCGATCGCTCGGGCGGACTCCTCAGGGGGAAGATTGCTGGGATCCGTGAATAACAGCAAAAAAAGCGATGATATCACGCTGGTTCAGCGGCTTGGCTAGCACGATTCATATTCGAGTATTTATGCAGACACGCCGGCAGCTTTGCGCAGCTTTCGCAGGGAAGCCAATTGATCAGGTGTGATGAGCGTTGCCATTCGTTCAGCACTCCAGTCGGCCGTACCGCTCAACGGCAAAGCCATCAGCCACCATGCGGCACGATAGGTCAACGGAGGCCGCGAAGCACTGTACCACGCGCCTGCCATAGTGATCGACGTCAAGTTGGCGACATTTCACCGCCTTGCCCGTCGTCAGAGCCGTCAGATGGTCTCGGCTGGCGTACGGATCGCCGGGAGTGCAGCGACGTCCTGGGCGACACGCGCCAGGCATCTCAGGGGCGTCTATGGCGTACAGGCGCATTGATCGCCTGGCGCCTTCACAGCGGATCGCGTCGCCGTCGTGGTGGGTAGGGCCGTTGCAGGCAAACGAGGCGGATGTGTACGCAATGGCAGGTGATGCGCCCAGCGCACTAGAGACGGTAGCTGGCGCTGACCAAAGTCCGGCGATGTAGCCAGCAACCAGAACCGTCCCGGAGAACGTTGCCACTGCAGCGGCCACCCTTGGGACGGATACTCGGCGCTTCGGCTTGCCGCCAACGTGAGCAAAGCCCTCTCCAGGAAGCCTGTTCATTCTCTAGCTTATAAAAGGCGCTACACGCACGAACAAGCGGCCACACAGGCAGCGATCTATCGGCCTATCATCCCAATGCGGTGCAGTTCGCCGAATAACCGTCTTGTCGCCTTAGCTAGAATGCCTAGAATCGCGACCCTGATGTCACGCTCATAAAACGGCACACCGTGGTGCTGCACGGGGCGCCCGATATAGCCCAGAGACTAAGTGCCCAGAATCCGACGATCACCGCTTCATGACATTCTCACACTATTGGCATGGCGCGTCGTCGCGGGCAGCTTTGATATGCGCCAACATCAGCCTTGCCGCTGACTACTGCTTGAGCAGCCAGCGATCGAGTCATTACCGACGCACCTGCGATTTTGAAGACCGGATGATCCGCTTTCAGCTGCCAACATCGCGACAGCGTCAAATAGAAAAGCGCAGATCGAATCTGGCCTTCGCCAGCGCTGATTCCGGCGGTCGTCGCGACATAGCCGATGCCTTCGCGCATGAGCAGTTTTGCGTGGAGAACGATTTCGGAACGAAGGCTCTGTGGTGCTGTAACACGTCTGCGCGACGCGCGAAGCGGCTCTCATTAACACGCCACGCTTTTGACATGAGTCGCGCATCGGCTGCCGGTTCACGTGCAAGGCTGCGTAAGCCGACCCGGGGCTGCTTTTCGTTACCGCGTCGGCGATCGTCTCGTCCGATGATCGTGCTCTTACGACATCTCACCAAAACTCGAGCCACATCGAGGCGATACCAGCTCCGGAGCTAGTTCGCCTCCAACCAAGTCCATATATATATCTGCAACACACATCTGGAGAGAGTACATGAGTGCAGTACAACACGAACCATGGGTCGGGCTCAATTACGGCTCAGGCGCCTTCAACGGAGAGAAGATTGCGATCGTCGGCTACTCGCACTGGGACAACGACATAGACACTAACGAAAAAACCAAGGAAACCTTAGCGGGTGTAGCAACCGGCTCAACGGTCGAAATCGCGTTTTTCAACAAGATCATGGGCTATTTCAAGCGCGACGATCCGGCGTTCTGGAATGAAGTCATGTTTTTCAACTTCATTCCGAACACGATCGGCACCGGTGACGAGCGACACGATAGCGGCACGGATGAGCAGCATCGCCTAGGCCAAGCCCGCGCTCTCGCCCTTATGGAAGAGCACAAGCCGGACCGTGTATTCGTTTTTTCAGCCAAGGCATGGAGGAACTTTCCGAAGTCCATCGAGGATCTCGCAGAGCTTCAGGCCGACGAGATAATCCCAGAAGAGGCTGAGTTCGTGCGCAACCATTACCGCGTTGAGGATCACGTCGTGCTGGCGTTCGGGTTACGCCACCCTCAAGGTGCCGCAGACGCGATTATGTACCCGGCCGTTGCGGCCGCGCTGCGCATGACGTCGTCCCCGCCGAGAACGTAACTTTAGTCGATCAGGATCCGACCTCCGCGTTCTTGCCAACGTGGAGAGTTGGGATGTCGTGGACAAGCGGGTATGGCCGATCAGCGTCTGTGCATGTGGCAACTGTAACGTTAAAGGACTCCTCACTGCAAAGATATCGTACCAATTAACTGAGACAACGCTCACGTTGGTAGCCGTCGGCTCTCGGGTCGCATTCTAAACCGTCCGATGATCGAATTTGCTATCGTTCACCCACCCGGACAGCCTGGCGCGCCTTTCGGCGTGCGTTCCACTAGCTACACTTGCCCTGGCCGTACAAAGCGGCGAGCACCCGGCTTCACACTACCAGTTGTCGGTTCTACCCTCTGCCCTAGTCGGTCCCGCCACTCTATCGCATCGAGCAATGGTGACACGTCAACCTGAAGTCCATTGAGGTAGCGGTGTTCGCCCACGACGAGCCCGATCGGCACGGGAGGACCCCGGGTGTAGAGCGCTGCCAACTGTGGGGGACCTCCAGAAAAAAGATCGTCGCCTGATACAATCGCGTCATGAAAGGCAGACAGGATCGCCCGGCTACGGCTGCCGACGTCAGACCGCAGCCACTTGGTCCGGTGCTCGTCTGCCGCATCTCCACCGCTTCCAAACGACTTGATGAGCGCGGTCGTCGCCGGAACGGCAATAGGGGACGATGTGCAGCGCCGCTGAGCGACTTCGTGGCCGATCTGCCATGCGCGGAATTCGGTGTTTGGCCAGTCGCCAGAGCGCATCAGGTGGTGGATTGTGAAATCGAGCGACGGGGTAGCAACAGTCGTCGCGACCGCGCGCTGAATGGCGCCCAGCACCGCTTGATGTTGCTCGTCCGGGGTTGCCTGAGGGTCTATCAAAATGCCTGCGTCAATCGCGGCGGACACCTGACCGAGTATCAAACCTGGAAGAACGACGTCGCCGACGAAGCCGAATAGATGTGGCGCTGTTGTCGGCGCGAAGATCTTGCGACCGCTGTCCCAGCGGTGGTCGGCGGTATCCCAAGTGATCCTGCTGTCGGACGCGAGGTAGACGGCCCGGGGCTTGTGAGGGATTATGTCAGCGTCGCTGAACGAAACCCACGATAGAAGTGTAGTCACGAAGAGTCCCTCTCATGATAGTGGAGCGCCCGGGTGCTCTGGCCGATCACCTTAAAGTTCGCGCGCATTCCATAGATACTGTTATTCGCGCTAACTGGCACGAGATAGCTTTCCCTTCACGGATACGCTCCCAATATCGCACGAGCATGACCTGGAAGCAGACGAAAACATGCTGACGAGCGCCCATCGAAGCGCTTAGGATCAGAGCCGAAATTTGGGGGACACGAACTTGCTCGAGCATATTCAGTTATTGAGAAATATCGGCCAGTATGAGTCAGTAAGTGCAGGCACCCAAATCTCGCTCACAAAACTGTCGCTGATCTACGCTGAAAACGGCCGAGGCAAGACGACACTCGCCTCAATTCTTCGCTCACTTGGAACAGGCGACGCGGGTCTCATCCTTGATCGCCACCGCTTGGGCGCGCCGAACCCGCCTCATGTTGTGCTCAGTTTTACCAGCGGCGTGGTTCAGTTTCAGAACGGGGCTTGGCCGGCGCCGATGCCTTGCATCGCAATTTTTGACGACGCTTTCGTTGCGGCGAACGTCTGCTCAGGCGTCGAAATCGACACTGGCCATCGACAGAACCTTCACGAGCTAATTTTGGGTGCGCAGGGCGTTGCTCTCAACGTGGCGCTGCAGGGTCACGTCGTCCAGATCGAGGTGCATAATCGCGCAGTCACGCAGAAGGCCACCGCGGCAGACACCGCTGTGCGCGGCGCAATGACCGTGGACGCTTTCTGTGCCTTGGCGGTCAATCCCGATATTGACGCCGCTATCGCACTTGCGGAACGGAGCTTAGCGGCGGGTCAATCGGCAGACGCCATTCGCGAGAAGCCGGCCTTTCGACCGCTATCTCTACCAGCTTTCGACACGGCCGCCATCGACGCGCTACTTGCGCGCACCTTGGCCGACCTTGAAGCCGAGGCAGCCACGCGCGTCCGAACGCACCTGCGTCGGCTCGGCCGGGGCGGCGAAGCCTGGATCAGCGACGGCATGGTGCGCATTGCCGGTTCATCGGAAGGTCAGGGACACGAAACCTGCCCCTTCTGCGCGCAAGACGTCACCGGCGCACCGCTGATACAGCATTACCAGGCCTATTTTAGCGACGCCTATGACGCGCTGAAGACCGCGATCACCGAAGTCGGGACGGGCATCAACACCGCCCACGGCGGCGAGGTGCCGGCGGCGTTTGAGCGATCAGTGCGCGTCGCGGTCGAGGCACGCACATTTTGGAACGCGTTCGCCGAGATCCCCGAAATCGACGTCGACACAGCCGCGATCCTGCGCGCTTGGACGGCCGCGCGCGGGAGCGTGCTGACTGTGTTGCGCGCGAAGGCAGGCGCGCCGCTCGAGGCCATCGCACTTTCGCCTGAAACCTTGGCCCTGATTGACGTCTACGGCAGGCAGCGGGCCGCCATCGACGCCCTATCCTTTGCGCTGCAGGCCTGCAATTCGCCGATTGGCATCGTGAAAGAACGGGCAGCTGCCGCCAACGTGGCCGTTTTGACGACCGACCTTGCTCGCCTTGTGGCGGTGCGAACTCGGCATAGCGAGGGCGTTGCCGAGCTTTGTGACGACTACCTAAATGAAAAGGCCGCCAAAGCCGTCACCGAAGCGCTGCGCACTCAGGCGCGAGCCGAGCTCGACAACTACCGACGGAATATTTTCCCGGCCTACGAGGCGGCGATCAATCTCTACCTGCAGCGCTTCAACGCCGGCTTCAGGCTGCTGGCGATGAATCCGGTCAACACGCGCGGCGGCTCGTCGTGTAACTACAACATCGTTATCAACAATGTGGCCGTGGCGCTGACCGGTGATGCGGGCGCTGCATTCCACAATACCCTTAGCACCTGTGACCGCAACACTCTGGCCCTGGCTTTTTTCTTCGCCTCACTGGAGCAAGACCCGCAAATTGCCGACAAGATCGTCGTCATCGACGACCCCATGACCAGCCTTGATGAACATCGCGCGCTGACCACCGTGCTCGAACTGCGGCGCATGCTGTCCCGCATTAGCCAGATGATCGTGCTGTCGCATTCGAAGCCCTTTCTCTGCCAGCTTTGGCAAGGTGCGGACGTGGCGCAGCGCCAAGCCGTCCTCATCCGGCGCGAGGGTGCCGGATCGACCTTGATGCTCTGGGACGTCAATCAAGATTGCATCACCGAACATGACCGCCGGCATGCTCTTGTGGCGGCCTATATGCAGGCCGGGGATCCCACCAGCGAGCGGCGCGTAGCGGCCGCGCTGCGTCATATTCTCGAGGCCTTTATTCGTGTGGCCTATCCGGCATCTTTTCCGCCCGGCCAGCTACTCGGGCCGTTTCTCAGTGTCTGCCATCAGCGCGCCGGGCAGATCAACCAGATCTTGAGCCCGGCCGACATCGAGGAGGTGCGCGCAGTGTTGGTTTATGCGAACCGCTTCCATCACGACACCAACTCCGCGTACGAGACCGAATCGATCAACGATCTCGAGCTAGCCCAATTCTGTGGCCGGGTGCTGGCTTTCGCACAGCGGCCGTGAGGTCAGTCGCAGCGGACACTGTTTCGAGCTATGAGGCGCGCGACACTAGGAAGAATTTGCCTTGAGCACCGCCCCTTTGGATACCCCGCCAATAGTGATCCTTACGGATATCGAATTAGCGGAAGCTAAGCGCGTCGCCGTGCTTCGTCAGCTTCGCAAGGAAGAGCTGAGATCGACCCAGCATTTTCATCCAGGAGAGACCTCTCTAGATGGCCACGTACTCGGAGTACTTGGAGAGTTAGCGGTTGGAAGATTTTTAGGCGCCGACATAGACAAAACGCAGCGCAAGACCGGCGACAGCGGGTTCGATTTTAACATCCGAGGCGTGACGATAGATGTACAAACCACGTGTCATATACCAGGGTATCTGAAATACGATAGGACTAGACACAGTTTCCGTGCAGATATAGCCGTAATAGTTGAACAGATTTCTGCAGTAAAATACCGATTAGCGGGATGCATCTCTATAGAACAGTTTCTCGAAAGGTGTTTTTGGAGAAATTTTCAGCATGGAAACAGATTGACGGTCGATCCGCGAGATACGCGACCAGTAACCGAATTAGCTCGGTGGCTATTGACTTTATAGTTTTTCATTTTAGCTAAAACCAGCTATTGAGGGCCGTAATACGTAGAGTGTGCTCGAAACCTTTTCGAGTGGGATATCGTAGATTGCCTCTGGATCAGCAGAATGATCTACAAGTTCGAAATCTGATCGTAGAAAATGCTTAAACTCGACGACGTAAATTGCTCTCTCATTTATTCCCTTTATATCGGTATCGAGAACTTGAATGGCTAAAGGCTTCACGGCGTCAATCGGCCGGTCCGTATGCTTTTTTGTAATGTAAAATGCGACTTTGACTTGTTCAATAATCTGATCTTCAAGAATTCGCTCACCAAACTGTTTAGCTTCACATGTAACGAACATGTTCAAGTCAGCACCTTGAGATGCCTCGTTGGAGTATGACGCAATATATGCGGCGTCGATCTCAGGTCTCGTCTTTATGCTCATTTGAAGGTGGGTCACATCTAGAATACGAAATTTTAGAGCATCAGACGAATATACTGCTAATTGGGTCTCCACCAACCTTAGATTAACCGCTACTTGAGTTAGCCACGTTTCGTCCTTTCTGCCCAAGCTGCGAGCTAGATGGGGCAGGGACGCGGTCTGTACAGCATAGCATTCCGTTTCATCAGTTGGGTCGAAGCGATCTATGAACGCAGCCGTCCATCCAGGACGTTTCACAAATTGAAATACCCGTTTGTCTCCATAGCGTTGCCGCGCACCGACGCCATCGGCCCAGATCTCGGCCGGCCAATTGTCATTGACGTTCCGCTTCCGAATTAAATCCTTCAAAAAATTGGCAGGGTTTGCGGTTCCGAGCGTCGAGCTCGTGTCTTTCATTGCCTTAAGAATATCACCGGATTTCACGATACCCCGATCAAATTCCTCGAGCTTGTGCCGCCGATATAGCTCCTTGAGTACGTCTGATTTATCTGATGCCATGTCCGTTACGCGCCCCCCATTAGCGAGCGGGACCTAGCCTGATTTTCAATCCGAGCGTAGGAAAACATGTGGTTGACAATCGAACCCCGTCGAGCCGGAGCGCATTGATGGCGCGCATACCCTCGAAAAACACATCGCCAGAGATGATTGTCCGACGGGCCCTTCATGCAATGGGTCGCCGTTTCCGGCTGCACCGTAACGACCTTCCCGGTACCCCCGATATCATCTTGCCCGGGTCGAAGAAGGCGATATTCGTCCACGGCTGCTTTTGGCATTGGCACGGCTGCAAAATCGGCAACCCTCCGAAGTCTCGCCCGGAATTTTGGCTTCCCAAGCTGCAGCGGAACCGAGATCGGGATGCCGAGAAGACAGCGGCTCTGATCGCAGCCGGCTGGAATGTGCTGGCGATCTGGCAATGCGAGACCCGTCAGCCCACCACCCTACAGGCGCTTCTGTCGGCTTTTCTCGACGAGGAACGAAAAGCGATCGACATCGAGCCCGGCGGCTGTTAGGAATGTATTTTAGAAGCTCCGAGAACGGATGAACGTATGAGGCCGATCGGCATCGATTTATTTGCTGGCGCTGGCGGGATGAGCCTGGGCTTCGAGCAGGCCGGCTTCGATGTCGTAGCCGCGGTCGAAATCGACGCGGTTCACGCTGCCGCGCACAGCTACAACTTCCCGGACTGTGCGGTTCTTGCGCGCTCGGTCGTTGGACTATCGGGAGACACCATTCGTAAGGCCGCCGGCATTGGCAAGCGTAAGGTCGACGTCGTTTTCGGCGGGGCGCCGTGCCAAGGCTTTTCGCTGATAGGCCAGCGTGTGCTCGACGATCCGCGCAACAGCCTCGTTCGTGAGTTCGTGCGGATTGTCGTAGAGTTGAACGCCTCCTATTTCGTATTCGAAAACGTGAAGGGTCTCACCCTGGGTCGCCACAAGGCTTTTCTGGAGGAGCTTATTCAGCTGTTCGAGGAGAGCGGATACGACGTGCAGCTTCCTTGGAAAGTGCTCGACGCTGCGGATTACGGCGTCCCGCAACATCGCCAGCGCCTTTTCATAATGGGTGCGAAAGCCGGCAAGAGGCTTCCAGTTTACCCTCTCGCCGTGACAAAACCTGCTGACAGGGTCGGGGCAACGGATTTGCCTGTTGGACCTAGTTCGAGTGACGCTTTGGGCGACCTCCCCGACGCAGACAAATTCGATATTCTCAGCGTTACAGATGAAGTTGTCGTGCCGGTTTGGCGCGCACCTTCCGCCTATGCGAGAATGATGCGCTGTTTGAGTAACGACGCTTGGCACTTTGGGCATGTTCGAAATTGGAACGCCGTCCTGATGACCTCGAGCGCACGAACGGTTCACACGGACATCTCAAAGCGGCGCTTCAAGGCGGTGCTTCCGGGTGGGGTCGAGCCGATTTCCCGGTTCTACAAACTTCATCCCGACGGGCTGAGCAACACCCTGAGAGCCGGCACCGACGGAACTCGAGGCGCCTTCACCAGTCCACGACCGATTCACTATGAGTTTGCCCGTTGCGTCACGGTTCGCGAGATGGCTCGACTGCATGGGTTTCCCGACTGGTTTCGGTTCAATGAAACGAAATGGCATGGTGCCCGGCAAATCGGGAATGCCGTTCCGCCGCCTCTCGCACGCGCGGTCGCCTCCGAAGTAGTCCGTGCGGGACGTTATACACCAGTGCGGCCAGGCGCGCCCATCAACCTCGGCGATACGGTCCTATTGCGCATGGACATCACTTCGGCGTGCGCCCATTTCGAAGTGGCTGCGCCTCGCTCCGTACGTGACAAGAAAAGCGGCGCGACGAAGCGTACGCAGCGCGAGACCGAAGCTTGGCTGCAATCCAGGACTGTCGGAATTGACTGAGGCTGCACCGCTCCCAACGCCCCCGAATGCATATCAAGCTCTGATCGAACGAATTTTTCTCGATCGGTATACGCCTGGCGCAACTGTCGTTGAGTTCGAGCGCCACGATATACCGACTGCTGCCGAAGCTATGGGGCGGGACCGCCCTAAAAACCTCGGCGATGTGATCTACGCACTTCGCTACCGCACGAGCATGCCCGCAAGCGTTTTGGCTACGCAGCCCGAAGGAATGGAGTGGATCATCGAAGGGAGCGGTCGCGCACGTTACCGTTTCTGCTTGGTACCTTTGAACCGCATCGTTCCCCGCAATGATATGGCTTCTATCGCGATTCCGGACAGCACTCCTGAAATTATCCGAGCCTACGCGCTCGACGACGAGCAAGCGCTACTTGCAATCGTGCGGTACAATCGTCTGATCGACATTTTTCTCGGTTTAACCACTTATAGTCTGCAAAACCATCTTCGCACGAGCGTCAAAGGCATCGGGCAGATTGAAATCGACGAGCTATATCTGGGGCTTGATCGGCATGGCTGTCACTACGTCATTCCGGTTCAAGCGAAAGGCGGCACCGATCAGATTTCTGTCGTCCAGACAAAGCAAGACATAGCCTGGTGCCGGCAGCGGTTCGAAGGAGTTCGCCCCCGGGCTATTTCTGCACAATTTATGCGCGACGATAAGATAGCGATGTTCGAACTATCGATCCAAGACGAGCAAATTGTCGTCGTCGACGAAAAACATTACTTACTAACGGCGGCGGCTCAACTGGATCGCAGTGCCACTACAGCATATCGTTGAGATTGTGCGATGACGCCGTGGAAGCCGCGACAATCGCCTCGTTATCGCTTGCCTCCAGGCCCTCAAAATCGATCCCCCGCTGTGATGGCTCAGCGCACCGAACCGGCTGGAGGACTCGACGATTTTCCGACGCCGATGTGGGCGACCCGAGCGCTCTGCGAGGAGGTTCTCGACCCAACGTCGCTGCGAGGACTGACTTGTTGGGAGCCTACTTGCGGCCGAGGCTATATGGCGTCGGCTCTCGCAGAATACTTCGGCTACGTGCGCAGCAGTGACGTTCATCCGTACGGCTACGGGGAGGTATACGATTATCTATCGGTACCGGAGACGCGTCCACCCACTTCGGACTGGTTGGTCACAAACCCTCCCTTCCGGCTCGCTGAAGAGTTCGTTCGGCGCAGTCTTGGCCTAACCAGGGTAGGCGTAGCCATGCTGGTCCGAACTGGCTTTATAGAAAGCTCCGGGCGATACGATCGGTTGTTCCGCGATACACCGCCCAGCTGTGTTGCACAGTTTTCCGAGCGCGTCCCAATTTTGAAGGGCAGGGTAGATCCACGAGCGTCAACGGCGACCGGGTATTGTTGGCTCGTATGGCAGAAGTCCGCTCCCCTTCCTACCAAGCTCACCTGGATAAAGCCTTGTCGAAAGATGCTCGAACGTCCGGACGATTATGATGATCCACGTGGGGGCCTTGCTGGGCTGACCGAGTCCGTGCCCCGAAATATCTAGTCACCGCCCACCGCCCACCCTCCGGCTGCGGATCTCGGCGCGGCCGATGCCGGTTTTCTGTCGGTCGCCGTCACAGGATTGGCAGGAAACTGCTATCGATCGTTCGAGCTGCTGCGTCTTGATCGGGGAGCCTCCTTTGTTTTTCGTACGCCTCCGGTGAGTGACGCCTTGAGTGATTTGGCGGCTGCGGTGACGTAGCACTGGTGCAAGCGACGGTGTTTGCACCAGTGTTAGCGACGGTGCGATGGGCCAGGTCACGGTATATTCGGGTGTCGAGCGTCGTCGCCGGTGGAGCGACGAGCAGAAGCGGGCCTTGATCGATGCGGCGTTTGCGCCCGACGCGATTGTCGCTGAGGTGGCGCGGGCCGCGGATGTTCGACCGAGCCAGATCTATCGGTGGCGTCGCGACCTGTACGGCACTGGCCACGCGGGCGCGGGCTTTGCGCCGGTCGTTGTCAGCGCCGACGCCCGCGATGTCGCGCCAGCATCATTACCGCCGCCGGCGATGCTGGTCGAGATCGGTGGCTCTGTCGTGCGGATCGCAGCGGACGCGCCGGCAAAGCTGGTGACGGCTGTGTTGCGGTCGCTGGCGCGGTGATCCTGGTCCCGGGCGGCGTCCGGATCTGGCTCGCAACCGGTCACACCGATATGCGTAAAGGCATGCACGGGCTGGCGCTGCAGGTGCAGCAGGGGCTGCGCCGCGACCCGCACGCGGGCGACCTGTACATCTTCCGCGGACGCACCGGTGGCCTGGTGAAGATCCTGTGGTACGACGGCCTCGGCACGTCGCTTTATGCGAAGCGGCTCGACCGCGGTCGCTTCGTCTGGCCTTCCGCGACCGACGGTGTCGTCGCGATCTCGGCGTCGCAGATGGCGTGCATGTTGGAGGGCATCGACTGGCGCAACCCGCAGCATACATGGCGGCCAAGCGCTGCGGGATAGGGTCTTTTCCCAAGCCAGACGACGCCAAAACGCTTCACGGTTCCTCGCGATTTTGCTATGTTGTGGGGGCGATGGAAGCGTTGTCTCCCGCCGATATTATTGCGCTCCGACAGGCGCTTGACGAGGCACGAAGCGATGCCGCCGTCGCCCGGGCCGACGCCGCCAACGCCCGTGCGATCAACTCCGACCTTGAAGCCCGCATCGCCCTTCAGGCGCTCCAGATCGCGATGCTCAAGCGCGACCGGTTCGGCCAGCGTTCGGAGCGCAGTCGGCGATTGATCGACCAGATGGAGCTGGCCTTCGAGGAGGCCGAGGCAACCGCCGCTGCCGACGAAGCCGCCGCCGCTCATGCTGCAGCGAAGACCACGACCGTCACCGCGTTCGTCCGCGCCCGGCCGTCGCGGCAACCGCTGCCCGCGCACCTGCCGCGCGAGCGCGTCGTGATCCCGAGCCCTCCCTGCTGCGCCGGCTGCGGCTCGAACCGCCTGTCGAAGCTCGGCGAGGATGTCACCGAGACCCTCGAGGTAATCCCGCGCCAGTGGAAGGTCATCCAGACGGTGCGCGAGCGCTTCGCCTGCCGGGCCTGCAAGCGCGTCAGCCAGCCGCCGGCTCCGTTCCACGTCACCCCGCGAGCCCTGTTCGGCGCGAGCATGCTGGCGATGCTCCTGTTTGAGAAGTTCGGGCAGCACCAGCCGTTAAACCGGCAACGCGACCGTTATGCGCATGAAGGTGTCGATCTCAGCCTGTCGACGTTGGCTGACCAGGTGGGCGCCTGCACCGCCGCGCTTAAACCACTGCATCGGTTGATCGAGGCGCATGTCCTTGCCGCCGAGCGCCTGCATGGCGACGATACCACCGTGCCCGTGCTGGCCAAGGTCAAGACCGACATCGGTCGCATCTGGACCTACGTCCGCGATGACCGGCCATTCGGTGGCCCAGCCCCTCCAGCAGCGCTGTTCCACTACTCGCGCGACCGGCGCGGTGAGCATCCGCGTGATCATCTGGCCAGCTACACCGGCATCCTGCAAGCCGATGCCTATGCCGGGTACAACGAGCTGTTCAAGCCGGGCCGCTCCGCCGGGCAGGTCACCCGCGCGCTGTGCTGGGCACACGCACGGCGCAAGCTCTTCGTTCTCGCCGACGTCGCCACCCAGATGAAGCGCAAGCCCGACATCGCCCCGGTAATCTCGCCATTGGCGCTCGAGGCGGTGGCGCGGATCGACCGTATCTTCGACATCGAACGCGCGATCTGCGGCAAGACCGCCGAAGAGCGGCTCGCCGTGCGTCAGGAACTCGTCACGCCCATCGTAACCGAGCTCGAACACTGGCTGCGCCAGCAGCGTGCGACGCTTGCCCGGCATAATCCGGTCGCGGTGGCGATCAACTACATGCTCAAGGACTGGACCGCGTTCACCCGGTTCCTTGCCGATGGACGGATCTGCCTGACCAACAATGCCGCCGAACGAGCCTTGCGCGGTGTCGCCCTCGGCAGGAAGTCGTGGCTGTTCGCCGGCTCCGACCGCGGCGGACAGCGCGCTGCGTTCATGTACTCGCTCATTGTCACCGCCAAGCTCAACGATATCGACCCGCAAGCGTGGCTCGCCGATGTCCTTGCCCGCATCGCCGATCTGCCGCAGCAACGCCTCGCCGAACTGCTCCCGTGGAACTGGCGACCCGACACCTCAGACGTGCCGCTCGCTCAAGCCGCCTGAGCGTGTCGCAGCGACCCTGCGGCCCTCACCGGATGCGTACGGTTTTTCGGGGCAGCGGCCATTCGATAACCGCTGCAGTCTGCTCAAAAAGGGGCTCTTCCCGCGATGCCGGCGTGCTTCGCGAGGCGATGGTTCGACGTTCGACGCGCCGTGCGCACCACTGAGAAGATGTGCAACCACTCAGTTCGACTGAGACCTATCACTCATGACGAAATGGCAAAATCAACGTCAGCCTGGTAGCACCGCCGTCACTTTGTGGCTGCTTAAAGCCAGTCAGAAATGGCCGGCGAGCTTGACATGGTGGTAACCTTAATATCCACCAAGCGAGCATTCGTGGGGGAAACTTGTGATTCGGAAAATAGATTATGTGCTTGCAGCGCTTGTCAGTGTTTGTGCAGCACAGGCGGATGCGGCTTACGTGATCGGCGGTGCGTCGGGCACGATGCGAGTGTTGATCACAAGCGGGTACTACGATCTCGACGGCCTCGAAGACTTCCATGGCGGAGCATCGAATGGTTCAGTTCCCACGAGTCTCGTCGGAAAGCTTGGCACACTAAAATTTAGCGCTCGAGTTTATGGCGATGTGCCACGGGACTATCCGCCCTACGGTAACTTCACGCCCTTCTACGATAATTCGTTCGATTTGAAGTTGGATGACGTAACTCTTTCTCGTCACGAGTTTTCGTTTGGTGGCAGCAACTATGAGCCCGACCCGGGCCAAACCTATCATTTTGCTAAGTTTAGCGGGACAGATCAAACCGCATCTCTATCGGCTTATTTCGGAGATAACGGAGGCAATACTTACAATTATTATCTGTCATACGGTAACGGTGGACGGACTGGCGTCGGAGGAATTGACGAAGGCAGTGAAGACGCCGGGTTCGACAACTATGCTTTATTAAGACTCGTGGTCCTCAGCGGGGGAGTGTCTGCAGTGGTGCCCGAGCCCTCTTCGTGGGCGATGTTAATCGTCGGATTTGGACTGATCGGTAGCAATCTCCGCAGGACGAGCGAGCTGCGAGGAAGCGTAATTAAGTTACCCCGCCGCCGTCTAGACCGGTAGCGCGGTTCACAACGGTAACCAGAACCGCCGCTATAAGCCGCCGTGCCGTAATCATCCCAAAGATGCGTAGATGAGCACGCTTGCACCTTCACGGCTGACCAAGTGTGGTTTCCTAATCTTAGCGCTCACCCTAAGCGACGTGCTGTGAATCCAGCGGCAGCCTGCGCTATCGAAGAGGTTGAGCCTGTTTGCCGTGTGCCCGGCGATGACCGAGTAATGCTCGAGCTTTCCTTCAAAACAAATTATCACGGCTCGATTCTGACGCAGGTTGCGCCGAATGTTACGGATCACCTCGGGCACATGCCAAGCGCGATCATCGCGCATAAGCGGCTGGAGGATAAGTCGAACCCTCAGCAACGCTTCGGCTTCGGCGACAACGGCTTCGCACATTGCCAGCCATAGCCCGTTATCCATACCGTATACGATGGCTTCCCTCAGCTTTCGCTTGCGACCGAGGAAAGCCAACCCGCAGTCTAGTAATTGCCCGCACATTCGGGACGAGATAATTCGATTTGGGTAGACCGCGATGCGCAGCGCGTTGATGATCGCATAGAGGCCGCATAATCCGTCGAGATCCCCCTGTTCGAGCGGCTTTAGCTCGCGCGTTGCACGGGCCAGATCGGTGCCGGTCACGCGTCAATATTCCGACGCGAGCATGATCGTCAGCACGCGCTTCGTCACTGTCGGATCGGCAGGGTCCGCCGAGCCGTATTCCAGCTGCAGATCGTAGCAGTCGATTTTCCACAGAAGCTCGGCACCGAAAACGTCGAGATCGCCGAAATCGCGTTCGCCGTGCGGGTCATTATCGCCGTCGAACGCAGCGTAACGCTGAAGCGCATCAATCAGCGTAGTAACATCAAATCCGGGGAGCGCCTTTACACCGGTCGTAGTGACGACGACCCCGCCGCTGCCGGTAATACGAAGGCAATCGTTGAGCCGCGCGATAGCTTCTGCCCGCGGGATTTGGGCGCACGTCGTTGAATCGTCGAAACTCATGGTTTGATTCCTTTTGGAATTTAGCGAGCAATCAGTGGTATGGACGCAGTCGAAATCTTGGCCGAACGGCGATGCGTCGACGCCAATGGCTTTCATCGCCTATCCGACAAACTCAGTGATATCGGCCGTAGGGTCGGCGACTGCGCAGCTCGTCATGTGCGGTGGGACGGCGTCGGGCAAAGGCGTGCCGCGAGGTTGGCGTTGATCGCGATTAAAGCATCCGCACGAGCTTTCGCTGCGCGTCCCTGTCGCCCTCGATGTATCGCTCTGTTGTCGTGAGCGCGCGATGACCCGCAAGCTCTTGAACGTCGCGCAGCGAACCTCCAGCCTTCGATAGTAGCCGCGCTGTCTGCGTGATGAAGGTCCGGCGACCGGAATGTGACGAACATCCCGAAAATCCTAATTCGCGATATAGCTTGGCGAACCAATTGACGATCGAGCGCGGCGTCATGTGCGAGCCACGGGCTGACCGAATCACTGGGCCTTGCGTCGGGTATTCGAGCAGCCGACGAAGATGCTTCAACGCGCGCCGTAATTCGAGGTTGATCGGAATACGCCGGCCTGAGCCATTTTTGGCAATTCGATCAGCGATGGAGATATGATCGGATAGCCTCCCATCGGCGCCGAGAACCATTGACCACTCAAGGCCGGCGATCTCGGCCGCGCGCAGGCCAGCTTTAAAACTTAGAAGCACCACAACTCGGCTGCGCGGCGAATCGCGATCAGCAGACGTTTTTTCGAGCACGCGACAGACATCGACGGCAGTCAGCACCTTAGCGGGCTTGCCCATTGTAAATCCTATCGATTTTGGGGACGCTTCGTCGGCCGATAGCCAACTTCGCTATGCAAAGTTTAGCATATTGCTTATAAAATGTCAATTATATGTTTAATTACAATGCGTTAGGATTGAATGGTGTTTGATTCAATTTCTAGTCGGCCGATCCTAACGCCGCCCGCCGGCTGGTCACTTGAAGCGAAGTTCACTGACGCAAATTTCACAATTTCGCCGTCGAGAGTTCGCCACGGTCCGCTGACCTTCGCCTCAAGCCGTTCCGAAAGTGGGCACGCTAGTGGGCCGGTCAGGACTAAAGCTCGAAAAACAAAGCAAAATCAACGGTCTTTGGCGGAGTCGGAGGGATTCGAACCCTCGGTACCGGTTACCCAGTACGGCAGTTTAGCAAACTGCTGGTTTCAGCCGCTCACCCACGACTCCGCGAAGCGACGGGCTATACCGAAGCGTTATACGCTCTGCAATGTGTGGATTTACCGGCCGACACTGGTATAGGCGATCCCGCGGCGTGCCATCTCGTCGGGGCGGTAGACGTTGCGCAGGTCGATGAGCACCGGGTGCGCCATCGCCTTGCCCAGCCGGTCGATGTCGAGCCCGCGGAATGCGTCCCATTCGGTCATCAGCACGGTCGCATCCGCCCCGGCGACGCAGTCGTACGGGTCGGTCGCATAATCGACTTCGGTCAGCACGAGCTTCGCCTGCTCGACGCCCTCGGGGTCGAACGCGCGGATCTTTGCGCCGGCGTCCTGAAGCGCCTGGACCACCGCGATCGCGGGTGAATCGCGCATGTCGTCGGTGTTCGGCTTGAACGTCAGGCCGAGGATCGCGATCGTCTTGCCACGGACGCTGCCGTCGCACGCGGCGACGACCTTGCGCGCCATCGCCCGCTTGCGCTGGTCGTTCACCGCCGCGACGGTCTCGACGATCCGCACCGGCGTGCCGAAGTCCTGCGCGGTCTTGATCAGCGCGAGCGTGTCCTTCGGGAAGCACGATCCGCCATAGCCTGGGCCGGCGTGGAGGAACTTCGAGCCGATCCTGTTGTCAAGGCCGATGCCGCGCGCGACGTCCTGGACGTTCGCGCCGACCGCCTCGCACAGGTCGGCGATCTCGTTGATGAAGGTGATCTTGGTCGCGAGAAAGGCGTTCGCGGCGTATTTGATCAGCTCGGCGGTGCGCCGCGCGGTGAACAGCAGCGGCGACGAGTTGATGAACAGCGGGCGATAGATCTCGGTCATCACCGCGCGCGCCGCCGCGTCTTCGGTGCCGACGACGACGCGATCGGGGAATTTGAAGTCGCGGATCGCCGCGCCCTCGCGGAGGAATTCGGGGTTCGACACGACGGCGAAACGCGCGTCGGGATTGGCCTCGTGGAGAACGCGCTCGACCTCGTCGCCGGTGCCGACAGGGACGGTCGACTTGGTCACGATGACGGTGTCGCCGGTGCACGCCCGCGCGATTTCCTTCGCGGCGGCAAAGACATAGCTGAGGTCGGCGTGGCCGTCGCCGCGGCGCGACGGAGTGCCGACGGCGATGAACACCGCCTCGGCATTGGCGACCCCGGCGGCGAGATCGGTGGTGAAGGTCAGGCGGCCGGCGCGGGCGTTGCCGGTGACGAGCTCGGCGAGGCCAGGTTCGAAGATCGGCATGACCCCGGCACGGAGCCGCTCGATCTTCGACGGATCATTGTCGACGCAGACGACATCATGGCCGAAATCGGCAAAGCACGCCCCTGAGACGAGGCCGACATAGCCCGCGCCGATCATCGTTATCCGCATGTCTGCTCCCGTCCGCTGCTGCACTGCGGTAGCAGCGGTGCCGGGCGTTGGGAAGGCGCGCCCAGACGAGCGCGGGCGTTCTGGACTTTGGCGGAGCCGCGCGGCAAGGATGCACGGGGGCGTCGATCGTCGAGCGGGAGTAAATCGATGCGGATCACGCTGGCCCTGGCGGCAATTCTATGTGCGGTGCCGGCATTGGCGCAGGAGCAACCGCCGGCCACGCCCGACGCAGCGCTTGTGCCGCAGACCGAAACGCCCCAGCCTCCGAGCGCCCAGTCTGTGCATCCCGCGACACCGCCGGTCGACCCTGGCTTCGCACATCCGCCCGCCGACACCTATGAGGAGGGCGATGTCATCGCCGCCGCCGAGGGCGCTTTCGGCAAGGGTGCGGAAGGCGCGGCGAAGCTCATCGAAAAGGCGTTCAAGGACCTTGGCCGCCCCAACGGCTATATCGTCGGGCGCGAGGCGTCGGGGGCGTTCTTCGTCGGGCTGCGCTACGGCTCGGGGACGCTGTATTCGAAGGTCGAGGGCGAGCAGCCGGTCCACTGGACCGGGCCGTCGGTCGGCTTCGACGTCGGCGGCGACGGCGACCGCGTCTTTACCCTCGTCTACCACCTCGACGACACCAACGACCTGTTCCGCCGCTACCCGGCGGCGGAGGGCAAGGCGTATCTGATCGGCGGCTTTACCGCGACGTACAACCAGCGCGACAACGTCATCCTTGTGCCGATCAAGCTCGGCGTCGGCTGGCGGCTCGGGGTCAATGCGGGGTGGGTCAACTACACGCGGTCGAGCCGTCTGCTGCCGTTCTAGGCGGCCACTACGCGCGCTTGACCTTCCGCCCCGGGAAGGGTCGATGGTCGCGTGACCGGCATCGGATCCATGAGCATCGTCCTCGGCCTGTTCGAAGGTCAGATGCTGCTGCTGGCGGCCGCCATCCTCATGCGGCACGTCCGCCGGGCCGATCGCACGCTCGGCGCCTTGCTCGTCGTCCTGTGCGGGATGCTGACGCCGTTCGCGATCGGCTATGCCGGATTTTACGATCGCTGGCCGTGGCTCTCGTTTGCGCCGTTCGCGGTTCCGCTGGCGATGGGGCCGCTGCTCTACGCGCATCTCAACGCGCTGGTTCTCGACCGTCTGATCTCGCGGTGGCATGCGGCGCTGCCGGTCGCGCAGTTCGCGTATCAGGCGGTGGCGTTCTGCCTGCCGCTCGATCTGCGCGGCGCGTTCGATCGCGAGATCCAGCGCCCGTGGCTCGATCCGCTACTCGCGGTGCTGCTGCTCGGCTCGATGATCGGCTATGCCGTCGCCGGGTGGCGGCTGGTCAAGCGGCACCGCGCATGGTTGCGCGCGCGGCGGACCGATCTGGCTGCGGCTGATCGCGTTCGCGGGGTACTGGTCGCGTTTGCGGTCATCGTCGCGCTGCGGACGGCGTACACGATCGTGGATACGCTCATCGTGCCGCTGTCGTATTTCGACATGTTCGGCTTCTACGTCGCGCTCGCGCTGATCGGGAATTACCTCGCGATCGAGGGCTGGCGGCAGTCGGGCGCGCGCGTGCAGCCGATCGTCGAGCCGCCACCGCGCGATTGGCCGGGCATCGCGCGCGACTGGGTCGGGCGGATCGAGGAGCATAAATGGTGGCGCGATCCCGACCTCGATCTGGCGGGACTGGCGCGCCGCCTCGGCACCAACACCGCGTATCTGTCGCGCGGGTTGAACGAGGGTCTCGGGGTCGGGTTCGCCGACGCGATCAACCGGCTGCGGGTCGACCATGCCGCCGAGCGGCTGCGCGGCTCGAGCGACGACGACATCCTGGCGATCGCGCTCGACGCCGGGTTCGGCTCGAAGGCGACCTTCAACCGGGTCTTCAAGGAGCGCTTCGGCATGACGCCATCGTCGTACCGGCGCGTCTCAAACGGCAAAAACGATGCCGGCGACCCGGATTTGTAGCGCACGGCCTGACCACGACCGTCACGGTGTTGGCATCCCTCTCGGAGCCGATGCCAATGTTCAGTCCCGATCGCCGCCTCGTCCTCGGCGGCATTGCCTCCGCCGCGCTGACCGCGCTTGTCCCGTCTTCGGCGCGGGTGAGCGCGGGTCTGCTCGAGCCTAAGGCTATGCGCGGCGACATTGCGGTCCTCACCGATGCGTTCACCAGCCTCCACCCGGGACTGTATCGCTACCTGACCCCGGCGCAGTTCTTGGCGGCGCGCAAGCGGCTCGACCTGATTGCCGCCAAGCCGCTGTCGCGTGGCGATTTCTACCTCGCACTGTCGGCGTTCACGGCGAGCATCCGGTGCGGGCATAGCTACCCCAACCCATCGAACCAGAACCCGGCGATCACGACGTTGTTTGATCGCGCCGATCGCCTGCCCTTCGCCTTCATCTGGCTCGACGGACGGATGATCGTGACGCGCGATCTGGGGAGCGGGCAGAGGCTCGCCCCCGGTGCCGAGGTCGTGACGATCGACGGCGTCGACACGCGCGCGATGCTCGCCCGGATGCTGCCGTATACGCGCACCGACGGGAGCAACGAGGCGCGTAAGCTCGCCGATCTCGGCATCCCCGGCGATGGCGATCAGCCAAGCTTCGACATCCTGCGCACGCTGCTGTTTCCGTCAGCCGGACGATCGGCGCATCTCGAAGTCCGCACAGGCGGCGCAACCCGGACGATCGACTGCCCGCTGCTGTCCGCCGCGATCCGCGACGCGGCGCTCAACCCCAAGTCCCCCGCGTCGCCCTATGGCTGGCGTTTCGAAACGCGCGGGACCGTTGGCGTCCTGACGATGCCGACATGGGCGGTGTTCCACGAGAAATGGGACTGGCAGGGCTTTATCGACGCGAGCATCGATACGGCAATCGACACCAAGCTGACCGGCGTCGTCATCGATATCCGCGAAAACGGCGGCGGCCTCGATTGCGGCGCGGCGGTGCTGGCGCGCCTGATCACGGCACCCCTCAAGACCGACAATTACTCGCGGCACGTCCGCTACCGGGTGATACCCGACCGTCTCGCACCATATCTCAAGACGTGGGACCCCAGCTTCCGTGACTGGGGCGCGTCGGCGATCGGGCCCGACGCGAACGGCTTCTACACGCTCGACCGGCCCGGCGATGCCAGCGACACCGACACGATCACGCCGGCGAAGCGCCGCTTCACCGGCAAGGTCGCGGTGCTGACCGGGCCGAAGAACGCCTCAGCGACGTTCGGTTTCGCCGCGCTAATCAAGCAGCACCGGTTGGCGACGGTTATCGGCGAGGCGACCGGCGGGAACCTGCGCGGGATCAACGGCGGCGCGTTCTTCTTCGTCAACCTGCCCGAATCAGGGATCGAGGTCGACCTGCCGCTGATCGGTTATTGGCCCGACCGGCCCCAGCCCGATGCGGGCGTGACGCCGGATATCGTCGTACCCCGGCGACGGGCGGATATCGCAGGCGCGCGCGACCTGCAGATGGAGCGCGCGATCGCCGTCGCATCGGCCTGACCGGCCCGGCGGCACTGCCGCTGTCCTACACACAGCGATTGCGCCTAGGCTTTCGCCTCGACTCGCCGTCCACCGGGACCGCATTGCTCTTTCTCATTGTTGGTCTTCGCATTTGCCGGTTTTCGGGCTGTCGGCGTCAGCTCGAAGGGAAAGCCGAGAACGCAAAACCACTGTCGTTTGTGTGAACTTATTTTGAACTTAGCGCCTGTACGCTCATTCTGCGCCTGAATCGGCCCTGCCAGCTGCGACCTCCGCATAGCGTCGCCCATCTTTGGCGGTGCCTCTAACCATACGATCGGGGTCAGTTTGAAGGGAAAGCCGAGAACGCAAAACCACCGACGTTTGTGTGAACTTATTCTGAACTTAGTTGCTATCCGCCTCGCGCCGCCCCAGCTTCGGGCAATGCCCATTGCCCGCCTCACCGACCGCGCCGTCCTCCGTATCGGTGGGGCCGACGCCCGCGCCTATCTGCAGGACCTCGTCACCAATGATCTCGATCGGCTGACTCCGGAGACGCCGTTGTGGGCGGGCCTGCTCAGCGCGCAGGGCAAGCCGTTGTTCGATATGCTGCTGTTCGACGGCGGCGACGTCGAGCCTGGCGCGGTTCTTGTCGACATCCTCGCGACCGCCGCCGAGGCGCTGGCAAAGCGACTGACGATGTACCGCCTGCGCCGCGCGGTGACGATCACCGCCGAGCCTGGTCTCCACGTCTTCGCCGGATGGGACGAGCCGTCGATCGGCGTCCCGGCGGACCCGCAACTGCCCGCGCTCGGCACCCGCTGGATCGCCGGCGCCGCCGAGACCAATGCCGGGCTCCCCGACTATGCCCGCCACCGCCTTGCGCTCGGCGTGCCCGACAGCGCCGACCTGGCGCTCGACCGGATGCTGTGGCTCGAGACGAACGCGGTCGAACTGAACGGCGTCAGCTTCACCAAGGGCTGCTACGTCGGACAGGAGAACACCGCGCGGATGCACCACCGCGACAAGCTGCGCCGCCGCCTGCTGCCGGTGACGATCGACGGCGAAGTCGAGGACGGCGCCGCGATCACCGCCGACGGCATCGCCGCGGGCGAACTTCGTAGCCACGCCGGAACGCGGGGAATCGTCTACCTCAAGGTCGAGACCGCTGGCCGCCCGCTCGTCGCCGGGGATGCCACCGTGACGGTCGACTGGCCGAATTGGCTGCCGACCGATTAGGCTTGTTTCGGGTCCGGCAAGACCGTTAGTCGTGGTGCATCGCGTGACCTGTTAATCGCGGGTCAAGCTACCCGCCCGATAACCCCGGTCGACCAGTCTCTTCCGCAACTGTTAGTCCCTGCATGACCACCACCCCGCACTCGAGCACCGGTCTCTCCGGCGATCTGCTCCATATGCCCGCTCAGGTCGAGCGGCTGACATCCAACACGATCGCGTGGCTCCAAACCGACAGCGTCGCTGCGCTGATCGGGATCGGCAGCGCGGTCGTCATCGCGCTGGTGTTGCTCGGTATCCGCTTCGGCATCTGCCGCCTGCTCGGGACCGGTCACGACGTCACGACGTGGCAGGGCTTCATCGGGCGGATGGTCCGCAAGACGCGCACCTTTTTCATCGGTGCCCTCGCCGCCGAGATCGCGGTTCGGACCGCGGCCCCGCCGGGGGCGCTGCTGAGCTTCATCAAGCTGGTCTTCACCGTTTCCGCCGCGATCCAGGGCGCGATCTGGGTCCGGGAATTCATCCTCGGGCTCGTCGATCGCCGTGCTGCCTTCGCCGAGGACAAGGCCGCGCTGGCGAGCGCGGGCGGCATCATCCGCGTGCTGGTCAACGTCGTCGTCTGGTCGCTCGCCTTTATCCTCGTGCTCGACAATCTCGGCGTTAACGTCACCGCGCTGGTTGCCGGTCTCGGCGTCGGCGGTATCGCCATTGGTCTCGCCGCGCAGGGCATCTTCGCCGACCTGTTCGCGGCGCTGGCGATCCTGTTCGACCGCCCGTTCCGCGTCGGCGACACGATCCGCTGGGGCAGCGTCACCGGCAAGGTCGAGGCGATCGGGCTCAAAACCGTTCGCATCCGCTCGCAGTCGGGCGAACAGGTCGTCGTCGGCAATACCAAGCTGCTCGGCGACCAGATCTCGAACCTCGCCCGGATCGAGGAGCGGCAGGTCATCATGGTGATCGGCGTCACCTACCAGACGAGCAGCGAGCTGCTCGAGTCGATCCCTTCAGAAATCGAGACGATCGTAAATGCGCGGCCCGAGTGCCGCTTCGACCGCTGTCATTTCGTGCGCTTCGCCGACTCGTCGCTCGACTTCGAGATCGCCTTCTTCAGCGCCGGGCAGTCGTTCAAGACGATGATGGATGCGCGGCACGCGATCGGACTGGCGATCCTGCGGCGGTTCAACGAACTTGGGATCGACTTCGCCTACCCGACGCAGGTGGCGCTGACCGGGCGCGCCGATGGGCGGGTGATCGACCCGCCCGTCGCGTTCGCCATCCCGCCGCAGGGCGCGACGGGCTAGGCGGTCTTGGGCAGCGCGTGATTGCGGGCTGCGACGGGGATTGCATCGAAAAGCGCGGGAGGCTGCAGCCCGAGCCGGGATCGTGCGGCCTCGAGCGGCTCGGCAAGCAACGCCTCGTAATCCTGTCCGGGTAGCCATGCTGCCGATCGTCCGCGGCGATAGCCCTCCCAGATCGCGCGGGCGAACTTGTATCCCGGCTGGCGCGCACCCCGCAGTGCGGCACCGGTCCCGATCAACGCCCAACCGAGCGCCTTGGTCTGCGCGTAGGAGAACGCGACGAGGCACGCCTCGCCGAGCCCAGTCAGATCATAGCCGGTCAGGATGTGCCAAAGGTCGTGCGTATCGCGAATGCGCCGACCATACCACGCGACCGGGTGGACTAGGTCGATGCCCTCCGGGCGCGCTGCCTGGCGGCTGACGTCGGCAAGGCCATCGGCGCTGATCTGGCCTGCCTCGGTAAAGGCGAGGTAGTGCGCCGCGACGCTGCCGACGGGATATGTGGCAAGCATCGCACGGTCCATCAGCACCTCGGGCAGCTCGCGCCGCTGGTAGGCGATCCGGCCGCCCTGCGCCGTCAGAAGCAGCTGGAGGTACCCATCGCGGGTCGCCCGCCCGTTGAGCGACCGCATGATCTCGAACACCTGGACGGTATCGTCCTTGTCGGCAAGCAGCCGCCGCACTGCGCGCAAAGCTTTCAGCCAATCACGCTTCGGCGCGGTGATGACGAAGTCGCTGGGAGGCGTCATTGCGTTCATGCGGAGTATCTATACGCAAAAAAGCGATGGGCGCAACCGGAAGCTATTTTGGCCAACTAGATACCGGCTGCATCCTCGATGCTGAGCAGGCTCGCATTGCCGCCAGCACTCGTCGTATCGGTCGACACCACTCGCTCGACGGCGAAGCGCGGCAGGTAATGCGGACCGCCCGCCTTCGGCCCGGTCCCCGAAAGCCCTTCGCCGCCAAAGGGTTGCGAGCCGACAACCGCACCGATCATCGCGCGGTTGACGTACAGGTTCCCGACCCGCGCGGTGGCAGCGACGCGCTCGGCGGAGGAGGCGATGCGGCTGTGGAGTCCCATCGTCAGGCCATAGCCGCTGGCATTGACCGCCGCGACGGTCGCGTCGAGTTCACCCGACCGCCATGTTGCGACGTGGAGGATCGGCCCGAACCATTCCTCACGCAGCGCCTCGACGCCCGGAAGTCGGATGATCGTCGGGGCGATAAAGTTGCCCTCTGCCGGAGCCGCGATCGTATGAACCCAGCGATCCTGCTTCGATTGGCGATAGGTTTCGAGACGGTCGAATGCCGCCTCGTCGATGACCGGCCCGACGTCGGTTCGCGGATCACCGGGCGCGCCGACGATCAGCGTGTCCATCGCCCCCTTGAGCATGTCGAGCGTTCGCTCAGCGATATCCTCCTGCAGCAGGAGCAGCCGCAGCGCCGAGCAGCGCTGCCCCGCCGACCGGAAGGCGCTGGTGACGACGTCGACGACGACCTGCTCGGGCAGTGCGGTCGAATCGACGATCATCGCATTGAGGCCTCCGGTCTCGGCGATCAGCGGCACGAGCGGGCGGCGGTCATCATCGAGCAGCGTCCGGGCGATCGCGCGCGCGGTTCGCGTCGAGCCGGTGAACGCGACGCCCATGATGCGGGGATCGCCGACCAGCGCACTGCCGACATCGCCGCCGCCGATAACGAGCCGCAGCACTTCGGCGGGCACGCCGGCTTCATGGGCGAGCGCGACTGCAGCCGCGGCGATGCGCGGGGTCTGCGGCGCTGGCTTGGCGACGACGGTATTGCCTGCGGCGAGCGCGGCGGTGACCTGGCCGAGGAAGATCGCCAGCGGGAAGTTCCACGGGGCGATGCACGCAAAGACGCCACGCCCGGCCAGCCGCAGTTCGTTGCGCTCCCCGGTCGGGCCGGGGAGGATTACGGGCACGAAGTGCTCGCGGGCCTGCGCGGCGTAATAGCGACAGAAGTCGACCGCCTCGCGGACCTCGCCGAGCGCATCGCCGATCGTCTTTTTCGCCTCGTCGACGCACAAGGCCATCAGCTTGGCGCGGTCGCGCTCGAGCAGGGCGCCGAGGCGCTCGAGGATGTCGGCGCGCTTGCCAACCGGGGTCGCGTCCCACGCCGGGAAGGCGGCATGCGCGGCGGCGACGGCGCTCGCCACTTGCCCAGTCGAAAGGTCGGCAGCCTTGATGTTAGAGCGCTTGCCGAACAACGGATCGGCCTCGTCGAAGCGCAGGACGTCGCGTTCGACCCGCGCCAAGACTTCGGCGTCGGCGAGGTCGAGTCCGCTCGAATTGGTCCGGCCCGGGAAGAGATCGCGCGGCAGCGGGATGCTCGGGTGCAGCGTGCCCCCCACCGCCGCGATCCGTACCGCCGGGTCGGCGAGAAGGTCGATATCGCTGACCCCGGCGTCGGCGAGCTGGTGGACGAAGCTCGAGTTCGCGCCATTCTCGAGCAACCGCCGGACGAGATAGGCGAGCAGGTCGCGGTGCCCGCCGACCGGCGCATAGCTGCGGCAAGCGTAACCGTCCTCGCGGACCAAGCGCTCGTAGAGCCCCTCGCCCATGCCGTGCAGTCGCTGGAATTCGAAGCCCTCGGGGCCGCCCGCCCATTCGAGGATCGTCGCCACCGTCAGTGCATTATGCGTGGCGAAGGCGGGGAAGATGTTCGGCGCGGCGAGCATCTTCGCGGCGCAGGCGAGGTACGACACGTCGGTCGCGGCCTTGCGGGTGAACAGGGGGTAGTCGGCCAATCCCTCGACTTGGGTGCGCTTGATCTCGCTATCCCAATACGCGCCCTTGACCAACCGGACGCCGAGCTGGCGCGATGTCTCGGCACCCAGCGCCTGCGCCCAGTCGATCACCGCGGCTGCCCGCTTGCCGTATGCCTGTGCCGCCATGCCGAGGCCGTCCCATCCGCGCAGTTGCGGGTGCTGTGCGACCGCGGCGATGATATCGAGCGACATGTCGAGTCGCTCGGTTTCCTCGGCGTCGACCGTCAGGCCGATGCCAGCGGCTGCGGCGGCGCTTGCCAGTGAGCCAAGCATATCAGTGAGTTCGGGGACGCATGTCGCGACGTGCGCGGTTTCGTAGCGCGGGTGCAACGCCGACAGCTTGACCGAGATCGAATGGCCGGCGGCCTGGTTCGACGCGCCGATGCGCTGGATCGCCGCGACATAGCTGTCGTAATAGCGCACGGCATCGTCGCGTGTCCGCGCCGCCTCGCCGAGCATGTCGAAGCTGGCGGTGAAGCCCTTGTTATCGCTGTCCGATGCGCGGTCGAGCGCTTCATCGATCGTCCGCCCCATGACGAAGATCTGGCCCATCATCCGCATTGCCGCGCCGACCGCGGTGCGGACGAAGGGCTCGCCAGACCGTGCGATCAGCCGCTGCAACACCGATGCACGTTCGCCCGCACCGACCACCGCACGCGTCAGCACGAGTCCCCAGGTCGCTGAATTGACGAGGAGCGAATCAGACTTGCCGGTATGCGCGCCCCAGTCGGCCCCGCCGATCTTGTCGCGGATCAGCAGGTCGGCGGTCGCGGCGTCGGGGACGCGGAGGAACGCCTCGGCGAGGCTGAGCAGCGCGACGCCCTCGGCGGTGTTGAGCCGGTATTGCTGGAGGAACCGGTTGACCCACCCGCTCCCCTGCGCCGCGCGCAAGTCGGCGAGGAGGCCGAGCGCGCGGTTCTCGACGGCGGCGCGGGTTGCGGGCGCCAGCGTTGCGGCGGGCAGCAGGCGGGCGAGGACGGCGGGCTCGGGAGCGCGGCGAAGGTCGCGCATCTCGGCGCGGGCGGAGGTGAGGCTGGTCATGCCCGCCTCCTACGCCCTCACGCCGAGAAATGAAGGGTGACGTTAGCGGTAACCATAGCTAGGGTGCCGCAAAACACTGGGGAGTGATCGATGCGCGACAGCCTGCCGCTGGCAGAATACCGTTCGAAGGTCGGGACCGAAGTCGGCGTGTCCGACTGGGTGCTCGTCGACCAGGCGCGGATCGACGCGTTTGCCGACGCCACCGGCGACCATCAGTTCATCCATGTCGACCCCGTCGCTGCGGCGAAGACCCCGTTCGGCACGACGATCGCCCATGGGTTTCTGACCCTCAGCCTGATCCCGATGATGACCTACGGCTCGGTCCCGGGCGTCGAGGGCGCGAAGATGGGGGTCAATTACGGCCTCAACAAATTGCGCTTCATGGCCCCGGTCAAGTCGGGCAAGCGTGTCCGCGGTCGCTTCACTATTGTCGCGGTCGACGACCGGCCCGACGGCAGCATCCAGACCACGACCTCGGTCACCGTCGAGATCGAAGGCGAGACCAAACCCGCGCTCATCGCCGAGTCGATCGCCCTGATTTACCTGTGAGCCGCATCGGCACCCTGCCGCGCGACGCGTGGCCGCCCGAGTTCGCGACGGCGATGGAGCGAATGACCGCCCCGGGGCGTGACCCGCTCGCGCTGTTCACCGCGGTTGCCCAGAGCCCGCGTGCTTGGGAGCGTTTCACCGCCGCGTCGATGGCGGGCCCGTCGCCGCTGTCGATGCGCGACCGCGAGGTGGTGATCGACCGGACCGCCGCAAAGACCGGCAACGAGTATGAGTGGGGCATCCACACCAAGGTCTTCGCTAAGAAGGCCGAACTGACCCAAGAGCAGGTCCGATCGACGTTCGACGGTCATGCCGATGACGGCAACTGGACTGCGCACGACGCCACGCTCATCGCGACGGTCGATGCCCTGCTGGTGCGCAACCGGCTGAGCGACGCCGAATTCGCGCGGCTGGCGGCCGAGTTCGACACGGCGCAGGTTCTTGAGATCGTCCAACTCGTTGCTTTCTATAACGGTATCGCGCTGATCGTCGGCGCGCTCGACCTCCAGACGGAGGCCGGCATGCCCCGCTTCCCTGACAACAAGGATTAGACCCATGCGTGAAGCTGTCATCGTTTCGACCGCGCGGACCCCGATCGGGCGCGCCTTTCGCGGCGCATTCAACGCCTCGCCGCCGCCGATGCTCGGCGGCCATGCGATCAAGCACGCGGTCGAGCGCGCCGGTATCGACGGCGCCGAGGTCGACGACGTCGTCTGGGGCGCGTCGCTCCAGCAGGGCGGTCAGGCCCCGAACATCGCCCGGCTGGCGCTCCTCCGCGCCGGACTGCCGACGAGCGTCAGCGGCCAGTCGATGGACCGCCAGTGCGCGTCGGGGATGATGGCGATCGCGACCGCGGCGAAGCAGATCATCGTCGACGGGATGCAGATTGCGATCGGCGGCGGGCAGGATTCGATCTCGATGGTCCAGACCAACAAGATGCGGATCGATCCCGATCCCGGCCTGCTCGCGATGCATTCGAACGTCTACATGCCGATGATCGACACCGCCGAGGTCGTCGCCAAGCGGTACAGCATCAGCCGCGACCGGCAGGACGAGTATAGCTACCAGTCGCAGATGCGGACCGCCGCCGCGCAACAGGCAGGCCGGTTCGATGCCGAGATCGTGCCGCTGCCGTCGAGCATGGGCATGGCGAACAAGGAAACCGGCGAGGTTACCTTCCACGACGTCACGCTGACGAAGGACGAGGGCAACCGCCCCGAGACTACGCTCGAAGGCTTGAAGGGCCTCAAGCCGGTCCGCGAAGGCGGGGTCATCACTGCCGGCAACGCGTCGCAGCTGTCGGACGGCGCGTCGGCGAGCGTGCTGATGGAAGCCGGCGAGGCGTCACGGCGCGGGCTGACCCCGCTTGGGCGCTACGTCGGCATGGCGTCGGCCGGGCTCGACCCCGACGAGATGGGCATCGGCCCGATCTATGCCGTGCCCAAGTTGTTGAAGCGCAACGGCCTGACGATCGACGACATCGACCTTTGGGAATTGAACGAGGCGTTCGCGGTGCAGGTGCTCCACTGCGCCGACGTCCTCGGCATCGATCAGGCGAAGCTCAACGTCAACGGCGGCGCGATCTCGATCGGGCATCCGTACGGCATGTCGGGGGCACGGCTGACCGGTCATGCGCTGATCGAGGGCAAGCGGCGCGGGGCGAAATATGTCGTCGTGACGATGTGCGTCGGCGGCGGCATGGGCGCGGCAGGGCTGTTCGAGGTCTACTGAGGAGCGGGCTGCTTACGACCGCAACGGTGCTTCGTGGGGCTGAAAGGTCACACGAAGTTCACGGTTTTGAACATGCGTTTTCGTGTCTGACGTCGCCCTGCCTAAGGGCGGGACGGCATCTTCCCCTCCCCTTCAGGGGAAGGGCGAGAGACACGCCGCTTGGCGTGGCCCGGGGGTGGGGGCTTTCTGAGGCAGATAGCTGGTGGCGACTCCCCCACCCCCGGCCCCTCCCCTGAAGGGGAGGGGAGCAGGAAGAGCAGGGACGGGAGCCGACTAAGGCGACCAACAATGAGAAAGAACACAGTGCCGGTTCCGCGCGATCCGACTCGCCGGGACCGTAACGTGTTCGCGGGGCTGTAGGACAGCGGAATCAAACGGCGATCGAACCGCCGCCCGCGCGCTACACTGCCTCGAAGATCGCCGCCTGCATCGTCGCCGCGCCGCGCCGCAGCGGCTTCAACTCTTCCTGATACTTCGCCGAGAACCAGAAGCTCTCCGCCGCGGTCCGCGACGGGAAATTGATCATCACCGCGCCGACGCCGTCGGGCCAGCCTTCGAGGCGATTGGCCGGCTGGCCGTCGACCGTCACGACCCCGCCGTGCGCGGCATAGAGTCCCGACTCGGCAAGCGCCTTGGCGTACGCCGCCATTTTCCGCGCATCGCTCACCCGCGCGGTGAGCAGCAGGGTGGCGGGCCTCGGCAGATTTTCGGTATCGTTCACGGCTGCTCCACGCTAGGTCGCTGCGGGGGCTATCGGCGGGCCGGCGGCATCTGTCAAAGACGGCGCGCGGCGGTTCAGTAGGGAATGCGACTTGATGGTACGATATCGCCTGGTGACGACGACCGCCGTAATCGCCCTCGCCAGCGCCAGTTTCGGCGGGATAGCCTTTGCTCAGGCCGCGACGCCGGCCGCGACCGCAACTCCGGCGGCGACACCGCCGGCACAGCTCGCTCCCGCCCAAGATACCCCTATCGATGCAACGACGGTGACAAGCCTGTCGACCGACGTCCTTGCCCAGCGCGGCCTCGTTACGACGCGCGACGTGCTCGAGTACGTCCCCAATTCGGTTAGCGCGGCATTCCCCGGCATCGGCGCGGGCAATATCGACTACATCCGCGGGCTCGGCACGACGTCGGCTGCACCGTCTGTCGGCGCCCCGGTGACGACCTCGATCGATGGCATCTACCTGCCGCGGCAGTCGGCCAACAACTTCGGCTTCTTCGACATCACCGGCGTCGATGTCCGGCGCGGCCCGCAGGGGACGACGGGCGGAGCGAACAGCAGCGGCGGGAGCGTCGACGTGAATCTTGCCGAACCCGGCGACCGGATCGCGGGCTATTTTGAAGGCGGCTACGGCAGCTATGAGCGCCGCGAATTCCGCGGCTCGCTCAACATTCCGTTCGGCACCGACATCGCGATCAAGCTGAGCGGATTCTACAACGACGACCACGGCTACGGCATCAACTCGACCACCGGGCAGCGTAACGACGACAGCAACGGCGCGGGCATCCGCGGCGCGCTGCGGATCAACGTCACCGACCGGCTGAGCTGGAACGGATCGGTCGCATATCTGCGCAACGACGCCGACAATTTCGCCACCTCCGACTGCGATCCGCGCAATCCGTCGAACTGCAAGGGGCGCTTCCTGACGAGCGGGCTGCGCCAGGGCTATGACACCGCGCATCCGTCGCCGTTCACTGCGCTCGGCGTCACCGGCCGCAAGGCGGGCTTCGGCGCGCAGGATTATGCCGACACGACGTTGGCAACGTCGAAATTCCTGTGGGCGGGCGACGGCTTCAACGTCGCGGTCATCACCGGCTATGTCGACCTCAAGCAGAAATACGCCGCCGACCTGACCGACGGACGCCTCGTTCCCAGCGTCGCGACGCCGTTCCCGGCGGTGGCGGGCTATACCGCCGGCGGATCGACGACGCTCAGCGACGGGTCGACCCACCAGTTCAGCCAGGAGGTCCGCCTCGACGGCAAGGCGTTCGGCGGCTTCCTCGATTACGTCGTCGGGGCCTATTACTCCGACGAGGACGATACCACCGACGTCGCCGACATCCTGACCACCGCCGCCGCGCCCGCACCGCGCGGCAATCCGGGGGTCCTCGCCGACCGGACGCTCCGTACCTCGACCAAGTCGACCGCGGGCTATGCGCAGGTCGACGCCAACGTGACCGATGCGTTCAAGCTGACCGCCGGGGTGCGTTACACTGACGAGCGCAAGACGCTCGGGGTCAGCGACAATCGTGCGGGCTGCCTGACGTGCCTCAACACCACGAGCCTTGTCAGCGGCGGCATCGCCGTGCCGGTCAACCAATCGACCAAGCTGTGGACCCCGCGCGTCGTCGCGAGCTACCAGCTACCCGGTGTCCTCGTTTTCGCCAGCGCGACGCGCGGCTTCACCGGCGGCGGGTGGAACACGCAGGCGATCGTCCCGCAGGCGCTGCTGCCGTACGCCGCGTCGCGCAACTGGACGTATGAGGGCGGGGTCAAGAGCGACCTGTTCGATCACCGGCTCAAGGTCGGCGTCACCGGCTTCTACATCGACGCGAGCAACGTCGCGGTCCCCGTCACCGGCGTCGACCCGGCGTCGGGCGCGCTGTCGTATTCGACCGCGAGCGCGGGCATGCACAATTACGGGGCCGAGTTCGAAGCGACCGCGACGCCGTTCAAGGGGCTCAACCTGTTCGCTAACCTCGGGTATCAGCACGCCCGCTACCGCGTGAACGGCGCGACGGGTGCCGATCGCTTCGGCACCAAGGCGATCGCGCAGCAACAGGCCGACTGCCGCGCCGAACTCGCCGCCAAGCGCGTTCCCGGCGCGCCGTTCGTCGACAACGCCCCCGATTGCGGCAGCGGGCTCGTCGCGGCCGATGGCTCGCTCGCGCGCCCCGACTATACCCCCGACTATAGCGCCGCGGTCGGCGGCACCTTCGACTATGCGATCCCGGCGGCCGGGATCATCCTCCAGCCCGGCGGCAGCGTGATCTACCGGTCGAGCTTCGAGACCGGCGCGTCGAACGCGTCGCTGTACACCGGCGGGGTCACCGGCGGCAGCGGCATCACCTATCAGGCCAACCCGTTCGGCGGGACGCTCATCACCGGATCGCGCGCCAAGTCGTATGTCGTCGCCAACGCCGCGCTGGCGATGAAGACCGACGACGGCAATTGGGTGCTCAGCATCGAGTGCAACAACTGCCTCGATCGCAACTATGTCGCGTCGAGCCTCGGTACGGTTGCGTATCTCGCGCCGCCGCGGACGTGGCTGTTTCATGCCAAACGGACGTTTTAGGCCGTCATAAAATCGTCGCGCGGGGTAATTGCACCGAAAAGCAAAACGACTAAGGTTCCTCACACGGAACAACGGCGATCATGGCCAGTTGGCACAAGCCCGACCGGGGCAGGGGAGACATTACTGATGGCGACGACACCCAAGACCGCGAAGCCCGCTGCCGACAAGGCACCGGCAGCCAAGAAGGCTCCAGCGGCCAAGAAGGCACCTGCGGCGAAGAAGGAAAAGGCCCCCGTCGATCCGAACGCGCCGAAGAAGGTCGACGCGCTCCAGAAGCCACTCCAGCCGTCGCCCGAACTCGCCGAGATCGTCGGTAAGGACGTGCTTCCGCGCGGCCAGGTCGTCAGCAAGGTGTGGGAATATATCCGCAAGCACAATTTGCAGAACCCCGCCGACAAGCGCGAAATCCTCGCCGACGAGAAGCTGAAGAAGGTTTTCGGGCGCGACAAGTGCACGATGTTCGAGATGAACAAGTATCTCGCCCAGCATTTGAAGTAGGACCGAACGCGGCTCGCGCTAGCCGAGTGATGCCCTTGCATTATTCGGCTAGCGCGGGACTCGCGGAAGGTTCGGCCGACGGGTCGCTGCACCTTCGCGCCGAACCCGACCGACGGCGCGGCTTTGGCCGCGACCCCTTCCTGACTACCCACCCTTAGGCCACCCGCGGCCCGACCCCGAACCCCCGAACCGGGGTGCAATCCGGCAGCACGACATAGCGCGCCGCCCCCGATCGCCGCACCGCGATCCGCAACTCCCCCACCGCAGCGCACGGCCGGTAGGTCCAGACGAACTGCCACTCGTCGGAATATTCGAGCACGCGCCGATTGCCGAAATGCCCCGCCGGCTGCCCGGTCTGCCCGGCATAAGCGGTGAGCAGTCGCGTCGCCCGTGTCTCCGCCTCCGCCCGGTCGATCCGCGGCACCTTCGCAAACCGCAGCGCCAGCCAGCCCGCAACGAGCAGCACCGTCAGCGCCAACGCGAAACGAATGATCGCGCCGCGGGTCATCGCGTGGTGACGGTCGCAAACGAGAGGCGCGGCGGCGGCATTGTCCCAAGTCTGCCTCGCTAAACGCGGCCGGAACAGCGCGTTGTTGCCGCGCCTCCGGCCTAGCCGCCGATCCGCGCTTTGATCGCATCCCAGATCAGCCCCGGCGTGTCGGTGCCGTTGAAGCGGTCGATCGCGACGATCCCGGTCGGCGAGGTCACGTTGATCTCGGTCAGATAGCCCGCGATGACGTCGATGCCGACGAACACCAGCCCGCGCCGCTTCAACTCCGGCCCGATGCGCGCGCAGATTTCCTCCTCGCGCGGGGTCAGCGCGGTCGCGTGCGCGGCGCCCCCGGCGGCGAGGTTCGAGCGAATTTCGCCCGCCTTGGGCAGGCGGTTGATCGCCCCGGTGGCGACGCCGTCGACGAGGACGATGCGCTTGTCGCCCGCCGAGACGTCGGGCAGGAACTTCTGGACCATGAACGGCTCGGGCCAGACGTGGCTGAACAGTTCGACGAGCGCGGCGAGGTTGGCGTCACCAGTGCCGACGTGGAAGACTGCGGTCCCGGCGTTGCCGTAAAGCGGCTTGACGACGACCGCGCCATGTTCCTCGCGAAACGCCGCCGCTTCGTCCAATCGCCGCGTCACCATCGTCGGCGGCATCAGGTCCGGATAGCCGAGGACGAATAATTTCTCGGGCGCATTACGGACCTCGGCGGGGTCGTTGACCACCAAGGTCTCGCCGGCAACGCGCTCGAGCAGGTGCGTCGCGGTGATGTACGCCATGTCGAACGGCGGGTCCTGCCGCATCAATACGACGTCGGTATCGCGCCCAAGGTCGATCGTCGTCGTTTCGCCGGTCCAGCGGAAATGTGCGCCCGACGTCCGCTCGACCGTGAGCGGGCGGGCACGTGCGCGGACCCGGCCCGCGACATAGGTCAGGTCGGTGCTCAGATAGTGCCACAGCGTATGGCCGCGCGACTGCGCCTCGAGCATCAACGCAAAGGTCGAATCGCCGCCGATGTTGACGGTTTCGATCGGGTCCATCTGGACGGCGACGGTCAGTGACATGCAGGCGGCTCCCGTGGCGTGAGCCGCCGTCGTAGACCCTCGCTCGGGCTTCGCGCCAGTGGGTCTAGCTCGGACTGCGCGCCAACGCTTCGAGCGCGGCGCGAATCCGCCCGCGCACCGCGGTGTCACGCGTCGTCTCGAGCATCGCGCCGAGCGACATCCGCGCCGCGCCGACCGCTCCGGTCAGCTGCTCGAGCCGGGCGCGCTCCCACCACAGGCCGGTGAAGCCCGGCGCAATCAGCGTCATCCGTTCGTGGAGGGTCAGCGCGCGGGCGACATCGCCGCCGCGCCGCGCGCGTGTCGCCTGGTTCGACAACAGCCGGACGAGCGTCGCGCGGTTGCTCAACGCGGTAAGATGGTCGGCGTCGAGCGTCGCCGAGCCGCCGAGCACGCGCGTCAGCACTGCGTTGAGGCCGGTCGGACCGAGCAGGCGGCCGCCGTCGAACGGATCGACCAGCTGCGCGACAGGGTCATGGCCGATGCGGACGAGGACGTGCCCCGGCAGTCCGAGTGGATCGGCCGCCCAGCCGACACGGCGAGCAAGCGCGACGTACAGGATCGACAAAGTCACCGGCAGGCCGAGCTTGCGGTCGAGCAGTTCGAGCAGGTCGGCGTTGCGCGGGTTGTCGTAATCCTGCGCGTCGCCGGTCATTTCTTCGGACTGGGCGATGAGTTCGGTCAGCGCGCGGGCGCGGCTGCGTGGTGTTGTCAGCCCCGCCGACTCCCGTTGGAGGCGGAGCGCCATGCCCGTCAGGCGGGCGCGGGCGGTGTCGAGCGTCGCGCGTGTGTCGTTGGCGGGCTGGTCGGCGGCGGCGAGCAGCAGCGCTGCATCGGCTAGATCGATCGCGGCGTCGTCGACAAGTCCCAGCCGGGCCAGGTCGCTCGTTCGCAGCATCACGTCACTCGCGCTAGCCATCGCCTCGGTCCCTTCGCGTCACCCTGCCTGTCGTTCCCCAAGTTGTTACAGATTGGAGTGACAATCGCGGCTTGTCGAGCGGCTATCTGGACTTGAGTTCGAGGGCACGCGCGTAAATTGTCTTTCGTGCCACACCGAGCGTCGCGCTGACCTCGGCGACCGCAGCACTGAGCGGGTGCGACACCATGGCAGCGATAAGCGCGGTGTCGAGATCGGCGGCGGACGGCGCGACCGCCTCGCCCGGCGGCCCCACCACGATCACGACTTCACCGCGCGGCGGCGCTTCGGCGTAGCGCGCGCTGAGGCTGAGCAAAGTGCCGTCGACGGTTTCCTCGAACTTCTTGGTGATCTCGCGCGCGACCGCCGCCGGGCGGTCCCCCAGCCGCTCCGCCAGCAGCGCGAGCGTCGCCGACGTCCGCGGCCCCGATTCATAGAATACCAAAGTTGCGCGGACCGCGCCGAGCTCGTCGATCGCCGCCGCCTTCGCGCCGGCCTTCGCGGGAAGGAAGCCGGCGAACAGGAAGCGGTCGGTCGGCAATCCAGCAAGCGTCAGCGCGGCGACTGCAGCGCAAGGCCCGGGAATCGTGATGACCTCGATCCCGGCAGCGCGGGCGTCGCGGACGAGCTTGTACCCGGGATCGGAGATCAGCGGCGTACCCGCGTCGGACACGAGCGCAACCGCGTCGCCGCGCATCCGCTCGATCAGCGCGGGGCGGACCGCATCGGCATTATGGTCGTGGTACGGCTGCATCGGGACCTTGGCATCGATATGAGCCAGCAGCTTGGCAGTGACGCGCGTGTCCTCGGCGGCGATCAGTGCGACACCCGCAAGGATCCGCGCGGCACGCGGGGACAGGTCACCGAGATTGCCGATCGGGGTTGCGACGATGTAGAGGCCGGGCGACAACGCGCCGGTTAACAAGGCCATGTCTTCAGTGGTCGAGGGAGATTCCATTTGCGTACTCTGGACGGGCTTGGGCCCCGGCGGCAACCGTTAGCGCAGCGGCTGCGGATCGCGGGTGTCGGTCTCGCATTCGTCGCAGCCGCGTGTGCGGGACCGAAGACCCAGACCGGAATGGCTGTCGGGCCGCGTCCGGCCGCTCCCGCCCCGGTCGTGGTGGCAGCGCCCACCCGCGCCCCTGATGCAGCGCGCAACCGTGTTGCGCTGCTTGTGCCGATGACCGGCGCGAACGCCGCTGTCGGCCAGTCAATCGCCAATGCCGCGACGATGGCGCTACTCGATCTCGGCGATACCCGCATCAACCTCCAGGTCTACGATACCGCGGCGGGTGGCGCCGGCGCGGCGGCGGCGAAGGCGGTCGGCGACGGTGCGAAGCTTTTCCTCGGGCCGTTGCTCGCGGGCGATGTTCGCGCGGTGCAGGGCGTCGCGAGCGCCAACGGCGTGCCGGTCCTTACCTTCTCAAACGACGCCGCGCTCGCGGGCGGCGGCACCTTCGTCATGGGCTTCCAGCCCGGCCAGTCGATCGCGCGCGTCGTCGCCTACGCCCGGTCGCGCGGGGTCGAGCGCTTCGCCGCGCTGGTCCCGTCGGGGGTCTACGGCCAACGCGCGGGGACCGCCTTCCTCCGTGCGGTCGAGGCCGCGGGCGGCAAGGCGGTCGCGGTGACGAGCTATGCCCGGACTTCGGCGGGGCTGCTCGCCGCTGCGCGCAAGCTCACCGATTACGATGCGCGCCACGCCGCCGCCGCCAAAACCGCTGCGCTCCGTCCCGACGGGACAATCGCGTCGGTCAGCCACAATCTCGCGCCGGTCGGCTTCCAGGCGCTGCTGATCGCCGATTCGGGATCGATCGCGGCCGCTGTCGCCCCCGCGCTCGTCCAGTTCGGCGCGACCCCGGTCCTCATCATGGGGACCGAGTTGTGGAACAGCGAACCGGCGATCGCCCAAGCTCCGGCGCTCAGCGGCGCGGTGTTTGCCGCCGTCCCCGACGACCGCTTCCACCAGCTCGCCGTGCGCTACAAGGCGAAGTTCGGCGGCGCGCCGTCACGGCTGGCGAGCTTCGGCTACGACGCGGTGCTGCTGGTCAACGGCGTTGCCGGCAACGGCTGGGCGACCGGCGCGCCATTCCCGCGCGCCGGGCTATCGGCAGCGGGCGGCTTCACCGGGATCGACGGCGTGTTCCGCTTTTCGGGCGCGGGCGTCGCCGAACGCGGGCTCGAGGTCGAGCAGGTCGGGCCGCAGGGCTTCACCGTCGTCGCTGCCGCCCCGAAGGCGCTGAACTAAGCCAGTTCCGCGAGCACCGCGTTGACCAGCGGGCGACCCTTCGGGGTCAGTCGCAGTCCCGCCGCATCCGACTCGACGAAGCCGAGCTCGACCAGCCGTGCCAGCCGCGTGCGGTCGATCGAGGCGTCGAGCGCCTCCCCTGTCCGCCGCTCAAAAGTGCCCGCATCGATCCCGTCCGCCAGCCGCAGCCCCATTAACAGCGCCTCGCGAGCGCGGGTCGCGGGGGGCAGCGGCTCGGTCGTGACGATGCCATGGCCGTGCGCGGCGACCGCGGCGATCCAATTCTCGGGCTTGCGGTGGCGCGCGGTCGCCTCGCCCGCCCGCCGGCCATGCGCGCCCGGGCCGACCCCGACGTAATCGGCGTAAGTCCAGTAGGCGAGGTTGTGGCGGCTCGCCGCGCCAGCGCGCGCGTGGTTCGACACTTCGTACGCCGGGATGCCCGCCGCCGCCGTCATCTCGGCCGTCAGGTCGAACAGGTCGGCGGAAATCTCCTCGGGCGGCAGGACCAGTTCGCCCTTGGCATGGAGCACTGCGTAGCGCGTCCCCGGCTCGATCGTCAGGCCGTAGAGCGACAGATGCTCGGTGCCGAAGGCGAGCGCACGGGTTAGCTCGGCGCTCCACGCCGCTACCGTCTGCCCGGGACGGTCGTAGATCAGGTCGAAGCTGACGCGCGGGAAATGCCGCTGCGCGACGTCGAGCGCCGCCATCCCCTGCGCGAGATCGTGCGGGCGGCCGAGCGCGGCGAGGGCGGCGTCGTCGAGCGCCTGCAGCCCGAGGCTGACGCGATTGACCCCGGCGGCGGCGAACCCGGCGAACCGCGCTGCCTCGACGCTCGACGGATTGGCTTCGAGGGTGATCTCGCAGTCGGAGTCGATCGGCCAGTTCGCGGCGACGGCAGCGATGATGCGTTCGACCGTTGCCGGGGCCATCAGCGACGGGGTGCCGCCGCCGAAGAAAATGCTGCCGACCGTCCGGCCCGGTGTCAGCGCCGCCTCGAACGCGAGGTCGGCGACCAGCGCGTCCGTCCATCCGGCTTCGTCGATGCTCGCGCGGACGTGGCTGTTGAAGTCGCAGTACGGGCACTTCGAGACACAGAACGGCCAGTGGATATAGACCGCTAGCAGGTCGCTCATCGTGCGGGCGGCGGTCCGGCAGCGGCGGCGATGGCGGCGGCGTTGATCTCGACGTTGTGGAACGCCGCGACCTGCCAGCGGCCATCGGTCTTGACCATGACCTGTTCGAGCCGGGTGCGGAGCGCGCCGTCGACGGGTGAGAAGAATGGGGGCAGGTCGCCAAATCCGGTGACCTCGGTCAGCGTGTCGACGACCGCGACATCGGGGCGGATCATGGCGATGTGGGCGACCGTCTGCCGCAGCGTGCTGCCACGATAGAAGGTCGCGAAGATGTGCTTGTGCTGGCCGATGAAGGGCATCCGCCCGACCGAGAACATGCCGACGACGTTGGTGAAGACGACCTCGTCGGTGACGGGTGCCGCAAAGGCAACGGCGTCGCCCGCGGCCCATGCAGCATCTTCGGCGGCGAGAATGGCAAGAATTGCGGCGCGGTCGCCGTCGGATGCGGTCATGGTCGCTCCTTGCTTAGAAACACGCCGCAACGAGTTGCGCGAACGCCTTGGCGCGGTGGCTCATCGCATGCTTTACTGCCGGATCGATCTCGCCGAAGGTCTCGGTCATCCCTTCGGCGACGAACATCGCGTCGTAGCCGAAGCCGAGGCCGCCGCGCGGCGGCCAGACCAGCGTGCCGTACACCCGGCCCTCGTACGTCTCGAAATGCCCGTCGGGCCACGCCAGCGTCAGCGCACAGACGAAGTGCGCACTGTCGGGGCCGCCCGCCATCTCTTCGTGGACCCGCGCCATCGCTGCGGTGAAGTCCTTGGCCTCCCCGGCCCAACGCGCCGAATAGATCCCCGGCGCGCCGTCGAGCACGTCGACGCACAGCCCCGAATCGTCGGCGAGCGCGGGCAGGCCGCTCGCGGTCGCCGCCGCGAGCGCCTTCAACTCGGCATTGGCAGCAAAGGTCAGGCCGGTCTCCTCGGGCTCGGGCAGTCCAAGATCGCCCGCCGCGACGACGTCCATCCCGAACGGGCCAAGCAGTGCTGCGATCTCGCGGACCTTCCCCGAATTATGCGTCGCGAGCACCAGCCGCCCCGGCTCGAGCCGCCGTCCGACGACCTGCTGCCCGTCGTGATGCTGGCCGTCCACAATCAGCGCCCCGTCGCGACCAGCTGCGCGGCGAAGATCTCGTTGCAGCCGATGCGCGCGAGGCGGAGCATGCGGAGCAGTGCTTCCTCGTCGTAAGTCGCGCCCTCCGCGGTCGCCTGAACCTCGACGAGTCCGCCGGTCGAGGTGAGGACGAAATTGCCGTCGGTTCCGGCGCCCGAGTCCTCGATATAGTCGAGGTCGAGGACGACGTTGCCGTCGTGGACGCCGCAGCTGACCGCCGCGACCTGGCTCGTCAGCGGGTCGATCGTCAGCGCGTTCTTCTTCATGATCCCGTCGATCGCCAGCCGGAGCGCGACCCATGCGCCCGAGATCGACGCGGTGCGCGTCCCGCCGTCGGCCTGGAGGACGTCGCAGTCGAGCGTGATCTGGCGCTCGCCGAGCAGCTTCAGGTCGGTTACGGCGCGCAAGGACCGCCCGATCAGCCGCTGGATCTCCTGCGTTCGCCCCGACTGCTTGCCCTTCGCCGCTTCACGCTGGCCGCGGGTGTGCGTCGCGCGCGGCAGCATGCCGTATTCGGCGGTGACCCAGCCCTCGCCCTTGCCGCGCAGCCATGGCGGCAGGCGCTCCTCGACCGAGGCGGTGACGAGGACGTGGGTATCGCCGAACTTGACGAGGCACGACCCCTCGGCGTGGGCGTTGAACCCGGGAATCAGCTCGACGCGGCGCATCGCGTCGGGGGCGCGGCCTGAAGGGCGCATGGTCGGTCCTTACACTGTGAACGCGGACGCTTAGCCGCTCGGACGGTTGAGCGGAACCCCGTGCCGCCCTACATTGCGGCAATGCAGTCGCCGCCGATCACCGAGCTCAACGACCGCGCGCGCGAGGTCTTCCGCCAGATCGTCGAGTCTTACATCGAACACGGCAGCCCGGTCGGGTCGCGGACGCTGTCAAAGCTGACGATGCTCGGCCTGTCACCCGCGTCGATCCGGAACGTCATGCAGGACCTCGAGGAACTCGGGCTGCTCGCATCGCCGCATTCGTCGGCGGGGCGGCTGCCAACCGAACTCGGTCTACGGCTGTTCGTCGACGGCATGATGCAGACGACCGCGCCGACCGACGCCGAGCGCGGCGCGATCGAGAGCCAGGTCGCGGGGACGGCGTCGATGGAGGACATCCTCGGGCGCACCACTTCCGTGCTGTCGGGCCTTAGCGCGTGTGCGGGCATCGTCCTCGTCCCGCGTCACGAGATGTACGTCCGTCAGGTCAGCTTCGTCCCACTGTCGCCGGTGCGTGCGCTGGCGATTCTCGTCGGGGGCGACGGCTCGGTCGAGAACCGGGTGATCGACCTGCCGCCGGGATTGCCGCCGACCGCCCTGATCGAGGCGGCGAACTATATCAACGCGCGCCTCCATGGGCTGACGCTCGCCGAGGCGGCCGTCCGGTTGCGGGCCGAGATCGACGACGACCGCGCCCAGCTCGATGTCCTGACGCAGACACTGGTTGAAGCGGGGCTCGCGAGCTGGTCGTCCGATGGGGCAGCGCGCCCGGTGCTGATTGTCCGCGGCAGCGCGCATCTCGTTGCGGGCGATGCCAACGACCTCGACCGCGTCCGGCTGCTGCTCGACGACCTCGAGGGCAAGGAAGAACTTGTCCGGCTGCTCGACTCCGCATCAGGCGGCGAGGCGTGCAAGATTTTCATCGGGGCCGAGAACAAGCTGTTTTCGTTGTCCGGGTCGAGCGTTATAGCGGCACCGTACCGTTCGGCGGGCCGCGTCGTCGGCGTCGTCGGCGTGATCGGGCCGACCCGCTTGAATTACGCCCGGGTCGTTCCGATGGTGGACTATACCGCAAAAACATTGAGCAGGTTGATCGCATGACCGACGAAACGATGATCTCCCCCGACGATGCCGTCACTGGCGCGAGCGAGGCCGACACCGGCGCGCCGAGCCACGAGGACGTGATCCGCGAGCGCGACGAGGAAATCGCCAGCCTCAAGGACCGGCTGCTACGCGCTGCTGCCGAGACCGAAAACGTCCGCCGTCGCCTCGAGCGCGAGAAGGTCGACGTGTCGAGCTATGCGATGACCGGGTTCGCCCGCGACCTGCTCGGCGTTGCCGACAACCTCCGCCGCGCGATATCGGCACTTCCGGCCGAGGCTCCCGGCTTCGAAGCGGTCAAGACCGGCATCGAGGCCACCGAGCGCGAGATGACGAGCGTGCTTGCGCGCCACGGCATCACCCGCGTCGTCACCGACGGCGCCAAGCTCGACCCGAACCGCCATCAGGCGATGCTCGAAGTCGACAGCGAGCATCACGAGCCGGGTGCGATCGTCGCCGAATTGCAGGCGGGCTATACGATCAAGGACCGGCTGCTCCGCCCGGCGATGGTCAGCGTCGCCAGGGCGCGCACCGACGCCTCCGCTTAGTCGCGCCGGAGACTGGGGCAGCCGCATGATTATCGTCGTCGCCCGAATCGAGGTCGATCCGACATCGCTCCCGCGGCTGAGGCCGTTGCTCGACCGTCTCAGCCAGATGACGTGGCACGAGAGCGGCTGCCTCAGCTATTCGATCGCGGTCGAAAGCGAGAGCGATGGCATCATCAGCCTCGTCGAACGCTGGCAGGACGAAGCGGCGCTTCACGCCTACCTTGCGACTCCGGCGATGATGGCGTTGAAGGCCGAGTTCACCCCGGAGCAGATCACCGTCGATGCGCGGATTTACGATGTTACCGGTGAGCGACCGCTTCCCGACGCCAAGCCGCCGCCGGTGCTGACCATCGTCACGCACGGAAACGGGATCAGCGCAGCGTAAGTATCGAGCGATGGAGCGTTCGCGACGCGCGCGCCTTCATCGATGAAATAGGCGTCGGCGACGATACAGGCCTGCTGCTCGATCCCATACCGGGCAAAGGGCTTTCCCGGCACCAGGGGTAGGTAGTCGTACCGTGCCCACGGCATGCGGCGCAGCGGCAGCCGGATGCCGGACTGATGCTGCCAGACATGGACCAGTTCGTGGACCAGCAGCGTTCGCGATGCGAGGCCTGCGACGGAGAAGTCTTCACGCCACTCGATGCCCTTGGGATGGAACCAAACATGACCGTCGGGGGCCATCACGACGCCGCGCGGCTGGAACGGAAACCATTTCCCGCGACGCAATGTGATTGGAGCGGGATCGAGCGCGTGGCCGAATACCCGGTTGGCAATGGCGCGCTCGCCGGTTGTCAGCGGGCGGGCAAACTCAATGCGCGCCATGGCCCGACATCGGCATCACCATCGGCATCGCATCGGCCCCGGCGGCGCTGGCGACCGCCTCGACCTTGATCATCGTGCCTCCGTTGAAGCGGAACATCAGCGGCACCGTTTCGCCGGGCTTGAAGTTGGACGGAAGGTTGAAGATCATCAGGTGGCGACCGCCAGGGGCAAAGCGCATCCGCTCGTTGGCGGCGACGCGGACCGATGGCAGCCTGTCCATCCGCATCACCTCGCCCGCCATGCTCATCCCATGCATCTCGATTCGCGCGAGTGGCGACTCGACCGCGATCAACTCGATCGGCGCTGCTCTCGTCTCGAGGGTGAAGTAGCCCGCCGCAGGACGACCGGGCACAGCCGGGAGCCTTATCCATGCCGCCGTGACTCGCGGCGTAACGGTCGCTTCAGCCGGGGCGGTTCCCGTGATCATCGCAACGATCAGGAGCACTATAGCGCCAACGCATGCCGACCAACCGATGATCCTCCGCATTGTACGATTTCCCACAGTCACTCTTCGCCTCTAAAGCGTGGTAAGCGGCTCGTCTATGCGGCGGCGCGCCCCGGCGACTTTTGATCGCGCGGTGTTCGCGGCTTGCAGCGATTTTGCGGCTCCCTATATCCGCCGGGCGCAGTGGATCGGCGCCGCTTCCCGGAGGGCGGCTGGTCCACGGCATTGTCGACAAACACATGATACGAAGGACTGACATGGCCAAAGTTATCGGGATCGACCTGGGTACGACCAATAGCTGCGTTGCCGTCATGGAAGGCAGCACCCCCAAGGTCATCGAGAACGCCGAAGGTGCCCGCACGACGCCGTCGCAGGTCGCTTTCACCAAGGACAAGGAACGCCTCGTCGGCCAGCCGGCCAAGCGCCAGGCGGTGACGAACCCCGAGAACACGATCTTCGCGGTCAAGCGGCTGATCGGCCGGACCTTCAGCGATCCGCTGACGCAGAAGGACGCCGCGCTGGTTCCGTACAAGATCGTCAAGGGCCCGAACGGTGACGCATGGGTCGGCGCCGGTGGCGAGGACTATTCGCCGTCGCAGATCTCGGCGTTTATCCTCCAGAAGATGAAGGAAACCGCCGAAGCCTATCTCGGCGAGACCGTTACCCAGGCCGTCATCACCGTCCCGGCTTACTTCAACGACGCCCAGCGTCAGGCGACCAAGGACGCCGGCAAGATCGCTGGCCTCGAAGTCCTCCGCATCATCAACGAGCCGACCGCGGCTGCGCTGGCCTATGGTCTCGACAAGCAGGGAGCCAAGACGATCGCGGTCTACGACCTCGGCGGTGGCACCTTCGACGTGTCGGTCCTCGAGCTCGGCGACGGCGTGTTCGAGGTCAAGTCGACCAGCGGCGACACCTTCCTCGGTGGCGAAGACTTCGACGCCAAGGTCGTCGAGTTCCTCGCGGCCGACTTCCAGAAGGCCGAGGGTATCGACCTGAAGAAGGACAAGCTTGCGCTCCAGCGGCTCAAGGAAGCCGCTGAAAAGGCGAAGATCGAGCTGTCGTCGTCGGCGTCGACCGAGGTCAACCTGCCTTTCATCACCGCCGATGCGACCGGGCCGAAGCACCTCGTCAAGACCGTTACCCGCACCGACCTCGAGCGCCTCGTGATCGACCTGATCGAGCGCACCCGTAAGCCGTGCCTCGATGCGATCAGCGAAGCCGGCGTCAAGACGAGCGAGATCGACGAAGTCGTTCTCGTCGGCGGTATGACTCGCATGCCGCGCGTCCGCGAGTTCGTGAAGCAGCTGTTCGGCAAGGAGCCCAACACCAGCGTCAATCCCGATGAAGTCGTCGCGATGGGTGCAGCGATTCAGGCGGGCGTGCTGCAGGGCGACGTCAAGGACGTCCTGTTGCTCGACGTGACGCCGCTGTCGCTCGGCATCGAGACGCTCGGCGGGGTGTTCACCCGGATGATCGACCGTAACACGACGATCCCGACGAAGAAGTCGCAGACCTACTCGACCGCCGACGACAATCAGTCGGCCGTGACGATCCGCGTCTTCCAGGGCGAGCGTGAAATGGCGGCGGACAACAAGCTGCTCGGCCAGTTCGACCTCGTCGGTATCCCGCCCGCACCGCGCGGCCTGCCGCAGATCGAAGTGACCTTCGACATCGACGCCAACGGGCTCGTCAGCGTCAATGCCAAGGACAAGGGCACCGGCAAGGAGCAGCAGATCCGCATCCAGCCGTCGGGCGGCCTGTCGAAGGATGACATCGACGGCATGGTCAAGGATGCCGAGCGCTTCGCCGAGGAGGACAAGAAGCGCCGCGCGGTCGCCGAGGCGCGGAACCAGGCCGACAGCCTGATTCACTCGACCGAGCGCCAGATGACCGAGCACGGTGACAAGGTGACCCCCGACGTCAAGACGAGCATCGAGGCGGCTATCGCCGACCTGAAGGGCGTCCTCGACGGCGGAGATCCGGAAGCATTGACCGCGAAGACCACTGCGCTGCAGACCGTCGCGATGAAGCTCGGCGAAGCGATCTACAAGGCTGAGAGCGAAGCTCCGGCGCCCGACGCGGCAGCGGCGAAGAAGGACGACGATGTCGTCGACGCCGAATTCTCCGAAGTCGACGACAAGTAAGAACCGGGCCGCGCGCCTCCGGGCGCGCGGCAACCGGGGGGCGATGCGACCATGACCACCGAAATCGATTATTACGAGCTGCTCGAATGCGAGCGGACCGCCGACGACGGCACGCTGAAGACGGCGTATCGGCGGCTGGCGGTGCGCTGGCATCCGGACAAGAACCCGGGCGATCACGCCGCCGAGCAGCGCTTCAAGGCGATCAGCGAGGCGTACGACGTCCTCAAGGATCCGCAGAAGCGCGCTGCCTATGACCGCTACGGCAAAGCCGGGGCGCAGGGTGGAGGCGCCGGCGCGCAGGGCTTCGGCGGCTTCTCCGACATCTTCGAGGACATCTTCGGCCAATTCACCGGTCGCGGCCGCCAGCCGTCGGGACGCGGGCAGGACCTGCGCTACGATCTCGAGATGAGCTTCGAGGAGGCGTTCACCGGCAAGACCGCGACCCTCACCATGGAAGTCTCGGTTGCCTGTACGACCTGCGACGGCAGCGGGGCGAAGCCCGGCACCAGCGTCAAGGCGTGCACGACGTGCCGCGGTCAGGGCAAGGTCGGGATGCGGCAGGGCATGTTCATGGTCGAACGCACCTGTCCGACGTGTCACGGCGCGGGCCAGATCATCCCCGATCCGTGCTACACCTGCCATGGTGCAGGGCGAGTGGAGCGGGAGAAGAACCTCGAGGTCAAGGTTCCCGCCGGAGTCGACGACGGCACCCGCATTCGCGTGGCGGGTGAGGGCGAGGCGGGTCAGCGCGGCGCAGGACCGGGCGACCTTTATATCTTCGTCGCGCTCAAGCCGCATGCGATCTTCAAGCGCGAGGGGACGACGCTGTTCGCTCAGGTGCCGATCTCGATCACCACGGCAGCGCTTGGCGGCGAGATCGAGGTACCGGGGCTCGACAAGCAGCCTGCGGCGATCAAGGTGCCGGCGGGTACGCAGAGCGGCAAGCAGCTTCGTGTCCGCGGGCGCGGGATGCCCGCGTTGTCGAGTAACGGGCGCAACAACGGTTTCGGCGATCTCGTCGTCCAGCTCGACGTCGAGACGCCGGTCAAGATGTCGAAGCGTCAGCGCGAGCTGATGGAGGAATTCCAAGCGCTCGAGGCTGGCGAGGATGGACGTAACTTCCCCGCTCAATCAGGCTTTTTCGCCAAGCTCAAGGATGTATGGAGCGAGCTGACCGACTAGGTCGAGCTCGCTCCATGAAGGGCTAGCAGTTGCGCTCGACGCTGTCGCCGATCGCTGCACCGACGCCGGCCCCAGCGACCGTGGCGATGCCACGATCGTACCGGCGGCTGACCGAATTCCCGATCAGGCCACCGGCAATCGCGCCGAGCACCGCGCCGCCACCCGATGAATGGCAACGATAGCCGTAGCCGCCACCGTAGCCGCCGCCATAGGCATAGCCGCGATACGGATACGCCGCCGGGTAGCCGCGATAGGCGTATGCCGGGGCGTAGGCGTAGGGCGCGTAGCCGTATCCGTAAGCCGGCGCGACGACGACCGGCGGCGCATAATACCCGCCGTAGTAATAAGGGCGGTAATATGCCGGCCGATAGTAAGGGCGTGCATATCCGTAACCATAATAGCCGCGACCATAATAGCCGCCGCCGTGCCAGTAGGCAGCAGCCGGGGCCGCCGCCGATGCTGCGACAGTCGTCGCGAGCAATGCTCCGATAATCAACCGCTTCATGGCAAATTCCTTACACAAGACTGCGGGTAGGTGCTTGAGATCATCCGTTCACATGCACTTCACAACGCCTGATCGATATGATCGATCCGGCGTGAACCATATCTGAACTGGGTTCGCGCGGAACAATCCCGTCGTTCAGCCCTTGTGCGTAACGACTTTGGGGCCAACAGAAGGACTGATTATGCGTAGCCTGATCACCATTGCCGTCGCCGTCGCCGCATTCGCCGCCGCTCCGGTCGAAGCGCGTCGCCATTATTACAACGGCCAGCGCAGCCACACCCAGTGCCGGACCGACAAGCGTAACGCCGGCCACCAGGGCATCGCCATCGGCGCAGTCGCCGGCGGTGCCGGTACTGCCCTCCTCGGTGGCGGCGTCGGTGGCGCGCTCCTCGGCGCGGCTGCCGGTGGTGCTGCTGGAAGCGTGATCGGGCGCGGCACCGAACATTGCGCCGACCGCTATCACGCGCACTAAAGCGTTGATCTAACTCAACAATCTAGCGTCGCCGCGCCCCCCTGGACGCGGCGGCGTCTTCTTCGAACAGCTGCGCCAACTGCTCGATAATCGTCCCGCCAAGCTGCTCGGCATCCATGATCGTCACCGCCCGCTGATAATAACGCGTCACGTCGTGACCGATCCCGACCGCGATGAGCTCGACCGGCGACTTCGTCTCGATCCACTCGATCACTTGCCGCAGGTGCCGTTCGAGGTAATTTCCGGTGTTGACCGACAGCGTCGAGTCGTCGACCGGCGCTCCGTCCGAAATCACCATCAAGATCCGTCGGTCCTCGGAGCGCCCGAGCATCCGGTTGTGCGCCCACAGCAGCGCCTCGCCGTCGATATTCTCCTTGAGCAGCCCCTCGCGCATCATCAGCCCGAGGTTCTTGCGCGCGCGCCGCCACGGCGCATCGGCGGGCTTGTAGATGATGTGGCGCAGGTCGTTCAGCCGCCCGGGTTTCGCCGGACGCCCCTCCGCCAGCCATTTCTCGCGCGACTGGCCGCCCTTCCACGCGCGCGTCGTGAAGCCGAGGATCTCGGTCTTGACCGAGCAGCGTTCGAGCGTGCGCGCGAGAATATCGGCGCAGATCGCCGCGATCGAGATCGGCCGGCCGCGCATCGACCCGCTGTTATCGATGAGCAGCGTGACGACGGTGTCGCGAAACTTGGTGTCGCGCTCGATCTTGTAGCTCAGCGCGTGCCCGGGCGAGGTGACGATCCGCACCAGCCGCGAGGCGTCGAGTTGCCCGTCCTCCTGGTCAAAATCCCACGCGCGATTCTGCTGCGCCATCAGCCGCCGCTGGAGCCGATTGGCGAGCTTGGTCACCGCCCCCTGCAGGTGAAGCAGCTGCTGGTCGAGATAGCCGCGAAGCCGGGTCAATTCCTCGGCGTCGCACAGGTCCTCGGCATCGATCGTTTCGTCGTACGCGGTCGAAAAGGCGTGATAGTCGAAGCCGGCGGGCAGGTCGGACAGCGGCGCGTTCGGCCGCCACGGCGTCGTCCCCTCGCGCCCTTCCTCGCCCATCTCGGCCTCGGAGACCGCTTCGGTATCCATGTCGACTTCGCGGGTCTCGGTCTCGTCGGTCGAGTCGGACGACTCCTCGGCGCGGGTTTCGACCGAGAACTCTTGGCCCGCGGTCTCGCCCTCCTGCTCGTCGCCCTCGTCGCCGGGCGAATCGTCGTCGGCGTCGTCCTCGCTGGTGTCGTCGCTCTCCTCGGGGGTCGCGTCGGGGTCCTCGCCAAGGCCAAGGTCGTTGAGCACGCGGCGCATCACCAGCGAGAACTTCGACTGGTCGTCGATGTTTGCCGCAAGATCGTCGAGGTGCGCCCCTGCCTTCGCCTCGATATCGGCGCTGACGAGCGCGATTCCGGCTTCGGCGAGCCGCGGCGGCTTGATCCCGGTCAGCCGCTGGCGGACGACGAGACCGAGCGCGGTCGCGAGCGGCACCTCGTCGGCGGTGCGCGCGCGGACGATCGGGTCGGTCTTGATCCGCGCCTCGGTCATCCGGTCGAGGTTGAGCGCGACGCCCGCCATGTCGGCCCCGCCGATCGCTTCGATTCGCGCCTGCTCGACCGCGTTGACGATATCGCGCGCGACGCCGGCATCGGGCAGGTCGGCGGCGTGGGTCTTGGCGTCGTGGTGGCGCTTGCGCAGCGCAAAGCTGTCGGCCCAGCCGCGCGATTCGGCGACCTGCTCGGCGGCGAGTGCGCGCCCCGGCTGCGGCACCCGCGCCTGGTCGCCGTAACACGACGGCTTGTCGGCGGTGTAGGCGAGGTCGAAGTCGGGTTCTTGACCGAGCGCGCGCAGCGTCGCGGCGAGCGCGACGCGGAAATCTTCGAGGGGATTTTCAGGTTGGGACATGGTCAGACGCGCTCCGCAGACCGATCAGAGAACCAGTCTGGCACTGCGTTGGATTTGGAAGTTGACGAACCTGACGCCACGCTCGCCTCGAATCTCATCTCTCTGCACCGAACCGGTACTTTCGTGGCGAGAGTGAAAGAGGAGGATACGGTCATGCGCCTAAACTACCTCGTGCATGCGGCTGTAGGACAGCCTTAATCCCCGCCTGCGGCTTCGTCCTCCCTCCGCCCGGAAGGGTCCGTCTCCCCTCTCCCCTTGAGGGAGAGGGACGGCCGCCCCTTGGCGGCCAGGGTGAGGGTGCGGACCTGCCATTCTGCCACCCTCACCCTCACCCTGATCGCCAAGCGGCGATCGTCCCTCTCCCTCGAGGGGAGAGGGACGAAACGCTACCGCCGCGTCTTGACCGCGACCGACTCGGGCAGCTCTTCGCCGAACACTCGCTGGTAATATTCCGCCACGATCGACCGCTCCGCCTCGTCGCACTTGTTCAGGAACGAAAGCCGGAACGCGAACCCGAGATTCTTGAAGATCGTCGCGTTCTGCGCCCAGGTGATCACCGTCCGCGGCGACATCACCGTCGAGATGTCGCCCGCCATAAACCCCTGCCGGGTCATGTCGGCGACCTTGATCATGTTGGCGATCTGCTTGTCATTGAAGCCGGGGGCCTTGTGCGCGACGATCTTGAGTTCGGCAACGGCGGGCAGATAATTGAGCGCAGTGACGATCGACCAGCGGTCCATCTGGCCCTGATTGATCTGCTGGGTGCCGTGATACAGCCCGGTCGTGTCGCCGAGCCCGACGGTGTTCGCGGTGGCGAACAGGCGGAACCACTTCGACGGGCGGATGACGCGGTTCTGGTCGAGCAGGGTCAGCTTGCCCTCGACCTCGAGAACGCGCTGGATGACGAACATGACGTCGGGGCGGCCCGCGTCATATTCGTCGAAGACCAGCGCGGTCGGGGTCTGCAGCGCCCACGGCAGCAACCCTTCGCGGAACTCGGTGACCTGCTTGCCCTCGCGCAGGACGATGGCGTCCTTGCCAATCAGGTCGATCCGGCTGATGTGGCTGTCGAGATTGATCCGGACGCACGGCCAGTTGAGGCGCGCCGCGACCTGCTCGATGTGGGTCGACTTGCCGGTGCCGTGGAACCCCTGGATCATCACCCGGCGGTTGAAGGCGAAGCCCGCAAGGATCGCGAGCGTCGTGTCGGGGTCGAAGACATAGCCGGGGTCGAGGTCGGGAACGCGCTCGTCGGCGACCGAGAAAGCGGGGATTTTCATGTCGACGTCGACGCCGAATATCTCGCGCGCGTCGACCTCCATGTCGGGGGCGTCGAGAACGGTTTCGTCGCTGAGGACGACGTCGGACGAATGCAAACTTGCCACGGGAAGGCTGCTCCTAACGGGGGCGCGTGAAGGCGGGGGCGGACTTGAGGTGCGTATAGGCTTGAACCACCGCCTGCAACTTTCCCTCATGCGTCCGGTCGCCGCCATTGGCGTCGGGGTGATACTGGCGAACGAGCGACTTGTACGCGCGGCGGATGTCGGCAGGTGAGGCATCGACGCCGAGATCGAGCGACTTCAACGCCTTCATGTCGACGTCGGACAGGACATGCCCCGACTTGGCGCGCCGCCCGGCGAAGACGTCGGGGCCGTAGCGGTCGCGCGCCATGCCGAGCGGATCGTTGAATCGAACCGTCGGGTCGTGCGCGGCGCGCTCCCACCCGGCGAGCGGCGACTGTGCGGCGGTGATCGCCTCGGGCGACATGCCGTCGAAGAAATTATACCCGGCGTTGAATTCGCGGACATGGTCGAGGCACAGCCACTGCCAGCCGCCGATCTCGCCCGCGACGCGGTTCGATCGCGGCGCGCGGAACTCCGCCGGGTTGGGGCAGCCGGGGCGCGCACACGGGGTCGGCTCGGCGCGCTCGACGCGGCCGTGAAAGCGGGGACTGCGGGGGCGGGACGTTCCAGGGGGGGGTGTATCGGGGCCGCTTTCGGTCAAACTGCGTTATCCTGTTCGCAATCAGCCGATATAGGCGTTCGCAACGACAACGGGAGAGCGACATGGGACCGCGCGCAGCAGAAATCGAACGGCGGCTGGTGGCTGGGCTCGCGCCGAGCCAAGTCGAGGTGATCGACGACAGCGACGACCATCTCGGCCACGCCGGGCATTCGGGAGCGGGCGAGAGCCACTTCACCGTCCGCGTCGAGGCCGCGACCTTCGCCGGCAGGTCGCGGGTCGAACGCCAGCGCGCGGTCTATGCCGCGCTCGGCGACCTGATGGCCCCCGATCAGGTCCACGCGCTGGTGATCGAGGCGACCGCACCCGGCGAGGCTTGATCGGCGGGCGGCGCAGTTGGTGTGCCTGCGGCGCGGGGAGGCTTGAACCCGCGCCGCCGCCGCCGCATAGCGGGCATGGGCCGGCTTAGCTCAGATGGTAGAGCACCTGATTTGTAATCAGGGGGTCACGGGTTCGATTCCTGTAGCCGGCACCAGCGTTCACGCCCGTCACTTCATCGGGATGGTGCGTCCCTGCGTCATGACATAGCTGACGCTGAGCACCGCCTTGGGGTCGGTCTGCGGGTCGCCGTCGATCGCGATCAGGTCGGCGAACTTGCCGGGCTCGAGCGTGCCGGTGACCTTGTCGACCCCGAGCAAGCGCGCGCCGCCCATCGTCGCGGCGATCAGCGCCGCCTTGGGGGTCATGCCGCCCTCGGTGACCATCAGGTTGAGCTCCTCGGCGTTGCGGCCGTGCGGGAAGACCGCGGCGTCGGTGCCGAGCGCGATGTTGACGCCGTACTTGTTGGCGATGCTCAGGCCCCGCCCGACGATCTTGAGCGTCTCGAGCGCCTTCGCCTCGACGTTCGGGGTGTAGAAGCCCTTGCCGATGTGGAGCTTCAACCCTTCGAACGCCATCAGCGTCGCGACCATGTAGGTGCCGCGCGCCTTCATCAGCTTCGCGTCTTTCTCGTCGAGATAGGTGCCGTGCTCGATCGAATCGACACCGGCCTCGACCGCCGCCTCGATACCGCGCGCGCCATGGGCATGCGCCATCGCCTTCAATCCGACGCCGTGCGCGGTGGTGACGATCGCCTTCATCTCGGCGTCGCTGAAATGCTGTTCGAGCCCGATCGCGCCGTCGTCGAGAACCCCGCCGGTCGCCATGAACTTGATCACGTCGACCCCCTTCGCGGCGATCTTGCGGACGTCGACAGCGCATGCCTCGGGTGAGTCGCAGACACCGGGGTTCTGCCCGGCGGCGTTGATCGCCTCGGCAAGTTCAGGGGCAAGCCCGACGACGGCATCGGCGTGCCCGCCCGAAATCGATAACGGCGTCCCCGCGACGAGGATGCGCGGCCCGGGAAACGATCCCTCGGCGACCGCGTCGCGCATCGCGAGGCTGGCGAGGATCGGCCCGCCGGCGTCGCGGACCGTGGTAAAGCCCGCGCGGGCGGTGATCAGCGCGTTCTTGAGCCCGGTCGCGGCGGCATAAGGCTCTGAGAACTTCGGTCGCAGCGTCGCGTACCACGGCAGCCCCGAATCCTGCGTCAGGTGGACGTGCGCGTCGATCAGGCCGGGCATCACCGTCTTGGTCGACAGGTCGACAACGCGTGCGCCCGCCGGGACCGCCATGTCGGCCGCGCCGATCGAGACGATCCTGCCGTCGGTGACGACGATGCTCGACGGACCGCGCGCGGGCAAAGCGGCGTCGGTGACGACTCGGCCCGCATGGATGACGATCGTCTCGGCGCCGGCCGGCGCGGCGAGCAACATCGTGGCAGCAATAACTCGATACATCGTTGGTCCCCCGGTTGATCGGATCGACACTAGCCAGCGGCGACGGCGGCGCAAGCGCGCGACGACCCGCCGGGCCCGCGTCCTTCGGTTCGGTGGTCGAACATCGCGCTCCCGGCCTCGTTCGATCCGCGTGTGTGCGAGCCTTTGCTCGCCGCCTGAAGGATTTCGCGATGTGGATCGGTATTGGACTTGTTCTGGTGGTCGTCTGGCTGGTCAGCTTCCTCGCGTTTCACATCGCTGGCGGTCTGATCCACCTGCTGCTGCTGTTCGCGGTGATCTCGATCGTCATCCACTTCATCCGCGGACGCTCGACGGCCTAGTCCGGGTCCCCGGAAAGAGAATTCACGCATTTTATCGAATGCCGCGACTGGTGCTGTCGGGGAGGATTGAACTCCCGACCTCAGCCTTACCAAGGATGCGCTCTACCACTGAGCTACGACAGCACTGTCGCGGAGCGGCGCGTATCGGGGCGCGCGGCGGGGTTGTCAAGGAAAGCGCGTCGGCGTTAGCGTTATCCATGGCCGACCAGACCCAAGCCGACGCCCGCGCCGCCCGCCTCGCCGCCGCGCTCCGCGCCAATCTATCGCGGCGTAAGGCGCGCGAGCGGGAGGAGAAGGCGGCGGATAAACCCGCCGATTAACCCGCAGGGGCGGCGATCGCCTTTTCGATCGCCGCAGTCACCTCGGGCGAATCGGGCTTGGTCTTCGACCCGAACGACGCGACGATCTTGCCGCTGCGGTCGACGAGATACTTGTGGAAATTCCACGACGGGGCTTCGGACTTGCCGAGGGTTGCGGCGGCCCAGGCGAAGAACGGCGTCGCGTTCTTGCCGGTGACGACGCTCTTTTCCGACAGCGGGAAGTTGATCCCGAACTTCGATTCGCAGAACTGCTTGATCTCGGCGTTGGTCTTGTACTCCTGGCCCATGAAGTCGCCCGACGGCACGCCGATGACGGTGAAGCCCTTGTCCTTGTAGGTCGTCTGCGCCTTTTCGAGCGCCTCATATTGCGGGGTGAAGCCGCAGAAGCTCGCGGTGTTGACGACCAGCAACACCTTCCCACGATACTGGCTGAACGGCATCGGCTTGCCGTCGATCGTCGTCATGTTGACGTCGTAGGCGGTGTTGATCCCCGGGGGCGCATCGGGGGTCGCTGCGAACGCGCCGGTCAGCGAGCCGGCGACGGCGACGGCACCCACTCCGGCGGCGATCAGCAAAGGGACGAGCTTCTTCATCACGCGGTCTCCAACGGGCGGGTGCCTTCATCCAACCATATCCGGGCGGTGTCGTCGAGCAGTGGGCCGAGCGCTGCGGCAACGCGCGCGTGGTACGCATCGACCCAGCCGCGCTCGGCGGGGGTCAGCAGCGAAATGTCGATCAGCGCGCGGTCGAGCGGCGCGAGCGTCAGCGTCTCAAATCCGAGCATCGGCTTTTCGGCCCCCTCGATTGCCCGCTCCTCGACGAGGACGAGGTTTTCGATGCGGATGCCGTACTCACCGGCTTTGTAATAGCCGGGCTCGTTCGACATGATCATGCCGGGGCGCAGCGCCTCGTCGCCCATCGCGCCATAGCCGCCGGCGGCGGTGGCGATGCGCGCTGGACCTTCGTGGACCGCAAGATAGCTGCCGACGCCGTGGCCGGTGCCGTGGGCGTAGTCGAGCCCGACCGACCACAGGAACTGGCGGGCGAGCGCATCAATCTGATTGCCGCGCGTGCCGTGCGGGAAGACCGCGCTGGCGAGCGCGATGTGGCCCTTGAGGACGCGGGTGAAGCGGTCGCGCATCTCGGGCGTCGGGGTGCCGACCGCAAGGGTGCGCGTCACGTCGGTGGTGCCGTCACGGTACTGCCCGCCCGAGTCGACGAGGTAGAGCGAATCGATCTCGATCGGGCGGCTGCTCTCCGCCGACACGCGGTAGTGCGGCAGCGCCCCGTTCGGCCCGGCAGCGGAGATCGTGTCGAAGCTCAAATCCTCGAGCTGGTTGGTCTGGTCGCGGAACTGGCGCAGCTTGGCCGCCGAACTCATCTCGTCGAGCTCGCCCTTGGGTGCCTCCCCGGCGAACCAGTGGAGAAAGCGCGTCAACGCCGCGCCGTCGCGCAGGTGTGCGGCCTTGCTGCCGGCGATCTCGACCGGGTTCTTGACCGCCTTGGGGACGACGCACGGGTCGCGCGCCTCGATGATCGTCGCGGCACCGGCGTCGAGGTGGGCGAAGATCGCGGCAACCGCCGACGTCGGGTCGACCACGACGGTGCGCCCGCCGAGGCCTTCGAGCGCGGTGCCGAAAGCACCGCGGTCGTGGATGCGGACGTGCTCGCCGAGGTGGGCGCGGACATCGGGCGACAGCTTGGCGGCGTCGACGAACAGGTCGGCGGAGGCGTCGGCGTGGACCAGCGCAAAGGCGAGCGGGACCGGGGTGTGCTCGACGTCCTTGCCACGGACGTTGAACAGCCACGCAATCGAGTCGAGCGCCGACACCACGACCGCGTCGGCGTGCTTCGTGTCGAGCCACGCGGCGATGCGGCCGCGTTTGGAATCGGAGGTCTCCCCGGCGAACTCGTCGGGATGGACCTCGAGCCGCGCGGTCGACGGGACCGGGCGGTCGGTCCACACCGCGTCGATCGGGTTCGCCGGAACCGCGACGAGGGTTGCGCCATGCTCGCCGAGCGCCTTGCCGGTCGCTGCGACCCAGCCACGCGTGTGGAGCCAGGCGTCATAACCGACGCGGTCGCCGGGGCGGGCATTCGCGGCGAGCCAGTCGGTCGCGCTCGTCGCTGGGACCGCGACATAGTCGTACAGCCCGCCGTCGACCTGCGCGCGGACCTGAAGCGTGTAGCGCCCGTCGGTGAACATCGCCGCCTTGTCGGCGAGCACAACCGCCGATCCCGCCGACCCGCCGAAGCCGGTCAACCACGCCAGCCGCTGCGCGTACGCCCCGACATATTCGCTCATATGCTCGTCGGTCAGCGGGACGACGAAGCCGGTCAGGCGGTCGGCGGCAAGCTGCTCACGGAGGGCGGCAAGGCGGGCGGCGGGGGTCGACATGAGGTTGGTGTCCGATTGTGGCGGATCGATGATAGGCCCAAGGCGCGGCGCGGGAAAGCGGGGCGGAAGGCAGGGGTAAGCTGCGGTGGTTGTCGGCGGTGCACTGGTAGTGGGGTTGAAAGGTCACACGAAGTTCACGGTTATCGACATTGATTTTCGCGGTGGTGGTTGCTGGTGGCGGATTTGAAAGGTCACACGAAGTTCAGGGAAATGGACATCGACTTCGCATCGGATTTTGACTTTCGATCTGCCTCCCCTCCCCTTCAGGGGAGGGGCGAGAGACGCGCCGCTTGGCGTGGCCCGGGGGTGGGCTTGCTTGGGTAGAGGGTCTGTGGCGACTGCCCCACCCCCGACCCCTCCCCTGAAGGGGAGGGGAGCCAGAAAGAGAGGGAGGAGCAGGAAATGCAAAAAAACATCGCGACCAACAATGAGAAAAGAATCGAAAACCGCCGCCCGGTGGCGACTCGATCCGCCGGTTGCCCGACGCGCAAACATTACCCGTCACGCCGGGGTGTAGGACAGCGCTATATCGTCCCGCCATGGCCCCGCGCCCGCGCCCGCACTACATGCGCCGGATGACCAAGCCCCCCGTCGCCGCCTGCATTCCGCATTCGACCACCCACCACGGCATCGTCCGCGACGATCCGTACGACTGGCTGCGTGATCCCGGCTATCCGAAGGTCGAGGACGCGACCGTGCTCGGCTATCTCGCCGAGGAAAACGCCTGGTTCGACGCGTGGATGGCCCCGCACGCCGCGACCGTCGACACGCTGTTCGCCGAGCTCAAGGGGCGGGTGAAGGACGACGATTCCGGGGTGCCGGTGCGCGACGGGGCGTTCGACTATTGGTGGCGTTTCGACGCGGGCGGGCAGTACCGGATATGGCTGCGCCGCCCCGCCGCCGGGGGCGACGACGCCGTCATCCTCAGCGAGCCCGACGAGGCCGCGGGCAAGGAGTATTTCCGTCTCGCCGGGATTTCGGTGTCGCCCGACGGCGCGCTCGCCGCGTGGACCGCCGACGATGACGGGTCGGAGCGCTTCAAGCTGTACCTCCGCGACCTGTCGACCGGGGCCGACACGCTCGTCGCGACGACTGCGATCGGGGTTGCGGTCTGGGCCGCCGACTCGGCGAGCTTCGCGTGGACCGAGGTGAATGACGCGTGGCGGCCGTACCGCGTCCGCCTCCACCGGCTCGGCGAGGCCGCAGGCTCCGAGGACGACGCAGTGCTGTACGAGGAAGCCGATGCGAGCTTCTTCGTCGGCCTCGACCGCTCGACCGACCGCTCGCATTTCCTCATCACCGCTGCCGACCATGTCACCAGCGAGGTCCGGCTGATCCCGACGAGCGACCCCGCCGCCCCGCCGGTCCTCGTCAGCCCGCGCGAGACCGGCCGCGAATACGATCTCGATGTTCGCGGCGAGACGGTCTTCGTCAGGACCAACGACACCCACGTCAACTTCCGCATCGCCATCGCGACCCTCGCCGCGCCCGGCGAGTGGACCGACCTGATCCCCGGCGACGACCGCGTCTATCTGCGCGGACTGACCGCTTTCGCCTCGTATCTCGCGATCTCGGAGCGCGTCGACGGCCTCGACGGGGTGCTCCTCCGGTACGATGATGCGCGCGAGACCAAGATCGCCTTCCCCGAGGCGAGCTACACCGTCGGCATCGGGTCGAACCCCGAGCCCGACGCGCCGCTGCTCCGCCTCGGCTACAGTTCGATGGTGACGCCGTCGACGGTGTACGATTACGACGTCGCCGCCGACCGCCTGATCGTCCGCAAGGTCCAGGACGTCCCGAGCGGCTACGACGCCAGCGCGTACCGCACCGAACGGCTGATGGCCCCCGCCGCCGACGTGACGCTCGTCCCGGTGTCGGTGGTCTATCGCGCCGACTTCCCCCGCGACGGGTCGGGGCGGCTCCATCTGTACGGCTATGGCGCTTACGGGCTGGCGATCCCGCCGTCATTCTCGGCGTCGCGATTGAGCCTGCTCGACCGCGGCTTCGCCTACGCTATCGCGCACGTCCGCGGCGGCGACGACATGGGGTATCGCTGGTATCTCGACGGCAAGCTGACCGAGCGGACCAACACCTTCACCGATTTCGTCGCGAGCGCGCATGCGCTGATCGCGGCAGGGTTCGCGAGCGCGGGCAATATCTCGATCTCGGGCGGGTCGGCGGGCGGGACGCTGATGGGGGTCGTGGCCAACACCGACCCCGGGCTGTGGCGCGCGGTCGTCGCCGACGTGCCGTTCGTCGATGTGCTGGGGACGATGCTCGACGGCTCGCTGCCGCTGACGCCGATCGAGTGGCCCGAATGGGGCAATCCGGGCGAGGACGCCGAAGTCTACCGCCAGATCGCGGCCTACTCGCCGTACGACAATGTGACGGCGCAGGATTACCCGCCGATCCTGATCACCGCCGGGTTGAACGATCCGCGCGTGACCTACTGGGAGCCGGCGAAGTGGGCGGCGAAGCTGCGCGCGACCAAGACCGACGCCAATCCGCTGCTGCTCAAGACCAACATGGGCGCGGGCCACGGCGGCAAGTCGGGGCGCTTCGAATCGCTGCGCGAGACGGCGGAGGAGTTCGCCTTTCTTCTCGCGGCGTTCGAGGCAAAAGCGTGAGCGACCGCAAGGCGCGGCTTCAGTCCTTCCTCGCGGCGCGAAAGTCTTAGCTCCCCGCGTCACACCCGATTAAGCTGTTCAAGCCTGCAACCGAGGATTCTCCATGCGCTTTTTGCCGATCGTGTTCGCCGTCATCGCGATCGCCGCGCCCGCAGTCGCCGCCCCCGCCGACATGGCGGCGATCCTCGCCGGGCCGCAGCGGTCGGAGGCGAACAAGGCGCGCGACCAGTATCGCCACCCCGTCGAGACGCTCAAATTCTTCGGCTTGAAGCCGGCCATGACCGTCGTCGAGATCACCCCGTCGGGCGGCTGGTACACCGAGATCCTCGCGCCTTATCTCCGCGATCATGGCCGCTACATTGGTGCCGGGGCGTGGGGCGGGACCGAGGGCGGCGCGAAGTCGGTCGCCAAGTTCAAGGCCAAGCTCGACGCCGATCCCGCGAACTACGGCAAGGTCGAGGTGACGACGTTCGGCAAGGACCATTATGACATCGCCAAGCCGGGCAGCGCCGACATGGTGCTCACCTTCCGCGAGATCCACAATTACGTCACCGGCGGCTACGGGCCCGAGACGTTCAAGTCGTTCTACGCCGCGCTCAAGCACGGAGGGGGCCTCGGCGTCGTCGAGCACCGCCTGCCCGAAAATGCGCCCGCCAACCGTGAGGCGACGAGCGGCTATATGAAGGTGTCGACGGTCAAGCGCCTCGCCGAAGCCGCCGGGTTTAAGTTCGCCGGCGCGTCGGAGGTCAACGCCAACCCCAAGGACACCGCCGACTATCCCGACGGCGTCTGGACCCTGCCGCCGACGTATCAGCTCGGCGACAAGGACCGGGCGAAGTACGCGGCGATCGGCGAGAGCGACCGGATGACGCTGAAGTTCGTCAAGCCGTAGGGCGTCCGCCTTCGTACAATCGTTGATCGGCGTCTCGGCTATGCAGTTGTCGAACGGGGTGGAGCGGGTCTGATGTCGATAGCGTTGATCGTCCTGAGCCTTTTGGAGGCGAGCGCGGTGTCCGGACCGGCGCTCGGGCTGCCGGCGTCGCGGCCGACCGTTCATGCCGATGATATCTGGCGGTACAAGAACAGCATCGAACTGCGGGGCCGTTTCTCGGAGACCCACGACGAGAGAAGCGTCGTGCGGACGCAGGCCGATGCGATCGTCTTGAAAGTCCACGCCTCGGACTCGCCGCTCCAGCCGACCGAGCTTCTCGTCGGCAGCGACTGGTCGCGCTTCCGCAGCGTCGATGGCCACGAACAGGTCGTCAACCGGCCGTTCGACTTCCCGTTGACGGCTGGCAAGACGTGGACGGTCGACTATAGCGAGTCGAACCCGAACCGCCTTCTGACCACCGAGCATTGGGTGACGACCTACAAGGTGGTCGGCGTCGAGCGCGTGACCGTTCCGGCGGGAACGTTCGACGCCGTGAAGATCGAGGCCACGGGGAATTGGACGGCGACGCTGGCGCGGGCGGTGACGGGCGTCGCGACGACGAGGAGCGACGCGCAGGGCGTTGCCGTCGCCAACCGCATCGACCGGCAACAGCCGCGCGACGCGACGGGCCGGATCTATAAGGCGTTCTGGTACGTCCCCGCGGTCAAGCGCGCGGTCAAGATCGTCGAGGAGACGTATGATTCCGGCGGCTTGCGCAGCGAGAGCCGAACGTCGGAGCTCGAGAGCTACAAGGTCGCTCAGTAGCTGCGGCGGCAGTGCCGCGGCGCGGTCGGCCGCCCGACCTAGACCTTGCTCAACTTCTCCAGCTGCGCCTGCAGCGTCACCATCTGCGCCTTAAGCGCGTCGAGCTCGCCCGTCTCCGCCTTCGCCGGTTCAGACTTCACCAGCGCAGCGCGGCCCGTCAACATGTCGGCGGCGGCCTGGAACATCGCCATGTTCTGCTTGGCGAGCGTCTCGAACGGCTTGAATGCCGCACCGCCGAACGCGCCCGCAACCGAGTCACGGAACTGCGCCTGGTTCTTGGCAAACGCCGCCATCGATGCCTCGAGATAGTGCGGCACCATCGACTGCATCGAATCACCGTACATCGCGATGAGCTGGCGGAGGAACGGCACCGGCAGCATCGTCTGGCCGCCGTTTTCGCCGTCCATGACGATCTGCGTCAGGACGTTATGCGTGATATCCTCGCCGGTCTTCGCGTCGAACACCTGGAAATCGCGGCCCTGCCGGGTCATCACGGCGAGATGCTCGAGGGTGATGTAGCTCGAGGTGTCGGTGTTATAGAGGCGGCGGTTGGCGTATTTCTTGATCACGACCGGGATTTGTTTGGCCGGGTCGGCGGAGCGCACTTGATCCATCGTGATTCCCAGAAAAGTTAATATGTTGCACTAGCACAAACCTGTGCTGCGCCGCAACGCGGGCCTACTGGCATCGCTTGGTGAACGCGCCTAGATGCCAAGGACAATTCCTTGGGAGCCTGAGCCATGACCGACATCGTCATCACCGCTGCAAAACGGACCCCGGTCGGCAGCTTCATGGGCGCGTTCGGCACCGTCCCCGCGCACGAACTCGGGCGGCAGGCGATCATGGCGGCGCTGGCGCAATCGGGCGTTGGGGCCGACGAGGTCGACGAGGTCATCATGGGGCAGGTGTTGACCGCGGCGCAGGGGCAGAACCCGGCGCGGCAGGCGGCGATCAACGCCGGTATCGCCAAGGAAACCCCGGCGTGGGGCGTCAACCAGGTCTGCGGCAGCGGTCTGCGCGCGGTCGCGCTCGGCGCACAGGCGATCATGGCGGGCGACGCCATCGTCGTCATCGCCGGCGGGCAGGAGAGCATGAGCCAGTCGACCCACGCGCAGGCGCTGCGGACCGGCACCAAGATGGGCGCGGTCGAGCTCGTCGACACGATGATCAAGGACGGACTGTGGGACGCCTTCAACGGCTATCACATGGGCATCACCGCCGAAAACGTCGCGGAGCAGTACCAGGTGACCCGCGAGAAGCAGGACGCCTTCGCCGTCGCCTCGCAGAACAAGGCGAGCGCGGCGCGCGCGGCGGGACGCTTCAAGGACGAGATCGCACCGGTGACGATCAAGGGCCGCAAGGGCGACACGGTCGTCGACACCGACGAATATATCCGCGACGGCGCGACGATCGAAAGCGTGTCGGGATTGAAGGGCGCGTTCAAGAAGGACGGCACCGTCACTGCGGCCAACGCCAGCGGGATCAACGACGGCGCCGCCGCGCTCGTGCTGATGACAGCGGACGAGGCGAAGCGCCGCGGCTCGACCATCCTCGGGAGGATCGCGAGCTGGGCGTCGACGGGGGTCGATCCGAGCGTGATGGGCATCGGCCCGGTGACCGCGTCGCAGAAGGCGCTCGCCAAGGCCGGCTGGACCGTCGCCGACCTCGACCTGATCGAGGCCAACGAGGCGTTCGCCGCGCAGGCGCTCGCGGTCGGGCAAGAACTCGGGCTCGACCCGGCGAAGGTCAACGTCAACGGCGGCGCGATCGCGATCGGCCACCCAATCGGGGCGAGCGGCGCGCGGGTGCTGACGACCCTGCTGTATGAGATGGGCAAGCGCGACGCCAAGAAGGGGCTGGCGACGCTGTGCATCGGCGGCGGCATGGGCATCGCGATGTGCATCGAGCGCGACTGACCTCCGCCCGCTAGACTGGCGGTGCGCCGACGGGGGAGTTGAGGTCACGACGATCGATCCAGACATCCGCGACGCCGTCCGCGCGGTGCTGCCGCTGATGCCGACGACGCGGTTGCTCGCGCTTGGCGGTAGCGCGGTCTTCGATCCCGCCGATGTCGCGCTGGTAGCGTATGCCGCGCTCGTCGGCGATGCCGCGTGGCCCGCCGGGCTGTCGATCACGGTCGACGCCGATCCGCTCCGCCTGCCGTTCGTCGAGGGGGTATTCGACGCCGCGCTGGCGATGACTCCGCTCGAACCCCCGGGCTTGCGTGAACTGTGGCGGGTACTCGGCCCGGCGGGGGTGCTCGTCGCGGTCGTCCCGCGCCGCGCACTAATCCCGCGCGAAACCGGCTTTGGCGGGGCGCATCATTCGCGTAGCAGCCTGACCAAGCTGCTCGACGCGGCGATGTTCGAGCCGGGCGAGTGGACCAAGGTCGCCGGGGTCCACGTCGTCCGCGCGACCAAGCGCGACGGGTTGGCCCCGATCGGCGGCGGCGGAACCGCTGCTCTCGCGCGCCTATCCCCGGCTTAGGACGAACACCGCCTGCTCGGCGCGGAGGTTCTCCGCCCATGTCAGCCGTCGTCCGCGACTGAGGAAGGTCGCCCCCTCGACGGTGACGTCGAGTTTGGCCGCGAGCGCGCGGAAGTCGTCGATCGAGCACAGATGGATATTCGGCGTCGCGTACCACGGCACCGGCAGCGCCGCCGTCATCGGCATCCGCCCGCCGACGAGGAGGCTCAGCCGCACCCGCCAATGGCCGAAATTGGGAAAGGAGATTACCGCCGTCCGCGCGATCCGCAACAGCTCGGCAAGCACCGTCTCGGGTGAGCGCATCGCCTGCAGCGTGTCCGACAGGATCGCGACATCGAAGGCGTGCGACGGGTAGTCGGCGAGGTCGGCGTCGGCGTCGCCCTGGACGATCGACAATCCGCGCTCGACCGCAGCGGCGACATTCGCCCCCGACAACTCGATCCCGCGCCCGTCGACGCCCTTGTCGCGCTGCAACGCCGCGAGCAACGCGCCGTCACCGCAACCGACGTCGAGGACGCGCGCTCCCGCGGGGACGGCGTCGGCGATTGCGGCGAGGTCGGCGCGGAGCGTCACGACTGGCTTGCCAGCAGCATCGCGTATTCGGGCGACATCCGCTCCATGAAGCGGTCAGGCCGCGCGAGCGGTGCGAAGCCGACCTCGGCGTAAACCCCGTGCGCGTCTTTGGTAACAAGGCCGAAGCGTCGGATCCCGGCGAAGTCGGGATGGTCGACGAACCAGCGCGTCAAGCTCCGCCCCAATCCCTGCCCGCGAACGCTGTCGTCGACCCAGACGTCGGCGATCCACGCGAAGGTCGCATAGTCGGTGATGACGCGGGCGAAGCCGACCTGCCCCCCTTCGGCATAGGCGCCAAGGCAATGCGATCCGGCGATTGCGCGCTCGACGAGGCTGCGCGCAATTCCCGGCGACCAATAGCTCGACGCGAGCCAGCCGTGGATGCGCGCGATGTCGAGCCGCGCCTTGTTATCGGACAGCTCGATCATTCGCCGGCCCGCAGGAAGCCGTCGACGACGCGGTTCATCGCCGGGGTGTCGAGGAGGAAGGCGTCGTGGCCGTGCGGCGAATCGAGCTCGACGAAGCTAACGCGGGCATTGGCGGCGTTCAACGCGCGGACGATCCGCCGGGCCTCGGCGGTCGGGTAGAGCCAGTCGCTGGTGAACGAGATGACCGCGAAGCGCGTCTTCGTCCCCGCAAACGCTTCGGCCAGCCGCCCGTCGTGCGGCGCGGCAAGGTCGAAATAGTCGGTCGCACGGGTGATGTAGAGGTACGAGTTGGCGTCGAACCGCTCGACGAAGCTCAGGCCCTGGTGGCGCAGGTACGATTCGACCTGGAAATCGGCGTCGAAGCCGAACGACACCTCCGACCGGTCCTGCAGCGCGCGTCCGAACTTCGCGGTCAGCCCCTCCTCCGACAGATAGGTGATGTGCGCCGCCATCCGCGCGACTGCGAGCCCGGCGGCAGGGGGCGGCCCGGCGTGGTAGGCTCCGCGGCGCCAGTTGGGGTCGGCCATGATCGCCTGCCGCCCGACCTCGTGATACGCGATGTTCTGCGCCGAATGCCGCGCCGCGGTGGCGATCGCGACGACCGCACGGACGCGGTCGGGGTAGGCGACCGCCCAGTCGAGCGCCTGCATCCCGCCCATCGATCCGCCGACGACCGCGGCGAGCGTGACGACGCCGAGATGGTCGAGCAGCGCCGCCTGCGCGCGGACCATGTCGCGGATCGTGATGACGGGGAACGTCATGCCGAAGGGCGCACCGGTCGCAGGATCGATGCTCGCCGGGCCGCTCGATCCCGAGCAGCCGCCCAGCACGTTGGTCGCCACGATGAAATGGCGCGCCGGGTCGATCGGCCGCCCCGGGCCGACCATCCGCTCCCACCACCCCGGCCGCCCGGTCTTCGGGTCGACCCCGGCGACGTGCTGGTTGCCGGTCAGTGCGTGGCAGATCAGGACCGCGTTGCCGCCGTCCGCGTCGAGCGCCCCATAGGTTTCGTAGCCGACCTCGACGCCATCGAGGGTAGCGCCCGATTCGAGCTGGAACGTCCCGGGGAGCCGGACGCGACGGTCGAGGCCGAAACGCTGGTCGGTGGCGAGCATCGCGGGTGGGTAGGGGGTGCGGTCGCGCGATGCAATGCGGAGGGGGACCGGGCCCCGGGTCGGGCGATCAGTCCTGATAGTCGATCTTCGCCGCTTTCTTTGGGCCGCCGCCGAACGCCCAAGACAAAGCGATCGTCGCCGCGCGGACCGAATAGCGCCCGGTGATCGCCTCATGGAGGAGCGGGGTGTCGTACACCTGCGGGTCCTTCGCCGAATCGAAGACGTCCGACAGCGTCGCCACGACCGACAGCCCAGGCTTCAACTGATGCCTGAAACCAAGGTCGACGCGCGTGTTCGGCAGGCGGTAGCCCTGCGGCAGGAGCCGCTTGCCCTTGAAGGTGACGTTGAGCTGGATCATGTCCTTTGGCGTGGCCTGATAGTCGAGGTTGGCCTTGGCGGTGATGCTGGTAATCTGCCGGGTACCGGCGATGCCGAGATTGGCGGCGTCGATCGTGTCGTGAAACAGCGTGCCGCTGACCCCGTACGACAGTAACTTGCCGAGCTTGCCGTTCGCCGAGAAATCGACCCCCGCCTTGGTCGACGTGCCGAGATTCGCCTGCGTCGTCTGCAGCTGCGTCGGGGTGATGAAGCGGACGACCTGGGAAAACAGGTTGGTCGTCCGCCGGTAATAGGGAGTGAGCTCGATCGATACACCGTGCGGGGCAAAGGCGAAGGTCCCCTCGACCGCGTCGGTCTCCTGCGGCTTGAGCGCGGGATTGCCGACGTGCTGGTCGAGCGGATTGTTGAATAAAGGGTACGGGTCGAGTTCGCCGGGGTCGGGCCGGACGATCCGGTGGCTGTAGCTCAGCCGCAGCGTCTTCGTGTCCGACAGTGCATAGTCGAGGTGGATCGTCGGATAGGCAGTGACGTAACTGGTCCGGTCGACTTCGGCGTTGGTGACCTGGGTGCCGACCGCCGACGTCGCTTCGACCCTGACGCCGACGAGCGCGGTCAGCTTCTCGGCGAAGACGCGTTCGTAGGTCCCGTAGAACGAATGAATGTCGCGCGCGTAGACGAAGCGGCTCGTCTGGGTCGGGTCGGGCATGACCGCCCCAGTCGCCGCGTCGACGAGGTCGCCGTGGGTGTCGAAGGCGTCGTCTTCGCGCTCGAAGTCGTAGCCGAGCACCAGCTTCGCTCCCGCCGCCATCGGCCGATCGTATTCGACGGTGACCTCGCGCTCGCGCTGGTTCGACCGCGGCCGGCGCTGGTCACTCGTCGTCGGCAGCAGCGGCAGGCGATAGATGTTGGTAAAGCGGCTCGACTGATTCTCGGCCTCCCCGCTGTAGCGCAGGTCGATGCTCAGGCTATGGCCCTTGCCGGCGAAGCTGTGTTTGTACGTCGCCGACGCGTCGGTCGCGACATCGTGTTCGGTGCCGATGCTGTCGCGGTCGAAGTCGCTGGCCAGCGCTCCGCCCGGGTCGAACAGCCGGTCGTGTTCGTCGCGACGCAGCGTGCCCGCGCGGTCGTTGTAGGTGAAGTTGCCGCTCAGCTGGTCGGCCGGCGACACGGCATAACCCACCCCGATCGTCGCGATCTTCGCGGTCCGGTGGCCGCGGTACCGCCGTTCCTGGCTGCTCCCCGTCCCCGCGCCGGTCACCGCGTCTATGTCGGTCCGCTGGTCGGTCAGCAGGTAATCGGGGACCGTGCGCTTCACCGTCAGCGCGCCGTTGAGGTCGAGCTTGTCCCGGTGGTATGCTGACGTCGCGCCGAGGCCGAAGCGTGCGTCGCTGCCGATGTTCGCGGTCGCGGTTCCCGATTTGCCCGGCTTGCGGTTCTTCTTCGTGATGATGTTGATGATCCCGCCCGACCCGTCGGCCTTGTACCGCGCCGATGGGTTGGTGATGACCTCGATGCTCTCGATCCCGCTCGCCGGAAGCGATTGCAGCGCGTCGGCGCGGGTCGACGGCGACATCTGCGCCGACGGTTTGCCGTCGATCAGGACCTGGACATTGGTGTCGCCGCGCAGGCTGACATTGCCGGCCGCATCGACATCGACCGACGGCACGTTGCGCAGGACATCGGCGATCGATCCCGCGGCCGCGCCGAGGTCGCGCTGGACCGCGTACGCCTTGCGGTCGATCGTCGACGTCGCCGCGTCGCGGTCGGCGGAGACGACGATGTCCGCGGGTGTCGTGGTTTGGGGCACCGCGCTCGAAGGCGCGGTGGCGGTGATCTGGGCGCCGGCGGGGACTGCGAACGCAACGACCGCCGCGGAAAAAAGTAAGCGCATCGGGCACTTTGCAACAGTTTCAAGACTCGACCATGCGAGGATACGATTGCATTGGGAAGCGGCATGACCCTCGCCCGAGAATGGTTAATTTGAACGTGGCTAATTCGCCACACCGCGTCCTCGTGCTCGGCGCGACGGGGACGATCGGGCGTGCGACGGTTCGCGCGCTGGCTGGGCGAGGGTGCGAAGTGGTGGCCCTCGTCCGTCGTCGCGACATCACGCCGCAACCTGATGGTGTAGTCCTTCGGATCGGTAGCGTGACCGAACCGGGGTCGGTTGCGCGTGACGGCATCTGCGGCGAGCGATTCGACGCCATCGTGTCGTGTCTCGCGTCGCGAACCGGGGTGCCGCGGGATGCGTGGGCGGTCGACCATCGCGCCAATCTCGATGCGCTCGCGGCGGCGCAGGTGGCGGGGATCCCCCATTTCGTCCTGCTATCGGCGATCTGCGTGCAGAAGCCGCTCCTCGCCTTCCAGCACGCCAAGCTCGCGTTCGAGGCGGCGTTGACCCGCTCGGGGCTGCGCTGGTCGATCGTCCGGCCGACCGCGTTCTTCAAGTCGCTGTCGGGGCAGGTCGAGCGGGTGCGCGCCGGCAAGCCGTACCTGATGTTCGGCGACGGGCAGCTCACCGCGTGCAAGCCGATCGGCGACGACGATCTCGGCGCATTCATTGCGGGATGCCTCGACGATCCCGCGAAATGGGACCGCATCCTGCCGATTGGCGGGCCGGGGCAGGCGATCACCCCCAAGGCGCAGGGCGAGGCGCTGTTCGCGCTGCTCGGGCGGGCGCCGCGGTACAGCCGGGTGCCGGTAGCGCTGCTCGACACGATCATCGCGGTCCTCGGCGTCGCTGGCCGCGTCGTCCCCGCGCTCGCCGCAAAGGCCGAACTCGCCCGGATCGGGCGCTATTATGCCACCGAATCGATGCTCGTGCTCGATCCCGCGACCGGGCGCTACGACGCCGACGCGACCCCATCGACCGGGTCCGCGACGCTGTTCGATCACTACGCCCAATTGATCGCTGGCGAGGCGGTCGACGAGCGCGGCGACCACGCGGTGTTCTGACCGCCTTGTGGAGCGCGGCAGAACCGGCCAAAGCGCCGGGCATGAACGCACCCATCGTCAAACCGTGGATCGACGCGATCCACGCCTATGTCCCCGGCAAGGCCAAGCTCGGCGGCTTTGCCGAGCCGATCAAGCTGTCGTCGAACGAGAACCCGCTCGGGCCGTCGCCCAAGGCGGTCGCGGCGATGGCGGCAACGGCCGGCCACGCGCACCGCTATCCCGATCCGGCGTCGGTCGCGCTGCGTGAGGCGATCGCCGCGCGCTACGGCCTCGACGCGGGGCGGATCGTCTGCGGCACCGGGTCGGACGAGCTGCTCCAGCTGCTCGCCACCGCGTACTGCGGGCAGGGCGACGAGATCGTCCACGACGTCCACGGCTTCTCGCTATACCCGATCGCCGCGCGCCGGTCGGGGGCCGAGCCGGTTGCTGCGGGCGACACCGACTACACCACCGACGTCGACAAGATCCTCACAAGCGTCACCCCGGCGACGCGGCTGGTATTCGTCGCCAATCCGAACAACCCGACCGGCACGATGATCGGCCGCGCCGAGATGCACCGCCTCCACGCCGGGCTGCGCCCCGACATCCTCCTCGTCATCGACGGGGCGTACGCCGAATATGTCGAGGACCCCGATTACGAGGACGGCTTCGCGATGGCGCGCGACCTGCCCAACGTCGTGACGACGCGGACCTTCTCAAAGATTTATGGCCTCGCTGCCGAACGAATCGGCTGGGCGTACGGGCCGCAGGCAGTGATCGACGTGCTCAACAAGGTCCGCGCCCCGTTCAACGTCCCCGCCGCCGGGGGCGCGGGAGCGGTCGCGGCGATCGGCGACAGCGACTGGGTCGACGTCTCGCGGGCCCACAACAAGCAGTGGCGCCACTGGCTCGCTGGCGAGATCGCGGCGCTCGGCAACGCCGGACTGTGCGCGGTCCCGTCGGCAGCGAACTTCATCCTCGTCACCTTCCCGGCCGAGGGTCCGATCACCGCCGAGGCCGCCAACGCCGCGCTGATGGCCGACGGCATCCTCGTCCGCTGGCTGCCGGGGCAGGGCCTGCCGAATGCGCTCCGCATCACAATCGGCACCGAGGCCGAGACGCGGGCGGTGGCGGCGAGCCTGCGCCGGTTCGTCGCCGCGCATAGCTGACGGCCCGGCCGATGCTCCCCTTCGCCCGCGTCAGCATCATCGGCATGGGGCTGATCGGCTCGTCACTCGCCCGCGCGGTCCGGGCACGGTTGCCGACCGTCCGGCTAAGCGTCACCGATGCCGACTCCGCCGTTCGCGCGCGCGTGATCGACCTCGACCTTGCCGACGACGTCGCCGACTCACCCGGGGCGGCGGTGATTGATGCCGACTTCGTCATCCTGTGCGTGCCGGTCGGGGCGATGGCCGGGGTCGCCGCGAGCATCGCCGCCGATCTCAGCCCCGGCTGCGTCGTGTCCGACGTCGGCTCGGTCAAGGGGCAGGTTCTCGCCGACCTCACCGCCGCGCTCCCCGGCATCGCGATCGTCCCGGCGCACCCGGTCGCGGGGACCGAGAAGTCCGGCCCCGACGCGGGCTTCGCCAGCCTGTTCGCCGGGCGCTGGTGCATCCTCACCCCTGCCGCCGGGACCGACCCGGTCGCGATCGAGCGGGTGCGAGATTTCTGGACGCGGCTCGGCGCGACGGTCGAGACGATGGATGCCGCGCACCACGACCTCGTCCTCGCCGTCACCAGCCACCTGCCGCACCTGATCGCTTACTCGATCGTCGGCACCGCGTCGGACATGGAGGCGGTAACCCGTTCCGAAGTCATCAAATATTCGGCGGGCGGCTTCCGCGACTTCACCCGCATCGCCGCCTCCGATCCGGTGATGTGGCGCGACGTCTTCCTGTCGAACAAGGACGCCGTCTTGGACGTCCTCCAGCGCTTCACCGAGGACTTGACCGCCCTCCAGCGCGCGATCCGCTGGGGCGACGGCGATGCGCTCGAGGCGCTGTTCACCCGGACCCGCGACGTCCGGCGCACGATCGTTGATGCGGGTCAGGACACCGACGACGCCGACTTTGGGCGGCCCCACGATTAACCAGCACTCGGCGGAAGTCCGCTAAGTCCACACGAGAGAAGGTCCGTTTGGGCCCGTTTCGAGCCACGCCGGTTCATCCGGGGTGCGGCCTTATCCATCACCGTAGGACTTGAGCCGAACCGAGCGAGTCGCTACATCGTGACCTCGATAGGCGGTCGCTGGGACCGCCTTTTTGCGTTGAGGGCACCTGCCCATGTCGATGACGAGCACGATGAACCCCGTAATGCCGGTCTACGGTCGTTGCGAAGTCGAACCGGTTCGCGGCGAAGGCTGCTACCTGTACGACGCGGGCGGTAACCGCTGGCTCGACTTCGCCGCCGGGATCGCGGTCAACGCGCTCGGCCACGGCCATCCGCACTTGACCAAGACGATTCAGGACCAGGCGGCGACGCTGATGCACGTGTCGAACCTGTACAAGGTTCCGGGGCAGCAGGCGGTGGCGCAGCGCCTCGTCGACCTAACCTTCGCCGACACGATGTTCTTCACCAATTCGGGTGCAGAAGCATTCGAGTGCGCGGTCAAGACCGCACGTCGCTGCCAGTTCGTCCTCGGCCACCCCGAGAAGTTTCGCATCATCACCTTCGCCCAGGCGTTCCACGGCCGGACGATGGCGGGGATCTCGGCGACCGATTCGGACAAGATGCGCGGCGGCTTCGAACCGCTGCCCGACTGGTTCACCGTCCTGCCGTTCGACGATATCGCCGCGGTCCGCGAGTTCATGGCCGGACCGCTGGCGGAACAGGTCGGCGGCTTCATGGTCGAGCCGATTCAGGGCGAGGGCGGCGTGCGCCCGGCGTCGGTCGAGTTCCTCCAGACGCTGCGCGATCTCGCCGACGAGCACGGCGCGCTGCTGATCTTCGACGAGGTCCAGTGCGGCGTCGCGCGGACTGGGCAGTTGTTCGCCTACCAGCATTTCGGCGTCACCCCCGACATCATGGCGATCGCCAAGGGCATCGGCGGCGGCTTTCCGGTTGGCGCTTGCCTCGCGACCGAGCATGCCGCGCAGGGCATGGTCGTCGGCACCCACGGCTCGACCTATGGCGGCAACCCGCTGGCGATGGCGGCGTGCGGTGCGGTCCTCGACGTCGTCGCGACCCCCGAGTTCCTCGAGAATGTCCGCCGCATGGGCGACCGGCTGCGGCAGGCGATCGAGCAGATGATCCCCAACCACGACGACCTGTTCGAGAGCGTGCGTGGCGTCGGGCTGATGCTCGGTATCAAGATGAAGTCCGACAGCCGCGCCTTCGTCAACCACGCGCGCAGCTACGGCGTCCTGACCGTCGCCGCCGCCGACAATGTCGTGCGCGTCCTGCCGCCGCTGATCATCGACGAGAGCCACGTCCGCGAATTCGTCGAGCGCCTGTCCGACGCCGCGCGCGATTTCGCCCCGGCGAAGGCGGCGTGATGCACGGGTCAAACTCGCTATCGTCACCCCGGCGTAGGCCGGGGCCCATCGTTGTGCGTGCTACGAAATTCGCGTTGCGCGGATCGTTGGGTCCCGGCCTTCGCCGGGATGACGATCGAGCGACCTGATGCGCCACTTCATCGACCTCGCGACGGCGGGCAAGGCGGGCCTCCGCACGATCCTCGACGAGGCGCACCGGCGCAAGGCCGCGCGCGCCGGGTTGCCGAAGGGTGCGCTCGACGCCGACGCGCCGCTTGCCGGGCACGTCCTCGCGGCGATCTTCGAGAAGCCGTCGACGCGGACACGGTTCTCGTTCGACGTCGGGATGCGCCAGCTCGGCGGGTCGACGATCGTCGTCGGGGCCAACGACATGCAGCTCGGACGCGGCGAGACCGTCGCCGATACCGCGCGCGTCCTGTCGCGGATGGTCGACGCGATCGTCCTGCGCTGCGCGACCCACGCGACGATCGAGGAGCTCGGCGAGGTCGCGACGATCCCGGTGATCAACGGCCTGACCGACTTGACGCACCCGTGCCAGGCGATGGCCGACATGATGACCGTCGAGGAACGCCTCGGCCGCCCGGTCGACGACACCTGCTGGGCGTGGGTCGGCGACGGCAACAACATGGCGCATTCGCTGATCGAAGCGGCGAGCGTGATGGGCTTCGACCTCAACCTCGGCGTGCCGCACGGCTACGACCCAGACCCGGCGGTCGTGGCGATGGCCGAGGCGCGCGGCGGCAACATCGATATCCTCCACAACGCTCTGCAGGCGGTCGAGGGTGTCAGCGTCGTCGCCACCGACACGTGGGTGTCGATGGGCCAGACAGCGGAGAAGGACAAGATGGCGGCGATGGCCCCGTTCCAGGTCACGCCGGCGCTGATGGCGGCCGCCGACAAACAAGCGGTCTTCCTCCACTGCCTCCCCGTCCACCGCGGCGAGGAAGTCACCGCCGACGTCATCGACGGCCCGCAATCGGCGGTCTGGGATGAGGCGGAGAACCGCCTCCACGTCCAGAAGGCGATCGTGCTGTGGTGTCTCGGCAAGATCGGGTGATGGCGTTCATCGCCGCCTCTAATCTGTCATTCCCGCGCACGCGGGGACCCAAGGTCACGACCGGCTGTGACATTGGGTCTCCGCGTTCGCGGGGATGACACCTTATATCGACGCGATGACACCCGCCCCCATCCCCGAAGGCGTCGCTCCCGTCGCCGACCGCGTGCTCGGCTTCTCGGTCGGCGCGCGCAATGTCCGCGGCCGCGTCGTCCGGCTCGACGCCGCATTGAACGCGGTCCTCGCGGCGCACGATTATCCGTCGCCGCTCGCGACTGTGCTCGGCGAGGCGCTGGTCCTGACAGCATTGCTCGGTGCGACTCTGCGCGAGGACGAGGGGCAGCTGACCCTTCAGGCGCAGAGCAAGGGCGGCCCGGTCGACCTGCTCGTCTGCGACTATCGCGCTGGGGCAGTGCGCGGCTACCTGCGCCACGACGGCAGCGACGTCGCGCCGGGCCTCGACCTCCACACGCTGTTCGGTGAGGGGCATCTCGCGATCACCCTCGATCCGACCGCCGCCGCCGAGCGCTACCAAGGCATCGTCCCGCTCGAAGGCGCATCGCTCGCCGAGGCCGCCGAGGGCTATTTCGCCAATTCCGAGCAGTTGCCGACGCTGATCCGCCTCGCGGTACGCTGGGACGCGACGACCGGCTGGGTCGGCGGCGGGCTGCTGGTGCAGCACCTCGCGCGCAGCGAGATCGGCGGCGAGCGGCTGTCGGTCGCCGACATGAACCCCGATTGGCAGCACGTCCTCGCGCTCGCCTCGACGATGTCGGACGACGAACTGACCGACCTGTCGCTGTCGGAGGAGACGCTGATCTGGCGGCTGTTCCACGACGAGGAGGTCCGCGTCGTTCCCGGCCCGGTCCCGACCCGCGGCTGCCGCTGCACGCTCGCGCACATCAAGGACGTACTGAGCAGCTTTCCGCCCGAAGAACGCGCCGAGATGGCGGGCGACGACGGGCGGATCAAGGTCGATTGCGCCTTCTGCGCGCGGGTCTTCGCGGTGGACGTGTGAGCAAGCTCGCAGTCGTCCTGCTCTCGGGCGGACTCGATTCGACGACTGTCGCGGCGATCGCGCGCGAGCAGGGTTACCGCATCCTCGCGCTGACGATCGACTACAACCAGCGCCACCGGATCGAGCTCGCGCACGCCGCGCGCGTCGCCGTCGCGATCGGAGTCGAGAAGCATATCGTCCTGCCGCTCGACCTGCGCGGCTTCGGCGGATCGGCGCTTACGGCGGACATCGACGTGCCGAAGGGCGGGGTCGAGCCGGGGATTCCGGTGACGTACGTCCCGGCGCGCAACACGATCTTCCTGTCGGTCGCGCTCGGCTGGGCCGAAGCGGCGGGGGCGAAGGATCTGTTCATCGGGGTCAACGCGCTCGACTATTCGGGCTACCCCGACTGCCGCCCGGCGTTCATCGCCGCGTTCGAGGCGATGGCGAACGTCGCGACCCGCGACGGCGGCTTCACCGTCCACACGCCCCTTTCGGCGATGACCAAGGCCGATATCGTCCGCGAGGGCGCGCTGCTCGGGGTCGACTTCGGCATGACGTGGAGCTGCTACGATCCGACGCCGGAGGGCCGGCCGTGCGGTGTCTGCGATTCGTGCCGCTTGCGCGCGAAGGGTTTTGCCGAGGCGGGGTCGGTCGACCCGGCGTTGTGACGGCGCTACCAAACCGCCTCCCCTCCCCTTCAGGGGAGGGGCGAGAGACGCGCCCCTTGGCGCGGCCCGGGGGTGGGGGTCCGCTCGCCAAACAGAACTCGGCTGCGCCTTCGTTCCCCACCCCCGGCCCCTCCCCTGAAGGGGAGGGGAGGCAGATCGCATGACCTACGCGGTCAAGGAACTCTACGTCACCCTCCAAGGCGAGGGCGCGCAGACCGGGCGGCGCGCGGTGTTCCTGCGCTTCGCCGGGTGCAATTTGTGGACCGGGCGCGAGGTCGACCGCGCGGTCGCGGTCTGCACCTTCTGCGACACCGATTTCGTCGGCGTCGACGGACCCGGCGGCGGCAAGTTCGGCGATGCGGCGATGCTGGCGGGCGCGGTCGCGGCGGCGTGGGGAGGCGAGCCCGACCACCGCCTCGCCATCTGCACCGGCGGCGAACCGCTGCTCCAACTCGACACCGCGCTGGTTGACGCGCTCCATGCCCTCGGCTTCGCGGTCGGGGTCGAGACCAACGGCACGCAATCGCCGCCGCCGGGACTCGACTGGATCTGCGTCAGCCCCAAGGCTGATGCGCCGCTGGTCCTGACGCGCGGCGACGAGCTCAAGCTGGTTTACCCCCAGCCGCTCGCGCAGCCCGACCGCTTTGAGTCGCTGGCGTTCGACCATTTCTTCCTGCAACCGATGGACGGCCCCGACGCGCAGGCGAACACAAGCGCCGCGATCGCCTACTGCCTCGCCCATCCCCGCTGGCGGCTCGGGCTCCAGACGCACAAGTTTCTAGGGCTGGCCTAGCCCCGCCCGCGATACGTCGCGACGCCCTGGTCGGGAACCCATACGCCCGCCGGCGCGACGCCGGTCTGCCAGAAAACATCGATCGGGATGCCGCCGCGGGGATACCAATAGCCGCCGATGCGGAGCCACTTCGGGGCCATTTCGGCGACGAGGCGCTGGGCGATGCCGACCGTGCAATCCTCGTGGAACGCGGCGTGGTTGCGGAAAGACCCGAGGAACAGCTTCAACGATTTCGACTCGACGATCGTTTCGCCCGGGACATAGTCGATGACGATGTGGGCGAAGTCGGGCTGGCCGGTGACCGGGCACAATGAGGTGAATTCAGGCGCGGTGAAGCGCACGAGGTAATCGACCCCCGGGCGCGGGTTCGGCGGGTAGTCGAGCACGGCGGCTTGCGGGCTGGCGGGCAGGGCGCTGGTGTGGCCAAGCGCGTGAAGTTCGGTCGGATCGATCATTCGCGACGGGGTGAGCCACAAATCTCGCACTGACAAGGGCCGGTGGCGTCGCTATGCACGGCGCATAATTCCTGGGAGAGCGACCGAATGACCCCGCTGGTGACGACCGAATGGCTGGCCGCCGAGCTTGGCGCGAACGATCTGCGGATCGTCGACGCGACGATCTTCCTGCCCGAGACGGGCCGGACCGCGCGCGCCGAGTTCGAGACCGGGCACATCCCCGGCGCGGTGTTCATGGACCTCGACGAGCTTGTCGACACCGGCAACCCGGTGCCGAACATGCTGCCATCGCCTGAGAAATTCGCCAGCCGGATGCAGGCGCTCGGCCTCGGCGACGGCAGCCGGATCGTCGTCTACGACAACTCGCCGTTCCATTCGTCGGCGCGGGCGTGGTGGATGCTCAACCTGTTCGGCGCGCACGAGGTCGCGATCCTCGATGGCGGTTTCGCCAAGTGGCAGGCCGAGGGGCGTCCCACCGAGTCGGGCAAGCCCGTCGTCCGTCACCGCCACTTCACCATCTGGGGCGACACCAAGGGTGTCCGCACGATGCAGGCGATGATCGACAATCTCCGGACCAAGGCCGAGCAGGTCGTCGACGCACGCCCGGCGGGTCGTTTCGCCGGCACCGACCCCGAGCCGCGTGAGGGCATGCGCAGCGGGCATATTCCCGGATCGCGCAACCTGCCGTCGAGCGACCTGTTCAACGCCGACGGGACGTGGAAGCAAGGCACCGCGCTGCGTGCGGCGTTCACCGACGCCGGGATCGACATCGACAAGCCGCTGGTGACGACGTGCGGGTCGGGGATCACCGCGGCGGTGCTTAGCTTCGGCGCGGCGCTGCTCGGGGCGAAGGACGTGGCGCTGTACGACGGCTCGTGGTCCGAATGGGGTGCCTCGCCGACGGCGCCGGTGGTGACTGGAGCGGCGTGAGCGACGACGAGCTCGGTCCGAATACCCGGCTCGTCCACGCCGGCCGGCGGAGCGAATGGACGCGCGGTCCCGGCATGGCGGCGGGGATCGTCAATCCGCCGGTGTGGCACGCGTCGACGATCCTGTTCGACAATCTCGCCGCGCTCGACGAGGCGCGGCGGCATCCCGATGCAGGACTGTTCTACGGGCGGCGCGGAACGCCGACGCAATGGGCGCTCGAGGAGGCGCTGACCGCGCAGGAGCCCGGCGCGGCGGGGACCAAGCTGTATCCGTCGGGGGTCGCGGCGATCGCGGCGGCGTTGATGACGGTGATCCGAACCGGCGACCATGTCCTGATGGTCGACACCGCATACGAGCCGAGCCGCGCCTTCGCCGACCGCCTGCTCAAGCCGCTCGGGATCACGACGAGCTATTACGCGCCCGGCGCCGACGTCGCGCCGCTGATCCAGCCGAACACCAAGGCGATCCTGCTCGAAAGCCCGGGGTCGCTGAGCTTCGAGGTCCAGGACGTGCCCGCGATCGTTGCCGCCGCCAAGGCGCGCGGGGTCGCGACGATCCTCGACAACACCTGGGCGACGCCGTTGCTGTTCCCGGCGATCGGCCACGGCATCGACTTCACGGTGCAGGCGCTGACCAAATATACCGGCGGGCACAGCGACCTGATGATGGGGTCGGTGACGACCACGAAGCGCTGGTTCGGCAAATTGAAGACGCAGTCGTACCTGCTCGGTTATTGCGTCGGGCCCGATGACGCGTTTCTCGCGCTGCGCGGCTTGCGGACGCTCGGGCTGCGGCTCGAGCGGCAGGGGGCGAGTGCACTCACCGTCGCGCGCTGGCTGCAGCAGCACTCGGCGGTGGCTCGGGTGATGCACCCGGCGTTGCCCGATGACCCCGGCAACGCGCTGTTCGTCCGCGACTTCAAGGGCGCGTCGGGGCTGTTCGGGTTCGTCGTCAAGCGCGGCGAACGGCGGCATACCGCGGCGCTGATCGACGACCTCGCGCACTTCGGCATCGGCTTCTCATGGGGCGGGTATGAGAGCCTGATCCTGCCGGTCGAGCTCGATGGCATCCGCACCGCGACGACGACCGATTCAGGCGGGCAGATCATCCGGCTGAGTATCGGGCTCGAGGACCCCGCCGACCTGATGGCCGACCTCGCCGCGGGGCTCGACCGCTACGAGGCGCAATTCTGAGACGATCCACTGCCGCCATCGCGGCCGCCGGGGGGGCGCTCGCGGTCGTCGAGCTTGCCGTCGCGTGGCCGGGCATCGCGCTGTTCGACACCCTCCGCCAATACGCGCAGATCCGCAGCGGCAGTTACGACGACTGGCATCCGCCGGTCATGGCGCGGCTGTGGTCGGGGTTCGAGTCTGCCGGTCTCCTCGGCACCGCGCCGTTGTTCGTACTCCAGATCGCGTTGTTCTTTGCCGGGCTCATCCTGTTCGCCGCCGCGCTCCCCCGGGTTCGCCCAGTCATTGCCGCACTCGCGATCGATGCGCTGCTGATCCCCGCCGAATGGCTGATCGTCGTCATCAAGGACGCGCAGATGATCGCCGCGCTGACCGCCGCGACCGGGATCGTCGCGGCATATAAGCTGCGGTCGCGCGCGGTGCCGGCAGCGGCGGCGGGGGTCGTCGCGGTGCTGCTGGTGTACGCGGTGTTGCTCCGTGCGAACGCGGTGTTCGGCGTCGTGCCGTTGGTGTGCGTCTGGGCGGGCTGGGGCGGGCTGCGGCACACGGCGCCGCGCGCCGCGCTGATGCTGGCGGGCGTGCTCGCGGTGCTAGCGGTGTCGCCGCCGATCAATCACCGGCTGCTCGGGGCGCGGCCCTCGCATGTCGAGCGGGTGCTGCCGCTGTACGACCTCGCCGGGATCGCGCATTTCGGCGGCATCGCAACGCTGCCCGGGCTGCCGGTCGCGCGCTGGCGCGAGGCCGAGGCGCGGGGGTGCTATCACGTCACGATGTGGGACGCGTACAGCGACCCGGCAGAGTGCGGCTTCGTCGCCGACGCGGTCGGGTTCGACGGCGATGCGGGGGCCGGGCTGTTCGGCGACTGGGCGCGCGCCGTCGCCGCGCATCCGGTCGCCTACGCCCGCCACCGGCTCGGGCATTTCAACATGACGATGCGCTGGCTCGTGCCGTTCGGCCAGCCGCGGACCGTCGGCCCGCCCGATTCGCAGCCGAACGACGTCGGCATCGGACGTCGTGCCGATCCATTGCTCAAGGGGATCGCCGTCGCCGCCAACGCGCTCGCGGCGACACCGTTCGGCTGGCCGGCGGTGTGGCTCGCGGCGAGCCTCGGCCTGTGGTGGACCGCTGCGGGCACGCCGCGATCGGGGCCGCGCGACATGGCGCTGGCGCTAGCCCTGTCGGCGGCGGCGATGCTGCTCAGCTTTGCGGTCGTCAGCATCGCGTCTGACCTGCGCTATCATCTTTGGGCGATGGTCGCGACGACCCTCGGCGGTGTCGCGCTATCGGTGGCACCCGGCGTGCCGCGACGGCGCATGCAGGGGGCTTTCGCGGCGATCGCGCTGGCCGCCGCCGCCGGGGTCATTGCGCGGCTGCTGCTAACGCCCGGAACGTGGTAGAGGTGAGTGGTAGCGCTAACCGGCTGGGACGATAGTTCAGCTTTTTGCGGCTAATGCTGCGCTGCAGTAGACGCCGTACGATTTCGCGCGTAGATGTGAGTCACACTCGACAAGGCGAACCCATGCGATCGATTCTGATTCTTGCCAGCGTCCTGGCCCTCGCCAGCTGCGGCAAGAAGGATGACGGGGCCGGTGCCCCCCCGCCGGGAGCCCCCGGCGGACCCGCTCCCGAGGTCACCGTGGCGCACCCGATGGTCAAGCCGATCGTCGACTGGGACGATTACACCGGACGCTTCGAGGCGGTCGACAGCGTCGACGTCCGCCCGCGCGTGTCGGGCTATCTCCAGTCGATCAACTTTCGCGATGGCCAGTTCGCGAAAAAGGGCCAGCTGCTCATGGTCATCGACCCGCGCCCGTTCCAGGCGATCCTCGAGCAGGCGAAGGCCGACGAGGCGCGCTACGTCGCCGCTGCCGCCGTCGCGCAGACCGCGTTCAATCGCGAAAAGGAACTGCTCGACCTCAAGGCGGTCAGCCAGGAAGAGTATGACAACTCACAAGCGGCGCTGCGGCAGGCGGTAGCGCAGCTTGGTTCGGCGAAGGCAAATACCCGTGCCAAGGCGCTCGATGTCGAATTCACCCGCGTCACCGCTCCGGCGGCTGGCCGGCTGTCGGACCGCAAGGTCAGCGCCGGCAATTACGTCACCAGCGGGACGACGGTGCTGACGACGATCGTGTCGCTCAACCCGATCCATTTTCTCTTCACCGGCTCCGAAGCGGTTTACCTCAAGTATCAGCGGGCGAACCGCGCCGGCACCCGTCCGTCGTCGCGCGTCGCGGCGAACCCGGTCGACATCCGGCTCGGCGACGAGACCGAATATCGCTGGCACGGCCGGATGGATTTCGTCGACAATGCGCTCGATCTCGGCTCGGGGACGATCCGCGGACGTGCGGTGGTGAGCAATCCCGACGGGCTGCTGACGCCGGGGATGTTCGGTCACATGCGACTGCTTGGTTCGGGCGCCTACTCCGGGATGCTGATCCCCGAAGACGCGATCGTCACCGACCAGACGCGCAAGGCGGTGCTCGTCGTCGGAGCCGACGGCAAGGCGGCGCAGCGCGTCGTCGTGCTCGGTCCGATCATCGACGGACTGCGGGTTGTCCGCTCGGGGCTCAACGCGACCGACAATGTCGTGATCGCGGGGGTTCAGCGCGCGCATCCGGGAACGCCGGTGAAGATCAAGGAGGGCAAGATCGTCCCCCCCGATCCCGGTTCGGGACCGGCGGTGCCGACCTTCATCGAGCCGCCCTCGACCTCGGCGACGTCGGCGAGTTCGGTCCGCTAAGGTGCGCTTCTCCCATTTCTTCATCGACCGGCCGATCTTCGCCGGGGTGATCTCGATCCTGATCGTCCTGCTCGGGATCTTCGCCTATCCGTCGCTGCCGGTCGCGCAATATCCCGAGATCGCGCCGCCGACGATCGCGATCACCGCGACCTATCCGGGTGCGTCGGCCGAAGTGCTCGGCGACACCGTCGCTGCGCCGATCGAGCAGCAGGTCAACGGCGTCGAGAACATGCTGTACATCACGTCGTCGTCGACCGGGAACGGGTCGGTCGTGATCAACGTCGTGTTCAAGCTCGGCACGAACCTCGATACCGCGCAGGTTCTCGTCCAGAACCGCGTCGCCACCGCGCTCCCGCGCCTGCCACAGGCGGTGCAGGAACTCGGCGTGACGACGCTCAAGAACACGCCCGACATCCTGATGGCGGTGTTCCTGACGTCTCCCGACGGCAGCCACGACATCCAGTATCTGTCGAACTATGCCGGCATTCAGGTTCGCGACAAGCTCCTCCGGCTCCAGGGCATCGGCGGCATCAACGTCTTCGGCGCGCGCGACTATGCGATGCGGGTCTGGATCAATCCGGAAAAGGCCGCCGCGCGTAACCTCAACGCGTCGGAAATCGTCAATGCGTTGCGCGCGCAGAACGTCCAGGTCGCCGGCGGCAGCGTCGGTGCGCCGCCGTTCGCCAGGGGCGGATCGGGCTTCGAGCTGTCGGTCCAGACGCAGGGCCGGCTGTCGACGCCCGAGGAGTTCGGCGACATCGTTATCAAGGCCGATGCCAATGGCGCGCTGACACGCGTCAGCGACGTCGCGCGGGTCGAGATCGGCGCGCAGGACTATGGCACCAATGCCTATGTCAACGGCACGCCGGGGATCGGCCTCGGCATCACCCAGCTGCCCGGATCGAACGCGCTCGCGACGGCGGCGGCGATCATCAAGACGATGGACGAGGCGAAAAAGGACTTCCCCCCGGGCGTCGCCTATTCGATCCCGTACAACCCGACGACGTACGTCCAGCAGTCGATCGACAGCGTCCAGCAGACCCTGTTCGAAGCGGTGCTCCTCGTGGTCCTCGTCGTGCTCGTCTTCCTGCAGAGCTGGCGCGCGGCCCTGATCCCGGTGCTGGCGATCCCGGTGTCGCTGATCGGCACCTTCGCGGTGATGGCGGCGTTCGGCTACTCGCTCAACAACCTGTCGCTGTTCGGGCTCGTCCTCGCGATCGGCATCGTCGTCGACGACGCGATCGTCGTGGTGGAGAATGTCGAGCGCGAGCTGCGCAACGGCCTGTCGCCACACGACGCCGCCTTCGCGACGATGGATGAGGTCGGCGGCGCGCTCGTCGCGATCGCGCTAACCCTGTGCGCGGTGTTCGTGCCGACCGCGTTCATCAGCGGCATCTCGGGCCAGTTCTACAAGCAGTTCGCGCTGACGATCTCGGCGGCGACGCTGATCTCGTGCCTCGTCTCGCTGACGCTGTCGCCCGCGCTCGCGGCGCTGCTGCTCAAGCCGCATGATCCGCACGCGAGCGAGCCGCATGGCTGGTTTGCCCCGGTGCAGCGCGCCGCGAACGGTTTCAACCGCGGCTTCGACTGGCTGTCGGACCGCTATGGCCGCCTGACCGCGCGGACAGTGCGGACGATCGGCATCGTGCTGATCGCGTACGTCTGCCTGCTCGGCCTTGCCGGGTGGCGCTTCTCGGCGACGCCGACCGGCTTCATTCCGGCGCAGGACCAGGGCTATCTGATCGGCGTCATCCAGATGCCGCCGGGCGCGACGCTCGAACGGACCGACGCAGTGATGCGCGCGACGATCCAGCAGGCGCTCAAGGTCAAGGGCGTCAACCACATCGTCGCGATCTCGGGTCTCGACGGTGCGAGCTTCTCGAACGCGCCGAACGCGGCGACGATCTTCCTCGCGCTCGACGACTTCGACGTCCGCCACGACCATCATCAGACCGGCGACTCGATCCTTGCCGACCTGCGGAAGAATCTCGGCGGCATCGACGCGGCGAACGTCCTCGTCATCGCGCCGCCGCCCGTCCGCGGCATCGGCACCGGCGGCGGCTTCAAGATGATGGTCCAGAACCGCGGCAATAAGGGTCCGAAGGCGCTCGAGGCGGCGACCTTCGCGATGATGATGAAGGCGAACTCGATCCCGGGGTTGACGTCGGTGTTCACGCTTTACAACACCGGCACACCGCGGTTGTTCGCCAACATCGACCGCGAAAAGGCACAGCAGCTCGGCGTCGCGCCGTCGGACGTGTTCTCGACCCTCCAGACCTATCTCGGGTCGAGCTATGTCAACGACTTCAACCTGTTCGGCCGGACCTTCCGGGTCACCGCGCAGGCCGATGCCCAGTATCGCCATGCCCCGGCGGATATCGTCAACCTCAAGACGCGATCGGCGTCGGGGGCGATGGTGCCGATCGGCTCGGTGGCGACGCTGAGCGACGATTCGGGGCCGTATCGCGTCGTCCGCCACAACCTGTATCCGGCGGCCGAGCTGCAGGGCGACACCAAGCCCGGCTTCTCGTCGGGGCAGGCGCTCAAGGCGATGGAAGATCTCGCAGCAAAGACGCTGCCCGAGGGCTTCGGCTACGAGTGGACCGAACTCGCGTACCAGCAGAAGACGCAGGGCAATACCGCAGCGATCGTGTTTGCGCTCGCGGTGGTGTTCGTCTTCCTCCTGCTCGCGGCGCAGTACGAATCGCTCGTGCTGCCGTTCGCGGTCATCCTGATCGTGCCGATGTGCCTGCTGGCGGCGATCGTCGGGGTCAATCTACGCGGCTTCGACAACAACATCCTGACGCAGATCGGCCTCGTCGTCCTCGTCGGTCTTGCCGCGAAGAACGCGATCCTGATCGTCGAGTTCGCCAAGCAGGACGAGGAGCGCGGCGAGGACCGCTGGGAGGCGGCCGAGCACGCTGCGCGGACCCGGCTCCGCCCGATCCTGATGACGTCGTTCGCCTTCATCCTCGGTGTGCTGCCGCTCGTCTTCGCGGTCGGGCCGGGGCAGGAGATGCGCCAGGCGCTCGGCACCGCGGTGTTCTTCGGGATGATCGGCGTGACCGTCTTCGGGCTGCTGTTCACCCCGGTGTTCTACGTCATCGCCAGCTGGGTGACGTCGAAGCTGCCGACCGTCCACATCCGCAAGAAGGGCACCGCGACGCCCGCTGCGCTTCCCGCGCCGGGGGCCGCCGAATGATCCGCATCTCACGCCTCGTGCCGTCGATCGTCGCGCTCGCCCTTGGTGCGTGCACGGTCGGACCGAACTTCCACCCCGCGGTGACCCCCGCGGCTTCGGCGGGCAAATACACCGCTGCCGACTCGATCGCGGTGTCGTCCGAACCACTGCCCGGCGAGTGGTGGCGGCTGTACGACGACCCCGCGCTCGACGCCCTCGTCACCGAGGCGTTGACCGCGAACACCGATCTGCGCGTTGCGACCGCGAACCTCCGCAAGGCGCGTGCGATCCTCAGCGAGACGCGCAGCCAGTTGCTGCCGTCGACGAGCCTCAGCGCCGGGGCGTCGTATCTCCGCAGCAACGGCTCGAGCGGCGGCGGCGCCAGCGGAACTTCGACACTCGGCTCCGGGTCGGGCAGCTCGGGAACCGGTACTGGCACCGGCACGGGCACGGGCACCGGATCGACCGGCGGCAGCACCGGGACGATCACCAGCTCGTCGTATCAGGGCCAGTTCTACCAGGCCGGGCTCGACGTCAGCTACGAACTCGACCTTTACGGCCGCGTCCGCCGCGATATCGAGGCGTCACGCGCCGACCTCGCCGCGCAGGAGGCGCAGCGCGACACTGTCCGTACCAGCGTCGCCGCCGAAACCGCGCGCGCTTATGCCGATGCCTGCTCGGCGGCGCTCCAGATCGGCGTCGCGCGAAAGTCGCTCCAGTTGCAGCTCGAAACCTATGACCTGACCGAACGACTGGCACAGGCGGGGCGCGACACGCCGCTCGATACCTCGCGGGCGCGTGCCCAGTACGAGCAGGTCCGGGCGACGCTTCCGACTTTCGTGGCGTCACGCCGCGAGGCGCTGTTCCGGCTTAGTGTCCTGACGGGTCATCCGCCCGAAGAAACGCCGGCCGCAGCCGCCGCGTGCACGACGCCGCCGCTGCTCAAGCATCCGCTTCCGGTCGGCGACGGCACTGCGCTGATCAAGCGCCGCCCCGACATCCGCCAGGCCGACCGGACGCTTGCCGCCGCGACCGCCCGGATCGGTGTCGCCACCGCCGCGCTGTATCCGCAGATCTCGCTCGGCGGATCGGTCGGGACCTCGGGGATCAGCGCGCGCCAGCTCGGCAGCAACTCGGGCTTCACCTTCAATGTCGGCCCGCTGCTCAGCTGGACCTTCCCGAACATCACCGTCGCACGGGCGCGCATCCGCCAGGCCGAGGCGACGACCGAGGCGGCGCTGGCGAGCTTCGACGGGACCGTCCTGAACGCGTTGCAGGAGACCGAGACGGCGCTGAATGCGCTTTCGGGCGAGCTCGACCGGCAGGCGGCGCTCACCGCGGCGCGCGATTACAGTGCCGAGGCGTCGCGGATCGTCGGGCTGCGCTACGGGGCGGGAGCGGAGAATTTCCTCGCCGTCCTCGACGCGCAGCGGACGCTGGCGACCGCCGAGGCGAACCTCGCCGCATCGCAGGCGCAGCTCACGACCGACCAGGTCGCGGTCTTCAAGGCGCTCGGCGGCGGATGGGAAAACGCCCCAGAGACAACCGCTTCGTTAAAAGTTACACATCCGTAACGCATCCCAGCCGCACCTTCGACCGTAGTTCGGTGAAATCGAAGGGGAGTGCATGTGTTAGGTCGGTCGGTCAATCTATCGCGTAAAGTTGCGATCGCTCATCAATTTCCGCTCGTCGTCGAGGCGCTGAAGGCGATCGCCACGAGTGCCGGCTTCGAGGCGGCGATCGAAGCCACCAATGGCGCGCGGCACAAAGCCTTGGTCGAGGCCGACGTTGCCGTCGTCTCAATCCAGCTCGGCGGCATCGACGTCCTCAAGGCGCGTCGCGCGGCTGGCGTCCCGACAATCATCGTGTTCGACCAGCCGAACGCCGACGCCTTGCTCGCCGCAGTCGAGCTCGCCGCCGAGGGCGTGGTGTTGACGACGAGTCCGGCGACCGCGGTCGCGGCGTGCCTGACCGCCGTCGCGGCGGGTGAGCAGTGGCTCGATCCCGAGGCGACCCGGCTGATCATCGACCGGGTTGCGCGCCCGGCCGCGCCCGCATTGACGCGGCGCGAGCAGGATGTCGCGACCCTCGTCGCCGCCGGCCAGCGCAACCGCGCGATCGGCGACGCGCTCGGCATCTCCGAAGGCACGGTCAAGATGCACCTCCACAATGTCTATGCGAAGCTCGGTCTCGAAAGCCGGACCCAGCTGGCGATGGAGTTGCGCGCGCGCGCGGCGTAAGGCGCGGCGTCGGGGAAGCGATCGCACCGGCAATGGCCAGCTTGCCTTGCCCCGGTAAATCGCCCTACACGCCCGACGACGGTGCCGAAGTCCCGGCGTACCTGCACCTTTAGCCCCGCGAGTTGTCGATGAGCCCAGTCGCAGCCAGAGCGAACAATCGTTTCCGGGGAGCGGCCGCAGCGCTGTTGTGCCTGACGTCGCTGGCGATAAGCGGTTGCGTCGGCGCGCCGCCGTCGTTCACGCCGAACCTGCCCGAAGCCCGCGTTCGCCTCGCCGGCACGATCGGAACCGTCTCCGCATCGGTCGATCCGGCGGCAAAAAGCGCAGGTGACGTCGGCATGACCTTCGGCAGCGATGCGATTCCGGCGCAATGGCAGCACGGGCTGGCGAGCGCGCTCGAACAGTCGCGCCTGTTCGACCACAGCGCGCGCGTCTTCGACGTCAACGTGACGATCTACAAGATGAAGCCGCCGAGGCACGGCGGCACGATCAACACGCCGGCAAGTGCGCGGTACCAGGTGATCGACGCCCAATCGCACGTCGTGGTGTTCGAGGCGACGATAGAGACCGTCGGCCATGTCGCGTCCGGCGATAATTTCCTCGGCGCGGTTCGTATCCGCGATTCGATCAATCGCGCGGTTCAGGGCAACATCACCCACTTCGTCGATCGGCTGGCGAAGGTTAAGGCGTTCCCGCAGCCGTAACGCCGGTTTGTCCGGCGAACCGCAGCCGTTACCCGTCCAGTTTGATCACCGACACCGTCATCGCGATTTGGCGGACCGCGCCGCCGGTCGTCAGGAAGGCGATGTCGGCGGCGTCGCGCCCGGTGGCGATGCGGATCAGCCCGTCGGCGGGGGCGAGCCGGGTCGGGTCGGCGAGCCACCATTGGCCGTCGAGATAGACCTCCATCACCGCGTGGAAGTCGGCGGGTTCGAGCCGCCACGCATATGCTCCGACCGCACGCGCCGGGATGTTCGCTGCGCGGCACAGGGTGATGCCAAGGTGAGTGAAGTCGCGGCAGACTCCGGCGCGGTCGACGAAGGTGCGTTCGGCGGTCGTCTCGGCGTCGCTGACTCCGTGGAGGTAATCGACTTCCGCGTGCAGCCAGTCGAGGATCGCGTGGACCTTGGCCCCGCCCTGGCTGACATGGCCGAATTCGCGGAGGGCGAAGCGCCCGAACTTGTCGGATGGGCAATAGCGGCTCGGCAGCAGGTAATCGAGCGTTTCGGGCGGGAGCTCGTCCCAACGATGCTGGCGCGCGTCGTCGGGGATGCGCAGCCGCGGCGCGACGTCGACCGTCGCGGTATAGCCGATCTCGATATGACCCCCCGCGACTTCGCCGCGCAGCATCCGCGTGCCGTCGGCAGTGGTCACCGACACCAGACGCGCGCCCGCGCTCAGGCCAAGCGTCTCGGCGACGATGACCTGATCGGATGCCGCGAGCACCTGGACCTTGGCGATCGCCTCGACCGCGACGTCGAGTTCGTACGCCAGATTGCATTGCGCGAAGAGCCGCATGGGGACCTGTCAGGCGTTTAGAGGGAGGGCGACGTCAGAGCGAGAAAGGCGAAGGTCGCGAGCCAATGCTCGCCGGCATAGTCACCGGCGACATGGTCGATGCTCGCGGCGATATGCGCGCCCGCGGTCGATCCGGCTACGGTATAAAGCGGGTGGGCGGGCGACAGTTTCGCGGCGATTTCGCGCCAGCACCACGCGCGGCTGAAGTTCAGTCCGTCGAGGTGGGCGATCTTGCCGTCGCTGCGGTCGGACGGGACGGCGGGGGTGAACAGCGCCGCGGGATCGCGCGCGGCGGCGCGGGGGAGGAAGGCGTCGAACCACGCGGTGAACTCTGTGCCGGGGAGCACGCGCGACATCGCCAGCGCCTCGCACAGGACCGGCGACAGGAACGCGTCGCCGTCGGGTTCCCACGCCTGCGCGTCGCGGTCGCTGCCGTACCAGCCGCTGACGCGAGCCGCGATCTGGCCTGCGAGCGCGGGGTCGTGGACCGTCGCCCAGTCGTGCGCGAGGACGCAGGCGAAGGCGGTGTTGGCGTGGCTGCCGGTTCGGATCGGATAGGTCGCCTTGGGCAGGAACGCGGCGAAACGCGCGGCAAAGGCGCGGGCGAGGGGGTCGAGGCGGGCCCCCCATTCGGTGCCTGCCGCCGCGCCGTGGAGTGCGAGCAGCCACGCCCAGCCGTACGGCCGCTCGAAGCCGCCGCTGTTCGGGCGGTCGAGATAGGCCAACTCGACCGCAAGCTTCTCGGCAGTGAAGGTCGTCGCGGCAAGCGGGTCGATCGATCCCGCGAGGTCGGGATATGCCGCGCGCAGGCGGAACAGCAGCCACCAGCCGTGGACGCAGCTGTGCCAGTCGAAACTGCCGAAAAACACCGGGTGGAGTTCGGTATGTGACGCCGTGTCAGCGGCCGAGTTCGATACGTGATCGGCCTTGTGCGGGTACGCGTGCGCCACATGGCCCAGCGCGATGCGGGCGAATTTGGCGGCGAGCTCGGGGGTCAGATTCATCGGAAAGCGAGCCAGTCCATCAGCGCGGTATTGACCGCAAGTATCGGTAAAGCCGTCATGATCTGCGCCTTGATCACGCCGTAGCGGTCGTCGAGCTCGAGCAACGTTGCTGGCACGATATTGTAGTTCGCCGCCATCGGCGTCATCAACGTCCCGCAGAACCCGCTGAGCATCCCGAGCGCGCAAATCGGCGCCGGGTTTCCGCCTAAGCCATTGACAAGTATCGGTAATCCGATCGCGGCAGTCATCACCGGAAACGCCGCAAAGGCGTTCCCCAGCACCATCGTGAACCCCGCCATCCCGACCGTATAGGCAATCACCGCCGCCAGTCGAACGCCATGAGGGAGCATCGGTGCGATCAGCCCGCCGACGACGCTCCCAACCCCGGCAAGCGCGAACACCGCTCCCAACGCCGCCAGCGCCTGCGGCAGCGCCGCCGCCCAGCCGACCGCGTCGATCATCGCCCGTCCGCCCTCCAGCGATTCCAGCGGCTTGGCCCGCAACCAGACGATGCAGACGGCGAAAGCGATCACGACGCCGAGGCCAAGTGAGACGAGCGTGACCTGCTTGGGATCGACCAGTCCGGTCCCTGGCAGGGCGAAGGTACCGATCAAGGCGACCGCTGGAATGATCAGCGCGGCGGCGAACAGCCAGTTGCCGTAGCGTGCCGCGAACGATTGTTGTGCGGCGATATCAACGGCTTGGCTGCCACGTCCAAGTGCCCCCGTTCCGGCAAGGACCGCCAGCGTGATGACGATCACGCCATTGCCGAGGTCGCCGATCCTGTCGCCGCCGAGGAAACTCAGCGCCATCAGTCCCCAGAAGGCGGCATTGCCGATCCGCTTTGGGTTGCTGCGGTCGCGCAGGCCGAGCACCGCGAAGGCGGCGAACATCGCCCCGGTCAGGGCATAAAGTGCAGGCAGACCAATCACTTGAGTGACCGGTCGAAACGCCACAGGCGGAAGCCGTGGACCAGCAGCGCCGCCAGCGCGGTCGGTATCGCCCAGACCGACAGCCCGAACGGCGACACGACGATGCCGTTGACCTCGAGAAACCCCTTGATCAGCAGGATCGACGCGACCGCGAGGAAGATGTCCTCGCCGAAGAAGACGCTGACATTGTCGGTCGCCGCCGCCATCGCGCGGATCCGCTGGCGATTCGAATGGGTTAGCGGCCGCTTTCGCTCCGCCGCCGCCTCGGCCATCGGCGCGACCAGCGGCCGGATCGTCTGCGCCTGCCCCGCGATCGCGATCAGGCCGAGCGCCGCGGTGATCTGGCGAAAGACGAAATATACCGTCAGCAGCCGCCCCGGCGTCGCCGCGCCGATCCCAGCGATCAGACCCCGCGCGCGCTCCTGCAAGCCGTGGCGCTCGAGCAGCCCGATTACCGGCAGGACGACCCAGATCACCGAGACATATCGGCTGGTATTGAACGCCTTACCCAGCGCCGCGACGACCGCGAGCGGCGACAGCCCTGCCGCGACACCCGTCGCCAGCCCCGCCGCGAGGACGACCGCGAGCGGGTTGAGCCGCAGCGCGAAGCCGATGACGATTACCACGATCCCGATCAGGATCATTCCGCCTCCCCGTAACCCCCGCCGCCCGGCGTCGCGACAATGAACACGTCGCCGGGGGCCATGTCGACCGTCGCGGTGCTGCCGAGGCGTTCGACCGAACCGTCGGCGCGCTCGACGCTGTTCTCGCCCGCGGCTCCCGCCCCGCCGCCGGCCAGTCCGAACGGCGGGACGAGGCGGCGGTTCGACAGGATGCCCGCAGTCGCCGCCTCGCGGAAGCGGATCCGCCGGACGACGCCGTCGCCCCCGCGCCACCTGCCCGCGCCACCCGATGCGCGCCGGATCGCAAAGCTGTCGACGAGCACCGGAAAACGGCTTTCGAGGACTTCGGGGTCGGTCAGGCGGCTGTTGGTCATGTGGGTCTGCACCGCGCTCGTGCCTGCGAACCCCGCGCCCGCGCCCGACCCACCCGCGATCGTCTCGTAATATTGGTGGCGGGCGTTGCCGAAGGTGAAGTTGTTCATCGTCCCTTGCGCCCCCGCCATGACGCGGAGCGCGCCGAACAAGGCGTCGGTGATGACCTGGCTCGTCTCGACATTGCCCGCGACGACCGCCGCCGGATACTCCGGATCGAGCATCGATCCCGGGGGGACGATAACCTTGATCGCGCGCATGCAGCCGTCGTTCAACGGGATGTCGTCGTCGATCAGGCAGCGGAAGACATACAGCACCGCCGCGCGGACGACACTGCGCGGGGCGTTGAAGTTGCTTGGCAGTTGCGCGCTGGTTCCGGTGAAGTCGACCGTCGCCGCGCGCCTTTCCTGGTCGATCCGCACCGCGACGCGGACGACCGCGCCGTTGTCCATTGGGTAGTCGAACGCGCCGTCGGCCAGCCCGGCGATCGCGCGGCGCACCGCCTCCTCGGCGTTCGCCATGACGAAGCCCATGTACGCCTCGACGGTGTCGCGACCGACCTCGGCGCAGAGCGTGCGGAGTTCGCCCGCGCCGCGCGCGCAGGCCGCGACCTGCGCCTTGAGGTCGCCGATATTCTGGTCGGGGTTGCGGGCCGGGTAGGCTCCCGAGCCGAGCAGGGCGCGCACCGCGTCCTCGCAGAAGACTCCCGCGTCGACGAGCAGCACGTCGTCGATCAACACGCCCTCCTCCTCGACCGAGATGCTGTTCGCCGGCATCGATCCTGGTGAAATTCCGCCGATATCGGCGTGGTGGCCGCGCGCCGCGACGAAGAACGCGGGGGCGGGTTCGTCGTCGAGAAAGACCGGCATGATGACGGTGATATCGGGCAGATGCGTGCCGCCATTGTACGGTGCGTTGAGCATGACGACGTCGCCGGGGCGGAGGCCGTCGCGGCGACGGCGGACCGCGGCGACGCTCTCGCCCATCGAGCCGAGGTGGACCGGCATGTGCGGCGCGTTGGCGATCAGGCTGCCGTCGGCGTCGAACAGCGCGCAGCTGAAGTCGAGGCGTTCCTTGATGTTAACCGACGCCGCCGTCGATTGCAGCGCGACGCCCATCGCCTCGGCGATCCCCATGAAGCGATGCGCGAACAGCTCGAGGCGGATCGGATCGACGGTTTCACTCGATGCTACGGACTGTATGGCCAGCTCGCCTGACCGGGTCAGGATCAGGTTGCCCCTACCGTCGACTTCGGCTCGCCACCCCGGCTCGATGACGGTGGTCGCCGACGCATCGACGATGATCGCGGGACCGGTCACGACGAAGCCGACGGGCAGCGTCGCCCGGTCGAACAGCGCGGCGGGCGCGCCCGCCATCGTCACCATGATCGGCTTAGGGTCGCCGGCGGGCTCAGGCGTGGCGATATCGATCGCCGCGGTCGAGCCGACCGCCTCGACCCGCAGCGCGTCGATTACCAGCGGCGCATCGCTCGCGAAGCCGAAGCGCGCGACATGCTGCGCGGCAAAGGCCTTAGCCATCGCGACGGGAATATCGATCGCGACTTCGAGCGGGGTGTCGGTCCCAGCGTATTTGACGAGCGCGGTGCGGACCAACTCGACCCGGTCGAACGTCACCAGCTGGCCGTGAAGCGCAGTCTCGGCGGCGGTGGCAAGCGCGTCGGCGGCGGCCACGATATCGGCACCGAGCGGCAAGTCGATCGTTGCCTCGCGCAGCACCCTGATGTCGGCGAGCCCGATGCCGAGCGCCGACAGGACCCCGGCGTACGGCGAAACCATCACCCGCCCGATGCCGAGTGCGGCGGCGACGAGGCACGCGTGCTGCCCCGCCGCACCGCCCATGCACACCAATGTGTAGCCAGCGACGTCGTGCCCGCGTTCGATCGAGACGCTGCGGATCGCGCGCGCCATCGTCGCCACCGCAATGTCGACGAACCCTGCTGCGAGCGTCATCGGCGCGATGCCGGTCTCGGCGCTCAGCGCATCGAACTCCGCGACGACGATCGCACGGTCGAGCGGCTGGTTGCCCCCGGGCCCGAACAGCGCCGGGAAGTGGCCGGGCTGGAGCTTGCCGAGCAGGACATTGGCATCGGTCACCGTCAGCGGGCCGCCGCCGCGATACGCCGCAGGTCCGGGCACCGCGCCCGCGCTTTCGGGCCCGACGCGGAGCCGCGTCCCGTCCCAGCGGCAGATCGATCCGCCCCCCGCCGCGACGGTGTCGATCGCCAGCATCGGCACGCGGATGCGGACCCCGGCGACGAGCGCCTCGGTGCTGCGTTCGTAGGTTCCAGCGTAATGCGAGACGTCGGTCGAGGTGCCGCCCATGTCGAAGCCGATCAGGCGGTCGAACCCGGCGGCGCGCGCGGTCGCAACCATGCCGACGATGCCTCCAGCTGGGCCCGACAGGATCGCGTCCTTGCCGCGGAAGTCGCGCGCCGCGACCAGCCCGCCGTTCGACTGCATGAACAGCAGCGGGGTGTCGCCGAGCGCGCCGCCGACCTGTTCGACGTAGCGGCGGAGGATCGGCGACAGATACGCATCGACGACCGTCGTATCGCCGCGTGGAACGAGCTTGATCAGCGCGGCGATGTCGTGGCTCACCGAGACCTGGGTGAAGCCGACCGCGCGGGCGATCGCCGCGACCCGCTCCTCGTGCGCGGTAAACCGGTAGCCGTGCATCAGGACGATTGCGATTGCGCGATACCCTGCACCAAATGTCGCGCTCAGCGCAGCAAGAGTAGCGGTTTCGTCGAGCGGGCGAAGGACCTCTCCCTCGGCATCGATCCGCTCGTCGATCTCGACGACGCTGTCGTACAGCGGCTCGGGCAGGACGATCTGGCGGTCGAACAGCCGTGGACGCGCCTGATGGCCGATTCGCAGCGCGTCGCCGAAGCCGCGGGTGATCGCGAGCACGACGGGTTCTCCGGCGCGTTCGAGGAGCGCGTTGGTCGCGACCGTCGTCCCCATCCGCACCATGTCGACGGGTTCGTCGCCACGAAGCCGCGCGATGCCTTCGATCGCGGCATCGGCATAAGCGGATGCGCTCGACAACAGCTTGAGCGTCGCGATGCCGCCATCGGGCCGTCGCGCAACGATGTCGGTGAACGTGCCGCCGCGATCGATCCAGAAGTTCCAGCCCATCGGGCGACCCTAGCTCAACGGCAAGCCGCATAGAACCGCCCGATGTTATCATTCGTGCAAGCATATGTTGCAATTCGGTGACAGGTGTCGCGCAATGATTGCGGTGCAGCAATGACAGTGGCGGGAGGGTGTTGCACCGCACGCATGCGGCAATTTACCATGGCTAATCGAACAAAGGATTTGTTGATGTCGATTAAGTCGGTGATGCTGAGCGGCGTGATGCTGGTGACGCTGTTCGATGGCGGTGCTGCGCTTGCGCAGGCGGTCGTCGTCGGCCCGACAGCTGCTGCGACCGAGGCCGCACCGGTCGCCGACGAGATTATCGTTACCGGCTCGCGCATCCGCCGTGATCCGCTCAATCAGGATTCGCCGGTCGTCGTCCTCGATGCCGCGTCGATCCAGCAGACCGGCCTGTCGTCGATCGCCGACGTCCTCCAGCGCCTGCCGAGCGCGAGCGGCGGCCTCAATTCGAAGGTCAACAACAGCGGCAACATCGGTAACCCTGCCGATGGCGGCGGCGTCGGGGCCGGCTCGGCCGAAATCGACCTGCGCTATCTCGGGTCAAAGCGGACGCTGGTCCTCGTCGACGGCGTGCGCTTCGTCAACGGCGCCAGCGCCAGCGGCATCCCGTCGACGGTCGACCTAAACACCATCCCGTCGAGCTCGATCGAGCGCATCGAAGTGCTGCAGTCGGGCCAGTCGCCGCTTTACGGGTCGGACGCGCTCGCGGGCGTGGTCAACATCATCACCAAGTCGACACAGGAAGGGCTGCAGGCATCGGCGCAGTTCGGCACGTTCCGCCAGGGCGACGGCCATACGCAGGACTATAGTGCAAGCTACGGCATCAAGCTGCCGACGACGAGCATCGTCTTCGGCGGCAGCTATGTGAAGCAGGAGGCGGTTCGCACCGCCAACCGCTCGACCTCGCAGTTTCCGAACCCGTTCGAAACCAGCTGCACCGACCCGATCGGCGGCTGCAGCAGCTCGACCCCGAGCGGCCGTTTCGTCGGCATTCCGGGCACCACCGGCAACGTCACGCTGACGCACCTCCCGATCACGGGCAAGCCGCTGCTCACCGACTTTCGCCCGTTCACCTCCGCCGACCGGTTCAACTTCGCCCCGCTCAACTATTTCCTGACGCCGTCGGAGCGCTACGGCGGCTGGCTCAGCGTCAAGCAGGAGCTCGGCGATACCGTCAACCTTCGCGTCAAGGCCGAGTATAACCGGCGCAATTCGCAGAACCAGGCGGCGTTCCTGCCGCTGGTCGTCGGCCCTGACGCGGGTAACGGGAATCTGCTCGACACGATCACGATCGACGGCACCAACCCGTATAACCCGTTCGGCACGCTGTCGGCGGGCGGCGCGGGCAATCCGCCAGCGAATTATTCGACCATTTACCGCCGCCTCGTCGAGAATGGCCAGCGGACGTACACCCAGCACGTCGACACGTTTTCGGGCACGGCGACGCTCGACGGCTCGTTCCACCTCGGCGCACACAAGTGGTACTGGGACGTCAATGCAACTTTCGGTTTGAACGACGCCCACCAGACCTTCACCGGCAACATCAACGCCGCCAAGCTGGCGAAGGCGCTCGGCCCAGTCGCGCTGTGCACCGCCGACTGCGTCCCCTTCGACCTGTTCGGCGGGGCGGGGTCGATCACCCCGGCGATGCTCAACTACATCGGCTTCACCGAGCACGACCGCAGCAACCAGGAGCTGTTCGACTATACCGCCAACGTGTCGGGCGACCTGTTCGACCTGCCGGCCGGTGCGGTCGGCGTCGCCGCCGGTTACGAGCACCGCTATCAGTACGGCAGCTTCAACCCCGATCCGATCATCGTCGCCGGGCTCGGTGCCGACATTCCGGCGCAGCCCGCGTCGGGCCACTACAGCACCAACGAGGTCTACGGCGAAATTCGCGTCCCGATCGTCAAGGACGTGCCGTTCCTCTACTCGCTCGAGGCCGACGGCTCGGTCCGCTACGCCGATTATTCGACCGGGTTCAACAGCACGACCTACACCGGTACCGGGCTGTGGAAGCCTGTCGCCGACCTGCTGCTCCGTGCCAGCTACGCCACCGGTTTCCGGGCGCCGTCGATCGGCGAGCTGTACGGCGCGGCATCACGCAACGACGCGGCGATCAACGATCCGTGCACCAACGTCGCAGGCTCGCCGTACCAGTCGTCTGCAACGGTCCGGGCGAACTGCACCGCGAACGGCGTGCCCGCGAGCGGCAGCTATGCCGAGCCCAACGGCGGACAGCTCGGCGTGCTCACCGGCGGTAATGCCGCGCTCCGGCCGGAGAAGTCGCGCACCCTGTTGTTCGGCGCGGTCTATTCGCCAGGCTGGGCGCGCAACACTGGCTTTGCCAGCGTGCTCAGCCTCGAGGGCAATTATTACGATATCCGCGTGAGCAACGCGATCGCGCCGACCGACCCGCAGCTGACCCTCCAGCAGTGCGCGTTCAACGCCGACCCGCTGAGCTGCGCCGCCATCACCCGGACGCCGAACGGCCTGATCTCGCGGATCAACGCGACGCTGGGCAACATCGGCGGCATCCGCACCCGCGGCGTCGACCTGACCTTCACCTACCGCTCGCCGAAGACGAATTATGGCGCGTTTGGCCTGTCGCTGACTGGAAACTATCTGCTGAAATATACCGAGACCTTCCCGTCATCGACCGGCTTCATCACCACGAGCTACCTCGGCACGACGCGCGGCTCGCCCGACCAGTCGTATCCCCACTTCAAGGGGACCGGCGTCGTCGACTGGATGATCGGCGACATCGATGCGGCGTTCACCGGCCGCTATGTCGATCACGTCACCGAGACCTCGGTCGTTCCGGGGAACCGGCTCGGCGACACTTTCTACGGCGATGTGCGACTGGCGTTCAGCCCGACCGCGCTTCAGCACAAGATCGACTTCACCGTCGGCGTGAACAACGTGTTCAACAAGAACCCGCCCGCCTGCTATAGCTGCACCGGCCCCAACTACGACCCGACGACCTACGACGTTCCCGGCCAGTTCGGTTACCTGCGGATCGCCTATCACATGTAGGGCGACCGCCGCGCGCGGGCTGAAAGGTCACACGAAGTTCACGGTATTGAACAGTGAATCGTGTCGCCATGCGGCCCGCGTAACGATGGCGCGGGTCTGCGCCGCGCAGGACTTTTTTTTCCGGTTGCCCGACGAACGGCTGACAATGAGAAAGAGCGCAGCTGCCGCCCGGTGCGACGTGCGAACGCTAGGCGCGGCATCAGGGTGTAGGACAGCGAATTCGGGCACAGCCGCATCGACTGGCGCGCGTGTCAGGTCGGGTCGACCGTTCCCATCGCGATCATCCGCAGCGCGGTCAGGCTCGGCAGGAAGAAATATTCGCCGCCGCGGGTCTGGACGAACTCGGGTAGTCCCGCGGCGATGAATGGGGCGGTGCCGGCCCCGGCGGGGATGACGTGCTTGTCCGACAGCGTCCGGTTGCCGATCAGTGGGCAGGCGTCGTTGCCCGCGTCGAAGTCGAGACCGTAGTTCATCCACTGCTGCTGGATGAACTCGAACTGGCGGAACAGGCTCGAGCAGATCGCCATGAAGACGATACCCTTCTCGCCGCCGGCGTCCTCGTACGGCAGGCCGCGCCGAAGGATGCGGCGGCGGTTGGTCAGCGTCGATGCCCCGACCGTCGCACTGAGCTTGGGGTCGAGCATGTCGCGCGGATTTGCGCGGCGGATATGCGCCCCAATCGGGCATTTGGCCCCGTCGCGGTCCTCGCCGTAGCGGAAGCCGGTCATCAGCAGGTTGAACTTCGCCAGCCGTTGCGCCTCGGCCGAATCGCGCGGCTTGCGCAGGGCGATGGCGATGCACGCGGCATATTCGTCGTCGAGCCCGCGATACTCGGCCCAAGTCGGCGCGGCGATCAGCGGGATACCGTTGCGCCACCGCCCGACGATCTTGGCGCGGACCGTCTCGCCTGCTTCCTCAGCACTGGTTCCGGGATTGACCGCCTGCCACAGCGCCGCCTTGGCCGCCATGTCAGTGTCCCACGCGGCGATGTCCTGCTTCAGCTTGCGCCAGACCATGAAGGTGCCGTTGCGCGCAAACATCGCCGGCTGGGTGGCGACCGGAAGCTGCTGCCCCTCGTCGGGCTGGCCGAGGATGAATTCGCCCGCTTCGAGCGCCGACCAGCTCGTCGCGGCGTCGTATGTTCCGGTCGCGAGTTTGCCGCCCCCGATTGCGGCAAGTTTCTCCGCCGCCGGGTCGTCGAACTGGCCACGGAAAACCGGGTCGCTGATGCCGTCGGTGAAGCCGAAATGCTCGCGAGCGGCTGCGCGGCGGGTGCCGTCAGGAGCCGTCTCCATGATCGCTGCCGAATCCTGCCAGCGGCCGGTGCCATTGGCGCCGTGGCCACCGATCAAAGTCACAGCGTCGGCCGCAAGCCGTTCGAGCCACGCGGTCCATTCATCGAGCACGGGGAGCGGGGTGCCGTCGGGAGTCGCGCCGACGTTGAGCGAGATCCAGATGTGAACCGGGTGCTCGGGTTCGCGCCAGATCGGGTCCCAGTGGTCGGGCGCGCTGCCGCCGGCGTCGCCGAGGATCGCCGCGCGGCAGCCCATGCCGTCGACGAACTCATCGGGCATCAGCCGTAACGTCCGCGTCGGCAACGCGAGCGCGTGCAATCCCATGAAGCTGAAGCCGATGTTGAGCGTCACCGGCGGCTTGGCGACGATCCGCGTGCCGCTCGCGTCCTCGCTCGCGTACCACGGCTCGGCAGTCGTCACGCGCGCGCGGACAGCATCGACGAAGGCCCGACCGGCGGCAGCATCGCTGACATGGAAGAACAGATGCCGGGTGAACGGGAAGCCGAAGCGACCGTACGGACGGTAGATATTGCCTTGGATATCGGCGAGTTCGAGCGTCGTCATAAGGTCCACTCGACCTGTGGGGCGGCGACTTCGCCAGGAAAGAGCGCCGGGCTTGCCGCTGCGGGGTCGGTTGCGGCGAGGAAGGTGCCGAAGTGTGCGTGGAGGGTCGCGTCGTCGAGCCCCTGCGCTTTGCTCGCGAAGCTGGTGAACGCCTGCTGGAGAAACAGCGCCTTGAGGACCGATGGCAGGTCGCTATCGGGTGCGGTCGGGAACGGCCGCGCACCCCAGCCGATGATGAAGCGCCACGCTCCGTACAGCAGCAGCGCGATCATCCCGAGCGCGAGTGCGATCCCGGGCCAGCCGCGTGTGACGGCAACATAGAGTGCTGCCGCGACGACGACCGCGGCGACGGCGGCCACCGCGCCGAGCGGGGCTGCCGGGGCGACGAGGCCATCGGCCCAATAATCGTTGAACGGCATCGTCGTCTCGATCTGGCAGCGGACGACATAGGCGTTGAAGGCGGCGGCGTCGGTGACGGTGTCGAAGCCGAGGCAATGCCCGAAGGTCGCGTCGAGCTCGGGCCGCATCGTCGTCCACAGGGTATCGGTGTAACGCCGCAGCGCGGTCGGACCATCGAGCGATTGCGCATCGACGTCGGCGGCGAACAGCAGGAACGGCGTCGTCAGCACGTCGACCGGCTGCGCCACGAGCGGGTCGGTGCTGTGTAGCAGACCGACGAGCGAATCCCCCGACTCGCGGCCGTTATACGCGGGGCCGTCGATCATCACGAAGCGGGTGAGGTGGTTCAACGTGTTGCGCGCGAACGGCGACGGTGGCGCATCGGGCGGCGATGCTGCGGTCTGGCGTCCGGCGGAGAGCAGCGCCAGCGCCTGCCGCAGCAGATGGGGGTGCGACCGCGACGCGCCGGTCACCGGGTCGATCATGTTGCCCGTCCGCACCGGGGCGAGCAGCGTCAGGAAATAATGGCCGCCGTCGAGGTTAGGCATGACCGCTGCCCTCCGCTCCGGCGGGTGCAGCGCCGGTCTTCGCCATCCTCGCGATGAAGCTGCGGCGCGCGGTATCGGCAGTGCGCGTCGCGACCGAGGCGATCGGGGCGAAGCCCGGCGTGGCGAGCGAGTTGATCACCCGCGCGAATGCGGCGCGATACGCGACGGCGAAGGCGGCGGGGTTGCCCTGCGCGTGGACCGTTGCGAGCGCGAGCATTTCGCGGCGGACCCGCAGCGCCGCCTTGATGTCGCGCTGTGCCGACCCCGGCGTGGCGTTATAGTAATAGTTGGTCTGGATCTGGTTCGCGCCGATATAATCCTTGAAGACTGCGATCGGGATCGAATGCGGATACTTGGTGCTCGCATACCAGAACAGGTCGAGCCCGCCGGGAATGCCATCGGCAAAGGCATCGATATACTGGTCCCACGTTCCGTTGAAGTTCGACAGGAACAGCATGTAATCGTTGGTCAGCGTCTGCTTGCCTTGACCAAGATCAGGCCATTGGTCGCGGCGGATCATGACCCAGCGCGCGAAATGGATCAGCTTCAGGCCCAGCAGCCCGGCAAACTGCGACGGCATCGCCCGCCCAGCCATGAAGATCAGAACCTGCAGCCATGTCTTCGACGGCCGCATCGGGGTCAGCACGTTCATCGCATAGGCTTTGCCCGCGATATTCGACATTTCAGAGAGCCGTTGACGCGATGGTCTTCGACCCGACGCGACACGTCAGGTCAAAAAACGATCGGCGAAAATACGCGCGTTGCCCCAAACCCGCCATGCCCACGCCTGCCCCAAAGCCGTGCAATGCCACAGGCTAGCATGAGGCGCGGGATTCCACCAAGCGCGTTTGCGCGACTTCAGATCGTGAGGAGCCGCTTGTAGCGCATGCCGATGCCGACAACGGTAAACCCGGCCACGAGCAACGCCCACGTCTCGGGATCGGGAACCGAGCCCGCGCCGATTCCCGGCCCGGTAATCGGGGGCGATACGGGCGGCGGAAGCGTCGAAACAGTGCCGGGGCCGCCGCCGGGGATGCCGCTGCCAGGGGTGCCACCGCCGGGAATGCCACCGCCGGGGATCCCGCTGCCGGGGGTGCCCCCGCCAGAAATTCCACCGCCGCCTGTCCCGCCCGCGGGAATGAACCCGCCGCCGCCGCCGCCCGTGGAATAGCCAAAACCATTGCCGGGGCGCGACGCATTGCCAAACGGACCGGATTCCAGGCCAGCCAGACTGGTCAGGCCGATGCCACCGATCGCCGGTACAACGCCATCGCCGCCGCCGCCGGGACTCGAATCGGCAAGCGTCGGGGCGCACGGGACATTGGCATATTGCAACGCTGGCGCGACCGGTGCCGCGGCAGGAGCACCATCGAGCCGGTTCGCCGCGCGCTGAAGCAGATGCGCAACCGCGTGACGTGCGGGCTTGTGCACCGCAACGATGACCGGCGGAGCGACAACCGCCGGGCAGACACACAGCGCAACAATCTTGGCTTTCAGCATCGCAACCTCACGCACTACATCCGTCTTTATGACAGTGGTATTAAAGGATCCACGTCTATTAACAAGATCGTAATACGTTGTGGCGAACTAATGGTTTCAGATTCCTAGGTTAATTCGGGACTTAACCAACTTCACGCAGCGCGAAGCACGTCAAGAAAAGCGTCGCCGTACGCTTCAAGCTTGCGAGTGCCGACTCCACTGATCCGTGCGAGTTCATCGCGCGACCGCGGGCGTTCGGCAGCCATCGCCCGCAGCGTCGCATCGTGGAAGACGACATAAGGTGGCACGCCGGTCGCTGCCGCCAGTTCGCGGCGGACCTGACGCAGTGCCTCGAACAGCGGTGTATCGGCCGGAGTCGAGCCGCCGGACCGGTCGCGATCTCGGCGCGTGCGCGGCGTGGGCTGTTCGCGCAGCGCCACGGGTTCCTCGCCCTTAAGGATTGGCCGCGCCTTCGGCCCCAGCATCAGCCCGCCGTGGTCGGGGTCGCGGATCAGAGCTTCGCTCGCCTCGAGCTGGCGGGCGAGCGCTTGCCAGCTGCTCGCGGCGGTGTCGCTGCCGATGCCGAACACCGACAGCGCGTCGTGCCCAAAGCGGCGGACCTTCTCGCCGCCGGTCCCACGCAGCACGTCGACGAGATGCCCGACGCCGAAGCGCTGCCCGGTCCGGTACACCGCCGACAATAATTTGCGCGCCGCCTCGGTTGCGTCCGCCAGCATCGGCGGGTTGAGGCATATGTCGCAATTCATGCACGGCGCCGGCGCGGGTTCACCGAAATACGTCAGCAGCGGGATGCGGCGGCACTGGGTCGTCTCGCAGAACCCGATCAGCGCGTTCAACCGCCCGTTCTCGGCAGCCTTGCGTTCAGGGGTGCTGTCGTTCGCGGCGATAAACTGGCGCGCGCGCGCGATATCCTCCGCCCCGTAGAGCAGGTGCGCGACGGCCGGGTCGCCGTCGCGGCCGGCGCGTCCGGTCTCCTGGTAATAAGCCTCGATCGACTTCGGCAGGCCGAGGTGCGCGACGAAGCGGACGTCTGGCTTGTCGATGCCCATGCCGAACGCGACGGTCGCGACCATCACCGTGTCGTCTCCCGTGACGAAGACCTCCTGATTGCGCGCGCGGACATGCGCGTCGAGCCCGGCGTGATAGGGCAAAGCGCGGACGCCACTCTTGGCGAGCGAGTCGGCGACGCGGTCGGTAATCGCCCGGGTCGGGGTGTAGACGATCCCCGACTTGCCGCGCTGGGTCGCGAGGAAGGTGTCGAGCTGGCGCATCGCGCTCGTCTTGGGCTCGACTTCGTAGCGGATGTTCGGCCGGTCGAACCCGGCGACGACCATGCGATCGGGCGCGATGCCAAGCTGGTCGAGGATATCGAGCCGGGTCGTCGCGTCGGCGGTGGCGGTCAAAGCGACCCGCGGCACGCCCTCCAGAAGGTCGCAAAACCGGCGCAACTGCCGGTAATCGGGGCGGAAATCATGCCCCCACTGACTGACGCAATGCGCCTCGTCGATTGCGACGAGGGCGATTTCGACCCGGCTGACGAGCGTCTGGAACCCCGGCTGGCTCGCGCGCTCAGGCGCGACGTAGAGCAGGTCGAGCTCGCCGTTATTCAGCGCGGCGATCGTCGCGTTCGAATCGTCTGACTGGCTGTTGAGCGCGGCGGCGCGAACGCCGTATGCTCGCAGCGCGCGAACTTGGTCGGCCATCAAGGCGATCAGCGGCGAAACGACGATCGCGCAGCCGGGGCGGACGAGCGCAGGCACCTGGTAGCACAGCGACTTGCCTGCTCCGGTCGGCATGATCGCGAGGACGTCGCGCCCGGCGCAGACATCCGCGACGATCCCGCCCTGATGACCGCGAAAGTCGTTGAAGCCGAAGACCTGGTGGAGGACTTCGCTAGGCGATCGGATCGGCTTGGGCATCGCCGAGCAGATAGGCGTTCTACCGTCCGACCGCTACCGCGTCGGCACCGGCTCGCGCCACATCGACCAGAAACGTAAGCCCGGCGCGGCGTCGAACTCACCTGTCACGGCAAAACCGAGCGCGGCGTAGATCGCCAGGTTGGCTGGGGTCGCAGTTTCAAGCGCGGTGGGTATTCCGACGTGATCGCAGTCGCGGAGCTTCGACCGAATCGCCGCGCCACCGAAGCCGCGACCGTGCAGTGTTGGATCGCACCCGGCAAAAGCGAGATACCAGTGGGGCGTCGCTGGATGGTGGTTCTCGATCAGCGCCTGCAATCGCAAGGCGCGGGGGAGCGCGGCGCCGAAGGTCGTGACGAGTGGCACGAGAACACCGAGCATCGCCAGGGGTGACGTCCGCCACGCACCGGGAGGACGCCAGATCGTCATCGCGGCACCGTCGCCAGCGATCAGCGTGTCAGCCGGACGGGCCTCGATGCGAACGACAGTGCTGAAGAATTTCAGCAGCTTGGCGGGCCGGGTCAGGACCTCCGGGAAAAGATACGCCAGCGCCGGATCGTCGATGAAAGCGCGGGCGAGCGTTGCTGCAACGAGCCTGCTATCCGCCGATGTTGCCGGGCGGACGGGGATGGCGGCGCGCTGCACCGCCATTTGCGTCAGGCTGCGGCGGCCGGGGTCTCGGCGGCGGTCGTCGCGGCAATCTTCTTCTTGATCTCACGCTTGAGCTTGACGCAGCGGTCGCTCAGCTTCTCGGCCTTGGTCTTGACCAGCCAGTTATCGAGGCCGCCGACATGCTCGACCGAACGCAGGCCGTTCATCGACACGCGCAGACGAACCGACCGTCCGAGGACGTCGGACATCAGCGTCACGTTCTGAAGGTTGGGCAAAAACAACCGCTTGGTCTTGTTGTTGGCGTGGGAGACATTGTTCCCGACCAGGCGACCCTTGGCGGTCAGTTCGCAGATGCGCGACATCGTTTACGTCCTTGGCAACCGGAGGGTCCGGCAAAGGCGAGGCGCTTACGCTAAGGGGCTGCTTTGGTCAACCTTGGCGGGGCGCGCTTTCGCGCTGTTCCAAGCGGCGGCGAGGCTCTAGACGTGCTGCGGCGCGCGCGACCAGCGTCGCATATTCCGGAGCTGGCCATGCCGCATTTCGCGATCCATTGCATCGATAAGCCCGGCAGCACCGCTCTTCGCGCCTCGACCCGCGACGAACATCTTAATCATATCAATACGGTAGCCGACCAGATCGTCGCCGCCGGACCGTTGCTCGGGATCGACGGTGCGCCGATCGGGTCGCTCCTGATCATCGAATTCGCCGACCGCAAATCGGCGATCCAGTTCACCGCCGCCGATCCGTATGCGCTCGCCGGGCTTTTCGCGAGCGTCGCCGTGACCGCGTGGCGCAAGGTTTACCCTGCGTGAGAACCTTGCGCACACCGCCCCGCACATAGCGCGCACATCGCCGATCCACTGACGCGCCCAGCAATCGCGCGACCGTCAAATGTCAGCCGCGGGCTACGCCCGAATTGTCGGCCAGCGCGGTCAAATCGGCGCGGATCGTCGGTGCCCCAACCTCGAGCCAGCCCGCCATCGCGGCGCGGACCGGGGCGAGGTCGACCGAGCGAATCATCGCCTTGATCGGGCCGATCGCGGCGGGGGTGATCGACAGCCGCTCGATTCCGATCGCCATCAGCGCGAGCGCCTCGAGCGGACGGCCCCCCATCTCGCCGCAGACGGTGACGGGCACATTCGCGGCGGTGCACGCGGCGGCGACGCGGCGGAGGAAGCGCAGGATCGCGGGGGACAGCCAGTCGTAGCGGTCGGCGAGCTTGGGATTGGCGCGGTCGGCGGCAAACAGGAATTGCGTCAGGTCGTTGGTCCCGATCGAGACGAAGTCGACCTTGGGCAACAGCACGTCGAGACATTCGGCGAGCGCCGGGACTTCGAGCATCGCGCCATAGCGGACCTGCGCCGGGAGCGACCGTCCCGACTTGACCAGCCATTCGCGCTGCGCCTCGACCAGCGCCTTGGCCGCGTCGAACTCCCACGGCTCGCTGACCATCGGGAACATGATGTTGAGCGTCCGCCCGGCCCCGGCCTCGAGCAAGGCGCGCGCCTGGACCTTCATCAGTCCCGAGCGGCCGAGCGCGAGGCGCAGCGCGCGCCAGCCCATTGCCGGATTCTCGTCCTCGTGCGCGTCGTCGCGCATGTACGGCACCGCCTTGTCGCCGCCGATGTCGACGGTGCGGAAGACCACCGGGCGGTCGCCGGCGGCGTCGAGCACCGCCTTGTACAGCGACGTCTGGCGTTCGCGGCGGGGGAGGGTCGCCGACACGAGGAACTGGAATTCGGTGCGGAACAGCCCGATGCCGTCGGCATTCGTCGCGTCGAGCGCGGCAGCATCGTCGCGCAGCCCGGCGTTCATCATCAACGCGACGCGGGTGCCGTCCTTCGTCACCGCCGGCAGGTCGCGCAGCCTGGCGTACTCGGCCTGGCGCTTCGCCTTGAGCGCGCTCGTCGTGGCGAACGACTTGAGCATCTCGGCCGATGGGCGGACGAGGACGGTCCCCGCCGACCCGTCGACGAGCAACTCGTCGCCGTCGGTGATCGTCGTCCGCAGGTCGCGGACCCGCCCGACAACCGGTATCCCCATCGCGCGCGCGACGATCGTGACATGCGCCGTCAGCGAGCCTTCCTCGAGGACGACGCCCTTCAGTACCCGCCGGTCGTATTCGAGCAGCTCGGCCGGGCCGAGGTTGCGCGCGAGCAGGATCGTGTCGCCGCGCAGCCCCGACTGCGCCGCCGACCCCAACTGCCCCGAGACGATGCGGATCAGCCGGTTCGACAGGTCGTCGAGGTCGGTCAGCCGCTCGCGGAGGTAGGGGTCGGCGATCGAGCGCATCCGCGCGCGGGTCCGCTGCTGGACGCGGTCGATCGCCGCCTCCGCCGTCAGTCCCGAGTCGATCGCTTCGTTAATCCGCCGCGACCAGCCTTCGTCATAGGCGAACATCTTGTACGTCTCGAGGACGTCGGAGGTGTCGCCGCCGCCGAGGAATTCGACCTGACCCATCATCCCGTCGATCTGCTCGCGCATCTTGACGAAGGCGCCGTAGACGCGGGCGCGCTCGACCTCGACGTCGTCGGCGACGGTGTGCTCGATGACGACGCGCGGCTGGTGAAACACCGCCGTGCCGCGCCCGAGGCCGTCGACGAGCTTGAGTCCGGCGAGGCGCGCCGGACCGCTGGCGGCGCTGCGCGCCTTCGCTGCGGCAACGTCATCGATCAGCCCGGCCCCGGCGATCAGCTCGGCGAGGACCATCGCCACCGTCTGCAACACCTCGATCTCGATCTCGGCGTATTCGCGCGGGTCGGCGTGCTGGACACACAGCACCCCGACCGACGCCTCGCGGCGGACGATCGGCACCCCGGCGAAGCTGTGGAAGATCTCCTCCCCCGTCTCGGGCTTGTAGGCGAAGTCGGGATGCGCGCGCGCTTCGGCGAGGTTGAGCGGCTCGCGCGTCGCCGCAATGACCCCGGTCAACCCTTCGCCCATCGCCAGCCGCGTGACATGGACCGCCGCCTGGCTCAGCCCGCGCGTCGCATATAGCTCGAGGACACCATCGCGGAGCAGATAGATCGACGCGACCTCGCTATCGAGCTGCTCGGCGACGATCGCGACGACGGCATTGAGCTTCGCCTGCGCGCTCGTCGACGACGCCATGACGTCGTGGAGGCGGCGGAGGATTTCGCGCGCGGGGGAGACGGGGGGCATCAGGCCGCCCGGTTGCTCAATGCCGCTTCGGCCTCGCCGACCAGCTCGTCGATGATCTCCGCGACCTGCATCACGCTCGTCACCATGCCGACCGACTGGCCCGCCATAAGCGAGCCGCTCTCGATATCGCCGTCGACGACCGCGCGGCGCAGCGCTCCCGCCCAATAATGCTCGATCTGTAGCTGGCCTTCGGCGAGGCCGATCGTGCCCGCGTCGACGAGGTTGGCGATCTCGCGCTGCTTCGCGGCGAACGCCTCGCTACCCGCATTCTTGAGCGCGCGGACCGGGATGACCGGCAGGCGCGGGTCGAGCTGGACCGACGCCAGCGCATCGCGGGCCGAGGCACGGACGAAGGCGCGCTTGAAGTTGGCGTGCGCGACGCTTTCGGTCGCGGCGGCGAAGCGCGTGCCGAGCTGGACGCCACTCGCCCCCATTTCAAGATAGGCGGCGATCGCCGCGCCGCGCCCGATACCGCCCGCGACAAAGACGGGCACGTCGCGGATGACCGGGAGAATTTCCTGCGCGAGAACGCTCGTCGACACCGGGCCGATGTGTCCGCCCGCCTCGCTGCCTTCGATGACGATCGCGTCGACGCCCGAGCGAACCAGCTTCTTCGCCAGCGCCGCGGTCGGGGCGAAGCACATCAGCTTCGCGCCGGTCGCCTTGATCGCCTCGATCGCCGCCCCTGACGGGAGGCCGCCCGCGAGGACGACGTGGCTGACATCGTGCTTGCCGCAGATCGCGATCAGGTCGGCCATCGCCGGGTGGAGGGTGATCAGATTGACCCCGAACGGACGGTCGGTGAGCGCCTTCGTCGCGGCAATCTCGGCATCGAGGATATGCGGCGGCATCGCCCCGCACGCGATCACGCCGAACCCGCCCGCGTTCGAGATCGCGCTGACAAGGTTGCGCTCGCTGACCCACGTCATCGCGCCAGCCATGATGGCGTGAGTCGAGCCGAGGAAGTCGCGACCGCGCGCGGAAAGCGTGTCGAGGCGGGTCATTCGCTCGTGGCCCGAGCGAAGCCGGTCAAGAGCAACCGCACATTATCGCCGTCACCCCGGCGAAGGCCGGGGCCCAACTCGCCCCGCAACGCGAAGTCCGTCGCTTGCACCAAGATGGGCCCCGGCATTCGCCGGGGTGACGGGGGATGTCCGAAAGCCTTGCTCCCCCTCATGCCGCGTCCAGCCCGTACGCGGTGTGCAGCACGCGCACCGCCAGCTCGGTATACTCCTCGGCGATCAACACGCTGACCTTGATCTCGCTCGTCGTGATCGCTTGAATGTTGATGCCACGGTCGGCCAATGCCTTGAACATCGTCACCGCGACCCCGGCGTGGCTGCGCATGCCGACGCCGACGACCGAGATCTTGGCGACGGCGGGGTCGCTCGTCACGCTGGCATAGCCGATGCTGTCCTTCATCTTCGCGAGAACGCTCTCGCTCAAGGTCAGTTCGGTCCGCGGCACGGTGAAGGTTACATCGGTGGTGCCCGCGACATAGGCGATGTTCTGGACGATCATGTCGACGTTGACGTTCGCCTCGGCGAGCGGACCGAAGATCGCGGCAACGACGCCAGGGCGGTCGGGAACCCCGCCGACGGTGATCTTTGCCTCGTTTCGGTTGTAGGCGACGCCGGCGATCAGTTCCTGTTCCACGATTTCGTCCTCATCGACCACGAGCGTTCCCGGACCATCGTTGAAGCTTGATAGTACGCGAACGCGAACTTTTTCCTTCATCGCCAGCTCGACCGAACGCGTCTGGAGAACTTTTGCGCCGACGCTCGCGAGCTCGAGCATCTCCTCATAGGTGATCATCGCCAGCTTGCGCGCGCGCGGCACGATCCGCGGATCGGTCGTATAGACCCCGTCGACGTCGGTGTAGATGTCGCAGCGATCGGCCTTCAATGCCGCCGCAAGTGCCACCGCCGATGTGTCCGACCCGCCGCGCCCGAGCGTCGTGACGCGCCCGTTGGGGCTGATCCCCTGGAAGCCGGGCATCACCGCGACCGTCCCCGCCGCCATGCTCGCGGCCATCGCATCGGTGTCGATGCCCTTGATCCGCGCCGAGGCGTGCGCGTCGGACGTCGCGACGGGTAGCTGCCAGCCGAGCCACGACCGCGCCGGGGTACCCGCCGCCTGGAGCGCGATAGCGAGCAATCCGGCGGTGACCTGCTCGCCGCTGGCGACGACGACGTCATATTCGGCACGGTCGGCGAGCGGCGAGGCCTCGCGGCAGAAGCCGACGAGCCGGTCGGTCTCGCCCGCCATCGCCGAGACGACGACCGCGACCTCATGGCCGTCGGCAACCTCGCGGCGGACGCGGTCGGCGACGCCGCGAATGCGTTCGATTCCGGCCATCGACGTCCCGCCGAATTTCATCACGATGCGGGCCATAACGGGGGCGACGATCCTTCGTGCGGCGTCAGGGATGACTTGCCGCGTTCGCCCGCGTGATAGAGGACGAGGCAATTAAGGCAAGCAAGCGAGGCTTGGGCTATGAATAGTACTGGGAATAGCGCGGTCGCGGGTACTGTCGATGCGCGCGAGGCGGGGTTCTTCGGCGCGCTCGCGGGGGACTGGTGGGACCCGGCGGGAAGCTCGGCGATGCTCCATCGGATCAATCCGCTGCGCCTCGGCTATATCCGTGACGCGATGATCGCCCGCGGGCGCGATGCGCGCGCGAGGTGGCTGCTCGACGGGATGACCGCGCTCGACGTCGGCTGCGGCGCCGGGCTGCTGACCGAGCCGCTGGCGCGGATGGGCGCGGCGGTCACCGGGATCGACGCGGCGGCGGAGAATGTTGCGGCGGCGGCGGCGCACGCGGCGGCGGGCCAGCTCGACATCGTCTACCGCACCGCGCCGGTCGAGGTGCTCGCGCGCGAGGGGGCGGTGTTCGACCTCGTCACCTGCATGGAGGTCGTCGAGCATGTTGCCGACCGCGCGCGCTTCCTTGCCAGCCTGCGCGCGGTGACGGCTCCGGGCGGCCTGCTGGTGATGTCGACGCCGAACCGGACCCCGCTCAGCTATGCGACGCTGATCGTCGGGGCCGAACGGATCATGCGGACGATCCCCAAGGGCGCGCACGACTGGAGCAAGTTCGTCACCCCCGACGAACTGAGCGCCGAATTGACCACGGCGGGATTCGCGGTGCGCGGCGTCAGCGGCATGACGTGGCGGCCGGGTAGCGGGTTCGTCCTCGGCAGCGACACGTCGGTCAATTATTACCTGACCGCGGTTCCGGCCTAGCTGCTCCCGACAGCGGCTGCGGGTCGAGCAACTGGTCGCCGCCGAGCGTCTGGTACAGCGTCACGAGGCTCTGCGCGCGGAGCAGGCGGGCAGATGCCAGCGTCTGCCGCGCCGAATACAGCGTCCGCTGCGTCACGAGCACGTTGAGGTACGGGTCGATCCCGCCATTGTAGCGCGCGGTCTCGAGGGTGTTCGAATCGTCCGCCGCCTGCTCGGCCGCGATCTGCGCCCCCGCCTGCGCATCGATCGTTCCGCGCCGCGCGAGCGCATCGGCAACCTCGCGGAACGCCGTCTGGACGGTCTTCTGATAGGTGGCGACCGCGACGTCGCGCTGCGCCTTGGCGTAAGCGAGGTTGCCGCTGTTCGCGCCGCCGTCGAAGATCGGAAGCGATGCCGCCGGGGCGATCGACCATGAGAAGGCGCCCCCGGTGAACAGCGACGACAACGCGGTGCTGGCGAAACCCGCCGCTGCGGTCAGGCTTATCGTCGGGAAGAAGTTCGCCCGCGCCGCGCCGATCCGCGCATTTGCCGCGCGCAGGGTGTATTCGGCCTCGACGACGTCGGGGCGGCGGAGGAGGACGCGCGAGTCGAGCCCGGCAGGGAGGGCGGCGATCTTGCCGTCGACCGCCTCGATCGACGGCGGCAGGTCGGCGTCGGCGACCGGCGCGCCGACGAGCAGTTCGAGCGCGTTGCGGTCCTGCGCGACGAGCGTCGTCGTGTTCGCCTTGTCGGATTGCGCCTGGTACAACACGCTCTGCGCCTGCCGGAGGTCGGTCCGCGGCGCGACTCCCCCATCGAGCCGCATTTTGGTCAAGTCGACCGACTTCTGCGCGCTTTTTTCGGTGTCGATCGCGATTGCGAGCAGGCTGCGGTCGGTCGCCAGCGTCAAATACGCATTGGCGATGTCGCCGACGAGGGTCAGCCGCGTCGCCCGCGCCGCCGCCTCGGTCGCGAGATATTGCTGGAGCGCGGCGCGGGCGAGGCTGTGAATCTTGCCGAACAGGTCGATCTCGAACGCGGTGACGCCGAGTTCGGTCGAGAAGACTGTCCGCGTACCCGAACTCGAGCTTATCGTACCGGTGCTGGTCGTTCCCGTACCAGTCCCGGTCCCGCCCGTGCCGGTGCCACCCGAACCAGTCGAGCCCGTGCCGGTCCCGGTCGTGCCAGTGCTTCCGGTCGACCCGCTCGAACTGCTGAGCAGCCCGTTCGATGTCGACGTCCGCGCCGTCGCATCGATCTGCGGCAGCAGCGCGGCCCGCTGGACGCGGTACAGCGCCCGCGCCGAATCGATGTTAGCCGCGGCAATGCGCAGGTCGCGATTATTCTCGAGCGCGCGGGTGATGATCGACTGCAGATGCGGGTCGAGGTAGATCTGGCGATAGTCGACCGATGGCAGCGATGCCTCGGTGGTGCGCAGATATGCATCACCGGCCGGCCAGCTCGGCGGCACGGCGGGGTCGGGGCGAACATAATGCGGATCTAGGCTGCACGCCGCGAGCGCGGTCACCGCGAGCAATGGCCAGCGACTGATCAAACGGGGCCGGGTCATGCGGTTGCTCCCGCGGATGCCGGCGGCGGCAAGCGCGGCTGGTCGGGATCGGGGACCGCCGGGGCCGGAAGCAGCGGCTGGTCGGGATCGGGAATCGTCGGGGCAGGGAGCAGCGGCACGTCGGGCGCAGCCTCCGCCACAGGCTTGTCGGGACCCGGCTTGCCGTCCGGACCCGGCTCACCGTCGGGACCGTCCTTCTTTTCCGGCGCATGGCCGCGGAACAGTCGCCGCACGAGCACGAACGCCAAGGGCACATAGAAGATCGCAAGGATCGTCGCGGTCAGCATCCCGCCGATAACCGCCGTCCCGATCGCGATCCGGCTTTGCGCCCCGGCGCCGGTCGAGATCGCCAGCGGGATGACGCCGAAGATGAAAGCGAGGCTGGTCATGATGATCGGCCGCAGTCGCAGTCGCGCCGCCTCGAGCGCCGAGTCGAGCGCGCTTTTTCCCGCACGCTCGGCCTGCTCGGCGAATTCGACGATAAGGATCGCGTTCTTCGCCGACAGCCCCATCGTCGTCAGCAGCCCGACTTGGAAGTAGACGTCGTTGGTCAGCCCGCGGAACGTCACCGCAAGCGTCGCGCCGAACAGTCCGAGCGGGATGACGAGCAGAACCGACAACGGGATGGACCAGCTTTCGTACAGCGCGGCGAGGCACAGGAAGATGACGAGCAGCGACAACGAATACAGCAGCGGTGTCTGCCCGCCCGACAGGCGCTCCTGATACGACAGCGCGCTCCACTCGACCGATGTCCCCGGCTGTTTCGCGGCTAGGTCCATCATCTTCTGCATCGCCGCCCCCGAACTCGACCCCGGCGCAGCCTCGCCGGCGATCTCGAACGCCGGCTTGGCGTTGTAACGCTGGAGGGTCGTCGGCGTCCGCTGCCACCGGGTGTGGGCGAAGGTTGAGAAGGGCGTCATCGTCCCGCTCGAATTGCGGACATACCAGTTCGCCAGGTCCTCGGGCTTGCTACGGAACTGAGCGTCGCCCTGCACATAGACGCGCTTGACGCGGCCGCGGTCGATGAAGTCGTTGACGTACGTGCCACCCCACGCTGCGGCGAGCGTCTGGTCGACATCGGATTGCGTCAGGCCGAGCGCGCCGACCTGCTCCTGATCGACATCGACCGCGAGCGTGGGGACGTCGTCAAGGCCGTTGAGGCGGACCGAGGTCAGGCCCGGGTCGGCCTTTGCCGCGGCGACGAGCGCATCCGTCCGCTGGCGGAACGTCGCGCGGTCGAGATTGCCGGAGTTTTCGAGCTCCATGGTGAAACCGGCCGACTGGCCGAGCCCGCGAACCGGCGGCGGGTTGAGTGCGGTGAACTGGGCGTCGCGGATCGACGACAATTGCTTGTTCGACCGGGCGACGATCGCGGCGGCATTCTGTCCATCTCCGGTGCGTTCGTCCCACGGCTTGAAGCCGATAAAGCCGCGGGCAACGTTCTGGCCGGTTCCGGCGGTGTTCTGGCCGATGACGATGTAGACGATGTCGATCGTCTTTTGCTCGGCCGCGCGGAAGTGCGCCTCAATCGACTTGGCGACTTCGACCGCGCGCGCCTGCGTCGTCCCTGCGGGCATGATAAATTGGAGCTGCGCGATGCCTTGGTCCTCATTCGGCAGGAAGCTCGTCGGGAGGTGGAGGAAGCCGAGGATCAGCACGGCAATGATGACGCCGTAACCGATCAACAGAAGCAGCGGCTTGGCGATAATCCGCGCGACGATATCGCGGTAGCGATTGGCGGTGCGGTTGAACCAGTCGTTGAAGCGGTGGCCCAGGCGTGCAACCCGACCCTCCTTTTTCTCCTTGTCGGGCCGCTTGAGCAGATGCGACGCCAGCGCGGGCGACAGGACCAGCGCGACAAGCACCGACAGCGTCATCGACGCGATGATCGTGATCGCAAACTGGCGGTAGATCACGCCGACCGACCCGCCGAAGAACGCCATCGGCATGAACACCGCCGACAGGACGAGCGCTATGCCGATCAGCGCCGTCTGAATCTCGGCCATCGACTTGATCGTCGCGTCGCGCGGCGAGATGTCGGGGTCTTCGTCCATCACCCGCTCGACGTTCTCGACGACGACGATCGCGTCGTCGACGAGCAGGCCGATCGACAGCACGAGCCCGAACAGGGTCAGCGTGTTGATCGAATAGCCGAACAGCGCGAGGATGCCGAAGGTGCCGAGCAGCACCACCGGCACCGCAATCGCCGGGATCAGCGTCGCGCGCCAGCTTTGCAGAAAAACGAACATGACGATGACGACGAGGACGATCGCCTCGCCGAGCGTCTTGACGACCTCCTCGACCGACAGCTTGATGAACGCCGTGCTGTCGAGCGGGAAGGCGTATTTATACCCGGACGGGAACGACCCCGACGCGTTGGCGACGGCGGCACGGACGAGCTCGGCGGTCTTGAGCGCGTCGGCCCCGGGAGCGAGCTGAATCGCCATGCCGACCGCCGGGTGGCCGTTGAGGCGCCCGGTGTTGGTATAGCTTTCGCTGCCGAGTTCGACCCGCGCGACGTCGCTGAGCAGCACCTTCGACCCATCGGTCTGCGTCTTGACGATGATCTTCTTGAATTCGTCGGGCGTCGTCAGCCGCGACCGCTCGGTGACGATTGCGCTGAGCATCTGGCTGTCGGGGCTGGGCTGGGCGCCAAGCTGCCCGGCGGCGATCTGGGTATTCTGCGCCTGCAATGCGCTGACGACATCGCCGGGAATGAGCTGGAAGCTCGCCAGCTTGTATGGATCGAGCCAGATCCGCATCGCATATTGCGAGCCGAACACATTATAATCGCCGACGCCCTTGATGCGCCCGATCTGGTCCTGAAGGTTCGAGACGAGATAGTCGGCAACGTCGAACGAGGTCGTCTTGTCCGACGAGTCGTAAAGCGACACGACCATCAGGAAGTCGGCATTCGACTTGGTGACCGTCAGGCCTTGCTGCTGGACCTGCTGCGGCAGCCGGGGCAGCGCCTGTTGGACCTTGTTCTGGACCTGGACCTGCGCGATGTCGGGGTTGGTTCCCTTCTCGAAGGTCACCACGAGCGTCAGCGCACCCGCCGAATTCGACGTCGCCTGGAAATAGATCAGCCCGTCGATGCCGGTAAGCTGCTGTTCGATGACCTGCGTCACGCTCGATTCGAGCGTCTCGGCGGACGCGCCCGGGTAGGTCGCGCGGATGTTGACGGCGGGCGGGGCGATGTCGGGATATTGCTCGACCGGCAGCGACAGAACCCCGCCGATACCGGCGAGCATGACGATGATCGCGAGCACCCACGCGAAGATCGGCCGGTCGATGAAGATTTTCGAAATCATCTACGACTTGGCGCTGTCGTCGTTTGCAGCCGGGCGCGGCGCGGGTTTCGATCCCGCCGCCACTGGCTTGATTGCCTGTCCGGGTTTGATCCGATTAATCCCCTCGACAATCAATTTGTCCCCGGCGGCGAGACCGCTGGCGACCAGCCATTTGTCGCCGACGGTCCGGTCGAGCTTGACGTCGCGGCTGACCGCCTTGTTGTCCTTGCCGACGACGAGCGCAGTCGCGTTGCCCTTGGGATCGCGGCTGATTCCGGTCTGCGGCGCGAGGATCGCGTTTTGCGCCGTCTGCTGGCTCAGCCGGGCGCGGACGAACATCCCCGGGAGAAGGACGCCCTGGTGATTGGGAAAACGGGCGCGGAGGGTGACGGTGCCGGTGTTCGGGTCGACGACCGCTTCGGCGAACTCTACCCGCCCGCTCGCGGCATATTCGCTGCCGTCGGCGAGTTCGAGCCGGACCGCCGCCGATGACGCCGCGCGTCCGCCGCTCGCGAGCGAACGCCGCAGACTGAGCAGGTCGGCGCTCGATTGCTGAATGTCGACGAAGATCGGGTCGAGCCGCTGGATCGTCGTCAGCGCGGTCGTCTGGCCGACCGTCACCAGCCCGCCCGTCGTGACGAGCGACCGGCCGATGCGACCGGTGATCGGGGCGGGGATATTGGTGAAACCGAGGTTGATCTTGGCGGTCTCGACTGCCGCGCGATTCTGCGACACCGACGCCGCCGCCTGGTCGGCGGTACCGCGCGCATCGACATAATCCTGCTTGGCGACCGCCTGCATATCGGCGAGCGGCTTGTAGCGATCGGCCTTGGCCTTGGTGGCCGCCGCGTTCGCCTGCGCGCTCGACAGGTTCGCCTGCGCCTGCGCCAACGCGGCGCGATATTGCGACGGGTCGATCTTATAGAGCGTCTGCCCGGCGTGGACGACGCTGCCCTCGGTGAAGGTCCGCGCGAGGATCAGCCCGGCAACCTGCGGGCGAACATCCGACGTCTCGAACGCCGCGGTCCGGCCGGTCAGTTCAATGAACAACGGCACCGTCTCGGCACGCAGCACGACATAGCCAGCCTCGGGAGTAGGAGGCGGACCCTTGTCCTCCTTCTTCTTCCCGCATCCGGCCAGCATGGCGAGAGCGATCCCGAGGAACGCCCGGGTCGCAAAACGTGGTACGGACTTCATTGCTGGCTTGCGGCTCCGGCTACGATTCGGCTCGATCCGAGCCAATAAGCCCGATGACGGCGATAACGCGAGTATTGCCATTTCTTTCCGCACCCGCGACGTTCGCGACGTTGCATGATCTTACGCGGATGACCGAGGGCGAGATGCCTGCCTTCTGACAATTTCGCACTGGTCTCATGGCGGGGGGTACGGTCAACGGACGATCAAACCCCCGTGTCGCTGCACAAAACCGTAGGGGCAAGATCAAGGCCTGTCAGATTGGGCAATTACCAAGAATTATCCATCCAGCCCGCTTTGACGAGACTAACGCGGTAAGCCCGGCGCGCTGGCCGATCGTGTCGATATAGTCGCCGATGATCACGGCTTGCTCGCCCGTGGCAACCTCGGGGCGGCCGGGTGGCGCGAACCAGACCGGCAGGAACGCCGTTTCGACAGTGCCGTCGACGTCAATCCGGCAGCGGCCGATCATCCCTTTGACGGCTTCGGGATGGAATGGCGCAAGCGGATACGCCGGGTCGGGCACGAAGCCGAAAACTTGCTCGCGGCGCGCGGCCCATTCGGCGCGGGCCGGATGATCCTGCGCCGGGCTCAGCGCATGCGTGACGACGACGCCGTTGCCGAGGCCGTGAAAGATCGGCTTGCCGCGATAGAACTCGATGCCGCGGGTGATATGCGCGTGGTGCCCGACGACGACGTCCGCGCCGGCATCGATCGCGGCATGCGCGATCGGCCGCTCGTACGGCGCAAGTTCGGCGGGGCGGTGGGTAATGCCCTTGTGCAATGCGACGACGACGAAGTCGGCCTCGGCCTTGGCCGCCGCAATGTGGCTCGACATCAGCGCCAGCGACGCCGGATCGCCTCGATCAGGTTCGCCTGCGGGCGGGTCGGGCCGCCATCGTCGGCGCGGACGATGACGTAGTTCGTTCCGGCGCAACCGGCACCGGCCCAGCCGATTTCCGGGCCGACGCAATTATAGCTGAGCAGCGCGACGCGGCGTCCGTTGCGCACGCAGATCGCCGGTTCCTGCGCCGCGGCCAGCGTTGCCCCGGCACCTGCATGGGCGATGCCGAGGCGGTCGAGTTCCGCGATCGTGTCGGCAATGCCCCGCGCTCCGCAGTCGGCGATGTGGTTACCGCCGAGCGAGACGATGTCGATGCCGGCGCGGGCGAGCGCCGCCAGATGCGCGGGGTCGGCCCCGGGTGCCGGGACATCGCCCACCAGTTCGTCGCCGTTCAGTGTGTGCGGAACCTCGAGGTGGCCGATCGCGATGTCGGCGGCGCGGGTGACGGGCGCGATACCGGCGAGCCAGTGATCGGATTCGGGGACATCGAGGATCAGGTCGCCGAGAAAGACGATCTCGATCACGCGACGATGCCGCGCCGCGCTGCCGCGCGAGCCCCCGCCGCGCCCTCGATGAAGCTCGTCACGCGGGCATTGAGCCGATCGAGGTCGTCGGCCTGCAGCGAGAAATTGTCGACGCCGAGTTCGAGTACCGGAATTCCGGCATCGACCAACGCGCGCACCGTGAAGGGGTCGGCATCGGCAAGGGCGACCGCGCCGTCGACCTGGTGGGTCCGGGCCTCATGGACGTGCCACGGTCCGGCCCAGCTCGGCATCCGTAATTCGTCGCCCATCGTCAGGAACCGCGCCGCCAATGCCCGCAGCGGGTCACGCCCGCGATCGAAGCGGCGGATATAGCCGTCGGCGGCGAGCGCGAGATACATCGACCAGACGAACACTGCGCCGTGGCTGTCCTCCCATCGCTGGTAGAAGCTGGTCTCGCTCCACAACCCGCGCCCGACCCACATCAACCGCACCTTCTCGTCGCGGACGACGCCTTCACCCGCGGCGACCCGGGCGGCGACTTCATCGTGGAATGCCCGCGCCGCGTCGCGCGCCCACGCGCTGCCGCGATGCCATTGCGGCACCATCGTCGCCGGCATGCTGTCGACGATGCTGATCGGAGCGGGCACCGTCCGCGCGATGAGATCGCGGGTGGCGCGGTAATAATCCTCCTGCTCGTTGACCAGATCGAGGATCTCGCGGAACCGCGGCAAATCGAACGCGCGACCGGTCGCCGTTTCGAGTTGAGAGATCACCGCGCGAAGCTCATCGACGAGCAGGTCGATCCGCTCGGCTTCGAGCGCGACATCCCAATCGTCGAGCATCACCTCCCACCAGCGCGTCGCGATCGCGGGCCGGGGATCGACCGTCCGCTCATAGATGAAGTGCACGGCATAAGCGTGCTCGGCCATCGCCTCGAAGATCGCCGGCGTCGGGTCGGAGGCGGCGATGGCGTAGACAAAATCGGGCGTCGGCAGGCCGCCCCACGGTTCTGCCTCGGGATCGTCGTCGAACGCCGCCGCCAGCGCCTGCGTGCTGTACGCCTCGACGTCGGCGGGCAAGCCGTGTTCGGCGAGGAGGCGGCGGTACCGCCCCGATTGCTGCTTCGCCGCGACGATCGACGCCCACCACTGGTTGACGACGAACGGCAGGTCGAACGCGCGCAGTATTTCCTGCGGGGCATTGGCGTTGACCACCGCAAACAGCGCGCCGTCGGCGACCTTGGCCCGGACATCGGCGAACCACGCGCGCTGGAACGTCCCGAAGTCGGCGGCGACGCGCAATAGCTTGCGACTGCGTTCCGGTCGGGCAGTGGCAGTGGCGGCGGGACGCGGCAGAAGCGGGGCAGGCGTCGGCCAGACGTGCTCCTCGACGACAACACCAGTATGCCCCCGCAATTGCGACGATAGCCATGGCGCGACCTCGTCACCGTCGAGGATCAGGTTGACGATCGCATCGGCGGCCGCCTCGCGGGCTGCGGCCACGGTGGTGCGCGCTGCGTCGGCAAGCGAGCGCGCTGCCAGCGGGGCGAGCCGCTCGGGGTCGGCAAGGTCGTCGAGGGTGGCTGCCGGTGCGAGGCGAAACCGCGGCACGCCCCAATCGTGGCTGTCGCCGACGATGATGACACCGTCGCGTTCGAGCTCGGCGTAGACCCGGTCGTCCTCGGGAGCGCTGCCGGTCAGCCACAGCCGTCGTGATACCTTGAGCGGTGCTGCCGGATCAGCGAGGATAGCTTCGAGATGCCCGATCATCTCGGCGATCGGCAAGGTCGCGCACGCCCCGGCGATCCGCAGCATGTCGGTCCCTGACAGCGAAAGCTTCGCCGCCGACCGGCGCGTCTGCAGGGCGAGAACGTGGGTCCGCAGTCGCGTCTCGGCATCGACCCCGGCGCTTAGCGAAGCATCGGAAACAAGATTGCCGCCCTGCTCGACCAGCCAGTCGCCAAGCTGCGCCAGCCGGTGGCGATTATACCGGGCTGAACTCACGCGCGGCTGGTGAAGCAGGTCGAGCATCGCGAAGCGCCGCGGCCCCGGCTCGCCCAGTCGCCGCAGTTCGCGCAAAGCGGCGAACAGCTGCGGCTGCTGGCTGTCGGCGCGGGTAATCAGGATCGGCGTCTCGGTCTGGCTCGGCTCGAGCAGCCATTCGAGCAGGCGGTGTGTCCGCAGCCGTCCGGTCGGCTTGCCGATCAGCGCATCGGCGCGCGGCGTCGCGTCGACCGATGGCGGCACGACACGCACCGGCGCAAAGCCCGCCGCGCGTAACAAGGCGTCGGGGGCATCGCTGCCGATGGTGCGGATCACCCGGGCCCCGCCAGCCGTAAGCCGCTGCGCGATCACATCCGGGTCGCGATAGGCGGCACCGATCGCGGCGAGCGCGTCGGCGGCGGACATCAGATCGCCCCTTCCACTGCCAGCGCGGCGATCTTGGCATCGTCGTAGCCGAGCAGGCCGCCCAGCACCTGCTGGTTATGTTCACCGATATGGACCGGCAGCACCGCATCGAAGCCGGTGCGCGCGGCCGAAAAGGTGATCGGCACCCCGACGCTGCGAAGATCGACGGTTGACGGGTAGGCGGGATGGGCGAGCGGCATCGTCTCGTTGCGCTCGACGACGCGGGGATCGACCAGCGCCTCCTCCGGGTGCCGGACGGGCGCGACCGGAACGCCCTCGGCCTGCAGCGCCGCGACGACAGCCGCGACCGTGTGCTGCTTCGACCACGCTGTGATCTCGGCTTCGAGCGGCACGGCATTCGCGACGCGGACGTCGCGCCCGGCATAGCGCGGGTCGGCGCTCAGTTCGGGACGGCCCATCGCACGGAAAAGCCCCCGCGCGAGCTTCTCGTGGACCGCGACGACGGCGACATACCCGTCCGAACATTCGAAGACACCGAACGGTGACAGGCGCTGGACCGTCAGCCCGGTCCGCGACGGCATCCCGGCGGCAGCGAGTGCCGACCAGTTCTCGATCGCGACGAACGACGTCAGCGCGCCGAGCATCGAGACGTCGATATGCTGGCCCTCGCCGGTCCGATGCCGCTGTTCGAGCGCGGCGAGGATGCCGATCACGCCGAATACCGGGGCGAGCATGTCGGCAACGGGAATACCCATGCGGACCGGCGGCGCGCCCGGCTCGCCGCTCGTGTACATCGCGCCCGACAGCGCCTGGATGATCACGTCCATCGCCTTGCCGTCGGGGCGGTCGGCACCGAAGCCCGATAGCGAGCAATAGATGATGTCGGGCCGCGCCGCCTTCGCCGCCGTATAGCCGACGCCGAGCCGGTCGGCGGTGCCGGCAGCAAAATTCTCGACGACGATATCCGCGCGGCTGCACAGATCCTGAAAAACCTTGCGCGCGCCTTCGGCCTTGAAGTTGAGTGAAATTCCCCGCTTGCCGCGGGCGCGGGCAAGATGGGAAATCGAGATATCGTCGTCGTGGAGGCGCTCCACCGTCACCCCGTCGCGGCCGACATACGGGCTGTTTTCGCGCGCGAGATCGCCTCCATCCGGATCCTCGACCTTGATCACCTCGGCCCCGAGACCCGCCAGCAGCAAGGTCGCATACGGCCCGGCGAGCGCCCGCGTCAGGTCGATCACGCGCAGGCCTTCGAGCGGTCGATGGGCTTGGGTCATTTCGGATCCTGTGGGTTGGCTGGCCCTTGTGGCGCGCAGGCCGGCGCGATGTCGGACGGGGTCTCGCGGATGAGGCGCTGAGCTTCATCGAA